>NZ_JBITDZ010000002.1:944999-1255277 GCF_044454705.1 Actinoplanes sp. NPDC051494
CGCCCCCCGCTCCGCCCCGCCCCCGCGCGCCCCCCCCCCCCCCCGGGCGCCCCCCCCCCCCCCCCCCCCCCCCCCCCCCCCCCCCCCCCCCCCCCGCTTCTGTCTGTTCGGCCCGGGTGAATTCCGGCCGGAAAGTCCTTCATCCCCACCGGTGCCGGCCGCCTCCCCGGCCACCCGGGCACCGGCACCCCGGCTGCTCCCCAACGGGCGCCGGTGCGGCACCCGCCACTGTCGAACCTTGATGTCAGACAGCGATTCATCGACATACAGGGTTTTGACTTCCGGGGGGAAACAAAGATGACTGCCAGGCGGGGGATGATCGGGGCCGCGGTGACCGGCGTCGTTGTGGCCGGTGCGAGCGTCGCGCTGACGGGTACGGCCAACGCGGCCCCGACGAACGAGACGATCAGTGTCCACAGCAGCGACGACGCGTACACCTCGAGCACGCGGACCGGCGCGAACTTCGGCCAGTCCGACAAGCTCGTCGTCGGCAAGGAGGCCGGCGAGACACGGCTGTCCTATGTGAAGTTCGCGCCGAAGGTCCCGGCCGGTGGCACGGTCACCGGCGCCGAGCTGCGCCTGCCGGTCGAGAGCAAGCCGGCGGAGTCGACGCTGACGCTGTACGCGGTGCCGAGCTCGTGGTCGGAGAAGACGCTCACCGCGGCCAACGCCCCGGCGCTCGGTGCGGCCGTCGCCTCGATCAAGGCCAAGGCGACCGACACCACGCTGACGTTCGACCTGTCCAAGGTGGTCAACAACACTGGCACCTACGCGTTCGCGCTGAAGTCGTCGGCCACCTCGGCGGTCACCCGGCTGCGTTCGACGGAGTACGGCAACGCCGCCACCGGAGGCCCGGAGCTGCGCCTGACCGTGCGGACCTCGAACACCCCCACCACAGCCCCGACCAGCCCAGCTCCGACCAGCCCAGCCCCGACGCCCACCACAGCGCCACCCACGACGGTCCCGCCGACGACCACACCGCCGACGACCACACCGCCCACGAGCGCGCCGCCGACGAAGACCGAGTGCGTGACGGACGCGAAGCTGGTGCCGACCTGCGGCGTGCTCTGGGGCGCGGCGGCCGGTGGCTTCACCGACGCCCCGCGGGACCAGGCGCTCAAGGACTGGGAGAAGCTCACCGGCCGGACCGCGGCGATCTTCCACGCGTACCACAAGGGTGACGAGAAGTTCCCGACCAAGGCCGAGATCGCGATGACCCGGGACCCGGAGAAGCCCCGCGTGCTGCTGCTCAACTGGAAGATCGCCTACCAGTCCACGTGGGCCAAGGTGGCCGCCGGTGAAGAGAACAAGCGGATCGACGCGTGGTCGGACTACGTGAAGAAGAACTACGACCAGAAGTTCTACCTCGTCCTGAACCACGAGCCGGAGAACGACGTCATCGAAGCCGCTGACAAGGGCATGACGGCCAAGGACTTCGCCAACATGTACCGGTACGTCATCAAGCGCCTGCGCGCCAACGGCGTCACCGACGCGATCAACGTGATGGCCTACATGGGCAACGAGAAGTGGATGGCGAAGTCCTGGTGGAAGGACCTGTACCCGGGCGACGACGTGGTGGACTGGGTCGGCCTGGACTCGTACGTGAGCGTCGAGAAGGGCTACTACCACTACGGCGACATGGGCGACCTCCTCGACCGCAAGCCGACCGGTGGCGGCCTCGGGTGGTACGACTGGGCGGTCACCAACCACCCGGGCAAGCCGATCATGGTCGCCGAGTGGGGCATGTACCACCGCACCAAGAGCGTCACGGACAAGTCCGCGGCGTACAACACGGTGGTCCCCGAGCTGAAGGCGCACCCGGGGATCAAGGCGGTCGTCTACTTCGACACCGCGAGCGACGACGAGGGTGACCGGGACATCTCGGTGAACTCGACCGCGACCGGCCTGGCCGCGTTCCGGAAGGTCGCCGCCGACCCGATGTTCACCGTCACGATCAAGTAAGCCCGAACACCGTGCCCTGGTCCGCGCTATCGCAGCGAGGACCAGGGCACGGTCAGTTCGCCCCGGCGCCAGCGGGCCGGCCCGTCGAGCAGCGGCCAGTGCGACCGGAAACGGTCCACTGTCGCCAGCCACCGTTGCCTCGGGCCGAACGGGGTCGCGCTCGCTTCCCACGCCGCACCGAGCTCGCCGAGCAGGTCGTGGACCGGATGCCCGGGCACGTTGTGGTGGATCAGGGCCTTGGGCAGCCGTTCGGCGAACGTGGCCGGATGGTCCAGCCCGGACAACCGCGCCGAGAGCGTGAGGGTGTGCGGCTCCCCGGCCTCGACGACCGTCCAGGTGGCGATCCGGCCCAGCTCGTCGCAGGTGCCCTCGATCAGCACCGCGCCGGTCGCGGTCATCGTGCGCCAGGCCGCGGCGACCTCGTCCTCGGAGTACTGCCGCAGCACGTTGAACGCACGGACCACGACCGGGGCGAGGCCGGCCAGTTCGAAACCGCCCCGGCGGAAATCAAGACCGGGTGGCTTCGCGTACGGACGAGCCGCTGCCACCCGTACCGGATCGATCTCGAGCCCGACCACCTCGATGTCCGCGCGGACCGTCGTGGCCAGGCGCTCCCGCAGCTCGATGGCCGTGATCGGGGTCGCGCCGTAGCCCAGGTCGACGACCAGCGGGCGTCGCGCCGCGGTGAGCAGGTCACCGCAGCGGTAGGCGAGGTAGTTGTCGATACGGCGCAGTCGGTTGGGGTTCGTCGTGCCCCGGGTGATCGCGCCGATGGCCTTCACGACTCGCGGACGACCTTGTGCTGGGCGGCCTGGGCGATCGGGCGGACCACCAGCCGGTCGACGTTGACGTGCTGCGGGCGGGTGGCGACCCAGGCGACGCAGTCCGCGATGTCGTCGGCGACCAGCGGCTCCTTGACGCCGGCGTACACCTTGTCGGCCTTGGCCTGGTCACCGAAGCGGTTCAGCGAGAACTCGTCGGTGTGCACCATGCCGGGGTCGATCTCGATCACCCGGACCGGCTTGCCGGCCAGCTCCAGCCGCAGCGTGCCGACCAGCGCGGTCTGCGCGTGCTTGGCCGCCGCGTAACCGCCGCCGCCCTCGTACGCGGTGAACGCCGCGGTCGAACCGATCGTCACCACGCTCCCGGCGCCGCTCGCCTCCAGGGCGGGCAGCAGGGCCTGGGTGACCCGCAGGGTGCCGAGCACGTTGACGTCGTACATCCACTGCCAGTCGGCGACCGGTCCCTGGGCGACCGGGTCCATCCCGCGGGCGCCGCCGGCGTTGTTGACCAGCAGGGTGAGCGGGCCGTCGAGCCTGGCGACCACGGCGGCCAGCTCGGCGACCGACTCGTCCGAGGTGACGTCACAGGCCACCGCGGTGGCGTCGCCGGCCTCCTTGACGAAGGTCTCCAGCCGGTCGAGGCGACGGGCCGCGGCGACCACGTGGTAACCCTCGGTGACGAGCCGCCGGGCCGTCGCCGCACCGATACCGCTGGACGCGCCGGTCACGACGGCGATCTTCTTCTGCACCATGCCCCGATCCTGCCCCATGAGTTGGGTCACCTCGAAGCCACTGTGATGTGATTCAGCGCCTCCCGATAGGGAAGATGAACAACGGCGTAATAGTTGAACGTATTGTTTGGCTGTTTTTTCGAAAGGACCCACAGTGGGCTGGCCCACCCCCCGGCGTATCGCCACCCTGTCGGTACACACCTCACCGCTCGAACAGCCGGGCACCGGCGACGCGGGCGGCATGAACGTGTACATCGTCGAGGTCTCCAAACGACTGGCCGGGCTCGGCGTCGAGGTGGAGATCTTCACCAGGGCCACCTCCAGCGAGCTGCCGCCGGTCGTCGAGATGGTGCCCGGCGTGACCGTGCGGCACGTCTCCGCCGGCCCGTTCGAGGGGCTGTCGAAGGAAGAGCTCCCGTCCCAGCTGTGCGCGTTCACCAGCGGCGTGCTGCGAGCCGAGGCGGCTCACCCGCCGGGCCACTACGACCTCATCCACTCGCACTACTGGATGTCGGGCCAGGTCGGCTGGCTGGCCCGGGAGCGCTGGGGGGTGCCGCACGTGCACACCGCGCACACCCTCGCCAAGGTCAAGAACAGGTTCATCGCGGCCGGTGACCGGCCGGAGCCCAAGGCCCGGGTGATCGGTGAGGAGCAGGTCATCGCCGAGTCGGACCGGCTCGTCGCGAACACCCGCTTCGAGGCGCAGGACCTCGTGAGCTGCTACGACGCCGAGCCCGGCCGGCTGGCCGTGGTGCAGCCCGGCGTCGACCTCGACCGGTTCCGGCCGGGCGGGGACCGGCGCGCGGACCGGCGCCGGCTCGGTCTGCCGGAGCACGGCCGGCTGGTCGCGTTCGTCGGGCGCATCCAGCCGCTCAAGGGCCCGGACGTGCTGATCCGGGCACTCGCCGCCGAGCCGCTGCGCCACGCGGACGTCACCGTCGTCATCTGCGGCGGCCCCAGCGGCAGCGGTCTCGACCGGCCCACCTCGCTGATCGAGCTGGCCGCGTCGCTCGGCGTCTCGGACAAGGTGCGCTTCCTGCCCCCGCAGACCGGCGACGCCCTCGCCGCGCTGTACCGGGCCGCCGACCTGGTCGCGGTCCCCTCGCACAACGAGTCGTTCGGCCTGGTCGCGGTCGAGGCCCAGGCCTGTGGCACGCCGGTCGTCGCCGCGGCGGTCGGCGGCCTGGTTACCGCCGTCACCAACGGGGTCAGTGGGGTGCTGGTCGACGGGCACGACCCGGGCGACTGGGCGCGGGTCCTCGGCGGGCTGCTCGACGACCCGGAGCGGTGCCGGGTGCTGTCCGCCGGTGCGGTCCGGCACGCCGCCGGGTTCTCCTGGGACCGGACCGCCGAGGGGCTGCTGCGGGTGTACCGCGAGGCGGCGTCCGACCACCGGGCACTGATCGCCTCCCGGCTGGCCGGGTCGTACTCGTGGTGACCGGCGTCGGTGCCCTCATCGAGCGGGTCTGCGCGGAGCGTGAGCTGCCCTGCGAGGCGACCGGTGACTCGTCCTGGGTGGTGACGATCCCGGGCACGCACAAGCTCAAGACCGCGCTCAACCTCATCGTCGGTGAGCACGCGCTGCGCCTGGAGGCGTTCGTGATGCGCCGGCCGGACGAGAACCACGAGGAGCTGTGGGCCTGGCTGCTGCGCCGCAACGCCCGGATGTACGCCGTGGCGTTCTCTGTCGACGGGGCCGGGGACGTCTACCTGACCGGCCGGGTGAGCCTCAAAGGGCTGGACGAGGACGAGCTCGACCGGCTGTTCGGTTCCGTCCTGACGTACGCCGACGAGTCGTTCGACTCGATGCTGGAGATCGGCTTCGGCTCGGCGATCCGGCGCGAGTGGCAGTGGCGGGTCAAGCGCGGCGAGTCGCTGGCCAACCTGCAGGCGTTCGCGCACTTCGCCGACCCGCAGAGCTGACGGAGGTATTTTTTGGCGGCCGCCCGCATCGTGTGGAGGTGAAGAGCATCTCTACCGATCGATTGACCGCCCTCTCGGAGCAGGTCGAGGCCGAGTTCATGCACGCGTACCTCGCCGGTGCACCGGCCGGGCTCGCCCCCGCCCCGGCCCGGATCGGCGGTGGTGTGGCTCTCGCCATGGCCGCCGACCCGACCCGCGCGGGTTACTGGAACAAGGCGCTCGGTTTCGGGATCGCCGAACCGGTCACCACGGACGTCATCGCCCGGGTGGCCGAACACTTCCGGGTGCACGGCAACGGTCGCGCGGTGCTGCAGGTCGCACCATCGGTGCTGCCGGCGGACTGGGACGACATCCGCGCCGAGCACGGCCTCACCCTGGGATCGTCCTGGGTGAAGCTGGGTGCGCGGGCCACCGACATCCGATCCGCCCCGACCGACCTGCGCGTCGGCCGGGTCGGCGGGGACGACGCGCGGGAGTGGGCCACGGTGGTCCTGGAGACGTTCGGGATGCCGGCCGGTGAGCTCACCGAGATGCTGGTCGCGGCCGTCCGGCATCCGGGCTTCCACCCGTACGCGGCCTGGGACGGTGACCGGATCGTGGCGACCGGCAATCTGTTCGTGGCCGGCAGCGTCGCGTCGCTGAACACCGGCGCGACGCTGCCCGCCTATCGTGGGCGGGGCGCGCAGTCGGCGTTGCTCGCCGCCCGGGGCGCGGCGGCCCGGGAAGCCGGCTGCGAGTGGGTCATCAGCGAGACCGGATTGCCCACCGAAGGCACCCGGAACACATCTTTGGTAAATATGCGCCGAATGGGACTACGGGACCTTTACGTCCGGGACAACTGGATGTGGGAGGACAAATAAACACCGGCGGCGGCGGGCGACACCCATCCCCATAGGCGTCGCCCGCACTAACCGCCGGTCTCGGGTCGCGCCGTCCCCCAACGGCTGATGCCACCCGTCCCCGGACGCCGATCCGCGGTAGACCCTGAAGGGTCGACCCGTTCCCCGAACTAACGGCCCGGCGTCCATCGACCACGCTAGTTGGGGGCGTCAAGGGTCACAAGCCAGTTGGCTGTCTGCCATCTGTCTGAACGGTCACAGGCGGCAACTCAGTCCTCACGGATGAGGCCGCAGTCGCCCTAAAGGCCAATTACCGGCAATGCTCAAGAGCGACTCAGGAAATCACGGGTACGGCCGAACGGGTGAATGAACCCCCGAACGACGACGCCCAGGAGCCCCTATGGCCCAGCCTGCTTCCCAGATCGAGTCGGATGTCGCGTTGCAGCAGGCCTCACTGTCGCTGCTGATGCACGAACGCATCATCGCCACAGTGAACGCCCGGTCCAGTGCCGTGGTCCGGGCGAACGCGCGGTTCTTCGATCTGGTCGGCCGGGACGAGGCCGATGTGGTGGGAAAGCGACTGAGTGAGATCTGGAACACCTCCGGGTCCGCCATCGATCGGATGCTCGACGCGGCCCGCGGCGGTGACTACCTCGAGCAGGTCATCGAGATCATCGACAGCTCCGACCGGCACAAGTGGCTGCGGCTCAACTGCGGCCCGGTCGCCCCGGCGCCCGGCGCGAAGTCGACCGACGGTCAGATCGTGCTGGTCACCGGTTACGACATCACCGAGGATCGGCGGCAGGTCACCGAGCTCAAACACAAGTACGCGGCCATCGACCGGTCCCAGGCGGTCATCGAGTTCGACCTCGACGGCCTCATCCTGACCGCGAACGAGAACTTCCTGGAGCTCACCGGGTACGGCCTCGGCGACCTGGTCGGGCAGCACCACCGGCTGCTCTGCGAGGAGCGGTATGCCGAGAGCCAGGAGTACCAGACGTTCTGGGAGCGGCTGCGCAACGGCGAGGTCGAGAGCGGTGAGTTCAAGCGGGTCGGCCGGGGCGGGCGCGAGGTGTGGATCCGGGCCACCTACAACCCGATCTTCAACCTGGACGGCCGGCCGTACAAGATCGTCAAGTACGCCCTGGACGTCACCGAGACCAAGCTGAAGAACGCCGAGTACGAGGGCAAGGTCAACGCCATCGGCCGGTCGCAGGCGGTCATCGAGTTCGACCTGTCCGGGCTGATCCTCAACGCCAACCAGAACTTCCTGAACACGATGGGTTACACGCACGACGAGGTGGTCGGACAGCACCACCGGCTGTTCGTCGAGGAGGAAGAGGCGCGCGGTGCCGCGTACCGCAACTTCTGGCAGGCGCTGTCCCGCGGCGAGTTCGAGGCCGGGGAGTACAAGCGGGTGGCCAAGGGCGGGCGCGAGGTGTGGCTGCAGGCCTCCTACAACCCGATCTTCGACCTGGACGGGCGTCCGTTCAAGGTGGTCAAGTACGCCACCGAGGTCACCGAGGCCAAGCTGATCAGCGCCGAGTACGTCGGCAAGGTCACCGCGATCAGCCGGGCCCAGGCCACCGTGGAGTTCGACCTCGACGGCCGGATCATCGACGCCAACGAGAACTTCCTCGCCACCGTCGGCTACAAGATCGAGGAGGTGCGTGGGCAGCACCACCGGATCTTCATGGAGCCGGAAGCCGCCCGCAGCATCGAGTACCAGCGCTTCTGGGAGCGCCTGGGCCGTGGCGAGTACGAATCCGGCGAGTTCAAGCGCGTCGCCAAGGGCGGCCGTGAGGTGTGGCTGCTCGCGTCGTACAACCCGATCTTCGACCTCGACGGTCGGCCGTTCAAGATCGTCAAATACGCCACCGACGTCACCGAGGGCAAACTGCGCAACGCCGAGTACGAGGGCAAGGTGTCGGCGATCGGCCGGGCCCAGGCGGTCGTGGAGTTCGATCTGCAGGGCCGGGTGCTCGACGCGAACCGCAACTTCCTGGACGTGATCGGTTACCCGATCGATGAGGTCCGCGGGCAGCACCACCGGATGTTCGTCACCAAGGAGGAGGCGGCCTCCCCGGAGTACGCGCAGTTCTGGGAGAAGCTGAGCCGCGGCGAGTTCGACTCGGGGGAGTACAAGAGGGTCGCCCGGGGCGGTCGCGAGGTGTGGCTGCAGGCGACGTACAACCCGATCCTCGATATGGACGGCCGGCCGTACAAGGTGGTCAAGTACGCCAGCGACATCACCGCGGCGAAGCTGCGCAACGCCGAGTACGAGGGCAAGGACGTCGCGATCAACCGGGCCCAGGCGGTCATCGAGTTCGACCTCGAGGGCCAGATCCTGACCGCCAACGAGAATTTTCAGCGCACAGTCGGCTACTCGTCGCGGGAGCTGGTCGGTCAGCATCACAGCATGCTCTGCTCCGGTGAGTACGTGACCTCGGCCGAATACCGCGACTTCTGGCTGCGCCTGCGCAAGGGTGAGTATCTGACCGGCCGGTTCCATCGCATCGGCAAGTTCGGCCGCAACGTCTGGATCCAGGCCACGTACAACCCGATCTTCGACATGCAGGGCAGACCGTTCAAGGTCGTCAAGTACGCCCACGACATCACCGACCAGGTTCAGCTGGAGCAGTTGCTCTCCTCAAAAACCCGGGAGATGAGCCAGTCGATCAATGCGCTCACCGGGTCTATCGACGAGATCGTGGTCAGCGCGAAGCAGGCCAGCTCGCTGGCCGGCGAGACCCAGAGCAACGCCCAGGAGGGGTACGAGGAGCTGCGCAAGTCCATCGAGGCGATCGATCTCATCGAGAAGTCGTCGGACCAGATCGCGGCCATCGTCAACGTCATCGGGGAGATCGCGAGCCAGACCAACCTGCTGGCGTTCAACGCGTCCATCGAGGCGGCCCGGGCCGGCGAGCACGGCGTCGGCTTCTCCGTGGTCGCCGGTGAGGTGCGCAAACTCGCCGAACGCTCGTCCGAGGCGGCCCGCGAGATCACCACCCTGATCCACGAGTCGGCGCAGCGGGTCGGTCAGGGCTCGACGGTCTCGCACCGGGCCCAGAGCGCGTTCGGCCAGATCCTCAAGAGCGTCGCCTCGACCAGCGAGTCGATCAAACGCATCGCCGACTCGACGCAGCTGCAGCAGGACGCGTCGCGCTCGGTCAACCAGCTCATCAACGACCTGATCGGCACCGACGCCGCGATGGCGCCGGAGGGCAGTGCGGCCCCGCGATGACCAGTATCGAGGCGCTGTACGGCGTCTTCCACACCGGCCAGGTCCGGGTCGCGCTGCCGCTGGACGAGCTGCGCGAGGTCATCATGCGGCCGCCGGCGTTCAGCCCGCTGCCGGTCACCGCGCCGGGGCTGCTCGGCGCGGTCAACCTGCGGCACATGGTCATCCCGGTGCTGAACCTCTGCCGGCTGGCCGGGTACGAGGACACCAGCGACGAGACCGGCCGGGTCATCGTCATCGTGTCGCTCGGCGACCAGATGTTCGGCCTGCTCGCCGAGGAGATCGAGGGCGTCACCCGGATCCCCGGGGAGGCGTTGCTGGAGACCACGGTGGCGGGCGGCCGGCCGGCGCTGTTCTCGCACACGTTCGAACGCCCGGAGGACGGGGAGGTCGTGTCGCTGCTGGACGCGCAGGCCATCTCGCAGCTGCCGGGGGTCCCGGTCGTCCGGGACACCGGCCGGCGCACCATGGACACCGGGCTCGGGGAGATCAACACCGACAGTTCGCGGCGTACGGTCCTGCTGCTGCGCTGCGGCCCGATCGGACTCTGCATCGACGTGGGACACGTGCACTCGGTCATCCCGCAGCTCACCGTGCATCCGTCGCCGCTGGACGGGTCGACCTGCCGGGGCGTGGTGCACCTGCACGACAAGGCCGTCCCCGCGGTCGACCCGCTGATGCTGCTGGGCCTGGGCAGCGTGCCGGACGACGGGAACCTGCGCGGGCTGGTCATCGCCCTGCCCCGGGGCCTGGTCGTGCTGACCGTCTCGGACATCGCCGATATCGCTTCGGTGCCGGTCGGGGACGTGCTGCCGCTGCCCCCGCTGGGGATGCGCAAGGACGGCTTCCTCACCGGGGTGCTGCGGATCGAGTCGGGTGACCAGCACCTGGTGCTCGACGGGTCCGCGCTGCGGGCGGACGCGGAGCTGGACGCGCTGGGCGGGCTCGGGGTGTCGTTGCCGGGCAAGGAGCCGGTCGCCACGGCCCCGTCGATGGCCGTGAAGGCCACGGACGCCGCCGATGTGAAGGCCGGGCCGGACGGGCGCCGGGTGGTCCCGAGCGTGCGGAAGTTCCTGACCTACAGCGTCGGGATGGAGGCCGCGACCCCGCTGGGGCAGATCACCGAGATCGTGCCGTACCCGCAGCATGCGATCGCCCTCGACGGCGGTGGGCCGTTGCTCGCGATCTTCACCCACCGCAGGCTCTCGGTGCCGCTGTTGTCGCTGCCGGCGTTGCTGGGGATGCCGGTGGCCCCCGACCCGGTGACGTCCCGGGTGCTGCTGGTGGACGCGCCGGGCGGGGAGCTGATCGGTTTCGTGGTGCCCGCGCTGCATGCCATCGAGGACTCGGTGTGGGAGGAGAGCACGCCCGGGGACCATGCGGATCCGGGTGCGCTGCTGCAGCGTGGTCCGCTGGTCAAGATCGGCACCGAGGCCCAGGGCCGGCTGCTGCCCAGCGTCGACCTCAGCGAGCTGGTCGCGGCCGAACTGGTGGCGTGACGTCCTGTTCGTGCCGCGTCTCCGTCGACACGGGGGAGGGTGCGATCGGGGCCGAGACCCGCAGTTCGGCGGCCCGGCGTTCGCGGGCGGGCCCGGAGACCAGCTGGCCGACGGCGACCACGGCGCCGATCACCGCGCAGGCCAGCCACAGCACCTCGCTGCCGAAGTGCTGCTGGACGAAGCCGCCGGCGACCGGGGCCAGCGCGCCGCCGGCCGACCAGGACAGCGAGCTGACGCCCTGGTAGCGGCCGCGCAGCAGCGACGGTGACAACTCGGCGACCAGCGCGGAGTTGGACGGGCTCTGCAGCATCTCGCCGAGCGTCCAGATCACCACGGTGAGCACGTAGAACCCGGCACTGCCGGCGAACGCGGTGAGGCCGAAGCCGGCGCCGGTGATCAGGGTGGCGAGCGCCAGCACCCGGGAGCGGTTGTGCCCGTCGATCAGCTTGGGGATGAACAGCTGCCCGGCGACGATCATGAGGCCGTTGACGGCGATGACCCAGCCGAACGTGGCCGTGCTCAGGCCGTCGTCGCTCATCGCGATCGGCAGCGTGGACATGTGCTGCATGATCACCAGGACCACGAGGAAGTTGAGCGCCAGGAAGCCGAGGAAGACCCGGTCCCGGAAGACGGTGCCCAGGCCCGGGCCGCCGCGCACCCGGCGCACCGCCGCGCGGACCGGTCGCGTCTCGGCCAGGAAGATCAGGAACATCACGGCGGTGAGCAGCGTGGTGCCGGCGTCGATGACGAACAGCAGCAGGAAGTCGGCCTTCGCCGCGAACCCGGCCAGCACGGCGGAGAACGCGAAGCCGAGGTTGATCGCCCAGTAGTTCAGTGAGTACGCGCGGACCCGGTCCTTGTCCGGCACGACGTCGATCATCATGGCCTGGAACGCGGGCCGGACCCCCTCGGAGAACAGCCCGAGCAGGAACGTGCCGGCGAGCAGCTGCCAGAACCCCTGGGCGAAGCCGAGCGCCAGCATCAACCCGGCCGCGCCGAACTGCGCGGTGAGCATCGTCGGGCGCCGGCCCCAGCGGTCGGTGAGCACGCCGCCGGTCAGCGTGCCGATCCCGCCGCCGACCCCCCACGCGCCCATGACCAGGCCGGCCGAGCTCGGCGTGAAGTGCAGGTCCTGGGTCAGATAGAGGGCGAGATAGATGAGGACGAACGAGCCGAGCCGGTTGATCAGCGTCCCGGTCCACAGGAACCAGAACTGCCGCGGCAGTCCTCCCGCCGCTTCCCGCAACCACCCGCGCACGCGCCGCACCCCCATGTAAGTACCCGAGAATCCCTCAGGACTTACAACCTAGTGATCAACGCGGGCGGATGCAGCCCGGTTTCCACGTGGTGGTGGCCACTAGGGCACGATGGAACACATGACTGGGACTCTTGTGCTGCTGCGCCACGGCGAGAGCGAGTGGAACGCGAAGAACCTCTTCACCGGCTGGGTCGACGTCGACCTGAACGCCAAGGGGGAGACCGAGGCCCGGCGCGGGGGCGAGCTGCTCAAGGAGCACGGCCTGCTGCCCGACGTCGTGCACACCAGCGTGCTGCGCCGCGCGATCCGGACCAGCGAGATCGCGCTGCACGCGGCCGACCGGCACTGGATCCCGGTCAAGCGGCACTGGCGGCTCAACGAGCGGCACTACGGCGCGCTGCAGGGCAAGGACAAGAAGCAGACCCTCGAGCAGTACGGCGAGGAGCAGTTCATGCTCTGGCGCCGCTCGTACGACGTCCCGCCGCCGCCGATCGCGGACGACAGCGAGTTCTCGCAGTTCACCGACGCCCGGTACGCCGACCTGCCGCCGGAGCTCAAGCCTCGCTCCGAGTGCCTGAAGGACGTGCTGCTGCGCGCGCTGCCGTACTGGTACGACGCGATCGTGCCCGACCTGATCGCCGGTAAGACGGTGCTCGTGGCGGCGCACGGCAACTCGCTGCGCGCCATCATCAAGCACCTCGACCAGGTCTCGGACGAGGCGATCGCCAAGCTGAACGTCCCGACCGGCATCCCGCTGCGCTACGACCTGGACGACGCCCTGCGCCCGGTCACCGCCGGCGGGGCCTACCTCGACCCGGAGACCGCGAAGGAAGCCGCGGCGGCGGTCGCCAACCAGGGTCGCTGAACGTACCGGAGCCGGGCCGCGGTCAGCGGCCCGGCTCCGGTGGCACCGATCAGTCGTTCTGGGCGGTGACCGGCTCGCCGGTGATCAGATAGATCATCTGCTCGCCGGAGTTGACCGCGTGGTCGGCGTACCGCTCGTAGAAACGGCCCAGCAGGGCGCCGTCGATCGCGGTCTCGGCGCCGTACGGCCAATCGTCCGCGAGCATGATCTTGAACAGGTCACGCTCGAGGTCGTCCATCGCGTCGTCGTCCTTCTCCAGCTCCGCCGCCAGGCCGGCGTCGGGGCTGGCCAGCACCGTGGCCATCTTGGCGGCCATCCGGTCCGCGACGTCGCCCATCTGCAGGAAGACCGGGCGCAGTTCGGCCGGGACCGCCGGCGACGGGTGCCGGCGCAGCGCCGTCTTGGCGACATGCTCGGCCAGGTCGCCCATCCGTTCCAGATCGGCCGAGATGTGCAGGGCGGTGATCACCATCCGCAGGTCGGAGGCGACCGGGGCCTGGCGGGCGATGGTGTCCGCCACCTTCGCCTCGACCTGGCTGTACAGCTCGTCCACCTCGGCGTCGCGGGCCATGACCGACTCGGCGGCCTCCCGGTCGGCGGTCAGCAGGGCGGTGGTGGCCTTGCGCAGAGCCGCGCGCACCGACTCCGCCATCGTCACCAGCAGGCGGCTGACCTCGGTGAGGTCGGCCTGAAACTCCTCGCGCATGTTGTCGTCCCGGGGTCGTGGGTTGCCCGCCCGAAGGCCGGCAACCGTCGTGAGCAGGGCTTGCTGGGGTAAACGTAGGAGGGCTCGGCGGCGCGGACATGAACGGCGGTGAACGACGCCGGGCCGGGTGGTGAACATTATTCGAAGTGCGCCGGATTTGTCCGGTTGGCCTTACGGTCCAGGTAAACAATGACCCTACGATCGCTGCGTGGACACGGTGTACGGCACAGGCCTCCTCCTTCTGGGACTCGCCATAGGCGCGGTCGTGGGGCTCTTGCTGTCCCGATTCCGCCGATCCGGTTCACCCGATGAGGTGACCGGCCACGCGCCGAGCGCGACGATCGAGGGGGGCCGGAAGATCAGCACCGAGGAGGACCCGAGCAGTAAGCACGGGCTCAAGGGCCTGGGCCGCAAGAGTCTCGACTCACTGCGGGTCGGCGTGGTCGTGCTCGACGGCGAGGACGAGCCCATCCTGGTCAACCCGGCGGCACGGGCCATGGGGCTGCTGCGCTCCGGTGGCACTCCCGGCACGATCGCGGCCCACCCCATCCTGCGTACCCTCGCCGGGCAGGTGCGCCGCACCGGCGTACGCCGCGAGGTGGAGCTGGACCTGCCCCGCGGCCGGGCCGGCAGCGCCAGCGCCCCGCTCGGCCTGCACCTGCGCGCGGTGGCCCTGAACTCCACGCACGTCGCGGTCGAGGCCGCCGACGTCACCGAGTCGCACCGGCTGGCCCGGGTCCGCCGCGACTTCGTGGCCAACGTCAGCCACGAGCTCAAGACCCCGATCGGCGCGCTGCAACTGCTCGCCGAGGCGCTGCTCGACGCAACCGAGCTGTCCGCGGCCGAGTCGCAGTCCGAGGACCTGGTCGCCGCCCGGCGCTTCGCCGACCGGATCCACCACGAGTCCGCCCGGATGGGCCGGCTGGTCAACGAGCTGCTCGAGCTGACCCGGCTGCAGGGCGCCGAGCCGCTGCCGGCCCCCGAGCCGGTCGCGCTCGACTGGGTGATCGCCGAGGTGATCGACCGCACCCGCACCACCTCGTCGGCCAAGAACATCGAGGTCGTCTACGCCGGCCCCAAGGGCGCGACGGTGTACGGCAGCGACAGCCAGGTCGCCACCGCCGTCACCAACCTCGTGGAGAACGCGATCGCCTACTCGGGCGAGGACACCCAGGTCGCGCTCACCATGCGCCAGGACGAGGACTGGATCGAGATCGACGTCACCGACCAGGGCATCGGCATCGCCCCGCACGACGTCGACCGGATCTTCGAACGGTTCTACCGGGCCGACCAGGCCCGGTCCCGCTCCACCGGTGGCACCGGCCTCGGCCTCGCCATCGTCAAGCACATCGCCACCAACCACGGCGGCCGGGTCGAGGTCACCAGCACACTCGGTGGTGGCTCGACGTTCACCCTGCGCCTACCGGCGCGACCCCCGGAGTCCCCGCTGCCGTTACCGGCGGCTATTGAGATCGAGTCCGGCGCGGCCGGACTCCCCTCGGCCTGACGGCCGGCGGAGTAGGAAAGGAACCCCCATTGGCTCGCGTGCTCGTGGTCGAGGACGAGGAATCGTTCTCCGACGCCCTGTCGTACATGCTCCGCAAGGAGGGCTTCGAGGTCTCGGTCGCGGCGACCGGCACCTCGGCGCTGACCCAGTTCGACCGGACCGGAGCCGACATCGTCCTGCTCGACCTCATGCTGCCCGAGATGTCCGGCACCGAGGTGTGCCGGCAGCTGCGGCAACGTTCCGCCGTGCCGATCATCATGGTGACCGCCCGGGACAGTGAGATCGACAAGGTCGTCGGCCTCGAGATCGGTGCGGACGACTATGTGACCAAGCCCTACTCGCCGCGGGAGCTCGTCGCCCGCATCCGGGCCGTGCTGCGCCGCCAGGGCGCGGAGGCGGCCGAGGTGACCACGCCGACGCTGGCCGCCGGCCCGGTCCGGATGGACGTGGAACGCCACGTCGTCACCGTGGACGGTGCCGGGGTGCAGCTGCCGCTCAAGGAGTTCGAGCTGCTCGAGCTGCTGCTGCGCAACGCCGGCCGGGTGCTGACCCGCGGTCAGCTCATCGACCGGGTCTGGGGCGCGGACTACGTCGGTGACACCAAGACCCTCGACGTGCACGTCAAGCGGCTGCGCTCGAAGGTCGAGCCGGAGCCGTCGGCCCCGCGCTACATCGTGACGGTGCGAGGGCTGGGCTACAAGTTCGAGCCGTGATCGACGCGTGCCGGCCCCGCCCGCTTCTCCTCAGCGTGGCGGGGTCGCCGGCTCTTTGCCCCCGGGCTGCTGGGGTGCCGCCGCGGTCCGGGCCGCGGCGGCCTGGGCGGCCGCCGTGGCCGGGTGCACGGCGACCAGGCCGGAGGCCAGCCGGGCGTCGCAGAGCCGGGACAGCTCCTGGTAGGCCACCGGGCCGACCAGGGCGCTCAGCTCGGGACCGTAGGACACATACATCGGCTCGGTGCCCACGTGCGCGTCCGGGGACGAGGTGCACCACCAGTCGAGGTCGTGCCCGCCCGGGCCCCAGCCCCGCCGGTCGAACTCGGTGAGCGTGGACAGCAGATATTTTGTGCCGTCCGGGCGCTTGGTCCAGTCCTGCTCCCGGCGCACCGGCAGCTGCCAGCACACGTCCGGCTTGTAGGTCAGCGGATGCACGCCGTCGCGCAGGGCCTGGGCGTGCAGCGCGCAGCCGCCACCACCGGCGAAGTCGGCGTCGTTGAGGAACACACACGGCCCGTCCTCGGACTGCGTGGCCGTACGCCGGGCCGGTTTGGCCCCGTCGATCGTGTCGACCTCGGTGTAGTTCTTGAACCCGCGCCGGTGGTGCTGCCAGGTCTCGGGTGACAGCTTGGCGGCCGCGACCTTGACCCGGTTCTCGTCGTCGGCGTCGGTGAAGAACGCGCCGTGCGAGCAGCACCCGTCCTGCGCGCGCCCGGCGATGATGCCGTGGCAGGCCGAGCCGAAGACGCACGTCCAGCGCGACAGCAGCCAGGTCAGGTCGGCGCGGACGACATGCTGGTCGTCGGCGGGGTCGGTGAACTCGATCCACTCGCGAGGGAAGTCGAGAGCGACCTCGCGGGCGCGGGCGGCGGCCGCGTCGTCGATCACGATACGGAGCTGGGTGCGGCGACTCACCTGCGACAGCGTACGCGCGTCTTTCGCAGGTCAGCTCGCAGCAGGCCCCAATTGTCTGTTCAATCCGGCGGCATAGTGGTGGTGGTGACTACCCGGACTACCCTTGGACGTGTGGCTGCGCATGTCCCGGTGATCCTGTCCAGTTCCTCGGTCTTCCCCGAGCCGACCTCGGCCGCGTTCGAGATGGCGGCCACGGTCGGCTACGACGGTGTCGAGGTGATGGTCTGGACCGACGCGGTCAGCCAGGACGCCGGCGCCCTGCAGGGCCTGTCCAAGCACTACGACGTGCCGGTCCTCTCGGTGCACGCGCCCTGCCTGCTGGTCACCCAGCGGGTGTGGAGCCCGGATCCCTGGGTGCGGCTCAGCCGTGCGGCCGAGCTCGCCGAGACGTTGGGCGCCCCCACGGTCGTGGTGCACCCGCCGTTCAGCTGGCAGCGCGACTACGCCCGCAACTTCGTCCCGGGGCTCGCCAAGATCCAGGCGCGGCACCCCGACACCACCTTCGCGATCGAGAACATGTTCCCGGTACGCATGGCCGGGCGCAATTTCGTGCCGTACACCCCGGGCTGGGACCCGACGGAGGTCGGCTTCGACGCGTACACGCTGGATCTTTCGCACTGTGCGGCCGCGCGCATCGATTCGCTGGAGCTGGCCGACCGGATGGGGTCCGGCCTCAAGCACGTGCACCTGGGCGACGGCACCGGCGAGGGCCGCGACGAGCACCTCGTGCCCGGCCGCGGCAATCAGCCCTGCGCCGAGCTGCTGGGCTCACTGGCCGGGCGCGGCTTCCGCGGCTCGGTGGCGCTGGAGGTCTCCACCCGCAAGGTCACCAGCCGCGAGGTGCGCGAGCACGACCTGCGTGAGTCGCTGGAGTTCGCCCGCCGGCACCTCGCCGCGGCGACCACCCTGGCTTAAGCGGACGTGAGCGTCGTGGCGGCGCGCTTGCGGGCGCGGTGGGCGGCCACGTGCGAGCGGGTGGCGCAGCGTTCGGAGCAGAAGCGGCGGCAGTTGTTCGAGGACGTGTCCAGATAGACGTTGCCGCACCGCTCGTCGGCGCAGATGCCGAAGCGGGCGCTGCCGTACTCGCAGAGCCACACCGCCAGGCCCCAGACGGCGCCGGCCAGGTATTCCGCGCTGACCAGCGCGCCGCGGCCGGTCACGTGCATGTGCCAGTCGCCCGCGTCGTGCCCGGAGATGCGCGGCTGGACCGGATACGCCTCCAGCAGCGAGTTGAGCTCCTTGACCGCCTCGGCGTCGCGGCCACCGGTGCCGTACTCGAAAACCTCGCGCAACCGGCGCTGGGCCCGGCGCAGACCCGCCAGGTCCTTGTCGGTGGCCTCGTCGCCCATCCAGCCCTGCTCGCCGGCGAACAGCGACTTGAGCCCGTCGAGGTCGTCCAGCTCGGCGTTGACCAGCTCGACGGCTGTCCGCGCGTACGCATCGAAGTTCACCCGCCAACCGTATCCTCACCTGTCCGCTACGAAAACGGTCGCGATATACGCTCGGCTCATGCTCCGATCCGTCTTCCTCGCCGCCGCCGGGTCTGCCCGGATGGAGCGGCTGGTCTCGTCCGTGCCGGTCACCAAGGGGATCGTCCAGCGGTTCGTCGCGGGGGAGGGCGTCGACGACGCCCTGCGCGCCTCGCGGGTGCTGGCCGACGACGGTCTCGCGGTCAGCCTGGACCATCTCGGTGAGGACACCCTGACCGAGGAGCAGGCCACCGCGACCCGGGATCACTACCTCGCGCTGCTCGGCCGGCTCAAGGGTGCCGGGCTCACCCCGGCGGCCGAGGTCAGCCTGAAGCTGTCGGCCGTGGGCCAGAAACTCGACGACCGGCTGGCGTTCGACCACGCGAGTGCGATCTGTGCCGCCGCGGCCGAGGCCGGCACCACCGTGACGCTCGACGCGGAGGATCACACCACCACGGACTCGACCCTGGAGATCCTCGCCGACCTGCGCAAGGACTACCCGGGTACGGGCGCGGTGCTGCAGGCCTACCTGCGGCGCACCGAGGGCGACTGCCGGGATCTCGCCACCGCAGGGTCGCGGGTGCGGCTCTGCAAGGGTGCCTACGCGGAGCCCGAGTCAGTGGCCTACCAGTCGGCCCTCGACGTCGACAAGGCGTACGTCCGCTGCCTCAACATCCTGATGTCGGGCGAGGGCTATCCGATGGTGGCGACGCACGACCCGCGGCTCGTCGCGATCGCGGAGGACCGGGCACGCTGGTTCGACCGGCGCTCCGACGAGTTCGAGTTCCAGATGCTGTACGGCGTCCGGCCCGAGGAGCAGGCCCGGCTGGCCGCCGCGGGTCACACCGTGCGGGTCTACGTGCCGTTCGGCGATCAGTGGTACGGCTACCTGATGCGCCGCCTCGCGGAACGCCCGGCAAACGTCGCGTTCTTCGGCAAAGCACTCACCAGCAAGAAGTAACCCGCGTGTCGGCTTGACTTTGTGAACGGATTTCACGGAACGCGACGTGGCGGTCACACAAGTCTCGATACCGTACTGATGACACGCGCGCCCACCCGCCACGGTGCAAGGCCCAGTCCGGCCGCGGCGGCGGCGCCTGCGAAAGGATCGGTGCGAGGAGATGACGGGTCCAGCAGTCCAAACGGAGGAGCGCCTCGCTGAGGTGCGCTTCCTGACCGTCGCCGAGGTCGCCGCGCTCATGCGGGTTTCCAAGATGACCGTATACCGCCTGGTGCACGGCGGTGAGCTCAGCGCCGTACGCGTGGGCCGCTCGTTCCGGGTACCCGAGCACGCCGTGCACACGTACCTGCGAGGAGCGTTCTCGCAGTCCGCCTGAGCCCGCCGTGTTTTCACGCGTCAGGGGCCGTGTTGGTCCCGCGAAGGCAGGGCGGCTACGCTGGAGCGGTTCGCCCCCGTGTACCCGTGTGCGTCTGGCCCGAGTTTTAGGGCATGACGCCGTGGCCGGGGGGTAAACCGCTGTCAGTCCGGTCGGCATGCTCGCGTGTGCCAGCGCCGGCCCCACATGGTTTCGAGAGGCATGACGTATGGGCTCCGTGGTCAAGAAGCGCCGCAAGCGTATGGCGAAGAAGAAGCACCGTAAGCTGCTGCGTAAGACCCGCGTTCAGCGTCGCCGTCTGGGCAAGTGATGCCCGGCCGGGTGTTCACGCACCCGGCCCGCGCACTTGCCTAGCCCGTCCTCGACCCGAGCTTTATGTGAGGCGTGCCCGTGGTGTCGTCTGAATCCGCGGCCCCGCCGCGGGTGGTCGTGGTCACCGGGGTCAGCCGCTTCCTCGGCGCCCGGGTGGCGTCCCGGCTTGCCGCTGACCCACGGGTCGAACGCGTCATCGGCCTGGATCCGCACGAACCGCCGCCGGCCCTCGCGGGCCTGCTGGCGGAGGTCGAGCTGATCCGGGCCGACGCGCGTGCGGCCACCGGTGTCATCGCCGAGCTCGAGGCCGAGGCGGTGGTGCACCTCTCCGTCACCAGCGCGCCCGATCCGCAGCACGGCGGCCGCGCGGCGATGAAAGAGCAGAACGTCATCGGCACGATGCAGCTGCTCGCCGCCGCGCAGAACGCCGGCCGGCTGCGCAAGCTCGTCGTGCGCTCGTCCACGGCCGCCTACGGCGCGTCGTTCCGCGACCCCGCCGTCTTCACCGAGGACACCGAGCCCCGGGCCGTGCCGCGGGGCTCCTTCGCGCGCGACATCCTCGACATCGAGGGGTACGTCCGCGGTTTCCGGCGCCGGCGGCCCGATGTGGATGCCACCGTGCTGCGGTTCGCGCCGTTCATCAGCGACACCGCCGACACGACGCTGACCCGCTACTTCTCCCAGCCGATGGTGCCGACCGTGCTCGGTCGCGACGCCCGGCTGCAGTTCGTGCACGTCGACGACGCGCTGGAGATCCTGCACCGCTCGGTGATCGAGGACCACCCGGGCACGTTCAACGTGGCCGGCGCCGGGGTGCTCGCGCTCTCCCAGGCGGTGCGCCGGGCCGGGCGGATCTCCATGCCCCTGCCCGAGGGCACGCTCTCCTCGCTCGCCGCCGTCGCGCGCGGGGTCGGCATCGGCCAGATCGGCCTCGACCAGGTCGACCTGTTCGTGCACGGCCGAGTGGTGGACACGACCCGGCTGGTCAAGGAGTTCGGTTTCACGCCGCGCTCGACCGCGGCGGCGTTCGACGACTTCGTCAAGGGACACCACAACGGGTCATCGCTGACGGCCGACCGGCTGGCCGCCGCCGAGCGCGCGATCCTCGACGGCATCCGCCAGGTCCGCTCCGCCGCGGGCTCGCGTGAGGACATCCGGTCATGAGCCAGGACGAATACCACAAGGCACTGCCGGGGCACGCCGACTTCGTGGTGCCGAAGGCGGACAAGGCGTACAAGCCGTTGAACGGCAGACGGCCGATCCCGATGCCGGAGGAAGAACCCGCGGCGCCGGCCGTGGATCCGGTCGCCGAGCCGCTTGCCGAGCCGGTCGCCGACCCCGGCCCGGTCGACGTGTGGGACCGGCGGGTCGCGGGCGGGCTCGCGTTCCTGCGGCGCCGGCTCGCCGGGGCGTACCAGGTCGACGAGTTCGGGTTCGACCCTGAGCTCAGCGACTCCGTGTTCCACCCCATGCTGCGCGTGCTCTACCGCGACTGGTTCCGCACCGAGGTGTTCGGTGTCGGGAACGTCCCGGACACCGGCGGCGGGCTGATCGTCGGCAACCACTCCGGCACGCTCGCGCTGGACGCGCTGATGCTGACCACGGCCCTGCGCGACCAGCACCCGGGCGAGCGGCACCTGCGGCTGCTCGGCGCCGACCTGGTCTTCCGCATGCCGGTCCTGTCCGAGCTGGCCCGCAAGGTTGGCGCGACGGTCGCCTGCAACCCCGACGCCGAGCGCCTGATGAGCGACGGTGAGCTGGTCGGCGTCTTCCCCGAGGGCTTCAAGGGCATCGGCAAGCGCTACACCGAGCGCTACAAGCTGCAGCGGTTCGGGCGGGGCGGGTTCGTCTCGGCGGCGCTGCGCACGGGCACCCCGATCGTCCCGGTCGCGATCGTCGGGGCCGAGGAGATCTATCCGATCCTCGCGGATCTCAAGCCGCTGGCCCGGCTGCTCGGCATCCCGTACTTCCCGGTGACGCCGACGTTCCCGCTGCTCGGGCCGCTCGGGCTCGTCCCGCTGCCGAGCAAGTGGCTGATCGAGTTCTGCGAGCCGATCCCGACCGCGCACCTCACCGAGTACGCCGACGACCCGATGGTGGTCTACAACCTCGCCGACCAGGTTCGCGAGACGATCCAGGCCACGCTGCACACGCTGCTGGAAAAACGGCCGGATCCGTTCGGGCGCTGAACCCGTACAATAGACATTGAGGGGCGGCCCCGACTCCTGAAGTCGGCACCGCCCCTCGCCATGTCTGTTCTGTTTCGGTCAGCCCTTGCCGAAGATGTCGCCGAGCAGGCCGCCGAGCAGGCCTTTGTCCTCGTCGGCCGGTGGGTTCACCGGGTCCTCGGAGGTCACCGCGTTCGGCTCCGGATCCTGGGACGGCTCGACGTCCTGCGCGGTGCCGTCGTTCTTCCGGGTGGACGACACGGTCGCGGCGGGACTCGTCGTCGACGTGACCGTCGAGCCCTGTCCGGTGCGGTCGGTGTCATCGGTGGTGGCGGTCGGGTCCGGCTCGGCCGTCGGGGCGTCGGTGGCCGGCGTCTTTGTCGCCGTCTCGGGGCTGTCGTCGCTCTTGCCACTGTCGGGCTTGTCGCCGCCGTTCGAGGACGCGCCCTGATGGCGGCCGCCCTGCTCCGAGTTGGACCCCGAGCCGGTCCGGCACGGTTCCATGCGCGGCCCGAGTGCGTCCGGACCGTCCTTGTCGAGGTTGGCGTCGCAGGCCAATCCGTCGCGGATGCTGTCCGCGCGCTCGCTGACGGTGTCGAGCAGGCTCATCGAGCGCAGGGCCCGTTCCCGGTTGCCCTGGTCGAGTCGTTCCAGGGCCGGGGTCAGCAGCCCGAGCTGGCTGTCGACGAACGTGTCGATCGGGTTCAGGCCGGCGGGGTCCGCGCGGGTGACCGCGGACGAGATGAGCAGCCGGACACCCTGCCTGGTGTCGGCATCCATGTCGTCCAGCGCGCCACCGAACTTGGCGTTGCCGCCGTCCATCATGGTGGCCTCGGCGAGGCGGTTCCGGGCGAAGGTCAGCGACAGTTGCCCCCGGGTGATGTCCGAGCCGGCCATGGCCAGCTGGGCCCGCTCGGTGGAGAGTTTGACGTGGTAGAGGGCGTCGCCCGGGGAGGCGTTCTCGCTGGCGGCGGAGATGCCGGAGACCGCCATCGCACCGGCGGCGACCCCGATGACGATCGCGCCGCGGGCCCGGATCCGCCGGCCGGTCCGGCCCAGCAGTTGCCCGGCGGACGCGCCGGCCTCCCGTTCGGTGCCGGGGGCCGAGGCGGTCGCCCCGATCCCGTCCCGTTCGGCGGTGGCGACCAGCATGGCGCGCAGGCCCATCCGGAACTCCGGGTCCACCTGGGCCCCGGGTCGTGCCGCGGAGAGGCTGTGCCCGATGGCGACCAGTTCGGCGAGGTGCTCGTCAGCCTGGCCCCGGGTGTGGTGGCGGCGATCCGCTCTGGTCTCGTCGAGAAGCTCCGCGAAGCGCTCGGCGCTCCGGCGATCGAGGAAGTCGAACTTCACCGGGTGCACCTCCCTTCGCTCGTGACTGACCCGGCGGCGACGGTGCCGGCGGGCGCGACAGAACTGGCGGACCGTCGGTCCACCACGGGTCGCACCCGGACAAACGCTCGAGGGTCCGGCGCGGTTACGGGTGCGAGGAGGGTCACCGGAGTGCTTTCCGGGGCGGTGGAGATCGACATCCGATGAATCGCCGTCACCACTGGAACCCTTCGGGCAGCAGCCGGGCGAGTGCTCGGACCGCCCGGTACTGCAGCGCCTTGATGGCACCCTCGTTCTTGCCCATCGTCTGTGCGGTCTCGGCCACCGAGAAGCCCTGCAGGAAGCGCAGCACGATGCACTCCTGCTGCTCGGGGTTGAGTTGTTTGACCGCGGTGAGCAGTGCGACGTTGGTGATGTGGTCGACGACGGCGGCCTCCGGGCTGCCCTCGGGTCCGCGATCCTCCCGGTCGGCGTCGAGGACGTCGCCGGTGGTCACCTCGAGGCGGTACCGGCCCGACTTGAAGTGGTCGGCGACCAGGTTCCGGGCGATGGTGACCAGCCACGCGCCGAGGTCGCGGCCCTGCCACGTGAAGCTGCCGATGCGCTTGAGCGCACGCAGGAACGTGTCGGAGGTGAGGTCCTCGGCGAGCTGGCGGTTGCCGACCCGGAAGTAGACGAACCGGAAGACGGTGTCGACGTACCGGTCGTAGATCAGGCCGAAGGCGGCGGACTCGCCGGCCTGGGCGCGCTCGACCAGGGCCCATACCTCGGCGGCCGCGTCGCCCGGGTCGGGCCGGGCCGGGTATTTCGGTGGTTCCGACTCGCTGGGCGGGCCGGTGGTGCTCTGGGTCGGCAGGACGACGGTCTGCTCGCCCACGGGGGCGGCCGGCTGGCGTTCCGGCCCGGGTTGCTGCGGTGTCGCGGGCCGGCCGGGGGCGGCGATGCGCCCGCCCTTGGAGTTCCCGGTGCCGGGCAGATGCCGGCCGGGGGACTCGTTGATGTGCGGCCGGTTCCGGGTCCGCTTGGGCCCGTCGCCGCGGATGGCGTTGGCGACACCTTCCCGGAGCGCGCTCAGACCGTCCGGGACGTTCGGTTGCGCCGCGAAGAGCTCACGGCTGAACGGATCGCCGGCGTACACATGACTCACTGCGCCTCCTTGACCCGGCGGGCCGTTGCTGAGGGGTGACCGAAAAAGGCGGTCCAGTTCACAAAGTCCGGTTCACAAAAAGGGGTGAAGCGGTCCTGACTGGCAGGCCGACCTCACCCACGGAAGTGGAATCCGTTACACAGTCGCGAAGTATTGCGGAATCTGTACACAACAAGTCGCACAGTGTGTGCGTCGCCCCAAATTGGTATGAAGTGGCTCAGACGCCACAGGTGGTGCTTATGTCACGATGCTGGACACTCTGCGCCCGCCCTTGTGTCTGATCCACCGTGTGCCAGACTCGGGCCTCGTGGGAGACCTCACCTCCGGGCCGGCGCCCGATCCGGTACGCGCCGCCGCCCTCCGCCGCCCGGACAGTCCCGCCCTCGTCGCCGGTGACACGGTGCTCACCTGGGCCGAGGTGGACGACCTGGTCGAACGCGCGGCCCGGTTCCTTGCCGCGCGCACCGAGCCCGGTGACCGGGTGGCGATCGTGCTGGGCAACACCGTCGACTTCGTCGCCGCCCACTACGGCACGCTCCGCGCCGGGCGGGTGTCGGTGCCGCTCAATCCCGGGTACGTGTCCGACGAGCTCGATTTCGCGCTGGCCGACAGCGGTGCGGCGTGCCTCGTGTCGACCGGTGACGCGGCACGTGCGACCGGGCTCTCGTCCGTACCGGCGGCTTCTCTCGCGGAAGGCGGACCGCCGCTCGCGACGCCCGGCCCGGCCGCCACCGACCTCGCGGTCCTGCTCTACACGTCGGGGACGAGCGGGCGGCCGAAGGGTGCCATGTTGACCCACCGTGCGTTGACCGCCAACAACGAGCAACTGGCCCGCATCGACCCACCGGTGCTCGGCGCCGACGACGTGGTGCTGCTCGCCATTCCGTTCTTCCACGCCTACGGGCTCAACACCGGCCTCGGCGAGGTGGCCCACCACGGCGCGTGCGGGGTGCTGGTCGATCGTTTCGAACCGGTGGCGTCGGCCGCCCTTGTCGTTGAACACCAGGTCACAGCCGTGATCGGTGTCCCGTCCATGTATGCGGCGTGGTCCCTCGTGCCCGATATCGATCTGAGCGGTGTGCGCACCGCGGTGTGCGGCGCGGCGCCGTTGGACCCGGCCGTCGCGGCGCGCTTCACCGCCGCGACCGGCAAGAGCGTCATGATCGGGTACGGCCTGACCGAAGCGGCACCGGTGCTGACCACCACCGCCGTCAGCGACCGCGCGAAGGTGGGGTCGATCGGCCGTCCGTTACCCGGGGTGTCCCTGCTGCTGCGCTCGGCGAACGGGGTGGACCTGTGGCGGGACGGGGCGGCGGCACCCGGCCCGGACGACGACGACCTGGAGTTCGACCTCGGCTCGGCCGGCACCGACCCGGGCGAGATCGTGGTGCGTGGCGACAATCTCTTCTCCGGTTACTGGCCCGACGGCGCCGAGGGCCCGGACGCCGACGGTTGGTGGGCCACCGGTGACATCGCGTACGCGGACGCGGGCGGCGACCTCGTGCTGGTCGACCGGATCGGCGAGCTGATCCTGGTCAACGGCTTCAACGTCTATCCGGCCGAGGTGGAGCGCGTTCTCGACGCCCATCCCGGGGTGGCCGAGGCGGCGGTGATCGCGGTCGCCGACGACCGGACGGGACAGGCGCCGTACGCGTATGTGGTGCCCGCCGCCGATCCCGCCCCCACCCTGGCTGAGCTGCAGGTTTTCCTGGAATCGCGGCTGGCCCGCTTCAAGTTGCCGAAAGGCATCGAACTGGTCGGCGAACTGCCGCACTCCGCCATCGGCAAGGTACGGAAGGGAGCACTGCGGTGACTCGTCTGACTCTGATCAGCCGGGACGGCTGCCATCTCTGCGAGGTGGCCGAGGGGGTGCTCGACCGGATCGCGCCCGGGGACTGGACCCGGGTCGAGGTGGCCGGATCGGTCGAGTTGGAGCGTGACTACGGCGACCGGGTGCCGGTGGTGATCCTCGACGGCAAGGAGCACGGCTACTGGCGCGTCGAGGAGGAACGCCTTCTTCGCGATATTGCCCGGCCGCCGGGTGCCCCGCGGCTGTAATCTCTCGCGGTGGCTCGCAATCATCTTGTCTGGGACTGGAACGGCACCCTGCTCGACGACCTCTCGCTCGTCGTCGCATCGACCAATCAGACGTTCACGGCGGTCGGTGGCCGGCTCGTGGACGCCGACGAGCATCGATCGCGGTTCCGGCGCCCGGTCGCCGAGTTCTACGCCGAGATCCTCGAGCGGGCGATCTCCGAGGAGGAGTTCGAGCGCCTCGACCGGATCTTCCACGAGGCCTACCGGCTGGGGCTGACCACGATTCCGCTGGTCGCCGACGCGGAAGCCGCGATCAAGGCGTGGTCCGGCACCCAGTCGCTGCTGTCCATGTGGTTCCACGACGAGCTGATCCCGGCGGTCGCGTCCCGGGGGCTGTCCGGCGTCTTCGCCCGCATCGACGGGCGCCCCACCGAGGTCGACGGCGGGTTCAAGGCCGCCCATCTCGAGCGGCACCTGGCGCAGCTGGGGATCCCCGGCGACCAGTGCGTGCTGATCGGCGACTCCATCGACGACGCTGATGCCGCGGCGTCGGTCGGCGCGGGTGCCGTGTTGTACACCGGCGGATTCACCGACCCGGTCCGGTTGCGGGCCTCGGGCATCCCGGTGGCCGACAGTCTCGTGGAAGCGGTGTCCCTCGCCAAGGCGCTGTGATACTCGTCGTCGGGATGGCGACGTTGTTGGCGGCAATGACCCGGAAGCGGTAATACTCGGACGGTGATCGGCGCGCGGGTAGCACGCGTAGTCGATCTTTGTCCAGTTCCGCTATCAAGATCGCGATTTGTGCACGCCTTCACAAGCGCCTACTCTGTGACTCCGACGAGCCCCGCTACCACAGCCGGTCAATCAAGGCCACAGAGGGCTCACCGCAGGTTCACAACCTTGTCGGCACGGAGTCAGATGAGTCAGCAGCGTCATGGAAACACGCCCGGCAAAGCCGGCGCTGGGTCGGCCGGGGCTGACCCCGCCTTCCCGGACCTTCCCGAAGCGACGATCGCGCGACTGCCGGAATACCTGCGCGCCCTGCACAACCTCGCCGAGGCCGGTTCCGACACGATCTCCAGCGAAGGCCTCGCGGCCGCGGCGGGCGTCAACTCGGCCAAACTCCGCAAAGACCTCTCGCACCTCGGGTCGTACGGCACCCGTGGCGTCGGCTACGACGTCACCCTGCTGATCGACCAGATCGAGTACATCCTCGGCCTCGACCAGCGCCGGGCCGTCGCGCTCGTCGGCGTCGGCAACCTCGGGCACGCCCTGGCCGGCTACGCGGGCTTCGCGAGCCGCGGCTTCCGCATAGTCGCTCTCTTCGACGCCGATCTCGAGCAGGTCGGCAAGGCGATCAACGGGCTGACCGTGCGGCACGTCGGTGAGCTGCGCCGCGCGGTCGTCGACGAGGGCATCACCATCGGGGTCATCTCGACCCCGCCCAACGCCGCTCAGGGCGTCGCGGACGATCTGGTGGCCGCGGGGGTCACCAGCATCCTTAACTTCGCCCCCTGCGTGTTGTCGGTGCCGCCCGGTGTCGACGTCCGCAAGGTGGACCTCGCCATCGAGCTGCAGATTCTTTCGTTCCACGAGCACCGCAAAGCCTCGCTGACCGCTCTTCCCGGCGGGCGTGTGCACGGCGAGGACGGTAACCAGGAGGCGGTCGGGTCGTGAATCTGCTCAGCGTCGGCGCGTCGTACAAGACCGCCGGGGTCGGCACCCTCGAACGCCTCACCATCGCCGCACCGGACATCCCCGCACTCCTGCGCAAGCTCGTCGCCCAGCCGTACGTCGGCGAGGCCGTGGTCCTGTCGACCTGCAACCGGGTCGAGGTCTACGCGGCCGTCACCGGCTTCCACGGCGGCCTCGGCGACATCTGCAACGTGCTCGCCGAGGAATCCGGCATCGGGGCCAACGAGCTCGCCGCCCACCTCTACGTGCACTACGACGAGGCGGCCGTCCAGCACTCGTTCCGGGTCTCCTCCGGGCTCGACTCGATGGTCGTCGGCGAGTCCCAGATCCTCGGCCAGCTGCGTGACGCCTACCACGTGGCGACCGAGTCCGACGCCGCCGGCCGCCTCCTGCACGAGCTGATGCAGCAGACGCTGCGGGTCGGCAAGCGGGCCCACTCCGAGACCGGCATCGACCGGGCCGGGCAGAGCGTGGTCACCGCCGCCCTGGACGTCGCCGCCGACGCGTTCGGCGGCGACCTGACCGGGCGCAAGGGCCTCGTGATCGGCGCCGGCGCCATGGGCGCGCTGTCCGTCGCGACCCTCACCCGCTCCGGCGTCGGACCCCTGCGGATCACCAACCGCGGCGCCGACCGGGCCGCCCGCCTCGCCGAGGCCTACGGCGCCACGGCGGTGTCGTTCGACTCCCTCGACGAGGCACTGGCCGACGCCGACCTCGTGGTTTGCGCCACAGCGTCGACCGTGCCGGTGCTCACCGCGGAACGCCTCGCCGGCCGTTCCCGGCCGCTTGTCGTGCTCGACCTGGCCATGCCGCGCGACGTCGCGCCGGGCGTCGCCGAGCTGCCGAACGTGACCGTCATCGACATCGACGGGCTCGCCGCGAGCCGCCGCGCACTGCCCGCCGCAGCCGAGACCGCGGCGGTCGAGCAGATCGTGTCTTCCGAGGTGGACCACTTCCTCGGGTGGCTGCGCGGGACCGAGATCGCCCCCACCGTCGCCGCCCTGCGCACCCGCGCCGAGGACGTCGTCACCGCCGAGCTGCGCAAGCTCTCGTCGCGCCGGCCGGAGTTCACCGACGAGCAACGCTCCGACGTCGCCCGCACCCTGCACCGGGTCGTCCAGCAACTGCTGCACTCGCCGACCGTCCGGGTCCGGCAACTTGCGGCGGAGCCCGGCGGCGACCAGTATGCGGCCCTGTTGCGGGAGTTGTTCGACCTCGACGTCCCGCACGCCACCCAGGCCGACGCCGTGCCCCAGATCGGAGGGAAAGCGTGACCACCCCGCTGCGCCTCGGCACCCGTGGCAGCAAACTCGCCCTGGCCCAGAGCCAGATGGTCGCCGACGACGTGACCGCCCGCACCGGCGTCCCGGTCGAGCTGGTCCGGATCGTCACCGCCGGTGACCGCTCGGCTGCCCCGGTGGCCACGCTCGGCGTCGGCGTGTTCGTCTCCGCGCTGCGCGACGCCCTGATCAACAACGAGATCGACTTCGCGGTCCACTCGTACAAAGACCTGCCCACCGCGCAGCACCCCAGTCTGCACATCGCCGCAGTGCCCCAGCGGGAAGATCCACGCGACGCGTTGATCGCCCGGGACGGCCAGACCCTCGCGGAGCTCGCTCCCCGGTCGGTCATCGGTACGGGCGCGGTGCGCCGAATCGCGCAACTGCACGCTTTGGGCCTACAGTTGCAGGTCACGCCGATCCGCGGCAATATCGACAGCCGTATCGCGAGGGTTCTCGGCCCCGAGGCCGACCTCGACGCGGTTGTCCTGGCGCGGGCCGGCTTGGTGCGTCTCGGCAGGACCGCCGAGATCACGGAGACGCTGGATCCGATGCTCATGCTGCCCGCCCCTGCCCAGGGTGCGCTGGCGGTCGAGTGCCGGTCCGGCGACGCAGACCTGGTCGAGCTGCTGGGGGCACTCGACCATGCACCGTCCCGTTCCACCGTTACGGCGGAACGGGCGATGCTCGCCACGCTCGAGGCCGGATGCTCCGCCCCGGTCGCGGCACATGCCGAGCTCGCCGAAGGCGAGCACGGCGACGAGATCTACCTGCGCGGTGCGGTGATCAGCCCGGATGGGGCCCGAGCTGTCCGGCTGTCGCGCACCGGTACGCCCGCCGGCGCGGCGGAGATCGGCAAGGCGCTCGCCGCCGATCTCCTCGAGGCCGGCGCCGACACCCTGATGGGGAGCACAGAATGACCACCCGTACCGCCCGCAACCGCGCCGGACGCATCGCGTTCGTCGGCGCCGGACCCGGCGACCCGGGGCTGCTGACGCGCCGGGCCCACGACACCCTCGCCGAAGCTGACCAGGTCGTGTACGACCGGGGCGTCCCCGAATCGCTGCTCACGGCGATCCGCGCGGAGGCCAAGGACGACACCCAGTTCAGCCCGGCCGAGGGCGCACCCGGCGACGTGGCCAAGGTGCTGCTCTCGGCTGCGAAGTCGGGCCTGTCCGCCGTCCACCTCGTCGCCGGCGACCCCTTCGGACACGAGTCCGTGGTCCACGAGGTGCAGGCCGTGGCCCGCACCGCCGTGCACTTCGAGGTCGTCCCCGGCCTCGGCCAGGCGGAGGGTGTCGCCACGTACGCGGGCGTCCCGCTGCCGGCCGTCCGCACGACCGCGGACGTCGACGACGTCTCCTCCCTCGACTTCGACGCCCTCGCCGCGGCCGCCCTCAAGGGCTCCTTCGCGGTGGCGGTCGACGCGGGTGACCTCGCCGCGGTCCGCGACGGCCTCCTCGCCTCCGGCGTCGAGCCGGGCACCCCGGTCGGCGTGACCGGCGACGGCACCGGCGAGACCCAGTACACGACCACCTCGACGGTCGACAGCTTCGTGGCGGCTGCCCTCGGCTTCACCGGCCGCGTAGTCCTCACGGTCGGCGCGGACGTGGCCGAGCGCGACAAGCTCAGCTGGTGGGAGAACCGCCCGCTGTACGGCTGGAAGGTCCTCGTCCCCCGCACCAAGGAGCAGGCCGGCGCGATGAGTGCCCGCCTGCGCGCCTACGGTGCGATCCCGTGCGAGGTCCCCACCATCGCCGTGGAGCCCCCGCGCACCCCCGCCCAGATGGAACGGGCGGTCAAGGGCCTCGTCGACGGCCGCTACGCCTGGGTGGTCTTCACCTCGGTCAACGCGGTCCGCGCGGTCTGGGAGAAGTTCGCCGAGCACGGCCTCGACGCCCGCCACTTCGGCGGTGTCAAGATCGCCTGCATCGGTGAGGCCACCGCCGACGCGGTCCGCGCGTTCGGCATCCAGCCCGAGCTGATCCCCGCGGACGACCAGTCCAGCGAGGGCCTGCTCGCGGAGTTCTCCCCGCACGACGAGATCCTCGACCCGGTCGGCCGGGTCCTGCTGCCCCGCGCCGACATCGCCACGGAAACCCTGGCCGCGGGCCTCATCGAGCGAGGCTGGGAGGTCGACGACGTCACGGCCTACCGCACCGTCCGGGCCGCCCCGCCGCCGGCCGACATCCGCGACGCCATCAAGTCGGGCGGTTTCGACGCGGTCCTGTTCACGTCGTCCTCCACGGTCCGCAACCTCGTCGGCATCGCGGGCAAGCCGCACGCCCGCACGGTCGTAGCGGTCATCGGCCCGAAGACGGCGGAGACAGCCACCGAGTTCGGCCTCCGCGTCGACGTCCAGCCGCAGCACGCCTCGGTCCCCGACCTCGTCGAGGCTCTGGCCGGCTACGCGGTCGAGCTCCGCGAGAAGCTCGCGGCGATGCCGGCCAAGCAGCGCCGCGGTTCCAAGGTCCAGGGCCCCACCGCCCTGCGCTTCCGCTGATCCGCTGACCCGGGCCGCCCTCACCGGCGGCCCGGGATCAACACCGGCCACTCTCCTGTTGGCCGGTGTTGCTGTTTCTACTGTTCCGCCGGCCCTGTGCGGGCCGGTTCTGGTGCTTCGCCGGCCCGTGCGGCCGACCTGGCTGAGGGAGTGAGCATGTCGTACCCCGACATTCGCCCGCGCCGGCTCCGGCGCACGTCCGCCATCCGCCGCCTGGTGGCGGAGACCCGCGTCTCGCCCGCCGAGCTGGTGCTTCCGCTCTTCGTCAAGGAGGGCCTCACCGATCCCCGGCCGATCTCGTCCCTGCCGGGCGTGGTCCAGCACTCGCGCGAGTCGCTGCGCAAGGCCGCCCACGAGGCGGTCCGGGCCGGTGTCGGCGGGTTGATGCTGTTCGGCGTGCCGAGCAACGAGAACAAGGACGAAACCGGCTCGGGCGGCATCGACCCGGACGGCATCCTGAACGTGGCGATCCGCGACGTGGTGGCCGAGGTGGGCGACGCCACGGTCGTCATGAGCGATCTCTGCCTCGACGAGTTCACCTCCCACGGCCACTGCGGTGTGCTCGCCGCCGACGGTTCGGTCGACAACGACGCCACACTGGAGCTGTACGCCAAGATGGGCGTCGCACAGTCCGAGGCGGGCGCCCATGTCGTGGGCCCCTCGGGCATGATGGACGGCCAGGTCGGCGTGATCCGCCGGGCCCTCGACGCGGCCGGTCACCAGGACACCGCTGTCCTCGCCTACGCGGTGAAGTACGCGGGCGCCTTCTACGGCCCGTTCCGCGAGGCCGTCGAGTCCACCCTGCAGGGCGACCGCCGCACCTACCAGCAGAGCCCCGGTAACATCCGCGAGGCCCTGCGCGAGGTCGACCTCGACGTGGCCGAGGGTGCGGACATGGTCATGGTCAAGCCGGCGCTGCCCTACCTCGACGTCGTCGCCGCGGTCCGCGAACGGGTCGACGTCCCGGTCGCCGCCTACCAGGTCTCCGGCGAGTACGCGATGGTCGAGGCCGCGGCCGCCAACGGCTGGATCGACCGCGAGGGCGTCATGCTGGAAACCCTGACGTCGATCAAGCGCGCGGGTGCCCAGATCATGCTCACCTACTGGGCCACGGAAGCGGCCCAGCTGCTCCGCGCCCGCTACTGATCCGATGCTTCGCCCCGGTGTCATCGTCGGGCTGATCGGCACGGCGCTCGCATACGCCGCCGGGATCACCGGTTCGGGGTTGCTCGGCTCGCGGCTCGCGTCCTTCGTCGGGCTGCTGGAGGTGGTCTTCGCCTCGCTCCTCGCATGGGTCCTGCTGGGAGAGGGCCTGACACTGCTGCAACTCGTCGGAGGAGCACTCATCCTCGGTGGCATCGCAGCGGTACGGGCGGACGAAACCGCCCCCGCCTCGCCTGCCGCACCGTCATCCGTCCTCGTGTCCGCGGCGGAGGTGGGACCGCGGGATTGAGCCGCCGGCCCGGCTGTGTCCATCACGTCGTGTGTCATGCGATGGAACCTATCCGGGCGCCGAGCCCCGAATCGGGTTATCCACAATGTGCGGCTGTCCACAGGGTCGCAGCGGGCGGACCCCTGTTTCGGTCATCCTGGGCCGGTGCTCAGAGTCGAACCGGAACAAGTAACCGCCGGCCCCGTGGCGCCGGCGTCAGTTCGTCGGTTCGAGCCGGTGGACCAGCTGCGCCACGTCGGCGGCGTATTCGTACCAGTCGCGGTCGGACTGGAACCCCAGCTCCGCGTTCACCTTCAGCATCGACTCGTTGTGCTGGGCGTTCCAGGTCTGGACCTGACGCAGGTCGGGTTCCGCGGTCCGCAGCTCGAACAGCATGCGGGCCTTGATCGCCCGGTCGATGCCGTAACCGCGGTGCTTGCGCACGACGATGGTGTCGTACTGATCGGCCCGTTCCGGATGCTGGGCCGGAACGACCAGCTCGGTCAGGCCGGCGACCTCACCGGTCTCCTCGTGGATGGCCAGCACGACGTAAGGCTTCAGACCCCGCCGGTGCAGCGTGTCGAGGCTGTCCTGCAGTCTCTGCGGGTCCGGCGAGCTCGGGCGGCTGTCCGGATCGTTCTCGTCGCCGTCCTGGGCCTCGAGCTTGGCCTGCGCGTATGCCTCGAGCAACGCGCGCGGCGGGCCACCCGGGTGATATTCCACCTTGTAACCCGAACTGATCCCGCCCGCCATGGTGCTCAGCGAACTCCAGTCCACGCTGGACAGGTTCAGCACGCTGCGGGTCTCGACGTAATCTTTCGTGAACCCCAGGGACTCGTAGAAAGCGATCGCCGAGGTCCCGCCGATCGCCTCGACGCTGATCGAGGAGAAACCTTCGAGATAGGCACGTCGTGCGGCGACCGCGACCAGCTGCTGACCGAGGCCCCGGCGGCGCAGCCCGGGGTGCACGAGCACTTCGAGTACACCGGCGTCGCCGAGCAGCAGCAGCGTCACATGCCCGAACACCTTGCTCTCGCCCTCGGGGAGCCGGTCGTCCTCGGCGACCCAGCTGATCCGGCGCTCACCCGGCATCGTCTCCGCCAGATATTCCCTGACCTGGACCTCGAGCCATGGTGGATCGTCGGGGAGGTCGACTTCCAGCACCCCGTTCAGCGTCTCCACGAGCGATCGGATCTCCTGGTCCGACGCGGACCTGGGATCCCATTCACGCACCCTCACCCGTACAGCTTGCCGGTATCTCGACCTTCAGGGAAGTGCCAGCCGGTCAAATGTACGCGACCCGTCACTGTAGGTCGCCGATCAGCCGCCGGTCAGCTGGCCATAACGGTTCGCGTGGTCGTACACGCTCTGGGCGTACGGGCGGACCGCGTTGTAGGACAGAATCGCCTCCCACCAGGCGTCCGGCCTGGACAGATCCCGCCCGCCCTTGCACAGGTAGACACCCGCCGCGAGGGCCGCGTCGTCGATGTCGTTGGGATCCGAGACGCCGTTGTTGTCCGCGTCCACAGCGTTACCCACAGCCATCTCGTTCCAGGTCTGTGGGATGAACTGCATCGGTCCGATCGCCCGGTCGTACGTGGTGTCCTTGTCGAGCACACCCTGATCGGTGTCCCTGATGAGCTGGCGGCCGCCCTTGCCGTCGAGCGGCAGACCGAGGATCGGCGGCGAGATGCTGCCGTCCGCGTTGAGGACGGACTGGCCGGTGCTGCCGTGCGCCGACTCGACCTCCCCGATGGCGGCGATGGTGGTCCACGTCAGGTGGCAGTTCGGCTGGGTGCGCAGGAGTACCGCCTCCGCGTACCCGTATGCCTGGGCCGCGACGACCGGGATGCCGGCCAGGGTGCCGGCCTGCTGGGCCCACGCGGCCAAAGCATCCGCCGGCCGTGCACCGGGGACGACCGCGGTGGTGGGGACCGAGCCGGCGACAGGCCCACCCGCCGTCGGACCGGTGGTGGGAACCCCACCGGTAGCGGTCGGTGCCGGCGGGACGCTCGGCAAGACCAGGCTGGGCAGCGGGCCAGCGGAGAGCCCCGGTCCCGCCGACGCCGATGCCGGCGGTGCCTGAGCGTCCTGGCCGAAGCCGGGGGTGACACTCGGCTCCGGTGCGGCTTCCAGGGCCTGGGGCACCAGGTAGGCGCCGGCGGTCCCGGCAGCGCCCAGCAACAGCACGGCGACCACCGCGGGGAGCACGAATCGGCCGGTCGGACGTTTCGCCCACGCGGCGGTCCCCCGCGCGATCCGCACCGGGCTGGCCTTACGGAGTACGCGACCCGCGCCGCCCTGGGAGGCCGGGCCGTCCGCTCGGGAGCTCCGCGATTTCGGCCGCCGGGCGTTGAGAGCGAGGGCGGTGACCGAAGGAGCGGCCATGCCATCGTCGTACTTGTTCGGCACCGGCTTTTCGGACGCGGGTGTCGCGGCCTTCTTGCCGTCGGGGTCGCTGTCCTTCACCGAGCCGGCTTTGCTCTCGGCGGTCGGGTTCGCCGCGTCCTCTTGCTCGGACCCGGCTTTTTTCTTGGACCCGGCTTCTTGCCCCGGCCCGGTCTCTTGCTGTGGCCTGGTCTCTTGCTCCGGCCCGGTCTCCTGCTGTGGTCCGGTCTCTACTTTGGCGCCGGGCTCCGGCCTCGACTCCGCGGCCGTTGGCGCTGCTTCGGCCTTCGCGGCGTTCTTGACCTGGGGAGTGCGGCTCTCCTTGGATTCGCTTTCCGCGGGCCTTTTCTCCGCGGGCCCGTTCTTCCCGGACCCGTTCTTCGCCGGGCCGGGGTCGGCGGCGGCGGGGTCGGCGGCGGGTGGGGTCACGGCTCCGGGCTGCGGGTCGGGTTCGGGCTGCGGGTCGGGTTCGGGCATGCCGCTGGGATCCGGCTCCGATCCGGGCCGAGGATCCGCGCCTTCTTCAGGCGCTGCGCCGGAGCTGCCGAGGGGGCCTCCGAGGTGCGGTGCCGCCGGAAGATGCGAAGGATTTTTCTGCCCGTCAACCACTCGCAAGAGACTACCGGGCGTGCGCTCGGCCGCAGACTATGGATCCCGCTCGATGGCAGTGGTCAACAACCCCGCAACTGCGTTGCAGCGGATCATCGGGTCGAGCCCCTACCCTGTGCGGATGCCGCGATACGACTTCCGGTGCCGCGCCTGCGGCGACACCTTCGAAATCAACCGCCCCATGGCAGAGTCCGCCGCTCCGGCGCCATGTCCGCAGGGACATGCCGACACGGTCAAGCTGCTCTCCACTGTCGCCGTCATGAGCGGTGGCGGCACTACGGCTCCGCCCCGGGCCTCGGGAGCCGGCGGCGGTGGCTGCTGCGGTGGTGCCTGCGGCTGCTGACCACCCCGGTGCCGTACAGGACGCATGACCGTCTGCTGATCGAGACGGGTCGTCCTCCGCCGCGCGGAGCAGCGCGCTTTCGATGCGCGGTTCGCGCCGGGCCGTGCCAGGTCGGGCCACGCAGGAGAGCGCCGGGTCGGACCACGCCGATCCGCGCCGCCCAGACTGGGTCACACTGGCCCGGGTCGGGTCACGCCGATCCGCGCCGGGCCATGTCGACCCGAGCAGGGCAAGCCTGGGCTGGGCCGACCCGAGCTGGGCCGACCCGAGCTGGGCCGACCCGAGCTGGGCCGACCCGAGCTGGGCCGACCCGAGCTGGGCCGGGCTGGGCTGGGCCGGGCTGGGTCGGGCTGGGCTGGACCGACCCGAGCTGGGCTGGGCTGGGCTGGACTGGTTCGGGCAAGCCTGGGCTGGGCTGGCCTGGGTCGAGCTGGGCTGGGCTGGGCCGAGCTGGGCTGGGTCGGGGTGGGCTGGGTCGGGCTGGGCTGGGCTGGGACTGGCCATCGGCGGGAGGTCGGGGCGCGACGTGCTGGTGGTGGCGGTCGACTCGACGGCGGGTCCGGGGCATGTCTGCGCGGGCGTCCGGTGCCTTGTTGTGCGAACGGCTGGGGCACGCAGCGGCCGTCCACAGTGAGCGATCTCTATTGGTGATCGTCCGGTGACCTTTCGGAGTCGCACAGAAGATCGCCTGAGCGACCCGTGCGGGGCCGTACGTTCGGCTCGACGGAATTGACCGACCGCCGCGTGACTCGAATATGAACCGCGTCGTTACGTCACTCGTAGTGCCGTGCGTGAGCGTCGATGACTCGTCAACGAGTCGCCCTTCCGGGGTCGGCCGTGGTGGGTGGATGGTTACCGACCGTTCTTACGATGTGTCCAAAGTTCGCGCTACGGCACCATGAAGCGCGACTTCCCAAGGGGGCGGAGGTTCCTACCGTGTCGGGACGGACCGAGCTGCCGAGTGGGCTGGTGACCTTCGTGTTCACCGACATCGAGGGCTCGACGCGGTTGGCCCGGATGCTCGGCGAGGGCTACGGCAGCGTGCTCAATGCTCATCGAGACGTTGTCAGAGCCGCTCTGCGTAATCACTTTGGCGTGGAGCTTTTCACGGAGGGTGACTCCTTTTTCGTAGCCTTCCGCGATGCTGCCGACGCGGTCGCCGCATGCGTAGCGTCACAACGTGCACTCGCCGAGCACCCCTGGCCGAGTCCGGATGCGGCCCCGAGAGTGCGGATGGGCATCCATACGGGATGGGCCACACCGCGCGCCGGGGAGTACACCAGCACCGAGGTACACCGTGCCGCCCGGGTGGCGTCGGCGGCGCACGGCGGCCAGATCCTCTGCTCCGAGCCCGCTGCCCTCGCCGTGACCACGTGGTCGGCGGACCTCCTGTCGGCCCGACGCACGGAAGCGGCCGCGGAGCCTGTGCCCGGGGACAGCGACGCCGTGCCGCGGCGGGAGGATGTGCTCCGCGCGCTTGATCTGCTGGATCTTGGTCCGCACGTTCTTCGCGGGTTCGACGACTCCGAGCGGTTGTTCCAGGTCGTGGCGCCCGGGCTTGAGCGGTCGTTCCCCCGGCCCCGCACCCCCGGGGCTCCGGTGCACAACATTCCCGCCGAGGTCACCCCGTTCGTGGGGCGTCAGCCCGAGGTCGCCGAGCTTCGTGAGGTCATCGGCCGGCATCGGATCGTCACCGTGGTGGGGAGCGGGGGATCCGGCAAGTCGCGGGTGGCGATGGTCGCCGCCCGGGAGGCGCTGACCGCGTACCCGGATGGCGTCTGGGTCGTCGATCTTGTTGATGGCGACATCGAACGGACGCTGGCCGCGGCGATGGGTGTGCGGTCCGAGCCCGCCCGGCCGTTGATCGAGTCGATTGTCGAGCGGGGCCGGGATCGGCGGATGCTCGTGGTCCTTGATACCTGTGACCTGCGACTGAGGGAATCGCGGCAGGTGGCCCGGCGGTTGCTCGCGGCCTGCCCGGGGCTTGACGTGCTGGCTACGTCGCGGGCCCCGCTCGGGGTTCCCGGCGAACTCGTCTGGCGGCTGCCGCCACTGGTGCCGGCCGACGCCTATGCCCTGTTGGCCAGCCGGGTCGAGACCGCGCGTGGGGGGCGGCCCGGCGCCTACGCGGAGCCGGACGACCTGGCGCACGTGGCGGCGAAGCTGGACGGGCACCCGCTGGCGATCGAGTTGGCCGCCGACCGGCTGCGGTTGCTCTCGGCGGCCCAGCTCGCGGCCCGGCTGGACGACCCGATCGCAGCCCTCGACGCCGGTCGCGGGACAGCGCGCGGTGACGTCGCCGCTGCTCGCGAGCGTCATGGCAGCCTGACCCAGAACCTGGACTGGTCGTACTGGGCGCTGTCCGACCCGGCCGCCGCTCTGCTTCGACGGCTGGCCGTGTTCGCCACCCCGGTCGAGCTTTCGGCCGTCGAATGGTCCGGTGCCGATGCGTTCGGGGCGTTGTCCGAGCTGGCGGACCGGTCGTTCGTCGACGTGGTCAACGGGCCACGGTACCGGCTCTCCGACCAGGTGCGTTCCTATGCGGCCCGGCGGCTGTCGGACGCGGGGGAGGAGCGGGTCGCGCGGGAGCGGCATGTCGACTGGTCGCTGCACGTCCTGGAGGGCGTCGCCGTCGACACCGACGGGCAGCCGCGCACGGTGTCGCTGAGTGAGCTGTCGCCGTACGTGAAGGAGTGGGAAGAGGCGCTGCGCTGGTCGGCGACCGAGGGCGACATCCGGGCCGGGCTCCGGCTCGCCGGCGCCCTCGACCCATGGTGGCGTGAGCACGGCGGTACCCGGAGCGGCCGCGCCCTGCTCTATCGCCTGTACGGCCGCCTGACCGGAGAAAACCGCCCAGCCGACGCCGGGGAAAGCCGCCGCGGCGCGGAAAGCCGTCCGGCCGACGAGACCCGGGGGGAGCCGGGTCAGCCGTATTCCGAGCTGGTGGAAGGTGCCACTGCGCACGAGCTGGCCTCCGCGTACCTCGTTCATGCCGGTCTCGCCTCCGACAGGGAGGAGCGGGCGCGTTTCCTGGTGCGGGCCGAGGTTGCCGCTCGTCAGGCCGCCGACCCGGCCCTGCTGGTGAGGGCCCGGGCCGGGCATCGGCTGAACCTGGTCGAAGCGGGCCAGGTCGACGACGCCGAGCGGCTCTGCCGGGACGTCATCGCCGAGGCGGAGCAGGCCGGGGTGGCCTCGGCCGCGCTGCCGGTCGTCGTCACGCTGGCCGAGTTGCTCTGGCGGCGTGATGCTCTGGACGAGGCCGCGGAGATGCTGGGTGGGGCGCGGGTGCTGGAGGCCGGGCGTCCTGAGGACCGCGGACGTCGTACCGTCGACTGGCTTCTGGGAATGGTTGCCCTTCGGCGCGGTGACCTGGTCGCCGCGCACGACCACCTGGTCGTCGCGCTGCGGTCCCGGCTGCGGCACGGCTTCCGGGGTGCGGCGGCCGATGCGGTCGCCGCGATCGCGGTTCGCTGTGCCCTGGGGGATGATCCCGCGACCGCGACCGTCCTGTTCGGTGGGGCCGAGTCCGTGCGTGGCGCCCGCCGCGCGACCCAGTTCGGCAGTTTCTGGGCCGCGCAGCAGGCGGCGTTGCGGCGGACACTGGGCGATGCGGCGTTCGACGCGGCCTACGCGGAAGGCGCCGACAACGGTTTCGCCAGTGCGGTCGCCACCGCGCTCGCGGTCGAGCACCCCGACCTGGAGCAGGGGTCCGCCCGGTTCGCCCAGACTATGAGCTGAGCTGGGGTGACAAAGCCCGGGCGCGGTCCACGTCCGACGGGTTGACCGCTTCGATCGACCCGAAGATGCTGACCGCCTGGTAATAGGTCCACGCCAGCGAGTTGCAGGCCGGCCGGATCGCGCTCGCGTACGTCGCGCATTTTCGCTTCAGGTCGGCGTAAAACATGCTGTCGAGGCGGGACTTGTTGGCGTCGAAGGTGCCCTGGTCCTTGTAGTTGCGGTAGCCGAAGTCGTGATGCCAGCAGGACAGCGTGAAATCGAAGCCGAGCGGTTCGTCCGGGCTCGACGAGCAGTAGTCCGTGGACCAGTCGAAGCCGTAGCCGGACCACTGTCCCTGGTCGAGCCGGGCCGCGTTCCAGGCGGCGCTGCTGGTCGCCGACGTCTGAGTCCAGCTGAGCAGAACCTCGGCCTTGGTGGGTGTGGCGGCCCGGGCGGCGGTGGGGGAGACGAGCAGAGCCAGTGCGGTGATGGTGACGACGAGAATGCGGCGGGGTGACCGGTGCATCGAAACCTCCAGCGAGTCGAGCTGTCAGTGTTCGATCCGCGGGTTTCGGCATACAAGCACATCAATGAAGTTTTCCTGGACGACGCCTCAACACCCGGCGGCCTATTTCATCGTGGCCGCGATCCGTGATGTCATGAAAAGCGCTGTGGGATCGGGCGGCTATGGTGTGATCGTGCATGCGGACGTTCAGTGATCCGATTACCGCTGGTCCGGCAGGGACCGTTACGGGCACTGGCCGTCCGGGTCATTGCCGCGATGGCTCTTGTCCTTGTCACCGTCTTGATGATCTACGTGGACCGGGACGGCTACCGGGACATCAACGAAGACGGCATGACCCTGCTCGACTGCTTCTATTACGCGGTCGTGACGCTCTCGACCACCGGTTACGGCGACATCACCCCGGTGACGTCGCACGCCCGCCTGGTCAACATCCTGTTCATCACCCCCGCGCGGGTGCTCTTCCTGATCATCCTGGTCGGCACGACTCTCGAGGTGCTGACCGACCAGTATCGGAACAGCCTCCGGGTGAACCGGTGGAGGCGAAAGTTGAAGGACCACATCATCGTCTGCGGCTACGGCACCAAGGGCCGGGCCGCGGTCGGCGCCCTGCTCGAGAGCGGCTACGACAAGTCGCGCATCATCATCGTGGAGAGCCGGGACGAGGCGTTGCGGCAGGCCGCGGCGAACGGCCTGGTCGCGGTCGAGGGCAACGCGACCCGGTCGGCGGTGCTGCTGGAGGCCGACGTCAAGAACGCCAAGTCGGTGATCATCGCGACCGACAGCGACGAGGCGTCCGTACTCATCTCGCTGACCGTCCGGCAGTTGACCGCGGGCCAGGTCCGGATCATCGCCGCGGTGCGTGAGCAGGAGAACGCCGCGCTGCTCAAGCAGAGCGGCGCGCACCACGTCATCGTGAGTTCGTCGACCGCGGGCCGGCTGCTCGGTCTGACCACGACCACGCCGCCGCTGATCGACGTCGTCGAGGATCTGCTCACACCGGGTCAGGGTATGGCGCTCGCGATGCGCTCCTCGGAACGCAGCGAGGTCGGCCGCAACCCCCGTGAGCTGCAGACCCTTGTGGTCGCCCTGATCCGTCGCGGCAAGGTGGTGCCGCTCGGCGGTGAACAGATCGTGACGATCGAGACCGGCGACATGCTGATCTACATCCGCGACGAGGAGAACAGCGCCGTCGTCAGCATGTGAGAACCGATGTCGTAGCTCGGTGGGGGGTACAGATCGCTGCTCCCGCCGAGGTCGGGCCCGGAAACCCCAGGCGCCCTGACGGCGCCTGAACGGGGTTCCCAGGCCCTCGGCCTGCGTGAATGGGGACGATCAGAGGATCGTCCACGTGTCGCCGGCGCTCAGCAGCTCGCCGAGCATCTCGTCGGGCGTGCCGGTGGCCTGGGCCTTCGCGTCCAGCAGCTGCTTCTGGATCAGCTCGTCGTAGGACGGCCGGGCCACGTCGCGGAAGATGCCGATCGGGGTCGTGCTGAGGTCCGAACCCGACAGCCTGCTCAGTGCGAACGCGTACGCCGGATCGTCGACCGTGCTGTCGTGCACGATCGGGGTGCCGCCCTCCTGCACCCTCAACCCGAAGCTGCCCTCGGGATGGACGACTGAGAACCGCTGGTCCGCCCCGAACGTGATCGGCTGCCCGTGCTCGAGCCGGATGAGATGCTCGTCGCGCTCGCCCGGGTCCTTGAGCACCTCGAACGCGTTGTCGTTGAAGATGTTGCAGTTCTGGTAGATCTCCACGAACGCGGAACCCTCGTGCTCGGCGGCCGCCCGCAGCACCGACTGCAGATGCTTGCGGTCGGAGTCGATGGTGCGGGCGACGAACGTGGCCTCGGCCCCCAGGGCCAGCGACAGCGGGTTGAACGGCGAGTCCGCGGAGCCGACCGGCGTGGACTTGGTGACCTTGCCGAGCTCCGAGGTGGGGCTGTACTGCCCCTTGGTCAGGCCGTAGATCCGGTTGTTGAAGAGCAAGATCTTCAGGTTGACGTTGCGGCGCAGCGCGTGGATCAGGTGGTTGCCGCCGATCGACAGCGCGTCACCGTCCCCGGTGACGACCCACACCGACAGGTCGGGGCGCGAGGTGGACAGCCCGGTCGCGATCGCCGGGGCACGACCGTGGATCGAGTGCATCCCGTACGTGTTCATGTAGTACGGGAAGCGTGACGAGCACCCGATGCCGGAGACGAAGACGGTGTTCTCCCGGGCGATGCCCAGCTCCGGCATGAAGCTCTGCACGGCGGCGAGGATCGCGTAGTCGCCGCAGCCCGGGCACCAGCGCACTTCCTGATCGGACTTGAAGTCCTTCGTCGTCAGCTTGACCGGCGTGAGGGGAATGTTGGCGCTAACCATTCTTGACCACGTCCTCGAGCATGTTCTCCAGCGTCGCCGCGGTGAACGGCAGGCCGCTGACCTGGTTGAACGGGATGGCGTCGACGAGGTACCGGGCCCGGAGGACGTGGGCGAGCTGACCAAGGTTCATCTCCGGGATGACCACCTTGTCGTATTCCGCCAGCACCTCGCCCAGGTTCGCCGGCAGCGGCGCGAGGTGCCGCAGGTGTGCCTGGGCGATCGGCAGGCCCCGCTGACGCAGCGCGCGGCAGGCGGCCCCGATCGGCCCGTAGGTGGAGCCCCAGCCGAGCACCAGAACACGCGCGTTCTCGTCGGGATCCTCGATCTCGACATCGGGGACCGGGATGTTCTCGATGCGTGCCGCCCGGGTCCGGACCATGTGTTCGTGGTTGGCCGGGTCGTACGAGATGTCCCCGGTCTTGTCGGCCTTCTCCAGGCCGCCGATGCGGTGCTCGAGTCCCGCGGTGCCCGGGATCGCCCACGGCCGGGCCATGGTTTCCGGGTCCCGCAGATAAGGCAAGAACCGGCCATCCTCACCATTGGGTGAAGTGGCGAAAGAAACCTGCAAATCAGGCAGATCGGCGACCTCGGGCAGCAGCCACGGCTCCGAACCGTTGGCCACATAGTTGTCCGACAGCAGGATCACCGGAGTGCGATATGTCAACGCGATCCGGGCCGCCTCGATCGCCGCGTGGAAACAATCCGACGGCGATCTCGGCGCGATCACCGCCAGCGGCGCCTCACCGTGCCGTCCGTACAGCGCCATGTTGAGGTCGGCCTGTTCGGTCTTGGTCGGCATGCCGGTGGACGGTCCGGCCCGCTGCACGTCCACGATCACCAGCGGCAGCTCCAGGGCGATGGCCAGCGAGATCGTCTCGCCCTTGAGCGCCACCCCCGGACCCGAGGTGGTGGTGACACCCAGGGCCCCGCCGTACGAGGCGCCGAGCGCCGCCCCGATCGCGGCGATCTCGTCCTCGGCCTGCACCGTCGTGACGCCGAACCGCTTGTGTTTCGACAGCTCGTGCAGGATGTCGGAGGCCGGGGTGATCGGGTAGGCGCCGAGGAACACCGGCAGCTTGGCGCGCACCCCCGCGGCGACGAGCCCCAGCGCGAGCGCGGCGTTCCCGGTGATGTTGCGGTAGGTGCCCGGAGCCATCTTGGCCGGCTTGACCTCGTACCGGACCGCGAAGTCCTCGGTCGTCTCGCCGAAGTTCCAGCCCGCGGTGAACGCCGTCTTGTTGGCCGCGACCAGGTCGGGACGCTTGGCGAACTTGCGTTCCAGGAACCGCAGGGTCGACGCGTACGGCCGCGAATACATCCAGCTGAGCAGGCCGAGCGCGAACATGTTCTTGGCCCGTTCGGCGTCCTTCTTCGACAGCCCGGAGCCGGCCAGTGCGGCGACGGTCATCGAGGTCAGTGCGACCGGGTGGACCACCCACCCGTCGAGCGAGCCGTCCTCGATCGGGCTGACCGCATACCCGACCTTGACCAGGTTGCGCTTGGTGAACTCGTCGGTGTTGACGATGATGCCGGCGCCGGGTGGCAGGTCGGCGAGGTTGGCTTTGAGCGCGGCCGGGTTCATCGCCACCAGCACATCGGGCGAGTCGCCGGGCGTGAGGATGTCGTAGTCGGCGAAGTGGACCTGGAAACTCGATACGCCCGGCAGGGTGCCCGCTGGGGCGCGGATCTCCGCCGGGAAGTTGGGCAGGGTGGAGATGTCGTTGCCCAGCTGCGCGGTTTCCGACGTGAACCGGTCACCGGTCAACTGCATGCCGTCGCCGGAGTCCCCGGCGAACCTGATGACAACACGATCGAGCCGCTCGACGGGCTTTGCGGGAGCCGTCACGTTTCCAACCTCCTGAAGGTGCAGGTCGGCGGGTGCGCAAAGTCGCTGAGCCGACCCGCATTCGTCAGTTCCAGCCTACGTCGGCACTCCTTACATCTCGCTCCGGAGCGACCGTCCGATCACTGACCGAAACCACATTAGCCAGGATGTGCTCGCCTGAGCCAAGGGACTTCCACACTTTGAGTTCGCTAGGCTGCGGCCGTGGACGGGTATCTCGGTTCGTACGCCATGCTCGGCCTCGTCATCGCGGCCGGGGCGCTCGTCTTCGTCCTCGCGTTCGGCGCCAACAAGCTGCTGAGGCCCGCCCACCCGGCGGAGCCCGCGGGCAAACGGATCGCGTACGAGAGCGGCATCGACCCGGTCGGCGGGGACTGGGCGCAGGCGCAGATCCGGTATTACGTTTACGCGTACCTTTATGTGCTTTTCGCGGTGGAGTCGGTCTTCCTGTTCCCCTGGGCCGTCGTCTTCGACCGTCCCGGATACGGCGCGGTGACCATCGCCGAGATGGGCATCTTCGTCGCCGTCCTCGCGCTCGGCATCGTGTACGCCTGGCGCAAGAAGATCCTGACGTGGACGTGACCTGAGCGTTTTCACCGAGGCGGGGTGGCGGGGTCGCCACGTCGCAGGGCACGTGCCACGATCGTGCCCATGGGTCAGCTTCTCCTCTTCGTTGTCGTAGCACTCGTGGTCGCGGCGATCGTCTTCGGCGTGACCGTGATGGTGAGCGGAGGAGACACCGGCCTGACGCCGGTCGAGCCCGACGGCAGGGCGTTGCCGCTGCCCAGCGACCGTCCCCTCGGCGAGGACGACATCTTCCGCACCCGCTTCGACACGGCGTTCCGCGGCTACCGGATGGCCCAGGTGGACCAGGCCCTGCAGCGGGCGGCCTACGACGTCGGCTACAAGGGCGAACTGATCGGCGTCCTGGAGGCCGAGGTCGCCGCCCTGCGCGAGGGCCGCACCGCCGACGCGGACGTCCTGCGCCGGGCCCGCGAGGCAGCGGTCGCACCCCCGGCCGTCGTCCAGCCGGCTGAGCTCCCGCCGGCCGAGCTCTCCCCGGCCGACCTCCCGCCGGCTGAGGCCGCCGCGGCTCCCGCACCAGCGACCAAAACAGCGACCGACGCCTCGGCGAGCGCGGCGGCGGCTCCGGTGACCGCGGCGGCAGCTCCGGCCTCGGATCCCGACTCGTCTTCCACGTCCGGTCCGTCCGGCCTGCCGGTGATTCCTCCGGCGGAGGACGAGCCGGCGGAGGACAAGCCGGTGGATGACAAGTTTGCGGAGCCCGTGCCGGGCGCACCCGGGACCGTCCCGGCCGAGGCGCCGGAGAAGGACGCGACCGCGAAGGGTGACGCGGCCGAGGGTGCCGGGGACAGCGAGCCGGTGGAACGTCGATGAATCAGCCCGGGCCGGCCGGCGGCGTCGGGGATGCCGCTCAGCCCGGTGTCGGTGAGGTCACCGCGACCGTGATCGTCAACGCGCCCGCGCCCCGGGTGTTCGCGGCGTTCATGGCGTGGGAGCGGCAGGGCGACTGGATCCCGCTGACCCGGGTCCGGGTGGTCGAGGGCGACGGCGGCGAGGGCAGCGTGATCGAGGCGGTCACCGGGCTCGGTCCGGCCGCGCTGCGCGACGAGTTCCGGGTGGTGCGGGTGGACGCGCCGTACGAGATCCGGGTGATGCACTGTGGCAAGGTCCTGCGTGGCCCGGGCTCGATGCGCTGCACCGCGATGGGCGGCGACCGGACCCAGGTGGTCATGCACGAGTGGTTCCACCTGCCCGGTGGCGCGGCCGGCAAGCTGGCGTGGCCGGTGTTGTGGCCCGGTTCGAAGCTGAGCCTCAAGGGTGCGCTCAAGAAGTTCGCCCGCCTGGTCGAAGAGGGCAAGCTGCCGTGACCCCCGACCCGGACCTGGTGGTCGGTGACGACGGCCGGGCCCGCTGCTTCTGGGGTGGCGGTTCGCCCGATTACCGCGCCTATCACGACGACGAGTGGGGTCGTCCGGTCCGGGGCGACGACGCGTTGTTCGAGCGGTTGTGTCTCGAGGCGTTCCAGTCGGGTCTGTCGTGGATCACGATCCTGCGCAAGCGTCCCGCGTTCCGGGCGGCGTTCGCCGGTTTCGAGATCGCGAAGGTCGCCGCGTTCGGCGCGGCCGACGCCGACCGGCTGATGGCCGACGCCGGCATCGTCCGCAACCGTATGAAGGTCGATGCGGCTCTCCACAACGCGAGGGTGGCAGCGGACCTACCCGTCGGCCTTTCCGAGCTTCTGTGGTCGTTTGCGCCCGCTTCCCGGCCCCGTCCGGCGACCCGGGCGGATGTCCCGGCGATCACTCCGGAGTCGACGGCGCTGGCCAAGAATCTGAAGAAGCGCGGTTTCAAGTTCGTGGGCCCCACGACGGCTTACGCGCTCATGCAGGCCACCGGCATGGTCGACGACCACGTGGCCGGGTGCTTCGTCCTCCCGGCGTGAGCCGGGCGCGGCGGCCGTGATGTCATAGTGCGCATGGCTCAGTGGGCGGTGATCATCCCGGCGGATCGGTGGGCGACCGAGCGGTTGTTCCATCACGACACCTTGACGGTGGCGGGGCTGGCCGGGGTCAAACCCGCGCCCGGCGACGAGGTGCTGTTGCTCGCCGGCGAGGACACGCCGCTGCTGGTGGGGCTCGGCATCGTGGCGGCCCAGGAGGCCTCGCGGCGGGGGGCGCACGGGATCCCCGAGGTCGACGTGGCGTACACCCGGCGGTCGTTCGACGCCCCGGTGCCGGCCGACGGGTTGACGTTCGACGACGCGGTCGCGGAGGTCGACGCGGAGCTGTTCCGCACCCTGGCGGCGAAGCTGGGCGGCGACGGCGACAAGCAGACCTGGCTGGTCAGCCTGGACCTGCCGATCGAGGCGGCGACCCCGGCCGAGGCGGTGCGCCAGTTCTGGTCGTACGTGCTGGAGCTCGGCCCGGCCGAGCTGCCCACGTTCGTCTCGCCGTCCGGTGACGAGCTGGCGATGCAGGCGTTCGTGCTGGGCGAGGAAGCCAATCTCGATCCCGAAGAGGACGAGGAAGACTGAAAAACGGGCCCCGGGGATCCCGGGGCCCGTTCTCGTGGGGAGCTGTCAGCCGCCGAGGCTGGTCGCCGCCGCGGCGATCGTCGAGGCGAAGTAGCTGACCTGGGTGTACACACCCGGCTTGTTCGGGCGGGCACAGCCGTCGCCCCAGCTCACGATGCCGACCTGGACCCAGGCGTTGGCGGCGTCGCGGCGGAACATCGGGCCGCCGGAGTCGCCCTGGCAGGTGTCCACGCCACCGGCGGTGTAACCGGCGCAGATCTCCTGCGCGGCGATGACCTCACCGCCGTACATCGCGGACGAGTTGCAGGTCGTGTCGCTGACGAACGGCACCGTGGCCTTGCGCAGGTAGCGCTGCTGGGCGCCGCCCTCGGTGGCCGCACCCCAGCCGGCGATGGTGAACGTGCCGGTGTCGTTGGCCGTCGTCGACGCGATCGGCAGGGTGGCCAGACCGGTCACCGGGCTGGCCAGGCGGATGAACGCCCAGTCCCGGCCCGAGCCGTTGTAGCCCGGGGCCCGGTAGACGTAGTTCGACTTGCGGGTGATCTTGCTGGTGGACTGCAGGTCCACCACACCCAAGGTGGCCGTGATCGACGTGTTGGTGCCGGTGGCACCGACGCAGTGTGCGGCGGTCAGCACCAGGTTCGGGCTGTACAGCGCGCCTCCGCAGCCCATCGAGAGCCGGACCATGAACGGGAACTCGCCCAGCGTGGCGGTGGTGCCGCCGACGACCTTGTCGGGACCCGCCGGCGCGGCCGCCGCGGGCGACCCCTGCCAGACGGTGCCCATGGCGGCGACCGTGAGTGCCGCCGCCACCGCGCCCAGAACCTTACGCAACCTGACCATCCAGACCTCCCCAGCGTGAACCGTTGGGGAGAGTCAAACATCGAGGACGGTAAATTCAACTATCCCGAACGGCTCATACCGCCGGGTGACGTCCGCGGGCTCAGCGGCCTTCGTAGACCGGCTTCTGCTTGGCGACGAACGCCGCGACCGCGTTGTGGTGGTCGGCCGTCGCGCCACAGATCGCCTGGGCCTGGGCTTCCGCCGCGAGCGCGTCCGAGAGTGATCCGGCCGTACCGATGGAGAGTTCGCGTTTGATCGCGGCGTAGGCCACCGTCGGCCCGGCGGCGAGCCGGGCGGCGAACTCCTGGGCGGTCGGCAGGACCTGCTCGTCGTCGTCCAGGAGCTGGGTCAGCAGCCCGTAGTCGAAGCACTCGCGGGCGCGCACCGGCTGGGCGAGCAGCAACAGCTCCAGGGCGCGGGCCCGGCCGACGATGTGCGGCAGCGACCAGGAGATGCCGCTGTCCCCGGCCAGGGCGACGTTCGCGAACGCCATCAGGAACGTGGTCCGCGGGCCGCCGATCCGGAAGTCGGCCAGCAGGGCCAGCGAGGCCCCGGCGCCGGCCGCGGTGCCCCGGACCGCGGCGACGACCGGCTTCGGCAGGCTCGCCAGGCGCTGCGCGATCGGGTTGTAGTGCGCCCGTACGGTGTCCAGCTCGGTCGATCCACCCGCGAGTACCTTCTCGTGCTCCCGGAGGTCCTGGCCCACGCAGAAGGCCTTTCCCGCGCCCGCCAGCACCACCGCCCGGACCGACCGGTCGCTCTCGATCTGCGCCAGGGTGTCGCGCAGTGCCTCCTTGAGGTCCACGTCGAGGGCGTTCATGGCTTCGGGGCGGTTGAGGGTCAGCGTGACGACGGCGTCGGTGCGGTCGACGAGCAGCGAGTCGGTCATGACTCCGAGAATCCCACACGCGCGCCGCGGGACGCGGCCACGAGGCACCGCTCGACGAACCGGTCGGCCTGAGGGCGCAGCCGGGTCGACTGCTTGTCGAAGAAGGTCGCGGCCGTCACGCCCGGCCAGCGCGGTGGCAATAGCGACGACGGCAGCAGCGGATCGCGGAACAGGAACGAGCGCCAGGCGTGCACGAGCTGGAAGCGGGCGGTGTACGCCTCCTCGTCCGAGCTGCGCGCGTTGATCATGGCCACGGCCGGGCGCTGCTCGGCGACGAACCGCTCGTAGGCCGTCGCGATCGCGGGGAGATCCCACGCCTGGGCGACCACGTCGGCGGCGCCCTTCGAGCCGGCCGCGTGACCGGCACTGAAGCGTTCGAAGGGCACGCCCGCCTCGGTCAGCACCGCGTCGATCCCGTCGCCGGGGCGGGCGGCTACCCAGGTGTGCTCGCCCAGCATCCCGTACCCCAGGAAGGTCAGCTTTTGTCCGTCTTGCCGGGAGAGTGGGAGCCTGAGGGTGATCAGGTCGAATCGTCCGTCCCAGCTGACGCGCCCGGTGCGATGGAGCCGGGCCGAAGCTTCGTCGAGTTGGCGGGCGGCTTTCGGGGTCAAAAGATAGCCGGGTCCGGACATCAGGCGCAGCGGGTGCAGCCATCCCTGGCGGACCATCCGGGAGACCGCGGTGCGCACCGCCGGCGCCGCGATTCCCAATGGGGCCAGCAGTTTTACCAGCGCCGAGACCGGTGCGCGGCCCCCTCGGGGACGGAGGTGGTCACCGTAGAGGTCGAAGAGTGCCGACCGCGCCTGCATGACCGCACATTGTGACAGCCGGAAAGAGGATATGCTAGACGCTGTCACATCAGCCCGGGCTGAGTTTGGGTTCGCCGGTGTTCATCAGGGAAAATGTTTGATCGGCACGGTGGGCCACGCCGCGTGACCTTGGGCGAGGCTCGCAACGGAACGACGTGCCGGCGTCGCCGTGGGGCTGAGCACGGGGGCGTTGACACCGAGCTGTAACAAGTTGCGTGCTGTTCGAAGTGCAAGTGGCTGTGGGGTAACCCACCGACCCTGATGTAGGTCTGAGGGGAGACAAGATGGCGGCGATGAAGCCGCGGACGGGCGATGGTCCGCTGGAGGTCACCAAGGAAGGGCGCGGCATCGTCATGCGCGTCCCGCTGGAGGGTGGTGGCCGTCTCGTCGTTGAGATGACTCCGGACGAGGCCAACGCGCTGGGTGACGCGTTGAAGGCGATCGCCGGCTGACGTTTCACGTGGCCCGCCGGTACGGTACCTGCCGCACCGGCGGGCTTTCCATTGCTCTGGGAAAGGTCATCCTCCAGTGTTCGCGATTCGCCTGGTAGAAGCGCCAGGAGCTGGGACGCACGTGCTCCCGGCTGACAGTTCCGGCGTGCTGGCCGGCGGCGACGACGAGACCGCGGAGCTGTTCCGCGGCGCTGACGAGCCGGGTCGCGCCGGTGCGGTGCAGGTCCTGCCGCGCCCGCTGCGGATCCCCGCGCGGATCGTGATCGCCGGGGTCGGTGCCGCCGACGAGGCCGGCTGGCGCTCCGCCGGTGCCGCCGCGGTGCGGGCCGTGCCGGTCACCGAACCCCTGAACATCCTGCTGCCCGACGGGGTCGCGCCGGACGCCGTCCGCGGCCTCGCCGAGGGCGTCTGGCTCGCGGCCTACCGGTTCCGCGACGCCGTCGAAGGCCCCCGGTCCGTCGAGGTCACGCTGCAGACCTCCACCCCCGGGACGTACCACGCGAGCCTCGCCGCCGCACGGGTGACCGCCGCCGCGACCTGGCTGGCCCGCGACCTCACCAACATGCCCGCCTCGGTGAAGAACCCGGTCTGGTTCGCCGATCAGGTCGTCGCCGAGGCCGCGACACGCCCGGGCGTGTCCGTGCTGGTGCGCGAGCCGGAACAACTCCGTGCGGAGGGCTTCGGCGGGCTCCTGGCCGTCGGTGGCGGCTCCGCGAGCCCGCCGCGGCTGGTCGAGCTGAGCTGGCGGCCGGAGCGCGCCACCCGGCACATCGTGCTGGTCGGCAAAGGCATCACGTTCGACACCGGCGGCCTGTCGATCAAGGGCCGGACCGGCATGGCGCTGATGAAGAAGGACATGGGCGGCGCGGCGGCGATCATCGCGGCCACGCTGGCCGCGGCCGACCTGAATCTTCCGGTACGCATCACCGCGCTCACGCCGCTCGCCGAGAACATGGTCAGCGGCTCGGCCTACCGGCCCGGTGACGTGATCACCCAGTGGGACGGCACGACCACCGAGACCACGAACTCCGACGCCGAGGGGCGGCTGGTCCTCGCCGACGTCCTGGCGTTCGCGGTGGCCCGGCTGGAGCCCGACGTGGTGATCGACCTGGCCACCCTCACCGGGGCCAACGCGGTCGCCCTGGGCAAGCGCACCGCGGCGTTGTACACCCACGACGACGCGCTGGCGCAAGCCCTGGAGCAGGCCGGTGCGGCGGCCGGCGAGCGGATGTGGCGGCTGCCGCTGCCCGAGGACTACGTCGAATACCTGCACAGCGACATCGCCGACCGGCACAGCTCGCCGGCGATGGGCGCGGGCTCGGTCGTCGCGGCGCTGTTCCTCGGCGAGTTCCTGGGCGATCGGGTCGAGAGCTGGGCCCACCTGGACATGTCCGCGCCGAGCTGGGCCGAGAAGCACGAGTCGGACCTGGTCAAGGGCGCCACCGGCTGGGGCGTGCGGACCCTGGTCCGTTACCTCAGCGCTTGACCGCCGCGAGCAGGCCGGAGCCGGCCGGGATGAGCGCGGGGATCCACTCGTCGGACTCCCGGACCGCCTTGACCGTCTCGCGGATCGTGATGGTGTCGACGTCGCGGGCCGCCGGGTCGCTGATCCGGCCGCCCGCGAGCGCGCCGTTGACGATCAGCACCCCGCCGCGGCGCAGCAGGCGCAGCGCGGCCTCGGCGCACGCCCCGAACTCGGTGGCGTCCGCGTCGACGAAGACCAGGTCGTAGACGCCGTCGGCGAGCCGGGGGAGCACGTCCAGCGCGCGACCGGTGATGATCCGGGTCCGGGACGGGACGAAACCCGCCTCCTGGAAGATCCGCCGGGCGATGCGCTGGTGCTCGTTCTCGACATCGATCGTGGTGAGCACACCGTCGGGGCGCATGCCGCGCAGCAGCCAGACGCCGCTGACGCCGGTGCCGGTGCCGATCTCGACCACGGCCTTGGCGCTGCCCGCGGCGGCCAGCAGGCTCAGCACGGATCCCGCGCCGGGGGTGACGGCGGTCAGGCCGACCTCCTGGGCCAGGCTGCGGGCGGTCTGGAGCACGACGTCCTCGGCCGCGTACGCCTCGGTGAACTGGATCGACTGTGTGGTGGGGTTGCCGAGCTGGCGGGCTGCGGTGACGATGACGACCTCCGTGCTCAAGGGACGCGCGGACCAGAACCGGTGCACATCGGGTATGAGCGTAGAGCGATGCTCACCCTTCGCGCATCGGGACTTGGCACCCGGAAAGCGACGGGCGGACCGTCGAGGCGCCCACTGAGCGGATGACCGCCACCGATCCGTGTCATCCTGGAGGCTGATCCGGCCCGCGGCGGAAAACCCGATGCAGCCCCGGTGAGAGCTGACGACGAGTGGAGGCCCCGACGTGACCGACGGCTGGAACTGGCGCCAGCCCCAGACGCCGCCGGCCGCGCCGCCCCCGGCGTCGCAAGGTTCGCCCTGGTGGTCCGATGCCCTGTCCGACCCGTGGCGCGATCCGTACGCGCCCTCCGCGGTGGTCGTGCCGAGCGCCCCGGCGAGCACCGGCCCGGCTCCCGAGCCGGTCACGGACCCGGACGCGCCCCGTCGCCCGTACGCTCCGATCCTGGCGATCTGCCTGGTCACGGCGTTACTGGCGGGTGCTCTGGGTGGCACGCTGGGCTATCTGTTCGCGACCCGCAGCGGTGCCGGTGGCGGTAGCCCGCTCGGTGGCACCCCGCTCGCGGCCCCCAGCCTGGCGCAGCGGGCCCCGGATTCGTTCGCCGCCGTGGCCGCCCAGGTGGCGCCCAGCGTGGTCACCGTGCGGGTCTCGGGAGCCATCGGTTCCGGGTTCGTGGTCAGCCCGCAGGGTTACGTGATCACCAACGATCACGTCGTCGAGGGGGCCGACGACACCATGTCGGTGTCTTTCAGTGACGGTTCCTCGGCCCCCGCGAAGCTCGTCGGACGGGCCCCGGAGTCCGATATCGCCGTGATCAAAGTCTCCAAGACCAACCTCACACCGATGCAGTTCGGCGACTCCGACGCGATCGCGGTCGGTGATCCGGTGCTCGCTTTCGGTTCCCCGCTGGCCCTGGTGAACACCGTGACACAGGGCATCGTCAGCGCCCTCGACCGGACGATGGAGTCCGGCGAGGCCGGCGGCACCACCCGCTACTACGCGGCCATCCAGACCGACGCGGCGGTCAACCAGGGCAACTCCGGCGGCCCGCTGGTCGACGCCGCGGGCCGGGTCATCGGGGTCAACTCGGTGATCCGGTCGATCGGTGGCAGCGAGGCGGGCGCGGGCAACATCGGCCTCGCGTTCGCCATCCCGTTCAACCAGGCCCGGCGGATCGCCGAGGACATCATCGACACCGGTAAGGCCCGGCGTACCGTGATCGGTGCCGAGGTCTCCATGAACGGCTCCACGGGCTCCAGCGGTGGTTCCGGTGCCCGGCTGCGCGCGGTCGAGCCGGCCGGTCCGGCCGCGGTCGCGGGGTTGAAGTCCGGCGACGTGGTGACGAAGCTGGACGGGCATCCGCTCGAGGACGGCATCGACCTGGTCGCGCTCGTCCGCAAGTACGCACCGGGCTCGACCATCTCGGTGGAATACCGCCGGGGCACGAACACACAGACAGCGTCAGTAACCTTGGCAGCCGACGCGAACTGAGAAGCCCGTACGGGCAGGGGAGGCAGCCGCCATGTTCGAGAATCTGAACTGGTGGGAGATCGGGGCGCTGCTGATGCTCGCCCTGTTGATCTTCGGCGAGCGGCTGCCCAAGGTCATCGGTGACGGCCTGCGCATGCTGCGTGGCCTGCGCAACATGGCCCAGAACGCCACCACGGACCTGAGCCGCGAGCTGGGCACCGACATCCAGCTGCAGGATCTGCACCCGAAGGCGTTCATCCGCAAGCATCTGCTGTCGGAGGACGACGAGGCCGCGCTGCGTCAGCCGCTGCAGAGCCTGTTCAACGACGTCAAGACCGACCTGAACGGGGTCAAGAACGACCTCAGCAGCGTCAAGACCAACCTGAGCGAGGCGACCGCGCCGAAGGCCCGGCCGGCCGCCCCGGCACCGGAGAAGCCGGCCATCGCGGCCTTCGACGCGGATGCGACCTGATCAGCGCTTGGTGGTGACCATGAGGCCCAGCGGCTTGCCGACCAGGGACTCCCGGCGGACGGCGAGCCGGTCGGCGACCGCGTCGAGAGCGAGCGCGGCCGGGGCCGACGGGTCGGCGAGCACGATCGGTGTCCCGGCGTCGCCGGCCTCGCGGACCCGGGTGTCGAGCGGGATCTGACCCAGCAGGGGCACCGAGGCGCCGACCGTCTTGGTCAGCGAGTCGGCGACCTGCTGGCCGCCGCCCGAGCCGAAGACCTCCATGCGGGAGCCGTCGGGCATCTCGAGCCAGCTCATGTTCTCCACGACGCCGACCAGGCGCTGGTGGGTCTGCAGGGCGATCGCCCCGGCCCGCTCGGCCACCTCGGCGGCCGCGGCCTGGGGCGTGGTGACCACCAGGATCTCGGCGTTGGGCAGGAGCTGGGCCAGCGAGATGGCCACGTCGCCGGTGCCCGGCGGGAGGTCGAGCAGCAGCACGTCCAGGTCGCCCCAGAAGACGTCGGCCAGGAACTGCTGCAGCGCGCGGTGCAGCATCGGGCCACGCCAAACGACCGCCGCGTTGCCCGAGGTGAACATGCCGATCGAGATGACCTTCACGCCATGCGACTGCGGCGGCATGATCATTTCTTCGACCCGGGTGGGGCGGCCGTCGACGCCGAGCATGCGGGGCACCGAGTGGCCGTAGATGTCCGCGTCGACCACGCCGACGGAGAGGCCGCGCTTGGCCAGCGAGGCGGCCAGGTTGACCGTGACGCTGGACTTGCCGACGCCGCCCTTGCCGCTGGCCACCGCGTACACCCGGGTCTTGGAACCGGGCTGGGCGAACGGGATGACCGGCTCGGAGCTCTCGCCGCCGCCGCGCAGCTGGACCTGCAGGGCCTTGCGTTGCTCCTCGGTCATCACGCCGAAGTCGATGTCGACCGCGTCGATGCCCGGGATGCGGGTCAGCGCGGCGGTGATGTCGGTGGTGAGCTTGTCGCGCAGCGGGCAGCCGGCCACGGTGAGCAGCAGCTCGACGGTGACCTTCCCGGCGGTGACGGTGAAGCCCTTGACCATCCCGAGTTCGGTGATCGGCTTGCGGATCTCGGGGTCGTCGACCGTGGCGAGGGCAGCCTGAATCGCGTCCTCGATGGTGGTGGCGGGAGCGGACATGCCTAACAGACTACGTCGCTGTCAGGAGTGGTCCTCCTCCCACTCCTTGCGGTCCAGCTTCTGCCTGCGAGCGGCCGCTTCGTCCAGTTCGTCGGCCAGCCGGGCCAGCTCGGAGCGCAGGAAATCGCGGGTCGCGACCTCGCCCAGGGCGATCCGCAACGAGGCGATCTCCCGGGCCAGATACTCCGTGTCGGCCTTCTGCAGCGCGGCCCGGCGCCGGTCCTCGTCCATCGCCAGCCGGTCCCGGTCGGTCTGCCTGTTCTGCGCGAGCAGGATCAGCGGCGCCGCGTACGACGCCTGCAGGGACAGGATCAACGTCAGGAACGTGAATGTGTACGGGTCGAAGCGCAGGTCCTTCGGCACCAGCGTGTTCCACAGGAACCACGCCGCGATGACGATCGTCATGTACACGATGAACTTGGCCGTACCCATGTAGCGGGCGATGTTCTCCGACCACTGGCCGAACGCCTCCGGGTCGAAGCGGGGCAGCCGGACCCGGCCCGGCTCCACCGGCTGGTCCAGGCGGTCCAGCCGTTCCAGGCGCTCCCTGCGCAGCTCGGTCATCGCTCGGCCCCCGGGAGGATCTCGGCCGGTTCCCCGTCGTCGTCGCCGGCCACATCACGGTCCCGCCAGTCCCGCGGCAGCGAATGGTCCAGCACGTCGTCGACCGTCACCGCCCCGACCAGCCGGTTGGAGCTGTCCACCACCGGCATCGCCACCATGTCGTACGTCGCCATCCGCCTGGTGATCTCGGTCAGCCCGGTCTGCGGGCGCAACGGGTCGAGGTCGGTCTCGAGCAGCCCGCCGAGGATCGCGGCGGGCGGCTCACGCAACAGTCGCTGGAAGTGCACCATGCCGAGGTATTTCCCACTCGGTGTCGCGGAAGGCGCCCGGGCCACGAAAACCTGCGCCGCGACGACCGGCGAGAGATCGGGCTCGCGGATCCGGGCCAGCGCCTCGGCCACCGTGGTGTCCGGGGTGAGGATCACCGGTTCCGAGGTCATGACCGAGCCGGCCGTCCCGGGTGTGTAGCTCATCAGCTGCCGGATCGGCGCCGCCTCCTCGGGCTCCATGAGGTCCAGCAGGATCGCCTGTTCCGCCTTGGGCAGCTCGGCGAGCAGGTCGGCGGCGTCGTCCGGGTCCATTCGCTCCAGCACGTCCGCGGCACGCTCGCGGTCCAGCTGGATCAGGATCTCCACCTGGTCGTGCTCGGGCAGCTCCTCGAGCACGTCGGCCAGCGTACGGTCGCTCAGCGCCGCGGCCACCTCGTTGCGCCGCGCGTCCGGCAGGTCCTGCAGGGCGTTCGCCATGTCGGCCGGGCGCATCTGCTCCAGCAGCGCGACCAGATTGGCGTTGCCCTGGGTGTCGGTCGGCCCGACCAGGCCCTTCACCCGCTCGTAGTCGACCTGGTAGGTGTGCCCCCGGCGGGTCAGCCGGCCGGTGTGCTGCCGCACGGCTACCCGGGTGACCAGGTACTCGTTGTTGCGGTTGAGCTCCATCCCCAGGTCGACGACGATGGCGGCCTTGCCCGGCCCCTGCCCGTCCTCCGGCTCGACGGTCACCCGCCGGTCCAGCAGGTCCTCCAGCACCAGCAGCTCGTTGGGCCGCTTCTCGAACCGGCGCAGGTTGAGCATGCCGGTGCCGAGCACGACCGCCTCGGCGTCCATCTGGGTCACCCGCCCGATCGGCAGGAAGATCCGCCGGCGTAACGCCATCTCGGCGACCAGCCCGACCACCTGTGGCGGCCGGTTCGTGGTGCGCAGCCTGACAACCCCGTCGCGAACCCGGCCCACCCGGTCGCCGTTGGGGTCGAAAACGGGCAGCGCGGCGAGCCGCGCCAGATAAACCCTCGTCCCCATGGTCACGAAGTAAGCCTAGGCCCTGCCCCGCCGGTGCCGCCCGGGTGACGAGACCTGGGTTAGCGTCGGGGCATGTCGACGCTGGCGTACGAGATCGTGGATGTCTTCACCGACCGGCCGTTCGCGGGCAACCCGCTGGCGGTCGTGTTCGGGGCCGAGGCCCTGGCCGGGGACCAGATGCAGGCGCTGGCGCGGGAGTTCAACCTCTCGGAGACGGTGTTCGTGCTGCCGCCGTCCGACATCCAGGCCACCTACCGGGCCCGGATCTTCACCCCGGAGTCCGAGCTGCCGTTCGCCGGTCACCCCAGCGTCGGCGCGGCGGTGACCTCGGTACGCCGTGGGCTGGCCGCCGCCGGCAAGGTCATCCAGGAATGCGGCGCCGGCCTGCTCCCGATCGTGGTCTCGGAGACCGGATCGGCGACCCTGACCGGCGGCACCCCGACCCTCGGTGAGCCCCTCGACCCGGCCGTCCTGCTGGACGTGACCGGGCTGGCCGGCGATGACTACGCGGGGCTGACCGCCACCCCGTCGAGGGCCGGCTGCGGCCTGGAGTTCGTGTTCCTCCCGGTCGAGCGCCGCGCCCTGGACCGCGCCTGGGCGGATCCGGCCCGCTCCGCCGCCGCGGGCGTCGACCAGATCGACGTCTTCGCCTGGGACCCGGGCACGCGTACGGCATATGCCCGGGTCTTCTGTCCCGGCCTGGCCGTCCCGGAGGACCCGGCCACCGGCTCGGCGGCGCTCGGGCTGGGCGTCTGGCTGGTCGCCAACGGCTGGCTCCCACCCGACGGCACCGCGGACTACACCGTCCACCAGGGCCTCGAGATGCATCGTCCCTCGGTGCTGACCTGCACGGTCACCGCCCGCTCCGGCGTCGCCACCACGGCCACCGTCGCGGGTCACGTGGTGCCGATCGCCAAGGGAGAGATCACCGTTCCGCCGTTCATCGGCTGACCGCCGCCCGGCTTCAGCGGCGTTTGCGGACCCGGTGCAGGCGGAAGGGGCGGCGGACCTCGACCCGGGCCGGCGTCTCGCGGACCGGGGCCGCCCCGGCGTCGTCCGGCAGGTGCGGCGCGGCCACCGGCTCGGTGTCGGCCGGGGTCAGCCGCACCACCGCGCAGTCGGTCCTCGCCCAGCGCGCCACCTGCTCCTCGACGGTGCCGGACGCGTTGAGCCGCTTGGCCGCGAGCTGCGGCGCGACCTCGCTCCAGACCTCGCCGCCCGGGGTGATCCGCTCCACCGCCATGTCCAGGGCCAGGATCAGCCCGCCGGTGTCGCCCCGCAGCCGGACCTGGGCCGTCGCGGCCCCGGCCAGCCCGGGAGCGGCCTGTTCCCCGGGCCCGGACAGCACGATCAACGCACCGCCGAGCGGCAGGACCCACAATCCCTGGGCCGGCCCGCCGTCGGCGCTGACCCACGCGATGCCTGCCTTCTTGATCGCCTCGGCCACCAGCTCCGTCGTCACCGGACCATCCTGTCAGCCCGGGCCGCTCCCGTCAGCACGGACCGTTCCCGTCAGGGCGGGCGCCGGGTCGACGAGGTCGAGGACCGCGGTGAGCGAGCGGATGCTGCGCCCGGCGAAGTCGTCGTCGCGGTTGAAGACCAGGTGGTCGGCCAGGTCGGGGGCGTCGAGGCGGACCGCGGTCATGCCCACCGCGGCCGCCCCGGTCAGTTCGCGGCTGCCGCCGTCGCCGATGTAGAGGCAGTCCTCCGGTGCCACCCGGAGCCGCCAGCAGGCCTCGAGGTAGATCATCGGATCCGGTTTGCAGCGGCCCACCTCGACCGAGAAGACGCTGACGTCGAGCAGGTCGGCGATCGGCATGCTGGGCAGGAAGGCCGGGAGCTCGTGGGTGCAGTCGCTGATCAGCGCCGTCCGCAGCCCGCGGTGCTTGAGGGCGCGTAGCACGGGCTCCGCGTCCGGGCGCAGCTCGGTGTCGGCCCGCAGGGCGTCGACCCGGGCCGGCACCGCGGCCCGCAGCTGGGCCTGGCGTGGGCTGCCGCCGGCCTGCTCGGTGACCCATCGTAGGGTGGCCTCGGCCGAGCCGAGCTGGCCCCGGGCCCGGACCTGGAACGTGCGGTCGAGGACGTTGAGGACCGCGTCCGGGTCACAGCCGAGGGCTCGGGCGATGTCGGCATGCTGCGGGCCGCGCTGGACCGAACGGGTCAGCGTGCCGAAGAAGTCGAACAGCACCGCTTGGTACGCGGGCATCAGCGGATCACCCTCCAGGGGCATTGACCTATGAGTATTCGTCCCGAGCGTAGCGACACCCTCACTTTCCGCTCAACTTAGGTCGGCAAACTGTGCGCATACCTCTCACTACGGCCGCCCTGGTGGTCGCCGTCCTGGCGGTCTCCTCGTCAGCACCGCTGATCGCGTTCGCCGCGGCCCCGGCTCTCGCGGTGGCGTTCTGGCGCAACGGGCTCGCGTTCGCGGCGCTCACCCCGATCAGCGCCGGGCCGCGGCGGGCCGAGGTCAAGGCTCTGCCGGGTACGGGCGGCCTGTTCTGCGTCCTCGCCGGCGTAGCGCTCGCCGTGCACTTCGCCACCTGGATGCCGGCCGTGCAGCTCGGCTCCGTGGCCACCGCGACCGCGCTGGTCGCGACCCAGCCGGTGTGGCAGGGGCTGCTGGCCGCGATGATCCGGCTCCGCAATCCGCTGGCCGCCCCGGGCCCGTCCCGGCTGGGCTGGGCCGGCATCGCGCTCGCGGTGGCCGGGGTGGCGTGGGCGACCGGTGCCGACGCCGGGGTCTCCGCGCAGGCCGTGCTGGCCGACGCGCTGGCCCTGATCGGGGCGGTGGCGGCGGCGGTGTACACGGCGTTCGGGGAGCGGGCGCGCGTGCGGATCAGCACCACCACGTACACCTGGGTCTGTTATGGCACCTGTGCGGTCCTGCTCCTGATCGTCTGCCTGGTCGCCGGTGTGCCGCTGACCGGGTTCGACGGGCAGACCTGGGCGGCCATCCTGGCGATCGTGGTGGGGGCGCAGCTGCTCGGGCACTCGATGTTCAACTACGCGCTCGAACGGGTCCCGGCCACCACCGTCAGCGTCCTGATCCTGCTGGAGGTGCCCGGCGCCGCTCTGCTGGCGTGGCTGTGGCTCGGCCAGACCGTCCGGGCGGCGGCATTGCCCGGACTGGCCGTACTCGTCGCCGGTGTCGCGGTCGTGATCCTCGCCGGCGCGCGTACCCGATCGGATGCGCCTGTCTGACCCGCCGCTTCGTTGAACGTTGGCAAACGTTCGATGAGCAGGGTAGAGAGGAGGCATGAGATGCGCTTCTTTCGATGCCTGCCTTCTCGGTGCCGGCTGGGCTGCCTCGCGCTCGGGATGGTGCTCGTGACCGGTTCGTGCGGGGAACCCGAGGTGACGGTGCCCGGGATCATCGGCGGCTGGACCACGGCGGGCTGCGAATTCTCGCGCACCCCGGAGACCGAGGTCATCGGCGGCCGCACGTGGCCGGTCACCCCCACGGCTCTGGAAGCGGCCATCGGGCGCATCGACAAGGGCGGTCGCACCGAGCATCCGGCCAGCTACGCGGGGATCGAGGTCGACCAGCAGCGGGTCCGTGCCGTCGTGTTCCGCGTCCCGTCCGCCCCGTTCGACGAATTCATCCGCAACGCCGCCCAGGACACCTGCGTCTTCGTCCGCGACGCGCCGTACGGCCTGACCGAGCTGACCGGCTGGCACGACCGGGTCCTGGCCGACCTGGCCGCCTGGAAGGCCCGCGGGGTCCTCATCGCGACCATCTCGGCCCGGCACGACGGCGCGGGCGTCGAGATCGGCACCCCCGACGTCGACCGGGCCCGCGACGCCCTGCCCCGGCAGTACGGCCGCCGGGCACCGCTGATCGTCATCGAGGAAGGCCCGGTGCACCCGCTCCCCGGCACCGGCATTCCCACCGTCCCCCCACCCGGCGGCTGAGCGCCACCTCGACCGGGTCTCCCGCGACGATCCGAGTCGGCGGCTGGGCCCACTTCGGCTGGGCCCACTTCGGCTGGGCCCACCTCGGCTGGGTTTCCCGAGGCGGCCTGGGCCGGCGGCGGTCAGTATCGGCTGGAGCTGCCGACGTCGGCGAAGAGGACCACGGCGAAGAAGATCGCGCCGAGCAGGCCGAGGCCCGCGATGATCCAGCCGACGATGATGCCCGCCAGCGCCATGCCCTCGCCCTGCGCGCCGGTGGTCCGGATCCGCCGGCGGGCCACATGACCCAGCACGGCGCCCACGACACCGAGCAGACCGCCGATCGACCAGGCACACAACCCGAGGACCGAGACGCAGGAGACCACGAGCGAGGCGATCGCCAGGCCTTCGGTCGGTCTGCGGACCCCGGGGTACGGCGAATGGGCGTACGGACTGCCCGCATAGCCGTAGTCGTAGGGCTGCTGAGACGCGTACGGATTCTGCGGCTGAACCGGATAGCCGTTCTGAACCGGGTAGACCGGTGGTTGGTAGGCCTGGACCGGCGGGTCGTCCGGCGGTGGGTAGGTCAACGTCCTGCCTCCATCCGGCGCGATCGTGTGCCGCCAAGAGTAGAAGGCCATGTCACTGCCGCGTAGCCCCGTTACGGCTCTGAGGCCTGCCCGTCGTGGTATTGCGGCGGACGGCTCCCGGCGGATCGGAAAAGGGCTGACGAATCCGCCACGATCGGACTGATGTTTGCCCCCGTGCGAACGAGCGGGCAGGATCGCCGCATGGTCTACGACGCCCAGCCCGAGCAGTCCGCCATCTCCGAGGCGGTGCACTCGGAACTCGCCGCGACCACCGGAGCCGGCACGCCGGACCCGGAGGAAGCCATTGTGACGTTGCGCCTGGACGGAAAGGTCGCGCTGGTCACCGGCGCGGGCAGTCCGGACGGCATCGGGTACGCGACGGCACGCCGCCTGCGCGCGCTCGGCGCCCGGGTGGCGATCGTCTCCACGACCCGCCGCATCCACGACCGCGCCACCGAACTCGGTGTGACCGGTTTCGTCGCCGACCTGACCGACGAGGCGGAGGTGGGCGCGCTCGCGGACGCGATCACCGACCAGCTCGGCGACGTCCAGGTCCTGGTCAACAACGCGGGCCTGGCCAGCCGGACCAGCCCGGAGGTCCTCCGCCCGGTCGCCCAGCTCACGTACGACGAGTGGCGGGCTGAGATCGACCGCAACCTGAGCACGGCCTTCCTGTGCAGCCGGGCCTTCGTCGGGAGCATGTCCGAGTCAGGCTGGGGCCGCATCGTCAACCTCGCCGCGACCGCCGGCCCGATCAACGCCCTGCCCACCGAGGCGGCCTACGCGGCGGCCAAGTCCGGCGTGGTCGGCCTGACCCGGGCCCTGGCCATGGAACTCGTCGCGGACGGCATCAACGTTAACTGCGTGGCCCCCGGCACGATCTACACGGCGTCCACCACGGTGACGGAGATCAAGCAGGGTCTCGGCACCCCCATCGGCCGCCCCGGCACCCCCGACGAGGTCGCCGCGGCGATCGCGTTCCTGTGCTCCCCGGCGGCCTCGTACATCACCGGCCAGATGCTGGTAGTCGACGGCGGCAACAGCGTCCGCGAGGCAGAATTCCGCTGACGGCTCGGCTCTGGCGCCGGCTCCGTGCTGGTGCCCGGCGAACGGTCTCGTTCGCCGGGCGTCGCACGCCGCCTCCCTGCCGCGGGACCAGGCGTCAGTACGTGGAGGACGTGTTGCTGTCGAGGATCGCCCCGAACACGGCCAGACCGCAGAACAGCAGATACCCGACGGTGATGATGTAGCCCAGCCACAGCGCCGCCGTGGCCAGTCCGCCGCCGCCCTCACCGGTCTGCCGGATCTGCTTACGGGCGATGTGGCCCAGCACGATCGCGACCGGCGAGAAGATGAACGCGAACACGAACGCGAGAATCGCCATCGTGTTGGTCGGCTGGGACGTGGGGTAGGGCGAGTACGGCGTACCGTAGCCCGGTTGCCCGTATCCGGGCTGACCGTAACCCGGTTGCCCGTACCCAGGCTGGCCGTACCCGGGCTGTCCCGGACCGGGCTGCCCGTAGCCCGGCTGCGCGTAGGGCTGCCCGCTGGACGGCGCACCGTACGGAGGCTGCCCGTACGGGTCGCTGGCCGGAGCACCACTGGCCGGCGCACCATAGGGCGGCGGCTGCCCGTACGGCTGGCCACTGGAGGGCGCTCCCCCCGCCGAGTACGGCGAGGTCGGGTCATATGAAGGCTGCTCCCCATACGGCTGCTGGGGCTGATACGGATCCGGCGTTCCACCCGGCGGCGGGTAAGTCATCTCAGGTCCTCCTAGTTCACCCGGCACCGTACTAGCCGCAACCACGGCCGGATGACCCGAACCAGGGTGTCCGAACAGCTCATCCATCCGCACATCACCCAGAACACCCCACCCACCGAACCACCGGGCTCAGCGGAAACGCGCAATTCCCCCGGAAGAACTCGCACGCGGGTGTCTTGAGTTGCCCGGCCCGCACACCAGAGCGGCCGCCGTCAGGCCCGAGCGCTGCCTCCCAGAGGTCAGCCCGGCCACACCGTCCACCGGACCTGTCGCCGCAGTACCCGAAGGGTCCGTAAACGCGAACTGGTCCCGCTGGCTCGGTCCCGCCGGCCGGTCTTGCTGGCCGGTCTTGCTGGCCGGTCCCGTCGGCCGGTCCCGTCGGCCGGTCCCGTCGGCCGGTCCCGTCGGCCGGTCTTGCTGGCTGGCCCCGCTGGCCGGTCTCGCTGGCTCGGGCGGACGGGCGGTCGGCCCGCGCCGTTCGGGTCCGCGGCGATGTCCAGAAAGAACGGTCGTTCTGCCCGCCGCAGAGCTCGCCGCACCCGGACAGAGGGGCGAGCAGCCACGCCCTGGGTGGGGTGACTGACCAGCGCGACGGAATCGGGTCGGGTCGGATACCGAGATGACCGAGGGCCTCGACCCCGATCGTGCTGCCCATCGCCTCGGCCAAGCTCGACACGATGCCCCGCAGCTCGCGGACCACACGTCGGCGAGCGGTGGCGGTGGCAGTCCGCAAAGGGACGCAGATACGGGGATGGCGGCCCGTTCGGTGCCACCACCGCGCCCACCTCGGCCTGGCCGCGAGCTGGGGAGCGGATGCCGACGCGAGCAGCGGAACGGATGCGGATGCCGGATGCCCGGGGGTATCTGAGCTCGTGAGGACTGGGGGTCAGGGGAGTTTGCTGAGGTTGGCGACCGCTCGTTCGACGGCCAGGCAGCGGTCCTCGACGTAGTCCATGCCGGCCTCGGTGGCTATGCGGCGGCCTTCGGGGGAGGTGATGCCGCTCTGGAGCCAGACCGCTGGGGCCTTGATCGCTGCTGCTTGGCGGACGACCTCGGTGGCGTCGGCGGAGGGGCGGAAGATGGTGACCAGGTCGACCGGGTGGGGGAGGTCGGCCAGGGTGGGGACGGTCTTGATGCCGAAGATCTCGTCGACATAGGGGTTGACCGGGATGATTTGCCAGCCGTGCCGGAGCATCTGGAGCGGGACGGTGTGGGAGGGCTTGGCGGGGTCGCGGGAGGCGCCGACGACTGCGATGACGGTGGATTCCGCGAGGAGCTGTGGTGCGGTTCTCATGGGGTGATTCTATCGATGGGGCGGGCTGGTTTCCTGGTGCCTGTGGATAACCTCAAAGCAGTGTGAGCTGCTCGGATGCCGTGGTGCTGGTGGCGTCCTCGTCGTCGTTGGAGTACGTGGCACCGCGGGCCTCGCCGGGGGTGGGGCGGTGCAGGCCGTGGCGGCGGGCGGCGAGGCGGACGCGGGCGCCGATCTCGTTCTGGAACGGCTGGGTGAGGTAGGAGCCGCCGCGGTACAGGTCGCGGTAGCGCGGGGCCAGGGCCGGGTGTTCGCGGGTCAGCCAGGCCGCATACCACTCGCGGGCGCCCGGGCGCAGGTGCAGCGGTATCGGGGTCGCGGCGACGGCTCCGGAGGCGGCGATCGCGGCGACGGTCTCCTCGATGGACTCGTCGGTGTCGGTCAGGCCCGGCAGGATCGGGGCCATGAGGACGTTCACCGCGAAGCCCGCGTCGGTGAGACGGCGGACCGCGTCGAGCCGGCGGCGGGGGCTCGGGGTGCCGGGTTCGACCTCGCGCCACACCGTTTCGTCCACGAAGCCGATCGAGAAGGCGAGGCTGACGTCGGTCACCGTCGCCGCCTGCCGGAGCAGCTCGAGGTCGCGCAGGATGAGCGTGCCCTTGGTCAGGATGGAGAACGGGTTGGCGTGGTCACGCAGCGCGGTCAGGATCTCCGGCATCAGGCGGTAACGACCCTCGGCGCGCTGGTAGACGTCCACGTTGGTGCCCATGGCGATCGGTTCGCGTTTCCACCGGGGTGCGGCGAGCTCGCGGCGGACCAGCTCGCCGGCGTTGACCTTGACGATGACCTTGGAGTCGAAGTCGCGGCCGGCATCGAGGTCGAGGTAGGTGTGAGTGTTGCGGGCGAAGCAGTTGTGGCTCACCACCCCGTCGGCGATGAAGTCGCCGGTGCCCGTGGTGATGTCGTAGAGCGGCAGCGTCAGCCCGAGCTCCTCGATGTCGGCCACGGTCAGCTGGGCGTCGCTGCCGACCTCGACCCCGGACGCGTCGAGCGGGGCACCGGGGATGCCGGTGAGGTGCCGGAAGCGCAGTGCGGCCCAGAGGTCCCGCCCGACCTCGGCGCAGTGGGTGCCGCCGAGCTGGGGGTGCGGTGGTCGCCGGCTGGGCAGGCCGAGGTGGGTCAGCGCCTCGGTGACCCGGTCGAGGAACCCCTGGTCGCGACTGGTGAAGATCACCGCGAGCCCGTCGGCTGTCCCGGTGGCTCCGAAGGCGCCGGCCAGGAACCCGCGCCGCCACTCGCCGGTGGGCACCTCGGGCCAGCGCAGGGCCTCGTGCATGGGGATCTCGTCGAGGTAACCGTCGGCCCGGATCCAGGCGTCACCCTCGCGGGGAGTCGCGGTGGGCGGCGCGCCGGCGTCACCGCGGATGAGTCCGCAGAGGAACCCGGCCCGGTAGTCCGGTGACTCCTTGGGCGGGTCCGCGAAGTGCCCGACGCCGGACATGCGGTCTCCGACCGCGAGGGCGGGCAGGTGCGGCTCCGCGGGACTGACGTGCCGCCAGCCCCGGTCGGTCAGGAAACGATGGTCGCCGCTGGCCACGAGACGGGTGCCGTCGGCCAGGGTCACCCGGAACGCCGGCTTCGACGTGGTCCAGTGGTCGAGGACCGTCGTGGCCGCGTACCTCCGGAGGGGGCCGGCCCCGACCGTGCCGAGCACCGCGTCACCGACCTGGAGCTGCGACAGGGGTCGCGTCGATCCGTCGGCGAGCAGGATCGGGGTGTCGCCGCCGAGGCAGTAGGAGCAGGCGTGCGAGCAGCCTCGATAGGGGTTGATCGTCCACTGGAACGGGACCCGGGAGGCGCCGGGGACCCGGTTGATGATCGATTTCGACCGGATCTCGTAGAACGTCATGCCGGCGAAGCCGGGTGTGTCGAACGTGCGGACGGTCGCTCCGGGCAGCGCCAGCGGCAGGGGTGAGGCCACCGGCGCTGCGTCCAGGAGCGAGGCGTCGTCGGGCGATGCCGACAGGTGAGACCATCGCATGACGAAGATTCGAACACATGTTCGATCTCGCTGTCCACCTGATCTCACGAACGGGTGTGGGCAAAAAAATCGCGCCGCGGACCCGGCTGGGTTCGCGGCGCGAGTGGTGCTGAAGGTCAGTGGTTGGCGTGCTCCGCCTCGGACTGCTCGGCGATCTTCTGCTTGACCTCGTCCATGTCGAGCTTCTCGACCTGCTCGATCAGCGACTCGAGTGCCGACTCCGGGAGGGCGCCGGGCTGCGAGAAGACGAGCACACCATCGCGTACGGCCATGATGGTCGGGATCGAGCTGATGCCGAACTTGGCGGCGAGCTCCTGCTCGGCCTCGGTGTCGACCTTGCCGAAGGTGATCTCGGTGTGCTTCTCCGAGGAGCGCTCGTACGTGGGAGCGAAGCGCACGCACGGCCCGCACCAGCTGGCCCAGAAGTCGACCAGAACGATGCCGTCCTTGCCGGTCACGTCATCGAAATTCTCAGCGGTCAGCGCAACGGTCGCCATGATCTCTCCGTCCACGGGAATTGGCTTACGAGCATGTAAACCTCGGGTTCGTCTCGATGATTCCCGCTGATCGGCCTCATGATGCGTGGCCTGCGGCACCTTTTCGAGACTCGCCCAGCACCTGTCAGTGGCTCATCGTAACCGAATGTAAGCGCGATGCCCTCGCATGTCACGAGATGGTGAGTGTCCAATATGCCGCCGTGAACGCCGCCTGCCGCAGCTCGATAACGGAGAGCCAGCAATAGGTAACAATGTTTGCTGTGAGTCGGGTCACTTCCGAGAACCCTTCACATGCCTACGCAGGGTGAGGCAAAATCTCACCCAACAGAGCGTGGGCGGCGGGTGCCGGGGAGGGCCCCGCCGCTCATTGCGTCTGCTCCCGGAAAAATGACGGCGTTCCGACCTGGATCGATGCGGCCGAGCATGTCCGATCAGCGTGAAGTGCCCGTGTTCTGCCGATTCGCTTGACGCGCGCCCCGGTGACCCCCACCGTGAAGGGGTGTCTGTCACGGTGGGTTGCCCCCGTTGTGCCGCACAGGTCCGGCCGCCGGACCTGATGCACAGCGATTGGCGTTGCGATAACTGTGGCGGGGTGCACCCGTTCCACGTCGCCGAGCACATAAGTCCGGAGATCATCGACAGCGTCATCCGGCAGGCGGTGCCGTCCGCCGAACGGGTGCCTCTCTGGTGCCCCTGGCCGTTGCCGCCGGGGTGGATGGTCACCGGTGTCGGCTGGGCGGGCGACGACCGTTCGGGAGTGCGCGCCACCGCCCTGTCGTGCAGCGGCCCGGATCCGCTGGGTGGCGGCCCCGCCGACCTCGTGCTCATCGCTGAGCAGCCCGGGGTGGGTCTCGGCACCCGGTTCGCCGGCATCCCCGGCATCGATCCCGGTTACCTGATCGCGGAGGCGCTGGGCGACGTCAACCAGCATGCCGGCCCGCATGCCAAGATCAAGGCGGGCGGGCATCCGACTCCACTGTGGTGTGTCAAGTCCCCGGAGGACCGAAGCGCCTATGTGAGTGAAGCCAAAGGAATGTGGCTCTATGCGGTAGCGTGGCCCGCAAGCGCCGGGTACTTCCTCGCCGAACACGTCGTTCTGCACGATCTGTGCGACGGGGTGGTTCCGGAGCTTGTGTACGGAGCGCCGTCACCGTACCTGCAGGGCCGGGCCTGAAGTCGAGTGCCGGGGCCGGTGGGGGCAGTGTCAGCTTTTCGGACACTACGTTCACACACCGCAGTGAAGCTGATACCGTGAGTGTTGCCGCGGCGTCGACCGTACCCGCAACGGAGGAGCAGGCCCGCCATGATCAAGAAGGTACTCACCTGGCTTGGCATCGCATTCTTGATCTTCTTCATTGCGTTCAACCCCAACTCGGCAGCAGCTGTGTTCGAGTCGCTGGGTGACACCATCGGGGACATTGCCCGCGGTTTCGGAACCTTCTTCACCAACCTCGTCGCTTAACATCGGCGCATGGGTCCTGGTGAGCCGCGGCAATCTGAGGCTGAGGGTGCGCGTCGCCCTCAGGACGACGACGAATATTTCGGCCACAACGATCCCGTGGTGAGGGACGACGGTCCGGAGTACGTGAGGGGCACCGCTCCGGCTGGTGGTCCTGCCTATTCGGACGGTCCCGCATACTCGCCGAGCGCCGGTTATGCCGACGACTACGAGACGCGGGAACAGCCGCCGTATCGCGAGCCGGAGGAGTTCGAGCAGCCGGTCTTCACCGAGGACGAGCTCAAGGGCCTCGGTGGTGGTGGCTCGGGTGTCCCGGGTGGATCCCGCCGCGTGCTGCCGCTCGAGGACGAACCGACCACACTGGTCTCGCGCTATCTGTTCCCGACCGAGCGTTACCGCGGGGAGTGGAAGCGCCACTGGATCCATCTGTCCACGCCGCTGCTGATCGGCATCGGGGCGACGCTGGCGCTCGGCTACCTTGCCGGATTCCTCACCAAACAGGACATCGGCGGCATGGTCACCGTCGCCGTGCTCATCTGGCTCGGCGTCATGGGCTGGGTCGCGTGGAAGGTCGGCGACTGGTATTTCGACCGTTTCATCCTGACCAACAAGCGGGTCATGGTGGTCAACGGCATCGTCACCCGCAAGGTCGCCATGATGCCGCTGCTGCGGGTCACCGACATGAAGTACGAACAGTCCGCGCTCGGCCGCATGCTGAGTTACGGCACGTTCGTCCTCGAATCCGCCGGCCAGGACCAGGCACTGCGCGAGGTCAAGCATCTCCCCAACCCCAACGAGCTGTACCTGCGGGTTGTCGAGGAGATGTACGAACCCCAGGCGGTCGAGGCCCGGCTCGGCAAGGACGACGGGGGCGACGACGCTTGAGAGCACCCGGTAACGTTTTCGAGTGACCAGAATCGACCTGCACTGCCACTCGACGGCCAGCGACGGCACGCTGACGCCGTCCGAGCTGGTCCGGGCGGGCGGCGCGGCGGGTCTCGACGTGATGGCCATCACGGACCACGACACCACCAACGGCTGGGCTGAGGCCGCTGCCGCACGGCCCGAAAACCTTGCTCTGGTACGCGGTGCCGAGCTGTCCTGTCGCTGGCACGGAGCCGAGCCGGCCATCTCCCTGCACCTGCTCGCGTACCTGTTCGATCCCACGGAGCCTCAGCTGGCCGCCGACCTCGTCCGGCTCCAGCACGATCGCGCGCACCGGGCCGAGAAGATCGTCGAGCTGCTGCGCGCGGACGGCGTCGACATCAGCTGGCCCGAGGTCCACGGCTATGCCGCCGGCGGTTCGGTGGGGCGGCCGCACATCGCCCAGGCCCTGATCAGGGCGGGGCTCGTGCGCACCACCAGCGAGGCGTTCGCTTCGCGGTGGCTGGGCGCCCGGTATTTCGTACCCAAATCGGATCTTGATGTCTTCGCGGCGGTCGCCTCGGTGCGGGCCGCGGGTGGGGTGGCCGTTTTCGCCCACCCGAACGCCACCGTCCGCGGCCGGGTCGTCCCGGACAAGCTCATCGCCGACCTCGCCGCGGCCGGGCTCTTCGGGCTCGAAGCCGACCACGAGGACCACTCCCCGGCGGAGCGTGCGCACGTCCGGGCGCTCGCCGATGACCTCGGTCTTGTCGCGACGGGATCATCGGACTTCCACGGCACGCACAAGACCGTCCAGCTCGGCGCTTTCACGACCGACCTCGTCGCGTACGAGAAAATTGTGGCCGCCGCGACCGGAGCACCCGTCCTGGGGTGACGGTCCTCGCAGTTCAGGGCATCAGATCCGCGCGCCACCTAAGTTGATCACGTGGATCTGAAGTTGTTCGGTGAATTCTTCGTGACCCTCCTGGTGATCGTCGATCCGCCGGGCATGGTCCCTGTCTTCCTGGCCCTGACCGGCACCATGTCGACCCGTGACCGGGCCCGCGCCGGCACCCAGGCGGTGCTGCTCGCGCTCGGCGTCATCGTGATCTTCGCGGTGGCCGGCCAGACGCTGCTCGACTACCTGCACGTCCAGCTGCCGGCCCTGCAGGGTGCGGGTGGCCTGCTGCTCGTCCTGGTCGCGTTGCAGCTGCTCACCGGCAAGACCGACGAGCCCTCGGAACAGGGCGGCCTGACCAGCAATGTCGCGCTTGTCCCGATCGGCACGCCGCTGCTGGCCGGCCCCGGCGCGATCGTGGCCACCATGTTGTTCGTGCAGCGTGCGGACGGTATCTCGGACTATTCGGTGATCGCCCTGGGGATCGTCGCGGTCATGTTCACCGTCTGGCTGGTGCTGCGGTTCTCCGGCGTCATCGTCAAGCTGCTGCGCCCGGCCGGCATCGAGGTGCTGACCCGCATCGCCGGCCTGCTGCTCGCGGCCATCGCGGTCCAGCTCATCGCGGATGCGGCGGCCGCGTTCGTCGAGCTGTACGCCGCCGCGGCCCACTGAGCCGGACCCCTGGTCCTCATTTCTGTCGTAGGGCCCTGGCAGGATTGAACCCGTGCCCAGGACCTCCCCGCGAACGGCCGCCGTCCCCCAGCAGTTGGGCTTCGACGGCATGCCCGAACGTCTCTTCGTCTGCACGCCCAGCAAGCTCGGCGCCTACATGGACTGTCCCCGGCGCTACCGGTACACCTACATCGATCGCCCGAGCCCGCAGAAGGGCCCGCCCTGGGCGCACAACTCCCTCGGGGCGAGCGTGCACACCGCGCTCAAGAACTGGTATGCCGTGCCGGCCGACCGCCGCGCCACCGCGTCCGTGCCCACCCTGCTCAAGGCGACCTGGGTTCGTGAGGGCTACCGCGACGTCGAGCTGGAGCGGGTCGCCTACCGCAAGGCGCTGAGCTGGCTCGACACCTACGTGGCGGGCCTCGACCCGCTCGAGGAGCCGCTGGGCGTCGAGCGCACCGTGGCGACGAAGACCGCGGTGCTCGCCTTCAACGGCCGCACCGACCGGATCGACGCCCGTGACGGCGAGGCGGTGATCGTCGACTACAAGACCGGCAGGACCGGCCTCGACGCCGACGACGCCCGCGGCTCCCACGCGCTGGCCCTGTACGCGTACGCGGCCCAGCGCGTCTTCCGGCGCCCTTGCCACAAGGTCGAGCTGCACCACCTGCCGACCGGCACCGTCGCTACCCACGAACACACCGAGGAATCCCTGGCCCGGCAGGTCACCCGCGCCGAGGACACCGCCCGCGACATCATGGCGGCCGAGAAAGCCGTGGCCGCGGGCGCCGACCCGGACGACGAGTTCCCGACCAACCCCAGCTCGTTGTGCGGATGGTGCGACTTCCGCCGCACCTGCCCGGCCGGTGCCGACGTGCCGGGCAAGGACCCGTGGGCGGCGGTCGAGCACCTGGAGCGTGCGTCAGGCTAGGCCGGCCCGCTCCAGGGCCGCCTGCCGCATCGGCGGGACGCTGTATTCCGGCGGGAGCGCGACGGCGGCGGCCTTCAGGAGCAGACGGATGCCGCGTACGGACAGGTCGGCTGACCGGTCCGTGGTGGGCCAGCCCAGGCCGCCGTACATCTTGCGGGCCCAGCCCGGCAGCAGCGCGATGGACGTCCCGGCGATCCCCAGGTATGCCAGCCGGGCCGGACCGAGGGTCAGACCGAGGCGGAACGGCAGGCTGCCCCAGTCACCCGGCACCGGCGGCACGGTCAGGAACAGCGCGGTCTCGGCACCGTCGCGGGTCAGGCCGAGCTCAGGCTGCATCGCCGCGTAATAGTCGGCCATCTGCGCCGCGGTGGCCGGCACCGAGGCCGGATCGAGCCCGATCGCCTCGGCCGCCCGCAGCTGCTCGGTGTAGTAGTCGTCCACCTCGGTGTCGGTGAGCTCCAGCCCGGCACGACGGGCCGTGGTGAGGAACGACTCCACCTCCGTCACATGCACCCAGCGGAGCAGGTCCGGCTCGTCGATCCGGAACACCTCCCCGGTACGCGGATCGGTCGCCCGCATCAACGAATGCATCCGCCGGATCCGGCCGGAGATCCGCTCGACCTCGGCCGTCGTCCCGTACAAGATCGTGCCGACATATTCCGAGGTCCGCATGAACCGGCCCCAGGGATCTGCCTTGTACCCGGAATTCTGCGCGACCCCGGCGACCGCCCGCGGATGCAACGCCTGCAGATAGAGCGACCGCAGCCCTCCGAGCGTGACAATCGGCTCCCGATGAACCTTCCATGTGACCGAACCGGGCCCAAAAAGGCCGACATCACCTGAGCTGCTCATCTCTCCAGCGTGCCACGCGCTGAGCGTGACCGGCCCCTGCCTTCACGTGGCTGCCGTCCCAACCGCCTGCTGGACTCTCCGGGATGCTCGTTCTTCGTGAGCTTGAGGGTCCCGGTTCGATTACTTTCGGTCATTTTTGTCGGGATGGGCTGGTTGGGCGAAGGCTGACACTTTCTCCCTCGAAGGTGCTCCAACGGCTTGGCCGACGTGGTGAATCTTTAGGCAGGCCGGGCACGGGGTCCCGTTCCGGCTCGCTCGATCGACGGTTGGGGCACGCTTTGGCCAACGAACGCCGTACCGGTGAACCGGATCGGCTCCGCGCGCGTAACCGCAACAAGGGGATGTTTGCGTCGTCAGACAGTTCCGGCTGGCGCCCGAATCCTTTAACGTTCAAGGAGGTTGACCGTGTTCGACCAGATAAACGGCCTGCCAGTGCACATCCTGGTGCTGCACGCCGCCGTCGTCTTCGTGCCACTCCTGGCGCTGGCAGCGATCGCCTACGCGGTCCTGCCCCGCTGGCGATCAAAAATCGGGTGGGCGGCGATCCTGCTGGCCATCGCGGCACCGGCGTCCACCTACGTGGCGATGGCCTCGGGCACCGAGCTGCGTAACCGCCTCGTCCAGCAGGGCATGAGCGGCCCGCCGCTCGAGAAGATCGACGACCACATGGGTTTCGGCACGTTGACCTTCTACTTCACGCTCGGACTCGCCATCGTGACCCTGATCATGGTGATCCTGTCGCTCCGCACCCCGACCCATCGCCTGCCGCTGCTCGCGGACGTCGGACTGGCCGTGGTCATGGTGGCGCTGGCGGCAATCTCCGGCTACTACGTCTTCAAGACCGGTGACTCGGGAGCCCAGGCGGTCTGGGGCACCTCGTCCTGACAACCTGCCGTCTCGGCCGCCATGTGGGGTGGCGGCCGAGACGGTGATCATCACGCGCGGGCAGGTCTTGTGGCTCGCCCAGCGGGACGGGCCGGCCTTCGTCCAAGGCCGGTCCGCCTGTCGTTGACGGGCTGGGCGGGATCGTCAGAAGATGACGCGGGCGCAGAGCAGGCACATCAGGACCAGCGCGATCGCGCCTGCCACCAGGCCCACCCCGTAGGTCATGGTGCGGGCGGCGCCCTCGGACTCGTCCAGGACGTCCATGTTCTGCGCGGGCATGGCGCGTGGGGGCGGAGGGTGGGACACCACCGGTGGCCGCCAGTGCGGGGAGGCGGGCGCCGGGCGGGGCGGCCCCTCGTATGTGGGCTGCGGATCAGCCTTCGGCGCCGGACGATCGGCCCCGAACTCATCCGCAGCGGAATCCGGTCGCTTCCAGTACGCGTCGTCGTCAGATCCGTTCGGGGCGCTCACGTTCATCGACGCTACATCCATCGGGTACCGACCGCGCACCGACGCGGCCTACCCTCTTACCGTGGACATCCTTGACGAACCCGACCGCGACGCGGACGCCGAGCGCACCGTCGACTTCGAATCGGACGAAACCCCGGTTCTCCCCGACCAGACCAGCGACGACACCGAGCGTGGCTGGGGCTACAACAGCACCGAGGACTCGAACGACGATCGCCTTCTCCAAGACCGCCCTCCGCACTGGGGCTGACCTCATCCGGTGACTCCGGCCAACCCTTCGTGGTTGGCCGGCTTTGTATCCGCCGCGGACCACCAGCCCCCTATGCCGCCGCAGCGTGCTCTCACCCGCTCGGGCGGATCGTCACGGCGTAGCCGTCCGGGCTCTGTTCGATCGCTGTCCTCGCGGCGTCCGGAGGCAGGGCCAGGAGCAGCCCGCCGACCAGGGGATCGTCGGTGTTCGTGATGCCCAGGACCAGCACCGCTGACGCGATCGGGTGGCCGCTGTCGCTCGGGCGGAAGAGGTCGACCCGATCACGGACGCGTAGCAGGAGCAGCGCTGCGGGCTCCGACAACCGGACGGGTACGCCGACCGTGCCCGGTGGCGGCGGGAGCGTGTCGGCGGCACTGCCCGGGGCTGTGCCGAACGGTGGCGGACTGTCGCGGACCGGTGGCCGGTCGACCGGTTCCGGCGGGTTCGTGCTGTGAGCTGTGCTGACGGTGCCGGCGGCCCCGCTCGTGTCGCCGGGGAGAGCATCCGTGACCGCCTTCTGCGTGGGCGGTCGAGCGCCCGGCCCGGGGACGTCCATAGGCAGGCCGCACGGCGCCGGACCGGTCCAGGCCAAGGCCGCGGCCAGGGTCAGCAGGACTGCCACCGTGGACAGCCGGAGAAGGGTGCCGCGGCGTGGTCCACGCCGGCGGACCGGGTCGAGTGAGGGCTCCGATGACGTTCGTTGATTCGATCGCACGCGACGAAGGTAAGGAAAATCGCGCTTCGTCGTGCGGGGGCCTGTGGACAGCCGCGCATTGTGGATAACTCCGGGACGCGGGTCGCCGGGCGGTAGAAATGACGGATCGCCCGGTCGGCCCGATCGATCCGAGGCAATGGCGTCGCGGCCGGGTGACACCGGGCGACGACCAGGTTCGAACTGGAGCAGGCGCGGGCGTCAGCTGTCCGGGCGCCGAGAAGCTACGCCGGTCGAGGCGATGGTCGGGCATCGACCGGCGGTGCTGAGAACGAGATTCGGCCGGCGACCCGGCAAGGGCGCCGACCGGATGTCAGGAGGACGAGGTCGTCGAGGACGACGCCGAGGATGAGGACGACGTCGACGAGGGCGTCGAGGACGAGGGAGCGGAGGTGGAAGCAGGTGTCGACGACGATGAGCTCGACGACGTCGAGGCCGTGTCGGACGACTTGGTTTCCGGGGTCGAGCTCGCCGCCTTCTCGGCGCTCACGTTGCCGGAGCGGGAGTCGTTGCGGTAGAAGCCGGAGCCCTTGAAGACGATACCGACCGAGTTGAAGACCTTGCGGAGCTTGCCGTTGCAGGCGGGGCACTCGGTGAGAGCCGGGTCCGAGAAAGACTGCACCCGTTCGATCTGCTCTCCACACTCGGTGCAGGCGTACTGGTAGGTGGGCACTGGTCCTCCGCGTCGTTACTCGATGGCTTGGCACTCGTCGTCTGGGAGTGCCAATGCTCCGTCATCGGAGTTTATTTCGTCCAGTCGGGTGCCTCACTGAGGCCCTCCGACGGGGTGATCGTCGCCCGTACGCGGCGGTCGTGCGGTTCGGCGGGGACCTCGTCGACCCGTTCGCCGTCGTGGAGCAGGGCCACCGTGAACGCCGAGGGGGACGTCCGGGCCAGGGCTCGGTCGTAGGATCCGCCGCCCCTGCCCATGCGGACACCTCGACGGTCGACGGCCAGCGCGGGGACGACGATGAATGAGGCTTCCGCGATGGCGGACACGCCGAGGCGTCGTCCCACGGGTTCGAGAAGCCCGCGGGGGCCGGGGTTCAGGGAGGACGGGCCCTCGTAGAGAACCCAGTCCAGGTCCCCGTCGGGGAGCAGAACCGGGAGCAGAACCGGGAGCAGGACCGGGAGCAAGAGGGGGTGAACGCTGCGTAGTGACTCGGGGAGGTCGGGGCCACCGGGTTCCGGCCCGATGGGGACATAAGCAGCGATCACTGACGGTGAATACGTGCGAATCGTGGCGAGAAGGGTGGATCGGATGGTCAGGGCGGCTGAGTGCAGGATTTCGGGCGATTTTGATCTGCGCGCTGCGAGGAGGCGTGTGCGGAGCGCTACCTTCGCGGATCGAGATTTTTCCGCATCACGGGCGAAATCGGACATGCGACACCCCCTTGGGGAAACCGGCAAACGGTGCGCACTATGTCAGCATCGCTCCAAAGAAGGCCACTTCCAGGAGGATGCGTGACTCTTCGTGGCCGACTCACCACCGCGTTCCTCGTGGTCGTGCTCGGCCCGGTTCTGCTCGGATCCTTCTTCGTCGGGATGACCGTGGCCACGGTGAGCCGGGACCGGACGGTCGAGCGGCTCGATCATGCCGCAACGACGGTTCGCACGGCGATCGGCGCCATGTGCCGCCAGCTCCAGGCGGTCGCGGACGCGGTGGCGGTGCTGCCCGCGGACCAGCGACGTCCGGCCGCGGACCAGATGGTGAGTCGTGGGCTCGCCGTCGAGGTGCGCATTCTCGGGACGGGAGAAGAAACGCCCCTGCGTGAGGGCGAGCGAGACTGCGTAGGCACGGTCGCACTCACCCAGGGGGAACAGAGTGCGGGGGGCACCGCTGTGGTGGCGCGTGCGCTGCAGGGGGATGTCACTGTCCTGGCCGTCGAGCGGGTTGATGCGGCGCTTGTCCGGCGGCTGGCGGAAACCAGCGGAGCCGCGGTGGAGATTCCCGGGGTCGGCGCCGCGGCGGAGGGGGGCTCCTACACCCGTACGGTTCCCGTCGGGCCTGGTCAACCGTTGCCTTTGACCGTCGAAGTGCGCTCCAAGGAGCCTGCGGCCTTCTACATTTCTCTCGCCCTGGGAGTGGGGGCTGTCGCCGGGCTGGCGATCCTGGCCGCTCGTGGGCTTGCCCGCTCGACCACCCGGCCGCTGCAGGAGCTCGCCTGGGCGGCCGGCAAGGTCGCCGACGGGGAGCTCGGGGTGCGGGTGCCGGTGGGGCGCGGTGACGAGATCGGGCAGCTCGCCGGGGCCTTCAACCGGATGACCCGGGAGTTGCAGGCGTACGTGCAGGCGCTGACCGCCAGCCGGGATCAGTTGCGGGGGCATCTCGCGATCCTGGGGGACACCCTCTCCAGCACCCATGACGTGCACCGGATCCTTCAGGTCATCCTGCAGACCGCACTGTCCGCCACCGGGGCCAGGGCCGGGATCGTCCTGCTCACCGAGCCGGCCGCGGGGCGTCTGGTGGCGCGTTGTGCCGAGGGGCTGACCGGCCGGTGGGATGTGCCGGAGTGCGACCTGCCGTCGTTGTCGGTTCCGGTCGGCGGCGGGATCCTCGGGACCATCGCCGCCGGGGGCGAAGCGCGCCGAGGGCTCTGTGGGCTGAGCGGGGGACCGGTCGACGAGCCGGCGTGCCGTACGTATGTGGCGGTGCCGATCTGTGCCCCGGCGACCGTCGGCGATCCGCTCGTGCCAGGTGGGCGGGCAACAGAGGGTGGGCGGGCAGCAGAGGGTGGGCGGCCCGCGATTCTGGGAGTTCTCGCGCTGTACGACCGGCTCGGTGCTGACGAGTTCGACGATTCCGACCTGCTGACCCTGCGGACCTTCGCCGGGCAGGCCGGTATCGCGGTGCACAACGTGCGGATCCACGAGGAGGCGCAGCGGTTGTCGCTCACCGACCCGCTGACCGGGTTGTGGAACTACCGGTACCTGCGGGAGTCGCTGCGGCGTGAGGTGGAGCGGGCCAACCGTTTCGGCCGGATGCTCACCGTGCTGGTGCTCGATCTGGATCACTTCAAGGACGTGAACGACACGTACGGGCATGCCGCCGGGGACACCGTGCTGGAGGAGTTCGCCCGGCGGATCCGGATCGGGCTGCGGGAGGTCGACGTGGCTTTCCGGCAGGGCGGCGAGGAGTTCGTCGTGCTTCTTCCGGAGACCGACGCGTACGGGGGGATCGTGGTGGCCGAGCGGCTGGGTGCGGCGGTCCGGGGGAGTCCGGTCCCTATCGATCCGCGGCGGGTGGGGGCGGCCACCGGGGTCTTCGTCGACCGGGTCTCGGTCAGCGTCTCGATCGGGATCGCCGTGTACCCGGAACACGGGGCTACCGCTCAGCAGGTGCTCGACGCCGCTGACGACGCGCTCTACGCGGCGAAGAACGGGGGGCGGGACACCTATCGGATCGCCGAGGTCGTCCCGTTGCCCAGCGCCGGTCCGGTCGATCCCATGGCCGGGCTCATCAATCCCACCGTCGGCCTGGCCGGCACCGCGTCGAAACCGGTCGATCCCGTGGCGGGCCGGGCGGAAGCGGGCTCCGGGCAGTCTGAGCAGGCCGTCAGTGTGACCGACCCGTCAGTTTCGGGTGGGGTGGAAGAGGGGAATTTCGATCATCCGGGACCCGTGACGGGCGCGTCCGGTGGGCCGCAACCTCCGCGGCAGTCCCGTGGCCGATAGTCTCGCGGCATGTCCGGGCATGAACAAGCGAAGGTGCGGTGACCCTCCCAGATGACCACGCAGGCGCACGCGACCGGCCGTCGAGCCGTTAAGGCCGTCATTCCGGCCGCCGGGCTCGCCACCCGATTCCTTCCCGCCACGAAGGCCGTACCCAAAGAACTGTTGCCGGTCGTCGACCGTCCGGTTCTGCAATACATCGTCGAGGAGGCGGCCGCAGCGGGCATCACCGATGTCCTGCTGGTCACCGGCCGTGGCAAGACCTCGATGGTCGACCACTTCGACCGGCGGCCCGATGTCGAGGCCCGGCTGGAGGAGAAGGGCGACAAGGCGCGGCTCGCGGCTGTCCGCCGGACCAGCGAGCTGGCCGACATCTACACCTGCCGCCAGGGTGAGCCCCTCGGCCTCGGCCACGCCGTCGGCGTGGCCGCCTCGCACATCGGTGACAACGCGTTCGCCGTGCTGCTCGGTGACGAGTTCGTCGACGAGGAGCAGCCGCTGCTGCCGGCGATGCTCGAGCTGCAGGCGCGCACCGGTGGCATCGTGCTCGCGTTCATCGAGGTCGCTCCCGAGGAGACCGGCCGGTACGGCATCGCGTCGGTCAAGCCGTCCGAGTTCGGCGAGGACATCGTCGAGGTCACCGGCCTGGTCGAGAAGCCGTCGGCGGCCGAGGCCCCCAGCAACCTGGCCGTGGTCGGGCGGTACATCCTGCCGGCGACGATCTTCGAGGCGATCAACAACACCAAGCCGGGCAGCGGCGGTGAGATCCAGCTGACCGATGCGATGGCCCAGCTGCTCGCCGACGGGACGCCGGTGCACGGGATCGTCTACCGCGGGCACCGCTACGACACCGGTATGCCCCTCGGCTACCTGCAGGCGGTCGTGGAGATCGCGGTGAAGCGGCCTGACCTGGGCGCCGAGTTCGGTCAGTGGCTGAGCGAGTTCGTGGCGAAGCAGGCCAAGAACGCCGGCGGTGCGCAGGGATGAGCTCCGACAGACGCGCCATAGCGCAGGCCGGGCGGGCCGGTTTCCTGCCGGCCGGCCCGGTGGGCGCCGTGGTGCCGGCTGAGCGGGACACGGAAGCCGGCGGTGCCCGGGGATGACCGCCACGGCCGATGCCGAGGCGGCCGCCAACGAGCTGATGCCTCTCGCCGAATACCTGGGCAGCGTGCTGCGCCGGTTGCGGGCTCTGCCTCCGCTCGACCTCGACCTCACCCAGGCGCACGGCAACGTGCTCGCGCACGACGTGCTCGCACCGAACCCGTACCCGGCGTTCGACCAGTCGGCCATCGACGGGTACGCGGCGCGCTGGGAGGATCTCGCCTCGGCCGGGCGGATCGGGTCTCATCCGTCCTTCGGGGCGTTCGAGGCCGGGTTGCGCCCGGTCCGGCTCAACGTCGTCGGTGACCTCGGCGCCGCGAGCTGGCGCCCGGTGCGGCTGACGCCCGGGACCTGCTTCTCGGTCGCCGCCGGGGCTCCGCTGCCGATCGGTGCCGACGTCGTCGTCCCGGTGCACTGGACCGACCAGGGCATGGCCGCGGTGGAGATCATGCACGCCCCGAAACGGGGCTCGGGGGTTCGGCGGGCCGGCGACGAACTGCCCGTCGGCCGGGTGCTGGCCACCGCCGGGTCATACGTGACGCCCGCGATGGTCGCTGTCTTCGCTGCTTCCGGCATCGGGCACGTCGTGGTCCGGCCCAGCCCGCGGGTGGTGGTCGTGGCGACCGGCGACGAGCTGGTCGACGTGGGCCGGCCCAGCCAGCCCGGGCAGATCGTGGACGCCAACTCGCATGCTCTGACCGCGGCCGCCGTCGAGGCGGGCGCGCTGGCGTACCGGATCGGGATCTGCGACGACGACCCGGAAGGGCTGCGGGGGTTGCTCGAGGACCAGACGCTGCGGGCCGATCTGATCATCACCACCGGGGGTACGGGTACCGGGCCCGGTGACATGCTGCGCCGGGTGCTCTCGCGACGTGACCACGGGCGGGGCGTTGTCGAGTTCACCGACGTCGCGCTGTGCCCGGGTGCGACCCTGGGGTTCGGCACCGTCGGCGGCGAGGAGGTCCCGGTGGTGTGCCTGCCGGGGGAGCCGGGTGCCGCGCTGATCGGGTTCGAGGTGCTGGCCCGGCCGGTCATCCAGCTGCTCGCCGGCGCGGAACCGGTGTTCCGGCCCGGCGTGAAGGCCCACCTGCTGGAGACGGTCTCGTCACCGGGCGGGCTGCGGGAGTTCCGGCCCGCACATGTCGCTGAACGCCGTGGCGGTGGCTACACAGTGCAGCCGCTCGCCGGTGGGCCGTACACTCTTTCCGGCCTTGCCGAAGCCAACGGTCTGCTGGTCCTCGGCGAGCGGGTCACCGCGGCTTCCGCCGGGTCGACCGTTGATGTCCTGTTGCTCGACCGGAGGCGATGATGCTGGGCTCCACGCCCGGATGGCCTGCCGTCCTGGCGGACGGAGCCGTCCTGCTCAGGCCCTATCGGCGTAGTGACGCCCGGGCCTGGTCCGAGGTCCGCGTCGCGAATCAGGCGTGGCTCGGCCCGTGGGAGTCGGCGCCGCCGGGGCCGTGGGCGGAGATGAACTCGGCCAGTTCGTTCCTGTACGTGTACCGGGACATGAAACGGGCCGCCCGCCGCGGCGACAGCATGCCGTTCGCCGTCTGCCTGCGGCACGACGACGGCCGGGAACGGCTGGTCGGGCACCTCAACCTGGGGAGCATCGTGCGGCGTGCGTTCGGTTCCGCGTACGCCGGGTACTGGGTTGATTCCCGGGTCGCCGGCCGGGGTGTGGTGCCGACGGCGCTGGCCCTGGCAGTGGATCATGCTTTCGGTCCGGGTGGGTTGCACCGGGTGGAGGTCAACATCCGGCCGGAGAACATGCCCAGTCGGCGGGTCGTGGAAAAACTGGGTTTCCGCGAAGAGGCGTACCACCCGCGTTACATGCACATCGACGGAGCGTGGCGAGACCACCTCGGATACGCGATGACCAGCGAAGAGGTGTCCGCCGAGGGTGGGCTGCTGGCCCGCTGGCGGCGAGTGCGTACCACAACAAAATGATCATCGGCTAGTCACCGTCCGGCGCGGCGCGGCGAGATATGCAGCTCGCGCCCGTAATCTCGGGGAGATTGCGACTTTCGTGCCGGGCGCCCACTGCCCGGGCACGCTCCAAGGCTGACGGGAGGGGTGAGGGTGCCGACCTCGGTGCTCCTCGCCGTCCTCGCCGCGGCCGGTCTGCTCGCCCTCGCACCGGCCCTCGTCCGCCGGTACGACGCCACCGAGCGCCTGGCCGCGGAGCGGGCGTCGTCGACGGCACGGGTGCTGCAGCGCCGCCGTCGGCTACGAACTGTGCCCGGACGTCAGCCTGTCAACCCCGGTCGTCAGTACGTGGTTACGTCGCGGACCCTAACGGGTGATCCTGCGGGTGCCACCGCCGACCCCACCCCGGAAAACGCCCCGGTCTCCGCCCCGCCGGTCCGCCGCCTGCGGGTGGTCGGTTCCCGGCCGGCCCGGCGCCGGGCGCCCGTACGCCGGCAGACCCCGGCCGTGGTCCGCCGCCGCCGGGTGTTCGCCGCCCTGCTCCTGCTGAACGTGATCGAGCTGGTCGGGGTGCTCGCGGTCAGCCCCGGCTTCTGGGTCAGTTTCGCGGTCACCGGTGGCCTGCTCGGCGTGTACCTCGTGCACCTGCGCAACCGGGCCATCGCCGACCGCAAGCGGCTGCGCTTCGAGGCCCGGGAAGCCGCCTGGCTCGCGGCCCGCCAGGCGGAGGTGCGCCGGGCCCAGGCCCGCCGCGCCGCTGCCCGCCGGGAGGCACAGCGCCGGCTCGCCGCGCAGAAGGAGGCGGTCCGCCGTACGGCGATGGGCCTGGACCGCGACCCCAACGACCTGCCGGCGGCGGTCAACGGGGCCTCGGTCTCCTACCGCCGCGGCGGCGGCCTGCGCGGCCGGGCCTACGAAGCCGGCGGCCGGGGCTCCGCCCACCCGGCTTGATCCGCTGACGGAGGGGCGATTCGCGGGACGCGCGGGGGACCTGTTAGCCTTTGTGCGGTCCTACGGGGTCGAGACCTACGGGTCTTGGGCCTCCAGGTCTGGGGGGCTGTGGCGCAGTCTGGTAGCGCACCTCGTTCGCATCGAGGGGGTCTGGGGTTCAAATCCCCACAGCTCCACCAATTAAGGCCTTGACCGGCAGAAATGCAGGTCAGGGCCTTAAGTCTGTCTGTCCTCGTCGTCGCCGTGACCAATGACCGGCCTTGCCGGGGCGGCCTCGCTCCGCAAGCTCAACACCCCCGCGATCGAGGGCATGCACGCTGGCATCATCGTCTTCATGGGTCTCGTCTGCTTTGGCTTGATCATGCTCGGGGCGGACAGCGTGCCGGTCGAGACGATGGCCATCGAGGAGGAGACGAGTGTCTCAGCCTGACCGCACCGCCGTGGCGCGCGCGATGGAGACCTTCCTGCGGGCCGCCCCGGCCGACCGGCTGCGGCTGGCGCCCGAGCTGGTGAACCGGATCGGCGCCGACCGGCTCGGCGCGGTGATCGACGCCACCCGCGAACACGTCGGCGGGATCGAGAGCGTCACCGACACCGCCGCCGGCCTGGCCATCGGCGGCCCGGCCGGGCAGGTGCCGGCCTGGGGCCGGGTGGACGAGCAGGGCCGGCTCATCGGTCTGTGGGTGTCCGGCGCTCCGTACCGACCCCGGTCGCCGGTCGTGCCCGTGCTGATCTCTCATCTCGCGCCCGTCCTGCCCATGGCCTGGGCCGTGGTGGTGTGCTGGACGGCCGGCACCGTCCAGGGCTGGGCGGGCGCCGTGCTGGGGCTGGCCGGCGTCGTCGTGCTGATCGAGGGTTTCGGCGCACTGGCCGCCCGGCCGTGGTGGATCCGCCGACCGGTCGAGCTGCTCGCCGCCGCCGGGCTCGCCTCGGCGCTGCGCTGGAGCTCGCTCGCACCCACCGGCGGCACGGTCGCCCTGGTCACCGGGGTGCTTGTGCTGATCGCCGCGGTGGGCGCGCTCGTCCTGACCCGGCGGCACCGCTGGCATGCGGCCACCGCCGATCCGTTGCCCGTCTTCCCCGTCTCCGGGCAGTGGTATGTGGTGCAGGGCGGTGGCCGGCTGAGCAACCATCACGCCGTGGTTCCGGAACAACGCGGCGCCATCGACATCGTCGGGATCCGCGGCAATCCCGGCTACGGCGAACCGGTTGTCGCGCCCTGCGCCGGACGAGTGGTGGCCGCGGTGGACGGCATCGAGGATCAGGAGCCCGGCACCGTCCGGTTCGCGCCGCCCTACGGCAACCACGTCAGCATCGACACCGGCTCCGAGGTCGTCACCCTGGCCCATCTGCGCCCCGCCACCGTGGCGGTCGAGACCGGCGACGAGGTCCTGGCCGGCCAGTTCCTGGGCGCGGTCGGCAACTCCGGCAACAGCACCGTGCCGCACTTGCACCTGCAGGCCGCCCGTGACGGCCTCGGGCTCGACCTACGGTTCGCTGAGATCTCCGGCGGCTGGTACCGCGGCCGGACCGTGCACGCACCGCCGCACCCGGCCGGCGGCCGTCGTGATTGACGCCGTGGTCGTCGGCTCGGGCCGAACCGGGTTGGCCGGCGCCGCCTCGCCGGGCCTCGTCGGCGCGGCCGCGGGGGTGAAGGCGGGTCCGCTACCGGGATGCAACCGGGATCTTGCTGGGGGATCGGCGGAGCGGGCCGATGTTCGCGCTCATGAACGAGAAACTGATCCTCGTGGCCGAGGATGACGCTGACCTGCGGGACATGCTGACGTACGCGCTGGAGCGGGCCGGGTACACCGCCGTGGGGGCCAAGGACGGCAACACCGCGGCCCGGATCCTGCAGGTGGCGCGGCCGGTCGGGATCGTCACCGATGTACGGATGCCGGCGCTCAACGGGATGGAGCTGTGCCAGTTGGTGCGCAGCAACCCGGAGGTGAGCAACGCCGCCGTACTGATGGTGTCGGCGAACGCGCACCTGCATGACATCAACGCCGGGCTGAGTTCCGGGGCTGACGGGTATCTGCCGAAACCGTTGTCGCCGCGGCGGCTGGTTTCCGAGCTTCAGCAGGTCATCGAGCGTCGCAAGCTGATCCTTGCCGAGTGAGAGGCAACATCAGGACAGTAGGGGTTACGACCGTTTGATTGATTCCCCGGTCCGGAGTCGGATCATGACGGAATGACCTCCTTCATCGCTCAGCTCAGCGACTCGCACCTGACGACCGGGCCGTTGGGCGGAGGACCCGCCGCCGGGCTCCAGCTCGCCCTCGCCCGGGTCATGGCCCTCGATCCGCGACCCGACTGTGTCGTGGTCACCGGTGATCTCACCGATCATGGCCTGGAGGAGGAGTATGCCGCCCTCCAGGAGGTGATCGGGGACTTTCCGCTGCCCCTGCACCTGACCACCGGCAACCATGACGACCGGGACGCCATGGTGAAGGCTTTCGGCGGGGATCCGTACTATTCCGTCGATTATCCGGGTTTCACCGTCATCGCCCTGGACTCGCTGATTCCCGGGTCGCCCGCGGGGCGGCTCGGTGGCGAGCAGCTGGCGTGGCTGGACCATGCCCTGTCCGCGCGCCCGGACGTGCCCGCGCTCATCGGGTTGCACCATCCGCCGATGGCGGTCGGCATACCGTTCCTCGACGCGATGCGGTTGCTCGACGGCGAGGAGTTGCGCGAGGTCGTGGCCGCGCACCGCAACGTCACCCGGATCATGGCCGGGCATGTGCACCGGCCGATCACCGCGGCTTTCGGGGGTACGGTCGTGACGGTCGCGCCCAGCACCTGGCGCCAGTCCGGTCTGCTGCTCGGCTCGGACGCCCCACCCGGGTATGTCGCCGAGCCCACCGGTTTCCTGCTGCACCTGGTCGACGGGCCCGACTGCGTGACCCACACCGTGCAGGTCAGTCACGCTGCGGCACTGCTCGGCGCATACTGACCGCCGCTCGGCGCATAGATCATTGCGCGGTTCCGGACCCGCTATACGGTCAGAGGCCAAGCGGGAAGGGGAGTCCGATGATCGATCATGTCGTCCTCGGGGTGCATCACCTGGACGAGAGCCGGCACTTCTACGAGAACGCGTTGCGCCCGCTGGGCATCAAAGTGGTGGCCGAGGAGCCCGAACTGGTGGGTTTCGGCGACGACAGCGGGCGCCCGTTCTTCTGGCTCGCGGTGCGGGAGCCCACCCACCGGGTCCATGTCGCGTTCACCGCGACCGACCGGGCCGCGGTGGACGCGTTCCACGCCGCCGCGCTGCACTCCGGTGGGGTGGACAACGGCCGGCCCGGGCCGCGGCCCGGCAAGCACGAGAACTACTACGCCGCGTACGCGTTCGACGCGGACGGGAACAACATCGAGGCGGTCTGCCAGCGGCCCGCCGATTTGTGAGTCTCGCAACTTTTGGGTGGTATCTCTTGAGGCAGCCTCGGAGGTGACCGCCATGCCCGCATCCCTGCCCTTCAACGAAGTAGACCGGCTCGCCGCGCTGTACGAACTCGACATCCTCGACTCCGAACCGGAGAAGGACTTCGATGACATCGTCGCCCTGGCCTCGGCCGTGTGCGGCGTACCCATGTCCCTGGTCACGATGGTCGACACCGACCGGCAGTGGTTCAAGGCGCGGATCGGCACCGACCTGACCGAGACGTCCCGGGAGCTCTCGTTCTGTGCTCACGCGATCCTCGGTAAGGATCTGATGGTGGTGCCGGACGCGACCCGCGACCCCCGGTTCGCCGGCCATCCGATGGTCGAGGAACAAGGCGGGATCCGCTTTTACGCCGGCGCCCCGCTGATCACCACCGACGGGTTCGCGCTCGGCACGCTCTGCGTCGTCGACTCCGAACCGCGCAATCTCGACGTCGAGCAGATGCAGGCGTTGCGGGCGCTGTCCCGGCAGGTGACGTCCCAGCTCGAACTGCGCCGGTACGCCACCGCGCTGGCCAACACGACCGCCCGGCTGCAGGAGCTGGAACGCCGCAAGGACGACCTGGCCGGCCTCATCGGCGGCGAGCTGCGTGCGCCCCTGCGGCTGATCCAGTCCTACCTCGCCGAGCTGGGGGACAAGGGCACCCACGACGCCGGGCTCGCCGACCTCGTCGGCCGGGCCACCGCCGCCCACGTGCGCGGCTTCACCGACCTGCTCGGGCACCTCACGTCGATGTCCGACGCCGGGACCGGCGGCGACAGCCTGCACATGCGCCAGATCGACCTGACCCGGTTGACCCGGCGGGCGGTCGAGGCGGTGCGGCCCATCGCGGCCACGAAACACATCTGGATCCTCAACCGGTCCGACGGGCCGGCACTGCCGATCATCGCCGATCCCGTACGACTCGAGCAGGTGATCATGCACCTGTTGTTCGCGGCGGTGAAGTACACGCCGGACGGCGGCCGGGTCCGGGTCGGCACCGAGGTCGAGTCCGGTCCGACGGTCTTCCTGGACGACATGGACATGCCCGACGGGATGCGCCCGGACCTGTTCCCGCACCTGTACTACGGCACGATCGCCAACCCGGCCGGGGTGCCCGGACCGGACCGGGGCCTGGCCGTGGCGAAACGGGTCCTGGACGCCCACCACGCGACCGTCGCGCTGTCCGACCGGCCCGGGGACGGCACCTCGCTGCACGTCGTGTTCCCGTTCGCCGAACCGGAACTCGCGTTCGCCTGAGAGACCACCCCGCCCGGCTGCAGTTCGGGCGGGGTGGTCTCCCCGGGTGCCGGACGGTCATCCGACGACCGCCGGCCGGATCAGGTCTCGTGCGCCGGGGGAGGCGCGGTGGCCCGCCCCGCCGCCGGATGCGCCGCGACCGGCACCTGGGCCCGGCTCGGCGGCCACGTGTCCACCTGCGGGGCGACCTGCTTCGGCAGCACCAGCGGACGGTCGGCCGACGGCACCGCGTTCGCCCCGGACAGCCCGGCCCGGTGCAACTTGTGCCAGCGCAGCCGGCCCCCGGTCATCGCGGTCACCACCGACTGGATCAGAACCAGATACATGAGCTGCCGGTACGCGAACTGTTGCAACGGCAGCCGGAGCAGCGGGACCATCGACTCGCGGTCGAAGCGGAACGCGACCGCGGCGGTGAACAGCTGCAGGGCCAGCATCAGCAACCAGGCCGTGGCCGTCGCGCCGAGCTCCCAGAAGACCAGGCCGTACAGCAGCATGATGTCGACGACCGGGGCCAGCATCGGCAGCGCCAGCCCGAACAGCGCCAGGAACGGCAGCCCGACCCGGCCGAACCGCCCCGACGGACCCGAATCGGTCAGCGCCTTGCGGTGCTTCCACATCGCCTGCATGGTCCCGTAACTCCACCGGTACCGCTGGCGGTACAGCTGCTCCATCGTGGCGGGCGCCTCGGTCCAGGCCCGGGCGCGCTCCTCGTACACGACCCGCCAGCCGTCGCGGCACATCGCCATCGTCACGTCGGTGTCCTCGGCCAGCGTCTCGTCGCTGATCCCGCCGACCCGGGCCAGGGCGGCCCGCCGGAACGCCCCGATCGCCCCGGGCACGGTCGGCATGCAGTTCAGCACCTCGTACAACCGCCGGTCCAGGTTGAAGCCGATCACGTACTCGATGTGCTGCCAGCTGGCCACCAGGCTCGACCGGTTGCCGACCTTCACGTTGCCGGCCACCGCGCCGACCGACGGATCGGCGAACGGCTGCACCAGCATCCGGATCGAGTCCGGCTCGAAGATCGTGTCGCCGTCGACGGTCACGATCAGCTCGCTGCGGGCCAGCGCGATACCGGTGTTCAACGCGTTCGACTTCCCGCCGTTCGGCACCCGCACCACCCGCACGTTGGGCAGGCCCAGCCGTTCCACGATCGCCGCGGTGCCATCGGTCGAACCGTCGTCGACGACCACCACCTCGATGGCCGGATAGTCGCCACCGGCGAGCGAGCGTACCGCCGCCTCGATGCCCTCCTTCTCGTTGTAGGCGGGCACGATCACCGACACCGGTTCGGTCACCGGCGGACCCCAGCTGAAATCCTTCATGCGGCGGTGCCGGGCGTGCCGGGTCGCGAGCACGAGCATGAGCGCGGTACGAGCGATGGTGAGCGCCCCGACGACCACGAACAGTCCGGCGATCAGCCACACCAGTCCGTCAGCGACGTGCACGGTCCAGATCAGGGCGGAACCGCGCCATCTGTCCGTACCCTCCGCGTGGGGGTTGACCGGCAGCAGCGGAAGCGTCGCCGCGTCCTGCTGGCGCTCCTCGATGGCGAGGTTCATGCCCTCGGTCACCGTGGTGAAACGGTAACCACGCTCCTTCATCATCGGGATGAACAGGCGCAACGCGGCGACGGTCTGCGCCCGGTCACCACCGGCATCATGGAACAGGATCACCGCGCCCTCGTCGCCCGGCGGGGTCGCGTTCTGGATGATCGATCCGACCCCCGGCCGCCGCCAGTCCTCACTGTCCCGGTCGTTCACCACGACCAGATAGCCGTCCCGCCCGGCAGCTTTGACGATCTTCCAGTTCGTCTCGTCGATGGCCTCCGCCTTGGACGAGTACGGGAAGCGGGCCAGATTGGTCCGCACGTCCGCGGCCCGGGCGATGGCGACCTGCGTCTGCGACAGCTCCAGGCTGCGCCGCCACGGGGCGATCCGCTGCAGATTAGGGTGGGTGAACGTGTGCAGGCCCAGCTCGTTGCCGTGATCGGTGATCCGCTTCGTCAGGTCCGGGTTCCGCGCCACCTCGGAACCGACCACGAAGAACGTGCCGTGCGCGTCGTTCTCCGCCAGCACCTCCAGCACCTTCGGCGTCCACACCGGGTCCGGCCCGTCGTCGAACGTGAGGGCGATGGTCCGCTCCGGCAGGCGGCTGGAACTCTCCTGCCCCCCGGTGGTGTTGATGATCGGCCCACCCCGCCGGATCGACAGCGGCACGCCGGCCTGGTCACCGACCTCGGAATCCTTGTGGTCGGCGGTGAACTCGGCATTCACGTACGCCTGGGCCACGAGCACCCCGACGAAGACGGCGATGAGCAGCACGCCGAGCATCACCCGAGGTTGAGGCAGGATCCGCCTGCGGTACCGGCTGCGGTTGCGGTTGCGCCGGGCTGTCATCCGCCGACCTCGGCACTGGCATCCGGTTCGGCTTCCGACGAGGACCGGCCCTCGACGGCCGGCTCCGGCTCCACCGCCGACTTGGGCTCGGGCTCAGGCCCGGGCTGCTTGCGCTGAGCAGCCGGCTTGCTTGAGGTGGCCGGCTTGGTCGGGCTGGTCGGGCTGGTCGGGCTAGTCGGCTTGGTCGGGCTGGTCGGCTCGCATTCCTTCTCCGGCATTTCCGATTTATCCGGCTTGGGGGAGGTGGCTGGCGCGGTGTCGTCGTTGCCAGGGCCGTCGTTGCCAGGGCCGTCGCCGTCGCCGTCGCCGCCGTCGCCGTCGTTGCCGGATCCGTCGTTGCCGGATCCGTTCTCGTCCGGCGACGAGGTGGCGGGGTCCGGAGAAGCCGTCGCGGCCGGAGAGGTGGTGTGGGCCGGAACAGTGGTGTGGGCCGGGGAGCCGGTGTGGGCCGGGGAGCCGGTGTGGGCCGGGGAGCCGGTGTGGGCCGGGGAGCCGGTGTGGGTCGGAACAGTGGTGTGGGCTGGGGAGCCGGTGTGGGTTGGGGCGGCGGTGTGGGCCGGGGACGAGATGGGGTCTGGGGAAGTCGTGGGGTCCGGGGTCATGCCGCCGCCGCCCTCACCACCGGTTCCGGTGCCGCCGCTGCTGGGGTCGCTGTCGTCCGGGGTGCCGTCGGTGGTTCCGTCGTCGGTTCCGCCCGAGCCTCCGCCGGAGCCTCCGGTGCTGGTTTTTGGGGGTGCTGGGGCGACCGTGGGCGGGGGCGGCGTGGTTGTGCTCACCGGGGTGGAGGGAGTCGGGGAGGCTGCCGGCTTCGTGGTCGCCGACTCCAGGGGGCGGGTGGTCGTCGCGGTGGGGAGCGGGGTTGTCGTGGTCGGCTTCGCGGTGGGGGTCGGTGACGTGGTGCGGCGTACGACCGGGGTCGCGCTGCGGGACGGCTGCCGGGTGGTGACCGTCGGGCGTACCGCTGGGGCTCCTCGGTTGGGGAAGGACTCGAGCAGCGGCCGGGTGGTGCTCTTGGCCGCGGGTGGCGGTGGGATCGGGCTGGGGCGGGCCGTGACGGGATCGGCGTCGTCGCCCTTCGCGAGGTCGGGCAGTGGCAGTACCGCGTTCGAGTTGACCGGGCCGCCGGCCAGGCTGACGCTGATGAGTCCCCCGTAGGCCATGCAGAGGGCACCGAAGCCGTATGCGACGCGTTGCAGCACGCGCCTCCGGCGTCCGGTCGAGTCCACGAACACCGGAGAGGGATGCGCGATGACGATCACCTCGGTGTCCGAGGTGTCGGCGGCGGCGGAAATCGGGTTTTGGGGCTCCTGCAATGTCACGCGGCGAGCTTAAGAAGATCTACTAAGATCATGATTTTGCTTCACCTGATCGGTGGTCGACCGTAGGGGGAGGCTGAATCAACCGAAACGGTGAGCGTGAGCGTTTGACCTGATCAACGACGTGTGATCGGCATTGTGGGAAATACGCCTGACCAGCGATGAATTATTTTCCCAGCGAAGGTTACGCAATTATTCAAAAAAAGTTGCTGTCGTATCAGCGACTTTCGGACCACGCTTTTCCGAGTCGCTTTCACGAACACATATGTGGCTTAAGAAGCCAATGTAGCAGATTGTCCGTTTCGTCCTCCCTGGATCGTGCCCCTGGCTGGGAGTGTCTGCCTCGTCACTGGAGGAAGTCATTGTGCAGCAAGATTCGGCGACAATTTGGGAAGTCCACCCATTGTGTCCGTCAACGACGCTCGTTAAGCTGCTTTTTGCACGCCCCTATCGCCCGCTTCCCCCGTGGCAGGCGATCGGGGCGTTGCCTATTCAGGCACTGTCCACCGGGTCAGATGTCGGTGCTGAGAGCCAGTTCGCGGCCGGCCTCGATGTCGTCGGTCAGGGCCGCCACCCGGCCCTTCGCCAGGCCGTAGGAATCCGAGCCGAGCAGCTGGTGCAGCGGTGCCTTGCCGCCGACGGCGACCTCGATGATCGCGGCCACCACCTTGACCGGGTCGCCGAGCTGGGTGCCGGGCATCGCGAGGTGGGCCTCGGTCATCTCGCGGATCGCGTCGTAGCCCTCGGCCACCCGCTCCGGGAGGCCGAGCGAGCTGGTGCGCAGGAAGTCCGTACGCGTATAGCCGGGTTCGATGATGGTGACCTTGATGCCGAGCCCGGCGACCTCCGTCGCGAGTGACTCCGACAGGCCCTCGAGGGCGTATTTTCCGGCGCTGTAGAGGCCCCATCCGGGGAACGCGGTGAGTCCGAGGATCGACGAGATGTTGACGATGTGACCGCTGCCGGCGGCGCGGAGGTCCGGCAGGACCGCGCGCAGGACGTTCCAGACGCCGAAGATCTGGACGTCGAACATCTGCCGGGCCTCGGCGTCGGTGATCTCCTCGACCGCGCCGAGGAAACCGTATCCGGCGTTGTTGACGACCACGTCGATGGCGCCGAACCGTTCGGTGGCCGTGCGGATCGCGGCCGTGACGGCGTCGCCGTCGGTGAGATCGAGCTGCAGCGGCAGTAGCCGGGAGCGGTCGGCCGTGCCCAGGGCCTCGTCGAGGCGGTGCGCCGAGCGGGTGGTCGCCGCGACGTTGTCACCCCGGTCCAGGAGCTGTCTGACCAGCTCGAGGCCGAGGCCGCGGGAGGTGCCGGTGACGAACCAGGTGGCCGGGCCGGTGGTGGGGTACGACATGGGGGTCTCCTCTGCTGGATGTGTCTCCAGCGTGCGGCGCGAGGAGCCCCCGCAGGCCCGCCGAGCAGGCCCGCTTCAACCTAGGAATTGCAGTCCCACCTAGATCCAGCGGCCGCCCAGCCACATGCGGGCGGACCAGTCGTCGTACGGCATCAGGTGGCCCACGAAGATCGGGTAGAAGTAGGCGAAGCAGAGGGCGACCAGCAGCAGGTAGACGCCCGCGACGATGGTGCCGATCAGCTGTCTGTCCGTTCTCGCCGCGCCCTCGGCCGTGCCCCCTGGCGGCGTCATGATCGCGCCCAGGGCGTACACGACGGCGAGGATGAGGAACGGCAGGGCCGGGAGCACGTAGAAGGAGAACATCGTGCGGCCGTCGGCGATGGCGAAGTAGAACCAGGGCAGCAGGCCGGCCACCACGCCGGTGCCGATGGCCAGGGCGCGCCAGTCGCGGCGGGCGATGCCGAACCAGACCAGGGCCGCGAGCGCCGGGAGGAACGACCACCAGAGCAGCGGGGTGCCGAGCAGCAGCACCTCGGCGGCGCAGCTGGGGGCCCCGCAGTTGCCGCTGCCGCTCCAGGAGAACGCGACCGGGCGGCCGAGCAGCAGCCACTGCCACGGCCAGGACTGGTAGACGTGCCGGTCGGTCAGGCCGCTGTGGAACGTGTAGGCCTGTTGGTGGTAGTGCATGAGGTTGAGCAGGGCGCCGAGGATCGGGGGCTCGCCCATGCCGTTGGCCTCGCGGTAGTGCCGGAAGTAGCCGGTGTCGGTGACGAACCAGCCGGTCCAGGTGGCGAGGTAGAACAGCACGCTGAGCACGAAGCTCAGGATCAGGTAGCCGAGGTCGCCGAGCAGGCCGTTGACGATCGGGCGGCGGACCCCGGCGGAGCGGCGGGCCTGCACCCGCCAGGCGATGACGAGGGCGGCGAAGAACGGGGCGAAGAACAGCGCGCTCCATTTGACACCGCAGGCGAGGCCGAACGTCACGCCCGCCGCGAGCAGCCACCACGGGACGATCCGGGGGAGCTGGTGCTCGACCGCCGGGTCGTAACCGCCCTCGAGCCCGCGCAGCCAGCGCCGCCGGTAATGGTCGCGGTCGAGGAGCAGGGCGGCGAACGTCATCAGGATGAACAGGCCGAGGAAGATGTCGAGCAGCGAGGTGCGCGACAGCACGAGCTGGAAGCCGTCGAGCGTCATCAGCAGGCCCGCCGCGCCGGCCAGCACGATCGAGTGGAACATCCGGTAGGCGACCCGGATCAGGATCAGGATCATGAGGATGCCGGCGATCGCGGCCGGGAAGCGCCAGCCGAGCTCGTTGTTGCCGAACGCCTTCTCACCGAGCGCGATCAGCCACTTGCCGAGCGGCGGGTGCACGACGTACGCGGGGCCGTTGTTCTTCTCGTCCCACTCGACGCCGTGGGTCAGCATGTCCCAGGCGTCGGTCGGGTAATACACCTCGTCGAAGATGTAGCCCTTGGGGTGGGTGATGCCGACCAGCCGCAGGATCGCGGCCATCGCCACGATCACGCCCGTGACCACCCAGGAGTACGGGTTCAGCCAGTTGTCGAGCGTGGCCAGCCGGCGCCGGACGGCGTCGGGCACGCCACGCACCCCCGGGGGCACCACCGCGACCGGGGGCTCGGCAGCGGGCAGCGGGCTCGGGGTGTCAGTCTCAGCTGTCGCCGAAGTCACCAGGCGATCGTAGGCTGCCCCGGCCCGTAGCGAGAAACCACGCGGCGTGTGATGGACTCGGCGGGTGACTGACGCAGCGCTGGACAGCGGTACGGGCCGGGTGGTGCTGGTCGGCGCGCCGCTGGGCAACATCGGGGACGCCTCCACCCGGCTGCGGGAGGTGCTCGCCGCCGCGGACGTCATCGCGGCCGAGGACACCCGGCGCCTGCACCGGCTGGCGAAGGACCTGGACGTCACGATCAGCGGGCGGATCGTGTCGTACTTCGAGGGCAATGAGGAGCGGCGGACCCCCGATCTGGTCGAGGCCCTGCGGGGCGGCGCGGTGGTCGCCGTGGTCACCGACGGTGGCATGCCGAGCGTCTCCGATCCGGGTTACCGCCTGGTCCGGGCCGCGCTCGACGCCGGTTTCCCGGTGAGTGCCGCGCCCGGCCCGAGCGCCGTGACGACCGCGCTGGCGTTGTCCGGCCTGCCCAGCGACCGGTTCTGTTTCGAGGGGTTCCTGCCGCGGACCGGCTCGGGCCGCCGTTCCCGGCTGCGGGAGCTGGCCGCCGAGCCGCGCACGCTGGTGTTCTTCGAGGCGCCGCATCGGATCACCAGCGCGTTGCAGGACTTCGTCACCGTGTTCGGCGACCGGCGTGAGGCCGCGGTGTGCCGGGAGCTGACCAAGACGTACGAGGAGATCCGCCGGGGTCCGCTCGGTGAGCTGGCGGCGTGGGCGGCCGAGAGCGGCCCGCGCGGCGAGATCACCGTGGTGGTGGCGGGCGCGCCGGCCGGTCCCGCGGAGCGCCCGGCCGACGACGAACTGCGTGCGGAGGTGGCCGGGCGGGAAGCCGCCGGCACCACCCGCCGGGACGCGATCCAAGCCGTCGCCGACGTGTACGGCCTGCGCAAACGTGATGTCTACGCGCTCGTGCACACGACTCAGTAGGCGGCGAACAGGAAGCCGGCGAGCAGGATCAGCGGGCCGGCCACACTGACCGCCAGGGCGCCGCGCCGCGCCTTGATGGTCTCCAGCCGGCCCGCCCCGGTCAGCCCGGCGATGCCGAGGCCGCAGAGCAGCACCAGCACGAAGCCGAGGACCCAGCGCAGGTGCACGAGCGGGCCGGTGTCCCCGACGTACGCCTGCCGGCTGGTCATGCTCACCATCCGCGCGCTCGCGGTGGATCCGGTGGCCCGTTGCTCGGCGTCCACGCCGAGCAGGGCGACGTCCTGGACGCTGTACGACCCGTCGGTGGCGGCGAAGGTGCCGAGGCACCGCTTGGTGACGCCGGATCCGCTGCAGTGCGAGACCACGGCGGTGCCGTCGCGGCCGTGCCCGACCGCGAGCCAGAACGGCTCCGCGCTGACCCAGGAGAAGAACGCGGCGACGAGGGCGAGGGTCAGCAGTGCGAGGAGCCCGCTCACTGGACGCCTGGGGTCGCGGGGTTTCCGCCTGGGGGGCTGACCCGCGGCCAGCTTGTCCCGGGTCGCCTGCGGGGGCCACGCGGCGTCCCGCGCCCTGTCCTCCTCGGTCCGCCAGAACGGTGACGTCTCCAGCAGGGCCGCGGTGCGCTCAGCTCGGACCCGGTCCTGCAGTGCCCGGTCCGCGCGCGCCCGGTCGTCCTTCGCCCGGCTGAGCCGGCCCCGGCCGGGGAATCGCGGCAGGACCACCGTCGGCCGGTCACGGCCGCCTTCCCGTACGTCGTCAGCACCGGCCCGTACGTCGTCAGCACCCGTTCGCGCGTCTCCCGTCGTTTCGACGGCCTCGCCCTCCAGGTGCCCGGTGGGCTTGCCGGGGGCCCGGGCCGGTCGCGGGTCCTCCATGGGGAGCGCGGCCAGCAGGTCGACGATGGTGGGTTCGTGCTCCGGGTCGGTCACCGGGGGTTCCGGGGTGGCCCGGGCCGCGTACGCGATGGTGCTGCCCTCGGTGTTGAACCGTTCGTCGTCCACCGTGTCATGGGCGTTCTCGGCGCCGGGGCTCTTGTCGGCCACCGGCCGGGGCTTGCGGCGTTTCCGGACCGGGGCCGGCGGCGTGGCCGTGGCGTCCGGACCGGGTGGCGCCTCGAAGATGGCGCGCGAGGTCTCGGCGACGGACTCCGGCGCCGGAGGCAGCGCCGGGCTGGTCGTGCCGGTGAGCGCGGCGGTCGCGTCGGCCGTGCCGGCCTGATGCGCGATCGCGGCCGCGCCGGTGTGCCGGGCGGGTTCCGGCGGTTCGAGAACCGGTGTCACGGCCTCGGTCCTGGTCCAGGGGTTGCCCTGGTTGCGCGGCGTCTGCCCAGGCTGCGGCGCGTCTCCGGTCATGGCTCCCATTGGACTACGGGGTTGATCATCAGTCCGGGAGATACCCGGCGTGTCGGGCAAAAAGGGCGGGCAGCTATCCGTTCGCGGGTTCGGGGGCCGGGTCACTACGCTTGCCGTATGAGTCACGTTCTAGCCGCGGTCGCCTGGCCCTACGCCAACGGCCCGCGCCACATCGGTCATGTCTCCGGCTTCGGGGTGCCCTCCGACGTTTTCAGCCGGTTCATGCGGATGTCCGGCCACGACGTGCTCATGGTCTCGGGCACCGACGAGCACGGCACGCCGATCCAGGTCCAGGCCGACGCCGAGGGTGTCACGCCGCGTGAGCTGGCCGACCGCTACAACCGGGTGATCGTCGAGGACCTGCACGGGCTCGGCCTGTCCTACGACCTGTTCACCCGCACCACCACCCGCAATCACTACGCCGTCGTGCAGGAGCTCTTCACGGGCCTGCACGAGAACGGCTACATCATCGCCAAGACCACGCTCGGGGCGAAGTCGCCGTCGACCGGCCGCACCCTGCCCGACCGTTACATCGAGGGCACCTGCCCGATCTGCGGTTACACCGGCGCGCGGGGCGACCAGTGCGACAACTGCGGCAACCAGCTCGACCCGGAGCAGCTGATCGACCCGCGGTCGAAGATCAACGGGGAGACCCCCGAGTTCGTCGAGACCGAGCACTTCTTCCTCGACCTGCCGGCGTTCGCCGAGGCGCTGGGCAAGTGGCTCGACACCCGCGACGACTGGCGGCCCAACGTCCTCAAGTTCTCCCGCAACCTGCTGGAGGACCTGCAGCCCCGGGCGATCACCCGGGACCTCGAGTGGGGGGTGCCGATCCCGCTCGACGACTGGCGCGACCGCAACGACAAGCGCATCTACGTCTGGTTCGACGCGGTCATCGGTTACCTCTCCGCGTCGATCGAGTGGGCCCGCCGCTCAGGTGAGCCCGACGCCTGGCGCAAGTGGTGGCAGGACAGCGACGCCCTCGGTTACTACTTCATGGGCAAGGACAACATCGTCTTTCACTCGGTGATCTGGCCGGGGCTGCTGCTCGGGTACTCCGGCGAGGGCGACAAGGGTGGCAAGCCGGGCTCGCTCGGCGCGCTCAACCTGCCCACCGAGGTGGTGTCGAGCGAGTATCTGACCATGGAGGGCCGCAAGTTCTCCTCGTCGCGCAAGGTCGTCATCTACGTCCGCGACTTCCTGGAGCGCTACGACGCCGACGCCCTGCGCTACTTCATCGCCGCGGCCGGGCCGGAGTCCAACGACACCGACTTCACCTGGGCCGAGTTCGTCCGGCGCAACAACGACGAGCTGGTGGCCGGCTGGGGCAACCTGGTCAACCGGTGCGTCTCGATGGCGGCCAAGAACTTCGGCGCGATCCCCGAGCCGGGCGAGCTGACCGACGAGGACCGGGCCGTGCTCGACACCGCGCGGGCGGGCTTCGCGAGCGTGGGCGCCCTGCTCGGCAAGCACCGGCAGAAGGCGGCGATCGGTGAGGCGATGCGGGTGGTCGCCGAGGCCAACAAGTACCTCTCCGACCAGGCGCCGTGGAAGCTCAAGGACGAGGCGTCCAAGCCCCGGATGGGCACGATCCTGCACGTCGCGTTGCAGGTCATCAGCGACTGCAACACATTGCTGACGCCGTTCCTGCCGCATTCCGCGCAAAAGGTGCACGAGCTGCTCGGTGGCACCGGGGTGCACGCCCCGATGCCGTCCATCGTGGAGGTCGAGGACCTCGACGGCGGCCCGGCCTACCCGGTGCTCACCGGTGACTACACCGTGGGCGCGACGTGGGAGTCCGTACCCATCAAAACCGGCATTTCGCTGGCCGCACCGAAGCCGGTCTTCAAGAAACTTGATCCGTCGGTCATCGAAGAGGAGCTGGAGCGTCTCGGCTCCTGAGACATTTGTGCACGTCAGCCCGCTGGTGCCGAAAGGCGCCGGCGGGCTTGCTCAATTTTGGCTGTGAATCGGATTGATCGGCGTAGCTCGGATCGGGTACGTTCAGCGCCGACCACGGGGGAAACGCTAGCGTTTCATCGGTACGGCTGCGTTCCATCGTTACCAGCCGTGCCGTGTCGTCATGTCTCCTTCGTCAGGGTCACCCCCCTCAGAGGAGTTTCCTTGAACGTACGACGCCTTAAGCGGCCACTGCTGGCCGTCGCTGTCAGTGGTGCGCTGCTGGCCGGTGGGGCTCTCGCTCCCACCGCCGCTTTCGCCACCGACTCCGGGCGTGAGTCGGTCGCCGACGCCAGCGTGCTGCTGGACGACGAGCCGAGCCCCACTCCCACCACCACCCCGCCGCCGGTGACCCCGGAGCCCTCCGCGCCGACCTCCCCGGAGGCCTCGGACCCGGCTTCTCCCGAGCCGTCGGACCCGACCTCCCCGGAGCCGTCGGACCCGGCCTCTCCCGAGCCGTCGGACCCGACCTCCCCGGAGCCGTCGGATTCGACGTCGCCCGAGCCGTCGACGCCGGCTTCTCCGGAGCCGTCCACGACGACGCCGGCGCCGGCGCCGGACAAGACCGCGCCCACGGGCACGTTCGCGCTGAACACCGGCTCCCTGTGGGTCGGCCAGCGGGTCACCTTCACGCAGAAGACGGTCACCGACAACGTGAGCTCCGCCGCGAACATCGCGCGCGTGGTGAACTGGGGTGACGGCTCCTCGTCGACGCTGAAGCCGGGCCAGGCGATTAACAAGCAGTACACCAGGAACGGCAAGTTCACGATCACGTTCACGGTCAAGGACAAGGCGGGCAACACCGCCAAGAAGACCGCGGCCGTCACCGTGACCACGCCGGCCAAGGTGAAGTTCTCCCGCTCCAGCGCGTGGCTCGGCCAGCGGATCACCGCCACGTTCAGCGGCGTCCCGGCCGGCACCACCCGGATCCGGTTCGACATGGGCGACGGCTACGTCGAAGAGATCAAGCCGCGTAACCAGTCGTACAACTTCATCTACTACCACCGCCTGAACGGCGGCCTGGTCAAGGGCGCGACCGTCCTGCGGGCGACGTACTACAACAAGTACGGCGCGTCGTCGGCGATCTTCCTCGGCAAGATCCAGGTCAAGGCCGACTCCTGGAAGCCGGTCGTCAAGGTCAACAAGCCGAAGAACGCGAACCGGATCAGCTCCTGGAAGACCGTGTCCGGCACGGTCACCGACAAGGGCTCCGGCGTGCCGGTCGTCTACGTCTGGGTCAGCCGGATCGCGGGCAGCAAGGTGTACTGCTACACCCCGCAGAAGAAGTGGAAGCAGGTCTACACCGAGGCGCAGTACAACAACTGCGAGCCGGTCGCGGTCAAGCCCTCGAAGGGCAAGTGGTCCGTGAAGGTCAACGGGCTCAAGAAGAGCACCATCTACGTCGACGCGCTCGCGTTCGACTGGGCCGACAAGCAGAGCAAGTGGGCGTCGGTCAAGTCGAAGCTCACGCGTAGCTGATCACGAACACCTGCTGATGCCCCGGCCCGCGGTTGCGAGCCGGGGCATCAGCTTTTCCGGTCAGATGTCGTACGGCTGCTCGGCGATGTGATGGTCGGCCAGCTCCCGGACGGGGGCCCAGACCTCGTACACGCCGCGTTCGTAACACCGGGCGCCGACCGCCGCGATGGCGTCGGCGTCCGGGCGCAGCAGCCGCAGCCGGGCCCAGGTGTCGTCGCGCTGCAGCACCCAGACCGGCACGTCGCGCCACCGGGCCTGCTCGGCCCGGCGGGCCAGGGTCTGCACGGCGTAACGGGCGGCACGGGTGAGCGCCCGCACCCGGAACTCCTCCGGCGGGTCGGCGACGGCCTGGTACTCCTGCTCGCCTATGCGGCCCACCAGCCGGGCCGAGCCGGCATCCGTGCAGGGCACGTACTCGCGGTCCGGGCTGACCCCGGGAATGCCCTCGAGCAGGTGCCGCCAGCGCGGGCCGGCGAGCCGCAGCCAGCCGTGCTGCTCCGGTTGGTACGAATACAGCACGACTTCGTCGCCGGTCCCCGGGTACGCCAGGAGCTGGGCGTTCGCGGGTACCGGCAGGTCAGCGAACCCGGCGGTGACGAACTCCGGGATCAGATCGTCGGTGCTGGGCGTGAAGCCGGTGCCGAGCACCATCGAGCCGATCCGGGAGTGGGCCGGCACCGCGGTGAGCCCGCCCTGCACCCCGCCCATCGGGATCTCGAAGTCGACCGGGTCGGTGGCCCGCCAGCGCAACGCGTACACGACCCCGTCGTCGGCCACCCCGTCGGTGCGCAGCAGCGCGAGCTCGGCCGGGGTGCGCAGGTGGGCGATGTCGCAGGCGCGGTAGCAGAAGCCGTACGGCAGCCAGCCGGCGAGATGACCGGCGAGCTGCGCGGGGGAGAGCACCTTGATCATTCGGGTGCCCCGGCGGACCGCCGCGGTCGCGCGGATGTTCTGCAGCAGCGCATCCTGATGATGCCCGAACGACTGGCTCATCTCCTGAACCTGCGTCCAGGTGAGATCCCGTCGCAGCGGAGCCATCAGCGGCGGCTCCAGAGGGTCGATGGCCACGTCCTCACCGGTCACGGTCACGCGGTGCAACGTAGATGTCGCAGATGGACACCGGGTAAACGGAAGGTGACTCATGTCTGCGATGTGTGATGCTGGTCCGCGATGAACAGCAAACAGCGCTCAGCTCGCCGGTCAGGGGAGTTCCCACCAGCCCCGGAGCCCCTGGCCGTACCCGTCTTCGACAGCCACACCCACCTCGACATCACCGTCCTCGAAGCCGGTGCCGTCCCCGGCGCCGGGGCGGGGGATCCGGTCGAGGCGCTCATCGCGGCGGCGGCCACGTCCGGCGTCGACCGGCTGGTCCAGGTCGGCGTCGACCTGGCGTCCTCGCGGTGGGGCGCGGAACTGGCGGCCCGGCACCCGGCCGTCCTCGCCGCGGTGGCCCTGCACCCCAACGAGGCCCCGCGACTGTCCGCCGGCGAGCTCGACGAGGCCCTGCGTGAGATCGAGGCGCTGGCCGCCGAGCCCCGGGTCCGCGGGCTGGGCGAGACCGGACTGGACACGTTCCGCACCGGTGACGAGGGCCGGGCCGCGCAGGAGCACAGCTTCCGCGCCCACATCGCCATCGCCAAGCGGTATGCGAAACCGCTGATCATCCACGACCGGGAAGCCCACCAGGACGTGCTGCGCGTGCTCGACGAGGAGGGCGCCCCGGACACCGTGGTGCTGCACTGCTTCTCGGGCGACGAGGAGTTCGCGGCCGAATGCGTGCGCCGGGGCTACCTGCTCAGCTTCGCCGGCACGGTGACGTTCACCAACGCCGCCAACCTGCGCGCGGCCGCCGCCGTGACACCGCCGGCGCAGATGCTGGTCGAGACCGACGCGCCGTACCTGACACCGGTGCCGTACCGCGGCCGGCCCAACGCGTCGTACCTGATCCCGGTCACCATGCGGGCTCTTGCCGAGACGACCGGCCAGGACCTCGACACCCTCTGCGCCGCGGTCTCCGCCAACGGCGACCGGGTCTTCGGCCCCTGGTCCTAAGGGAGGGGGTACGCGGCGCAGTCGAGCTGCTCGCCGAGCCCGCCGAGGAGCTTGGCGAAGCTCGTCGGCGCGGCGAGCACCGGCCCGCGCGAGACGAACCGGACCGCCCACCGGTGCCCCGGGGCGACGTTGAGGATGCGGTGCACGACCAGCGCGCCACGCTGTTCGGACTCGACGCTGGTGACCCCGCAATACCACCATTCGCCCTGCTGGGAGATGGTGCGGTGGGCGCGGTCGACGGACACCGTGAGGGTGCCGCCGTCCCGGGTGACGGTGAACTCGTCACCCGCGGCGGGCCGGGCCGACCCGGTCGCGGCGAGCGGGGAACGCCCACCCGGCCGCGCGTCCAGCAGCACCGCCGCGACCTCGTCGGGAGTCGCCTCGACCACGCCTCGCAGCTGTACCAGCTCCGTCATGCCCCTGTTGTACAACCCCGGATCGACCGCCGCTGTCGGCGTACCCGTGCCCGGGTGGCCCTCCGGGTCGTCACCCGGGGCGCCGTAGGCTGTGGCGTCATGGCTGACGGACTGCTCGGCCCGGCGGAGATCCGGGAACTCGCGGGTCGGCTCGGGGTGGCGCCGACGAAGAAACTCGGCCAGAACTTCGTGCACGATCCCAACACCGTGCGCCGCATCGTGGCCGCCGCCGGGCTCACCGCCGACGACGTGGTGCTCGAGGTCGGACCCGGGCTCGGCTCGCTCACCCTCGGGCTGGTCGGGGCCGCGGCGCACGTACACGCGGTCGAGATCGATCCGGTGCTGGCCGCCGCGCTGCCGGCCACCGTCGCGGAACGCGCCGACGCCACGAAACTCACCGTGCACCCCGCCGACGCGCTCAAGGTGCGCGCGGGCCTGTTCACCCCGCCGCCGACCATGCTCGTCGCCAACCTGCCCTACAACGTGGCCGTCCCGGTGGTGCTGCACCTGCTCAGCGTGCTGCCCACGCTGCGCGGCGGCCTGGTGATGGTCCAGAAGGAGGTCGCCGACCGGCTCGTCGCCGGCCCCGGGACCAAGGTGTACGGCGTCCCGTCGGTCAAACTCGCCTGGTACGGCGACGCCCGGGCGGCTGGACGCGTACCCCCCGCGGTGTTCTGGCCGGTCCCCAACGTCGACTCCGGTCTGGTGGCCTTCACCCGCCGCGATCCGGCGGAGGCTGCGGCGGGTCCGCTGGCCGGCGTGCCCCGCGCGACGGTTTTCCAGGTGATCGACGCGGCGTTCGCCCAACGCCGCAAAACACTTCGCGCGGCGCTGTCCGGCTGGGCCGGCGGCGCCGACCACGCCGAGAAGGTCCTGGTGGCGGCCGGGGTCAGCCCTCAGGCGAGGGGTGAGGCGCTGTCCGTCGCCCAGTTCGCCGCCATCGCGGGGGCCGCCATCGAACTGGGGTACGGCGGTAGGCTCAGCGCATCCGGAAGGCAGCACGAGGAGGTGGACTCATGACCGCGGAACCGACCACGCCCGTCATGTGGACGCCGGACCCGGTGCGGCAGCGGACGGCCGGCCACTTCCTCGAGGACGTCCTCAACCTGCCCGATGACGCCCCGCGCGTCGAACTTCTCGACGGAGTCATGATCGTGGTCCCCTCGCCGACGATCGGCCATCAGAACATCGGCAATCTGCTCTGGGCCTGGTTGCGGCAGCATGCGCCGGACACGTTCCTCGCGGTGACGGCCGTCGGTGTGGCGGTGGGGATGCGGGACAGCCTCGAGCCGGACGTTCTGCTGCTGCGTCAGCCGGTGGCCTCGGGCAATCATTATGTCCTTCCCTCCCAGGTGGTCATCGCCGTCGAGATCGTCTCTCCCGGCACCCGCCGTCGCGACCGGCTGGAGAAGCCTGCTTTGTATGCCGCTGCCGGGATTCCGCATTTCTGGCGGATCGAGCAGGATCCGCTGCGGGTCTTCGCGTACGACCTGGTGGACGGGCGCTACGAGGCGGCCGGGGAAGCCGGGGCCGAGCTGGTGCTGAGCGCGCCGTTCGAGATCAAGCTGCCGATCCGGGACATCGCCCCGTGACCGAGGCGTGGGGGCCGGACGACGACAAGCCCCGCCGGTTCTCCGGGCCGGTCAAGGTGCGGGTACCCGCCAAGATCAATCTTCATCTCGGGGTCGGGCCGCTGCGGCCGGACGGGTTCCATGAGCTCAACACGGTCTACCACGCGATCAGCCTGTTCGATGAGCTGACCGCCCGGCCCGGGGACACCCTCACGCTGACCATGGAGGGTGAGGGCACCGGGGAGCTGGCGCTGGACGACAGCAACCTGATCATCCGGGCCGCGCGGGCGCTGGCGCAGAAGGCCCGGGTGCCCGCCCATGCCCGGCTGCACCTACGCAAGTCGATCCCGCTCGCCGGTGGGCTGGCCGGGGGCAGCGCCGACGCCGCCGCGACGCTGCTCGCCTGCGACCTGCTGTGGGGCACCGGATACGGCAAGGACGAGCTGGCCGAGATCGGTGCCGAGCTCGGTTCGGACGTGCCGTTCCTGCTCCAGGGGGGCACCGCGCTGGGCACCGGGCACGGCGAGGCGGTGAGCCCGATCCTGGCCCGGCCGACCCAGTGGCACTGGGTGGTCGCGATCGCCGACGGCGGGCTGTCCACCCCGGCGGTCTACCGCGAGCTGGACCGGCTGCGGGAGAGCACCTGGTCACCGGAGCCGCTGGAGAGCCCCAGTGAGCTGATGGCCGCCCTGCGGCAGCGCCGGCCCGAGGCGCTCGGCGCGGCCCTGGCCAACGACCTGCAACCGGCCGCGTTGTCGCTGCGACCGGCGCTGGCCGACGTGCTCCGGGCCGGGTACGACGCGGGCGCGCTGGCCGGCATCGTGTCCGGATCGGGGCCGACCTGTGTCTTCCTGGCCGCCGACAGCAACCATGCCGAGAAGCTCGCCGCCGAGCTGTCCACGGCCGGTGTGTGCCGCGTCGCCGTCCCGGCACGCGGGCCGATGCCGGGCGCCCGGGCCGTCTGACCCGGGCTCCGGTTACCCTTGGTCCCATCGTGGCCAATATCGTTAATCTCGACCGGGTGGGCAAGGGATACGGCGCTGCCGGTCAGCTGCTCACCGACGTTTCTCTAGGACTCGACGACGATGCACGGGTCGGCATCGTCGGCCTCAACGGCGCCGGCAAGTCGACGCTGCTGCGCATGCTCGCCAAGTTCGAGGAGCCCGACTCCGGCCGGGTCACCCACCGGCGGGACCTGCGGGTCGCCGCACTCCCGCAGAACCTCGTGCTCGCCGGCGAGGCAACCGTGCGTGACGTCGTGCTGGGCACCGCCTGGCTCGCCGAGGGCATGGGCGCCGAACACGAGTGGGCCGGTGACTCCGGCGTACGCGAGATCCTGGACGGCCTCGGCATGGGGCACCTGGGTCTCGAGACGCCGGTCGGGCCGATGTCCGGTGGCGAACGCCGCCGGGTCGCCCTCGCCGCGCTGCTGGTGCGCGAGTCCGACCTGCTCATCCTCGACGAGCCCACCAACCATCTGGACGTGGCCGGCGTCGACTGGCTCGCCCGTTACCTGCTGGGCCGGCGCGGATCCCTGGTGGTCGTGACGCACGACCGCTGGTTCCTGGACGCCGTCTGCACCTCCACCTGGGAGGTCGTCGACGAGACGGTCCACATGTACGAGGGCGGTTACGCGGCCTGGACGCTGTCGCGGGCCGAGCGGCTGCGGGTCGCCGCGACCGTCGAGGCCCGCCGGCAGAACCTGCTCCGCAAGGAGATCGCCTGGCTGCGGCGGGGGCCCCCGGCCCGTACCTCGAAGCCGCAGTTCCGGATCGACGCGGCCAACGAGCTCATCGCCGACGTGCCGCCGGTGCGCGACAAGATCAGTCTGCAGCGGATGGCCACCACCCGGCTCGGCAAGCAGGTCTACGACCTGGAGGACGTGACGCTCAAGGCCGGCACCAAGCCGATCCTCGGCAACACGACCTGGCAGGTCGGCCCGGGTGACCGGATCGCGATCCTCGGTGCGAACGGCGCCGGCAAGACCACCCTGCTGCGCCTGCTCGCCGGCATCACCAAGCCGGACGGCGGCCGCCTGGTCACCGGCTCGACGGTGCGGGCCGCGTTCCTGTCCCAGGAGCTCAAGGAGCTGCCGGGACACATGCGGCTGCTCGAGGCGGTCGAGGACGTGGCCCGGCGGGTCAAGCTCGGCGACCGGGAGCTCTCCGCCGGTCAGCTCGCCGAGGTGTTCGGCTTCACCGACAAGCGCATCTGGACCCCGGTCAGCGACCTGTCCGGTGGCGAGCGCCGCCGCCTGCAGCTGCTGCGCCTGCTGGCCACCGAGCCCAACGTGCTGCTGCTCGACGAACCGACGAACGACCTCGACACCGACACGCTGGCATCGCTGGAGGACCTGCTCGACTCGTGGCCCGGCACGATGGTGGTCGCCAGCCACGACCGATACCTGGTCGAACGGGTGACCGACACGGCGTACGGCATGTTCGGTGACGGCCGGATGGTGCACCTGCCCGGTGGCATCGACGAATACCTGTCGAAAGCGGCCTCGATCTTCGGCGGCGCGCAGGTGTCGACGACCGGCACGCAGAATGCTCCGGCGGGGAGCAAACCCTCCAGCGCGTTGTCCGCGGCCGATCTGCGCACCGCGAAGAAGGACCTCACCCGGCTGGAACGCCAGCTCGTCAAGCTCGACGACCGGGTCGTGAAGATCAACGAGAAGCTGGCCGCGAACGGCAGCGACTACGGGCGGATCGTCGAGCTGGACGCCGAGCTGAAGGCCGTACAGGAAGAACGCGGTCAGGTCGAGGAAGCCTGGCTGGAGCTCGCCGAGCAGGTCGGGGACGCCTGATCCGGGGGTGCTCCTGCGCCCGTTCGCGGGATGCGCGAGAATCTTCAACGACACAAACCGAGCTTGGAGACACACCATGGCGCACACCCCGGTCAATCACCCGCTGCGGCCTATCTACCGTGCCCTCGGCGCGCTGAGCGGGGTGTACCTGGTCGTCTTCGGTGTGATCGGCCTGATCGTCACGTCCGGTGACGGCCTGTTCGGCAACGGTGGCGACCGGGTCCTCGGCCAGGACACCAACCTGTTCTGGTCGATCGTCTCGCTGCTGATCGGCGCGATCGTGGTGCTCGGCGCCGTCGTCGGCAAGAACACCGACGTCGAGGTCGACAAGTACTTCGGCTGGGGTCTGCTGGTCGTCGGCAGCTACGGCCTCGCGGTCAGCCACACCGACGCCAACTTCCTCGACTTCAACATCGCCACGGTGATCGTCACCTACATCGTGGGCACCGTGCTCATCACGGTCGGGCTGTACAGCAAGGTCGCCCCGGCCTCCGAGACCGGCGCGCCGCGGCAGGCGCGCGAGGCTCAGAACGCCTGATGGCGCACTACCCCCTCAATCACCACCTGCGCCAGCCGTACCGTGTCCTCGCCGGCGCCGCCGGGTTCTACCTGGCGCTCGCGGGGATCATCGGTATCGCCACGACGCTGGGTGACCCGTTCTTCCACCGCGGTGCCGACTGGGCGCTGGGCCTACGGTTCAACCCGGCCGGCGCCTGGCTGACCGCGCTGCTCGGCCTGGCGGTCCTCGCCGCCGCCGCGATCGGCGGCAACCTGCACCACCGGCTCAACCTTGTCCTCGGCTGGACCCTCATGGCCGCCGCGATGGTGGTCATGGCGCTGATCCAGACCGACGCGAACGTCGTCAACGTCTCGATGGTCAATGTCATCGTGCTCGCTGCCCTCGGCGTCGTGGTCCTCACCGCCGCTCTGTACGGCCAGGTCGAAAGCGACCGCGCCGAGCACTGACCCAATGTGGCGCCCGCATCCGGCACGGTGGACGGTGGAACCATGAACCGTCACGTGCTCCTGCTCGGGACCGCCGTCCTCCTGCTCGCGGGCTGCACCGGCCGCGCCCCGGTGCGCCCGCCCGCACCACCGGCCGGCACCACCACCGCGACCCTCACCGTCGACGGCACCGAACGCACCTACCGGATCTACCGCCCGGTCACCGTCCCCGCCGAGAACGCCCCGCTGGTGATCATGTTGCACGGGCCGGCCGGCACCGGAGGCCAGGCCCAGCAGTCCTACGGCTGGGACCACGAGGCCGACCGGTCCGGATTCGTGGTCGCCTACCCCGACGGCATCGGCGGCACCTGGAACGCCGGCCCGGCCTGCTGCGGTGTGGCCGCCCGCGACGACGTCGACGACATCGGCTTCATCACCGCGCTGGCGAAGGCCGTCCCCGGCACCGACCCCAGCAACACGTTCGCCACCGGCATCTCCGACGGTGCCGTACTCGCCTATCGCCTGGCCTGCGAAACCAGCATCTTCCGCGCCATCGCCCCGGTCGCCGGCACCATGGTCGACAAGTGTGCGAGCCCGCGCCCCACGTCGATCATCCACATCCACGGCATCAAGGACGCGGTCATCCCGTACGGGGGTGGGCCCGGCCGTTCACCGTCCACCATCGACGGCCCGGCCATCCCCGACCTCATGAGAATGTGGCGGGTCACCGACCGCTGCGATGCCCCCACCCGGACCGTCAGAGGCAAGGTCACCACCGCGGTCGCCCCCTGCCCGGACGCCCGCACCGTCGAACTCGTCACCATCGCCGGAGCCGGCCACCAATGGCCCGGAAGCAGCCGAGCACCTGCCGGCGAACGCCGCCTCGACCTCGACCCGCCATCAACATCCCTCAACGCGACCGCCGTCATCTGGGACTTCTTCCTGGCACACTCAAGGAGTTGACGTGTGACACGTTGTCAGACGTAACATCCCTGCATGCAGAAGCCCCTTCAGGGGGATCCCCGCGCAGCCGAGGCACGGCGCATGCGCGCGGAGACCCGGATGTCCTTGACTCAGCTCGGAGAACACTTCGGAGTCAGCCGTAACACCATGGCGGCCTGGCTCTGGGGCGAACCTGCGCCCGCATGGACCCGTCGCCCCAACGCCAAGGACGACCTGCGGGCGAAGGCGATCGAGATGCGGCAGGCAGGTTCTGCCGTCCCTGAGATCGCCACCGACCTCGACGTGTCCAAATCCACTGCTTACCCCTGGGTTCGCCACCTGCCTCTCGACGGGGACGCCGAGAGCGCCCGGGAGCGCCGCAGGGAGCATGGCCGCCGTATCAATGAGGCGCGCTGGGCACCTCACCGAAAGAAGCGTGACGCGGATCATGCGGCGGCCAACGAGGTTGCGGCGTCGTGGGTCGGCTCACTGTCCGATCGAGAAGTTCAGTTGCTGGGCGCGGTGGCTTATTGGTGTGAGGGTGCGAAGGCCGAGCCGTGGCGCCCCACTGAGTTCAAAGTTGTGTTCATCAACAGCGACCCGGTGCTGATCCTGCTCTTCGTTCGTTTTCTGGAAGGTCAGGGTGAGGACCGGGCGAAGCTCACCTACCGGGTCAGCATTCACGAGTCGGCCGATGTGGAGGCCGCGTGCCGGTGGTGGGCCGAAGTGGTGGGAGTGCCGGTGGAGGTTTTCCGGCGTCCTACTCTCAAGACGCACAATCCGTCCACCGTCCGCCGCAACGTCGGGGATGCTTACAGGGGCTGCCTGACTGTGGGAGTACCGGCTGGTCGGCGGCTCTACTGGACGATCGAGGGCGTGATGCGAGGCATTGGGTCTGCGACTGATGGCGGGGGAGACGCTATTATGTGACGCGCGAACATGGCTCAAGCACCTATGTCCGCTTTGCACTCCCTGGTCGTCTAATGGCAGGACCACCGCTTTTGGTGCGGTTTATAGGGGTTCGAATCCTCTCCAGGGAGCTTCCATCCGCGGCTGAGTTGGCGCCGCATCCTGCACCGCAACACTGCGAACAATGGAGTCCCGCGTGAGCCAGGCCCCGAGTCGTACCGTCGTCGTTCTCGCCGCTGGTGAAGGAAAGCGGATGCGGTCCGCGACCCCCAAGATGTTGCACCCGCTGCTCGGGCGCACGCTGCTCGGTCATGTGCTGCATGCCGCCGAGGCCGCTCAGGCCTCGCGCACCGTCGTGGTCGTGGGGCACAAGGCCGATCAGGTGCGTGCGCATCTCTCCGAGATCTCGCCCGGCGCGACGCCGGTGTTGCAGGCTCAGCAGAACGGCACCGGGCACGCCGTCCGGATCGCCCTGGACGCGATTCCCGAGGCGGTCGGCACGGTCGTCGTGCTGAACGCCGATGTGCCGCTGCTGCGCCCGGAGACGGTCGAGGCGCTCGTCTCCGCGCACGAGGCGGGGGAGCGGGGTGCCACGGTGCTGGCCGCCGAGGTGCCCGACCCGACCGGGCTGGGGCGCATCGTGCGCGACGCCGCCGGCAACCTGGAGCGGATCGTCGAGGAGCGGGACGCCTCCGCCGAGATCCGGGCGGTCCGGGAGATCAACGCCGGGATCTACGTGTTCGACGCCGTGCTGCTGCGGGCCGCGCTCGGGAAGCTGACCACCGACAACGACCAGGGCGAGGAATACCTCACGGACGTCTTCGGGCTGCTCGCCACCGGGGGGCACGCGGTCGGGGTGCACCTGGCCGGGGACGCGCACGAGACGCTGGGCTGCAACGACCGGGCCGAGCTGGCCCGGCTGCGGTCGCTGCTGCGCGATCGGGTGAACACCGGCTGGTTGAAGTCCGGGGTGGCGATCATGGACCCGGCGACCACATGGATCGATGTCACGGTGACGCTCGAGCCGGACAGTGTGGTGGACCAGAATTCCCAGCTGCTGGGCACCACGTCGGTGGCCGCGCGGGCCGTGGTCGGGCCGGACACCACGCTGGTCGACACCGTTGTCGAGGAGGGTGCGACCGTGCTGCGGGCGCACTCGATCGGTGCGGAGATCGGCCCGGAGGCGACCGTCGGCCCGTACTCGTATCTTCGTCCCGGCACCCGTCTGGGCCGTAAGGCGAAGGTCGGGGGTTTCGTGGAGACCAAGAACGCCGAGCTGGGCGCGGGGGCCAAGGTACCGCACCTGTCGTACGTGGGGGATGCCACGATCGGGCCGAAGGCGAATGTCGGCGCGGGCACGATCTTCGCGAACTACGACGGGGTCAACAAGAGTCACACTACGGTCGGTGAGGCGGCGTTCGTCGGCAGTGACTCCGTGCTGATCGCGCCGGTGGAGATCGGTCCGGGCGCGTACGTCGCCGCGGGCAGTGCGGTCAGCCGGGATGTGCCGGCCGGCAGCCTGGGTGTCGTACGTGCTCAGCAGCGCAATGTCGATGGCTGGGTGGCCCGCAAGCGGCCCGGCACGGTGTCAGCGGAGGCGGCCGAGAAGGCGGCCGGCGCGGCGGAGTAGCCACTGTCGTCGATGGGGTCCGGCCGTCTCCGGCGGCCGGCCCGTAACTGAGGTCAACCGAGCGTCACGGGCGCAAGCTGAGGTGAGGCATCCCACGAGAGGCATCCGGCATATGGCTGGGAGCCGGGCGCGGGTAATACTTCAGGTGACACACCCCCTCGATGACACGGGAGCGGACGAGCCCATGGGCAGCATCGTCGCGGAGAACCGTAAGAGTTTGATGCTTTTCTCCGGGCGAGGTTTCCCGGAGCTGGCCGAGGAGATCGGCCAGGTGCTCGGCGTGGAACCGACCCGGTCGGATTCCTACGAGTTCGCCAACGGTGAGATCTTCGTCCGGTTCAAGGACTCGGTGCGTGGCTCGGACTCGTTCGTGGTCCAGTCCATGACCGAGGGCGTGAACCGTTGGATCATGGAAACCCTGATCATGGTGGACGCGCTGAAGCGGGGTTCCGCCAAGCGCATCACGGTGGTCCTCCCGTTCTACCCGTATTCACGGCAGGACAAGAAGCACCGGGGCCGCGAGCCGATCTCGGCCCGTCTGATGGCTGACCTGCTGAAGACCGCGGGAGCCAACCGCATCCTCACGGTCGACCTGCACACGGCCCAGATCCAGGGCTTCTTCGACGGTCCGGTCGACCACCTGTTCGCGATGGACATCCTCGCGGCACACGTGGAGAAGAAGTTCGAGGGCCGCCCGCTGACCGTGGTGGCCCCGGATTCGGGCCGGGTCCGGGTGGCGGAGCGCTGGACGGACCGTCTCGGCGGTTGCCCGCTGGCGTTCATCCACAAGACCCGCGATCCGCTCAAGCCCAACCAGGTCGTGGCGAACCGGGTCGTCGGTGAGGTCGAGGGCCGGGTCTGCCTGATCGTCGACGACATGATCGACACCGGTGGCACCATCACCAAGGCCGCCGACATCCTGTTCGATGCCGGCGCCGCCGATGTGATCGTGGCCTCCACCCACGCGTTGCTGTCGGACCCGGCGACCGAGCGTCTCAAGAACAGCCGCATCTCCGAGCTCGTGGTGACGAACACGCTGCCCCTGCCGCCGGAGAAGCAGCTCGACAAGATCACCGTCCTGTCGATCGCCCCGCTCCTGGCCCGCGCGATCCGCGAGGTCTTCGACGACGGTTCGGTGACCACCCTGTTCGGTGGCCTGAGCTGAGGTAATCGCGACATCGGCCCCCACGTCCGCGGGCGTGGGGGTTTTTCGCAGGTTGCAGAGTGCATCGAGTGGGTGAAAATCCCGCAGTACGGTCAAGGTGGCGGGACCCGCCGGTCGGCTCGTGCGCATAACAGGTAGACTTGTGCGGTTGCCACGGCGAGGGTGCCACGCGGTCTGCTGCAGGTTATGCGGAGTTCGCTTGAGGCACCGTGATCGACGCGGTGCTCCGGGCTTGTGTCCGTGCGCCTCTTGCCGAGCAGTTGAGCATGAACAGCTTGAGCATGACCCGCCGCTCGGCCCCGCCGAACGGACAGTCCGCAGCCCGCCGACTTAGACGCAGCCCGATCAGAGTTTCAGGAGTTTCCCCGTGTCCGAGGTAAAGATCAGCGCCGAGCCCCGTACCGAGTTCGGCAAGGGTGGTGCCCGCCGCACGCGCCGGGCCGGCCTCGTGCCCGCCGTGCTTTACGGTCACGGCGAAGCCCCCGTCCACATCGCGCTGCCCGCGCGTGAGTTCGCCGCCGCCATCCGGCACGGTGGCCTCAACCAGGTCTTCACCATCGACGTGGTCGGTGGCAACGGCGCGACGCTCGCGCTGCCGAAGGCGATCCAGCGTGACCCGATCAAGGACACGTATGAGCACGTCGACCTGATCATCGTCAAGCGTGGCGAGAAGGTCCAGGTCGACGTCCCGATCACGCTCGTCGGCGAGGCCGCTCGCAACACGCTCGTGCAGAACGACAGCAACACGCTGTCCGTCACCGCCGAGGCGATGCACCTGCCGTCCAGCATCGAGGTCTCCATCGAGGGTCTCGAGGCCGGCACGCAGATCACCGCCGGTGACGTGCAGCTGCCGACGGGCACCGAGCTCGCCGTGGCCGCCGACTTCGTGATCGCGTTCATCACTCAGGCGCAGACCGCCGAGCAGATGGAGGGTGGCGACGCCGAGGGCGCCGAGCCGGCCGAGGGCACCGAGCCCGCCGCCAGCTAAGGCTGAGACTGTCGAAACAGGGGAAGCGCCCGCGGGGCGCTTTCCCTGTTTTTTCGTAGGGACCTGTTTTTCGCAGGAGACGGGACTAGAAGGCGATGACCGAGGACGCACCCTGGCTCGTGGTCGGCCTGGGCAATCCTGGCCGGGAGTATGCGGCCAACCGGCACAATGTCGGTTTCATGGTGGCCGATCTGCTGGCTTCCCGGGTGGGCGGCAAGTTCGGGAAGGCCAAGCGGGTCGTGGCCGAGGTCGCCGAGGGCCGGCTGGGGTTCGGCGGGCCGAAGCTGATCCTGGTCAAGCCGTTGACCTTCATGAATCTGTCCGGTGCGCCGGTGGTGGCGCTCGCGCAGTTCTTCAAGGTGCCGGTCGAGCAGGTGATCGCCGTGCACGACGAGCTCGATGTGCCGTTCGGGCAGGTCAGGGCCAAGCTCGGTGGTGGTGAGGGTGGTCACAACGGGCTGCGCTCGATGTCGAAGTCCCTGGGCACCAAGGAGTACGCGCGGGTCCGGTTCGGGATCGGGCGTCCGCCGGGCCGGCAGGAGCCGGCCGATTTTGTGCTCGCCGACTTCGCCGGTGCGGAGCGCAAGGAGCTGGATTTCCTGGTCGACCGGGCCGCCGATGTGGTGGAGGCCGTGGTCCACGAGGGCGTGGAGTGGGCGCAGAACAAATACCACGGTAGTTGACATCGTGGTGCCTGATTCGATAGATATTTTAGGGTCTTTTGTCCGTCTATCAGTCCCGTGACGCCACCCCCCGTTAGTCCGTTGGTCACGTAGCGCGCCGAATAGGTGCGTGGCCATCGGTGGTGCGGGGAGGGGCGGCGTGGCGCAGGACCTGTCCGAGAGCCACAAGGCGACACCGGATGAGCCGACGCTCGTCCTGCCCTTGATTCAGCGGCGCGCTGCTGAGGCCGTACGGGATCATGGTGAATTCGGTCCGGCCAATCACCCGCCGGCGAACCACGGTCCCTCGCCCCGGCGGCCCGGGCCGCACCGTGAGCGGGCCCGCAACGGCAAGATCCCGGCGCCGGTGCAGCCGGTCAAGAGTGGCAATCCGGCCCGGACCCGGCCGGCCGAGCGCGACCACAACCAGGCCACCGACCGGCACTGGTCGCCGAAACAGAACCGTTCGACCGCGGCGCGGCCGGCGACCAGACCCTTCGTCCGGGTACGCGGTAGGCACGCCGCGATGTCCCGCCGGCAGCGCTGGGAACACCGCTATGTGCGGGCGCTCGTGCTCAGCGACCTGCTGGCCGGCGTGGCGGCCGGTGCGGTGACCTTCGGGCTGCGCTTCGGTGACGAGGTGACCAGCTACAACCGGTGGTACCTGCTGCTGTCGGCGATCCTGCCGGTGGCGCTGCTGGCCGTCCTCGTGGTGAGCCGCGCCTACGAGCGGCGTTTCCTGTTCGTCGGCACCGACGAGTACCAGCGGGTCTTCCGGGGCGGTGTCGGGCTGATCGCCGGTGCCGCGGTGCTGTCCTACGCGCTCGACCTCGACCTCGCCCGGTCGTACGTGCTGGCGGCCCTTCCGGCCGCGTTCGCGTCGGTGGTGGTGCTGCGGTTCGCGTTGCGCAAGCGACTGCACCTGGAACGGGCCCGCGGGGAGAGTCTGCGCCGCGTCCTGGTGGTCGGGCACGAGCTGTCCGTCATCGGGATCACCCGGCAGTTGCGCCGCGAGCGCTACCACGGTCTGGAGGTCGTCGGTGCGTGCCTGCCGCCGCAGCACGACGGCGTGATCGACCTTCCGGTGTACGGGACGTTCGACGACGTGGCGAACGCGGTCGACGCCGCGGACGCGGACACCGTGGTGGTGCTGAGCTGCCCGGAACTGGACGGGGTGGCGCTGCGCCGGCTGGCCTGGCGGCTGGAACGCGACGAGGTCGACCTGATCGTGGCGAGCGCCCTGATCGACGTCGCCGGGGCGCGGACCACGATCCGGCCGTTCGACGGCCTGCCCATGCTGCACGTGGAGCACCCCCGCCTGCACGGTGGTGCCCGCCTGGTGAAGGACCTGGTCGATCGGCTGGGCGCGCTGGTGTTGCTGGTCCTGTTCGGGCCGGTGCTGCTGGGCGTCGCACTCTCGGTCCGGGCGACCTCCCGGGGGCCGGTACTCTTTCGGCAGGTACGAGTGGGGCGGGACGGCTCGGAGTTCCGCATCTTCAAGTTCCGCAGCATGTATGTGGACGCCGAGGCGCGGCTTGCCGGGCTCCGGCACCTGAACGAGCACGACGGGGTGCTCTTCAAGATCCGTGACGATCCGCGTGTCACCCCGGTCGGCCGGTGGCTGCGCAGGCTCTCGCTGGACGAGCTTCCACAGCTGCTGAACGTCGTGCTGGGCCAGATGTCGCTGGTCGGACCACGGCCGCCGCTGCCGGTGGAGGTCGCCGCCTACGCCGACGACGTGCGGCGCCGGCTGGCGGTCAAACCGGGCATGACGGGGCTGTGGCAGGTTTCCGGGCGTTCCGACCTCTCCTGGGAGGAAGCGGTACGGCTGGACCTGCGCTATGTGGAGAACTGGTCGCTGAGTTTGGACTTGGTGATCCTGCTGCGGACCATGACCGCGGTGGTCCGTTCGTCGGGGGCTTACTGAGTATGAGAGGCGAGGCGATGAGCGAGCAGACAGAGGCTGCGGCCCGGATCGCGGGGCAACGGGAGCCGGAGTCCGGTGGCACGCCGCCGGTGAACGACTCCGCGTTCGCCCGGTGGCTCGCCGACCGGGCCGGTCAGGTGCTGCTCAGGGTTCGCGACGAGCTGGGTCACGAGGACGGCAAGGCGCTCAAGGCCGCCGGCGACAAGGCCGCGCACGACCTGATGCGCGCCGAGCTGGCCCGCTGGCGTCCCGCCGACGCGGTGCTCTCGGAGGAGGACGACCACTCCCGGGTGGCGTGGAGCGAGGGCGAACACGACACCCTGCGCCCGGACCGCCTCGACGCCGGCCGGGTGTGGATCATCGACCCGCTGGACGGCACGCGGGAGTTCTCCGAACAAGACCGCACCGACTGGGCCGTACACGTCGCGCTCTGGACCGCCGACTGTTCCAGCCCCAGCTGCCTGGCCGCCGGCGCGGTGGCGATGCCGGCCCGGCACCGCACGATCGCGACCGACCAGGCCCCGGCGTACCCCCCGTTGCCGCTGGCCGCGGCCACCGGTGGCCCGATCCGGATCGCCGCGAGCCGCACTCGCCCGCCGGCGTTCGTGACCGCGCTGGCCGAGGACATCGGCGCCGAACTCGTCCCGATGGGTTCCGCCGGCGTCAAGATCGCCGCGGTGATCAACGGCGACGCGGACGCTTACGTCCATGCCGGCGGGCAGTACGAATGGGACAGCGCCGCCCCGGTGGCTGTGGCACTGGCCACAGGTCTACATGCTTCCCGCATCGACGGAAGTGTATTGAAATACAACCAGGCCGACCCGAAACTGCCTGATCTCGTGGTCTGCCGCAAGGATCTCGCCCCTCGGTTGCTTGCAGCGTTGCAGCGTCACCTTCCACTACCCTGACCCCCTGCACGCCCGACACCGAAAGGTCTGGGATCCCATGAGCCAGACGAAGCCCTACCGGGTCTCCCATCTCGATGCGCTCGAAGCCGAGAGCATCTTCGTCATGCGCGAGGTCATGGCCGAGTTCGAGCGGCCCGTGCTGCTCTTCTCCGGCGGCAAGGACTCGATCGTGATGCTGCGCCTGGCGGAGAAGGCCTTCGCCCCCGCGCGCATCCCGTTCCCGGTCATGCACGTCGACACCGGCCACAACTTCCCCGAGGTCCTGCAATACCGCGACCAGCGCGTCGCCGAGCTCGGCCTCAACCTCGTCATCGCCAGCGTGCAGGAGGCGATCGACTCCGGCACGGTGCGCGAGCTGCCCGACGGCACCCGCAACCGGATCCAGACGCCGGTCCTGCTCGCCGCCGTCGAGAAGTACCGCTTCGACGCGCTGTTCGGCGGCGCCCGCCGCGACGAGGAGAAGGCCCGGGCCAAGGAGCGGATGTTCAGCTTCCGCGACGAGTTCGGCCAGTGGGACCCCAAGAACCAGCGCCCCGAGCTCTGGTCGTTGTACAACGGGCGGCACCACCCCGGCGAGTCGATCCGCGTGTTCCCGCTGTCCAACTGGACCGAGCTGGACGTGTGGCACTACATCGCCAAGGAACGGATCGCGCTGCCGAGCATCTATTACGCCCACGACCGCGACGTGGTCGAGCGGGCCGGCATGTTCTACGCGGTCAACGAGTTCATCGTGCCCCGCGAGGGCGAGACGGTCGAGACCCGCCGTGTGCGGTACCGCACCGTGGGAGACGCGTCGCAGACCGCGGCCGTGCTCTCCGACGCCGATACCGTCGACAAGGTCATCGACGAGGTCGCGGCGACCCGGATCACCGAACGCGGTGCGACCCGGGGCGACGACAAGGTCAGCGAGGCCGCGATGGAAGACCGTAAGCGGGAAGGTTACTTCTGATGAGCCAGGCAGTTCTCGAACCCGAGGCCACCCCGGCCCGCAACATGGACCTGCTGCGGTTCGCGACCGCCGGCAGCGTCGACGACGGCAAGTCCACCCTCATCGGCCGGCTGCTGTTCGACACCAAGACGATCTTCGCCGACCAGCTCGAGGCGGTCGAGGCGGTCAGCGCCGCCCGCGGCGACGAATACACCAACCTCGCCCTGCTCACCGACGGCCTGCGCGCCGAACGCGAACAGGGCATCACCATCGACGTGGCCTACCGCTACTTCGCGACCCCGCGCCGCAAGTTCATCATCGCGGACACCCCCGGGCACATCCAGTACACCCGGAACATGGTCACCGGCGCCTCCACCGCCGACCTGGCCCTGATCCTCGTCGACGCCCGCAAGGGCCTGGTCGAGCAGTCCCGCCGGCACGCGTTCCTCACCAGCCTGCTGCGCGTCCCGCACCTGGTCCTCTGCGTCAACAAGATGGACCTCGTCGACTGGGACAAGGCGGTCTACGACAAGATCGCCGACGAGTTCACCTCGTTCGCCGCGAAACTCGACATCACCGACCTCACGATCATCCCGGTCTCGGCCCTGGACGGCGACAACATCGCCACCCGATCCGAGAAGACCCCGTGGTACGAAGGCCCGTCGCTCCTGCACCACCTCGAGCACGTCCACATCGCCTCCGACCGCAACCTGGTCGACGTCCGCTTCCCGGTGCAGTACGTGATCCGCCCCCAGTCCACGACGGTGACCGACTACCGCGGCTACGCCGGCCAGGTCGCCTCGGGCGTCCTCAAGCCCGGCGACGACGTGCTGGTGCTCCCGTCCGGCCTGACCACCAAGATCGCCGCCATCGACACCGCGGACGGCCCGGTCGACGAGGCCTTCCCCCCGATGTCGGTGACGGTCCGCCTCGACGACGAGATCGACATCTCCCGGGGCGACATGCTCTGCCGGCCGAACAACGCCCCCGCGGTGGCCCAGGACATCGAAGCGATGATCTGCTGGATGGACGAGACGGCCCCGCTGCGAGTCGGAGCAAAATACACCATCAAGCACACGACGCGTACGGCCCGCACGGTGGTCCGGGGCCTCCACTACCGCCTCGACGTCAACACCCTGCACCGCGACGAGGCCGCCCCCGACCTGGGCCTCAACGAGATCGGCCGGGTTAAGCTCCGAACCACCATCCCCCTGCTCGCCGACGAGTACCGCCGCAACCGAACCACCGGCGGCTTCATCCTCATCGACGAGTCGACCAACCGCACGGTCGGCGCCGGCATGATCATCGAAGCCTCCTGACCGAGGCTGGTTGGTCTCCAGTACGCGTTTCCGCAGCGGTCCAAGCGAGCACAGCCCGTCCGGGCTCATCCCGGGCGGGCTGTTCGCGTCCGGGCGTGCGAGAACGACCGTTCTTTCTCGCTGCCCGGTCCGAGGGGCGGGTACGGGAGATGGGCAGGCAAGGAAGCTCTCCCGCAAGCAGATGAGCCGAGTCCCGCAGGCGGGTGGCCCTGCCGGCAGGGTGGTCCTGTCACCGGGGTGGTCCGGCTGGCCTGGTGGTCCGGCTGGCCGGGTGGCCCTGTCACCAGGGTGGTCCTGTCACCGGGGTGGTCCGGCTGGCCTGGTGGTCCGGCTGGCCTGGTGGTCCGGCTGGCCGGGTGGCCCTGTAACCGGGGTGGTCCGGCTGGCCTGGTGGCCCTGCCGGCAGGGTGGCCCTGTAACCGGGGTGGTCCGGCTGGCCGGGTGGTCCGGCTGGCCGGGTGGTCCGGCAAGCAGGTGGTCCCGCCGGAGAATTGGGCGTGCGGTAGGCGGTTTCTACGGGCGACTTGCCTCGCGGGCGGGGCGGGTGGTTCCGGGAGGTAGTGGCCCGCGAGCGCGTGCGGGCTGGCGGACTACCTGCCAGCGCAAGGTGATGGCACAGCGCTGCTCACCCCAAGAACGACCGTTCTTTCTCGCAGGGGTGCGCTGAAGCCAATGTGTTCATTGCGGGCTGCGCTGAGTGCTAGGTCGCGGCGGCTGGAGCCTGGGTCGCGTGCCCGCTGGGTCGCGTGCCCGCTGGGTCGCGTGCCCGCTGGGTCGCGTGCCCGCTGGGTCGCGTGCCCGCTGGGTCGCGTGCCCGCGCCCGTTCGGGCCGCCTGGGCCGCGGTGGCAGGAGCGGCCCAGGCGGGGTGGTTCAGAGCTTGCGCGCGCCCTGGGCCGGGGTGGCCGGCCAGATGGTCGGGGCTGTGAAGCCGCGCTGCTCGTACGCCATCTCGATCGCGGCCGTCGTCGTTTCGGCCTTGTCCGTGTCGATCAGGGCGAGGACGCAGCCTCCGAAACCGCCACCCGTCATCCGGGCGCCGTACGCGCCGGAGGCCAGCGCCGCCTCGACTGCGACGTCCACCTGGTCGACGGTGATTTCGAAGTCGTCGCGCATGGAGACGTGGGAGGCGGTGAGGAGGGGGCCGATCTCGCGGGCCCGGCCGGCTCGCAGCAGGTCCACCGTGTCGAGGACTCGCTGGTCCTCGGTGACGATGTGGCGGACGCGGCGGCGGATGACCTCGTCGTCGATCTTGGCGAGGGCTTCGTCCAGCTCGTCCGGTGTGACATCGCGCAGGGCCGGGACGCCGAGGATGCGGGCACCTTCCTCGCAGGATTTGCGCCGGGCTCCGTACTCTCCGTCGACGTGCTGGTGGGGGGCGTTGCTGTTGATGATGAGGATCGCGAGGCCCTCGGCGGCCAGGTCGAAGGGGATCTGTTCGACCTCGAGGGAGCGGCAGTCGAGGAACAGTGCCTTGCCCTGTTCGCAGCGGATCGAGGCCGACTGGTCCATGATGCCGGTCGGTGCTCCGACGTAGACGTTCTCGGCGCGCTGGGCGAGCCCGGGCCGGGCCGCGACCGGCAGGTCGAAGCCGCCGAGGTCGGTCAGGGCGGTGAGGACCGCGGATTCGAGCGCCGCCGAGGACGACAACCCTGAGCCCAGGGGTACGTCGGAGGAGAGCGCGATGCGGGCCGGCGGCACGTCGAAGCCCGCGTCCTGCAGGGCCCAGACGATGCCGGCGACGTAACCGGCCCAGCCCTGGACCTCGCCGGGGCCGGTGGTCTCGAAGCTCACCGTCTCGTTCACCAGGTCGGAGGTGATCGTCCAGCCGGGGCCGGCGAAGGGGGCGACCGCGGCGACGGTCTGCTGGGGGATGGCGAACGGCAGCACGAAGCCGTCGTTGTAGTCGGTGTGCTCACCGATCAGGTTGACCCGGCCGGGCGCGGCCCAGAGGCCGGCCGGCTCGGTGCCGTGGGTGGATCGGAAGGCCTGCTCGGCCGCGGAGGCAACACTCATGCTCATGATCAGATCACGCGACCTTCGTGCGGTAGAACGTCCAGGCGTCGCCGATCATGTCGGTGAGCGTGTTCTTCTCGGGGATCCAGCCGAGTTCGTCGCGGGCCTTCTGCGACGAGGCGACGAGGGTGGCCGGGTCGCCCTCGCGGCGGGGGGCGATCTCGATGGGCAGTTCGGCGCCGGTGACCTCGCGGGCGGCGTCGACGACCTGGCGGTTGGAGAAGCCGTTGCCGTTGCCGAGGTTGTAGATGCGGTGCTCACCGGCGGTGGCCGCGTCCAGGGCGAGCAGGTGGGCCCGGGCGAGATCCTGCACGTGGATGTAGTCGCGGACGCAGGTGCCGTCGACGGTCGGGTAGTCGTCGCCGAACAGCTGCAGCTTGTCGCGCTTGCCGGCGGCCACCTGCAGCGCGATCGGGATGAGGTGGGTCTCCGGGGCGTGCCGTTCCCCGATCGTGGTGCCGTCCTCGCGGATCAGCGCGCCGGCGACGTTGAAGTAGCGCAGCGAGACGGGGGCCAGCCCGTGTGCGAATGCCTCGGACGTGAGCGCGAAGTCGAACGTCAGCTTCGTCGCACCGTACGTGTTGGTGGGGGCTTTGGTGGCGGTTTCGGTGATCGGCAGTTCGGTGGGGTTGCCGTAGACCGCGGCGGTGGAGGAGAAGACCATCCGGGGGACCTTGGCGGCGCGGACCGCGTCGAGCAGAGCCAGTGAGCGCTGTACGTTGTGGTCCCAGTAGAGCTCGGGCTTGTGCATGGATTCCCCGGCGGCGATCAGGCCGGCGAAGTGCAGCACCGCGTCGAAGCCGGCGCCGGGGGTGAGGACCTGCCCGGCGTCCTTGATGTCGGCCTGCACGAACGTCGCGTCCGGGGCCACCGCCTCACGGAAGCCGGTGCTGAGATTGTCCAGCACCACGACCTCGTGCCCGGCGTCCAGCAGGAGCCTGCTGGTGACGCTGCCGACGTAGCCGGCACCTCCGGTGACGAGCAGTTTCACGACGTGACCTCCGGTTCGCGGACCCTGGCACACCCAGCCTAGAGCGGCTGTCTGTGTCGTTTTAGATTCCACCATAATCGATCACAAGTCAACATCCTCGAACATTGACGGGTACGCGGTACCGGGCCGGAACCTGTCGCGAACAGGACGCCCGACGGGGGCGCCTTGGCCCTCCGGTCCGTATTCCTGACAGAATGGCGCTCATGTCCGACGCTGAACGCCGCCCCCGGGTGCTCTCCGGCATCCAGCCGACCGCCGACTCGTTCCATCTCGGCAACTACCTCGGCGCGGTGCGCAACTGGGTCGCCATGCAGGACACCGCGGACGCGTTCTACTGCGTGGTGGACCTGCACGCCATCACCGCGGGGCACGACCCGGTGGCGCTGCGGAACAGGACCCGGCTCTCGGTGGCCCAGCTGCTCGCGCTCGGGCTCGACCCGGAGCGCTGCACGCTGTTCGTCCAGTCGCACGTGCCCGAGCACGCCCAGCTCGCGTGGGTGCTGAGCTGCATCACCGGGTTCGGCGAGGCCGGGCGCATGGTGCAGTTCAAGGACAAGTCGGCGAAGCAGGGCAACGACAGTGCCAGTGTCGGCCTGTTCACCTACCCGATCCTGCAGGCCGCGGACATCCTGCTCTACCAGGCGGACGCGGTCCCGGTCGGCGAGGACCAGCGCCAGCACCTGGAGCTCACCCGTGACCTGGCGCAGCGCTTCAACTCGCGCTTCGCGCCCACGTTCACGGTCCCCTCGGCGTACATCGTCAAGGACACCGCCAAGATCACCGACCTGCAGGATCCGACGTCGAAGATGAGCAAGTCGGCGTCCGCGCCCGGCGGCATCATCGAGCTGCTCGAGGAGCCCGCGAGGTCGGCCAAGAAGATCAAGTCGGCGGTCACCGACACCGGCCGCGAGATCCTCTACGACGAGGCGAACAAGCCGGGCATCAGCAACCTGCTCACGATCTACGCCGCGCTGACCACGCGGACCATAGACGAACTCCTCGAGCAGTACGACGGGCGCGGCTACGGCGACCTCAAGAAGGATCTCGCCGAGATCGTGGTCGAGTTCGTGAAGCCGATCCAGGAACGCACCCGTGCCTACCTGGAGGACCCGGCGCACCTCGACAAGGTCCTCGCGGTGGGTGCGGAGAAGGCCCGCGCGGTCTCGGCGGTGACCCTCGCCCAGGCGTACGAGAACATCGGCTTCCTCAGCCCCGCCCGGGGAGCCTGACCGAGGTGGCGCGGACGGACGTGACACGGATCGGGGTCGCCATAGACATCCCGGAGCCGTGGGGGCAGCTGCTCACCCGGCGCCGGGCCGAGGCCGGCGACCCGCAGGCCGCGTACACGCCGGCGCACGTCACCCTGCTCGGGCCGACCGAGATCGAGAGTGCCGCGCTGCCGTCGATCGAGAAGCACCTCGAAGCGATCGCGTCGGCGCAGCAGCCGTTCACCATCCACCTGCGGGGGACCGGCACGTTCCGGCCGATCACCGAGGTGGTCTTCGTGACGCTGGCCGTCGGCATCAGCGAGTGCGAGCTGCTCGCGGGTGCCATCGCGGCGACCGACGGGGTGCGCCGGGACGCCCGTTTCCCGTACCACCCGCACGTCACGGTCGCCCAGGACGTGCCCAGCGCCGCGCTCGACGCCGTCTTCGACGACCTGGCCGAGTTCGACGCGCGGTTCCACGTGCCCGCGTTCACCCTGTTCTCCCACGACCTGACCGGCCCCGGCGACGGCCCCTGGCACCGACGCCGCGACTACCCGCTGGGCGGCCTGCGCTAGAGAAGGCCCAGGATTGGGTACGGTCTGCGGCGTGAACGCCATCGACCGGGCGTACGCGGCGGTCGAGTCCAGGATCATGGCCCTGCGTGTTCGCTCCAAGTACTTCGACCACTTCAGCCGTGCCTGGCTGCGCTACGACGAGGTCCTCGGCGGACGGCTGGCCGCCGCCATCGCGTACTACGGCTTCTTCGCGGTCTTCGCCCTCATCCTCATCGGCTACTCGATCTTCGGTTTCCTGCTCAGCTCCAACCCGGCGCTGTTCGACGTCGTGCAGGACTTCCTGCGCGACAACCTGCCGTTCCTCGACGTCGGGGCGATCCTGGAGACCGGCAGGACGGTCGGCATCGTGGGCATCCTCGGCCTGGTCTTCACCGGCATCGGCTGGATCGAGGCGATCCGCTCGTCGCAGCGGCTGATCTGGCGGCTCAACGAGCAGCCCGGTTACATCGGCGTCCGGCAGGCCGTCGACCTGGTGGTCCTGATCGGCATCCTGCTGCTGCTCATCGTCACGGTGGCCGCCGTCTACGGCCTGGAGACGCTGCTCGAATGGCTCACCGACGGGCGGGCCGGCCTGCTGCTCTCGATCATCAGCATCGTGCTGACCCTGGGCCTGGACATGCTGCTCGCGGCCGCGCTGCTGGCCGCGGTGCCCCGGCTGCGGATGACCGTGCGCCGGATGATGCCCCCGGTCCTGCAGGTCGGCATCGGCATCTTCCTGCTCAACACCGTGGGCAAGTCGTTCGTCGGCCTGATCCAGCGCAACCCCGCGTACGGCCTGGTCGCCAGCGCCGTGGGCGTGCTCTTCTACCTCTACGTCTTCAACCAGCTGCTGCTGTTCGGGGCGGCCTGGGCGGCGACCAGCCCGCACGGCCGGGTGGTCGACCTGTCGGCCGACGACAAAACCGCTCCGGTAGGGCAAAACCGCTGGATCCGGCACGACCGCCCGCAATGATGGTGCGGTGGGCTCTCTCGTGACGCTGCACCTCCCGCCGGACTCCCCGGTGGCGGACCTGCCGTGGATCATCACCATCGGCGCCCTGGGCGACGACGAGGAATGGGAACCGCTGGTCTGCGGCCCGTACGAGCGACCGCACGCGCTGGCCCTCGCCCAGGCGGTGGTCGCCGAGGAGGACCTCATGGCGGTCGTCGAGCCGCTGCTGCCGCTCGCCGGCGCCGACGCGATCCGGGCCGAGATCGAACTCGCCCGGTCCGCGGCCGACGGCACCGGCGACGACCTGGAGACCGAGACGTTCGACCCGGACGACGGCGAGCCCCGCCGCACCACCCCGGGCCGGCCGCCCACCGGGGACGAGGTCCGGGCCGGCTTCGCCCGCATCGCCGCGAAGCTCACCACCGCGTCCTGACCGCGCCCCGGGGCATACTGGGGCGCGTGGTGCTCTCCCGGCGGTGGTCCGCCTTCCTGATCGGTGTCGGCGTGTGGACGTGGCTCATCTGGCCACGGTTCGGGTTGGCGATCTGGAAGGACGACCGGGCGTTCTCGGACGGGGCTCCGACGTCGTTCCTGTGGGTCCACGCGCTGTTGATCACGGCCTCGCTGGCCATCGGCACGGTCACCGGGGTGCTCGGCGTCCGGGGCTGGCGGTCGTTCGGCGGTCACGCTCCGGTCGCTGAAGATTCCACGGTTGTAAGCGGCACGTCGCCGAAAGATTAACGGCACGTTACGTCAGAAACGGGCAAATCCTTCCCTTCTCCGACTGAGGCGCCGTTCACCTCGAAGCGCGGTTGCGGCCAGATAACGGTGCGCCAACAAGTGAGCGCGATTTCCGGAACTCACCGTGGCCTGCGGCTACGCTCCCGGCTGTGATGCACCGCGCGTAGTCGGTGCGCTGTGGAAGGAGGGCGTGTTGCGCCCAGTAACTGGTCAGCGAATCGTTGCGATTCTTGCGGCGGGTGGGCTGACGCTCGCCGCCGCAGCCTGTGGCGACGCCCCTGAGGACACTCCGAGCGGTTCCGGCGCCAGCGCCGCCGCTGCATACAAGGCCTGCATGGTCACCGACACCGGTGGCATCGACGACCGGTCCTTCAACGCCTCGGCGTGGGCCGGCCTGCAGGGCGCGAAGGACACCGCGAGCAACGTCGACCCGAAGTACGTCGCGTCGACCGCCGAGGCTGACTACGAGCCCAACCTGCGCCAGTTCGTGACGCAGAAGTGCAACTTCATCCTGGCCGTCGGCGGCCTCATGGGCGACGCCACCGGCAAGGTCGCCAAGGAGAACGCCAGCCAGACGTTCGGCATCGTGGACAGCAGCATCGCGGACGCCACCAACGTCTACCCGATGCAGTTCGCCACCGACGAGGCCGCGTTCCTCGCCGGCTACCTGGCCGCGGGCTACTCGAAGTCGGGCACGGTCGCGACGTACGGCGGTCTGAAGATCCCGCCGGTCACCGTCTTCATGGACGGCTTCGCCGACGGCGTCGCGTACTACAACCAGGCCAAGAGCAAGAACGTCAAGGTCCTGGGCTGGGACAAGAAGGCGCAGAACGGCACGTTCGCCGAGAACTTCGGTGACCAGAACAAGGGCAAGTCGATCACCAACACGTTCGTCGCCCAGGGCGCCGACGTGATCATGCCGGTGGCCGGCGGCACCGGTCTGGGCACCGCGGACGTCGCCAAGGCGTCCGGCGGCAAGGTCTCCGTGGTCTGGGTCGACCAGGACGGCTGCAAGAGCGCCGAGCAGTACTGCGACGTGTTCCTGACCACCGTGGTCAAGAACATCACCGACGCCGTGAAGCAGGCCGTGGTCGACGGTGCGCAGGGTAAGACCCTGGCCGCCACCCCGGGCTACCTCGGCACGCTGGAGAACAACGGCGTCTCGCTCGCGCCGTACAACCAGTTCGACAGCAAGGTCGACGCGGCCCTCAAGTCCGAGGTCGACACGCTGAAGGCGGACATCATCGCGGGCAAGGTCAAGGTCGAGTCGGCCAACGCCCCGAAGTAAATCCTTCGGTAGTTTCAGGCCGCCGCGCGGTCACGGGAAGCAAACCCCGTGACCTGCGCGGCGGCTCTGCTCACGGCTGTTATAAATTCCCTCGCGTTCCCACCAGTCCCTCGTCTGCAGGAGATTCCGCTGAGACTCGAGCTGCGCGGCATCACCAAGCGCTTCGGCGACCTGGTGGCCAACGATCACATCGACCTCACCGTCGAACCCGGTGAGGTCCACGCCCTGCTCGGTGAGAACGGGGCCGGCAAGTCCACCCTGATGAACCAGCTCTACGGTCTGCTCCAGCCGGACGAGGGGGAGATCCTCGTCGACGGGGTGGCGCGGACGTTCCGCAGCCCCCGCGACGCGATCGCCGCCGGCATCGGCATGGTCCACCAGCACTTCATGCTGGTCCCGGTCTTCAGCGTCGCGGAGAACATCGCGCTCGGCGCGGAAAAGACCAAACTCGGCTTCCTGGACCGCCGCCGGGTCCGGCGCGAGGTCCTCGAGGTCTCCCAGCGGTACGGCCTGCCGGTCGACCCGGACGCCCTGGTCGAGAACCTGCCGGTCGGCGCGCAGCAGCGGGTCGAGATCGTCAAGGCCCTCACCCGCGACGTCGACCTGCTGATCCTGGACGAGCCCACCGCGGTCCTCACCCCGCAGGAGACCGAGGAACTGCTCGCGGTCATGCGGGGTCTCGCCGAGGCCGGCAAGTCCATCGTCTTCATCACCCACAAGCTCAAAGAGGTCAAGGCGATCGCCGACCGGATCACCGTGATCCGGCGCGGGCAGACCGTCGGCACCGCCTCCCCGGACACCCCCGAGGACGAGCTGGCCGCGCTCATGGTCGGCCGCGCGGTCTCCCTCGAGGTCGACAAGGCCCCCGCGGAACCCGGCCGGGAGGTCCTGCGGATCTCCGGCCTGATGGTCGACGACGACCGTGGCGTCCCGGTCGTCGACGGCGTCGACCTGGTGGTCCGGGCCGGTGAGGTGCTCGGCATCGCGGGCGTGCAGGGCAACGGGCAGACCGAGCTGGTCGAGGCCGTGATGGGCCTGCGCACGCCGCGCGCCGGGTCGATCGAGGTCGACAACGAGGACCTGACCAGCATGACCACCAAGCAGATCCTGCGCTCCGGCATCGGGTACGTCCCCGAGGACCGCAGCCTCGACGGCGTGGTCAAGGACTTCTCCGTCGCCGAGAACCTGGTCCTCGACCAGTACGACCGCCCGCCGTACGGCAACACGTGGCGCCTCGACCCGGCGGCGGTCGCCTCCTCGGCCCGCAAGCTGGTCGAGCAGTTCGACATCCGTACCTCGTCACCGGACGCCGCGGTCGGCACGCTCTCCGGCGGCAACCAGCAGAAGGTGGTCGTGGCCCGGGAGATGTCCCGGCCGCTGCGCCTGTTCATCGCGTCGCAGCCGACCCGCGGGGTGGACGTCGGCTCGATCGAGTTCATCCACGGCCGCATCGTGCACGAGCGCGACATCGGCACCGCGGTGATCGTGGTGTCGAGCGAGCTGGACGAGGTCGTCGGGCTCGCCGACCGGATCGCGGTCATGTATCGCGGCAAGGTCCTGGCGATCGTGCCGCCGTCGACGCCGCGCGAGACGCTCGGCCTGCTCATGGCCGGCATCACGTCGGACGCTCCGGCTGTAGAGGAAGGCACCAAGTGACCACCGACAAGCCGGTCGCCGCGCCGGAGAAGCCCGCGCCGGCGAAGAAGGAAGCCGAGGAGGATTCGTTCCTCAGCCACTTCCTGCACAACCTCTGGGCGGCCAACACCGTCACGGTGACGGTGCTCTCCATCGTGCTCGCCACGATCATCGGCGCGATCCTGATCATCGTGTCCGACCCGGCCGTGCTCGACACGTTCAGCTACATCACCGCCCGGCCGTCCGACGCGCTGAACAGCAGCTGGACGGTGGTCAGCAACGCCTACGCGGACCTGTTCAAGGGCGCGATCGTCGACCCGGCCACGGTCACCGCCTGGGCGAACGGCACCGGCACGTGGCGGCAGGTGTTCTTCCCGATCTCCGAGACACTGACGTACGCGGCACCGCTGGTCTTCACCGGCCTGTCGGTGGCGCTGGCGTTCCGCGGCGGCCTGTTCAACATCGGCGGCCAGGGCCAGGCGGTGGTCGGCACGGTGACGGCCGCGATGGCCGGCTTCCTGCTCCCGCTGCCGCCGGTCATCCACCTGATCGCGGCGCTGGTCGCGGGCGTGGTCGGCGGTGCGCTCTGGGGCTTCGTACCGGGCATCCTCAAGGCCCGGACCGGCGCCCACGAGGTGATCGTGACGATCATGCTCAACTACACCGCCAACCTGTTCCTGAGCTGGCTGATCCTGCAGAAGGGGATCCAGCAGCCCGGCCGCAGCGACGCGATCAGCAAGACGGTGGACGGCTCGGCCCAGCTCCCGTCGTTCGGTGGCGAGCTGCGGGCCAACCTCGGCATCGTGCTCGCGGTGCTGGCCACCGCCGGGGTGGCGTGGCTGCTCAACCGGTCCGCGTTCGGCTTCGAGCTGCGTGCGGTCGGTGCCAACCCGACCGCGGCCCGGACGGCCGGCATCAGCGTCGCCCGCACGTACACGCTGATGATGGTGACCGCCGGTGGCCTCGCCGGTCTCGGCGGCGCCACCCAGGTGCTGGGCACCGCGCACGCGCTGACCACCCAGGTGGCCGGCAACATCGGTTTCGACGGCCTGCTCGTCGCGCTGCTCGGCCGCAACCGGCCGTGGGGCACGCTGCTCGCCGCGCTGCTGTTCGGCGCGCTGCGCGCCGGCGGCAACCGTATGCAGTCCTACTCGAGCATCTCCCTGGAACTGGTGACGGTTCTCCAGGCGCTCATCGTCATCTTCATCGCCGCACCGGCGCTGGTGAAGGCGATCTTCCACCTCCGGGCCGCCCGTTCCGCGCGGCTCGGTGCCTCGATCGCGAAGGGCTGGTGACCGGGGTGTCCACGGCGACAACGGACGTGACCGGGACCCCGGCCCCGGTGGTGAAGGCCGCGTTCTGGGATCGGCAGCGCCGGCTCGGTGTCGGCCTGGCCGTCATCGGCCTGGTGGCGGCCGCGTTCTTCGGGGCGCTGGCGCCCTCGGAGACCGCCCGTTTCACACTCAGCGACGACGCCGCGGGTGCGGCGCTGTCCATCAACGGTCAGCTCGGCACCGTCCTGTTCGGCATCGCCACGCTGGTCGCCGGCGCGGTGCTGCTCGCCGGGAAGGCCCGCCGGTTCCAGACCACCGTGCTGGTGCTGGGCATCCTCGCGTTCGTCCTGTCGTTCCTGTGCTGGCAGGTCGCCGGCAAGTTCCTGCCCCTGGTGGACACCGCCAGCGGCACCCTGGAGCTGGCCGTGCCACTGATCCTCGGGGCGCTCGCCGGGGTGCTCGGTGAACGCAGCGGCGTCGTCAACGTGGCGATCGAGGGCCAGTTCCTCATGGGCGCGTTCTTCGCCGCCCTGGTCGGCACGATGGCCACCAGCGTGTGGGCCGGCGTGTTCAGCGCGGCCGTCGGCGGTGTCATCATCGCCGGCATCCTCGCCGTGCTCGCCATCCGCTACCTCGTCGACCAGGTCGTCGTCGGTATCGTGCTCAACCTGCTCGCACTCGGCGTGACCGGCTTCCTGTACGAGCGCCTGATGCAGCCCGACGCGCAGTCGTACAACGAGCCGCCCAAGATGCCGGAGTGGAAGATCCCCGGCCTCGCCGAGATCCCGGTGGTCGGCCCGGTGCTGTTCGACACCAACCTGCTCGTGTGGCTCGCGCTGATCCTGGTCTTCGTGCTCCACTTCGGCCTGACCCGGACCCGCTGGGGCCTGCGCACCCGCGCGGTCGGCGAGCACCCCACGGCCGCCGACACGGTGGGCATCCGGGTGCGGGGCCTGCGCTACCTCAACGTGCTGCTCGGCGGCGTCGTGGCCGGTGCCGGCGGGGCCTACTTCACGCTGGTGGCGACCGGCAGCTTCAACAAGAACATGACCGCGGGCGCGGGCTTCATCGCCCTGGCCGCGCTCATCTTCGGCCGCTTCACCCCGCTCGGGGCGCTCGGCGCGGCGCTGTTCTTCGGCTTCGCGCAGAAGCTCGCGACGTATCTCAGCGTCGCCGGCAGCCCGGTGCCGAGCCAGTTCCTCAACATGCTGCCCTACCTCGCGACGATCGTGGCGGTGGCCGGGCTCGTCGGCCGGGTGCGCGCCCCGGCGGCCGATGGACAGCCTTACGTCAAGAGCTGACCAGCGGTCAGGCACAATCGGCACATGGAGATCGACTGGGGATCGCTGCGGGCCGCGGCCATCGAAGCCATGCGCCACGCGTACGCGCCCTACTCCGACTTTCCGGTCGGGGTGGCCGCACTCGTGGACGACGGCCGGGTGATCGTCGGCTGCAACGTCGAGAACGCGTCGTACGGCGTGGGGCTGTGCGCCGAGTGCGGCCTGGTGAGCTCGTTGCACGCGACCGGTGGGGGCCGCCTGGTGGCGGTCTCCTGTGTCGACGCGAACGGGCTGCCGCTGATGCCGTGCGGGCGCTGCCGGCAGCTGCTGTACGAACACGGCGGCGCGGACTGCCTCGTGGAGGCGCTGCCCCGGCCGCTGACCATGGCCGAGCTGCTGCCGAACGCGTTCGGCCCGGACGACCTGGACAAGGTCACCGGCCCGGCCGCGGTGCCGCAGGTGCCCGCCCAGCTCGCCAAGTGGCGCGGGCGCGGCACCGTGTTCGTGCACCCGGACCTCTCCGGCGGCGAGCAGGTCTGGACCGGCTACTGGGAGCGATCCGGCGGGAGCCCCGGCGAGACGGACGCCGACAAGGGCATCCTGGAGGAGGGCCCCAACTTCCCGAGCGCTGCGGCGGCGGTCACCTGGGGTCGTACCCGTACCTCACGCATTGTCGTCGTGGACGCCGAAGGCGGCCTTTCCTGGGCCGGCGAGGGCGACGCGCCGGAAGGCATCGGAACAAAGTGGGAGCAACAACCATGAGCGGGTTCGCGGCGGTCGACGTCATCCGGGCGAAGCGGGACGGGCACGTGCTGTCCGACGCGCAGATCGACTGGGTCGTCGACGCGTACACGAAGGGTGTCGTCGCCGACGAGCAGATGTCCGCGCTCGCGATGGCGATCCTGCTGCGCGGGATGACGCCCGGCGAGATCGCCCGGTGGACCGCGGCGATGATCGCCAGCGGGGAGCGGCTGGACCTGTCCGCGGTGCCCCGCCCGACCGTCGACAAGCACTCCACCGGCGGTGTCGGCGACAAGATCACGCTGCCGCTGACCCCGCTGGTCGCCGCGTGCGGCGCGGCCGTGCCGCAGCTGTCCGGCCGCGGCCTCGGGCATACCGGCGGCACGCTCGACAAGCTCGAGTCGATCGCCGGCTGGCGCGCCGCGCTGAGCAACGACGAGTTCAAGCGGCAGCTCGCCGACGTCGGCGCGGTCATCTGCGCGGCCGGCGACGGGCTCGCCCCGGCCGACCGCAAGCTGTACGCGCTGCGCGACGTCACCGGCACGGTCGAGGCGATCCCGCTGATCGCCAGCTCGATCATGAGCAAGAAGATCGCCGAGGGGACCGGTGCGCTGGTCCTCGACGTGAAGGTCGGCACCGGTGCGTTCATGAAGGACGTGGACGACGCCCGCGAGCTCGCCCGCACCATGGTCGAGCTCGGCAAGGCGCACGGGGTGAAGACCGTCGCCCTGCTCACCGACATGAACACCCCGCTCGGGCTGACCATCGGCAACGCGGTCGAGGTGGCCGAGTCGCTGGAGGTGCTGGCCGGTGGCGGACCCGCCGACGTGGTGGAGCTGACCCTGGCGCTGGCCCGCGAGATGCTCGACGGCGCCGGCATCGACGCCGACCCGGCCCAGGTGCTCGCGTCCGGCGCCGCGATGGACAGCTGGCGCGCGATGATCCGGGCCCAGGGCGGTGACCCGGACGCCCCGCTCCCGGTCGCCCGGGAGAACGAGGTGCTGCGGGCCACCGAGGACGGCGTGGTCGCCTCGGTGGACGCGATGGGCGTCGGACTCGCCGCCTGGCGTCTCGGCGCGGGCCGGGCCCGCAAGGAGGACCCGGTCAGTTTCGGTGCCGGGGTGGTGCTCAAGGTCCGCCCCGGTGACCGGGTGCGCGCCGGTGACGTGCTGCTCGAACTGCGTACCGATGAATCCGGCCGGATCCCCGCGGCCCGGGCGGAGGCGGAGCGGGCGGTGACCGTCGCGCAGAGCGCGCCCACCGATGCACCTTTGCTCATCGACCGCATAGCCTGACCGGTCATGAAGGCCGCTCCCGATCCCCGCGCGGTCCGCGACGCCAGCCTCGACGAGCTGGAACGCCTCGGGCTGCCCCTGCCCCCACCGGCGTTCCCCCTGGTCTGGGAGCCTGGGGACGAGGTGGAGCTGCGCCCCACGGGCGAGCTCGAGGCGCGTGCGGCGGTGCTGCACGTGGTGGTGTCCCGCTGTTTCGGCATGCCGACCGAGGCCGCGATGAGCTGGCTGCTCAACTCGAAGCTGGTGGATTTCGTCACCCCGCCGGAGTGGCAGTTCGTCGCGCTCGGCAGCGGTGACCATCGCTCGTTCGTGCTGCACCACGACGCGGTGTTCGCGCTGTCGTGGCTGCTGGGGCTGAGCCGGCACCTCGACCCGACCGCGCCGCCCGAGGAACGGATGATGACCCAGATGCCGGACCTGCCGGCCGGGGAGTTGTTCAACGCCTGGCGGTCGCGGGCACTGGTCGCGCCCCAGGACGCGGTGGCGGCGGCGGTGCTGCTCGATCTCTACTACTGCCTGGACTGGGCGTTCCAGGAAGCCGAGCGCACCGGGGTACGCCTGCCGGGCGAGGTCGACAGCAACGCCGTGGGCCAGCGCCGGTGGGCTCTGGAATGGGCGGTCACGTTCCATGGGCCGTTCCACGAGGCTCCGCCCGAATGGGAAGAAGTGGATCTCTCGGTTTAGGCCGGGCGGTACACGGTCACATCGACCGCGGCGGTCACCGTGCCGCCCGCGAGCGCGTCCAGGGGGACGTGGCGGGCGCTGGGGGTCATCCCGATCAGGGTACGGATCTCCGCGTCGCTGAGATCGAGTGTGCGGCGATGGGTGGTGGCGCCCTCAGCCACGAAATCGGCGCCGAGTGCCCCGGCCACCCGGTCCGCCTTGCCGGGGTCGACCCGGATCAGTCCGTGCGCCGCGACGAGCTCGTGCAGATGCTCCGGCGCCGGGGTGACGACCACGAGCCGGCCATCGGGCGCCAGGACGCGGCGGAACTCCGGTCCGTTACGCGGGGCGAAGACGTTGATGATCGATGCCGCCACGCCGTCGGCCAGCGGGAGTGGGCTCCACAGGTCGGCGAGGGCGGCCCCGGCGCGGGGGTGGGCCCGGGCGGCGCGCCGCAGGGCCGGCTTGGAGACGTCGAGGCCGAGGCCGGTGGCGTGCGGCAGCGTGTCCAGGAGCGCCGCCAGGTAGCTGCCGGTGCCGGTGCCCGCGTCGACCACGAGACCGGGCTCCGGGCGTACCGCTGACGTCAATGCCCTGGCGACGAAGTCGTAATGGCCCGCGGCCAGGAAGGTCTCGCGATCCGTGATCATCTCGGCGGTGTCGCCGGAGTGCGGCGACCGGCCGGCGGTGAGGTTCACGTAGCCCTGCCGGGCGATGTCGAAGGAGTGCCCGCGGGGGCAACGCAGCGACCGTTCGTCCGGACGGCTCAGTGTGTCTTCGCACACTGGGCACCGGAGGTACGGCAGTGCTACGTCGATCATTGGACTCTTCCCTCTAGCATCTGCTGATGGTCGCCATTACCCACGCCGACATCGTGAAGGCCCCCAAGGCGCTGCTCCATGACCACCTCGACGGCGGTCTGCGACCGGCGACGATCGTGGAGCTGGCCGGCGCGGTCGGTCACGAGCTGCCCGAGAACGATCCGGCACGGCTCGGCGAGTGGTTCGTCGCGGCCGCCGACTCCGGGTCGCTCGAACGCTACCTGGAGACGTTCGCGCACACCGTCGCGGTCATGCAGACCGAGGAGGGCCTGCACCGGGTCGCGAAGGAATGCGCTCTCGACCTTGCCGCGGACGGCGTCGTCTATGCCGAGATCCGGTACGCGCCGGAGCAGCACCTGGAGCGCGGCCTGAGCCTCGACGCCGTGGTCGACGCGGTGCACCAGGGCTTCCGGGACGGTTGCGCGGAGGCTGCGGCCCAGGGCAACCGGATCCGGATCGGCACGCTGCTGACCGCCATGCGGCACGCCGCCCGCTCGCAGGAGATCGCCGAGCTCGCGGTGCGGTACCGCGACACCGGTGTGGTGGGTTTCGACATCGCGGGCGCCGAGGCCGGTTTCCCGCCCACCCGGCACCTGGACGCGTTCGAGTACCTCCAGCGTGAGAATTTCCACTTCACGATCCACGCGGGCGAGGCGTTCGGCCTCCCGTCGATCTGGGAAGCGATCCAGTGGTGCGGCGCGGACCGGCTCGGGCACGGTGTCCGGATCGTGGACGACATCGTCGACGGGAAGCTGGGCCGGCTGTCGTCGTACGTGCGTGACAAGCGCATCCCGCTGGAGCTGTGCCCGTCGTCCAACGTGCAGACCGGTGCGGCCGAGTCGATCGCCGCGCACCCCATCGGCATGCTGCGCGACCTGCGGTTCCGGGTCACCGTCAATACGGACAACCGGCTCATGAGCGGAACTTCCATGACCCGCGAGATGGCGCTGCTGGCCGAGGCCTTCGGATGGGGCTGGAGTGAACTGCAGTGGCTCACGATCAACGCGATGAAGTCCGCGTTCATCCCGTACGACGAGCGGCTCGCGCTCATCAACGACGTGATCAAGCCGGCGTACGCGAAGTTGCAGGCCTGATGTCCTTATTTGACCGGCATTAGCGACACGTCCGTACTTTCGGTCGTCGAAACTGGCGATTCGGTCAGCCGGATCAGCCGTTCGGCCAGATTCCACTCTACAAACACTGCACAATCCGGCATCTTGCCTTGCCGTGGGCCCGTGCGCGAGCAATCGTCTGTGCTGCCGCGATCGCAGGTCGGTCCGGCCCGGTCGGCCAACGCGGAGACCCCGTCGAGCCAACCGGATTGAGTGACGTTAAGAGATGCATCCATATACGAGCAGTGATGACTGACCGGCGAGCGACCCGTCTTAAGACGCGACTTCGCATCACACAAACGGTCCGGGTCAGGCTGCTCTTTCTCTTTGACACTCGTCGTGATGGAATCTCGGGGGCCCGACCCGGTGTGTCGGCCGTGTGCGGTGCCCGGCGATCCGAACGCCGGGTCCGAATCAGGAGGACGGTGACGTGAGCAAGCGCCCCCAGGCGGCAAACGGCGCCATGTCGCGTCTCCGCCGGCCGGCCAGCCGGCTGCGGGACATGCCGATCTGGTCGAAGCTCGGGCTGATCATGCTCGTGCCGACGCTGGCGACGATCATCGTCGGAACCAGCGGTCTGATCGACCACATCGACGAGGCGAGCAACGCCGAACGTGCCCGTACGCTGTCTGTGCTTTCCCAGGCCGCCGGTGGACTCGTTGACCACTTGCAGAACGAACGCGCTTTCGGCGTGATGATCGCGACCACCCCGGCCGACTCGGCTGACCGCAAGGCCGCCGAGCTCGCCTACAGCCGCGAGGCCCCGAAGGTCATCGAGGCCCAGAAGCCTTACTCGCAGCAGAAGAACGCGCTCGACATCGACTCCGAGTCGGTAAACGTCCTGCTCCAGCGCCTCGACAACAACCTCGAGGAACTGCCGGCCATCCGGACCCAGACGGTCAACGGCAAGTACAAGCCGGATGACGTCGAGGCGTCGTACACCCTGTTGATCGAAGACCTCCTGCAGGTGCGTGACGCCGCTGCCCAGCTGGCGCAGGACACCGAGCTCAGCGACCGGCTGCGTAACGTCGCCGCCGTCGCCCGGGCCAAGGACTACATCTCCCAGCAGCGTGACGTCGGTCATAAGGTTCTCGGTGTCGGTGACTTCAACGAGACACTCCGCAAGGAGTTCCTGACCACCGAGGCCGGCTTCCAGATCGCCGACTCGACGTCGGATCAGGTCGGCACGACCGAGGACAAGGCCCTCGTCACCCGGGTGGTGAACGGTCCCGCCAAGCGCGCCGCGACCAACCTCACCGGCCAGCTGAACGAACTGAGCGGTCCGAACACCAAACTGATCCCGTTCAACCGGGACCAGTGGGAAACCGCGATGATCGGCTACAACGACTTGTTCCGCAGTGTGGAGAACAAGCTCGACGAAGGCATCGTGGCCCAGGCCACCGACATCCGCGACACCGTGCAGCGCCGGGTCTTCATCGAGACCAGCATCCTGATCGGCCTGCTCCTGCTCGCGATCACGTTCGCGTGGTTGGTCGCTCGCTCCATGGCCCGCTCGCTGCGGGAACTGCGTCAGGGTGCGCTCAACGTCGCCCAGTTCGGCCTGCCCCAGGCGGTCGAGCGGCTGCGTGACCCGGCCCTGTCCGGTTCGCTGACCCCGGCGCAGGTCGCCGACCAGGTCGCCGAGCCGCTGCCGGTGCGCAGCCGGGACGAGTTCGGGCAGGTGACCGAGGCGTTCAACGCGGTCCACCTCGAAGCGGTGCGGACCGCGGCCGAACAGGCCGCCCTGCGTGCCTCCGTCTCGACGATGTTCGTCAACCTCGCCCGTCGTTCCCAGATCCTGGTCGACCGGCTCATCGGTCACCTGGACCGCCTGGAACGCGGCGAGGAGGACCCGGACCGCCTGGCCGAGCTCTTCCAGCTCGACCACCTGGCCACCCGAATGCGCCGGAACGACGAAAACCTCCTGGTTCTCGCCGGCGCCGACTCGACCCGTGTGCAGCGCGAGCCCGCCGCTCTGATCGACGTGCTCCGCGCCGCCCAGTCCGAGGTCGAGCACTACACCCGCATCGAGTTCGGCGTCATCGACCGGGACATCGAGGTGGCCGCCCACGCGGTCAACGACATGGTCCACCTGGTCGCCGAGCTCTTCGACAACGCGACCGCGTTCTCGCCGCCGAACAGCCACGTGGTGGTCGAGGCCCGGCGCCTCGGCGACGGAGCGGTGCTCTCGGTCGAGGACCGCGGCATCGGCATCAGCCGCGAGCAGCTCAACGAGCTCAACGAGCGGCTCGCCAACCCCCCGATGGTCGACGTGGCCGTCTCCCGGATGATGGGCCTGGTCGTGGTCGCCCGGCTGGCCAACCGGCACGCTGTGCGGGTTGAGCTGCGGCCGGCCGACACCGAGCGTGGCACCATCGCCGACGTCGGACTGCCGACCAGCGTGCTGGTCATCGGCGGCGCGGCCAACCGCCTCCCGGCGGGCAGCCCGCTCCCGCCGTTCGGTCAGGAACCGCAGCGGCAGTCGTTCACCGAGCCGCCGCTGGCGCTCGAGAGCAGCTCGTCCAACGGCTTCGGTGGCGGACGCCCGTACGACCCGAACCCGCCGATGCCCAACGGTGGCATGCTCGGCGCGGGTGCCGGTCGCAACGTCCCGGCCTGGTCCGACCTGACCGGTGCGCCGTCGAACGGCTTCGAGCCCGCCAACGGCTTCGGTGGCCCGTCGAACGGTGCCAACGGCAACGGCTCCAACGGCTTCGGCGGTCCGTCCAACGGTGCCAACGGCAACGGTTTCGGTGGCGCCCCCAACGGCTTCGCCGACCAGCCCAACGGATTCGGTGGACAGCCCAACGGGTTCGGCGGCCAGCCGAACGGCTTCGGTGGCTCCAACGGCACCGCGGCGCCCAACGGCTTCCACGGCCCGCGCAGCAACGAGCCCATCCCGCCGCTTCCGCAGGCGGGCGACCCGAACAACTTCGGTGACGGTCTGCCGCAGCGTCGCAACGGTGAGAACTTCCGCGCCGACGAGACCGCTGCTTTCGGGCACACGATTCCGCGGCAGCTGCCGCCGAGCCCGGAGACCCCGAGCCGGTCGCCGTTCAACCCGCCGGTCTCGGCACCCCCGGTGCCGCCCGTCTCCGCACCCCCGGTGCAGTCCGCTCCGCCGTTCACCGGTGGTCGTCCGGCGTCGCAGCCGCCCGTCTCGGGCCCGCCGACCTCGGCACCCCCGGCCCGGCAGTACTCTGCTCCGCCCGTACCCTCCGCTCCGCCGGCCTGGCCGCCGGTCGCCGCGGACCGCGACACCCCGCACGTCCCGGAGAGCCTCGCGGCCGCCCTGGACATGACCGCGGAGCTGCCGCGATACCGCCCGAACGGCACCGGACAGCAGCCGCAGGTGGCTCGTCCGACCAACCCGCAGAACGGCACCCCCGCAGCGACCGAGCGTCCCGCGCCGGCCCACGAGGTGGCCAACCGGCAGCCTTCGGTGGCCCAGGCGACCGCGGCCGCGCAGATCGCCGCGGCTCAGTCCGCCGCCCGTCAGCGGGCCGGTGGCGACGGTCAGTCCCAGTTCGCGGACGAGACCATGGAGCTGCCGATCTTCCGGGAGCTCGAGTCGGCGTGGTTCATGACCGCCCGTCCGGCTGAGTCGAAGGCCACCCCTGCGGCCGAGTCGAAGCCGGCTCCGGTCGTGGAGAATGACGCGGTGTTGTCCCAGCGCATCCCGACCGGGGAGCCGATCCGTTCCGTCCCGCCGATGCCGCAGCCGGCACCGGAGCCGGAACCGGAGCGGATCGTCCTCGAGCGGGACCCGGAGCCCGTCGGCGCGGTAGCGTCGAACGGGGCCGTCAACGGAACCGGGCACGGAGCCGCCAACGGCGCCGTGAACGGCAACGGGAACGGTCCGTGGCAGACGGCGGCCGACGACGGCTGGCAGGCTGCCCGCAAGGCGGCCGACATGCCGGTGGATACCACGACGACGGCCGGCTTGCCGCGCCGTACACCGATGGCACAGCTCGTCCCGGGTGGCGTCGACCGGGCCGAGACCTCCGTGCAGAAGCGCACTCCCGAGGCGGTTCGCGGGCTCCTGTCCGCTTACCACCGAGGTGTGCAACGGGGTCGTACGAAGGAACAATCGACCAACCCGGAGGAAACTCCGGGAGGGCAGCTGTCCTCGCAGGCTGGCAAGGAGCATGAGGCATGACAAGTACGCAGGATCTGGGTTGGCTTCTCGCCAACTTTGCCGACCGCGTTCCCGGGGTGGCGCACGCGATCGCGGTCTCCGCCGACGGTCTGCTGCTCGCGGCCTCGCGGGACCTCCCACGTGACCGTGCCGACCAGCTGGCGGCCATCGCCTCCGGCCTGGTCAGCCTGACCCAGGGCGCCGCTCGGTGCTTCGAGGGCGGTGCGGTCCTTCAGACGGTCGTCGAGATGGACAACGGGTTCCTTTTCCTGATGTCGATCTCCGACGGCTCCTCGTTCGCCGTCCTGGCTGCTCGCAGCTGTGACGTCGGCCAGGTGGGCTACGAGATGGCCCTTCTGGTCGACCGGGTGGGCGAGGCTCTGACGCCGGCACCCCGCTCGGCTGCCGGAGTACTCGGCTGAACGGATGGTGCACCGGATCCGTCCGGTATCTGTCAAAAAGCTTGACAGTGAGAGAAACTTCTATGGGCCGAGAAATGAGGTGAGCGGTGACGATGCCTGAACGCGATGAGCCGACCGGCGCGCTGGTCAGACCATACGCCGTCACCCGTGGCCGGACTCGGCCCAAGCTGGAGATTGCGCTGGAAGCGCTCGTCGAGACCACCGTCCGTGGCCGGTCCACAGGACCGGGCCGGGGCGGGAGCGAACACCAGTACATCGCAGCGATGTGTGACGGCGGCAGAGTCCAGTCGCTGGCAGAGATCGCCGCACGCATGCAACTACCGCTCGGGGTGACTCGAGTGATCGTCGCCGACATGGCCCACGACGGCTTGGTGGCGGTCTACGAGCCGACATCGCTGGAAGATGAAACCGACGCGGTGGGTACGGAACTGCTGGAAAGGGTGCTGAGTGGACTTCGCAGGCTCTGACATGTCGCGCCGGCCAACGGCCGGGCGCGTGACATCGGCGAAGATTGTTATCGCCGGTGGGTTCGGCGTCGGTAAAACGACGTTGGTGGGGTCCGTCTCGGAAATCACCCCGCTGACCACTGAGGCCATCATGACCTCAGCTGGTGTGGGCGTCGACGACAACCGGCAGGTGCCGGGTAGGACGACAACCACTGTTGCCATGGACTTCGGCCGCATCAGCATCGACCGGGACTTGATCCTGTACCTGTTCGGAACACCGGGCCAGACACGTTTCTGGTTCATGTGGGACGAGCTGGTACGCGGTGCCATCGGTGCGGTCGTCATGGTGGACACACGTCGGCTCGCCGACTGCTTCGCCGCGATCGACTTCTTCGAGCACCGCAGGCTGCCGTACCTGGTCGCCATAAACTGCTTCGACGGCATGCAGTATCACAATGCCCAGGACGTACGGGACGCACTGGCGATCTCGTCCGACGTCCCGGTCGTGAGCTGCGACGCCCGCAACCGTGAGTCGACGAAGAACGTCTTGATCTCCCTGGTCGAGTACGTCCTGACCATGCGACGCACGCGAGCGGTAGCGCCCGCCTGACAGCTTGTCGAAGTCCCGCTCTGTTCACCAGAGCGGGACTTTTGCATGCCCATTTCCTAGAGTGGCGGCATGGCTCACGAGGTGACCGTCCCGCTCTTGCCCTGCGCCGACATCGACGAAACCGCAGACTTCTACCAGGCGCTAGGCTTCGTCACCACCTATCGTCAGACCAAGCCCAACCCCTACGTGGCAATGCGCCGAGAAGACCTCAACCTCCACTTCTTCGGCATGCCAGACTGCGACCCGGAACAGTCGTACGGTACCTGCCTGGTCCTGTCCCCGGACGTCGCAGGCCTGCACGAGGCTTTTCGCAGAGGGCCTACGCTCCCGGTACGGCCGGGTGCCGATCAGCGGCTTCCCCGGATGACCCGACCCCGCCCCAAGAAGAACATGAACGGCGTCACGGGCTTCAGCGTGATCGACCCCGGTGGAAACTGGATCCGCATCACAGCGGCCCCAGCCCCCGCCCAGGCTGATCCCGCCTAGGCTGATCCCGTCGGCTCTGGGTCGGCCGGCTCTGAATCCGCTCACTCTGGCCCAGCCCGCTCCAAGATCGCCCGCTCTGAGCCGGGCCGTTCGGGGACCGCCCGCTCTGAGCCGGGCCGTTCGGAGACCGCTAGCGCTGGATCGACTGGCTCTGAGTCCGCCCGCTCTGAGCCGGGCCGTTCGGGGACCGCTAGCTCTGGGTTGGCTGGCTCTGAGTCCGCTCGCTCTGACCCGGCCCGCTCCAAGACCGCCCGCGTTGAGGCCGCCGGCTCTGGCCCGGGCCGCTCTGGCTCGGGCGGCTCTGCGCCCGCCGACTCTGAGCCGGCCCGGTCTGGGTCTGCCGGGCTGACGTCATCCGCGACTGATCTCACCTCGTCAGGCTCCGCTGGGACCGATCCCGCCTCGGCCGATCACGTCCTCACCTCGGCTGAGCTCACCCCCTCTGGCCTCGTCATGACCGACATCAACTCATCTGACCCTTCGGCGGCTGACCTCGCCCCACACGGGTCTGAAGAGCTGGGCGGGCCTGCCGGAGCGGGCGGAGTTGCTGTGCCTGGATCGTCGGGGCCGGTCACGGAGAAGGTCGAAGCTGCCGGGACGGCGGCAGCGGGCGTCGCGGGGCGGCTGGGGCTGGCGTTGGAGAATGCGATTGTTCAGGGGGACAGTCGGGGGGATTTGGGTCAGGCCGCCAAAATTCTGGACGGCGCCCTGCGGCGGGCGCTCGCTTCCCGCGACGAGACCGCCGCGCCGGAAAGCCGAGTGGGGGCCGGCGTGGAGGCTGATGCGGTGACCCTGGTTGAGGCGTTGGTCTATCGGGCTGAGATCGCCCTGGGGATGGATGATCCAGCCAAGGCGGCATCGGTACTAGGTGAAGCCCGGTCTGTGGCTCTGACGCCGCAGGAGCGGGTGCGGGCCGCGGACACCCTGCGGGCTGCCGACGAGCTGATGTAACGCAGACTGCCGGCCCACGTACGAGCGTGGGCCGGCAGTGTGGTGGGGCTGATATCAGCGGCTGGGGTAGCCCGCGTTGCGGAAGTCGTCCTCGGGCTGGCCCTCTCGGCTGAAGTCCCAGCCGCCGGCTGCTTCGCGACCGGGCCGGCCGCCGATGGCGTAGCCGCCGATTTCCTGGCCTCGGCGCCAGCCCCGGAAGTAGCCCGTGGTGTGGGCGGCGATGCTGGCCGCGTCGCGGACGATGCGGCTGGGGCGTTCTTCGCGCAGCGGGGAGCCGGGGACCAGGTTGGCCTGGGGGACCCGCTTGGGCAGGCCGGCGTTGGTCGAGGCGGAGATCTCCGGGGCGGAGGCCTTCTCGGCCGCTCGCCAGCCGGTGTCCATGGGGCTGGCCCAGTCGAGGGCCGACTGCGGGGTGTCCTCGTCGGTGTGGCCGGTGAACCAGGCTGACCGGGCCGCGGCGAAGATGAGCAGGTCGCCGTCGCCTTCCGCGGGGACCGGCGGGGTGGTGCTGCGGTCCAGTGCGGTGAGGGCGGGGGCCCGGCGGGCGGCCCGGCCACCGTTGCGGCGGTCGTCGACCAGGCGCAGGGACGGCGGGTCAGAGACCGCGGTGACGTCGGGCGGGGTGTTCGCGAGGCCGTTGAGGGCGTTGAGGCCGTCGACGAGGCGCAGCGACGGGGGCTCCTTGGGCATGTCCTGCCACGGGGGCCTGACCCGGCCGTCGGCGGGCGGGCTGCTGACCGCGCTCGGGGCGAGCGGGTCCTCGCCCGGGTTGAGCAGCGGCCAGTTGGCGCGGGAGCCGGGCTCGGGGAGGTCGGGGGTGGTCGCGCGCTGGGTCGGCATCGGCAGGGAGAAGTCCGTGGCGCCGTTGGCGGCGGGGGCCGAGCCGTTGCGGGTGTTGGGCCGCGGCGGGATGACCGTGCGCTGACGTTCCGCCCGGGCGCTGCTCATGGCCGCGTTGGTGAGGGTGGGGCGGAACGGCTGGCCGGAGTCGGCCGGGGGCACCGAGTTGGGGCGGGTGCCCGGGGTGATCGGTGTCATGCCCGGCGGGGGCGGCGGCACCGAGACGGGACGGCTGCTGGGGCCCGTGGTCCGGGTGGGCAGACCGGCGGCCGGGGCCATCGGCGGGCTGGTGACCGGGCGGGGCGAACCGGTGACCGGGCGCGGGGCGAGCGGCGGCGGCATCGACGGGCTGGGGGCGCTCGGTGGGCTGGTCAGCGGGTGCGGCGTGACCAGGCCGTTGCCGGCGACCGCGGGGTCGGGGCGGTTGCGGCGGCTCAGGGCGCCGATGCGGCTGCTGGTGTCGCTGGGGCGGATGGCGGCCAGACCCGCGGCGGCGGCGGGCTCGACGGCGCGGCGGGAGCCGGCCTGACGGCGGCCGGGGCTCGCGGTGCCCGAGCGGGCGGCGAGCGTGCCGACGAGGGCTTCGCAGGCCGCGTCGCAGGCTTTGACCGCGCCGATCGCGTGGCGGACGGTGTCGGCCGCGGCGGGGGCGAGGGACTTGTTGACGCCACCGCGGCGGGGCGACTCGTTGATGGCCACCAGCAGCGCGGTGACGGCGGAGACGACCTGGTCCTCGGTGCCGGCGCCGGCCCGTGTCAGCTCGCGGGCGACGCTTTCAGCGACCTGCTCGGTGGTGCCGCCGTTGGAGGTCAGCCGGCCCGGCTCGGGCAGGGCGTCGAGGACGGCCAGCGCCAGCGGGTGGGCCGGGTCCGGGTACGCCCGGAGCGCCGCCGGATACAGCTCACGCAGCACCTCGCGCAGGGCGATCGAGGCGGCGTGCCGGCCGTTGAGCATCGCCACGTGGGCGGCGAGCACGGGCTTGTAGGTCACCAGCTCGCGCGGGGCGGGGATGGCGACGGCGGCGATCGCACCGGCCTGCAGCGCCCGGGCCAGGCCCACGGCGCGGCGGGCGGCCGGCGGTGCGTTCATCTCGTCCGGGGAGGTGTCGTCGGAGAAGCGCTCCGCGAAGTCGTCCACGGAGTCGTCGTCGGCGACGATGAGGGGACGCCCGGCGGCGGTGAGCAGCGAGGTGACCATGTGGTCGTCGCTGTCCGCTGCCACAGCGGCCTCGGCGAATCCACTCGTCCGTTCCACGAGCAGCGTTCCCAGCTGGGCATAGCCCGACGGGTCGTCGCTGATCTCGTGGACTCCGAGCAGCCGGCCCGCGTCGTCCACCACGGCGATGGTCAGTGCGGCTCCGGCCGAGGCCGAACGCACCTTCTCATCTGCCGACGCGAGACCGCAGAACACGCGCACGAGCGCCACGGCGTCGTCCTCCTCCCCGGGACTGCTGTTTTCGGCCAAGGACTGATGGTCCCTGGTCCAGGGTCAGTCGCGCCAGTCCACGGCAGCAGAGATCTTGCCGATTACCGAACGCCAACCCAGACTCGCCTGCTGTGCCCCGATTTTACGGAGCTTGCGCCGCCCGAAGAAACCGCCCATTCCGCCACTCTCTGCCGACCGCAGGGACTCGTCCAGGTCGTCGAGCGGTGAACCGGCGGCCAGCGCCAGGATGACCGGCTTCAGGCGCAGTGCGTGACCCAGGTCTCGGGCCACCTCGCCCGCCGCGATCAGGAGCGGCAGGTCCCACGTGTCGTGGCCGCCGCGCAGGTTCTCCACCACGAGGTCGAGCTCGTAGCGGTCGTCCTGCGACGGGTCGATGTCGGACGACTGTACCCGCTCGGCGACGGTCGCCCAGGTGTCGAGCTGTGCGAGGTCGTGCGGTGCACCCGATTGAATGAAGGAGACCAGCGACTCGGGGGTCTTGAAGACCAGCAGTTTGCCGCGGTGGCTCAGGAAGACGGGTACTTCCTCGTCCTCCGCCTGGGCGACCGCCTCGGCCGGCTCGTCGTCCTTGAAGTCCTCGGGGTCGGGTTCCTCGACCAGGTCGCCGTTCTCGTCGCGCAGGGTGCCGGGCTTGCCGTCCTTGACCGGCTCGCCCTCGGTGACCAGGGCGGCGAACTCGTCGTCGACGATCGCGCCTTCCTCGATCGCCTCACGGGCCTCACGGGCCCGCTCACGTGCCTCGAACGGGTCGTCCTCGTCCACCGTGACCTCGGTGGCGGTGACCTCGGAGGCCCTGCGGTAGGCCCGCAGGGTCAGGCCGACACCGCCGGGCATCGCGATCTCCACCGGCTGGATCCGGGCCTCGTCCCACAGCTCACGGCCGGAGGCGCCGGTCGTGGCCGTCGTCTCCTCATTAACCGTAGTGGCCTCTTCGGGCGACTGGCTGGCCACGCTGACCTCCGGGTTGGTTCACGCGAGCTGTTCGGACGGGTGAGTCTGGGCACACACCTTAGTGGTCGCTCCTGGGAACTGCCCGACCGCGGTCGGAATCAACCCCCGGAAACGCTCAGAAACCCTTGGGGTGCCAGACGGTCTTGGTCTCCAGCAGAGCTGTCATCGGCTTCAGGCCGGGGTCGCCGGTGAATCCGGTGCCGTCCGCCGATGGCCGGATCACCCGCTTCAGGCTGCCGGCGGCGGCCCGCTCCAGCTCGGTGGCCTGCTGTTCGTCGGTGACACCGGTGAGGTCGACGGCGTTGACGTCGTCGTGCGAGGCGAGCCAGGGCGCGGTCTCGGCCGGGTCGCCGGTGAGAATGTTCACCACCCCGCCGGGTACGTCCGAGGTGGCGAGCACCTCGGCGAGCGTGATGGCGGCCTGCGGGGCGACGGCGAGCACGACGACCGTGTTGCCCGTGACGATCGCCGGGGCGATGACGCTGACCAGCCCGAGGAACGAGGCGGGGGCGACGACGGCGACCACGCCGGTGGGTTCGGGGGCGGAGATGTTGAAGAACGGCCCGGCCACCGGGTTCGCGCCGCCGGTCACCTGGGCGATCTTGTCGGCCCAGCCCGCGTACCAGACCCAGCGGTCCACCGCGGCGTCCAGCTCGCCGGCGGTGACCCCGCGGGCGATGAACTCGTCGCGGCGGGCCTCGATCATCTCGGCGACGCGATACAGCACCTGGCCGCGGTTGTAGGCGGTGGCTCCGGCCCATTTCGGCTGGGCGGCCCGGGCCGCGACGACGGCGTCCCGTGCGTCCTTACGGGAGGCGAGGGCGACGTTGTCACCGTCCACGAGATAGACCCGTCCTGACTCGCTGCGGGGGAAGGCCCCGCCGATGAACAACTTGTAGGTCTTGCGGACCGCTAGACGGGTGACTGCGAAATCAGGCAAGGTACGCCTCCAGGCCGTGGCGGCCGCCTTCACGGCCGTATCCCGACTCCTTGTAGCCGCCGAAGGGCGAGGCCGGGTCGAACTTGTTGAACGTGTTGGCCCAGACGACACCGGCACGCAGCTTGTCAGCCACGGCCAGGATGCGCGAACCCTTGTCGCTCCAGATACCCGCGGACAGGCCGTACGGCGTGTTGTTGGCCTTCTCGACGGCCTCCGCCGGGGTACGGAACGTGAGCACCGACAAGACCGGCCCGAAGATCTCCTCGCGCGCCACCCGGTGCGCCTGGGTCACCCCGGTGAAGATCGTCGGGGCGAACCAGAAGCCCTGGGACGGCAGCTCGCACGGCGGCGACCAGCGTTCCGCGCCTTCCGCCGCACCGGCGTCGGAGAGGGCCCGGATGCGTTCGAGCTGGTCGAACGAGTTGATCGCGCCGATGTCGGTGTTCTTGTCGAGCGGGTCGCCGACGCGCAGTGTCGCCATCCGCCGCTTCAGCGCGGTGAGGACCTCGTCGGCGACGGACTCCTGGACGAGCAGGCGGGAGCCGGCGCAGCAGACGTGCCCCTGGTTGAAGAAGATGCCGTTGACGATGCCCTCGACGGCCTGGTCGATCGGTGCGTCGTCGAACACGATGTTGGCGCCCTTGCCGCCGAGCTCGAGGCTGAGCCGCTTGCCGGTGCCGGCGACCGCGCGGGCGATCTGCCGGCCGACCTCGGTGGAACCGGTGAACGCGACCTTGTCGACGCCGGGGTGTTCGACCAGGTAGCGGCCGGTGTCACCGGCGCCGGTGATGATGTTGACGACGCCCGGGGGCAGCTCGGCCTGGCGGCAGATGTCGGCGAAGAACAGCGCCGACAGCGGGGTGGTCTCGGCCGGCTTGAGCACGACCGTGTTGCCGGTGGCCAGCGCCGGGGCGATCTTCCACGCGAGCATCATCAGCGGGAAGTTCCACGGGATGACCTGGGCGGCCACGCCGAGCGGACGGGGCTCGGCACCGAAGCCCGCGTACCCGAGCTTGTCGGCCCAGCCCGCGTAGTAGAAGAAGTGCGCGGCGACCAGTGGCAGGTCGACGTCGCGGGACTCCTTGATCGGCTTGCCGTTGTCGAGGGTCTCGAGCACGGCGAGCTCGCGGGAGCGCTCCTGGATGATCCGGGCGATCCGGAAGAGGTACTTGGCGCGTTCGGCGCCGGGCAACGCGGCCCAGGGCCCGGCCGCGCGCCGGGCGGCGGCGACGGCCCGGTCGACGTCCTCGGTACCGGCGGTGGCGACCTCGGCGAGGACCTCCTCGGTGGCCGGGTTCACGGTCTTGAAGACGCCGCCGGCGGCGGGCGCGTCGAAGGAACCGTCGATGAAGAGCCCGTAGGACGACGCGATGTCGACGACCGAGCGGGACTCGGGTGCGGGGGCGTACTCGAACATCGTGATCAGTCCAGGGTGAAGTAGTCCGGACCGGCGTAGTGGCCGGTCGTGAGCTTGGTCCGCTGCATCAGCAGGTCGTTCAGCAGCGACGAGGCACCGAACCGGAACCAGTCCGGGTCGAGCCAGTCGTCGCCGACCGTCTCATTGATCATCACCAGGTACTTGATGGCGTCCTTGGTGGTCTTGATGCCACCGGCCGGCTTGACCCCGACCTGGCGCCCGGTGAGGGCACGGAAGTCGCGGACCGCCTCCAGCATCACCAGGGTCACCGGCAGGGTCGCCGCGACCGGGACCTTACCGGTGGAGGTCTTGATGAAGTCGGCGCCGGCGTGCATGGCCAGCCAGGAGGCGCGGCGGACGTTGTCGTACGTCGCGAGCTCGCCGGTCTCCAGGATCACCTTGAGGTGCGCGCTGCCGCAGGCCTGCTTGACGGCGACGATCTCCTCGAACACGTGGTCGTAGCGCCCGGCGAGGAACGCGCCCCGGCTGATCACCATGTCGATCTCGTCGGCGCCGGCGGCCACCGCGTCGCGGGTGTCGGCGAGCTTGACCTCGAGCGGTGCCTGGCCGGACGGGAACGCCGTCGCCACGCTCGCGAGGTGCACGCCGGAACCGGCCAGCACCTCGGCGACGTACGGGACCATGGCGGGATAGACGCAGACCGCGCCGACGTGCGGGCAGCTGGGGTCGGCGGGGTCGGGGCGCAGCGCCTTGGCGGCCAGCGCGCGGACCTTGCCGGGGGTGTCGGCGCCTTCCAGCGTGGTCAGGTCGACCATCCGGATGGCCAGGTCGATGGCGGCGGCCTTGGCGGTCGTCTTCACCGAGCGGGTCGCCAGTGCCGCGGCTCGGGCCTCGACGCCCACTTTGTCGACCCCGGGCAGGCCATGTAAAGAGGCTCGGAGGTCGAGCGTCACAGTCATGAAATCGATTCTACGCAGCCCACCAGCAATTGATCTTGGAGAACCCCGGTAGGTTGATCGCCGTGGACGTACTCGTCGTTGATCACCCGCTGGCCCAGACCCGACTCACCGCTATGCGCGACGCCGAGACCGACTCCGGTGTCTTCCGCGCGGCGCTGCATGAGCTGACCACCATGGTCGTCTATGAGGCCGCTCGCACCTTCGCCACCGAGCAGTACCCGATCACCACGCCGGTGGCGCCCACCCAGGGCACCCGGCTGGCCAACCCGCCGCTGATCGTGCCGGTGCTGCGCGCCGGGCTCGGCATGGCCGACTCGGCGCTGGCCCTGCTCCCCGAATCGTCGATGGGCTTCGTGGGCCTGGCCCGCGACGAGGCCACGTACGAGCCGCGCGCCTACATGGAGTCGCTGCCCGGCGACCTCTCGGGGCTGCCGGTGCTGGTACTGGACCCGATGCTGGCCACCGGCGGCTCGCTGGTGCACTGCGTGCAGCTGCTGGTCGACCGGGGTGCCACCGATGTCACGGTCTGCTGCGTGCTGGCCGCGCCGGAGGGCGTTGAGCGGCTGCGCACCTCGGGCCTGCCGATGCGCCTGGTCACGGCCAGCATCGACGAGGGCCTGAACGAGAACAAGTACATCGTCCCCGGCCTCGGCGACGCCGGCGACCGTCAGTTCGGCGGCATGCCCCGCTTCTAAGCGGTGGAGTACGACCAGGAGAGCGCCCGGCCGGCCGCGAACGGCATCACGCCGTGGAAGACCCGCGGCGACGCGGCGAAGACGAGCGGCAGGAAATGGCGGTCGGACTCCCACATCGGGAGTTCGCCCGTCAGGACGTCGGCGACCTTCATCCAGTGCAGGCTGCCCTCGTCGTTGCCCTCGAGCGGCGTTCCGGTCCACGCCGGGATCCGATAGATGAAACCGAACCAGTTCTCCCCGCCGCGCCCGAATCCCGGCCACGAGATCGTGCCCGCCAGATCGACGGTGACGCATTCCAGACCGGCCTCCTCGCGGATCTCCCGCCGCAGGCCGGACACCACGTCCTCGGTCGGTTCGAGCTTGCCGCCGAGGCCGTTGTAGTAGCCGTAGTGGATATCATCCGGACGGGTGTCCCGCCGGATCATCAGGACCTCCCGATGATCTGGTGAAAGGACGTAACCGAGGGTCGCGATAATCGCCTGCACGGCTGACACCCTAAGGGGGTCAGAAGGGCTCATGTCCGCCACGGTGCACCGGTGACGCGCATATCCTGCCGAAATGGCGAGTCCGGTCCTCAGCGTCGTCGTGCCCATCTACAACGTCGAGCCCTATCTCGCCGAATGCCTGGGATCGCTGGCCGGGCAGTACCGCGGCGCCCTCGAAGTGATCATGGTGGACGACGGGTCGACCGACGGCAGCGCCGCGATCGCCGAGCGGTTCGCCGCCGAGGACCCGAGGTTCCGGCTGCTCAGCAAGGAGAACGCGGGACTCGGCGCGGCCCGCAACACCGGCACCGCGGCGGCCACCGGCGAGTACCTGATGTTCGTCGACAGCGACGACGTGCTCGCCCCGTACGCGGCGGAGCTGCTGGTCGGCAGCCTGGAGAAGACCGGCTCCGACTTCGCGTGCGCCAACGTGCTGCGGCTGACCACCCGGGGACTGAGTCAGTCACCGATGCACCGGGCGGCGTTCGCGACCACGAAACTGCGTACCCATGTCAGTCAATTGCCCGCCCTGCTGGGCGATCGGACGGCCTGGAACAAGGTCTTCCGCCGGACTTTCTTCGACAAGCACGACCTGAGCTTCCCGGAGGGGGTGCTCTACGAGGACATCCCGGTCACCGTGCCCGCGCACGTGCTGGCCGAGGCGGTGGACGTGCTGGAGACGCCGGTCTACTACTGGCGCGAACGCGAGGGGCCGGACAAGTCGATCACCCAGCGCCGCGAGGAGCTGCCGGCTTTCCTCGACCGCCTGCGGAACTGCTGGGACGTCAGCCGCCTGCTGGGACGGTCCGGACACCTGCAGATCAAGCGGCTGTACGACGAGTCGGTGCTCAAGAGTGACCTGATGATCTTCCTGAGGGTGCTCCCGAAGGTCGACGACGAGTACCGGCGCGAGTTCCTCCGGCGCACCAACGAGTACCTGGACACCGTCGACCCGGAAGCGATCCTGGAGCTGCCGGCCGTGGAGCGGGTGCTCTGGACGCTGGTCCGGAACAGGATGCTGCCGGAGATCCTCGAGCTGCTGCCGGTGCTGCGCCGCCAGCGCCGGATCGCCCGCCGTGGCCTGCGCCGATACCACGACATGGACCTGTACCACGAGAAGTTGCCGCAGCTGCCGCGCGAGCTGTTCGTGGCCGGCACCCCGCGCCCGCGGACGAAGGTGCACGAGGTCGAGTGGGTCGACGGCAAGCTGCGGATCCGCGGGCACGCGTTCATCCCGGGACAGTCCGCGGCCCGGCGCTGGAGCACGTCGCGACTGGTGTGGCTCAAGGAGAGCGGCGGGCATCGCACCCGGCGGATCCCGGCGGTCAACCGGCGCTGCGTGGACGCCACCGCGGACCACGGCTCGGCCCGCATCGGGTACGACTGGTCCGGCTTCGAGGTACTCATCGACCCGCTTGCCCTTCGTACCCCGGAAGGGGACCGGCGCGACAGCGACTGGGCCGTGGTCGTCGGGGTCGTCGGCCTGGGCCGTAAGAGCAAGGGCTCGCTGGAGCTGGGGCAGCCGGCCAACCCGCTGCCGCTGACCGCCATGCACCTGGGTGACGTGCGGATCGTGCCCTATTTCACCGGCGGCCGGCTGCGGGTGAAGGTGCAGCACGTGGCGGCGGTCCTGACCGGACTGCACGCGGACGACGACGGGGTGGTCCTGGAGGGCACGGTCCGGGGCCTCGCGCCGACCACGGCGACGCTCTCGCGGGCACCGGGACTGCCCTGGAAGCGCTATCCGGTACGGATGGACGGCGAGCGGTTCACCGTCCGTCTGCCCGCGGGTGACCTGCGCCGTGCGGAGGGTGGCTACCCGCCGCTGCGGATCGGCGAGCCGGCCGATCGCTGGACGATCCGGCTCGGCGTGGGCAACAAACGTGCCCAGGAGGTCAGTTGCGTGGTGGCCGTGGACGGCCGATGGGACCCGGTCGTGCTGGGCTCCCGGACCGTCCACGTGCACCCCGGGCCCGGTGGGGACCCGGTCCTGATCGCGATCCCGACCGGCCCGGTGCTGACCGGCGTCAGCTCAGCCGACCGCCGCTTCCGCTTCACCGGCCGACTCCACAACCCCGCCGACAACGGATCCGCCGACAACGGATCCGCCGACAACGGATCCGCCGACAGGGGGCCCGCCGACAGCGGGCCCGCCGCGAGCGGCCCCGGCGAAGACAGCGGCGGCTTCTGCCTGGTGCTCCGCCCGGCCAACGCCCGCGAGACCAAGGTCTTCCCGGTACGCGTCGACGGCGACACCTGGTCCGTCGAGGTCGACCCGATCGCGGTCGAATCGTTCGGCACCGCCGTCCGCCTGCGCGCCGGATCCTGGAACGTCCTGTTCCGCGCCGGCGCCGGCCCCGTCCAGCCCCTCCCGGCTGCCCCCGGAGTCCTGAGCACACTGCCCGTACCCCTCGCCGGCGACGCCCCCCGGGTGTCCCTCGAAGCCCTGACCGCCGACGAACGGGTGGTCCTGCGGGTCCGCTCCGCGTTGCCCGACGAGGAGCGCGGCCGGGCACACCAGGCCCGCCTGCGCGAGCGTTACTACCCGGCCATGAGGGCACAGCCCCTGCGCGACGTGGTCGTCTACAACAGCTTCACCGGCCGGCAGTACAGCGACAGCCCGCGCGCGGTGCACGAGGAACTGGTCGCCCGCGGCCTGCCCCTGGAGCACCAGTGGGTCTCGGTGGACGGTCAGGCGCCGCTGCCGCACACCGCCGAGCCGCTGCCGCTGTGGAGCGAGCGCTGGTACGAATCCCTCGCCACCGCCCGCTACATCGTCACCAACCAGCACCTCCCCGAGTGGTTCCGCCGCCGCGACGGTCAGGTCGTCGTGCAGACCTGGCACGGCACCCCGCTCAAACGGATCGGGTTCGACATCGCCGACGTGCGCTTCACCGACAAGCGCTACCTGGAGAAACTGGCCCTGGAGACACCGAACTGGAGTTTCCTCGTCTCGCCCAACACGTTCAGCTCGCCGATCCTGCGCAGCGCGTTCGACTACTCCGGCGCGCTGATGGAGATCGGTTACCCGCGCAACGACGCCCTGTTCCGGGACCGGGCCGAGATCACCGAACGGGTCCGGGCCGCCGTCGGTCTCCCGCCCGGTCGCAAACTCGTCCTGTACGCGCCCACGTGGCGTGACGACGAGCACAGCGCCGGGGCCTACCGGATGACCCTGCAGCTCGACATCGAGGACGCCGCGGCCCGGCTCGGGGCCGACCACGTGTTGCTGGTCCGCCGGCACCCGAACGTGCTCGACGAGATCCCGGGCGACGGGGACGGCTTCGTCCACGACGTCTCCGGATACCCCGACATGGCCGACCTGCTCGCCGCCGCCGACATCCTGATCACCGACTACTCCTCGGTGATGTTCGACTTCGCCAACACCGGCCGCCCGATCCTGTTCTTCACCTACGACCTGGCGCATTACCGCGACGAGCTGCGCGGTTTCTACTTCGACTTCGAGGCGGAGGCGCCCGGGCCGCTGCTGTCCACGTCGGCCGAGGTGGTCGGCGCCGTCCGCGACATCGACACGATCGCCGAGCTGTACTCCGAACGGTACCGAGCTTTCGCCGCCAAGGCCTGCGACCTCGACGACGGCAACGCCGCCGCACGACTGGCCGACACCATGCTGGAGGCAGGATGAACCCCCCGTCCGTTTGGCGCCGCACCCGGGGACTGATCAAGAAACGCTTCGCCGCCCCGGCCCCGGACCTTCGCCTGCTCAAGGCGGTCAAGAAGAACAACGAGCTGCTGTACGACATCAGGTGGGAACTCAAGGAGCAGCGTAAATACCTCGAGGCCTTCCGGGCGTTCGCGTCCACGGCGATGTTCGCGGAGATCCGGGAGTTCACCGAGGCCCGCCAGTACGGCTTCGAGGAGACGATGCGCCGGGTCGCCCGGGACCGGCTGAGCCTGGCCCGGTTCGGCGACGGCGAACTCAAGATCATGCTCCGCCCGCAGTACAACCTGCGGTTCCAGCCGTGGTCCGCGGGGCTCGCCGGGGAGCTGCGCGCGGTGCTCGGCCTCGACGGCTACGACCCGGACCGGCTGCTGGTGGCGTTCCCGTACACGTTCCGGGACGCGCACTGGACCTCGGTCTGGCTGGACATCTGGCCCGAGGTGAAACCGTTGCTCAACCCGGACGTGCACTACGGGGCGGCGCACGTGTCCCGGCCGATCTACTTCTCCCACCTGGGTCAGCGCGGGGTGCAGCTGTGGCGCGACGTCTGGGACGGGCAGAACGTCCGCATCGTCACCGGGGAGGGGTCGCGGTTCCATCTGGAGCCGGCCCTGTTCGGCAACGCGAAATCGGTCGACTTCATGTATTCGGCGGCCAAGGACGCGTACGCGGATCTGCCTCGTCTGATGGAAGAGTTGGAAGCCGCCGATCCTGACAAGCTGTATCTGCTCGCTCTCGGACCGTGTGGAACCCTGCTGGCGGCCTGGCTGTCCCAGCGCGGGCGATGGGCCATCGACATGGGGCATATCAGCGAGAGCTGGGCGAATGTCTTCAAGGGGGCGGCATGGCCCGAGTCACTCGACGTTGTCAAGAGCTAGACCGATGCCCGACCTCCGGGCGTTGCCCTGGTGACACCGGCCACTATCGTTTGCCTCATGACCTCCATCGCGCTCGCTGAGGAGCTCCTCCTCCTCGCGTATGACGACCAGACCGGCAAGGCGACCGGTTCCCGCATCGGACTTGACCTCGGCATGGCCGCGGCGGTGCTGGTCGACCTCGCGCTCGCCGGACGGATCGCGTACGTCGCCGGCAACCTGGTCGTCAACGACCCCACCCCGACGGGTGACCCGATCGCCGACCGGATCCTCGCCAAGGCCGCCTCCGACGACCCGCACACCCCGGCCCAGTGGGTCCAGCGCCTGCGTCACCGGCTCCGCCAGCACGTGCTCGAGGACCTCATCGCCCGCGGCGTGATCCGTGACGAGGACGAGACCACCATGGGCGGCGTGATCCACCTGCACCGTTACCCGACCACCGACCCGGCGTTCGAGGCGGAGATCCGCAAGCGCCTCGCCGAGGCCCTGATCACCGACGAGGTGCCGGACGAGCGCACCGCGGCGCTCTGCACCCTGCTGGTGGCCATCCGCATGGAGCCGGCCCTGCGCCTGCCCCCGGAGGACGCGGCCCGCGCCCACGAACGCCTCGAGCAGATCGCGAGCGGGGCCGGCTTCTCCGGCACGGCCAACCTCGAGGACTCCATCGTCCGTCCCAGCGTCGCCCTGGTGGTCGCCACCCTCGGCAACGCCATCCGAGCCGCCCTGGGCGCCCCCAAGGTCGTCTGAGCGCCCGTCGGACGCCGAGGCCCGTCAGACGCCGAGGACGGTGGCTATCTCCTTGCGGAGCTGGGCCATCGCGGCGCCGGAGCGGAACTGGGCGTTGACCAGTTTGCCGGTGCCGAGCGGCTCGACGACCTCGAGGTAGGCCTTGAGCTTGGGCTCGGTGCCCGAGGGGCGGATGACCACGCGGACCTGGGCGGTGCGCAGGGTGACCACGTCGGCGTCCGGGGCGCGGTCCTCGACGGCGGTCACCGGGACGCCGAGCAGGTTTTCCGGGGGGTTGGCGCGGACGTGGGCCATCATCCGGGTGATCTCGCCGAGGTCGGCGACGCGGACCGAGAGCTGGTCGGTGCGGTGGACGCCGAATTCGGTGTCGAGTTCGTCGAGGCGTTCGCGGATCGAGGAGCCCTCGGCCTTGAGCGCCGCGGCGAGTTCCGCCACGGTCAGGGCGGCGGTGATGCCGTCCTTGTCGCGGACCATGTCCGGGGCGACGCAGTAACCCAGCGCCTCCTCGTAACCGTAGGCGAGCTCCTCGGCGGCGCGGACGATCCATTTGAAGCCGGTCAGGGTCTCCGCGTACGGGATGCCGCGCGCCGCGCAGATCGCCCCGAGCTGGCTCGACGAGACGATCGTGGTCGCGTACGTACCGGGGACGCCGCGGCGGATGAGGTGGTCGGCGAGCAGGACGCCGAGTTCGTCACCGCGCAGGGCCCGCCAGCCGGCTTCCGGGCCGAGCGGGATGGCGATCGCGCACCGGTCGGCGTCGGGGTCGTTGGCGATGGCCAGGTCGGCCCCGGTTTCCGCGGCGAGCGCGAGGAGCAGGTCCATCGCGCCCTTCTCCTCCGGGTTGGGGAACGCGACGGTGGGGAAGTCGGGGTCCGGCTCGGCCTGCTCGGCGACCACGGCGGGGGCGGGGAAGCCGGCTTCGGCGAACGCGGCGGTGAGGACCTCGGCGCCGACCCCGTGCAACGGCGTGTACGCGACCGTCAGCTCCCGGGGCCCTTCGGCGAACGCGGCGGCGGCGCTGCGGGCGTACCCCTGGATGATCTCGTCGCCGAGGACCGTGCCGGGTTCGCCCAGCGGGACCCCGGCGATGGGCCCGACGGCCCGGATGGCGGTCTCGATGCCGGCGTCGGCGGGCGGCACGATCTGGGCCCCGGCACCGGCCGGTCCGCCGAGCGCGGCGCCCAGGTAGACCTTGTAGCCGTTGTCCTGGGGCGGGTTGTGGCTGGCGGTGACCATGACGCCGGCGACCGCGTCCAGCTTGCGCACCGCGTACGCGAGCACCGGGGTCGGCAGCGGCCGGGGCAGCACCAGCGCCTCGCGTCCGGCCGCGGTGGCGATCCGGGCGGTCAGCTCGGCGAACTCCTTGGACCGGTGCCGGGCGTCGTAGCCGATGACCAGCGGTCCGGTGCCGTTCTGGGCGGCGAGCCAGGCGACCAGCCCGGCGGCGGCCCGGGTGACCACGGCGGGGTTCATGCCGTTGGGCCCGGCCCGGAGTTGCCCGCGTAGCCCGGCGGTGCCGAACGTGAGCGGGCCGGCGAACCGGTCGGCGAGTTCGCCGGTGGTCTCCGGGAGGCCGTCCAGCAGCGCCCGGATCTCGTCGCGGCCGGTCGGGTCGGGGTCGTCGGCCAGCCAGGTCTCGGCGAGCCCGCGTAGGTCGTCAGTTGTTGCCATGCACAGTTCGTAGCACGGCTCAGGTTCCTACTGGCTGTCGAGGGTGAAGGTCTTGACCATCTCGTCGAAGATGGGCTTGCTCTCGGCGAACTGGTCCTCGGTGCTCGTCATGTAGAACGAGTACGCCTTGCCGCCCTCGACGATGGCGCCCCAGAGGCCGTGCCGGTTGCCGTCGCAGGTGTATTCGAGGACCGCGCCGGACTTGCCGCCGATCTCCTGTTCGGAGAGGTCGACCTGCTTGTAGGGCTTCGGGCAGCTGGAGCCCTTCTTCTTGAGGCCGGTCTCAGCGATCTTGAGGAACGCTGTGGGTGCGCTCTTGGCCGGCTCTACCAGGAGCCGGACCTTGCGCAGCGAGTCACCGTCCGGGGCCTCGGGGTCGAGGTAGTCGACCCAGCTGCCGCCGGACTTCTTGGTCCAGCCCTCGGGCACCGAGACGGTGGTGCCCCGGCCCTTGTAGGCGACCGTGGGGAAGCCCGCGGCGGCGGGTTCCGAGGCCTGCGGCGCGTTGCCGGCGGCCGGGGTCTTGTCCTGGTCGTCGTCGCCGGAGAACGCGATGACGAGCACGAGGATCAGTGCCAGTGCGGTGCCGCCGGCGGCGGCGAGCTGGGTGTTGCGCGGCCAGCCCTTGACCGTGGTGACCGCCTTGCCGGAGGCCTCCCGGACCGTGGCGACGGTCTTGTCGATCATCTGCTTGCGCCGGGCGGTCGGGCTCATGACGACCGTGCCGGCGCCGCTCTGGTACGGCTCACGGGCGGCGCGGCTGCCGTCCCACTGCTGCCGGGGCGGGATCACGCTGGTGGTGTCGCCGTGGCCGCCGGAGGCCGCCGGGATGACGCTGGTGCGGTCGCCGTCGCGGTTGCCGGCCATCGGCGGGGGCGGCGGGTACGCCCCGGTGGGCTGGTCGTTGCGCGGCTGCACCAGGTTGGGCCGCTGGTTGCCGTCCTGCTTGAGCTTGGCCAGGTGCCCGGAGAGCGACTCGCCGGGGGCGAGCATGGCCCGGCCACCGATCTGCCCGGAGGGCTGCGGCGGCGGGATCGGCTGGGTCTCGGCGGCCGGCGGGCGCTGGGCCGGGACGACGGAGTACGGGTCCGTCATCATGTGCGGCGGGGCCTTGCTGGCCAGCGGCCCGGCGAGCTGCTGGCGCAGCATCGTGCGGGCGGTCTGCACGTCGAAGCGGCGGGCCGGGTCCTTCTCGAGCAGGCCCATCAGGACCGGCGTGAGCGAGCCGGAGCGCACCGGCGGGGTCGGCGGGTCCTCGACGACGGCGTGCATCGTCTCGATCGGGTCGCCCTTGTCGAACGGCGGCCGGCCCTCGATCGCGGTGAACAGCGTCACGCCCAGCGAGAACAGGTCGCTCGGCGGGCCGAAGTCGCTGCCCATGGCGCGCTCGGGGGAGATGAAGTGCGGCGAGCCGAGCACCATGCCGGGCGTGGTGAGCTGAACGTCGGTGGGCATCCGGGCCACACCGAAGTCGGTGAGCACGCAGCGGCCGTCGGTGCAGATCAGGACGTTGGCCGGCTTGACGTCGCGGTGCAGGACACCGTGCGCGTGGGCCACCTCGAGCGCGCCGAGCAGGGCGATGCCGATCTTGGCGACCACCCGCGGGTTGATCGGGCCGTCCTCGATGACCATGTCCGCGAGGCTGCGCGCCTCGAGCAGTTCCATGACGATCCAGGGGCGGCCGTTCTCGTGGACGACGTCGTAGACCTGGACGACCGCCGGGTGCTGCAGGGCGGCGGCGGCGCGGGCCTCACGCATGGTGCGTTCGTACATCGAGTCGCGGTCGCTGGGGGCCAGGCCGGGCGGGAGGATGACCTCCTTGATGGCCACGTCTCTGCGCAGCAACGTGTCGGCGGCACGCCAGACGGTGCCCATGCCGCCATGACCGACCGCGGCACGCAAGGTGTAACGCCCGCCGATGAGGGTGCCGGGGGCTGCGCGATTGCTGGTCGGAGCGGTGCTACCGCTGCTCCACGTCGGGATCTGAGTCACAGAGATGCCACCGAGGGGGGTCTAGGGGGCGGTCGGCCAACCCCGCTATCTTGCCCGGTCCCACCCGGTTTCCGGAAGTCGGTCGCCGACTGTTCTCAGCATCTCGACGTAACGTAGCCGTATCATCGCCCTGGGTGTTACTTTTCGGACGCCGGGGAGGAAATCTTCCTGACTAGTATCCCGGGTGTGGATGCTGAGTCGGGGTTCGAGGTAAAGGCCGTCTACGCGGCTGCTGATCTTCCCGTGGACGTCGAGGAGAAGCTCGGGCGGCCGGGGGAGTTCCCGTACACCCGTGGTGTCTATCCGACGATGTACACCAAGCGTCCCTGGACCATGCGGCAGTACGCCGGGTTCGGCACCGCGGCCGAGTCCAACGCCCGCTACCACCAGCTGCTCAGGGCCGGGACCATGGGCCTGTCGGTCGCGTTCGACCTGCCCACCCAGATGGGGTATGACTCCGACGACCCGATCGCCGAGGGTGAGGTCGGCAAGGTCGGGGTGGCCATCGACTCGATCGAGGACATGCGCCGGCTGTTCCGCGACATCCCGCTGGACAAGGTCTCCACCTCGATGACGATCAACGCGCCCGGCTCGGTGCTGCTGCTGCTCTATCAGCTGGTGGCCGAGGAGCAGGGGGTGCCCGGGCCGGCGCTGCAGGGCACGATCCAGAACGACATCCTCAAGGAATACATCGCCCGCGGGACCTACATCTTCCCGCCGAAGCCGTCGCTGCGGCTGGTCGCGGACACGTTCGCGTACTGCCGCACGGAGATCCCGAAGTGGAACACCATCTCCATCTCCGGCTACCACATGGCCGAGGCCGGGGCGACCCCCGCGCAGGAGATCGCGTTCACCCTGGCCAACGGCATCGAGTACGTCCGGGCCGCGATCGCCGCCGGGCTCGCGGTCGACGACTTCGCGCCCCGGTTGTCGTTCTTCTTCGTCGCCCGCACCACGCTGCTGGAGGAGATCGCCAAGTTCCGGGCCGCCCGGCGGATGTGGGCGCGGATCATGCGTGACGACTTCGGGGCGAAGAATCCCAAGTCGCTGATGCTGCGGTTCCACACCCAGACCGCGGGGGTCCAGCTCACCGCGCAGCAGCCCGAGGTCAATCTGGTACGCGTCGCGGTGCAGGCGCTCGGCGCGGTTGCGGGGGGTACCCAGTCGCTGCACACCAACGCCTACGACGAGGCGATCGCCCTGCCCAGCGAGAAGGCGGCCCGGCTCGCGCTGCGGACCCAGCAGGTCATCGCGTACGAGAGCGGGCTGGTGGACACCGTGGACCCGTTCGCCGGCTCGTACGTCATCGAGGCCATGACCGACGAGGTGGAGGCCATCGCGACCGGCTTGATCGAGCGGGTGTTCTCGTACGGTTCGGCGGTCGACGCGATCGAGCAGGGCTTCCAGAAGCAGGAGATCGAGACGTCCGCGTACCGGATCTCGCAGCAGATCGACGGCGGTGAGCGGGTCGTGGTGGGGGTGAACCGGTTCGTCGCCGACGAGGAGGAGCACTACGAGCCGCTGCGGGTCGACCCGAGCATCGGCTCCGACCAGGCCGCCCGCCTCGCCGAGCTGCGCGCGAACCGGGATTCCGCCGCGGTCGAGGCGGCCCTCGCCGACCTGCGGAAGGCCGCGGAGGGTACGGACAACGTGCTGCCCCCGATGCGCGAGGCGCTCCGGCTCAAGGCGACCGTCGGCGAGGTCTGCCACACGCTGCGTGGTGTGTGGGGCGTTTATCACCCTGTCGAGCACTTCTGATCACGATGCATCGGCGTTGGACGGGTATTCGTAACGATCTGCGCCATCAGGCGGTCTAGGCTGTCGCGGTTGCGGAATGCGGTGCGGATAGCGGTTACGAGAGAACCGGAACCTGACGACGAGAGCGATACCGAAAGTGACGAGTGCAGTGACGGCGTCGGACGGCGCCAAGACGGCTCCGTTCCCGGGCCCGCCCCCCGGTGCCGAACCCCTGCCCGGCCAGCTCGACCGCTGGCTGAGCGCGCACGGTCCCGAACTGGTGGCGATCCGCCGGCACATCCACTCGCACCCGGAGCCGTCGTACTCGGAGTTCGAGACCGCCGCGCTGATCGCCCGGGAGCTGGCCGTCGTCGGCCTGACCCCGCAACTGCTGCCCAAGGGCAACGGCCTGATCTGCGACATCGGCGAGGGCGACCGGGTGATCGCGTTCCGCGCCGACCTGGACGCGCTGCCGCTGCAGGACACCAAGGACGTGCCGTACCGCTCGACCGTCGACAAGGTCGCCCACGCCTGCGGCCACGACGTGCACACCACCGTGCTGCTCGGCCTCGGGCTCGCGCTGGCCCAGCTCAACGAGCTCGGTGAGCTGCCCGGCCGGGTCCGCCTGGTCTTCCAGCCCGCCGAGGAGGCGGTGCCGTCCGGTGCGCCCGGCGTGATCGAGGCGGGCGCGCTCAAGGACGTCGCGGCGATCTACGCTCTGCACTGTTACCCGCAGCTGCCGGCCGGCCTGGTCGGGGTCCGCTCCGGCCCGTTCACCGCGGCCGCCGACACCGTGAAGGTCCGGCTCACCGGAGCGGGTGGGCACACCGCCCGCCCGCACCTCACCGCCGACCTGGTGCACGCGCTCGGCCGGGTGATCGTGGACGTGCCGGCGCTGCTGGACCGCCGGGTCGACCCCCGGGCCGGCGTCTCGATGGTCTGGGGCGCGGTGCACGCCGGCAACGCGTTCAACGCGATCCCCGGCGAGGGCGAGGTACGCGGCACGGTCCGCATCCTCAACCGGGACGCCTGGCGCGAGGCCCCCGAGCTGGTCACCCGGCTGATCCGGGACGTGGTGGCGGCGACCGGGGCCGAGGCCGAGGTCACCTACACCCGGGGCGTCCCGCCGGTGATCAACGACCGGATGGCGTCGGCGGTGATCGCGGGCGCGGCCGGTGCCGCTCTCGGCGCCGACCGGGTGGTCGAGGCCGAGATCAGCATGGGCGGCGAGGACTTCGCGTTCTACCTCGAGCACGTACCGGGCGCGATGATCCGGTTGGGGACCGGCACGCCCGGCTCCGAGGTCCGCTACGACCTGCACCAGGCCAACTTCGACGTGGACGAGCGTTGTATCGGCTACGGCGTCCGGGTCATGGTGCACACCGCGCTGGCCGCGCTAGTCACCGGCGCCTTCTAGCACCGTCGCGGCTCGCCGGCGGCGCCGGCGGGTCCACCAGATCGCCACGGGTACGCCGGCCAGCACCAGCCACGGGAGCAGCCAGCCGAGCACGGTGGCGACCACGCCGAGCGTGGTGGTCAGGCCGTCCCAGCCGTCCTTCAGACCGGCCACGAACTTCGAGTCGGCCGGGGCGTCGTCCTCGACCGTGCTATTCACCTCCCGGGGCTTGATCAGCACCGCGGTGATCGTCGACAGCGAGGTGAGGTCGGCCAGCCGCCGCTTCTTGGCCTGCAGCGACGCCAGGTCGGACTCCCGGGTGGCGACCTCGCGCTCGAGCATCACCAGGTTCTCCAGCGTGGTCGCCTTGGCCAGCAGTGCCCGGCCGCTGGTCACCCGGGCCTGCTGGGTGGCGATCCGGGCGTCCAGGTCGACGGTCTCCTCGGTGACGTCGTCGGTGCTGAGCCCGCGCTGTTCCTCCTTGCCGAGGCCGGCGAGCTGGTCCACCACGTTCGAGAACCGGTCGGCCGGGACCCGCAGCGTGAGCGTGGCGTCGGACGGGCCCTTGTCGCCGCTGCTGCTGCGCTTGTCGCCGCCGATGAAGCCGCCCGCCCCGGCCACGATGGCGGTCACCCGGGCGGCGGCGGTGTTGACGTCGTCGACCCGTACGGTGATCGACCCGGTGTAGACGATTGAGCGCTGGTCGACCGCGAGGTTGGGTGCTTCCTTCTTCTCGGTGCTGGTCGCGGCGCCCGCCGCCGGCTGATCGGCGTCCTCCGCCGCGGGTTCGCCCCCGGCGGGCTCCTCGGCCGGGGCCAGGGCCGGCGCCGCGCCCGAGGTGCTGGCCATGTCCGAGTTGTCCGCGCTGCAGCCCGCCAGCGTCAGCCCCGCCACCAGGCCCGCCGCGACCCACCATCTCGTCGTCCGAAGTCTCGATCCCCGCATGGTTCCTCCGTATCCCCGTTCGGTCTGCCCGCTGGGACGTGCGGCGGACCGGTCCCGGTTCCGGCAGACTTTGCGGGAAGCGGTCACGATTCGGAGTCGGAGGACACACGTGCGCGTCACCAAGTACACCCATTCCTGTCTGCGGGTCGAGGGCGCCGGGGTGCTGGTCGCCGACCCGGGCGCGTTCAGCGAGCGGGCGGCGCTGGCCGGTGCCGACGCGGTGCTGATCACCCATGAGCACTTCGACCACCTGGACCCGGACGCGCTCGCCGACGCCGTCGCCCAGCGACCCGGTCTGCGCGTGTACGCCCACCCGGACGTGCTCGACAAACTCACGGCGTTCAGCGACGTGGTCACGGCCGTGGAGCCCGGCACCGTGTTCGAGGCCGCGGGTTACACCGTGCGCGCGTACGGCGGGGAGCACGCGATCATCCACCCGGACATCCCGCGGGTGGCGAACCTGGGCTTCCTGATCTCGGACGGCAGCACCAACATCTACACGCCCGGCGACTCGTTCACCGTGCCCGACGAGGCGGTGGAGACGCTGTTCGTGCCGTTGAACGCGCCGTGGATGAAGCTCAGCGAGGCGATCGGCTTCGTCCGGGAGGTCAAGCCCGGCCGGGCGTTCGCGCTGCACGACGCGCTGCTGACCGAGACCGGGGCCGGCGTCTCGAACGGTCACCTGGAGCGGCTCGGCGGGACGACGTACGCGCAGGTCGCCCCCGGCACCACCATCGCGTGACGGCGGACGGCACCGACGAGCTGATCCGGCGGTTGTACGAATCCCCGCCGGACGGCTTCGTCGCGGGCCGCACCGCCGCGGTGGCCGCCGCGAAGCAGGCCGGCGACCCGGACACCGCCAAGCGCCTCGCCGCGCTGCGCAAACCGACGGTGGCGGCCTGGCTGGTCAACCTGCTGGCGTTGCGCCGCCCGGAGCTGATCGACGACCTGGTCGAGCTCTCCACCGCGCTGCGGGAGGCCCAGCGCGGGCTCCGGGGCGACCAGTTGCGCGAGCTGTCCACCCAGCGGCGGCAGGTGGTGTCCGCGCTGGTCGCCGCCGCCCAGCGGTTGGCGGTCGAGGAGGATCCGGCGTTGCGGCGGGTGAAGCTGCCGATGGCCGAGGTGGAGTCCACGCTCACCGCGGCGATGGCCGAGCCGGAGGTCGCCGAGCAGGTCCGCTCCGGGCGCCTGGTGAAGGCCACGACGTACGCCGGTTTCGGTGAGGTGCCGCGCCCCCGCCTGCGTCTGGTCACCTCGGCCGAGCCGGCCGCCGACGCCGAGGTTCCGGCTTCGCCGGCCGAGTCGCGCCGGCAGCGGGCGCAGGAGAAGGAACGGGCGGCGCGCCGGCGCGAACTCGAACGGGAACTGGCCACGGCCCACCGCGCCGAGGAGAAAACGCGAAAGGCGCTGGAACGGGCGGAGAGCGCCGAACGTGACGCAGGACACTCCATCGATGAGATCGAGGAGCGGCTCGCCGAGCTGGAACGGCAGCGGATCTTGGCGCAGGCCGAGGTGTCACGGCGCAAGCTGGATCGACGCACCGCCGAACGCGACGCGTCGGCGGCCCGGCGGCACGTGGGCGACGTGGAGGCGGCCATCGAGGACCTTGACGCCGGGGAGCCGAGCTAGTCGGCGGTTTTCCAGATCCGTCCGGGGAGAGCAGAATCGGGCGGTGACTCCCGAACAGGCGGCCGCCAACGCCCGGCCGGGACTCGCGTCCCTCGTCGGGGCGTTCGCCGAGTCCCCACAGACGCTGCGCCGCGCCCGCGTGCTGGGGCTGTCCGGGTGGGCCTACCACGTGTCCGCGCGGGCCGGGGCGCTCGGCGACGTCCGCCCCGAGACGGTGGCGGCGACCATCGGCTTCATCGCCCCGGAGGCGGTGACCGACGGCTGGGAGGCCGCGGCCAAGACCACCCCGCCGCTCGAGGTGGCCACGTGGCACCTGCGCGAGCTGTGCCGCTGGGGCGTCGACGAGCTCGGCGGCTTCCCCCGGCTCAGCCGTCTGCTGGAGCTGTCCAAGCGGGTGGTGTCCGCCGTGGACGGCGCCGCGCTGCCGCTGTTCGTCGCGTGGCGGGCCATGCCGGTCGCCGACGCCGATCCCGGTGCGCAGGCCGCGGTCATGCTGCACCTGCTGCAGGAACACCGCCTCGGCGTGCACGTCGTCGCGGTCCGGGCCAGCGGCCTCACCCCGCTGCAGGCCATCATCGCCGGCCCCGAGGGCGAGACCGGGGCGGTCGCGTTCGGCTGGCAGCCGCCGTACCCGCCGGCCGGGCCGATCGTGCGGCGTCTCATGTGGGCGGAATCCATCGCCGACTCGCTCGCCGGGCAGGCCTACGCGGCGCTCAACCGCACCGAGCGCATCGAGCTGATCGGGCTGCTGGAAAGTCTGTCGCACCGTTTCAGCCGATGAGGCACCCTGGTCCGGTGACCGCGCTCCCGGACGGGTGGACGACCCGCCGCCCCACACTCGACGACCTTCCCGAGCTCCTCGCGCTGGCCCGGGCCAGCGACATCGCCGCCATGGGCGAGTCGGACTTCACCGCCGAGGAGATCCGCGAGACCCTGACCACGCCGGGCACCGACCTGGCCCGGGATTGCTGGCTGACGCTGGACCCGGCCGGGGCGATCACCGGCTGGGGGTTCCTCAGCAACCTCGACCGCGGTGACCACGACCGCCTCGAGGTCTTCGTCCTGCCCGGGCGGGGGGAGCCGGCGATGCGGCCGCTGCTCGAGGTGCTGCAGGCCCGCGCGCTGGAACGGGCCGCCGAGTTCGGGCAGCCCGCGTACGCCGTGCAGGCCGCCGCGATCCCGGCCGAGAAGGCCTGGATCGACATCCTCGCGGAGGACGGGTTCACGTTCTTCAAGCAGCACGCCCGCATGACCATGTCCCTCGACGGTGTGCCGGCCACCCCGCCGGAACCGCCCGCGGGCGTCACCCTGCGCACCGTGCGACCGGACGACGTGGCCGAGATGCGCCGCTTCCACGCGACCGTCCTCGAGGCGTTCCGGGACACCACCCACCAGCCCCGGGGCTACGAGGCGTGGCTCGAACGCCTGGCCGGCGAGGCGCACGTCTCGTACGACGAGTGGTTCGTGGCCCTCGTCGACGGCGAATGGGCCGGTGCGCTGGAATCCTCCGATTTCGGTGCCGCCAACGGTATCGGCTGGGTGCGGCTGCTGGGAGTGCTCCCGGCGTACCGGCGAAGGGGTGTGGGTGAAGCTCTGCTGCGCCGGGCGTTCGCGACCTATGCCGGAAAGGGCCGCACCGAGGTGGGGTTGGGCGTTGACATGGCGAACCCCACCCGGGCCGCCCGGCTCTATCTGTCCGTCGGTATGACCCCCAAGTTCGAGGCGAACGTCTACCGCAAGCAGCTGCTCACGGCGTGAGGTCGATCGAGGCCCGTAACGATGCTGGTCGCGAACGCCACGTCCGGCCCGGCGGTGATCTCGAGCGCGGTCACCTCCCGGCTCGGCGCCCGCTCGAACGTGGCCATCCAGTGCTCGAGCGGCTCCGGGTCCTGGACGCTCGCCGGCTGCCGCAGCGGTGGGGCGAGCGTGAACTGCACCGCCTCGTCCGCGTAATACCGCAGAATGTCCTTGGCCTGCCCGGTCGCCATTGCGGCGGCCCGGCTCTCGATGACCTCGCGGATCTCCTGCACGTCCATCTCGGGCTCCTCCCGGTTGCTTTCCGTGGGTACGTCGAAGCCGGTCGCGCGGTTTCGACGTACCCCGTGAAGATTCCGCCCCGAGCCGAGGAGAAACCGATGAAATACCTGATCCTCATCCAGTCGAACGAGAAGTCGCTCGCGGTCTGGGAGACGCTGAGCCGGCAGCAGCGCCTCGACTTCGGCAAGGGGCACCGGGCGCTGAGCGCGGAGATGGCGGAGGCCGGGGTGCTCGCCGCGAGCGAGGGGCTGGCCGATCCGGCGCTGGCGAGCCGGGTGTTCGTCCGCGACGGTGAGACGATCGTGTCGGACGGCCCGTTCGCCGAGGCCAAGGAGCACCTGGCCGGGTTCTACCTGATCGACGTGGACTCGGCGCAGGAGGCGTTCGCCTGGGCCGCCAAGGTGCCGGACGCGGCCACCATCGGGGTGGAGGTGCGCCCGGTGCTGGACATGAGCGGGTGGGACTTCTGAGCGTCCCGGGGTTCGAGCAGACGCTGCGCGCGGCGGTGCCGCAGGTCCTGGGCGCGGTGGTGCGCCGCTACGGCGACTTCGACCGGTGCGAGGACGCGGTCCAGGAGGCGCTGCTCGCCGCGGCGCGACAATGGCCGGCCGAGGGTGTGCCGGCCGATCCGAAGGCCTGGCTGATCACGGTGGCCGCCCGCCGGCGGGTCGAGGACCTGCGCAGCGAGACCGCGCGGCGCCGGCGGGAGGAGACGGTGGCCACGGCACTCCCGGAGCCGGGCCCGGTCCCGTCGGTGGACGACTCGCTGAGCCTGCTCTTCCTCTGCTGCCATCCGGCCCTGAGCCCGTCGTCGCAGGTCGCGCTGACGCTGCGGGCGGTCGGCGGGCTCAGCACGGCCGAGATCGCCCGGGCGTTGCTGGTGCCGGAGCCGACGGTCGGCCAGCGGATCAGCCGGGCCAAGCAGCGGATCCGGGCGGCCGGGGCCCGGTTCACCACGGCCGGCCGGCTGGACGAGGTGCTCGGCGTGCTCTACCTGATCTTCAACGAGGGGTACACGGCGAGTTCCGGGCCGGCCCTGCACCGCGTCGAACTCTCCACCGAGGCGATCCGCCTGACCCGTCAGCTGCCGGTCGAGGGGGAGGTCGCCGGGCTGCTCGCGCTGATGCTGCTCACCGATGCCCGCCGGCCCGCTCGGACCCGGCCGGACGGGGGGCTCGTACCCCTGGCCGAGCAGGACCGGAGCCGATGGGACCGGGCCTTGATCGCCGAGGGCGTGGAGCTGATCACCGCCACCCTGGCGACCGCGGTGATCGGTCCCTACCAGGTCCAGGCCGCGATCGCGGCACTGCACGCCGAGGCGCCGGCCGCCGCGGACACCGACTGGCCACAGATCCTGCGCCTGTACGACCTGCTAGCCGCGCTGACCCCGGGCCCGATGGTGACGCTGAACCGGACCGTCGCGCTGGCGATGGTCGAGGGACCGGGGGCCGGTCTGGCCGAGCTCGGCGACCCGGCGCCGGACGAGCACCATCGGGTCACCGCCGTACGCGCCCACCTGCTCGAGATGGCCGGCCGGGCGGACGCGGCCCGGGCGCAGTACAGCGCGGCGGCCGAGCGGACGCTCAGCGTGCCGGAGAAGCTGTACCTGCGCGACCGGGCGTCAGACCTCGGGCGCGGCGGTGTGGGTGGGCCGGGAGCGTAGGCCGTGGACGTAGTCGTCCGGGGCGCCGGCCTTCTCGGCCGCGTTGGCGATCTCGGAGAGATACCACGCCGTCGGCATGCCGCCCTCGTAGCCGTGGAATACGTAGACCCAGGCGCTCAGATCGCCTTCCAGGGTCGACACCCGCACGGTGACCTTCTGGTACGCCCCCGCGGTCACGCCCTCGACCTCGTCGAGCTGAGCGGCGTCCCAGGGGTGGACGTCGTAGAGCGAGACGAAGACCCGGTCACCGGGGGACTCCACGATCGTGGTGACCGCGCCCTCCCGGCCCATGTCGCTCTCGCCGGCGAATGTCAGGCGCCAGCCTTCCACCCAGCCCACGCCTACCATCGGTGAATGCGGACAATAAGCACGCATTCGGGCGGGATCCAGGTTCGAGCCGTACGCCGCGTAATGACCCACGGCGATGACGATAGCCCGCTGAAGCGGTGAGGGAGAATACGGAGTGAGCGTGTCGGCATTGTTCCGGCCGCAAAGAGCGAACTAGCAGTGGAGGTTTGAACTCGTGAGCCGGATCGTGATCATCGGCGGTGGGCCGGGTGGGTACGAGGCGGCCCTCGTCGCCGCGCAACTCGACGCGGACGTGACCCTCGTCGAGGCCGACGGCCCCGGCGGCGCGTGCGTGCTGTTCGACTGCGTGCCGTCGAAGACGTTCATCGCCAGCTCGGAGGTGGTCACCGGATACCGGCACAACGAGCGTTTCGGGATCCGGTCGGCCGGGCTCGACGCGGTGACGATCGACGCAAAGGCGGTCAACGAGCGGGTCAAGAGCCTCGCCCTGGCCCAGTCGGCCGACATCCAGGCCAAGCTCGTCAAGTCGGGCGTGAACGTGGTGCACGGCCACGCGATGCTCGGCGAGGACACCCTCGGCCACACCCACCGCGTGCTGATCACCCCGCACGGCGGCGACATGTACGAACTCGACGCCGACACCGTGCTGCTGGCCACCGGCGCCACCCCGCGGGTGCTGGCCACCGCGGTCCCGGACGGCGAGCGCATCCTCGACTGGCGCCAGGTGTACGACCTCGCCGAGCTGCCCGAACACCTCATCGTCATCGGCTCCGGCGTGACCGGCGCGGAGTTCGCCAGCGCGTACCTCGCGATGGGTGTGGAGGTGACGCTGGTCTCCAGCCGTGAGCGGGTCATGCCGCACGAGGACGCCGACGCCGCCATGGCCATCGAGCGGGTGTTCCGCGACCGGGGCATGACGATCCTCAACCAGTCCCGCGCCGAGACCGTGGTGAACACCGGCTCCGAGGTCGTGGTGACGCTGGCCGACGGCCGGGTGGTGACCGGCTCGCACGCCCTGATGGCGGTCGGCGCGGTCCCCAACACGGCCGGTCTGGGCCTGCGGGAGTACGGCGTGGATGTCGCCCCGGGCGGCTACATCACGGTCGACCGGGTGTCGCGGACCAACGTGCCCGGCGTGTACGCGGCCGGCGACTGCACCGGCGTGCTGCCGCTGGCCAGCGTCGCGGCGATGCAGGGCCGGATCGCGGTCTGGCACGCGATGGGCGAGGCGGTCGCGCCGCTGCGCCTGCGCACGGTGTCGGCGAACGTGTTCACCGACCCGGAACTGGCCACCGTCGGGGTCTCCCAGAACGACGTCGACCAGGGCAAGGTGCCGGCGCGTCAGGTGATGCTGCCGCTGACCGGCAACGCCCGGGCCAAGATGGCCGGGCTGCGCGACGGTTTCGTCAAGCTGTTCTGCCGCCCGGCCACCGGCCAGATCGTCGGCGGCGTGGTGGTGGCGCCGAAGGCGAGCGAGCTGATCCTGCCGATCACGATGGCGATCGAGAACAACCTGACCGTGGACCAGCTGGCCCACACGATCACGATCTACCCGTCGCTGTCCGGCTCCATCGCCGAGGCCGCCCGGCAGCTGATGCAGCACGACGTGCAGTGATCAGGTCCGTCTGGGCACCGGAGGGGCGTCGGGGACTTCCTCGGCGCTCTCCTCGGTGTTCTTGCGGCCGCCGAACAGGGCGAGGATCCAGCCGGCCGTACCGAAGATGATCGCCGCGGTGGCCGCGATGGCGAACAGGCGCCAGGCCGACTGGGTGATCGCGGTGCCCCCGACGTGACCGACCAGGCCGCCGTAGCTCGCCCAGGCGAGCGCGGCGCCCCCGTCGTACAGGATGAAGAGTTTGATCGGGTATCCGCTGCGCCCGGCGTGGTAGCCGCCCGCCATCCGGCCCCCGGGGACGAAGCGGCACAGCAGCAGCACCAGCGGGCCGGGTTTGCGCAGGCCACGGGTGAATCGCTCGGCGGCCTTCTTGGTCTTGGAGCGCTCCTTGACCGCGGCGGGGCCGTCCGGTTTGCTCACGAAACGGCGGCGCAGCGCGGTCATCCGGTCACTGAACCAGTGGCCGCCGGCCTGGCCCGCGGTGCGTCCCAGCACGTACGCGATGCAGTCGCCGGTGAACATGCCGAGCGCGCCGACCGTTATCACCAGCGGGAGGTTGAGATTGCCGTAGACGGTGAGCGCGCCCGATGTGATCATGATGGCCTGGATCGGGACGACCGGTATCATGGCGTCGACCGCGAGGAAGCCGAAGACGGCAAGGTACGCCCATGCCGGTGTTGCCATGACGGTCAACAGTTCGGTCATCGGGTCGGCCACCTGACAGCTCTTGGGTATGGGACGGGATCCAGGTTCCCTGGGATTGTTCGCGAGCGCACCTGAGAATTGGCTGAGTCCAGCATGCGCCTCACCACGCCCTCGCTGACGGTGATGCCCGACACGGTACGTCCTACTCACGCTCCGTGTGCCCCAAGACTCGCGTGAACCCTTCGCCGTGCTTCTGGTGCGGCACTCTCGCGCGTACCTTGGTAGCAGTCCCGGAACACCGAGTCCCCCGTTCCCGGTGTTCTGGGTCAGCGGCGCCGGTCCGGCCTGTCCGGCGGATGTGTTGCGCCCGGGCCGTCGGTAGGTCCCGTACCGGCGGCCCGCCCCAGAGGCCACTTCTGTTACCCGTGCGCAATGCGCCACCCCTAGGGTCAGGCCATGGCGGATCTTTTTGAGGAGTACCGCCTCGGCCCCGGCTGGGACGAGATGTTCGCGGAGCACGGCCTGCCCCGGGAGAGCTACGCGGCGCTGCATGCCACGCTGCAGCCGCTGTCGAGCGGTGAGCTGGGCATCCGTGCCGAGGTGCTGGCCCGTGCCTTCCTCAACCAGGGCATCACGTTCGCGCTCAAGGGGGTCGAGCGGCCGTTCCCGCTGGACATCGTGCCGCGGATCATCGCGGCCGCCGAGTGGCGCTCGGTCGAGCTGGGCGTCGCCCAGCGGATCCGCGCCCTGGAAGCTTTCCTGGCCGACGTGTACGGCGCGGGCCAGGTGCTGGCCGACGGCGTGGTGCCGCGACGGATCATCGCGACCAGCGCCCACTTCCTGCGCGCGGCCGCCGGGATCAACCCGCCCAACGGGGTACGCATCCACGTGGCCGGCGTCGACCTGATCCGTGACGAGCAGGGCACGTTCCGGGTGCTGGAGGACAACGTCCGGATCCCGTCCGGGGTCAGCTACGTGATGGAGAACCGCCGGGCCATGGCCCAGGTGCTCCCCGAGGTGTTCTCGGCGACCCGGATCCTGCCGGTCGAGTCGTACCCGGCGATGCTGCTGCGGGCCCTGCGCGCCGCCGCGCCGGTCGGGGTCAGCGAGCCGACCGTGGTGGTGCTCAGCCCCGGCGTCTTCAACTCGGCGTACTTCGAGCACTCGCTGCTGGCCCGGGAGATGGGCGTCGAGCTGGTCGAGGGCCGTGACCTGGTCTGCGTCGGCAACGACGTGGCCATGCGGACCACCGCCGGCGAGCAGCGCGTGGACGTCATCTACCGCCGCATCGACGACGACTTCCTCGACCCGGTGCACTTCCGGGCCGACTCGGTGATCGGCGTCGCCGGGCTGCTCAACGCGGCCCGGGCCGGCCGGGTCACCATCGCCAACGCGGTCGGCAACGGCGTCGCCGACGACAAACTGCTCTACACGTACGTGCCGGACCTCATCCGCTACTACCTGAACGAGGAGCCGGTGCTGCCGAACGTCGACACGTACCGGCTGGACGAGCCGGGCGTGCTCGAGCACGTGCTGCCGCGCCTCGACGAGCTGGTCATCAAGCCGGTCGACGGGGCCGGCGGCGCGGGCATCACGATCGGCTCGCAGGCCACCGACGAGGAGCTCGCCACGGTCCGCGAGACGATCAGCGCCGACCCGCGGGGCTGGATCGCCCAGCGCGAGGTGAAACTGTCGATGGTGCCCACACTGATCGGCAACCGGCTCCGCGGCCGGCACGTCGACCTGCGCCCGTTCGCGGTCAACGACGGCGACAAGATCTGGGTGCTGCCCGGTGGCCTGACCCGGGTCGCGCTGCCCGAGGGCGCCCTGGTCGTCAACTCCAGCCAGGGCGGCGGCTCCAAGGACACCTGGGTGCTGGCCGACGACGACGACACCACCCCGTTCGAGGTGCCGCACCTGCCGGCCGACGCGGCGCCGCTGCCCCCGGCGGCGACCCCGGAACCCGGCCCGGCCGCCGGCGCCGGCGAGTCCCAGCAGCAACAACAGCAGCAGTAAGAGGAGGGGCCCGCTTTGCTCAGCCGGATCGCCGAGTCGCTCTACTGGATCGGCCGCTATGTCGAACGGGCCGAGGACACCGCCCGGATCCTCGACGTCCACCTGCAGCGCATTCTCGCCGACCCCTGGACCGACGAGGACCAGGCCTGCCGGTCGCTGCTCGCGGTCATGGGCCAGTCCATGGCGGAGGAACAGTTCACCTCCGCCCGGGTGATCGGTCTGCTCGGTCTCGACGAGCGCAGCACCGGCTCGGTGGTCGGCGCGCTGTCCGCGGCCCGCGAGAACGCCCGGGGCGCCCGCGAGACGGTGTCGTCGGAGATGTGGGAATGCCTCAACTCCACCTGGCACGGGCTGCCCAACGCCCGCCGCCGGGTCGAGCAGCAGGGCGTGCACGCGTTCTTCCGCTGGGTCCGGGAACGCTGCGCGGTCATGGCGGGCCTCACCGACGCCACGATGAGCCGTGACGAGGGCTGGCTGTTCCTGGTCCTGGGCCGCAGCATCGAACGCGTCGACATGACCGCCCGGCTGCTGCGCACCCACGAACGCGCGGGCGGCAGCATCCCGTCCTGGATGACGCTGCTGCGTTCCAGCGGGGCGTGGGAGACGTTCCTGAGGACGTACCGGGGCTCGCTCGACGACCGGCACGCCGCCGAGTTCCTCCTCCTGGACCGCCTCTTCCCCCGGTCCGTCTTCGCGGCGCTGTCCACCGCGGAGTCCTGCCTCGCCGACCTCGAACCCGACCCGGGCCGGGCCGGCGTGGCGACGGACGCCCAGCGCATCGTCGGCCGGGCCCGTACCAACCTCGAATTCCGCGGCGCGGACGAGATCATCGGCGACCTGTCCGCCGTCCTGTCCAGCCTGGAACGAACATGTTCCCAGGTCAACGACGCCGTCTCGCGCCGCTACTTCCGCCAGACGACAGCCATCAACTGGGTCAAGGGGGCAGCATGACTTCTCCGTTGGTGGATTCCTGGCGGCTCAAGATCCAGCACAAGAGCGGCTTCGACTACGCCGGGCCGGTCCTGTCGTCGTACAACGAGGCCCGGATGTGGCCCCGCAACGAGACCCACCAGGCCGTCCTGGACGCCCGGGTCGAGGTGTGGCCACCCGCGCGGACCTACCGGTACGAGGACTACTGGGGCACCGTCGTCACCGCCTTCGACGTGCACGCCCAGCACGAGGCCCTCACCGTCACGGCCACGTCCACGGTCGAGACGCTGCCGCCCGGCGACCTCATCGAGACCGGCGAGGGCGCTTCCTGGGACGACCTGGCCCGCCCCGAGAGCGTCGACCGCTGGTACGAACTGCTGGTGGGCTCACCTCGTACCCGGATGAACGCCGAACTGACCGCGATCGCCGCCGACATCCGTGCCGCGCACGCCACCCCGCACGCCGCCGCGCTCGCGGTCTGTGAGTTCGTCCGCGGCGAGGTGACCTATCAGCCCGGCTCGACCGGTGTGCAGAGCGACGCCCGGCACGCCTGGGAGCTGCGCAAAGGTGTCTGCCAGGACATCAGTCACCTGACCGTGGGGTTGCTGCGCGCGATGGGGCTGCCGGCCCGGTATGTCTCCGGCTACCTGCACCCGTCGCCGACCGCGGCGATCGGTGACAGCGTCGTCGGCCAGAGCCACGCCTGGGTCGAGTGGTGGGTGGGCCGCTGGACGGCGAACGACCCGACCAACGGCATCCCGGTCGGCGAACGCCACGTCGTGGTCGGGCGCGGCCGTGAGTACGGCGACGTGCCCCCGCTGAAGGGCGTGTACGCCGGACCGGGCGCCACCGGCCAGGACGTCGAGGTGACCATCACCCGGCTCCGCTGAGTCACTCCTCGATGGTGCAGATCGTCGCACCGGCGGTGACGGTGGCACCGGCCTCGACGGACAGGCCGGCGACCGTGCCCGCCCGGTGCGCGAGCAGCGGTTGTTCCATCTTCATCGCCTCGACCACCACCACGACGTCACCCTTGGCCACGGTGTCGCCGTCCGCGACCGCCACCTTGACGATGGTGCCCTGCATCGGTGCGGCCAGCGCCGCGGCACCACCCGTGGCCGCGGCCGCCGCACCTGAGCCGGTGCGGCGGGGCTTTTTCGCGGCGCCGGCTTTCTGGGCGCCTGCTCTCGGGGCGCCGGAGAACATCGTCTGCGGCAGGCTGACCTCGAGACGTTTGCCGCCGACCTCGACGACCACGGTCTCCCGGGCGGTGACCTCGGGCGTCGGGGTCGCGACGGCGGCGAACGGCTCGACACCGCCGGCCCACTCGGTCTCGATCCACCGGGTGTGCACGGTGAACGGCTCCGCGGTGAACGCCGGATCCCGCACGACCAGCCGGTGGAACGGCAAGACGGTCGCCATGCCCTCGATAACCGTCTCGTCGAGCACCCGCCGGGCCCGTTCCAGCGCCTCCGCCCGGGTCGCCCCCGAAACGATGATCTTGGCGAGCATGGAATCGAAGTTGCCGCCGATCACACTGCCCTGCTCGACCCCCGCATCGACCCGCACACCGGGACCACTCGGCCAGGTCAGCGCCGTGACGGTGCCCGGCGCCGGCAGGAAGTTACGGCCCGCGTCCTCACCGTTGATCCGGAACTCGATGGCATGCCCGCGCGGCTGCGGATCCTCGTCGAACGCCAGCTTCTCGCCGGCCGCGATCCGGAACTGCTCGCGTACGAGATCGATCCCGGCGGTTTCCTCACTGACCGGATGCTCGACCTGCAGACGTGTGTTGACCTCGAGGAACGAGATGGTGCCGTCCGGCCCGACGAGATACTCCACGGTGCCGGCGCCGTGATAACCAGCCTCCCGGCAGATCGCCTTCGCGCTCGCGTGGATCCGCTCCCGCTGCTCCACGGTGAGGAAAGGCGCCGGGGCCTCCTCGACCAGCTTCTGGTGCCGCCGCTGCAACGAGCAGTCCCGCGTGCCGACGACGATCACCGAGCCGTGCGTGTCCGCGAGAACCTGAGCCTCGACGTGCCGGGGCCGGTCCAGATAACGCTCCACGAAGCACTCACCCCGGCCGAACGCGGCGATGGCTTCCCGGGTCGCCGACTCGAACAGCGCGGGAATCTCCTCCAGCGTCCGGGCCACCTTCAACCCCCGGCCACCCCCACCGAACGCGGCCTTGATCGCCACCGGCAGCCCGTGCTCCGCGGCGAACGCCACGATCTCCTGCGCGTCCGCGGCGGGCTCGGCCGTGCCGGGAACCAGGGGAGCCCCGGCCCGCTGCGCGATGTGCCGCGCGGTGACCTTGTCACCCAGATCCCGGATCGCCTGCGGCGAAGGACCGATCCACGTCAACCCCGCATCCAGTACGGCCTGAGCGAACTCGGCGTTCTCACTCAGGAACCCGTATCCGGGGTGCACGGCGTCGGCCCCGCTGCGCACAGCGATGTCCAGCACCTTGTCGATCCGCAGATAGGTATCGGCCGCGGTCTCCCCGCCGAGCGCCCACGCCTCATCGGCGAGACGTGAAGAGGGGGCATCACGGTCGCTGTCGGCGTAGACGGCGACACTGGCCAGGCCGGCATCCCTGCAGGCCCGGATGACTCGGACGGCGATCTCGCCGCGGTTGGCGATCAATACCTTCTGCACGGCCTCGAGCCTAGCGTCAGGGACCGACAATCGCCCGCGCTCAAGCGCTGCGGCTGCGGCGGGTCCCCTGAGCCGACCGGCGCTGCAGCATCAGCCCGGCGGCCCCGGCCGTCAGGATCACGAGTACGGCCGGCCCGGCCACCGCCGCGAAGAGCGCGACCACGGCCACCAGCCACAACACCATCGCGGGCTTGCTGTCATGTCGGCGGATCATGCCCGGGCAGTACCCGGTCTACTGCGGCTTGAATCCCTTGTAGATGTTCTGCAGGACGGCCTGCGAAGCGTCCCAGTCCTCCGGCGTCACATACCAGTTGATGCTGAACGCCTTGTTGTCGCTGATCAGCACGTTGCGCTTCACCGCATGCTGCGGGTTGCCGCTGCGCGTGGTGTACAGGAACTCCCAGTCGACCGACTCCTTGAAGTAGTCGACGTCGTCCATCGCGATCCGAGAATAATTCGTGTAAGTCCCGTTGGACCGGGTCCGTTCCTGGTCCTCCCAGTCGGCCCGCAGGTCAGGCTTCGGCTGGTCGGTCTGGGCGATCAGCAGCAACCGGTTGTCCCCGCGGAACTGCATCTCAGACTTGGAACCGGAAACCGACCACCCCTTCGGGATCGGCACGGAGAACCCGTTCCCGTTGTACGTCTTCCACCCGGCGGGCAACTTGAACTCCCCAGCCGCGGCAGGGGAGGAGGAAGCCGGAGCGCTGCTGGCCGGGGCACTGCTGGCCGGAGCGCTGCTTGCTGGCGCCTTCGAGGGCTGCACACTCTGCTGAGGAGCGGCGCCACCCGCGGACTGAGGCGGGTTCGCGGCACTGGTCGCGGGCGGATTCGCTCCGGTGGCCTGGTCCTTGTCATCGCCACCGAACAGCCGAGGAACCACCAGAATCAACAGCAGCACCAGCACGATCAAGATGCCGGCACCGATGGCGGTCTGCCGCTGAGTGAGCGTGACACCAAAAATCGTGACACCCCGCCGCCCAGCGGTGGGAGGCCGCATCGTCATCGGCTGCCACGCCGGCCGGTTCGGAGCCCCCGAAACCGGAGCGCCGGAAATCGGAGCACCGGAAATCGGAGCGTTCGCCGTCGCCGTCGCCGGGGTGCGATTGGTAGGGAGCGGCAGAACCCGGGTACGCGAACTCTCCGGCTGCCCCCCGCTCTTGCCCCGTTTAGCCTTGGCCGGAGCAATGACGGTGTCCGCAGCCGGTTCGGGGTCGCCGTCCTTCCCAGCAGCCTCCATGACCCCAGCCTCGGCGTCGGCCGAATCAGACTCCGCCGGAACCGTGGTTTCAGCCACGTTCTCAGCCCCACCGGACACGGTCTCCGCTGCCGGCGCCGCACTCTCAGCCGTAGCTGTCTTGCTTGTTGCGTCCCCAGCCGTCTCAGCCTCAGCCGTCCCAGCCTCAGCCGTCGGCGTCGCGGTCTCCGTTGCCGGCGTCGTCGCCTCGGGCTCGCCCGCCGGTGCCGTGGCATCGGCCTTCACCGCCGGTGCCCCGGCCAATGGCGCTGCGGCCTCGGTTTCCGCCGCCGGTGTCGTGGTCTCGGCCCCGACAGCCGGGGCCACGGACTCGGCCGCTGCCTCCGTCGCCGTGGTGTCGGCCACTATCTCCGGCGTCGCGGTCTCGGTCTTCACCGCCGGCGTCGCTTCCGCCGGCCCAGTTGTCGCCGGCCCAGTTGTCGCCGGCCCAGTTGTCGCCGGCCCAGTTGTCGACGGCGCGGTCGCAGTGTGCGCCGCCTCGACATCGACCGCCAGCTCGACTTCGACCGCCGGCTCCGCGGTTCCGACTGCCGGCGTCGCGGCCTCGATCGCCGGAGCGGTGGCCTGCGGCTCGTCGTCCGCTGTCTCGGCCTTCACCGCTGCGGACCGGGACCCAGCCGCCTCGGCCTCGAGCTCGCCGGCCGCGTCCGCTGTCTCCGCAGCCTTCTCGGCCGGAATCTGATCGGCTGCAGTGTTCTGGGCCGCGGTCTCGGCCTCAGCCGCCTGGGCCTCAGCCGCCTGGGCCTTGTCTGCCTGGGCCTTGTCTGCCGGGGTCTCGTCCGCCGGGGCTGTTGGCTTGGCGTCGGTCGCGGAGGTCTTCGCCTTCGGCCAGGCCGCCGGAGTGGCGGGCTTGGGCCTGGGCGTCGGCGGCGCGGCGGGCTCCGGGTCAGCGGACGCCGGGACGACAGGCGCCGAGGCCGCTGCTTCCTGCGCTGCCTTCTGCGCCGCTTCCTGCGCCGGTGCCTGCGCTGCCTCCTGCGCCGGTGCCTGCGCCGGTGCCTGCGGCGTCGACGTCCGCTCGGCGGGTGCCTGCGGCGTCAACGTCTGCTGGACCGACGCTTGCGGCGCCGACTTCTGTTGCGCGGGCGCCGGCGGCGCCGACTTCTGCTTGCTGGGTGCCTGCGGCGCCGGCTTCTGCTGGACCGGGGGCTGCTGGACCGGGGGCTGCTGGACCGGGGGCTGCTGGACCGGGGGCTGCTGGACCGGGGGCTGCTGGACCGGGGGCTGCTGGGCTGCTGGTCGTTTGCGGGCTGCCGCGACCTCCGCCGCCGTGAACGAACCCATGGCGGAGCCCGACCCGCGCATTGTCGCGTCGAGGTGGGAGCCGCGGCCCGGTGCGGGCTCGGGGTCGGACGGCGGGCGCTTCGCTGCGGGCGTACCTGTCGGATTTTTGACCGCTGGGGAATCCACCCGGGTCGCGTCCAACGGGGTTTTGGGGTGATCGAGGCGGGTCGGCTGATCCGCTGCCGGCGTCGGCGTGCGGCCCACCGTGGCCTTACCCGGCGCGAAGACCGGGCGGCCCTGCTGCTGGTCGGCGGGCGGGGTGGCCTGCGAACGACTCGGCGGCGGCGCGGAGGCCCGGCCTGACGTGGTGCCTCGACCAGGTGTGACCGGAGGGGTGCTCGGAGTGACGGGAGGGCGCGGACCGGGGACGACCGGTGCGCTCGCCGACACGCCCGGGACAACCGGCGGACGCTCGCGACCGACGCCGGGGCGGCGCATGGTCGGGCTCATCGGGAAACTCAGCTTCGAACGGCGGCCCGCGGCGCGCAGCAACAGCCGCTCGGACTCCTCGGCGTTTATCCGGTGCGCGGGATCTTTGCGCAACAGGCCGTTGAGGACCGGCTTGAGCGCCCCGGCGTTCCGGGCCGGCGGAGGATTCTCGGTGGCCAGAGCGGCGAGCGTCGCGATCGCCGACGGCCGGGCGAACGGCGACGCCCCCTCGACCGCGGCATACAACGTCGCGCCGAGCGACCAAAGATCAGCGCCTGGTCCGGCTGTGCCGTCTCGCGCACGCTCCGGAGCAATGTACGCGGGGGAGCCCAGCACCAGCCCCGTACGGGTGACGTTGGGGTCACCGGGGACCGTGGCGAGCCCGAAGTCGGTGAGCACGACCCGCCCGTCCTCGCCGATCAGCACGTTGCCCGGCTTGACGTCACGGTGCACGACGCCGGCGCGATGTGCGGCGCGCAGGGCACCGAGCACGCCCAGGCCGATCTCCGCCGCGCGGACCGGGTTGAACGGCCCGTCCTGCGCGAGGATGTCCTGCAGCGAACGCGACGGGACGTACTCCATGACGATCCACGGGTCGGCATCCGTCCGCAGCACGTCGAAGACGCGCACCACGTTGACATTGTTGAGCCGGGCGATCGCGCGGGCCTCGCGAAGCGACCGCTCCCGCATCTCCTGGCGCTCATCAGGAGTCAGGCCGGGAGGAGGAACAAGTTCCTTGATCGCGACATCACGGTGCAGGACGACATCGGTCGCCCGCCAGACACGACCCATCCCGCCCTGACCGAGCGGCGCGACGAGCCGGTAACGGTCAGCGACTACGAGCGGAGGGGAAGTAGACATCACGCAGAAAATACCCGGTCTTGTCGAGCGGCAGCGAATCGATCAGCGGAGTGTGGGTTCCGTGTCACCGCGTAGCGGCCGCAAGACCGTACGCTTGATCAATGGACGAGGAAGCCCTGGTCAGCGTGGTGCATGGCAATCCATCGACAGAAGAGCTGGCTGCCCTGGTCGTGGCCCTGACCAGCCTATCTGTGAACAAAGATTCACGTCCGTCAGGGTCCGCACCACCAATGTGGACCAGATCCGGACGCCCACCCCACCCCGCCGCAACCTGGCGCGAATCGGGCTTGCCCAGCTGAGCCCCCATCCCCGATAGACCGGTCTCGGTGCGGTCTCAGCTGTCCAAACGCTGGATACGGGGTCGAAACTTGCAGGCCGGACCGTCTACCCTCAAACGAGATTGCGACGCTCGGGGGAGGGCATCCAGTGTTACCTGAGGAGGACCGCGGGCCAGCTTGGCTCAGCGACTACGGTGCTATCGAGGCCGACATCCAGGCGATGGAAGACTTCGCCAAGGGCCTGGCTTCCGAGGTGTCGAAGGGTTACGACCCGCACTTCCAAAAGGTCGAAGCGGCGATGAAGATCCAGCTGCCGCTGGGAGACCCTCGCTTCAAGGAGCTGGTGAGCTTCATGGAGCAGCACCACCGAGTGCAGACCCAGACGTTCGACAACGCCTACTACTTCGCGCCCGGCACAACCCAGGCCGCGCTGGCGGCGGGTGAGATCGGTAAGGCCTACCAGGGCTCGGACGCTTTCACTCATGCGAACTTGCAGGACGTCGACAAGGCGTTCGAGCAGGTCGCCTACGCGCCGTCTGAGCTCAGTGACGTTCCTGGCAGCAGTGCCGGCACCCCTGCAACCGACGGCGGAGGGCAGCTCTGATGTTGGACGCGGGTGGCGGTGGCGGTTACGCCGGAACCAACTGGGGCGACGTGGATGTCAAGTACATGTGGTCCATCTTGGAAAACCAGAACACATCACCACACTTTGACGTAGTCGGAGGGTGGACCTACACCTCCGATCTGGTCAACGAACATCTTTCCCGGGTAACGGCGTACCGGAACAACCTGGCGGACGTCTGGCCTCCTTCCAAGAGTGAGGCCTCCGCGGCATATATCGCTCGGATCGATGAGCTCATCACGCACCTCGAAGGCACGAGGGACGCGGCGGATGCCAACTATGCGGCGTTCTCCATGGTGGCAGTCACGATGACGACCGCCCGGAACAAGCTCGAACCGCTGATCCGGCAGTACGAGGCGAACGAGAAGCTGAACCTGACCTGGGCAAACGAAAAGGCTGCAGCTGACGCCAAGGCGAAGGCGGCAACCGTGTCGCCCTCGTCCACGCCCACGCCGTCCCCTTCGCCCTCGCCTTCTCCCGTGGCGCCGGTCGCCCCGGTATCAGCGGCGCAGCAGGAAGATCTGAACCGTCAGGCACGGCTGGTCATGTTCGACCTGAGCAGCACCATCGTCGACAACCACTCGGCGCTGAAGGCGCCGACGCCGTACATTCCGGCCATAGGTGAGGGCGAGACCACCAAACCTAAGCGGACCGGCACGGATAACGGTGGTATCGGGGTGCCTCCGGTAATTCCTCCGCCCACAGCGGGCTCGGGAGGAACACCGACGCGCACCGCGAACCCAGCGAATCCCAACGTGACGCCGGTATCGCCGCCAGCAAACATTCCAGTCGGCGCCAATCCCATCCTGCCGCCTACCGGCACCAGCCCGGTCGTTCCGCCGTCGGGCACGAATCCGATCGGTGGGGCGCCTGGCGGTCCGGTGCTCGGAGGTGTCAGCCCCACTCCGGTACTCAACCCACCCTCCACGATCGCGCCCATTCCCACTCCATTGCCCACGACGGGGACCCTGCCCGGGACGCCGATCGGAGGCATGCCTGGACTGGTCACTCCTGGCTTGGTTCCCACTGGGCTGGGTGGCGGAGGACTACCGACTGGCGGGCTGGGGAAGCCCGGAACGGTTTCCACGCGGATGGCCATGCCTTCCGGAGGCGTCATCGGCGCGACTCCCGGCAGTGGCGCCATCGGCCAGGTTCCGGGCGCTGGAAGTGGTGGATCGCGCTTTGGCGGTGCGGGACGGGTCAATCCGGTCGGTGGTGTCATCGGCCAGCAAGGCTCGATGCCCGGAAGCGGAGCTGGTGGGCGTGCCGGGACGGGTGCTGGCGGAGTGCACGGCTCAGCTGGTGGCGCGGGCCGGCAGGCTGGTGGTGCTCGTCAGGGCGTGGCTGGACAGGCGGGGCGTTCGGCGTCCGGAGCTCACTCGATGGGTCAGCCGGGACGGTCTGGGTCCGGAGGGCAGCAGATGATGGGTCAGCCGGGGCGCTCGGGACGACGGCAGGACGGGCACGAGGAAACCAGTCACTGGGATCCCGACAATCCGTGGGCCACAGACGAGGGTGTCGATCCGGTGCTGATGCCACCCGCTGACTCCGGGCCGATCGACCCGGGCCCGGCCATTGGCTATTACCGGTGACCCGAAAGTTCACTGCTGTACTGGCAGCGGTGCTGGCTTGTGCCGGCACCGCTGTTTTCGGTGGGCCGGCCTATGCCGATGAGATCCGGGACCAGCAATGGCACCTGGAGTATCTGAAAGTGGCCGAGGCGCAGAAGGTCAGTACAGGTAAGGGTGTCACCGTCGCGGTGATCGACAGCGGTGTGAGTGATCACCCGGATCTGTCGGGCAGCGTTCTGGAGGGAGCCGACTTCTTTGAGAAGGGTGGTGATGGCCGGATCGATAAGAGTGGCCACGGAACCGCAGTGGCCGGCCTCATTGCTGCGCATGGCAAGAACGGTGATGGGGCGCTTGGGATCGCGCCCGAAGCAAAAATTCTTCCCATTAGGGTGCTGGGTGCGAAAGGCTCTATCGATAATCGTTCGCCAGATAGTGAGAAACTGGGAAAAGATGTCGCACTCGCCCTTGACTACGCAGTGAAGCACGGCGCTAAAGTCATTAACGTATCCCTAAGCGTCAGGCAGACGGGCGCTCTTACCACGGCGCTCAGCGCAGCTGCTGCAGCAGACGTAGTCGTGGTCGCTGCGGCCGGTAACCGGCCTCGTGATTTCGCGATCATCGCGCCGGCATTCTCGTCAGATGCCATGGCGGTGGGAGCTATCGGCCGGTCCGGATCGATTGCTGATGTCACTGTCACCGGTGCCGCGATGGACATTTCAGCGCCGGGTGAGGAAATGACGGTCCTTGGAAAGGACGGGCGCTACGAGTCGGATATCCGGGGAACCTCCTTGTCGTCGCCGATCGTGGCCGGTGCCGCGGCTCTTCTGCGGAGTAAGTATCCGGACATGAAGGCGACCGAGGTTGTCGAGCGGCTCGAGTCGACCGCCGTTGATAAGGGTGACCCGGGTGTCGATCCGGTGTATGGCCACGGCGTGATCGATATTGTCGCTGCGCTTAAGGGTGGTCCAGGGGCCGGCGAGCCTTCCTCTGCTCCCGCCACGAGCGCATCCACTTCTGATGCGGCAACGCCCTCGGCGTCGGCCGCGTTGCCTGAAGTTGAGTCTTCGAGCAGTAATGCCGGGCTGATTGTTGGCGGCATTGCGCTGGTGGTGCTGCTTGGCGGGGCTGGGTTGTTCTTTGCGCTGCGGTCACGGTCCCGGCCGGGGTCCTGATCTGGCGTGTGGAATGGTGCAAGCGTGCCTCGTCTTGTGCTTGCTTCCGCCAGTCCTGCCCGCCTAGCACTCCTGCGGGCTGCCGGGTTTGATCCGTTCGTGCAGGTCAGCGGCGTTGATGAGTCTGTTGTTCAGGCCGTCGACGCCGCTGAGTTGTGTCTGGAGCTTGCTCGGTTGAAGGCTAAGGCTGTGGCTCCGGAGATGACGGCCGGCGACCTGGTGCTGGGGTGTGATTCGGTGCTTGCGTTCGGCGGGCGGATTCTTGGCAAGCCGGCCGATGCTGCTGAGGCGACCCGGCGCTGGCAGGACATGCGTGGGAAGTCCGGCACCCTGTACACCGGGCATCACCTGATCGATGTGGGCGGGAACGCTTCCGTCGAGGGCGTCGGCAGCACCGTTGTGCATTTTGCTGACGTCAGTGATGAGGAGATCTCCGCGTACGTTGCCTCGGAAGAGCCTTTGTATGTTGCCGGCGCTTTCACCATCGATGGGCTTGGTGGGCCGTTCGTGGAGCGGATCGAGGGGGACCACGGCAATGTTGTCGGGCTGTCGTTGCCGCTCTTCCGGCGGCTGCTGCAAGGGCTGGGCTTCATGATTCCGCAGCTCTGGAGCGCGCACAGGGTGTCGTGATCGGCTACGCTTCCGCGCTGTGTCGATCGATTCGGTGACTGACCTCTGGGACACGCTGCTGAGCGCCCAGCCCGACCCGCCGGGACTGCTGGTGCTGATCACTGCGGTGATCGCGTTGGTCGTCGTCGTTTTCCGGCCTTTGTGGCGTATTGCCCGTAACGCGGTCACCATTGCGCATGAGGGCGGTCATGCCCTGGTGGCGTTGCTGACCGGGCGCAAGCTCCGTGGCATCCGGCTGGAGTTCGACACGTCGGGGCTCACGCTCTCGGCGGGGCGACCGACCGGACCGGGGATGATCTTCACGCTGCTGGGCGGCTACATCGCGCCGTCCCTGGTGGGTCTGGGTGGTGCCTGGCTGCTCGGCGGGAACCGGATCACGCTGCTGTTGTGGCTGGCCGTGGTCCTGCTGCTGCTCATGCTGATCAACATCCGGAACGCTTTCGGTGTGGTGTCCCTGGTGGTCACCGGCGCCATCGTGCTGGCGGTTTCCTGGTACGCGGAGCCGCAGGTCCAGGCTGCCTTCGCGTACGTGGGGGTGTGGTTCCTGCTGATCGGCGGCGTGCGGCCGGTGTTCGAGCTGCAGAAACTGCGTGGCCGGGGCCGGATGCCGGACTCCGACGCCGACCAGCTCGCACGCCTCACCCACATCCCCGCGATCTTCTGGGTCGGCGTCTTCCTCGCCGTCGACCTGGTCGCCCTGGTGGTCGGCGCCTTCCTGCTCGCCGGCCAATGGCTGCCCGCCGTAAGCGCGGCCTGAGCCGGCCCGTGGCCTGAGCCGGCCCGTGGCCTGAGCCGGCCCGTGGCCTGAGCCGCCCGCGCGTGGCCAAGGACGTCGCCGCGAGGGCGCGGGTGCGGGACCGGGCGACGGCGGCTGGGGTCAGAGGGGGATGTTGCCGTGTTTCTTGGGCGGCAGCGTCTCGCGCTTGGTTCGTAGCATGCGCAGCGCCCTGGTGACCTGGGCCCGGGTCTCCGACGGGGGGATCACCGCGTCCACGTAACCGCGTTCCGCGGCGATGTACGGATTGGCCAGCGTGTCCTCGTACTCCTGGATCAGGGATGCTCGCAGCGCCGCTGGGTCGTCGGCGTTGGCCAGGTCGGCTCGGTAGAGGATGTTCACCGCGCCCTGGGCTCCCATGACGGCGATCTGGGCTGTGGGCCAGGCGAAGTTCATGTCGGCGCCCAGGTGCTTGGAGCCCATGACGTCGTAGGCGCCGCCGTAGGCCTTCCTGGTGATCACGGTGACCTTCGGGACGGTGGCTTCCGCGTACGCGTAGATGAGTTTGGCTCCTCGCCGGATGATGCCGTCCCACTCCTGGCCGGTGCCGGGGAGGAAGCCGGGCACGTCGACGAACGTGAGGACCGGGATGTTGAAGGCGTCGCAGGTGCGCACGAAGCGGGCCGCCTTCTCCGACGCGGCGATGTCGAGGGTGCCGGCGAAGTGCATGGGCTGGTTGGCGACGATGCCGACCGGGCGGCCCTCGACGCGGCCGAAGCCGACCACGATGTTCTGCGCGTACAGCGGCTGGACCTCGAGGAAGTCTTCCACCACCGACTCGACGACGGTGTGGATGTCGTAGGGCTGGTTGGCGGAGTCCGGGATGAGGGTGTCGAGCGCGAGATCCGACTCGGTCGGGTCGAGGTCGGCGGTGGTGTCGAAGGTGGTCGGTTCGTCGAGGTTGTTGCTCGGCAGGTACGCGAGGAGCGCTCGCACGTAGTCGATGGCGTCCTCCTCGTCGCTGGCGAGGTAGTGCGCGTTGCCGCTGCGGGTGTTGTGCGTGCGGGCGCCGCCGAGCTCCTCCATGCCCACGTCCTCGCCGGTGACCGTGCGAATGACGTCGGGACCGGTGATGAACATGTGCGAGGTCTGGTCGACCATGACGGTGAAGTCGGTGATCGCCGGCGAGTAGACGGCACCGCCGGCGCACGGGCCCATGATCAGCGAGATCTGCGGGATGACACCGCTCGCCCGGACGTTGCGGAAGAAGATGTCGGCGTAGAGCCCGAGCGCGACCACGCCTTCCTGGATCCGTGCCCCGCCGGAGTCGTTGATGCCGATGACCGGGCAGCCGATCTTCATGGCGAGGTCGAGCACCTTGACGATCTTCTCGCCGAAGACCTCGCCGAGCGACCCGCCGAAGATGGTGAAGTCCTGCGAGAAGACGCAGACCTGCCGCCCGTCGACGGTGCCGTGGCCGGTGACCACGCCGTCGCCGTACGGCCGGTTGCGATCCAGCCCGAACGCGGTCGACCGGTGCCGGGCAAGGCCATCCAGCTCCACGAACGAGCCCTCGTCGAGCAGCAACTCGATGCGTTCCCGGGCGGTCTTCTTGCCCCGCGCATGCTGCTTCTCAACGGCCCTCGCCGACCCGGCATGGACTGCCTCGCCGGTGCGTAAGGCCAGGTCAGCGAGCTTGCCGGCCGTACTGTGGATGTCGTCCTGTTGCATCGTCACTGTCGCACGCCTCCACTCGCCGCACCGGGATCGCTCCCTGCTGCCGATCGAGATCGTATCGAGGTGGGCGTGGTGGTGCAGACCAGGCTGTGGATAACTTCGGACACCGGTCGATCGTCGGTACGCAGGCGTTTCGTTCCTATTGCACCATTCGTTACAACCCCCGTGACGACATGGATGACCCCCGTCGGCGTGGCGTTGATCGTCGGCGGAATCACCACGCTCATCGTTTTCCGCAAGGCCCTGTTCGGGCCCACCCGTTCAGGAGGCACCGGCTCCCACTCCGCCCGCTCGACGCCGGGGACCACCGCGACCAGGTCAGACCCGGCTTCGCGTACGAGGCCGGCCTCGCGAACGGCTCAGCCTCCCCGCGCCCGTCAGGCTCCGCGCGCCGAGACCGGCCCTCCCGTGGGTACGGCCTCCGCGTCGCGAATCGCCCAGGTCCCGGACGACTCCGCTCGTTTCCGGCGCCGGCGCCCCGAGGGTGGCGACGACCGTGGCGATGACCGGGGCAGCCGCGGTAACCGTGGACAGGGACGGCGCTCCGCTCGTACCCCCGGGATGGAGAACGTGCGGCGCCTGCCCGCGGAAGGCCGTGCCGCGGTGCCCGAGATCCCGGCCCAGGACCGGAACCAGGGTGCTGTGGTGCCCGGCCCCCGTGGGTCACGGTCCCGGTGGCCACTGACGACATCCGAGGTGGAGGAACCGGCCCGCGACGAGCTGCCGGTGCCCTCGGTGGCGGCCCCGACCGACGTACGGTTGGTGAGTCTGTCCGAGGGGCCCCGCCGTAGCAAACGCCGTCGCGCCTCGGTCGCACCGGAACAGGCCGGGATCGACGACCCGGCGGACCATGAGCGTCCCCGGGATCCGGACGGCTCCGGAAGCTTCCCCGCCGTCGACCCGTTCGGCCCGGACGGCTATCGGCGATCCGCCCCATCGGTACGCCGTAACCGAGCCGACCTCCGCCACGGCGACCGGGTCGAGGGGTGGGTCCGCCCGCACTACCGCGACGAGCCGGCCGCCGGCGAACACCGGGCCCCCAACCCCGACGCTGGGTACGGCTGGCCGGTCCCGGTGGCCCGCCTGCCCGAGGTCCCGCCCGCCGAGGACCGGCCCCGCTTCCCCAGCTACGACTCGGAACCGACCGCGGTGGTCCCACAATGGCCACCGGTCCCGGCCGTGGACCCCGGCGAAGGGCCGCTCACCTGGCCACCCTTGGCCATCCCCCCGGCCCGCGCGTTCGACCAGCCCGTGGCCAGGGCCGGAGCGCACGCCGCCGAGCCGGTGCCGTTCGACGGGCCGGAGGAAGACCACCCGAAGGCAGAGCCGGAGGTACGGCCAGAGGCGGACCCGCGGGACGCGATGAACGCCCGGCCCGCGGTGGATCCCTGGGCGCAGGGCCATCGAGGGGCGCGCGCCGCGCGACGGGAATGGCAGCCGGATGACACTGTCTATGCAGGACGGGCGGAGAGTGCGGAAGGGCCGATCTGGACGGTGCCGGACCTGCCGGACGCGGTGTTGCCGGATCTGAGCTGGGCGCCGGACGCCGAGGCCCGGCGCACGCGACGGTCCGGGCTGATGCGGCGCCGGCGTCATTCCGCGGTCAGCGAGCCCGCCCAGGCTCTCCCACAGACCGCGCTTCCGCAGACCACCCCGCCGCAGACCACCCCGCCGCAGACCACCCCGCCACAGACCACCCCGCCACAGACCGCGCAGCCGTCGACGCTGCCGGCACCGACCTCGGCGCTGACCCCGGCAACGCTGACCCCGACAACGCAGCCAGAAACCCCGACGGCGCCAACGACAATGCCGCCGGGCAGGCAGACCACGCCGCCGGGCAGGCAGACCACGCCGCCGGGCAGGCAGACGACGCCGCCGGGCAGGCAGACCGCGCCGCCGGGCAGGCAGACGACGCCGCCGGGCAGGCAGACCGCGCCGCCGGGCAGGCAGACCGCGCCGCAGGGCAGGCAGATGACGCCGCAGGGAGCGCCGGCTGCGCCGCCTGCAAGCCCGATGACCGCACGGGCAAGCTCGCTGACACCGGCGTCCAGCCCGGTGACCTCGCCAACAAGCCCGATGACGTCGCCAACAAGCCCGATGACGTCGCCAACAAGCCCGATGACCTTGCAGGCAAGCTCGATGACACCGGCGTCCAGCCCGATGATCTCGCGCAGTGGCCCGATGGCACCGGGGTCGAGTCCGATGGAATCGCCGCTGGGACCGATGATGTCGGCCTTCCCCGCAGCGCCGTCGGCGGGGCCGCAGGCGGCGGGGATGGAGTCGGCGGGGACGGGGGCTTCAGGGATGGCTGAGGGGGAGACCGAGCGGCCCCGGCCGAGGCCGCGACCCCGTCCTGGGCTGGAGGGGGAGTCTCGCAGCACGGTCTATGTGAGCCGGCATGCCGCTGAACCGACCTGACCCGGCACCGGCGGCCGATCATGGCGACGCCGGGACGTGGTCGGCAGGGCAGGCTCTAAGCTGATCAAATGGCCTCCTCGCCCTACGCCGATCTTGACCGTCCGCCGTTGGCCGCTCGTGCTCTGCAGCGGGCGCTCGTGGTGCCCGGCGGGGTGTGGCAGCGCCTGGACGTGGTGGGGGAGACCGGATCGACCAATGCCGATGTCTCGCTGGCCGCCTCCGACGGTGCCGCCGAGGGGCTGGTTGTCGTCGCCGAGCAGCAGCTTGCCGCGCGGGGGCGCCGGGACCGGCAGTGGGTGTCGCCGGCCCGGGCCGGGTTGACGTTGAGTGTGCTGTTGCGGCCCGGGGTGGCCGTCCCCGAGCGAGGCTGGGTGGCCGCCCCGCAGCGGTCATGGGGCTGGCTGCCGTTGCTGGCCGGGGTCGCGCTGCGGGAGGCCGTCGCGCGGATCACCGAGCTCGACGTCGCGTTGAAGTGGCCCAACGATCTGCTCGTGCCGCGGGACGGCGACGAGTCGATGGGTAAGGCCGCCGGCATTCTGGCCGAGGTGGTCGGGGACGCGGTGGTGGTGGGGATCGGGCTGAATGTCAGCACCCGGGCCGAGGAGCTTCCCGGGACGAACGGGCTGCCCGCCACGTCGTTGCTGGTCGCCGGCGCGAAGAGCACCGATCGCGATCCGTTGCTGAAGGCGCTGCTGCGTGGCCTCGCGCAGTGGTATCAGGGCTGGCGGGAGGCCGGTGGCGACGCCGAGATGTGCGGGCTGCTGGCGGCCTACGAGCGGGACTGCTCGACCCTGGGCCGCCGGGTGCGGGTGCTGCTGCCGGACGGTGGTGAGATGAGCGGCGAGGCGGTGTCGGTCGACGGGGACGGGCAGCTTGTCATCCGTACCGATGATGGTGCCGAGCGTCGTGTCTCCGCGGGTGACGTGCTGCACGTACGCTGATCGGGTGGCTTTTCCGGACGACGTCCTGACCGATGAGGAGGAGGTCGTCCTCCACCTCCATCCGCACGCCCGGACCGCGGTGTGGCCGGTGCTGGTGCTGGCCGCGACCCTGGCCGTGATGATCATGGTGTGGGTGATGCTGCCGCCGACGACCGGTGGGCTGATCGGGGTCTGCGTGGTGGGCGGGGCGGCGCTGTTCGTGGCCGTGACCCGGGGGTTGTGGCCGCTGCTGGTCTGGCGGACCACCCACTACGTCTTCACCGACGAGCGGATCCTGCTGCAGGACGGCGTGGTGGCCCGGGAGCGGCGTGACCTGCCGCTCAACCGGGTCAATGACCACGTCGCACATCAGTCGCTGCTGGACCGGTTGCTGAGGTGCGGGACCCTGACCGTCGATTCGATCGGTGAGCGGTCCGTGGTGCTGGCGTCCGTCCCGCGGGTGCAGCAGGTGCAGACCACCCTGTACGAACTCATCGAGACCGACCGCGAGCTGCGGCCGGACGACGATGACGACGAACCGGCACCGCCGGAGGCGGAAGTGACGCTCAGACAGCGCGGCGCTGGTCGCCGAGGACCTTGGCGAGCTCCTCGTCCAAGCGGCCCTCCGCCTCGGCGCTGAGCTCGGCCAGGCCGGCGGCGACGTCCATCTCGGCGACGGCGGTCTCGTGGCCGTCGACGGCGGGCTTGAGGAAGACGAACGTGCGGTAGGCCCAGAACCGGAAGACCGTGGCGATGCCGATGCCGATCAGGGTGACCGCCATGAACAGGACGGCGTCGTTGTCCTCGGTGAGGCCGAAGCCGTACTTGCCGATGCCGACCGCGCCGGACTGGATGACCATCCCGATGAGGTTGAAGCCGAAGAACAGGGTGTACTCGCGGCGCAGGGCGGTGCGCGTGTGGTTGCGGTAGGTCCAGAACCGGTTCGCGAGGTAGGCCAGGGTGGTCGTGACGACGGTGGCGATCACGCTGGCTTTCACGGCACCGATGGGCAGCAGGGCCCAGGTGATGGCCATGTAGAGAGCGGTGTTCGCTGCACCGATAACGCCGAATGCGAGGGCCTCGGGGGCGAGGCTGCGCAGGCGTTCCGTCAGCGGGCGAGCTGAAGGCATTGACCAACCTTACGGGGGGAAGGAAGAAACGACGAACGGAGAGTGCCGGACCGGGGCCGGTATCTGTCAGATTCGTGGGACGGCGCGCGGCGGCGTCGTGTGGGTGACGTGCGTCGCGGCCTCGTCGACCGGCGGGGCCGGGGGCGCCGGAGCGGCCGCGGGGGCCGGCTCGGGCACCGGGTTCTCACCGAAGACGAAGCGGCGGTAGGACCAGAACCGGAACAGGGTGCCGATCGCGGTGCCGACGAACTGCCCGGAGATGTTGTCCGCGAGGGGGCTCTGGAACTCGGGCCAGATCGCGCCGAGCGCGTAGTGGCTGATCGCGAGGCAGGCCAGCCCGATGCCCAGCCCGATGGCATTGAGCAGGAAGAACACGGTGTACTGCCGGGCCATGTTGGTGTGCGCGCGGTTACGCCAGGTCCAGAACCGGTTGCCGGCGAACGCGACCGAGGTGGCGACGACGGTGGAGCCGGTCTTGGCGATCAGGGTCTCCGCGCCGGCGTGCAGCAGCACGTTGAAGAGCACGAGGTCGATGGCGAACGCGATGCCGCCGACCGTGCCGAACTTGCTGATCTCGCGCACCAGTGCCCCGAAGCGCGCCCGCAATGCGGGCAGAACGGCGGCAGCGGGCACGTTCCCGAGAGTACCGGGAGCAGTCACGTGACGCTGTCTTCGTGAGCGACTCTTAATCAGCCGGACCACCAGGGTTGCGTTGTTTGTGCGGACGGTAATGGCGCTGGTTTATCTCAGTCACCTCGGCGAGCCGGGCCCGGCAGTCCGCGCACCATGCCAGGTGGGTCGTGAGGCGGGCGGCGTCGCGGTGGGCGAGCCGTCCGCGCACCTGTCCGCCCATCCGTTCGCCGGCCCAGCGGCACTCCGGGGGGTCCGCGACCGCCACGGCGACGTGCTGCTGGAGGTACAGGCGGCGCAGCCCTTCCCGGGCGCGGTGGGCGAGCACGGCGACCGCGTTGGGGGTCAGGCCCAGCGCCGGGGCCACCTCGGCCGGGCTGGCGCCCTCCACCTCGGTGCGCCAGAGCACGTCCCGCCAGCGGTCGGGCAGGGCGCGGAAGGCCCGGGCGGCGTACGTGCGTTCGAGCCGGTCCAGGGCGGGGTCGATGAACGGCTGGCCGACGTCGTACCGGGTCAGGTCGTCGGTGAATTCGATCCTTCGGTCGCGCCGGGCCCGGTGGTAACGGACGTGCCGCAGCGTCGTGTACAGGTAGGCCCGGAACGACGCCAGCGGCCCCCGCCCGGACCGCAGTATGGCGAAGACCTTGGCGAACGTCTCCGCGACCAGGTCGTCGGCGTCCGACGGGTCGCTGACCAGCCCGTACGCGTACGCGCGGGTGGCGGCCCGGTGCCGTTCGTACAGCACGCCGTACGCCGCGGTGTCGCCCGCGCGTACGGCGGCCAGCAGGTCCGTGTCCGCGTCGGCGTCGCCGGCGGGGATCGTCATTCCTGCCTCCAGAGGCGGGGTGAGAGGAAAGCCTAGCTTAGGCCCATTTGTCCAAATTGTGAAAGTCGCGGGGATGGGAGCGCTCCCTGCGCGAATGTGCGCGCGGAAGTGAAGGATCAATCGTTAATGAGCAAATAGGCCGAAGATTGTGCGGTTCTCCACTCGTTTCGCCTAATGAATTGGGCCTAGGCTGACGTGACTCCCGCGACGAAGGGATTCACCGTGCCGAAACCCCCGACCACCCACGCCCGACTGCTGGCGTGGGTCCAGGAGACCGCCGCCCGCACGACACCCGACCGGATCGTCTGGTGCGACGGTTCCGACGCCGAATGGACCCGTCTCACCGACGCCCTCGTGGCCGCCGGATCACTAGTCCGGCTCGACCCGCAACGCCGCCCCAACTCGTTCTGGGCGCGCACCGACCCCGGGGACGTCGCCCGGGTCGAGGAGCGCACGTTCATCTGCTCGGCCGACCCGGCCGACGCCGGACCGACCAACAACTGGACCGATCCGGCCGAGATGAAAACGACGATGACCGAGCTGTACGCGGGCTGCATGCGCGGTCGCACCATGTACGTCGTCCCGTTCTGCATGGGCCCGCTCGACGCCCCGAATCCGATGTTCGGCGTGGAGCTGACCGACAGCGAATATGTCGTCGCCTCGATGCGGATAATGACCCGGATGGGCACGCCGGTGCTCGACGCGATGGGTGCCGACGCCGATTTCGTGCCCGCCCTGCATTCGGTCGGCGCACCGCTGGCGGACGGCGAGAAGGACGTCGCCTGGCCGTGCAACGAGACGAAATACATCTCGCATTTCCCGGAGACCCGCGAGATCTGGTCGTTCGGATCCGGGTACGGCGGCAACTCGCTGCTCGGCAAGAAGTGTTTCGCGCTGCGGATCGCCAGCGTGGCCGCCCGGGACGAGGGCTGGCTGGCCGAGCACATGCTGATCATGAAGCTGACCTCGCCCGAGGGCCGGGTCCGCTACCTCGCCGGCGCGTTCCCCTCCGCCTGCGGCAAGACCAACCTGGCCATGCTCCAGCCCACGCTGCCCGGCTGGACGGTGGAGACCGTCGGCGACGACATCGCCTGGATGCGGTTCGGCGAGGACGGCCGGCTGTGGGCGACCAATCCCGAATACGGCCTGTTCGGCGTCGCGCCGGGCACCGACGATCACACCAACCCCAATGCGATGCGTACGCTCGCCCGGGGTAATTCGGTGTTCACCAACGTCGCACTGACCGACGACGGGGACGTGTGGTGGGAGGGGATGGGCGAACCACCCGCACACCTCACCGACTGGCGCGGGCAGGACTGGACCCCGGATTCCCCCGGCCCGTCCAGCCATCCGAACAGCAGGTTCTGCACCCCGATCAGCCAGTGCCCGGTTCTCGCCCCGGAATACGACGACCCGCGGGGCGTACCCATCGACGCGATCCTGTTCGGCGGCCGGCGCCGGACCACCGTGCCGCTGGTGACCGAGGCCCGGGACTGGGTGCACGGCGTCTACTTCGGCGCGACGCTCTCGTCCGAGACCACCGCCGCGGCCACCGGCCAGGTCGGCGTCGTGCGCCGTGATCCGATGGCGATGCTGCCGTTCATCGGCTACCACGCCGGTGACTACTTCAACCACTGGATCGAGCTGGGCAAGGGCGACCCCGCGAAGCTGCCGAGGATCTTCTACGTCAACTGGTTCCGGCGCGGCGACGACGGCCGGTTCCTCTGGCCCGGCTTCGGGGAGAATTCCCGGGTGCTCAAATGGATCGCCGAGCGCCTGGACGGCCGGGGAGAGGCCATCGAGACCCCCATCGGGTACGTTCCTACGGCCGACGCGCTCGACCTGAGCGGCCTGGATCTCGACCGGTCCGACGTCGAGGCCGCCCTCGAGGTCGGCCGGGACGAGTGGCTAGCGGAGATCCCGCAGGTCGAGGAGTGGTTCGCGAAGTTCGGCGACAAGCTTCCGGCCGTGCTCTGGTCCGAGTTGGACGCGCTCAAGGCCAGACTCGGCACCGCATGACGCCCCGCGCCCGCCTCATGCGGTTCGAGGCGGGCGCGGCCTGGGTAACCCCCGAAGGTGATTAAAGCTCTGACCTGGCTCCTGGGCGCGACGGCTGCCGCCACGGCCGGTGTCGAGCTGCTCAACTACTTCTACGCGCCGGAACACGGTTTCGGGCTCGCCGTCCGTACCGGGTGGGCTCTGCTCCGTACCCTCGGCTGGTTGATCTTGATCTGGCATGTCCGTCGCGGCCGGGCCGCGTCCCGGCCGCTGGGTCTGATCCTGGCCGTCACCACGATCTTCGCGGTCGGGCGCCTGGTGATCCCCCGGGCCGGGCTGCCCCCGCTGCCGGGCATCATCGGCTTCGTCGCGCTGACCGCGCTCTGTGTGACCGTGGTCGTGCTGCTCTACCGCCACCCGGCCCTGCGCGACCACCTCGTGCGCCATCCCAGCAAACTCGTGGTCACCAGCAAGGGCATGGAGTGGCGCGAGGCGGCCCCCAAGCGGCCACCGCTCGCCGCGTGGGCCGTCACCGCCCGGGTCGCGTCGTTCACCTACAGCCCGCTGATGCTGGTGCCCGCCCTGGTGTCGGTGGGTGAGCTGCGCTCGCGTCCGCAGTGGTTGCTGGCCGTCGTCTTCTGGTTCGCCTGCGGGATCGCCGCCAGCTACGCGGTCCTGGCGGCCGTCTTCTTCCTGCAGCGCGGCAAGATCTGGGCGCCGCGGCTGCTCGGCTGGGTCACCGTCGCGGTGCTGATCGTCGATCTCCCGCTGTGCTACCTGCTGCTCGGCACCGACGGCCTGATCCGCGACGGCGCCCCGCTGCTGGCAGCATCGCTGGTGGTCAGCTACGCCCTCTGGCGCGTCGTCCGCATGACGGCCACCCCTTCCCCGGCCCCGGCATGAAGCGCGGCCCCGGCCCCGGCATGAAGCGCGGCCCGGCATGAAGCGCGGCCCGGCATGACCGCCGGCCGGCGGTACGACGTCGCGGTGGTCGGTGCGGGGCCGGCCGGGGCGACGGCGGCGGTCGCGGCGTGCCGGGCCGGAGCGTCCGTGCTGCTGCTGGACCGGGCTGATTTCCCGCGTGACAAGGTCTGCGGGGACGGCATCGCCGCCGACGCGTTCGACGTGCTCGACAGCCTCGGCGTCACCGGTGTCGCCGACGGCAGTCCGCCGATCGAGCGGCTGCGGCTGGTCGCGCCCCGCGGCACCGAGGTGGCCCGCCCGCTGCCCCGGCCCGCCCACACCATCCCCCGGATGATCTTCGACGCCCGGCTGGTCGACGCCGCGGTCGCCGCCGGTGCCACCCTGCTCCGGCACACCGTACGCACGCTGCGGGTCGAGCCCGGCGCCGTCGTCCTGGACGGGGAGATCCGGGCCCGGGTGGTGATCGGCGCCGACGGTGCCGGGTCGGTGGTGCGGCGGGCGCTCGGGCACCCGGTGAATCCGCCCGGGCATCTGGCGATCGCGATTCGTGGATACGGCCCGGCGATCGGCGACGAGCAGCTCATCCGCACCACGAGCCGGCGCTGGCCGGCCTATGCCTGGTCGTTCCCGCTCGGCGACGGCACCGCCAACATCGGGTACGGGGAGGTGCTGCAGGGGACCGCGCTCAGCCGGCCGTACCTGAGGGAACGCCTCGCCGCGATGCTGCCCGGCGCCGAACCGGCCGGCCTGCGCGCCCACCACCTGCCGTTGTCCACCCGGCGCCCGCCGCCGGGGCGCGGCCCGGTGCTGCTCGCCGGTGACGCCCTGTCGTTGATCAACCCGTTCACCGGGGAGGGCATTTACTACGCGGTGCTCTCGGGTGCCCTGGCCGGGGCAGCCGCGGCGGCCGGACCCGACGGCGCCGCCGGGCGTTACTCCCGCGCCCTGCACGACCGGCTCGGCCGGCATCTGCGGCATTCCGGGGTGGTCGCCCTGCTCAGCCGTCAGTCGCGGGTAGTCGACGCGGCGGTCCGCGCGGCCCGGCGGGACGGCCGGGTTTTCCACCGGATGGTGGATCTCGGCCTCGGTGCCGGGGTTCTGGATCATCGGACGATCGGCCTGATCGCGGCCGAGTTGCTCCATTTCCCCCATCCGCCCTGTTGAGCCCCCGCGCATGATGGTTAGGCTGGGTCCCGATGAGTGCGCGGTCCCTGGTCTACTCCCTGTACGAGCGGCGACTCGCCGGCAAACTGGTCGGCAAGCCGGTGCCCCAGCATGTCGGCGTCATGTGCGACGGCAACCGGCGCTGGGCCCGCGAGATGGGTTTTGTCGACCCCAACGACGGTCACCGGGTCGGCGCGCTCCGGATCAAGGAGCTGCTCGGCTGGTGCGACCAGGCCGGCATCAAGCACGTCACGCTCTATCTGCTGGCCACCGACAACCTGCAGCGCCCGGCGGCGCAGCTCGACCCGCTCCTCGCGATCATCGAGGATCTGGCGACCGAGCTGGCCGAGGAGGGCAACCCCTGGCGGCTGCGCATCGTCGGCGCGCTCGACGTGCTGCCCGCGCACACCGCGACCGTGCTCAAGGCCGCGCAGGAGAAGACCCGCGACCGCACGGTGGGCGTCGAGGTCAACCTCGCGGTCGGCTACGGCGGCCGGCGCGAGATCACCGACGCGGTCCGGTCACTGCTGCACGAGCAGGCCGCGGCCGGTCGTTCGCTGGAGGAGCTCGCCGAGATCCTCGACGTCGAGCACATCGCCGAACACCTGTACACCCGTGGTCAGCCCGATCCGGACCTGGTCATCCGCACTAGCGGTGAGCAGCGGCTGTCGGGCTTCCTGCTGTGGCAGTCGGCGCACTCGGAGTTCTACTTCCACGACGCGAACTGGCCGGATTTCCGCCGGACGGACTTCCTGCGGGCGCTGCGGTCGTATGCGAGCCGGCAGCGCCGCTACGGCGCCTGAGGTTGCTGACGCCGAGCACGCTGATCACCATCGCGATGCCGGCCCACTCGTGGCCGTGCAGCGCCTGATCGAGGAACAACATCCCGGACAGTGCGGCGAGCACCGGGTGCACGCTCATGAACATGCCGAAGACCTGCGGCGGGACAGTGCGCAAGGCGATCAGGTCCCCCGCGTACGGGACGGCGCTGAGCACCCCGGCGATCGCCGCCCAGCCCAGCGCGGCGGTCGTGAACCGGCCCTGGACCAGCATCGTCACCGCCACCGGCAGATATCCCAGCGCGGACACCGTCGTCGCCACCGCCAGCCCCTGCAGACCCGGTAGCCGGGCGCCGATCACGCGGTTGAGCAGGATGTACGCGGCCCAGCAGCTCGCCGCGATCAGCCCGCACCCGATCCCGGCGTAGTCGCTGGACGGCCCCGGCAGCACGAGGACGTACACCCCGGTCCCGGCGGCGACGGCACAGAGCAGATCGATCCGGGTACGCGATCCGAGCAGCGCCACGGCGAGCGGCCCGAGCACTTCCAGCGTGACGGCCAGCCCGAGCCCGATCCGGTCGATGGCCGTGTACAAGCTCAGGTTCATCACCGCGAACACGCCCGCGAGCAGCAGCGTCGGCCACCACTGCGGCCAGGTGAACCGGCGCGGGTCGGGGCGCGCGATCGGCAGCAGCACCGCGGCGGCGACCAGTTGCCGCACGGCGACCACCCCGGCCGGCCCGACGGCGGCGAACGCGTGGGCGCCCGCGGCGGCGCCGGCCTGGTTGGCGGCCGCGCTGCCGACCATGGTGGCGATGCCGGTGACCCGCTCAGATCTCATGTCCCGAGCTTCGTCCCGGTTCGGGCGGAGGAGAAATACGCACGGCGCCGGACTTATACGCTCAGCGTATGGATGTACGGCTGGGGCAGCTCCGCGCGCTGGTGGCGGTGGTGGACGCGGGGACGTTCACCGACGCCGCGGGTCGGCTGGGGGTCTCCCAGGCCTCGGTCTCCCGGGCGGTCGCGGCGCTGGAGAAGGAGCTCGGCGTGCGGCTGGTGCGGCGCACGACCCGGCACGTGGAACTCAGCCCGGCCGGGGTGAAGGTGGCGGCGCAGGCCCGCCGGATCCTCGACGAGGTCGGCCACCTGGCCCGGATCGTCGCCGAGCGCCGGGAGATCCGCGTCGGATACTCCTGGGCCGCGCTGGGCCGGCACACCCGCCGCCTGCAGAAGCAGTGGGCCGCCGCACACCCGGGCCTGCCGCTGGTGTTCGTACAGGTCAATGATGTGACAGCCGGGCTCGGTGGGGGTGCGGCGGACGTCGCGGTGATCCGGCACTCGTTCGGCGACCCGCGGTTCGCGACCGCCGAGATCGGACTGGAGGCCCGGTACGCCGCGGTGGCGACCGACAGCGCGCTGGCCCGGCGGCGCACCCTGACCGTCGACGACCTCGCGCGGTACACGGTGGCGATCGACCAGCGGACCGGCACGACCACGCTGGACCTGTTCGGTGCCGGCGCGCAGCCGCGCGCGATCCGGGACACCCCGACGGTCGACGAGTGGCTGACGCTGATCGCGGCCGGCCAGGCGGTCGGCATCACCGCCGAGGCGACCGCGAATCAGTACCCCCGCCCGGGAGTCGCCTACCGGGCTTTACGGCACGCGCCACCGATCTCGGTGCGTCTCGCCTGGTGGCGCGACGACCCGCCGGAGCACCTCGAGGAATTGCTCAGCCTCGCCCGTTCGCAAGGATGGGCAGCGCGTCGCTGAGGAAACGGGCGACGTCCTCCGGGGAATCCAGCGTGAGGTCGGCCGCACTGGAGACCTCGTCGCCGGTCTCCGGGTTGGCCACCGCGACGGCCACGCCGAAGAAGTTGGGGTCGACCGCCTCGCGGGCGCGCAGCGCGTCGAACGCCTTGATGTCGGACATGTCGTCGCCGAAATACCAGGCACAGCCGGCCTGCAGCACGCCGTCGCTGATCACCATGCCCTTGTCCTGATCGACCGGGGGCTTCAGCTCGATCACCATGCGGCCGCCCTGGATCCGCAGGCCGATGCGTTCGGCCTGCTCGTGGCCCCAGCGCTCGACCTCCTGGGCGTGCTGCGGCGCGGTGCGGTAATGCAGGGCAACCGACAGTCGCTTGTACTCGATGAGGATGTCGTCGGGCAGCTCAGCGCGGGCGCGGTCGGCGAGCTCGGCCATCGCGGGCACCCACGGCAGCGCCGCGGGCTCGGTCACGACGTCGCCGTCGTGCCACACCTCGAGGCCGTAGAGCCCGAAGAGGTCGACGTGCTCCAGCGACCCGAAACGCGAGCGCAGGAAGCTGACCGGCCGGGCCGACACGATCGCCACCCGTTGCAGCCGGGTGGCCAGCTGCTCGAGCACACCCAGCACGGAGGGCACCGCCTGGGAGGCGTCGGGATCGTCGGTGACGGGCGAGAGAACGCCGTCGAAATCGAAGAAGAACGTTGTCTCGTGGGCGCGCGTGGCGGTGAAGCGCAAAGCCTCTGCAACGCTCAGGGGATGCGCGGGGCGCGAGGTCTCAGGCACGAATCCCAGCGTACCCGCCGTTCGGCCCAATGCATCCGGTCGGAACGGCCCGTAATCGAGGTAACACAGTGGTACTACCGGAGTTGGAAGTTGACCGCTAGCGTTCTTGGCATGACACGGGGTTTTCCCGGGTCGTACGGCTGTCCTGGATCTGCGACGAAGTGCGCCACGGGGCCCGCATCCCGGTCCCGTGTCAGGGCCGGGCGCCGGACGTGGCGGACCGCGGGCGGCCGGGTTGCACGCCCGCTGGAGCAGGCCTGTGACATCTCGCCGTAATGACGCCGGGGATTTGCAGAAGACCCCGGCCGCCAAAGACTCCAGCCGCACCACCCCGGGGCGCCGTTCGTCCCGGGACCGGCATGCCGACGCGGAGCCCGCTCCAGCCGGCCGGGTCTTTGTGCTGGATACCTCGGTCCTGCTGTCCGACCCGGCGGCCTTCCGCCGGTTCACCGATCACGAGGTCATCGTGCCGCTCGTGGTGATCTCCGAACTCGAGGGCAAACGCAACCATCCGGAACTGGGCTGGTTCGCCCGGCAGTCGCTGCGGATGCTCGACGAGCTGCGGATCAAGCACGGCCGGCTGGATCAGCCGGTGCTCTGCAACGACGAGGGCGGCACGCTGCGGGTGGAGCTCAACCACGCCGATCAGAGCGTGCTCCCGCAGGGTTTCCGCAACGACGCGAACGACACCCGGATCCTCTCGGTGGCCCTCGGGCTCGCCGCGGAGGGCCGTGACGTCACGCTGGTCAGCAAGGACATGCCGCTGCGCGTGAAGGCAGCGGCGGTGGGCCTGACCGCGGACGAATACATGCACGGCCAGGCCAGCGACCCGACCTGGACCGGCATGGCCGACCTCCAGCTCGACGAGGACGCGGTCAGCAGCCTCTACAACGGCGACGAGCTGGAGTTGGAGGAGGCCGAGCCGCTGCCCGTGCACACCGGCCTGATCATCCACTCGCCCCGCGGCTCGGCCCTGGGCCGGGTCAACCCCGACAAGACGGTGAAGCTGGTACGCGGTGACCGCGAGGCGTTCGGCCTGCGCGGCCGGTCGGCGGAGCAGCGGATCGCGCTGGACCTGCTGACCGACGATTCGATCGGGATCGTGTCGCTGGGTGGCCGGGCGGGCACCGGCAAGTCGGCGCTCGCGCTCTGCGCCGGTCTCGAGGCGACGATGGAACGCCAGCGCCACAAGAAGGTCATCGTGTTCCGGCCGCTGTACGCGGTCGGCGGCCAGGAGCTCGGCTATCTGCCCGGCAGCGAGTCGGAGAAGATGTCGCCCTGGGCGCAGGCGGTCTTCGACACCCTCGGTGCGGTGGCGCACGCCGACGTCGTGGAGGAGGTCATGGCCCGCGGGATGCTGGAGGTCCTGCCGCTGACCCACATCCGCGGCCGGAGCCTGCACGACGCGTTCGTGATCGTGGACGAGGCCCAGTCGCTGGAACGCAACGTGCTGCTGACCGTGCTGTCCCGGATCGGCCAGGGCTCGCGGGTGGTCCTCACCCACGACGTGGCCCAGCGCGACAACCTGCGGGTGGGCCGGCACGACGGCGTGACGGCGGTGATCGAGGCGCTCAAGGGCCACCCGATCTTCGCCCATGTCACTCTCACGAGGTCCGAGCGCTCGCCCATCGCCGAGGTCGTCACCGATCTGCTGGAGGAGATCCCGCTCTGACGCTGAGTCATCACGGAGGCGGGGTCCCGACCGGGACCCCGCCTCACTGCGTGTCCGGGTTAAATTACTCACGGTGACTCACCGCATACCGTACGGGTGACAGTGATCATGCTGATTTGACCCGATTACTTCCTAAACATACCGTGATTCATTTCACAGGTGTGCGTAGTCATTTCACAACGCCTTCACGGTGAGCCATGGTGGTCGGCGAGCGTCAATCGCGGGGCCCGGCCGATCGGACATCGATCACGGGCCACGTTCGACCGGTCCAGCGGGCCGGCCGGCGCGGTCCGCAGCGGCCGTCGATGCTTGCGGAAGGCGATGGCGCCGGGCGGGAAAGCCGGCGGATCCGTTCCGCGTCGTTGCCCCCAACGAAGGGACACTTCGTGAATCGGCTCTTGAGCCGGGTCGGAATCCGTTCGGCCTCTGTCGGTCTGCTCGTGCTGGGCACCATCGGCGGGGTCTACCTCGGTCAAGGCCGTGAAGTCCAGGCGCAGCAGCAGGACGCGCTGCCGCAGCTCGTCGTCCAGTCGAACACCATCGACGAGATGCAGCTCCTCAAGGAGCGCCACAGCCAGCACGCGTCGACGCGGGCCTACCAGCGCCAGGCTGAGGGTGACGCGGCCTCCAAGGTCGCCACCGAGGCCCGGGCCGCCGCCGCCAAGGCGCACACGGTCGAGGCGAAGGCGATCGAGAAGGCTGAGGCCGAGAAGAAGGAAGCCGAGGAGAAGGAAGCCGCCGAGCAGGCCGCTGCCGCCTCCGAGTCGGACTCCGGGGGCAGCACGACCCCCGACGTCGACGTGCCGGCCTCCTGCGACGAGTTCAGCGGCAACCGCGCCACCGGGTGTGCCCTGACCCTGTCCGCCGGCTTCGGGCTCAGCGAGTTCTCCTGCCTCAACAAGCTGTGGAAGAAAGAAAGCGGCTGGAACGAGAAGGCCGTCAACACCGGTTCCGGTGCCTACGGCATCCCGCAGGCGCTGCCGGGCAGCAAGATGGCCTCCGTCGCCTCCGACTGGAAGACCAACGCGGCCACCCAGATCAAGTGGGGCATCGGCTACATCGAGGGCCGTTACAACACCCCCTGCGGTGCGTGGTCGCACTCGCAGAGCGTCGGCTGGTACTGACCGCCGGGTAACTTCAGGCAGAGGGGTACGCGCTCGGCGCGTACCCCTCTTCTTTGTCTGCTTTAGTGGTCGAATGTCTGTATGGTCCGGAAAGTGGCATCGTTGGTCGTCCTCGGGATCGTCGCGTCCGTCGCAGTGGTGGGCCAGCTCGCCGCGTCCGCGCAGGACCAGGCCCGGCCGGTCCGCGACGTCGTCGGCGGCGACCGCGCACCCGACGGCACGTTCCCCTGGATGGTGCGCCTCTCGATGGGCTGCGGCGGCGTCCTGACCGCACCCCGGGTCGTGCTCACCGCCGGGCACTGCGTCACCGGCACCGGCAAGGACAAGACCATCGGTGTCATCGCCGGCGTCACCGACCTGAGGTCCGCCGACGCCAGGACCGCCCGCTCGGTCCAGGTCATCCGGGCCGAGGGCTTCCAGGACGAGACCAAGGGCGACGACTGGGCCGTGATCAAACTCGACCGCGCCCTCGACCTGCCCACCCTCGACCTCGGCCGGGCCACCGACGAGAAGGGCCCGCTGACCGTCGTCGGCTGGGGCCAGACCAGCGAGAACACCAGCAAACAGGAAAAACGCCTCCGGTACGCGACAGTGGCCCCCATCCCCGACGTCCAGTGCGCCAAGGCGTACAAAAAGGTCGGGGTCAAGGTCGTCCAGAACGAGACCCTCTGCGCCGGCAGCACCGGCGTCGACACCTGCCAGGGCGACTCGGGCGGCCCGCTCGCCCGAAAGAGCGGCGGAAAATGGGTCCAGGTGGGCATTGTCAGCTGGGGCCTCGGCTGCGCCCGCAAGGAGTACCCCGGCGTCTACACCCAGGTCTCGGCGTTCCGCGCGGACATCAAGGCGGCGACCCGAAAGCTGAGCTGAGGTTTGGCGATGCGGCCACGATCGGTAACCATCGGAGGATGAGTTACCTGGGGTCAGCCGGCGACGCGAGCAAGTTCGGCACGGAGGCCTTCTTCGCCGCCATCGGCCGGGCCTTCGTGGCCATGTGCGCGGTCATCCCCGTGCTCTTCCTCATCGAGGCGATCGACATCGGCCTCGGCGCCGGCACCCTCGACCTGGCGGGCGGCATCATCCCGCACCGGATGGACGGGCTCGACGGCATCATCTTCAGCCCGTTCCTGCACGCCGGCTGGGACCATCTGTACGGCAACAGCGTCCCGCTCATCCTGGTCGGCACGTTCGCCCTGGCCGGCGGAACCCGCCGCTTCCTCTGCTCGACCCTGGTCATCATCCTGGTCAGCGGCATCGGGGTCTGGATCGTCGGCGACCCGAACAGCGTCGTCGTCGGTGCCAGCGGCGTGGTCTTCGGCTACCTCGGCCTGCTCTTCGCCCGGGGCTTCGTCGAACGCAGCTGGTGGAACCTGGGAGTGGCCGGCTTCATCGGCCTCCTCTACTGGTACCAGATCTACAACATCCTCCCCACCAACGAGGCCATCTCCTGGCAGGGCCACCTCCTCGGCCTCCTCGGCGGCGTGATCGCGGCCATCGCGTTCCGCCGCAAACGCGTGCGCCCGGTACCCGCTCTCTACGACCCCAACCCCACCCTCACCGACCTCTGACCCACCCGGTCGCCGTTCCGGGCGGGAGATACTGGGCCATGGGGCGCGTCGAGTGGTTGGCGGAGAGAGTCCGGGAGTTCGGCGATCTGCGCGGCCGGCGGGTCGAGGCATGGACCGGTGTCGAGATGGCCCTGCGGGAGGATGTCGGCGGGCGTCCGCAGTTCGAGGATCCCTCGGTGCCGTTTCTGCAGCTGCTCTCCCTGAGCGCCCGGTTCGCCGACGGCAGCTCGCTGGATGTCGGCACCTACCAGGATGACAACGCGTGGGGTCTGTGGCCGCGCCCGGCGTCCGGCCGTGACCGGGCGCGCTGGGAGGGCATTTTCCGGTGGCGGGAGCTGCCGGAGCTGCCCACCGGGGCCATCGACGATGTCGTGGTCACGGAGGATGAGGACCAGCTGGCCGAGGTTCTGCTGCGGGTTCGGGGGCGTCCGCTGCTGATGCTGGCCGGCGAGGTGTATGAGCAGATGGACGGCCGTCTGACGTTTGCCCGCCTGGACGAGTCCGTCCTGGTTTTCACCGATCCCGCGGCTGCCGACTCCGTCGTGTGGGGGACGGCACGGCGATCGCCACCGCCGGCCGGGTGAGGGTGGTGCGGGTCGCGGAGCCCGGCCCGGCCCTGGGGGAGGGCCGGGACCAGGATCAGCCCGGATCGCCGGCGCGACGCCCGCGGGCCGGTGGTCACATCGAGGGCAGGTGACCGTCGAAGTCGACGGACGAGTACAGCTTGAGCTTCTCGAGGCGGTGGTAGGAGTCGATCACCCGGATCGTGCCGCTCTTGGAGCGCATGACGATCGACTGGGTGTGGGCCCCGCCGCCGCGGTATCGGACACCCTTGAGCAGGTCGCCGGAGGTGACGCCGGTGGCGACGAAGAAGCAGTTGTCGCCGGTGACGAGGTCGTCGGTCATCAGGACCCGGTCGAGGTCGTGGCCGCCGGCCAGCGCCTTCTCGCGCTCGGTCTCGTCGAGCGGCCAGAGTTTCGCCTGGATGGCGCCGCCGAGGCACTTGATGGCGCAGGCCGCGGTGATGCCTTCCGGGGTGCCGCCGATGCCCATGAGCACGTCGACGTCCGACTCGGGGCGGGCCGCCGCGATGGCTCCGGCGATGTCGCCGTCGGAGATGAACTTGATGTTGGCGCCGGCCGCGCGGACCTCCTCGACCAGGGCCTGGTGCCGCGGCCGGTCCAGGATGCAGACGGTGACGTCGGAGACGTCGGAGCGCTTGGCCTTGGCGATGCGGCGCAGGTTCTCGGTGGCGCCCGCGTTGATGTCGATGACGTCGGCGCAGTCCGGGCCGACGGCGATCTTCTCCATGTAGAACACGGCGCTGGGGTCGAACATCGCGCCGCGCTCGGCGACCGCGAGCACGGCCACCGCGCCCGGCATGCCCTTGCTCATGAGTGTGGTGCCGTCGACCGGGTCCACCGCGACGTCGACCTCGGGGCCGGTGCCGTCACCGACCCGCTCGCCGTTGAACAGCATCGGGGCTTCGTCCTTCTCGCCCTCGCCGATCACCACGACACCGCGCATCTGGATCGAGTTGATCAGTTTGCGCATGGCGTCGACCGCGGCGCCGTCACCACCGTTCTTGTCGCCGCGGCCGACCCAGCGGCCGGCGGCCATGGCGGCGGCCTCGGTCACCCGGACGAGGTCGAGAGCTATGTTGCGGTCGAGATCCTGGGGATTCGCTGACACGGGCATGGGGGTGCCTCCCTGCGGCGGTGCGGGGGATGAATGTCCCGATCCTCACATGGCGACCTGCGCGAAGTCCCGTCCGCGCGACATGGTTAACAATGGTGGGGTGTCCAGCACCGAGTCACCCGCCGCCAGTGAGCGGGGCAACCGCCGGCCCCGCGACATGGTTCTGTCGCTCGCTGTCCTGCTTGTCCCGATCGCGTTGTTGCTGATCTTCTACCGGGTCGTGCTGGACGGTGACAAGCCGGTGAGCGTCGACATCCAGCCCGCCCTCGACCAGGCCAGGAACGCCGCCGTGTTCGAGGTGGCCGTGCCGCAGGGCCTCGGCGACGACTGGCACGCGCAGACCGCGTTCTTCCGCCGGGTGGACGGCGGTGCGACGCTGCGCATCGGCTATTCCGATCCCGGTTCCGACCCGGTGCAGCTGATCGAGAGCAATGTGCCGACGTCGACGCTGATCCCGGCCGAGCTCGGCGAGGACCCCGAAGCGGTGGGTACTTTGCGCACCGGCGCGCGTACCTGGCAGAAGTACGAGGCCCGCAAGGGCGAGATCGCGCTCGTGCTGATCGAGAAAGGCCGGACGATCATCGTCGCCGGGTCGGACAAGTCGGACCATCTCGAAGAGTTGGCCTCCGCGTTGTCATGACCGGGCAGCGCGGGAGGGCGGGGGTGTTCTAGGCTCCCGCAGTCCATCCGCACTGCCTTCGGAGTCTCCTTGATGAATCGACGGTTCGCCGTTGTTCTCGTCCCCCTGCTCGGTCTCGGCCTCGCGGCCTGCACCGACGAGCCCGCCGATCCCAAGACCGCCCTGGTGGAGTCCACCTCGGGGATCAAAGCCGGTGTCTACCGGCTCGCCGTCACGATGCCGGGCGACACCTCGGCCAAGGGCGTCATGCACTTCCCGAGCCACAGTGCCCAGGTCACCATGGTCGCGACCGAGGACGGCACCGCGGGCACGGTCGATCTGCTGACCATCGACAAGGACCGTTACACCAAGCTCACCACGGACATGGGTGAGCTCAACGAGCAGCTCGAGAGCCTCAAGGCGCTCGGCACCGGCGACGTCGAGAGCAAGAAGCTCACCGACGGCTTCCAGGCCATGGTCGACATGTTCAGCGGCAAGACCTGGATGAAGCTCGACATGACCCGGGTGACCTCGAAGGACCTGAACCTGACGGTCGACAACCCGGACTTCGTCGGCGTGACCGGCCTGCTCGGCACCGCCACGGCACAGCGCTCCGGCGAGACCATCACCGGCACGGTCGACGCCACCACGGTCAAGGGCGACACCGAGCTGCTCGGTGAGAGCGCGTTCGAGGGCCTCGACCCGACCCAGGGCAAGGTCATCCCGTACGAGGCCACGCTCGACGCCGAGGGCCGGCTCGCCAAGCTCGTTCTCGACGTGCCGAAGCTGACCGACACCCCGGCCGGCAAGTGGACCGTGGAATTCAGCGAGTACGGTGCCGCCACCCAGCCGCAGGCCCCGCCGGCGGCCGAGGTCCAGGAAGCCCCGGACTCCGCCTACGAGGCGTTCAACGACTAACTGTCGGGACGGGCAGCCCGGGCCGCTTCGATCCGGTCCCGGGCCCCGTCCAGCCATTTCTGGCAGATGTCGGCGAGCTTCTCGCCGCGTTCCCACAGCGCCAGCGCCTCCTCCAGCGAGGTGCCGCCCTGTTCCAGCTTCTCGACGACCGTGACCAGCTCACCGCGGGCCTGCTCGTAGCTGAGCTCGCTCATTCCTGCTCCTGTACCTCGGTGCGCAGCTCGCCGTCGGCCAGCCGTACGCGTAGGACGTCTCCCGCCGTGACCTCGCCGGCCGCCCGGACCACGTGCCCGTCCGTGCGCTGCACGATCGCGTAGCCGCGTTCCAGGGTGGCCGCCGGGGACAACGCCCGCAGCCGGGCGAGGGTGTGCCGCAGGTCGTCGTCGGCCCGCCGGACCCGGTTGTCCAGGCTCCGGGTGGCCCGGTCCCGCAGCCGCCCGGCCTCGTCGGCGCGCTGGTCGATCAGGGTCTCGGGGCGCGCCAGGGAGGGCCGCGAGCGGACCGACTCCAGCCGGTTCGACTCCCGGTCGATCATCCCGAGCACCGCCCGGTCCAGGCGCCTCCGGGCCGTACCGATCAGCTGGGTCTCCTCGTCGAGGTCCGGCACGATCCGCTTGGCGGCGTCGGTGGGGGTGGAAGCGCGCGCGTCGGCGACGTAATCCACGAGCGGGGCGTCGGTCTCGTGCCCGATCGCGCTGACCACCGGCGTGCGGCAGCCGAACACGGCCCGGCACAGCGCCTCGTCGGAGAACGGCAGCAGGTCCTCGACGCTGCCGCCGCCGCGGGCGAGCACGATCACGTCGACCTCGTCGTCGTTGTCGAGCACCTTGAGCGCGTCGAGGATCTGCGGCACCGCGGTCGGCCCCTGCACCGGCACGTTGATCACCCGGAAGTCGATGCTGGGCCAGCGCCGGCGGGTGTTCATCAGCACGTCACGCTCGGCCGCGGAGGCCCGGCCGGTGATCAGCCCGATCTTCCGCGGCAGGAACGGCAGCCGGCGTTTGCGCTCGCGGGCGAACAGGCCCTCGGCGGACAGCAGCTTCTTCAGGCGTTCCAGGCGGGCCAGCAGCTCGCCGATGCCGACCTGGCGGATCTCGTCGGCGCGCAGGCTGAGCGAGCCGCGGGCCGGATAGAACTCGGGCCGGGCGTGCATCGTGACCCGGGCGCCCTCGGTGAGCCCGGGGGCGCCGGCGTCGAGCACGTCGCGGTGCGCGGTGACGGTGAGGCTGAGGTCGACCGACGGATCACGCAGGGTCAGGAACACCACGCTCGTGCCCGGCCGGCGGCTGATCTGGGCCACCTGGCCGTCGACCCACACCCAGCCCAGCCGGGCCACCCAGGCGCCGACCTTCTGGCTGACGACGCGGACGGGCCACGGCTCGTCGGCGGACGACTTCGGCTCCGGCTCGGTCACCCGGCCTAGCCTACGGGCGCGTCACCCGGCGTCCTCCTCTCGGGAGGCCACCTTTCGGGTCAGCGCGACGGTGAGTCCCACGACCAGCCCCATGTAACCCCAGAACAGCAGGTCGGCGAGCAGATGCTGACTGTCGACGTGCCACCGGGAGCCGGCGTCGCGGGCCATGATCGTGAACGGGTAGCCGTGCCGCTCGGAGAACGCGGTCAGGCAGCACACCGTCTCGTTGGCCGGGAGCGCGCTGAACACCACCCCGGCGATCATCACGGCGACGCCCGCGGACCAGCCCGGGATCCCCGGCTTGACGCCGATCCACGCGAACGAGACCAGCAGCACGCCGCCGACCAGCAGGATGAAATGGAACAGCAGGTACGCGCTGTCCGGCGTCCCGTCGGCCCGGTCCAGCTCGACCATCAGGTTGAGCACCCCGATCGCGACGCAGAACCAGCCGACGATCAGGCGCAGGGCCGAGCCGAAGGACTCCCACAGGCCGGGGGATTCCTCGTCCTCGTCCGTCGCGTGGTCGGTGGAGGGGTCCACGTTGCCGACGGCGCTCATCGCCCGAGTATCGCGCCCGGTAGGTCCCCTACGGGCGGAAACGCCCCTTGTTGATGGCAACGGCCACGAGCAGCCCCGCAAACCCCCAGATATAAAAATCGACACCGAGATTGACCACATCCCACTGCCAGGACGACGCCTCCGCCAGCGAGCGGGCCGCCGCCGGGTCGCCACCGACCCCACCCTTGCTCAACCAGGCGTACGGCCAACCGCGCGTGATCGCGTACGCATAAGCGCCGCCCATCCACCCGGTCTCGACCAACAGCCCGGCCAGCGTGCCCACCACAGCGGTGACTCCTGTCACCATCGCCGTCCGCCGGCCCGGCAGGCTGACCCGGTGCGGCATCACCAGCACCAGCGCGCCCAGCCCCAGCACGAACCCGACCAGCAGGTCCTGCAACGGGTGCGGCCCCTGCAGGTTCAACAGGATCCAGGTCAGCGCCCCCACCAGCGTCACCGCGCCCACCAGCGTCCGCAGCGCGCCGCCGATCCGCTGCCCGGCGCCGGGTACTTCGGTGGATGCTTCAGCCTCGGTCATCGCACGAGTATGCAGCCATCCCACGGCGACCGCCCTGGATGGCTGTGGCGGAGGTCGCAGCCGGGCGATAGGCGGCCGGAGGCACGTACCATGGCCGGGTGACTTCTGCTAAGCGTGTCCTCCTGGCCAAGCCCCGGGGTTACTGCGCCGGCGTCGACCGCGCGGTGCAGACCGTGGAGGAGGCGCTCAAGCTCTACGGTGCCCCCGTCTACGTCCGCAAGCAGATCGTGCACAACAAACACGTGGTCAGCACGCTCGAGGCCGCCGGCGCGATCTTCGTCGAGGAGAACGTCGAGGTCCCCGAGGGCTCGACCGTGGTGTTCTCCGCCCACGGCGTCGCCCCCGAGGTCCACGACCAGGCCCGCGAACGCAACCTCAAGGCCATCGACGCGACCTGCCCGCTGGTCACCAAGGTCCACCACGAGGCCCGGCGGTTCGCGGCGGACGACTACGACATCCTGCTCATCGGCCACGAGGGCCACGAGGAGGTCGTCGGCACCGCGGGCGAGGCCCCGGCCCACATCCAACTGGTCGACGGCCCCGACGATGTGGAGAACATCGTGGTCCGCGACCCGGCCAAGGTGGTCTGGCTCTCCCAGACCACGCTGTCCGTCGACGAGACCATGGAAACGGTCGCCCGCCTCAAGACCCGGCTACCGTTGCTGCAGTCCCCGCCGAGCGACGACATCTGCTACGCGACATCCAACCGCCAGTACGTGATCAAAGAGATCGCCCCGGACTGCGACGTGGTCATCGTCGTCGGCTCGACCAACTCCTCCAACTCGGTCCGCCTCGTCGAGGTCGCCCTGGGCGCCGGAGCCCGAGCCGGTCACCTGGTCGACTACGCCTCCGAGATCCAGGACGAATGGCTCGAGGGAGCGTCGACGGTCGGCGTCAGCTCCGGAGCCAGCGTCCCGGAGGACCTGGTCATGGAGGTCCTGGCCCACCTGGCGGACCGAGGCTTCGGCGAGGTCACGGAATACACCACCGCCGACGAGCGCCTCACGTTCTCCCTCCCCCAGGAGCTGCGCCGAGACATGAAGGCCGCAGCCGCCGCCCGAGAGCTGAAGGCCGCCGGCACCCCCGCCTGACCCCCTTCCCACCACGAAGACGCCGCCGCCGAGCGAATCCCGCCCGGCGGCGTTCGTGTGCTTGCGTCCGCACCTGGTCAGCGCCTTTATTTGCGAGAAAGAACGTTCGTTCTCGCAAGGCCGAGCCGGCTTACAACAGACGGCTCACGCTGGGTGACTTGCGGCGCCGAGCCGCCTCGCTGAGCTGCCTCACTGAGCTGCCCCACTGAGTCGTCGCGCTGAGCCGGCCCACTGAGCTGCCCCACTGAGCCGTTGCGCTGAGCCGGCCCACTGAGCTGCCCCACTGAGCCGTTGCGCCGAGCCGGCCCACTGAGCTGCCCCACTGAGCCGTTGCGCCGAGCCGGCCCACTGAGCTGCCCCACTGAGCCGTTGCGCCGAGCCGTCGCGCCGAGCCGTCGCGCTGGCTGGCCGTGTGCCCACTGTGGGTGGCCGACGGTGCTGGCCCGTTGCGTTGACCGCAGTGGATGGCCTGCTGTGCTGGCCTGCCGCGCTGACCACGTTGGGTGGCTCACGGTGCCGGCCCATCGCGGGGTGCGGGGGCTTGGCGGGGTCGGGCTTGGCGGGGTCGGGCTTGGCGGGGTCGGGGGGGCTTGGCGGGGTCGGGCTTGGCGTCAGAAATCGCCGCCGAAGTCTCCGCCGCCGCCGAAATCGCCGCCGCCGCCACCCCAGTCGCCGCCTCCGCCGCCACCCCCGAAGTCTCCACCGCCTCCGCCGCCGCTGAAGTCGCCGGCCTGGTCGGCGCCGCCGCCTCCGAAGTCGCCTGCTGCGTCGCCGAAGCCGTCCTGGTAGCCGTCGCCGTAGCCCATGTCGCCGAAACCGGGGGAGAAGAGGGCGTCGAAGATCAGCATGCCGCCGAGGACGCCGGCTCCTGCTCCGAGGGCGGTTTTCCAGACCGGGGTGGAATACCAGCCGGCCGGGACCGGGCGGCCCTGGACCCGGCCGCCGGGGTAGTAGTAGGGCGTGTCGGTGCCGGGCTGGGGGCCCGCCCGGTACGCGTGGCCCTGGACGTTGACCTCGCGCTCCTTGGTCAGCTGGCCGACGCCGTGGGCGCTGCTCAGCGGCGGGAGCTCGGGGCCCGGGTCGATGCCCATGGCGGTGCGGGCCGCCCGGACGTAGGCGAGGCCTTCCAGGGCTGATTCGCGGGCCAGCTCGAACTGCTTGGGCGTCTTGGCCTGCTGGAGCTGGCTGCCGGCCGCGTTGTAGCGTTCGCCGGCGTCGGACAGCGCCTGGCGGGCCGCGGGGTCGTCGCCGTGCAGGTTGAGGACCTGGCCGCCGAGGCGTTCGTACCACCGCTGGGCCTCGGCTCGGGCGTCGTCGAGGTGTCGCTGCTCGCGTTCGGCACTGCCGCGGCGCCACATGAGGAAGAGGCCGGCCACGATCAGGACGAGTATCAGCAGCAGAAACACCTTCATGTCTACGACGGTACCCGGGTCGGGGACGTCGTACCCCTCTGGCAAGCTCGCAGGGTGAGCTTCTCGACGCTGGCTGTGGTGATTGTCTGTCTGGTGGTGGGGGCGGCTGTGGGTTGGCTGGCCGCACGGCTGCGGGCTGCCACCGACATCGCCCGGCTGGAGGCGACCGTCCAGGCGGGACGCGACGGGGAGCATCGGGTGGAGCAGTCGATGCGGGCTCTGACCTTTGAGGCCACCGCCCAGTCGCAGGAGGCGGTGGCCCGGGCCGTGGCCCCGCTGCATGACGCTTTGCGGCGCTACGAGCTGCGGGTTTCCGAGTTGGAGCATGACCGGGTGGACGCCTACGCGGAGCTGCGTGAGCAGGTCCGGGCGATGGGTCTGGTCTCGGGTGAGTTGCGCACCGAGACCAAGCAGCTGGTGGCGGCGTTGCGGGCTCCGCAGGTGCGGGGGCGGTGGGGTGAGCATCAGCTGCGGCGCATCGTCGAGGCGGCCGGTCTGCTCGAACACTGTGACTTTGCTGAGCAGGTGACGGCCAGCAACGACCGGCAGGGGGTGCGGCCCGACCTGGTGGTGCGGCTGCACGGCGGACGCACGGTGGTGGTGGACGCGAAGGCACCGTTCGATTCGTACCTGTCGGCGATGGAGGCCCGGGACGAGCGCACCCGTGACACCCACCTGGATCAGCATGCCCGGGTGGTGCGTGGGCATGTCGACGCGCTGTCGGCCAAGGCCTACTGGACGGCGTTCGACCAGAGCCCCGACTTCGTGGTGCTGTTCGTGCCGGCCGATCCGTTCCTCGACGCGGCGCTGCAGCGGGATCCGACGCTGATGGAGCACGCGTTCACCCGCAACGTGGTGCTCGCCACCCCGGCGACGCTGATCGCGCTGCTGCGCACGGTGGCCTATTCGTGGCGGCAGGAAGCCCTCGCGCAGAACGCGCTCGCGGTCCACAGCCTTGCCCGGGAGCTGTACGGGCGCCTGGCCACCCTCGGTGACCATGTGGGCAAACTGGGGGCGTCGCTGGGCGGGGCCGTCACGGCGTACAACAGGGCGGTGGGTTCTCTGGAGTCCCGCGTGCTGGTCAGCGCCCGCAAGCTGGCCGAGATGGGGGTTTCGGACGACGAGTTGCCGGTGCCGGCGCAGGTGGAGCTGACGCCGCGTCAGCCGCAGGCCCCGGAGCTGATGGACAACTAGCTCAGGTGGCGGGCGAGTTCTTTGCGTAGCGCCCGCGGGCCGGGCCAGACCTGGGTGAGGTCGGCGGTGAACGCGGGGGTGCCGTCCGGTTCGTCGTGCAGGGCGGGCCAGCCCTCGTCCTCCTCCGAGACCGGGTGGACCCGGTCCAGGTCCACCGGGGCCACGTCGAGCACGGTGCGCAGGCCGTCGCGGCGGACCACCGCGTGGTCGATGTCCGGCCAGGCCAGCAGCACCGGGTCGCTGCCCTCGGCGGCGAGTTCGAGCCCGCCGGCCGAGGAGCGGATCCAGGTGCGCTGGGCCGAGCGGGCGGTCAGGGCGTAGAAACCGGCGGTGACCGTCGCGATCACCGCGCCCTGCGTCACGGTCGACCACCAGGGGTCGTGCGGGGCGTCGAGCAGCAGGGCCACGAGCGGGGACACCGCGACGTACGAGACGAGCAGCACCCCGAACAGCACGCCGAAGGTACGCCAGGGTGAGGCCCGGAACAGGACGGTGTCGGCTGCCGGTGCCTCGACGTCCTCCGGTGGGATCGACATGGCTTCTATGCTGCCGTCTCCGGGGCTTCCGCACGCCCCGGTTCGCGAAGGTAGTGACGGCTGCGCCGGATCAGGAGTGCGGCGTTCACGGTGGCGGCCACGAACGCGGCGGCGCTGATCGCGTGGATGACGGCGAGCGTGCCCAGCTCGCCGTCGGTGAGGTTGAGCACGAGGCTGCCGGTCATGACCACGGCGGCGACGATCAGTGTGGCGAGGGTCCAACGGCGCCGGAGGGTACGCCGGGCGGTGTCGCGGGCCAGTGCGTCGACCCGTGGGTCGGCGCTGTGGCCGGCCTTCAGGGCGCGGGTGACGGCGCGCTGGGTGCTGGTGTCCGCGCCCCGCAGCAGCGTCGGGTCGGTGAGGCGGGTGCGGCGGATGAGGGCGTAGACGCCGATCGGGACGATCACCAGGACGAGCAGGATCGGCCGGAACTCGCCGAGCCCGGCCGTGAGACCGCCGATCAGGGCCGCGCCGACCAGCACCGCGAAGAGTACGCCGAGCAGGCGCATCCGGCGATCGGCGCGGTCGCGGAGCAGGTCCCGGTCCGGAATTTCGTCCATGACCGGGACCTTCCCGGGAACGCGATCAGATACACATAGGACTTTGCTCAGAAGGCGCAGGCGATGACGAGCTCCGGGGTGCGGTCGGGGAGCATGTCGAGCTTGCCGATCTTGCCCGCCGCCTTGAGGTCCGTCTCGACGAGGGCGAGCCGTTCCAGCAGGGCCGCCGGGCCGAGCGCCTCGGCGAGCGGCACCTCCGCCTTCATCGAGAGCTTGCGGTCCGACTTGGCCCGGCGCACCTGGCGCAGCGCGTCACCGGCCAGGTCGAGCAGGGTGGCGTCCCCGCCCGGCGCGACCCGGGTCAGCTCGTACCTGGTGGGCCAGGTCGCGGTGTGCACCGAGCCGTACCGCCACCACGACCAGATCTCCTCGGTCGCGTACGGCAGGAACGGCGCGAACAACCGCAGCAGCACGGACAGCCCCGCCGCGAGCGCCGAGCGGGCCGAGTCGCCGGCCGGGCCCTGCGTGTAGGCCCGGTCCTTGACCAGCTCGATGTAGTCGTCGCAGAACGTCCAGAAGAACGTCTCGGTGGTGGTGAGCGCGGTGGTGTGGTCGTACGCGTCGAATGCCGCCGTCGCGTCGGTGACCACCGTGGCGAGCCGGTCGAGCATGGCCCGGTCGAGTTCCTCGGTGACCGGCTGCCGCAGGGCGTCGCCGGCGCCCAGCCCGAGCGCGAAGCGGGACGCGTTTAGCAGCTTGGTCGCGAGCCGCCGGCCGACCTTGATCTGCGCCGGGTCGAACGCGATGTCGGCTCCGGGACGCCCGTTCGCCGCCCAGTAGCGCACGGCGTCGGAGCCGCTCTGTTCCAGCAGGGCGATCGGGGTGACGACGTTGCCCTTGGTCTTGGACATCTTCTTGCGGTCCGGGTCGAGGATCCAGCCGGACTGCACGGTCGTCGCCCAGGGCAGGGTGCCGTGCTCGAAGTGCGCGCGGACCACCGAGTAGAACAGCCAGGTGCGGATGATCTCCTGACCCTGGGGGCGCAGGTCCATCGGGAACACCCGCCGGAACAGGTCCTCGTCGGTGCTCCACCCGCCGACGATCTGCGGGGTCAGCGACGACGTGGCCCAGGTGTCCATGACGTCCGGGTCGGCGGTGAAGCCACCCGGGACGTCACGCCGGGACTCGTCGAAGCCGGGCGGGCAGTCCGAGGACGGGTCGACCGGCAGCGCGCCGGCGTCCGGGAGCAGGACCTTGTCGTAGTCCGGCTCGCCGGCCTGGTCGAGCTGATACCACACCGGGATCGGCACGCCGAAGAACCGCTGCCGGCTGACCAGCCAGTCACCGGTGAGCCCGCTGACCCAGTGTTCGTACCGATGCTTCATGTGGTCCGGGATCCAGCGCAGGTCCCGGCCGCGCTGCAGCAGCTCGTCCCGCAGATCCTGGTCGCGCCCGCCGTTGCGGATGAACCACTGCCGGCTGGTGACGATCTCCAGCGGCGAGTCGCCCTTCTCGTAGAACTTGACCGGGTGGGTGATCGGCCGGGGCTCGCCCAGCAGGTCCCCGGTCTCGGTCAGGATCCGCACGATCTCGCGCCGGGCGGCGTTGACGGTCAGCCCGGCCAGGTCCCGGTAGGACGCCTCGGACACCCCGGACGGCCGGTCGGGCAGGAAGCGCCCGTCGCGGCCGAGCACGACCCGGGTCTCGAGCTGCAGGTCACGCCACCAGATGACGTCGGTCAGGTCACCGAACGTGCAGACCATCGCGATGCCGGTGCCCTTGTCGGGATCGGCGAGCTGATGGGCGTACACCGGGACCTCGACGTCGAAGAACGGCGTGCGGACGGTCGTGCCCACCAGCGGGTGTCCCGGCGAGGTGACCAGCGCCACGCAGGCGGGCAGCAGCTCCGGGCGGGTGGTGTCGACCTCGACCGGCCCGTCCGGGCCGTGGAACCGCAGCCGGTGATACGCCCCGGACCGGTCCCGGTCCTCGACCTCGGCCTGGGCCACGGCGGTGCGGAAGCCGACGTCCCAGAGGGTCGGGGCCTCCGATGTGTACGCCTCCCCGCGCGCAAGATTGTCCAGGAAGGCGCGCTGGGAGACGGCCTGGGACTTGGGCCCGATGGTCGTGTAGGTCAGCGCCCAGTCCACGGAGAGCCCGAGCCGGCGCCACAGCGACTCGAAGACCTTCTCGTCCTCGGTGGTCAGCCGGTTGCACAGCTCGACGAAGTTGCGTCGTGACACGGCGGCGGCAGGCTTGGGCGGGGTGGCCGGCGGCTGCCACTGCGCGTCGTAGGGCAGCGACGGGTCGCAGTAGACGCCGTACACGTTCTGCACCCGGCGCTCGGTCGGCAGCCCGTTGTCGTCCCAGCCCATCGGGTAGAACACGGCCTTGCCACGCATCCGCTGGAACCGCGCGACGGTGTCGGTGTGCGTGTACGAGAAGACGTGCCCCATGTGCAGCTCGCCGGATACGGTCGGCGGCGGGGTGTCGATCGCGTATACGTCCGCCCGCTCCTTGGAACGGTCGAACGCGTACGTGCCCTCCTCCTGCCAGCGGCGCGCCCACTTCTCCTCGAGCCCGTCCAGCGACGGTCGCTCGGGGAGACCGGCGCGCGCGGTCCTGCCCGTATCAGTCATGCGCCGAGAGTAGATCGGCCGTCGTCGCACGGCCAGGAGATATGCCGTCAGGTCGCTTACATGTAGGAAACCTGCGCGATACTCTGCTCTCCACGCTGGGGGAAACGGCCGACGTGGACCGGCTCGGCGGCACGGTTGTGAAGTTCACCGGTGACGGCTATCTCATCACCTTCCCCAGCGCCACCAGTGCACTGCACGCTGCTACTCAGATCATCGAGCGGTTCCCGACGCGGGTGGTCACAGCCGACGACATCAGGGGGTGCCGGATCGCAGTGCATACCTGTGACGTGCCGCCCCTCGAGCCGGTCGAGCTCGTGGTGCGCCTGCGGGACGCGGCCGCGGGGTACGACCGCACCGCGGATCGGCGGCTTTCCCGCACGGCGCCGGTCAGCCGGGGAGACTCGTCACTGCCGGACCTCGGGATCGCCGGCCCGCTGGTCACCGGCGCGTTCCGGCAACCCGGTGACCTCACCGTTCCGGGGCAGCCGGACGACGCCGGGCACCCACGAGGTGAAACGCTCAACGTTCTGAGGGGTCGATGATGCCGGACGCAGCCGTTGTCTTCGTGGTCGCGATGATCACGCTGATCGCTGCGCACCAGCTCGGCGACCATGTGCTGCAGACCGACCGGCAGGCCGCCCGCAAGGCCGATCCCGGTCTCGAGGGCTGGACCTCCATGGCGCTGCACGTGGGCACCTACCATCTGGCCGCGATCGTGATGCTGCTCGCCGCGTTCCTCGGGCTGGGGCTGGACGTGCCGGTCCGCGGCTTCATCGCGGGGATCGCCTTCTCGGCGGTGACGCACGCCTTCCTGGACCGCCGCTGGCCGGTACGGTTCATCCTGCGGCGCACCGGGGCGCCCGGTTTCGCGCTCCGCGAGGCACCGGTGAACGGGATGTACGTAGCCGACCAGGCCCTGCACTACGGCTGCCTGTGGGTCTCAGCCCTGCTCATCGCTCGTTTGTGAGAGCTTCCGGGCTCCGCGCATCCGACCGCTCCCGGGCACGTTGCTCCGCGAGGACACGACGCTGATGACGTCGCCGGGCGTGATGACGCGAAGACAATCCTGCTCGCCCAGGCCGGACCGGACCCGGTGCCACAGCGGAGCGCTGGTCGCGGGAACGGCATCCGCTCCATCCGCCGGGGACGCCGGTCGCGGTCACCTTCTGCGGCCGGGCCGAGCAGAGATCGAGGGCAGCCCCTGCCGCCGGCAGGCAGACCGCCGTCGTCGCCCAGGCGCGCCAACGGAGGCCGGGAATGCTGACCTCGAACCGCCGCGCCGCGACGAGCCGGTCTATCGCGGCGACGTCATTGTGGAATGCCGACGGGTTGCAGGGAAGCCTCTCTTTCGTGGCCCAGCAGCCAGGTCTTGACGCCCAGGCCCCAGCGGTAGCCGCGCAAGGTGCCGTCGGTGCCGATCACGCGGTGGCAGGGCACGAACAGGGCGACCGGATTGCGGGCACAGGCGGCCGCCGCGGCCCGCACCGCGGCCGGCCGGCCGGCCAGGGCCGCGAATCCCGTGTAGGTCAGCGGGTACCCGGGCTTGATCTTCCGCATCACCCGCCAGGCATGCGCCGTGAAGGGCCCGGCCGTGTGCTGCTCGACCACGACGTCGTCGATGGCACGGACATCGCCGTCGAAATAGGCCAGGACCGCCTTGCCCACCGGGCCGGGATCGGCTGCGGGCCGCGTTTCCTCCCGCAATTTTTCCGGTACGAGCGTGAGCAGCGCATTGACGTCGGTGGTGAACCCGGCCGCCCGGACCGCGCCCGCATCGCTGACGAGATAGGTGAACGGCCCGGCCGGGGTCTCGAGGGTCGTGGATCGATTCATGCGGACCTCCAGAGTCGCATCAGGGCGTAGGAGCGCCAGGGTCGCCAGCGTTCGGCGTGGGCCTCCAGCGCGGCGGGGGTGTGCGGCAGGCCGAGCGCTTTGGCGCCGCGTTGTGCTGCCACGTCGGTGGTGAGCAGGACATCCGGGTCGCCCAGCGCGCGCATGGCGACGTAGCCGGCCGTCCAGGGCCCGATGCCCGGCACCTCGAGCAGTCGCGCGACGGTCTCCTCCCGGTCTCCACCGGCGTCCAGCTCCAGCTTGCCGTCGGCGACCGCCTCGGCCAGGGCCCGCACGCTCGCCCGCCGGGCCGCGGGCATCCGGAACGCGCTGTCGGGCAGCTCGGCGATCGTCTCGGCGGTCGGGAACGCGGCGATGTGGCCGGGCACCTGACGCCCCAGCAGCCGGGTCAGCGTGGTGCGCGCGCTGGCGACCGACACCTGCTGGCCGACGATCGCCCGGACCGCCAGCTCGAAACCGTCGGCCGCGCGCGGGACGCGTACCCCCGGATTGGTGGTGACCTGGTCGGTGAAGGCCGGGTCGGCGGCCAGTGTCTCGTCGATCGCGACCGGATCCGCGTCGAGGTCGAGCAACCGGCGGCAGCGGGCCACCGCCGGGGCCAGGTCGCGGACGTCGGCGAGCCACAGCCGGGCCATGACGAAGCGTTCGTCGGGGATCAGCGTGACGGTCGCCGTGCCGTGCGGCAGGCGCAGGCCCCGCGAATACGAGTGGAACGTGCTGCTGTCGACGCCGTCCAGGGTGCGGGCGGCCAGGAACTCCAGCAGCGCCGTGGCGTCCAGCGGCGCCCGGAACGCGAGCCGCAGCAGGATGGTGCCCGGCTCCTCCCACTCGGGCGCCCGGCGCTGGCGCAACTGGCTGGGCGAACGGGCGTACACATCCTGGATCGTGTCGTTGAACTGCCGCACGCTGCGGAATCCCGCGGCGAACGCGATCTCGGCGAGGCCGAGGCTGGTGGTCTCGACGAGGATGCGGGCGGTCTGCGCCCGTTGTGCCCGGGCCAGCGCGAGCGGCCCGGCCCCGAGCTCGGCGGACAGGATGCGGTGCAGGTGACGCTCGGTGTAGCCAAGCCGGCTCGCGAGCCCGCGCACGCCTTCCCGGTCGACGACGCCGTCTCCGATGAGCCGCATCGCCCGGCCGACCGTGTCGGTGCGCATGTCCCACTCGGGCGACCCGGGTGCGGCGTCGGGACGGCAGCGGCGGCAGGCCCGGAACCCGGCCATCTGCGACGCGGCCGGGCTGGCGAAGAACGTGACGTTCTCCTGTTTGGGGGTGACAGCGGGGCAGGACGGCCGACAGTAGATGCCGGTGGTGCGGACCGCGGTGTAGAACCAGCCGTCGAAGCGCTGGTCGCGGCTCCCGACGGCTCGGTAACAACGTTCGAAGTCCAGGTCCATGCCGCAAGTCTGCCCGGGTCGGGCCCGGAAGTGCTGGCGGAAATCGGACGTCGACGTCGCCCCCTCCAGACGTGGGCGGCGGCGCCCGTAGACTGGTTCGTCGTGAGCCTCACCATCGGGATCGTCGGCCTGCCCAACGTCGGCAAGAGCACCCTCTTCAACGCCCTGACCAAGAACGACGTGCTCGCCGCGAACTACCCGTTCGCGACGATCGAGCCGAACGTCGGTGTCGTGGGGCTGCCCGACGAGCGGCTCACCGCGCTCGCCGAGATGTTCGGCAGCGAGAAGACGCTGCCCGCGCCGGTCTCGTTCGTCGACATCGCCGGCCTGGTCCGCGGCGCGTCCAAGGGCCAGGGCCGCGGCAACGCGTTCCTCGCCAACATCCGTGACGCCTCGGCCATCTGCCAGGTCGTCCGCGCGTTCTCGGACCCCAACGTCCTGCACGTCGACGGCAAGGTCGCCCCGGCCGACGACATCGAGACGATCAACACCGAGCTGATCCTGGCCGACCTGCAGACGGTCGAGAAGGCCCTCCCGCGCCTGCAGAAGGAAGCCAAGCTCAAGAAGGACCGGCTCCCGGCGGTGGCGGCGGCCGAGGCGGCGTTCAAGCTCCTCGACGAGGGCACCACGCTGTACTCCGGCGCCCAGGCCGCGGGCATCGAGCTCGACCTGCTGGCCGACCTGCACCTGCTCACCATCAAGCCGTTCATCTACGTCTTCAACGTCGACGAGGCGGAGCTCGGCAACGCGGTCTTCCTCGACGAGCTGCGCGCCCTGGTCGCCCCGGCCGAGGCCATCTTCATGGACGCCAAGATCGAGTCCGAGCTGATCGACCTCCCCGAGGACGAGGCGATGGAGCTCCTCGAGTCCACCGGCCAGACCGAGCCGGGCCTCAACCAGCTCATCCGGGTCGGCTTCAAGACCCTCGGCCTGCAGACGTATCTAACGGCCGGCCCCAAGGAAGCCCGTGCCTGGACCGTCCCGGTCGGCGCGACCGCCCCCGAGGCGGCCGGCGTCATCCACTCGGACTTCCAGCGCGGCTTCATCAAGGCCGAGATCGTCAGCTACGACGACCTCATGACCGCGGGCGGCATGTCGGCGGCCAAGGCGGCGGGCAAGGTCCGCATGGAGGGCAAGGACTACATCATGAAGGACGGCGACGTGGTGGAGTTCCGCTTCAACGTGTAACCGCGTTCCGGGTCATGGGGTTCAACCGATCGGCCGCTCCCGGGGTACGTACGAGAAGAGGGCCGTGACGCCGGGGGCGGGATCCCAGCCGGTGAACATCGTCGGATCCCCGAAGCGGTGGTGGTCCGCACGTCCGAAAACGGCGCCGCCGATCACCCAGCCCGCGAGGCTGCCCGCGCTGAAGACGGCGTAGACGTGGTCATCGCTGCCCAGCGTCGCCCCGGAGGCACTGATCTGCGCCAGCACGGCCGGGGTCCCGTGCTCGATGCGGAGCCCGTCCAGTTGCACAGGTAAGCACGCGAAGTAGGCCGGTTTGAACAATATCTCGGCCCGGGTGGGAAGCGTCTCATCGGTCATGCCGCGCACCGTGAGGCCGGCGTGACCACGCCCCCAGCCGACCACCTCGAAGGTGTGCGGCGAATCGAAGATCGCCATTTCGCCACCATAACGGCTTCACCTCATGACCGGGCGGCCCACTAGCCGGGCCGTTCTACCGTGTCGGCATGGTGTTTTCGGTGCGTGAGGTGGGGTCGGCGGCGCTTCAGGGGCTGTTGACCGGGTTGTGGGTCGCCGCCGGGGAGCTGCCGACCGCTCGACGCCGGCTGGCCCGGACCGGGGCGACGCTGGGGCTGTCCGCGGTCGGCTCGATCCGGGACTGGGCTTTTGCCGATGAGGGCAAGAAACCCGAGAGACAAGACATCGACGGCAGGCGGAAACTGGTCGTCACCGGTGTCGTGACCGCCGTGGGGATCGGCGTGATGGTGGGGCGTAAGCAGGTGGAGAACCGGTGGCTGGCCCGGCTGGAACGGGACGGTCATGCCTATCCGCACCGGGCTCTCGGCGTACGTATGGGTGCTTTGTCGTTTGCCGGGACGCTTGTCACCCAGCTGGCCCGGCGGCGGTTTTGACCTGAACCTGGGTTGAGGTCTTAGGTTGCGGCGGTGATCCTTCGTCCGCCGCTCCTGCTCACCACCGTCGGCTCGTGGAGCCTGGTCTTTCTCGCGGCGTTCGAGTCGCTCGCCGTCACGGCGGTGATGCCCGACATCACCGCCGACCTGGACGGCCGCGGGCTGTATTCGCTGGCGTTCTCGGCCGCGCTGGCCGCCGCGGTGGTCGGCATGGTCGGTTTCGGGTCCTGGGCCGACCGGCGGGGGCCGACCGTGCCGCTGCTGTTGTCGATCGTGGTCTTCGCCGCCGGCCTGCTGGTCTCCGGAACGTCGGCGGGCATGCCGATGTTCGTCGCCGGCCGGTTCCTGCAGGGGCTCGGCGGTGGCGGGGTGACCGTCGCGCTGTATGTGCTGGTCGCGATGGTCTATCCGGCGGAGACCCACATCAAGATCTTCGGGGCGTTCGCGAGCGCCTGGGTGCTGCCGTCGATGGTCGGGCCGTTCGTCGCGGGCCTGGTCACCACCGCGCTGAGTTGGCACTGGGTCTTCCTCGGCGTGGTGGCGCTGGTGGCCGTGGCGACCGTGATGGTGCTCCCGGCGCTGCGTGGCCGCGACCGTCCTCCCGCGGACCGGGTGCCGATGTCGGGTCAGGACTGGGGCCGGCTCGCCCGGGCAGCGGTCGTCGCGGTCAGCGTGGTGGCGATGACGGCGACCCCGTTCGCGGTGGTGGTCGCCGCGTTCGCCCTGCGGGGTCTGCTGCCGCAGGGCACGTTCCGGCTGCGGCGCGGCCTTCCCGCGACGGTCGCGCTGTGCGGGGTGGCGGCCGGCGTCTATTACGGTACGGACGTCTACCTCCCGCTCCTGCTGCACGACGAATACGGCCTGCCGTCCTGGATCTCCGGCATGACGCTGACCACGGGCGCTCTGGCCTGGGCGGCGGCCTCGGCGGTCCAGGCCCGGCTCGGCGACCGGGTCGACACCCGGATCGCCATGATGACCGGTGGCGTCCTGCTGGCGGGCGGCGCCGCGGTGGAGCTGGCCACCGCGGCCTGGCACCTGCCGGCGGTGGTGGCGGCACTCGGCTGGTGCGCCGCCGGGGCCGGCATGGGCACGATGTTCCCGCGGATCAGCACGCTGGTGCTCGCCTATTCGAAGCCGGGCGAGGCCGGCTTCAACACCGCCTCGAAGAGCATCACGGACGCGGTCGGTGGCAGCGCGACCCTCGCTGTGACCGGTTCGCTGTTCACGGTCGCCCCGTTCGTCGGCCCGTTCGCCCTGACCACCGTGCTCGGCCTGCTGGCGATCGTGATCGCCGCCCGGGTGACCCTCACCAAGAGCCTGGTGAACGCCTAGCGCAATGCGGGGAAGACCGTGCCGGCGATCAGTGCGCCGACCAGCGCTCCCACGACGACCTGGGCGGTGGTGTGGGCCGAAAGGCGAACCCGGGCCCAGCCGGCCAGCAGCACCAGCGGCACGGTGAGCAGCATGATCGGCCCGTACAGCGCGGTCAGCGTCGCCGCGGTGCCGGCCGCCACCCCGGCGTGGATCGACATCTTCCACCAGTGGGTGACCACCGCGTAGATGACCAGCCCGGTGCCACCGGCGCCGAGCAGGGCGAGCACGTCGCGGGGTGCGCCGAGCAGGATCAGCGCGGTCAGGCCGACCAGTACCGACGCGACGCCGAACAGCAGCGGCACCCGGCGGTGTTCGCGTTCCGGGATGTGGATGCTGGTAAAGCTGCCTTTGCGGACGCCGCGCAGGATGTAGGCCAGCGGGATGCCGGCCGCGAAGACCGCGCCCGGGAGACCCCACCAGCGGGAGACTCCCGGGGTGTCACCGGCGTGCCAGCCGACCACCAGCATCAGGGCGGCGACCAGCACCGCCGGGGCGAGGACTTCGGTGGTGATACGGGCCAGTCGGTTCACCGCACGATGATCGCAGGGCGGGTCAGGACAGCTCGGTCGCCACCAGCTCGAGGGCGTCCATGGACTCCTGCATTCCGCCTTCCATGCCGGATTCGAGCACCGCGTCCCGGTCGGTGCGGTCACGATATTCACAGAGCATTTCCAGGTACGTACGCCCGTCGCGTTCGCTCAGCGTCAGGGTGACCGTGGACGCGTGCCCGTCCGGGTCGGGGATGCCCTCGAATGCTTCCGTGGTCACCAGCCGGACCGGCTCGATAATCTCTCGATACTCCCCGTGGAATGCGACCTCGAACCCGCCGTTGGCCCGCATCACGTAGCGCCAGGCACCGCCGACCCGCAGGTCGACCTCGGCGCTGGTGACCGTGCCGCGCTTCCCGGCCCACCAGCGTTTGATCAGCTCGGGCGTGGTGTACGCCTTCCACACCAGCGCGGGCCGCGCCGGGAACTCACGGGTGATGAGGATCTGGTTGTCCGCCGGCAACGTGACCTTGCTCGTCATTGTTTTCCTCCGCGCTCAAGTCATTGAGAACCGTGTCCATGAGGTCGAACCGCTCGTCCCAGGCCTGCTCGTATTTGCGCAGCCAGGCGTGGATCGGCTGGAGCGGCCCGGCGTTGAGCGAATACATCCGTTGGCGCCCCTCGTCCCGGACGTGCACCAGGTCGACCTCGCGCAGCACCCGCAGGTGCTTGGAGACCTGGGGCTGGGCGAGGCCGAGCAGCTCGACGAGATCGTTGACCGGGCGTTCGCCGGCCGCGAGCAGGTCGAGGATCTGCCGCCGCCGGGGCTCGGCCACCGCGTTGAATGCGTCTGTCGTTGTTGCCGCTCGTGCCATGACGCAATCGTATACCCATAAGGGAATGCTTGCGGGGCGAGATTCAGCCGGTCATCGCTTCGAGGGCCCTGGCCAGGTGTACGAGGTCCACGTCGCCGAGGTGGTCGAAGATGCGCCGCCGCACGCTGGCCAGGTGGGCCGGCCACGCCTCCTGGAGCCGGGCGAGCCCCGCATCGGTGAGGATCACGTCGAGGCCCCGGCCGTCGGTCTCGCAGCGGCGCCGGGTGAGGTACCCGAGCGACTCGAGCTTGCCGGCGAGCCGGGTCATGCCGCTCAGTGACATGTCGCAGGCGACCGCGAGCTCGCTCATCCGCATGATGCCGCCCTCGGATTCCGACAGGTGGCGCAGCACGGAATATTCGCTCAGTGACATGCGCTGGTCGCGCTCGAGGTCGGCGTCGAGCATCCGCGGCATGACCAGCATCATCCGGCCGAACGCCCGCATGACCGCCATCTCCCGCTCGTCGAGCGGCACCACGAGAGGCTCGTCGGGAAGGCGGTCCGGGGGCATGACAAAGATCCTACGACCTTGACTTACCGTGGGCGACAGGTATTTCCTTGACGAAGCAAATTCCTACAGTGCGGAGACACACCCCATGACGAAGATCGGCATCATCCTCGGCAGCACCCGTCCGGGCCGCAACGGCGAAGCGGTGGCCAAGTGGGTGCTCGAGCTGGCCTTGCAGCGCACCGACGCGGAGTTCGAGCTGGTCGACCTGCTCGACTACAAGCTCCCGCACCTCGACGAGGCGATCCCGGCCTCCATGGCGCAGTACAGCCAGCCGCACACCCTCGCGTGGGCCGAGAAGATCGCCTCCTTCGACGGCTTCATCATCGTCACCCCGGAGTACAACCACTCCACATCGGGCGCGCTGAAGAACGCGATCGACTTCCTGTTCGCCGAGTGGAACAACAAGGCCGTCGGCTTCGTCGGCTACGGCTCGCTCGGTGGCGCCCGGGCCATCGAGTCGCTGCGCCTCATCGTCGGCGAGCTCATGATGGCCGACGTCCGCGCCGCGGTGACCCTCACCCTCGGTGGCGACTTCGTCAACTACAGCCAGTTCACCCCGGGTGCCCAGCAGGCCGGCGCGCTGACCACGGTCCTCGACCAGACCATCAGCTGGAGCAAGGCCCTCGAGACCGTCCGCAAGTCCGCCTGATCCCAGGCACAGATGCGGCGGGCCGCCGGCGACAGGCAGAGTGTCGCTCGGCGGCCCGCTCTTTTCCCGTACGGGATCAGCAGCCGACCCAGGCCCGCCCGGACTTCTTCGCGTACGAGCAGGTGTCCAGGCTCTTGCCGGACGCGTTCTTCAGCGTCGCCTTGTCCCCGGTGTTGTTCCACACGTAGTTACCGCTGCCCCAGTAGCGGTGCTTCGACGTGTTCGTGCCCTTGCCGGTGTGCACCCAGATCCGGCCGCCCCGGGCGGCGATGGCCACGTTCCCGAACGTGTACACGTGGTTCGACGTGTCCCGGATCGTGTATCCCTTGAGGTTCACCGGCTTGGTCCCACTGTTGATCAGCGAGATCCACTCCGCGTTCAGGCTGGAGTTGCTCCGGGTGTCCGAGCCGGGCGAGTCGTACTGCGTGCCGTGGAACCGCAGGGCGGGCTGAGCCGCCGAGGCCGGGCTGCCGACCGCGACCGTGCCGGCGAGCGCCATGGCCGCCGCCGCGAGAATGCTGATCGTTCTGCGCACCGTTCCTCCAATGTGTCGGGTACGTAACACGCAGATTCTCGGCCCGCTGCACCCCGGGTCATGATTCCGCCGCGCAGCGGAACAGCTGATGTTGGATGACCACACGTCGCCCCGGCCCGACCATCGGCGGCCGTGCCTACCTCGTCGGGCGGGGGCGTTCCGGCTGTACGCGGGAGTCGCGCAGCTGCGCGTTGTGTGCCGCGGTCGTGGTGACGACGTCGGTGAGCAGCCGCTCGACGCTTTCCAGCACCACGTCGTCGTACCCGTCGAGGACCCGGTCGACCTGCTCGCCGGTGGGGACGAAGAACGCGATGGTCCGGTCGCGGGTCTGCGGGGTCAGGCGCACCGTGACGACACGCCGGTCGGCCGCCTCCCGGCTGCGGACGATGTGCCCGGCGGCCTCGAGGCGGTTCAGCAGGATGGCTGTGGCGCCCGAGGTGAGGCCGACGCGTTCCGACAGCCGGGCCGGTGACAGCGGCTTTCCCGAGGACTCGGCCCACAGGATCTCGGCGACGGCGACGGCGTCGGTGGCGTGCACCTCCAGCGCGCCGGCCAGGTGACGCGTCAGCTCGACGTGGCTGTCGGTGTAGTCGCGCAGCAGCTGCAGCACGCGAGCCCGGCGGCCGGGCCTGAAGAGGGAGTCACCCTGCTCGCTCCGGATCGCCACGCGTGCACTCTACTCGATCATCGAGTACCTTTGCTGCATAGAAGCTTTGTGACAAAGGTATTTAACGGAGGTAGATGTGCGTACCGAACGTCCGCGGGTGCTGGTCACCGGCGGTAGCATCGCGGGACCGGCCGTGGCGTGGGGGCTGTGGCGGGCCGGGTTCGCCCCGACCCTGCTCGAGCGCGCCACCGAGATCCGCAGCGCCGGTCAGAACGTCGACATCCGCGGCCTCGGGCACGAGGTCCTGCGCCGGATGGGGATGCGCGAGATCGTGGCGGCGGCGGGCACCGGCGAGACCGGCACCCGTTTCCTGCGGCCGGACGGCACCACGTACGCCGCTGTCCCCGTACGGGAAGGGCGTGATGGACCCACCGCCGAGCTGGAGATCCTTCGTGGGCGGTTGTCGGCGTTGCTGCTCGATGCCACCCACGGCGAGGTCGAGCACCGCTACGGCGATCACCTGGTGCGGGTGGCCCAGGACGAGCACGGTGTGGACGTGACCACCGCCGCCGGGCGCCAGGATCGCTACGACCTGTTGGTGATCGCCGAGGGCAAACGCTCGATGACCCGCGACCTCGTCTTCGGCGCCGACGTCACCTACCGCGACCTGGGCCAGTACATCGCCTACGGCACGATCGACCGCGGTGCCGACGACGACCGGTGGTGGCAGTGGCTGACGGCCCCCGGCAGCCGGGTCGCGTCCCTGCGCCCCGACAACGTCGGATCGACCCGGGCGACGCTGGCGTTCCTCGCCCCGCCGATGGGGGTGAACCGCCTCGACACGCAGGCGCAGATCAGGGTGCTGCGCGAACGGTTCGCCGGGGTGGGCTGGCAGACCCCGCGGATCCTGGACGGTTTCGCCGCACGGCCCCGGGAGTTCTACTTCGAACGCGCCGAGCAGGTGTTCATGCCCCGCTGGTCCAACGGCCGGGTCGCCATCGTCGGTGACACCGCCTGGGCCGGGCCGACCGGGATGGGTACGACCCTGGCCCTGCTGGGCGCGCACGTCCTGGCCGGCGAACTGGCCCGGGCCCTCGACCAGGGGCCGACGTTCGATCCGCGCGGCGCCTTCCGTGCCTACGAGAGTTTCCTGCGCCCCCACGTCGAGAAGACCCAGAAACTGCCGCCGGGGGTGCCCGCTGTCGCCCTGCCCAAGACGCTGTGGGGGCTCAAGGTGCTGCACGGCGTCCACCGGCTCGCTGCCACGCGGGTGCTGCGCGCGGTCGCGGAACGAGCGTTGCTGACCTCGGAGCCGACCGGGCTCACCCTGCCGGACTATCCTCGGTTGCGAGCCGCCGCCTGAGGTGTCGCAAACCCGTCGCTGGGCCACGGTCATCCGTTTGAGTGCGGCGCTGACGCTGGCGTGGCACGCTTGCACCCGCACAATGCTGAGGTGCCAAATCAGACATCTAGTGATTCCTGGCAGCATCTCCTAGAAATGCCGCGAAAGTCTTTCTGGGCCCGCTTACCGTTCGGGGTCCGGATGAGCGCCGCCGGTATCGGCATCCTGGCCCTGGTAGCAGGCACCGCCGGAGGCATCGCCACGGTAACCGCCGACCGGCCGTCCCAGGCAGCCGCCGCCCCGCCAGCTGTCGAAGGTGCCGTCCCCGTCCCACCCCACCTCGGCGAAGTCGCCTGCACCGCCGGCAAGGGCGGGGGCGCTGGTTGCGCGGCGGCCGGGGAGGTGGGCTCGGCTGAGGGGGTCGCCGCGGCCGGGGCTACGGCTACGGCCGCGGCGAGCGATGCCGCGGTGACCGCCGCCGCGGAGGTGACCGCCGCCGAGCGTGCGGAGGCCGCCGCTGAAGCCGCTGCCGCCGCGAAGGCCAGGGCCGCCGCGAAAGCGAAAGCCGCCGCGGGTGGCCGGACCGGGGATGACGGCCGGTCCGGGGATGACGGCCGGTCCGCGCCGAGGCAGGCTGATCGGACGACGACGCGGCCGCCGCAGCGGACCCCGGCCAAGGTCGTGGGTCCGGCCGTGCGGGTGGTACGGGTCTCCGAGACGCGGGCGATTCCGTTCCGGACCCGGTTGGTACGCGATCCGTCGCTGCCCCGGGGCACCAGTCGGGTCCAGCTCACCGGGCGCTCCGGGGTGCGGGTGCTGCACTACGCGGTCACGTTCACCGGGAGCCGGGAGACCGGTCGTGAGCTGCTCGATTCCACGGTGACCCGGGAGCCCCGGCACCGCATCATCGCGTTCGGTGACCAGCCCTGGGGCGACGAGGACGAGGAGCCGTCCGGCCGGGACGCGCCCTGCGCCGACGACGGTGAGCAGCTCAGCGACGACGACCTGGCCGCCCTCGACCTGGCCGACCTGAAGGTGCCCGTGCCCTGCGCCGAGGAGCCGGAGCGGGACGAAAACGGGGAGCCGGACGACGAGGACGAGGCGCAGAATCACCGGTCGTGAAGACGTTCGATGAGCTGCTCGACGAGGCCGCGGCCGTACCCGTGGCGGGCTGGGAATTTTCGTGGTTCGAGGGTCGTGCCACCGAGGAGCGGCCCGGTTGGGGTTATGCCCGCCTGATCGGGGCGGCGATGGCCGGTGCCGGTGCCGCGCTGGATCTGCAGACCGGCGGCGGTGAGGTGCTGGCGACCGTCGCGCAGCCACCCGCGCTGCTGGTCGCCACCGAGTCGTGGCGGCCCAATGCGCCGATCGCGCACCGCAATCTCGCACCGCTGGGCGGGCTGGTGGTCGAGGCGTCGCGCGATGAGGTGCCGTTCCGGGACGCCTCGTTCGATCTGGTGGTGAGCCGGCATCCGGAGCGCACCCCGTGGGGTGAGGTGGCCCGGGTGCTGCGGCCGGGTGGGCGGTTCCTGTCGCAGCAGATCGGGGCCGGTACGAACCGGGAGCTGTCCGAGGCGATGCTGGGCCCGCTCCCGCCGCCCTCGGCCCTCGACCACCGGCTGCTCGCGGAGGATGCCGGCCTGGAGGTGCGGCAAGCGCGGCCGGCGCGGTTGCGGCTGGAGTTCCTCGACGTGGCCGCGGTCGCGTACTTCCTGCGTAAGGTCGTGTGGACGGTGCCCGGGTTCACGATCGACCGCTTCCGGCCGCAGTTGCTCGCGGTCCATGAGCGGATCCGGTCGGAGGGCGTGTTCGTGTCCCATTCGCGGCGGGTGCTCGTCGAGGCTGTCAAACGCCCCTGATTCGTAGGAGTATCAAGGCCCGGCTGATCGAGAAGGATGGATCCCGTGGTGAGTGACGCGCGTCTGCAGGAGATGGCCGCCCGGCTGGCCGGGGTTGCGGGAGTCGCCGGGGTGGTGCTGGGCGGCAGCCGGGCCCGGGGCACCCATACCGCGGATTCCGACACCGACCTCGGCATCTATTACGGCGGCACGCTGGACGTCGACGCGTTGAACGCGCTGGCCCGGGAGTTCGGTGGCCCGTCCGCCCGGGTCACCGCGCCCGGCGAGTGGGGGCCGTGGGTCGACGGGGGCGGCTGGCTCACCGTGGACGCGCGGCCGGTGGACTGGCTGTACCGGGATCTGGCCCGGGTCGAGCGGGCGCTGTCCGATGCCGGGTCGGGGGTCTACGCGTTCCATGTGCAGGCCGGTCATCCGCTGGGCGTGCCCGACTTCGCGTACGTGGGGGAGGTTGCTCTGGGGGTGATCCTGGCCGATCCGTTCGGGGCGCTGTCGGTGTTGCAGCAGCGGGCCCGGCTGTATCCGCCGGCGTTGCGCCAGGCGCTGGTCGCCGGCCTGTGGGAGGCCGATTTTCTGGTCGGGGTGGCGCGCAAGGCGGTGCCGCGGGGCGATTCCGCGTACGTCGCCGGGTGCCTGTTCCGGTTGTTCGGGGTCTGCGCGCACGCGCTGCACGGTGCGGCCGGGCGCTGGCTGATCAACGAGAAGGGTGCGGTGGCGGCCGCGGCGGCGCTGCCGGGTGCCCCGGCGCATTTCAAGCAGCGGGTGGATCAGGTGTTCGGGTTCGTCGACGGTGATCCGATGCGGTTGAGCAAGGCGCTCGACGCGGCGGCCGACCTTGTGCTCGAAACGACCGATGCGTGCGCCATGATGGCTCGATGACCGCAGCTGAACCCACCATTCTCGCCACCAGCGCCGGATTCGAGCGCGGGAAGCACGGCATCTTCGATCTGCGGGTCGGTGCGATCCACCGCTTCGCCGCGGAGCTGTCCGGGGCCGGCGACACCGCGAAGTTCTGTTTCCTGAACCAGGCCATGGGCGACTCGGCCGACTGGATCGGGGCGGCGTACGCCGCTTTCGCGCGCACCGATTTCCGCCTGTCGCATCTGCAGTTGTTCCCGATGCCCAACCACGAGGACATCCGGGCGCACCTGCTCGCCCAGGACGTGATCTGGGTCGGCGGTGGCAGCGTCGCGAACCTGGTCGCGGTGTGGAAGGTGCACGGTGTCGACGAGATCCTGCGTGAGGCGTGGGAGGCGGGCATCGTGCTCGGCGGGGTGTCGGCCGGTTCGATCTGCTGGCACACCGGAGGCAGCACCGACAGCTACGGCTACGACCTGCGGGCGTTCACCGGTGGGCTGGGCTTCCTGCCGTACAGCAACGGTGTGCACTACGACAGCGAGGACCAGCGCCGGCCCAAGATGCACAGCTTCGTCGCCGACGGCACGCTCTCCGACGGTTACGCGACCGATGACGGCGCCGGGCTGCTCTATCGCGGCACCACGATGGTCGAGGCGGTCGCCGACAAGGAAGGACCGCTCGGGTACGAACTGAAGCGGGCAGCGGACGGCTCGGTGATCGAGACGCCGCTGCCCACCCGGGTGCTCAAGTACTAGACGGGTAACGCCCACTTCTGGTTGGCAGCACCCAGGCAGTCCCAGATGTGGATCTGCTGTCCGTTGGCCGAACTGTTCTGCGACACGTCGAGGCAGCGTCCGGACTGCGGGTTGCGGACGCTGCCGTCGGCCTGGGCCGCCCAGACCTGCGCACCGGTGCCGTTGCAGGTCCACAGCTGTGCCTTGGTGCCGTTGGCGGTCGCGCCGCCCGCGACGTCCAGGCACTTGCCGAGCGCCTTGACGGTGCTGCCCGGCGTCACGGTCCAGCGCTGCGCGGCGCTGTTGTTGCAGGTGTAGAGCTGGATCTTGGTGCCGTCGGCGGTGCCGGCCCCGGAGACGTCGAGACACTTGCCGGCCAGGCCGACGACCGGCCCGGTGCGGTCGGCCGGAGGCGGGGTGCCGCCGAGCTCTTTGATCCGCACGTTGCGGAACGACACGTCGTCGCCGTCGCCGTGGTTCTGCAGGCCGATGTGGCCGGCCAGGGAGCGGGCCGGGTCGGTGTTGGTGAAGTCGTTGATCCGGGTGCCGTTGAGGAACACCTGCAGGCGTTCACCCTCGACGAGCAGTTCGTAGGTGTTCCACTCGCCGGGCGGGTTCAGTGCCGTGTCGCGGGCGGCCAGGTCGGCGGCCTTGAACGTGTAGACCGAGCCGGTGGTCCGGTCGGCGGCGTCGGTGGCGTCGATCTGCACCTCGTAGCCGTTGTCCACCGCGGACCACGGGTCGTCCGAGGGCGGGAAGCCGAGGAACACGCCGGAGTTGTCGTCGCCGGACATCTTCCAGTCCAGCTTGAGCGAGTAGCTGCTGAACTGCTTGCCGCTGTACCAGAGCAGGCCGAGGCCGCCGGTGGTGCCGAGCGTGGCGTCGGTGTTGGTGAAGCTGCCCGGCCCGGCCTGTGACCAGCCGCTGGTCGATCCGTTGTACAGCGCGGTGTATCCGGTCTCGGGGCGGCAGTCGGCGTTGCTCTGCCCGGCCACGTAGCGCAGCGCGCCGAGGAGATGGGAGCGGAAGGCCGGATCCGCGTACGACTCGATGGTGTGCCCGCCCCCGGTGTAGAAGGAGCGCCCGCCGTCGAACGTCTTGCACCAGGCGTGCGGGTGATCGGCGCCCATGCCACCGCCGGTGTACGACCCCTCGTCCAGCGACGCCACGACGTGCGCGGTCGACCGGGCGTTGGTGCGGTAGTTGTACCACTCGTCGGTGCGGTTCCACCGTTGCGGCAGGTGCGCGGTCGCGGCGTGCGCGCGGTCCTCGACGACCACGTCGGCCGGCTGGATCGCCGGGTGCGACGCGAACCAGGCGCCGACCAGGTCGCCGTAGAACGGCCAGTCGTATTCGGTGTCGGCGGCGGCGTGCACCCCGAGGTAACCACCGCCGCCGCGGACATAACCCTCGAACGCGGTCTGCTGGGCCGCGTCGAGCACGTCACCGGTGGTGTTGAGGAAGACCACTGCTTCGTACGAGGCGAGGTTGGCCGTGGTGAACGCGGTCGCGTCCTCGGTGGCGGTCACCGTGAAGCTGTTCGCGGCACCGAGCTCCCGGAACGCCTGGATGCCGGCCGGGATCGCGTCGTGCCGGAAGCCCGCGGTCTTGGAGAACACGAGCACGTCATAGGGGTCGTCGGCGACGGCCGGTACACCCGACACCGGGAGTAACAGCATCGCGGCCAGCAACTTTCCGATCATGGCAGCACCCACTTCTGGTTGGCGGCTCCGAGGCAGTCCCAGATATGGATCTGCTGGCCGTCGGCGGAGTTGTTCTGCGAGACGTCGAGACAGCGGCCGGAGGCCGGGTTGCGCAGCGTGCCGTCGGCCTGGGCGGCCCAGTTCTGGGCGCCGGAACCGTTGCACGTGTACAGCTGGGCCTTGGTGCCGTTGGCGGTCGCCCCGCCGGCCACGTCGAGGCACTTGCCGAGTGCCTTGACGGTGCTGCCGGGGGTGACCGCCCAGTTCTGCGCGGCGGTGTTGTTGCAGGTGTACAGCTGGATCTTGGTGCCATTGGCGGTCGCCCCGCCGGCGACGTCGAGGCACTTGTTCGCCAGCCCGCGGATCGGGCCGGAGCCGGTGGTGAGCGTGAAACTGTCCACGTCGAACAGCGAGCCGGCGCCGCCCGCGAACGTGAGGTACAGCGTGCCGGTGCTCGCCGGTGCGCCGCTGATCGTGCCGTTGACGTCGGTGAACGTCTCCCAGCCGCCGGTCACCGGCACGGTCGCGGAGCCGACGACGGTGCCGGTGGGGGAGCCGGTGCGCAGGTGCAGCGTGCCGCCGGTGCCGCCGGAGGAGACCCGGGCGGTGAACGACGTGACCCGGTCCAGCCGGTACGGTTCGAAGCTGATCCAGTCGCCGTTGCTGATGTTGCCGACGGTCCGGCCGCCCTCGGCGCCGGTCTTGCTGATCAGGTCGACGCCCGCGGAGGCCTTGAAGTGCTCCGCCTGGCGGTGCCGGGGCTGCAGCGTGTGCTGGGTGTGCGTGGTCAGGCCGCCGGCGTCGGTGTACTGGGCGTCGAAGACCGCGAAGATGTTGGCGGCGTCGTCGTGCTCGCCGTCGACCGGGATCGTGATCGCGCCGGTGCAGCCGTTCTGCGAGGTGATCTGGTGGCCGTGGCTGTCATGGCCGAGCACGTAGGTCATCACGACCCGGGTGCAATCGATCGAGGCGTCCTCGGGGTCGGTGACGGTGATCGAGAACGGGACGGTGTCGCCGTAGGAGAAGAGCGATCCGTTCAGCGGGGCGGTGATGGTGACCGCCGGGGCGGTGTTGCCGACGGTGATGGGCACGCTCGCCGTACCCGTCAGGCCCTCCGGGTCGGTGACCGTGAGCGTCGCGGTGTGCGTACCCGCCGCGGTGTAGGTCTTGGAAGGGTTGGCGCTGGTGGAGCTCGTGCCGTCGCCGAAGTCCCAGGAGTAGGTCAGCGCCCCGCCCTCGGGATCGGTGGAGCCGGCGGACGAGAACGTGACGGTCAGCGGGGGCTGCCCGGAGGTGGGGTTCGCGGACGCGACCGCGGTCGGTGCCCGGTTGGAGCCGGCCAGGTAGTCGAAGCGGTAGAGCGCCGAGTTGACGTCACCGTTGAAGTAGCCGGTGCCGTAATCGAGCACGTACAGCGAGCCTTCGGGCCCGAACGCCATGTCCATGACCTGCTTGCCCACCCAGGGGAACGCGGAGATCTCCCCTCGCGAGCCGTCGGTGCCGACCTGGGTCGGTTTGATCCAGCCCCGGCCGAGCTCACCGGCGAAGAACTGTCCGTCCAGCTCGGCGGGGAACTTGGTGGGAGAGTTCAGGTTCGCGTCGTAGCGGTAGACCGGGCCGCCCATCGGGGATTCGGAGCCGCCGCCGAACTCGGGCGGGGTGCCGCTGTCCCCGGCGTACTTGATCCAGGCGGTGCGGGCCGGCGGGAGCGTGGTCAGGCCGGTGTTGTGCGGCGAGTTGTTGGTGGGCCCGCCCGCGCAGTCGTATTTCGGGCCGGTCGTGCCGGTGGCGAAGTTCCATTCGTTGTACGTCTCGGTGCTGGTGTTCGAGCCGGTGCAGTAGGGCCAGCCGTAGTTGCCGGCGCTGGTGATCCGGTTGAACTCGACCTGCCCGCTCGGGCCGCGGCCGGCGGCGGTGGTGCCCGCGTCGGGGCCGTAATCACCGAGGTAGACGACGCCGGTCGCCTTGTCGACGCTCATCCGGAACGGGTTGCGGAAGCCCATCGCGTAGATCTCCGGACGGGTTCCGGCGGTGCCCGGCGCGAACAGGTTGCCGGCCGGGATCGTGTACGCCCCGCTCGCCCCGACCTTGATCCGCAGCACCTTGCCGCGCAGGTCGTTGGTGTTGCCGGCGCTGCGCTGGGCGTCGTACCCGGGATTGCGGCCGGTCCGTTCGTCCAGCGGTGAGTAGCCGGCCGAGTCGAACGGGTTGGAGTCGTCGCCGGTGCTCAGATAGAGGTTGCCGGCCGCGTCGAAGTCGATGTCACCGCCGACGTGGCAGCACAGACCGCGGTCGGCGGGGACGTCGAGCACGTCGACCTTGCTGGCGGTGTTCAGGGTGAAGTCGGCGTTGAGCGTCCAGCGCGACAGCCGGTTGACGCCCTGCCACGCCGACCAGTCGGTGCCGGTGGCCGGGGCGTCGCCGCCGGGGGTGGTCAGCGGGGGCGCGTAGTACAGGTAGATCTGCCGGTTGGTGGCGAAGCCGGGGTCGACGCCGACGCCCTGCAGTCCTTCCTCGTCGTGGGAGTAGACGGGGATGGTGGCGAGGACGGTGGTGGTGCCGGCCGCGTCGGTGCGCCGCAGCGTGCCGTTGCGGGCGGTGTGCAGCACCGAGCGGTCGGGGAGCACCGCGATGGTCATCGGTTCGCCGACCTCGGCCACCCCCTTGGCGAGGGTGACCTGCTGGTAGTCGGCGGGGTCAATGTCAACGGCCTGGGCGGGGGATCCGGGGACGATCAGCAACGCGGCCGTAAGCAGGCCTACGGCCGCCGCTGATCGAAATCTTTCAGGCATGTTGCCAGCATGTAACTGACGACGCCTACTTTTGAACGTGCACCATCGACTTTTGTCTATGGTGCTAAAAGTTAAGAGGCGTAGTGCAGGATCACGTTGTGGACGTGGTGGGTCTTGTCCGACCCGCGGAACTCCACCTCGTAGATGTGCGTGCCCACGGTGATCGCGATCGTGCCGGTGGAGAAGTACTGCCCCACGAAGCTCTTGTTGCTCACCACGCTGACGGCGCTGACCTTGGAATACGGGATGCTCGTGATGGCGAAGCGCTTCCCGGCGAAGGACTTGTCCTGGATGATCACGCGGCGGGTGGTGAGGCCGATGAAGCCGGTGCCGACGCCGACCGCGTCGTACACGGCGATGATCTGCTCGCCCTCGAGGAGACCGGAGACGATCTGCTCGTACTGGCCCTTGTTGTCATACACCGGTGCAGTCATGATCTTAAAGTTACTGGGGCCCGACAACCGTCCGGTAGGCGTCCTCGATCCGGGCGGCGAGCGTGACCTCGCCGTCGCCGATGGCCCCGCCGTCGGCGTTGCCGAGCAGGATCTGGGTGTGGCCGGCCGTGCGGTTTATTTTCGGCCGGAGCCGAAGTGTGTCCGCCGCCACCTTGATTCGCTCGGTGAGTGCGGCATGCTGACTGTCGTCGCACGGCAGCTCGCGTTTGAGCTGCACGCCGTCCCTCGTCCAGCCGCCGAGCACATCGAGCGCGTCGCTGAGATAATCGGAGCGGGTACCCCGTGTTGATCTCCTGCCCCGCATGAACCGCACCTCCCTGGCGTCGTTGCCGGCTTGTGGCCAAACTGACGCCGTGTCGTCATGGTCGGTGGTCACAGTCTTGTCTTCCACGTCAACTATGTCCACGCCCACATATCCGTGTTCTCGTGACGATCAGGACGTCTCACGCAACCTGTTCGGTTAAGTTTTGTGGCACGCTCTTGGCTCATGCCCCTTGGACAACAGCTCGGTGGTCGCTCACTACCGAGAGTGATCGTCGCGGCGGTGATCGTCACTGACGGCCGCGTGCTGGCGTGCGAGCGTTCCGCCCCGCCGGAGGTCGCCGGCCGGTGGGAGTTCCCCGGCGGCAAGGTCGAGCCCGGGGAGACCGACGAGCAGGCGCTGGCCCGCGAATGCGCCGAGGAGCTCGGCGTGCGCGTCGAGGTGGGGGCCCGGGTCGGGCCGGACGTGCCATTGGCGCACGGCCGCGCCGTCCTGCGCGTCTTCGAGGTGACACTGCTGGACGGCGACGTGCCGCGCGCTCTCGAGCACACCGCCATGCGGTGGCTCGGCGCCGACGAGCTGGACAGTGTGCCCTGGTTGCCCGCCGACAAGCCGATCGTGGCCGAACTGCCGGCGTTACTGGTCGATCGTCCGGCGTAGCTCCCGCTTGAGGACCTTGAAGCTGGGTCCCATCGGCAGCGACTCCACGAGCCGCACCTTACGCGGGTACTTGTGCTTGCCGAGCCGCTCCTTGGACCACTCGATGAGCTCCTCCGCGGTGAGTCCGCCCTGGTCGGGGACGATCACCGCGCAGATCTCCTCGCCGAGCGTGGCGTCCGGCACACCGATCACCGCCACCTGGACCACGCCCGGGTGGCGGGCCAGCGCCTCCTCGACCTCCCGCGGGTACACGTTGAAGCCGCCCCGGATGATCAGGTCCTTCTTGCGGTCGACGATGGTGATGAACCCGTCGGCGTCCTTGGTGCCCAGGTCCCCGCTGCGGAACCAGCCGTCGACCACCGCCTGGGCGGTCTCCTCGGGCCGGTTCAGGTAGCCGGCGAACACGCTGTGCCCGCGGATCACGATCTCGCCCAGCGCGCCGGTGGGCAGCAGTTCGATCCGGTCGTCGAGCTCCGGGCGGGCCACCTCGACCTCCATGCCCCAGATCGCGTGCCCGACCGTGCCCGGCCGGGTGCCGAACGCCGGCTGGTTGGTGGTGGCCGTCGGGGAGGTCTCGGACAGGCCGTACCCCTCGAAGATCGTCGCCCCGAACGTCTCGGTGAACTTCTCCAGGACCGCCACGGGCAGTGACGCACCGCCGGAGACACAGAGTCGCGGAGTGGGGAGCTTGTCGGCCTTCGACGCGGCTTCGAGCAGGGCCACATACATGGTCGGGACGCCGTGGAAAACGGTCACGTCCTCCTGCACCATGAGGTCGATCGCGGCCTCCCCGGTGAACCGGGCCAGCAGCACCAGCGTGCCGCCGAACCGGAACGTGCCGTTCATGCCCACGGTCTGCCCGAACGTGTGGAACAGCGGCAGACAGCCCAGCACCACGTCGGTGGGCCGCACGTCGTTGCAGTCGAACGTGTTCACGGTCGCGTTCATGACCAGGTTGAGGTGGGTGAGCAGGGCGCCCTTCGGCTCCCCGGTCGTCCCGCTGGTGTAGAAGATGACCGCGATGTCCTCGGCCTCGCGGGACACGTACGTCGGCAGCGGCTCCACCGACGCGGCGGTGTCCTCCAACCGGGGCGGGGCGTCGGGCACCCCGGGCGGCATCGGCCCGACGCTGGCCAGCTTGGTGCCGGCCTTGTGCGCCGCGGTCGCCGCCGTCTGCAGCTGGCTGGAATGCGCCACGAGCAGGTCGGTGCCGCTGTCACGCAGGACGTACGCCATCTCCTCGGCGGTCAGCAGCAGATGCACCGGTACGACCTGGGCGCCGACCGCCAGCGCGGCGTAGTAGACCCGGGGGAAGTCCGTGACGTTCGGGATGAGCATCGCGACCGTGTCACCGGCCTTGACCCCGAGCGCCCGCAGCCCGGCCGCGTACTCCAGGCTCTGCTTCCACAGCTCCCGATAGGTGGTCCGGACCGCCCCGTCGACCACGGCGACCTTGTCCGGATATTTACGCGCGCCCTCAGCCAAGACAGTGGCCAGCGACAGCATCGTCATTGGAGGTGCCCTCCTATCTTCGTGTACCCGCGGAGGAGGTCGCGGGAGATGATGAGGCGCTGCATCTCGTCGGTGCCCTCGTAGATGCGCATCAGGCGGACCTGGCGGTACCACCGCTCGATCGGCAGCTCACGGGTGTAGCCCATGCCGCCGTGCACCTGCATGACCCGGTCCACCACGTTGTTGACCATGGTGGCGCCGAACAGTTTGGCCATCGACGACGCGTGCCGCGGGTCCGCGCCCTGGTCCACGGTCCAGGCCGCGCGCAGGATCAGCCAGCGGGCCGCCTCGAGCTCGACCTCGGAGTCCGCGATCATCCACTGGATGGCCTGGTTCTCACCGATCTTGCGGCCGAACGTCTCGCGGGTGTTGGCGTAGTCGATCGCCATGCCCAGCGCCCGCTCGGCGATGCCCAGGGCCTGCGACGGGATCAGGTAGCGGCCCTTGCCGATCCATTTCATGCCGAGCTCGAAGCCCTGGCCGATCTCGCCGAGGATGTTGCGGGCCGGCACCCGGACGTCCTCGAAGACGAGCGCGGCGGGTCCGCCCTCGCCCATGGTCTGGATGAACTCCGAACGCCACCCCATGTCCCGGTCAACGAGGAACGCGGTCGTCCCGCCACCCCGGACGCCCTTCTCCTTGTCGGTGACCGCGACGACGATGACAAAATCCGCGTCGTTGCCGTTGGTGATGAACGTCTTCTCGCCGTTGAGCACCCAGTCGTCACCGTCCTGGCGGGCGCTGAGCTTGATGTTGGCGGCGTCGGACCCGGCCCCGGGCTCGGTGATCGCGAAGCAGGAGATCCGGTCACCCTCGATGGTGGGAACGAGGTATTCCTGCTTCTGCCGCTCGTTCGCGTAGTACAGGATGTTGTCGGCGTCGCCACCGAACTTGAACGGGATGAAGGTGCGCCCGATCTCGGTCCAGATCAGGGACTGCAGCATCGCGGGGAGGTCCATGCCGCCGTACTCCTCCGGGGTGGACAGCCCCCAGAAGCCGAACTTCTTGGCCTTGAGCTGGAGTTCACGCAGCTCACTGAGCTCCAGGCCGGGTTGGTGGGCCCGCTCGCGCCGTAGTGCCTCCTGCTCGAGCGGCATGACCTCACGGGTGATGAACTGGCGGGCGGTGTCACGGACCGCCCGCTCTTCGTCGCTGAGAGAAAAGTCCACGTGCTAAAACTAGCGGTGTAAGTTTTCCGGAGTAAAGAGTTTCAGGAGTGTTAAATGGCCCGCCCGCGCCACACCTTGCTCACCCGCGACCGGATCGTCGAGGTCGCGGGAAAGCTCGTGGACGCGGAAGGCCTGGACGCGGTCTCGGTGCGCCGGCTCGCCACTGAGCTGGGCGTCGCCGGCCCCTCGTTGTACAACCACTTCGCCACCAAGGGCGAGATCCTCGACGCGGTCGCGGATGCCGTGGTCGGCCAGGTCGACGTGAGTTTCTTCGACAACCGCGGGTGGGACGAGGCGCTGCGACTGTGGGCGCACTCCTACCACGCGGTGCTCTCCGCCCACCCGAACATCGTGCCGGTGCTGTCCCACGGGCCGGGCCGGCGCCCGGCCGCACTGGCCATGGCCGACACCGTCTACGGCGGCCTGATCGCGGCCGGCTGGCCGCCCGCCCGGGCGACCCACATCGGCGCGCTCATGCGATACCTGGTCACCGGCGCCGCCCTGGGCTCGTTCGCCCTGGGCTTCGACGAGGACCCCGAGCTGTACGCCGGGCGTTACCCGCACCTCCGCGACGCGCACCTGCTGGCCGAGCACCGCCGCAGCGTCGACGAGGGTGCCTTCGCGCTCGGACTGGAAACCGTGATCACGGGCCTGCTGGCCATGAAGAACGGAGTGCTGCGTTGAACCGTGACAGCTTGTACATCGGCGGCCGCTGGGTCTCCCCGAACTCGGACACCACGCTCCCGGTGGAGAACCCCGCCACCGAGGAGATCATCGGCCACGTCCCGGCCGGTAACGCCGTCGACGTCGACCGGGCCGTGACCGCCGCCCGCACCGCGTTCGAGGGCTGGTCACGCACACCGTCGGCCGAGCGCGGCGCCATGCTCGGCAAGCTGCACGAGGCGCTCTCGGCCCGGACCGGCGAGATCGCCCGTACCGTCGGCCTCGAGCTCGGCACCCCCCTCAAGATCGCGAAAGCGGTCCAGGCCGGACTGCCGCTCGCGGTGCTCCGGGGGTACGCGGACCTGGCCTCGAACCCCGCCCCCGAGGAGACGATCGGCCACTCGCTGATCGCGCGCGAGCCGGTCGGTGTGGTCGGTGCGATCACGCCGTGGAACTACCCGCTGCACCAGGTCGTCGCGAAGGTCGCCGCGGCACTGGCGGCCGGCTGCACGGTGGTGCTCAAGCCCAGCGAGCTGACCCCGCTGGTCGCGTACCTGCTGCTCGACGCCGCCGACGAGGCCGGCCTGCCCGCCGGCGTGCTCAACCTGGTCCCCGGCACCGGCCGGGACGTGGGCGCCGCGATCGCCGGGCACCCGGACGTGGACATGGTGTCGTTCACCGGCTCCACCGCGACCGGCCGGGCGATCACCCACGCGGCCGCGGACCGCATCGCCAAGGTTTCGCTCGAGCTCGGCGGAAAATCCGCCAACATCATCCTGGCCGACGCCGACCTCACGAAAGCGGTCAAGGTCGGCGTCGGCAACGCCTTCCTCAATTCCGGCCAGACGTGTACGGCCTGGACGCGCATGCTCGTGCACCGCAGCCTGTACGCCGACGCGGTCGAGCTGGCCGCCACCGCAGCCGCCGGATACCGCACCGGGGACCCGTTCGACGAGACCACCCGGCTCGGCCCGCTCGTCTCCGCCGCCCAGCGCGCCCGGGTCCAGGGCTTCATCGCCCGGGCGGACGCCAAGCTCGTGGCCGGTGGCGCCCCCGTCCCGGACAAGGGCTACTTCGTGCCGGCCACGGTCTTCGCCGACGTCGACCCGGACAGCGAACTGGCCCAGGAGGAGATCTTCGGCCCGGTCCTGTCGATCATCCCGTTCGAGGACGACGACGACGCCGTACGCATCGCCAACAACTCCCGCTACGGCCTGGCCGGCGGCGTCTGGGGCACGCCGTACCGGGCGCTGGACGTGGCCCGGCGGCTGCGGACCGGCGCGGTGGACGTCAACGGCGCCGCGTTCAACCCGGTCGCCCCGTTCGGCGGCTACAAACAATCCGGCATCGGAAGGGAACTGGGCGCCCACGGCCTGGCCGAATTCCAGCAGACGAAGGCGATTCAGCTGTGACCGCGTACATTCAGGCCCTGGTGGTCCGCTCCGAGGGTCTGACCCCGGCGGTCGAGGAGATCCACCTGCCGGAGGTCGGCCCCGGCCAGGTCCGGGTCGCGATCCGGGCGGCCGGCGTCTGCCACTCCGACCTGTCCATGGTCAACGGCACGCTCAGCCCGCCCCACCCGCTGATCCTCGGCCACGAGGCGGCCGGCGAGGTGATCGAGGCCGGAGCCGGTGTCACCCGCGTCGCGCCCGGCGACCACGTCGCGCTGAACTGGTCGCCGCCGTGCCGCGACTGCTGGTTCTGCACCCACGGCGAGCCCTGGCTGTGTTCCACGGCGAACATCGCGGCCCTGGAGAACGGCAGCACCCTCGACGGCGCCCCCGTGCACGTGACGCTGGGGCTGGGCGCGTTCGCCACCCAGGTGGTGGTCCCGGAACGCGCGGTGATCGCGGTGCCGCCGGAACTGGCCTGGGAGAGCGCGGCGCTGCTCGGTTGCGCGGTGCTGACCGGCACCGGAGCGGTCCGCAACACCGCCCGGGTGGCGGCCGGCGAGTCGGTGGTGGTGATCGGCCTCGGCGGCGTCGGCCTGTCGGTGGTCGCCGCCGCGAAGGCAGCGGGTGCGTCCACGGTGATCGCGGTGGACGTCTCGGAGTCCAAGAAGGCCCTGGCCGAGGCCGCCGGCGCGACCGAGTTCGTGGTCTCGTCGGAGAACCTGTCCAAGGACATCCGCCGCCTGACCGAGGGCCGCGGCGCCGACCACGCGTTCGAGTGCGTCGGCCGCGCGTCGACGATCCGGGCCGCCTGGCGGGCCACCCGCCGCGGCGGCCAGGTCACCGTGGTGGGCATGGGCCGGGCCGACGACATGGTCCAGCTCAGTGCGCTGGACATCTTCTCGTCAGCGCGTACCCTCCGGGCCTCGGTCTACGGCTCGGCCGACCCGGACCGCGAGGTGCCGCAGCTGGCCCGCGACGTCCTGGCCGGCACCCTGAAGCTGGACCACCTGGTCACCGACCGGATCGCACTCGCGGACGTCCCCGCAGCCTTCGACCGCATGTCCAAAGGCGAGGGAGCCCGCTCGGTCGTCATCTTCTGACATGTGCCGTTCGAACGGTGGTCCCTGCGCGCGGCAAGTCCTGACCGACCCGGCTTGCGCAGGATGGCAAAGCTCAATGTACAGAGAATGTACGGGGCCGTAACAGGATCTGACCATCTGCTCCTTCGAACGAAAGTAGATCCTCGGTGCTCGTACGTAAGATGTTCGCCTCTTTCGCCGCAGTGGCGGTGGCGGTTGTCGCCTCCCTCACGATCGCTGCTCCGGCCAGCGCCGCCCATGCCTTCGAAGCCGACAAGGCGGTCGCCACCTCTGCCATTCCCCCGGTCTGCATCGGCCTGGGGAGCCCCGGAGGCTGCGGCTTCTTTGTCTCTGACGGTGACCATTTCTTTGTCAAGGACAGCCTGTCGGACGGGCATTCGGCCGCCATCTATTGGCACAAGTACCTGGCCAGCAGTCCGAACACCCTCTACCGCTGGGGCTCCTGCGTGAACAGTCTGGGCTCCGGGAAAATGGGGCAGTGCAACAAAAACTTCACCGAGGGTTCGAAGGTCGAATACAAGATCTGTACCTTCGAGGTGGGATCGGTCGTTTCGGACGTCAATTCGTACTTCGAATGCGGCGATGTCTGGCGCAGTGTCGCCTGATGCCTGAGGAATCGAAGCCAAGGCTGAAGGAGATGTGCATGATCCGACGTACGATGTCTATCGTCGCCGGTGTTTTTATCTCGATTCTGGCGTCACTGATGTCAGGGCAACCGGCCAGTGCCGCCAACGCCTTCGAGTTCAACACCGCCTCGTCGTCCTCGTGGACAGGCTCCGATTGGTGCGATTACACCGGGGACGGTTACAGCGGCATCGGCTGCTTCGACTCGGTGGGTGACCACTTCCGGATCCAGGACGCTTATGCGGATGGCCACTCGACCGCCGTCTACTGGCACAACTATCTGGCCGGCAGCCCGAACACCCTGTACCGCTGGGGCTCCTGCGTGAACAGCCTCGGAGCCGGTCGCATCGGCGCCTGCAACAAGAACTTCACCGAGGGTTCGAAGATCGAGTTCAAGGTCTGCCTCTACGACAACAATTCCGTGACCGTCCCCTCGAACGTCACCAATTATTTCAACTGCAGCCCCGTCCACATCCTCTATGCCTGACCGAACGGTCAGCGCGCACGGCGGCAGGGCCTCAAGGTCCGGCCGCCGTGTGCGTTATCGGTTGAGGGAGCGACGGAGTACGCGCACCGCCGGAACGCTCGGTGTCGCGTCCGTCACGGTGGCTGAGGGGTTGCCCACCATTCTGGCCTGGTGTTTCGCTGGCAAGCAGCGGATGGCCGACGGATGATGATCTGGTTCTCGTGGTGCGGTGCATCGAAGCATGTGTGTATCGTCCAAGGACGTGATTACGGGAAGGAGGGGTAATGACTACACTGAGTAGTGATTCCGTGTTGCGCCGGACCGCCGACGCGGCTGAGCATGTCTCCGGGATCTGTTTCAAGACCGGCCCACCCCGGCAGGTGGGTGTCGAGCTGGAATGGACCACCCATCACCAGGATCAGCCCGCCGCGTTGCTGCGGCCGTCCGACCTCAGCCGGGCCCTCGGCCGGCACAGTCCGACCGTCCTGGGCAATCCTGATCCTGAGCCGCTGCCGGGTGGCGGCTCGGTCACCCTCGAACCCGGCGGTCAGGTCGAGATCTCCTCCGCTCCTGCCGACTCCCTCGCCGCGCTCTACACCGCGGTCAGTGGTGATCAGCTTCATCTCACCGACCTGCTCGCCCGGGGTGGTATCGCCCTCGGGGAACGTGGTCTCGATCCGCACCGGGAGCCGGTGCGCATTCTCGACACCCCGCGGTATCAGGCCATGGAGCAGTCGTTCGACCAGGCCGGTACCCCGTCCGGGCACATCATGATGCGCAGCACCGCCGGCCTTCAGGTGTGCCTCGACGCCGGGACCGAGGAGCAGTTCAGGACACGTTGGGCGGCCGTGCATGAGCTCGGGCCGGCGCTGCTCGCGTTGTTCGCGACCTCACGGATGCGCCAGGGCCGGGACACCGGCTGGGCCAGTGGGCGGATGGCCGCCTGGTACGGCATGGATCCCCGGCGCACCGGGCAGGTTCCCCAGGGTGATGATCCCCGGGAGGACTGGGCGCGCTACGCCCTCGCCGCTCCGCTGTTGTGTGTGCGGCAGCGCGGGAGCACCTGGCAGGTTCCCGACGGGGTGACGTTCGCCGACTGGATCAACGGCGCGTTGAAGCGGCCGCCCACCGTGGACGACCTCGACTACCACCTCAGCACGCTGTTCCCGCCGGTCCGGCCGCGCGGTTACCTGGAGATCCGCTACCTCGACGCCCAGCCCGGCCTGGAGTGGATCGCCCCGGCGGCCGTACTCGTCGCGTTGTTCTCCGATGACACCCTGACCGACGCCGCGCGGGACGCCGCCGCTCCGGCCGCCGGACGGTGGGTGGCCGCGGCCCGGGACGGTCTTGCCGAACCGGCGGTGGCCCGCGCCGCCGCCGACCTCGCTGATCTCGCCGGCCGGTGTCTTGATCGCACCGGACTGCCACAAGCGGTCCAGGAGACGGTCACCGGCATTGTCGACCGCCGCCTGCATGGCGCCGGTCAGCCCAGGAAGGACCTCCTGCGATGACCCAGGATCTGCGACTCACCGTCGCCGCCGCGATGGAACGGGCCCGGGTACGCACCGCGCTGCTGACCGACGCGGTCGACGACGACGATCTTGTCCGCCAGCATTCGCCGATCATGTCGCCGCTGGTCTGGGACCTGGCCCACCTGGGCAACCAGGAGGAGTTGTGGCTGGTCCGCGACGTCGGCGGCCGTGAGCCGGTGCGGCAGGACATCGACGAGCTCTACGACGCTTTCAAGCATGCCCGCAAGGACCGCCCGGGGTTGCCGTTGCTCGATCCCGCAGAGGCCCGCAGATACGTGGCCCAGGTGCGCGACAAGGCCCTCGACGTGCTGGACCACGTGCGCCTCGACGACCGGCGCCTGGTCGCGGACGGCTTCGCGTTCGGCATGATCGTGCAGCACGAGCAGCAGCACGACGAGACCATGCTCGCCACCCACCAGCTGCGGACCGGCGCGCCCGTGCTGACCGCCCCGGAACCCCCGGCCGCCCGCAACACCGTCAGTGGCGAGGTCCTGGTGCCCGGCGGCAGCTTCACCATGGGTACGGACACCGAGCCCTGGGCCCTGGACAACGAGCGTCCCTCCGTGGCGGTGGACGTGCCGGCGTTCTACATCGACGTCGCCCCGGTCACGAACGCGCAGTACGCGGCGTTCATCGCGGCCGGCGGTTACGACGAGCCCCGCTGGTGGAGCGAGCGCGGCTGGGCCCACCGGCAGGAGGCCGGGCTGGTCGCGCCGATGCACTGGCAGCGGGACGGCGACGGGTGGTCGTACACCCGGTTCGGCCGCACCCGGCGGGTCATCCGCGACGAGCCGGTGGTGCACGTCAGCTACTTCGAGGCCGAGGCGTACGCGACGTGGGCCGGGCGCCGCCTCCCGACCGAGGCCGAGTGGGAGAAGGCGGCCCGCCACGACCCGGCGACCGGCCGGTCCCGCCGCTTCCCGTGGGGCGACGGGTCGCCGGAGCCCCGCCACGCCAACCTGGGCCAGCGCCACCTCGCGCCCGCTCCGGTCGGCGCGTACCCGGACGGTGCCTCGCCGTACGGCGTGCATCAGCTGATGGGTGACGTGTGGGAATGGACGTCGTCCGGGTTCCATCCGTACCCGGGGTTCACCGTGTTCCCGTACGCGGAGTATTCGCAGGTCTTCTTCGGCGGTGACTACAAGGTGCTGCGCGGCGGTTCGTTCGGCACCGACGAGGCGGCCGTGCGGGGCACGTTCCGCAACTGGGACCATCCGATCCGCCGCCAGATCTTCAGTGGTTTCCGCTGCGCCCGGGACGCCGGCCCGGACGAGAGCTGATGTGCCGCCACCTGGCCTACCTCGGTAGCCCGATCCGGCTGTCGGCCCTGCTCCACGACCCGCCGCACGCGCTGTCCCACCAGTCGTGGGCCCCGGCCGACATGCGTGGCGGCGGCACCGTCAACGCCGACGGTTTCGGCGTCGCCTGGACCCAGGGTGACGCCGAGCCGGTGCGGTATCGCCGTGCGCAACCGCTGTGGTCCGATGCCGCGCTGCCGGCGCTCGCCGCGGCGACATCGTCCGGATGCGTGCTCGCGGCCGTACGTTCCGCGACCGAAGGTATGCCGGTCACCGAGACCGCCGCCGCGCCCTTCCAGGAGGGCCGGTGGCTGTTCAGCCACAACGGGGTGGTCCGCGGCTGGCCGGCCTCGGTGGCGAAACTCGCGAGCCGGCTGCCCACCACCGACCTGATCACGCTCGACGCCCCCACCGACAGCGCGCTGCTCTGGGCCCTGGTCCGGGACCGCCTCCGGGCCGGCGACACCCCCGCCGACGCGATCGCCGGCGTCCTCGCCGAGACGGACGCGGCCGCGCCGGGTTCCCGGCTCAACCTGCTGCTCACCGACGGTGACCAGATCATCGCGACCACGGCAGGCCATTCCCTTTCGGTACGGACCACAGCGGACTCGGTGCTCGTAGCCTCCGAACCCCTCGACGACGATCCGGCGTGGACCCCCGTCCCGGACCGCCACCTGCTGATCGCCACCCCGACCACCGTGACAACGACGCCACTAGGGAGACCGTGAGCATGCTCGACATCCACATCGAAGAGCACGACATCGACCGCCAGTTGCGTGCCGACGTCGCTCTCGGCCTGGCCGCCGAGCCGAAATGGCTGCCGCCGAAGTGGTTCTACGATGCCCGTGGCAGCGAACTGTTCGAGGAGATCACCCGCCTCCCGGAGTATTACCCGACCCGTGCCGAACGCGCGATCCTCACCGAGCGGGCCGCCGAGATCGCCCTGCTCACCGAAGCGAAAACGCTGGTGGAGCTCGGTTCCGGCTCGTCGGAGAAGACCCGGTTGCTGCTCGACGCGTTCCAGCGGCGGGGCACGCTGGGCGCGTTCGTCCCGCTCGACGTCTCGCGTACGGCTCTCGCGGAAGCGGTCGCCGCGCTGACCGCCGACTATCCGGAGCTGTCCGTCCGGGGCGTGGTCGGCGACATGATCGACGACCTGCGGCATCTTCCGGACGGCGACAACCGGGTGGTGGCTTTCCTCGGCGGCACGATCGGCAACCTGGTCCCCTCGGAGCGTGCCATGTTCCTGTCGGCGCTGCGTGCGGTGCTCGGCGAGGGGGAGTGGCTGCTGGTCGGCACCGACCTGGTCAAGGATCCGGCCGTCCTGGTCCCGGCCTACGACGACGCGGCGGGCGTGACGGCGGCGTTCAACCACAACGTCCTGCACGTGGTCAACCAGCGCCTCGACGCCGACTTCGACGTGGATGCGTTCGCCCACGTCGCGGTCTGGGACCCGGCCCAGGAGTGGATCGAGATGCGCCTGCGCGCCACCACCGCGCAGCGGGTCCACGTCAAGGCGCTCGACCTGACGGTGGAGTTCGCGGCCGGCGAGGACCTGCGTACCGAGATCTCCGCCAAATTCCGCCGGGAGGGTGTCGAGGCCGAGCTGGCGGCGTCGGGTTTCGCCCTGCGCCACTGGTGGACGGACCCGCAGGGCCTGTTCGCGGTCTCCCTCGCCCAGGCGGTGACCGTCTAACGGGTCAGGAGTGCGGTGACCGTGCGGGTCAGCGCGGCGCGTGCGGCTTCGACGTCGAGGCCCATCGCGTCGCGCAGGGTGCCCCAGGCCGGCCAGGTGCTGGTGGTGGTCAGCGCGTTGAGCAGGTCCTTGTCGTCACCGATCTCGGGGAACAGCGACGCGAGTTCGTCGCTGACCCGGATCGTGTGGCTGCGGCGGTACTCCTGCAGCGCCAGGGAGAACGGCTCCTTCAGCGCGGAGGCCTTGGCGGCGGGGGCGATCAGCTCCAGCATCCGGGCCCGTTGCCGGCAGTAGGCGTCGATCCGGCGGTCCAGCGGGAGGTCGAGCGGGATCGGCTCGTACGCGGCGTCGCGCTGGTCGAGGATCAGCTGACCGCTCGCCGCGAACAGCGCTTCCATGTCGGCGAAGTGGCTCCACAGCGCGCGCAGCGAGACGCCGGCCTGTTTGGCGATGCGGTCCGCGGTGGGGCGCAGGTCGCCGTCGCGGATGAGGGCGACGTGCGCTTCGACGATCGCCGCCCGGGTCCGCTCCGAGCGTGCGGTGCGGCCGTCGATGCGCTGGGTCGGTCGGGGTGAAGCGGCCGGCATCAGGCCCTCCGGTAGCGGTTGAGTTCGCGGCGGGCGAGAGATCGCTTGTGGACCTCGTCCGGTCCGTCCGCCAGTCGCAGCGTACGGGTGGTGGCCCAGAGCCGTGCCAGCGGTGTGTCCTGCCCGACCCCGGCGGCCCCGTGGGTCTGCACGGCCTTGTCGATGATCCACTCGACGGTGGCCGGGACAATGATCTTGATGGACTGGATCTCGGTGTGCGCACCCTTGTTGCCGACCGTGTCCATCAGCCAGGCGGCCTTGAGCACCAGCAGCCGGGCCTGCTCGATCCGGACCCGGGAGTCCGCGATCCACTCCTGGACCACCCCCTGCTCGGCGAGCGGCTTGCCGAACGGGGTACGCGTCAACGCCCGCGTGCACATCAGCTCCAGCGCGCGTTCGGCCATCCCGATCAGGCGCATGCAGTGGTGGATGCGTCCCGGGCCGAGGCGCGCCTGGGAGATCGCGAAACCGGAGCCCTCCTCGCCGATCAGGTTGCCGGCCGGGACCCGGACGTCCTCGAAGATCACCTCGGCGTGGCCGCCGTGGTCCCCGTCGTCGTACCCGAAGACCGTCATGCCGCGCTCGACACGCAGGCCCGGGGTGTCGCGGGGGACCAGGATCATGCTCTGCTGCACGTGCCGGGCGGCGTCCGGGTCGGTCTTGCCCATCACGATGAAGATCGCGCAGTTCGGGTTCATCGCGCCGGAGATGTAGAACTTCCGCCCGTTGATCACGTAGTCGTCGCCGTCACGGACGATGCGGGTGCCGATGTTGGTCGCGTCGGAGGAGGCGACCTCGGGCTCGGTCATCGCGAACGCCGAGCGGATCGCGCCGTCGAGCAACGGCCGCAGCCACCGCTCGCGCTGGTCGGCACTGCCGAACTCGGCGAGCACCTCCATGTTGCCGGTGTCCGGGGCGGCACAGTTGAGCGACGCCGGCGCGATGATCGGGCTGCGGCCGGTGATCTCGGCCAGCGGGGCGTACTGCAGGTTGCTCAGCCCGGCACCGTGCTCCCCGGGCAGGAAGAGGTTCCACAGCCCGGCGGCCTTGGCCCGCTCTTTCAGCCCGGTCAGCATCGGCGGCGGTGACCAGTCGTCGCGGTAGTCCGCCTCGAATGCGGCCTCGGCGGGGTAGACGTGCTCGTCCATGAAGGCGAGCAGGCGTTTGCGGTAGTCCTCGGTCTTCTCGTCGAACGCGAAGTCCATCAGTTTCCCTCCACCAAAGTGCCGTCCAGGGCGGCGTGGCCGCGCGCGACGAGCGGCGCCACCATCTCGCCGACGGTGTCGAAGCCTTCGCCGAGGGTCTGGCCCTGGACGAAGCGGTAGTGCACGCCCTCCAGGATGACCGCGAGCTTGAAGGCGGCAAATCCCACGTACCAGTGCAGGTCGGAGACGTCCCGGCCGGAGCGTGCGGCGTAGCGGGCGGCCATCTCGTCCACCCCGGGATGCCCGGGGATCGAGAGCGGGGTACGCCCGTCGAGCAGCGGGCGCCCGGCGTACACGAGCATGAGCGCGACATCGCTGAGCGGGTCGCCCAGGGTGGACATCTCCCAGTCGAGCACGGCGTTGACCTGCAGCTCGTCGCCGATCAGCACGTTGTCGAGCCGGAAGTCGCCGTGCACCACCGAACCGGGCCCACCGGCCGGGATCTCGGCCGCCAGCCGGGCGTGCAGCTCCTCGATCCCGGGCACGTCCCGGCTGCGGGACGCGTCCAGCTGTTTCTTCCAGCGGCGCACCTGCCGCTCGTTGAAGCCCTCGGGCCGGCCGAAGTCACCGAGCCCGATCGCGTCGGGGTCGAGCGCGTGCAGGTCGGCCAGTGTGTCCACGAGCGACAGCACGAGGCCCCCGATTGCCGGGCCGAGCTTCTCCAGCGGGACCGGATCCCGGTAGATCGTCCCGTCGACGTGCTCCATCAGGCAGAACGGTGCCCCGATGACGTCGGTGTCCGTGCACAGCCGGATCGGCCGGGGCGCGGGGAACCCGGCGGCGGAGAGCGCGCCGAGCACCTTGTGTTCACGGACCATGTCGTGCGCGGTGGGCAGCACGTGCCCGAGCGGCGGCCGGCGCAGCACCCAGCGGCTGGTGCCGTCGCTGACCGCATACGTCAGGTTGGACCGCCCGCCGGCGAACATCGTCGCGGTCAGTTCGCCGGTCCCGAGGTAGGAGCGCAGCCGCTCGAGGTCCAGGCCCTTCACGCCTCGGCGCTCCGCTGGATCTTGTTCATGCCGCCGAGCCAGCGGTCGGTCTCGGCGGCCCGGCGCAGGTAATACTCGCCGACCTCGGGGTGCGGCAGGATCAGGAAGCTGTCGCCCTTCAGTGCCTGGCTGACCACCTCGGCGACCGCTTCGGGCTCCAGCGCCCCGGCGGCGAGCAGCGCTTTGCTGGCGCTCTGCCCGTCGTTGGCGAGCATGGCCGTGTTGACGCCCTGGGGGCACAGCGCCTGCACGGTGATGCCCCGGTGGGCATAGGTCGCCCGGAGCCATTCCGCGAAGCCGAGCGCGGCGTGCTTGGTGACCGAGTACGGCGCGCTGCCGAGCAGCGTGAGCAGGCCGGCGGCCGAGACGGTGAACAGCAACCGGCCCCCGTCACCGTCGAGCCATCGGGGCAGTAGCGCCCGGGCGACGTACACATGGGACATGACGTTGACCTGCCAGGCCTGATTCCATACGGCGTCGTCGGCGTCGGGCCCGCCGGTGGAAAGGATCCCAGCGTTGGCGCAGAACAGGTCGCAGCCGCCGAGCTCGGTGAACGTCGTGTCGACGAGCCGTTGCACATCGGCCTCGTTCCCGGCGTCACCCGGCACGGCCAGCCCGCCGATCTCGTCGGCCACCGCCCGCGCGGCCGCCGCGTCGAGGTCGTTGACGACAACCCGAGCACCGTCCGCGGCGAACCGCCGGGCGAGTGCCGCGCCGATCCCACCCCCGGCCCCGGTGACGACAACCCGCTGGGCGCTCACTGGCCGGCGCCCGTCAGCGTGATGCCGCCGTCGAGCACGAGCGTCTGCCCGGTGATCCAGGTCGCGTCGGGGGAGCAGAGGAACGTGACCGCTCCGGCCACGTCCTCCGGCACGCCGAGCCGCCCCAGCGGGTAGCCGGCCGCCACCTGTTCCTCGCGGCCCTCGTACAGCGCGGTAGCGAAGCGGGTCTTGACGACCGCGGGTGCCACCGCGTTCACCCGGACCTTGGGGGCGAGTTCGACCGCGAGTTCCTCGGTGAGGTGGATCAGCGCGGCCTTGGTGACGCCGTAGAAGGCGATTCCCGGCGCCGGTCGCACCCCGGAGATCGAGGAGATGTTGACGATCGATCCGCCGGTGTCGGTGAGCCCGCCGCGCAGGCCCTCCTGCACCCAGCCGAGGGTGCCGAGCACGTTGACGTCGAGCATCTTGCGGGCGGCGCCGAGGTCGAGACCGGCCAGCGGACCGTACGCGGGATTGATGCCGATGTTGTTGACCAGCACCGACACCGGTCCGAACGTGCCGAGCACGGTGTCGATCACCTCGGCCCGATGGCCGGCGTCGTCACCCTTGCCGGGTATCCCGATGGCGACCTCCTCGCCGCCGAGGTCCTTGACCGCGGTCTCCAGCGCCTCGGCGTTGCGGCCGGTGATGCAGACCTTGGCGCCCTCGGCGACGAACCGCTGGGCGATGGCGAACCCGATTCCCCGGCTGGCACCGGTCACGACAGCGACGGCACCGGACAGCTGCGACATCCGCGCGAACCCCCAAAAGTTATTGCACTAATTGTGCTTAATACTACGGAGTGACCGCCCCGCCGCCAACCCTGCATCGCGCCGGCGGCGGGGCGCAAGGATTTGACCTATGAAGCCGCCGGAATCCCATTCGCGGGCGGTGCGGGCGGTGCGGTGGAGTACGCCGTGACCGCGCCGGCCGCGTCGTCGGTCGTGAACGGGGTGCCGAAATAGGTCTGCTTGCCGCCTTCGACCCGGCTGAGCTGCTCACCCGCGTACCCGGAATGGTCGGTCTCCGAGAACCGCACCGGGACCAGCCCCGGGCCCTGGAAGCCACCCTTCTCGACCGCCGCGATCAGCGCGTCGCGGGTCAGGTCCTTGCCCGCGGCCTGCAACGCCTGCACGAACAAATACGCCACGGACATGCCGTAGACCTCGTTGTTGCCGAGCTCGGCCCCCGCGTTGTACTGCGTGTTGACCTTCTTGAACAGCTGGATCCACGGGTTGGCCTCGTCGGTGGCCAGCGGCAGGTAGTTCGCCGAGATCATCCCCTCGGTCAGCGGCGCCGCGGCCCCCAGCGACGTGGTCAGCGTGGCGAGATCCGCACCGACCTGCGAGACCACGAACTGCGGCTTGAACGCCAGCTTCGCCGCGGTGCCGATGCTCAGCGCGGTGAACCCGGGCACGGTGGCCAGCATGACGACCTGGCAGCCGGCCTGCTTGAGCGCACCCATCTGCGGGCCGACGTTCGGGTTGCTCGTGACGTACGACTGCTTCGCGGCGACCGGGCCGAGCACCTGCTCGATGCCGGCCAGGCTGTCCTTGCCGAAGTCGTCGTCCTGGCCCAGGAAGCACACCTTCTTGCCGACCTGGGTCTGCTTCACGTGACTGGCGAGGATCTTGCCCTCGACCGTGTAGTCCACGTTGAACCCGAACGTGCCCGGATACTTGTCGGGCTGGTTCCAGCTGCGACTGCCCGACGCCACGAACAGGTCCGGCACCCGGTTGGTCTTGAGGAAATCGAGCACGCCGGTGTGCGTGGGTGTGCCCAGCCCGTTGAGGATCGCGAACACTTTGTCCTGCAACACCAGTTCCCGTACGACCTGCTGGGTGGTGGCCGGGTTGTAGGTGTCGTCCATGATCTTGTAATTGATGGTCCGTCCGTGCACGCCGCCGTTCGCGTTGACGTAGTCGAAGTACGCCTTGGACGCCGGCGCGATCCTCGAATACCCGGCCGCGGCGGGCCCGGTGAGCGGCATGTGCGTACCGATGGTGATCTCTTTGTCGGTGACGCCGGGGGTGTTCGCGCTGCTTCCCCCGCCACCGCTCTCACTGCAGGCGGTGGTGGCGGCGGCAAGGGTTATGACGGTGAGGACGGACCAGAAACGTCTCATACCTTTCTTCTCCTTGTGCGTAGGGGGCGGAGCGCGGCAATCCCGCCGGGAGCGGCGAGCATGACGACGACGAGGGTGATGCCGAACAGGGCGAGCGGCAGGTTGCCCTCCAGCCGCTGCACGTCGATGCCGTCGGTGACCGAGTGGGCCAGCGCGGGCAACGCGACCAGCAGCACCGCTCCCCACACCGCGCCGGCCAGGCTGCCGAGCCCGCCGATCACGATGGCCATCACCAGGAACAGCGACAACGACAGTGGGAAGGCGCCCGGCGACACACTCTGGGCGAGCACCGCGAACAGCGCGCCGCCGAGCCCGGCGCAGGCCGCACTGACGACAAAGGCCAGCACCTGGGTACGAGCGACGCTCACGCCCGACAGCCGCGCGGCGGTCTCGTCGTCCCGGACGGCTCTCAGCTCCCGCCCGAACCGGCCGCCGATCAGCAGCTGGAGCAGCACCAGGGTGACGATCGCGGCACCCCACGCCAGCCACGCCTGCCACTGCTCGACGGTGACCGTCGCGGGCGGCGGCTCGAGCGCGACCGAGAGCCCCTGGTCGCTGTTGAACGTGCCGTCGAACGTGCTGGTGATCGCGGGCACGACCACCGCCACGGCCAGCGTCAGCCCGGCCAGGTAGGGCCCGCGCAACCGGGCGGCGGCGAGCCCGACGACCGCCCCGGCCGCGGTGGTGACCAGCACCGCGGCGGTGAGCGCCAGGGTCAGCGGCCAGCCCGCGTTCACGCTCAGCGCCAGCGTGTAGGCACCGGTCGCCATCAGCGCGCCGTGCCCCAGCGACAGCTGCCCGTTGAGCCCGGTCAGCACGGTCAGGCCGGCGGTCACGCACAGGTAAGCGCCGACAGTCGCCAGCTGATAGGTGCGGAACGGTGGCAGCACCAGGGTCAGCACCACGACGACCACGGCCAGGGCGAGCGTCCACACCAGCCGCCGGTCGACCGGCAGGGATCTCCGCAGGGTCGCGACGCTCATACCGCCCTCGCCGCCGATCGGGAGAACAGGCCGCCGGGCCGGCCCAGCAACACCACGACCAGCAGGATGAGTACGGCGATCGGGGCGACCGTGGCCCCGAGATAGCCGCTCACGTAGGACAGCAGGAGCCCGACGATCAGCCCGCCGAGCACCGAGCCGGGGGCGCTGTCCAGCCCGCCGACGACCGCGGCGGTGAACGACGAGACGAAGACGATGTCCATCGCGTTCGGGTGCAGCCCCAGCTCGGTGGGGAGCACCAGCATCCCGGCGAGCGAACCGACCGCCGCGGCGAGCGCCCAGCCGAGCGTCAGCATCCCGCCGACGTTCACCCCGAGCAGCCGCGACACGTCCGGCGCGAACGCCGAGGCCCGCATCCGCAGCCCGGTGTGGGTGCGGGTGAACAGCAGCGCGAGCAGCCCGACCACGATGCCCACCGCGGCGAAGACGAACAGGTCGAAGCGGGACAACAGCGCCACCCCGCCGACCGTGAACGCTTCCCGGCTGAACGGCGCGTCCGCCGGCCGGTACTCGTTGCCGAAGATCATGCCGAGCACCCCCTGGATGACCAGCACCAGCCCGAGCGCGACGACCACCCCGTTGAGCGGTGACGAATGGTCGACGAAGCGCATCACCACCCGCTCGGTGACCGCGCCGAGCACCAGCCCGGCGACGATCGCGACACCGAACCCCAGCCAGTACGACCCGGTCGCGGACGAGACCGAGAACCCGGCGTACGCGGTGGCCACGGCCATCGCCCCCTGGGCGAAGTTGACGATCCGGGTGGCGCGCCAGATGAGCACGAGTGCCAGGGCGAACGCGGCGTACACCGCGCCCCGGCTCAATCCGTCGAAGGTGAGGAACACGAAGCGGTCCATGGCCGTCCTTAGAAGCCGAGGTAAGCGTGCCGGAGCTCGTCGTCGATGGAGGTGCCGCGGGTGACTATGCGGCCGAGCGACAGCACCACCGCCTCGTCCGCGATCGCCAGCGCACCCCGCACGTTCTGCTCGACCAGCAGCACGGTCAGCCCGGTCTTGTCCCGCAGCGTCCCGAGCAGCGTCATGATCTGCCCGGTGATCCGCGGCGCGAGCCCGAGCGACGGCTCGTCGAGCAGCAGCAACCGGGGCCGCCCGACCAGGGCCCGCCCGAGGGCCAGCAGTTGCCGCTCGCCGCCGGAGAGCTGGTGCCCGGGAAACTTGCGCCGCCGCGCGAGCGGTTCGAACAGCTCGTAGACCTCGGCCATCGCCGTGCGCACATCGGCGCGGTCCTTGCGCCACAGCCCGCCGAGCCGCAGGTTCTCGTCGACGGTCAGCTCGGTGACCACCCCACGACCCTCCGGGACATGCGCCACCCCGCGGCGCACCATCTCCTCGACCCGGACCCCGCGCAGGTCCTTGCCGTCGAGCAGCACCCGGCCGTGGGTGGCCGGAAGCAGGCCCGAGAGGGTACGCAGCAGCGTCGTCTTCCCCGCCCCGTTGGCCCCCAGCACGGCGGTGATCGACCCGGTCCCGACCTCGAGCCCGACATCGTGCAGGACGGGAACGGAGCCATATCCCGCACTGAGACTCTCCGTCCTGAGCAGCACATCACTCATGCTGTGCCTGCCTTGTGCATGCGCTCATGCTGCGGCCCCCAGGTAAGCGTCAGCGACGGCGTCGTCGTTGCGGATCGCTTCAGGGGTGCCATGGGCGACGGGCTTGCCGAAGTCGAGGACCAGGATCTCGTCGCAGACCGCCATGACCAGGTCCATGTGGTGCTCGACCAGCAGCACCGAGCAGGTCAGCCCTCTGACAAGATCGCCGAGCTCCTCGATCTCGCGCACCCCGAGCCCGCCCGCCGGCTCGTCGAGCAGCAGCAGCCGGGGCTCGGTGACCAGGGCCCGGGCCAGCGCGACCCGTTTGCGGATCGCATACGGCAGGCTGTTCGGGCTCGCCTCGGCATGGCTGTCGGCACCGCACCGTTCCAGCGCCGCCATGGCCCGCTCCCGGTCGGCATTGCCGACCAGAACGTTCTCCAGGACGGTGAGGCTGGGGAAGAGCCCGACCCCCTGCAACGTACGGGAGATGCCGCGCTTGCTGAGCTGGTGCGGACGAGCCCGGAGCGGTCGCCCGTCGAGGTGGAGCTCACCGGCCGAGGGGCCGACGAAGCCGCAGATCACGTTGAAGAGCGTGGTCTTGCCGGCGCCGTTGGGCCCGATGACCCCGACGGTGCGCCCGGGCGGCACCCGCAGCGAGACGCCGTCGAGGGCGACCAGGCCGCCGAAGCGGACACCGATGTCGTAGAGGGATAGACCTTCGGACGGGATCTGGCGCGTCATCGTCACCTCGGCTGTCGTCCTCAGTGGAAGATCGCTATTTACACTTGGAGTGTAGATACTTGAGACGTCGTGTCAATGGTCTGGAAACGTCACCGTCAACATGCACCGTATGCCCCCGTCGGCCTTTGTGGACCGCCCACTTTCCTCGCTTGTCCCGGACGGGCAAAACGACGACGGCCCAGCCTGTGGATAACTCTGTGGAAGACCGCTCTGAACTGGGAATATGCTCGTTATCCACAGGGCGGGAGTTCGGGGCAGCGCGGAGTGCTCCGGAGCGGATATTCTTCGTCACCGCCCTGAGCCGGGCACGAACCTCCCCGGGAAGCAGACATGAACGAGTACCCGCCCCACGCCTACCCGCAGTACCCGCCCGGCCAGGTGGCCTACGCCCCGCCCCGGCCGGCCCGCATCCCGGCGCTGACCGCGACCGTGGCGCTTGTGGTGACCATGGTGGCGGCGGTGCTCACCCTCGTGACGGTGATCTGGATCGACGGGGAGGTCCGCGCCAAGGGGCTCACCCTGGACGAGGCCAACCCGTACAACCTGGATGTGCTGGCCATTTCCGCCATCGCCGTCGTGGTGACGGCGGCGACCTTCCTGTTCGGCGCCATCTCCTTCATCGTCTGGCTGTACCGGACCCGGGCCAACCTCGAGGTGTTCGGCGCCGACCTGCGCTGGGTCAAGGGCTGGACCATCGGCGGCTGGTTCATCCCCCTGGCCAACCTGGTGATCCCGCTCCTGGTGATCAAGGAGATCGACGCCGCGAGCGAAGCCGGCAGCCAGGGCCCCCGCAGCCGCATCCCCCGCGCGATCTTCTACTGGTGGGCCACCCTGTGGACCACGTTCATCGTGTTCAACCGGGTTTTCTCCAGCACCTCGGTCTCCGACCCGGGCACCGGCACCGGCATCCTGATCGCCGTCCTGGCGACCATCCTCGAGATCGCGGCGGCGATCTGCGCGATCCTGCTGATCCGCCGCATCATGCAGAACCAGGACGCCCACATCCGAGCGATGGCCGAGCGCTATCCGCAGGGCTTCCCGACCCCGCCGGCCCACTTCGCCCCGCCCGGCTTCGGAGCCCCGCCCGGCTTCGGAGCCCCGCCCGGCTTCGGAGCCCCGCCCGGCTTCGGAGCCCCGCCCGGCTTCGGAGCCCCGCCCGGCTTCGGAGCCCAGCAGGGCTACGGCGCACACCAGGGCTACGGCGTACCGCAGGGCTACGGGGCATCGCAGGGCTACCCCGACCCGTTCGGCCCGCCGCAGAACCAGCCGGGCCATCTCGTGCGGCCCGCCTACCCAGAGCAGTCCACCGGCTACCCGCAGCAGCCGGCCCAGCCGCCCTACGGGGCCCAGTCGCCGTACGCGGCGCCGTCGCCTTACGCGTCTCAGCCGTTCCACCCAATGGCAGCGCCCTATGCGGCACCGTCGCCCTACGCGGCCCAGCCGCCCAGCGAGGCGGCGTCGCCGTACGCGGCCCAGCCGCCCAGCGAGGCGGCGTCGCCGTACGCGGCCCAGTCGTCCGACCCGGCTGGATCGCCCTACGCGGTCCCGTCGTTCTCCTCGGCCCAGCCGTCCATGGCGCCGCACGATTCCAGCGAACCGCCGTCGGACCCTTGGGCACACCCTGTGCCGCCACCGCCCGCTGCCTTCGCGGACCCGACCGCCGCGCCTTCGTCGCCGCAGCAGCCCAGCCCGTGGACGCCGTCGGGCGACGGGCGGTCAGGAGGCTGATGGCGCCGGCCGGTCAAGCCACGTTGATCGGCCGGAACTGCACGCTCACCCGGGGTCCCACCGGGCGGGCCGTCTTGGGGATCGCGTGTTCCCAGGTCCGCTGGCAGGACCCGCCCATCACGATCAGATCGCCGTGCCCCTGGGGGAACCGCAGCGTCTCCGCCTGGCCGGACCGGGGCCGCAGCATCAGGTTGCGTGGCGACCCGAAGGACACGATCGCGACCATCGTGTCCTCGCGGGCGGACCGGCCCAGCGTGTCGCCGTGCCAGGCCACGCTGTCCTTGCCGTCGCGATACAGGCACATCCCGGCGGTCACGAACGGCTCGCCCAGCTCCGCCGCGTAATAGGCCGACAGCTGTTCCCGGGCTTCCGTCAGCGACGGATGCGGCAATTGCTCGTCGCGGCCGAACCAGCGCAGCAGTCGGGGCACGTCGACCACCCCGTCGAACATCTGTCGCCGCTCCGCCCGCCAGCCGACGTCCTCCGCCAGCAGCGCTTCGAAGATCTCGTCCGATCCGCTGACCCATCCGGGCAGCACGTCGACCCAGGCGCCGGCGGTCAGCTGGTGCCGCACGACCCGGCCACGCAGCGGCGTGAGAGCGGCCGCTTGGCCACCCATGAGGTCGAGCATCGACGGCTGGTAGGAGCTCACGCAGCTATATTAGTACATCAGTGCGAGAAACTCAGCCTTCCTCGTGCCGGTTGGCTCGCAGGGAGTCCAGCCGGTCCTGGGCCCGTTTGACCGCGGCCCGGGAGCGTTCCAGGAAGGCGTCGCTGCGGTCGAGCCGGGCGACCTCCCGGGCGAACGCCCCCTCGATGCGGACGGCGGGGTCGGCCGGGTCCGAGCCGGGTACGGCCTCGCGCTGATCGAGGACCCGTTCGCGGGCGGTCGCGTTGTGCTCGCGGCTGTCGGCGAGTGACTCGCGTTCGTTGGCTTCCTCGTCGCGGCGCTCAGCGGCAACCTCACGGTGCGCGACCATTCTCTCGCGTTCGGCGAGGAGCCGCTCGAGTTCGTGGAGGACCTCCTCGAGCCCGGCCAGGCGCTGCTCACGGCCGTCGAGCATGCGCTCGCGGCCGTCGAGCTCCCGCTGTCGATCGTCGAGGTGACGGCTGCGGGCATTCCATTGGTCGTCAGGAAACACGCCCTGATGGTTCCATCAGTCGGGCCGGGTCGTCGAAGAAGGGTGCTGATAGGTGATCTCGGTCAGCGGGAACTCCTGGTCACCGAAGGGCGAGGGGCCACCGGACTGGCCGGAGAGCAGCTCGGCCACCTCGAGCGGCTCGCTGACCGGGGCAGGCGCTTCGAGCTCGTCGCGGCGGAAGATCTTGCGGCCCAGCCACACCAGGGGGTCGTACCGCCGGTCCACGACTCTTTCTTTCATCGGGATGATGGCGTTGTCGGTGATGTGGATGTGCTCGGGGCAGACCTCGGTGCAGCATTTGGTAATGTTGCAGAGTCCGAGCCCCTGCTGGGCCTGCGCATACTCCTTGCGGTCGGTGCGGTCGTCGAGCGGGTGCATGTCCAGTTCCGCCGCGCGGATGAAGGATCGCGGGCCGCTGAACGCGGGTTTGTTCTCCTCGTGATCGCGTACGACGTGACAGGTGTTCTGGCACAGGAAGCACTCGATGCACTTGCGGAACTCCTGCGACCGTTCCACATCGATCTGCTGCATCCGGTATTCGCCGGGTTCGAGGCCGGGCGGCGGTGCGAACGCGGGCGTCTCGCGGGCTTTCGTGTAGTTGAAGGACACGTCCGTGACCAGGTCGCGGATGACCGGGAACGTTCGCAGCGGCGTGATCGTGACGGTTTCGTCGTCCTCGAAGGTGGACATCCGCGTCATGCAGCCGAGCCGTGGTTTCCCGTTGATCTCCATGGAGCAGGAGCCGCATTTGCCGGCTTTGCAGTTCCATCGGCAGGCGAGGTCGGGGGTCTGGGTCGCCTGGAGCCGGTGGATGATGTCGAGCACGACCTCGCCGTCGTTCACTTCGACGTCGTAGTCGCGGATCTCGCCGCCCGCCGGGTCTCCCCGCCAGACCCGAAAGTGACGCCTCGCGCTCATGCCAGCTCCTCGTCGGTCAGGTATTTGCTCAGCTCGCCGCGGTCGAACAGGTCCAGCAGCTCGGGTCGTATGACGGGCAGCGGTTTGCGTTCCAGATGCACGTCACCGGCGTCGTCGAGCGAGCAGACCAGGTTCACCTTGCGCCATTGCGGGTCCATCCTCGGGAAGTCCTCACGGGTGTGCCCGCCGCGGGATTCCTCGCGTTCCAGGGCCGCTTTCGCGGTGCATTCCGAGACGACCAGCATGTTGCGCAGGTCCAGGGCGAGGTGCCAGCCGGGGTTGTAACGCCGGCCGCCGGTCGCGCCGACGTTCGCCACTCGCGCTTTCAGTTCCTGCAGCCGTTTCAGCGCGTCGGTCAGCTCACCCTCGCGTCGGATGATGCCGACGAGGTCACCCATCACCGTCTGGAGGTCCTGCTGCAATGTGTACGGGTTCTCGCCCGCCTCCCGTTCCAGCGGCGCGAGTGCGCCGGCGGTGGCCGACGCGAGATCCGCGGCGTTGATTTTCGGCCTTTTCTCCAACCCGGATGTGTACGCGGCCGCGTGCTCTCCCGCCCGTCGGCCGAATACCAGCAGGTCGGAGAGGGAGTTGCCGCCGAGCCGATTGGAACCGTGCATCCCGCCGGACACCTCACCGGCCGCGAACAGTCCGCGTACCCGTCCGGACGCGGCGGTGGTGTCCGGGTCGACCTCGACGCCGCCCATCACGTAATGGCAGGTCGGGCCGACCTCCATCGGCTCCTTGGTGATGTCGACGTCGGCCAGTTCCTTGAACTGGTGGTACATCGACGGCAGCCGCCGGGTGATCGTCTCAGCGGGCATCCGGGTCGACACGTCCAGGAAAACTCCGCCGGATTTGGTGCCCCGCCCGGCCTTGACCTCGCTGTTGATGGCCCGGGCCACCTCGTCGCGGGGCAGGAGTTCCGGCGGGCGGCGGTTGTTGTCCGGGTCGGTGTACCAGCGGTCGGCCTCCTCCTCGGTGTCCGCGTACTGCTTGCGGAACACGTCGGGGACGTAGTCGAACATGAACCGTTTGCCGTCGGAATTGCGCAGGACACCGCCGTCGCCGCGTACGGATTCGGTGACCAGAATGCCTTTGACGCTGGGCGGCCAGACCATCCCGGTCGGGTGGAACTGCAGGAATTCCATGTTGATCAGCGTCGCGCCGGCCCGCAGCGCCAGCGCGTGACCGTCCCCGGTGTATTCCCAGGAATTCGACGTCACCTTGTAGGACCGACCGACGCCACCGGTGGCGAGCACGATCGCGGGCGCCTCCAGCAGTATCAGCTCCCCGGATTCCCGGTAGTAGCCGAACGCCCCGGCGACCTGGTCGCCGTCGAGCAGCAACTCGGTGATCGTGGTTTCCGAGAACACCCGCAGCCGGGCCTCGTAGTTGCCGGTCTCGGCGAAGTCCTCCTGCTGCAGCGACACGATCTTCTGCTGCAGGGTCCGGATCAGTTCCAGTCCGGTACGGTCGCCGACGTGCGCGAGCCGCGGGTATTCGTGCCCGCCGAAATTGCGCTGCGAGATCTTGCCGTCCTTGGTGCGGTCGAACAGCGCTCCGTACGTCTCGAGCTCCCAGATCCGTTCCGGGGCCTCCTTGGCGTGCAGTTCGGCCATCCGGAAGTTGTTGAGGAACTTGCCGCCGCGCATGGTGTCGCGGAAGTGCACCATCCAGTTGTCGCGGCTGTTCACGTTCCCCATCGCCGCGGCGGCGCCACCCTCGGCCATGACGGTGTGCGCCTTGCCGAACAGCGATTTCGAGATGATCGCGGTGCGTTTCCCGGCCATCCGGGCCTCGATGGCGGCCCGTAGTCCGGCCCCGCCGGCCCCGATGACCACGACGTCGTACAGGTGCCGCTCGATACGCGAAGTCATTGTGCTGCGCCGTCCTTCAGCTGATGAAGCGCGGGTCGGGCCACCAGCCGGCCGCGAGCGCCATGATGTAGAAATCGGTCAGGGCGAGGGTGCCGAGGGTGATCCAGGCCAGCATCATGTGCCGGGCGTTGAGTTTCGAGACGAGAGTCCAGAATCGGTACCGCACCGGGTGCCGCGAGAAGTGCTTCAGGCGTCCACCGACGATGTGCCGGCAGGAATGACAGGACAATGTGTACGCCCACAGCATGATCACGTTGATGCTGAGGATCAGATTGCCCAGCCCGACGCCGGTCCCGAACGAGCGGACCGCGTCCCAGGTGTTGATGACCGAGATGATCCCGGCGGCGTAGAACGCGTACCGGTGCAGGTTCTGGAAGATCAGCGGGAATCGGGTCTCGCCGGTGTAGGTGGCGTGCCCGTCGGGCACCGCGCACGCCGGTGGGGAGAGCCAGAATGCCCGGTAGTACGCCTTCCGGTAGTAGTAGCAGGTCAACCGGAAGAGCAGGAGGAACGGCAGGGTGAGTGCAGCCTCGGGGATGAGCCAGAAGCTCGGCAGTGGCGTCCCGAACTCAGCGGACCCTGCCACGCACCGGTCGGTCAGGCACGGAGAATAGAACGGGGTCAGATAATGGAAGTCCGCCACGTAATACCACTTGTGCATGAACACCCGGACGGTCGCGTAGACCACCCAGGCGGTCAATCCGGCAAACGTCACCAGCGGTGCGATCCACCACCGGTCGGTCCGCAACGTCCGGGCGCTGATCGCGGCACGCTTCGCACCCGGACCCGTTGCTGTCGTCGTCATTGACGTCTCCCAGACAGGTAGAACTGTCAGCGGGCGCGCCTATTGACCACCGTGTGCGTCCGCAATGTGTGGCACACGTTACAACGAAGGTCATGAGTTGTCTGCGGGTCACTCTGGGTGATCTTGGTCAGAGATCGGGAGCCTGCAGCCGCCGGATCGGCCCGGCACACCCCGAAGGGGAGAGTCGTACCAGCTCATCGCTGACGGCCCGGCCCTCGGCGTCGCGCGGGGCAGCATAGAAAGCGGGCGCGTCCCCACCCAGAGCTTCGGCATACGCTGTCCGCGCGTCGACCAGTTGCCGCCACCCGTCGGCAGCCCGCCCGGCCGGCAGCTGTCCGATGTAGATACGCAACGCGGCGTTCTCGTCCCGGACGGCGTCGGCCCGCGCCGCGGTCGCTGTGGTCGCCCCGGGCGGAACGAGGCGGTTGAGCTGTCCTTCCAGTTCGAGGCAGGCGGCATTGTGAACCTGCCGCTCCTCCTGAAGCTCATCGGCATCGTCCCGGAACCCGGAAACCGCGGCGACGACAGCCACCCCGCCGGCACAGAGCACCGCCACGATCAGCGCGGCCCCGGCCCCGACCGCCCCGAGGAACCACCGCCGGCGCCGCCGCTTCGCCGGATCGACCTCGGACCCGCCCGCCGAGAACCGGGCAGCCCGGGTCCGCCACCCACTCGGGCGGTCGTCAGCCGCCGTGTCCGTCTCGTCCCCGCCCGGCAGAATGCTGTCCGGCCCGTCCGTACCGGCCGCGTATGGTTCACCCGGCGACGGCGGCTGGTCCTGCGGCGTCTCGCTCACCGGCTCAGTGAAGCACGCCGGTCAATGCTGCGCAGGTCAGCCGGGGTAAGGCTGGTCCTCGCCCCACCAGGCGGTGAACAGTGCGGTGAGTTGTGCCTTGACCCCGTCACTGATCAGCTCGAAGGATTCGCCCATCAGTGGCCGCATCGCGGTGTCGTAGACCTCTCGGTGGTCTTCGATCGAGGGGCAGATGAACACGGTGAGGATGCGCAGCGCGCGCAGAAGATCCGCGCCGACGGGAAGCACGTGGGATCTCAGCAAGGTGGTCAAAGCGGCCCAGAACCTGTCCACAACGAGGTCGGCGACCATGCGCCAGAGTCCTGGTGGAAAGTGTCTCAGGACGTTCTCGGCGAACATGGTCCGGACGGCATCGGAGAGGACGTCGCATCCTTGCCTGAACAGCTCGATCAGCTGGATCAGTCCGACGAGCCACGCGCACCACGTGTGGTCGGCCAGCTGTAGCTTGATCGTCCTGGCGGTCGCCGGGTCCTTGGCAAGTCTGTCGATCTCCGCGGAGATCTCCGGCCACGGTTGTTGCACGATCTGCTCTCCGAGGATGGTGACCCGGCCGAAGTCGTAGGAGCGGGGGCGGTGTGGTGGGGTGCCGCCGAGGTGCTCGGTGAGGTCCAGGCGGGCGAGATTGAGGTATCGCTGGCGGTTTCCGGAATTGGTGCTGGGCCGTCCGGTGTGCCTGTCGGTCTCGATGCTCGCCACGAGATCGTGCCGCAAGGCGGCCCGCCGTGCCGGTGATCCGCTGAGTGTCACCCAGCCTTTCATGCCGTGGAGCGACCCACCGCACGTGGCGCACTCGCAACCAGGATTGCGCGCGTTCTCGCAGTTCGTCGGGTGATGGGTCGCGGCCACGCAGGCACCGTCACTTCGGGATCAGCATTGCTCCACGTCAATGAATGATCACCCTAGGTGATTGCCGCGGGGGTGCCAACGGCCGGGCGGCGGCTCAAGTTCTGGCATTTCGCCCGGCCGGTGGGCATCGTCGCTGGTCGACGGCGTGGTGCGCCGCGGCCCCGCGGGCCGCTGTCGGGCATCTGTCAGCCGGATGCGTTGCCGGTCAGGTTCCAGGAGGCCAGGTGCAGAGCCGGCGCCGTGTAGCGCACGCCCGACCAGCGGTCCGGCAAGGACACCGCCGTCGTTCCCACGCCGAGGACCGATCCCGGGCCGAGGGCCTGGGGGTAGTTCTGGGTGAAGCGCATGTTGCCCACCGCCGCGGTCACCTCGCCGTCCTCGACCAGCCAGACGCCGTTGCGGGTGAGGCCGGTGATGACGAGGCTCTTCTGGTCGAGGACCCGGGTGTACCAGAAATCGGTGATCAGCAGCCCGCGCCGCATGCCGGCGACCAGGGCCCGCGCCGAGGACGCCGTCGGGCTCCGATCCGGCGAGGACGGGGAAGTGGCCGCGGCACCAGCGGAAGCGTGCAGGTGCAGGTTGTGGGCGATCGGCCCCCAGGAGCGGGACGCCGCGCCCGCGTGCCCGGTCGACACCGTGCCGGCCGCGGCCGCCGAGGTGCGGTCGTGGCTGACCGCCCGGGTCACGCCGTTCTCGACGAGGACGAGGGTGTCGCGCGGGGTGCCCTCGATGTCGAACGGCAGTGTCGCGCCGAGTGGCTCATCGGTGATGGTGATCGTGGGGTCGAACTGGGTGGTGCCGAGCGCGGCGAACGACTGCTGCTGGGCGAAGGCCTTGCCGTTGAAGCCGAACCCGGCCAGGTTGTCGAGCAGGTCGGCCACCGCGGTCGGCTCGAGCACGACCTCGTAGTGTCCCGGCGGCAGCTCGATGGCCCGTCCGGCGGCTCGGGCCTTGGCCGCGGCCCGGGCCCCCATCGGCGCGCCGTCCAGGTCGCTGATCCGGCCGCTGGCGCGCCGGGACACCCCGTCGGCGCCGTCGAGCCGGGCGATGCCGTCCATGGCCGCTTCCGCCGTACGTCCGTGGGCGGTTTGCCCGGCGGTGTTGACGTAGCCCCCCGAGGTGTAACTGGTGCGGCAGAAGCCGGCCGTCTCGAGCCCTTCGGCGGCGTCCACGAAGTCACGGACCAGGTCGGCCCGCTGCTGCGGGGTGGCGGCGGCGGTGGGCTCGTCGAAGTCCGGGGCAGGGACCGCGGACGAGGGGGTGAGCCCGGACCAGGCCTGATCCGGCGGGCACAGCCGGGCCGCCGCGATCGTGCGCTCCACCAGCGACCGCAGACCGTCGGCGTCGGTCACGGTGGTCGAGCCGCCGGCCGTGCGCCCGTCGACGTGCAGCCGGAGCCGCACCGTGGTGGTGGCCTCGGCGACGTTCTGGTGGATCGCCGAGTTGGCGAACCGGGTCAGCGCGTCGGCACTGTGCACCGCCACCACCTCGGCCTCGGCTCCCGCGCCGGCGAGGTGCCGGGTGAGCTCGACGACGCGCCCCGCCAGGTTCTGTTCGGAACTCATCCGTGGACCCCCACTCGTACGTTGGTGAACCGGGCCGGTGCCGCCGGGTGGCCGGTGTGACCGATCTGGCCGGGCTGGCCCTTGCCGCAGTTGGGGGTGCCCCAGGCGACCGTCTCGGAGGAGAGCATGTCCATCGACTGCCAGAACTTGGGGCCGATGCCGGTGTACGTCGGGTTGCGCAGCATCCGCCCGCGCCGGCCGTTCTTGATCTCGTAGCCGATCTCGCAGCCGAACTGGAAGTTGAGCCGCTTGTCGTCGATGGACCAGGACCGGTTGATGTCCATGAGGACGCCGTCGTCGGTGGCCGCGATCATCTCGTCGAGCGTGTGCGGGCCGGGTTCGAGACCGACGTTGGTCATCCGGACCATGGGCAGCCGGGCCCAGCCGTCGGAGCGCACGCTGCCGGCGTAGTCGAGCCCGGCCATGGCCGCCGAGTCGCGTCCGGCCAGGACACCCACCCAGATGCCGTTGCGGACCGCGTCGCGTTTGGCGGCGGGGGAGCCCTCGTCGTCGTAGCCGAAGCTGCCGAGCGCGCCCGGGATGGTCGGGTCGATGGTGATGTTCATCAGGTCGGAGCCGTAGCGCAGGCTGCCGAGCTGGTCGAGGTCGAGCCAGGAGGTGCCGGCGAACGCGGCCTCCCAGCCGAGGATCCGGTCGAGCTCGATGGCGTGCCCGACGGATTCGTGGATCTGCAGCGCGAGTTGTTCGCCGCCGAGGATCAGCGTGGTCTCGCCGGACGGGCACAGCGGCGCGGTCAGCAGCTCGCGGGCCTCCTGTGCCATCCGGGCCGCGTTGTCGGTCAGCGCGAGCTCGTCGACGAGTTCCCAGCCCCGGGTGCCGTACTGACCGCGGTGCGACGGCCAGGACCGGCGCTGGATCTCACCGTCACCGTAGGCGCTGGCGGTGATGCCCGCGCCGCACTCGCGGATGTGCTGGTCGATGCGGTGGCCGTCGCTGGACGCGAACCACTTGCGGGTGTCCCAGATCTGGTAGATGCCCTCGGCGAGGTCGGCGCCGGCGTCACGGGCCGCGGCGGTGGCCGCGACCAGCAGGTCACCCTTGGTGGACAGCGGCACCGACAGCGGGTCGATCAGGCACTCGCTGGCCCAGCTCGCGGTCCGGCCGGCGGCCGGGACCAGGTCGATCGCGGGTCCGGGGACCCGGGCACTGGCGGCGGCGATCTCCGCGGCCCGGCGCCCGGCCGCGCGGGCGGCGGCATCGGAGAGATCGGGTACGGCGTAGAAGCCCCAGCTCGACCCGACCAGCGCGCGTACGCCGATGCCGGCGCTCTCGTCCGAGCTCAGGTCCTCGATGTCGCCGTCGCGGGCGCTCATGGTCTCGGTCCGTCGCAGCATGACCCGGGCGTCGGCGTACCGTGCCCCCGCGTCGAGTGCCGCCTGGACCGCGGCCCCGGCCTCATCGAAGTGATCAACGCTCATGGCTAGACCCTATGACGTTCTCCTTAGATGTCGCTCGGCGAAGCCGAACGGTACGGTCACGGGAAGGTCTGCGGCCGGATTGGGGTGGGACGATGGCGGAGCACCGCCACCTGCCCGAGCTCATCTCGCCGTACGGTCCGTTCGCCGCGCTGGCGTTGCACGTCCACGAGCTGACCATGCTGGGCCGGCAGGCGGAGACGCTGGTCGCCGCGGATCATGCGGAGGCGGTGGCCAGCGCGTTCGGTGACGTGCGCACGCTGCGGTCGATCAGGCTCGCCCGGTTGTACGCGCTGACCGCGCTGGGCCGGCTCCAGGAGGCCCTGGCGGTCGGCGAGGAGCTGACCACGCCCGCCGGCCCGCGCGCCACCGACGCCAAGATCCTCGCGGACACCGGTGAGGTGCTGCTGCGGATGGGGCGCATCGACGACGGGCTGCAGCATCTGGCCCGCGCGATGGTCATCCTGGACACGGCCCCGCGCGGCAGCGTCCGGTACGTCTCGGCGATGTATTCGCTGTGTGACGCGGCGAAGGTCGCCGAGCTGTTCGAGCTGGCGGACGAGTCGATGGCCGTACCCGACGGGATCTTCGATTTCAGTGAGCAGTATCGGTCGGCGGCCGATCAGCAGCGCGCCGAGCTGCGCCTGGAATGGGGTCTGCGGCTGGAGCAGGTCGGTCAGGAGTGGGAGGCCCAGCGCCTGTACTCGACGAGTGTCGAGCTGCTGGAACGCTGGCGCGACCCGGATGGCCCGCTGACCAGTGCGCTGCTCGCGCTCGGCCTGGCCAAGATCGGCCGGCACAAGGAGTCGCTGGACCTCATCGGCGAGCTGCTGATGCCGGCCCGCCTGACGGGTCAGGACCACGAGGCGCGCCTGCTGCACCTCGCCCACGGCGTCGTCCTGCGCGACACCGGTGACCTGCGCGGGGCCCGCCGCGAGTTCCTGGCCGCCGACGAACTCGCGGCCCTGCCGGCCCAGCGGCTGATCTACCGGTACGAACTGGCGGTGCTGGCCACCCTGGAATTCCCCGGGGAACAGGCGCAGTCGGTGCTGGCCGCCCTGCGTGGCCAGCTGGAGATGCTGTGGCGCCTGCGCCTGGACCGCCGCGCCATGCTGCAGCAGGCCCAGCGCCGGCTCGAGCTGGAACTGGCCCGCACGACCGCGGACCAGGCGGCGACCTCGGACGCCCTGACCGGCCTGGCCAACCGCCGGGTGTTCGACCGCCGCATCGTGTCCGCGGTGACCGGCGCCCTGCTCCTGATCGACGTCGACCGCTTCAAACTGATCAACGACGCGTTCTCCCACGGCGTCGGCGACACGGTCCTGCGCGAGATCGCCGGGGTCCTGCGCACCGCCTGCCGCCACGACGAGGTGGCCATCCGCTTCGGCGGCGACGAGTTCGCCATGTTCCTGTCCGCGGGCGAGCGGGAGGCCCGCCTGGTGGCCGAACGCATCCGCACGGTCATCCTGACCCGCGACTGGTCCGACATCGCCCCCGGCCTGCGGGTCACCCTCAGCATGGGTCTGGCCACCACCCGCACCGGCGAATCCGGTACCGACCTCTACGACCGGGCCGACGCCAACCTGTACGCCGCGAAACGGGCCGGCCGCAACCGCCTCGCCGCCGCCTGACTCACTCCGGGTTGCGGCTCACCGTGGCGGCAACAGCTCCGTCGTGTCGATGTCGACGACGACCGGCTCCCGCAGGTGCAGGGTCTCGCCGAAAGGTGTCACCGAGTGCTCGACGTAGTGTTTCTCGGTCAACTGGTAAAGGTGCAATGCGCCCGTTTCCTGCTCAATGAGCAGATACCACGGAATTCCGGCGGCCGCGTAATAGTGCAACTTGAGGACTTTGTCGGCGGAGGCGTTGGAAGGCGAGACGATTTCGCAGACCAGGAGGACCGCCGCCGCGTCGATGACCAGTTCGTCGAAATCGATGCCGGAGGTGATGACGACGTCAGGAATCGGGATCCGCCCCGATTGCAGCCGGACGTTGACCGCCTCGTGCACATAGAGCCCGGCCTTGCGGGTGGCCTGCCTGAACGCGAACGAGAGCTCGGTCGAGATGTGCTGGTGCCGGGGTGTCGGCGCCGGGGTCACGAGCAGGCTCCCGTCGAAGAGTTCAACCCGCTCGGGGGCTTCGCCGAGTGCCAGGAACTCCCTTTCGGTCCACGTGTGGGACGACATGTCAGAGATTGAGCCCGGTTACGCGGACGAGTTGCATGACGGATTGTTCGACGTAGCCCTGGGCGGACAGCATGTTGCTGTGCAGCAGCCCGCGTTCCGGTTCCGCGACCAGGTAACACGGGATCCGGGCCTGGGCGTACGCGTGCATCTTCAACGTCCAGTCGACCGTCGCGCTGGACGCGGAGGTGATCTCGCAGACCAGCCGGACCGAGGTGGCCTCGACCAGGGGGATGTCCGGGTCGATGGTGCCCGCGATGATCAGGTCGGGGACCGCGATGCGGCTGGGGCCCAGGCGCACCGGGATGCCGGTGATGACGTTGAGATCGGAGCGGCCGGCCCGCAGCGCGTTGCTCAGCGCGTTGAGGATCATCTGGTGCCGTGGGGTGTCGCGGGGGCAGGTGAGGACGTTGCCGTCCCAGAGCTCGGAGATGGCCGAGGTCTCGCCGAGCTGCAGATAATCGACCTCGGACGTCGGCAGCGCCTCCATGGGCAGGCTGCGGCCGATAAGGGCTGACGTCATGCGCACTCCCGGGTGACGAACGCGAGTTCTTCGGTGAGACCCCCGGTGGGGGAGATCAGCAGCTCCGGACCGGCCGGAGCCGCCGCGTGGTGGTCGTAGATCTCGGGGTTGTCGGTGCGGCTGCCGAGGTAACGCTCGGCGTAGGCGGGTGGCAGCGCGGTCCAGTCGGTGATCGGCCGGTGCGCGACGCCGCAGCGGAACAGGTCACCGCGGCGCTGCACGGCCAGGATCGCGAGCCAGCCCCCGAGACCGGTTCCGCGTACGGCCACCCGGGCGAGATCCATGTCGGGATGCTTACCGGTGAGGGCGTGCAGGGCCTCGACCTGGTCGGTGAGTGCGACGTCCGCCAGCCGACGGTAGACGACTTTCTCGAAGCTCGGGGCCACTCCGGGCGTACCCCTGCTGTCGACGCTGACCACGATGTAGCCGGCATCGGCCCACCATTGTCTTTCCTGCCAGGCGGCCGGGTCGTGGACGACGTGCTGGCGGCCGGGTCCGTCGCCGAGGTCGACGAGGACGGGCAGCCGGGTGCCGGTGACGTGGCCGGTGGGGTACAGCACGGCGGCGGGCAGCCGGCGGTCGGTGACGCGCTCGAACACCGGTCGCGGATCGTAGGGCAGCGGTTCGGCCCATGAGGCCAGCGGCTGGATGGAGGAGCCCCGGCGCACCGCGTTGTCGATCACCAGCACGTCGGCGGCGACGTCGGCGTGGTGGCGGCCGGGCCCGTCGGTGAGGCGGCGGGACTTGGCTCCGGCGCCGCCCAGGGTGGTCCGGATCGCGTACACGTGGTGTTCGGCGGGGTCGCCCTCGCTGCCCTCGATGATCAGTTCCTGGGTTTCGGTGAGCACCCCGGCGACCCGGCGCACATAGAGGCCGGGCGGGGTGAGCAGGCTGCCGTCGGCGAACAGGCAGCGGGCGTCGAAGCCGTCGTGGGCGAGTTCGCCGCCGACGAGGACGCGCCGGTCGGGCAGCAGCAGCGGGGTGCCGGGCACGGGTTCGACCCAGCGGGCGTCGGCGAGTTCGGCGTGCACCTGGGTCTCGCCGGTACGCGGGTCGACGGAGAGCACGAGGCCGTGTTGCTGGCTCCGGCGCAGCACCGTGATCAGCGGGTTCCCGGCGGTCCAGCGCACGTCGGCGAGGTAGGGGTAGGTCTCGCGGTCCCAGTGCACGTCGACCCAGCCGCCGTACAGGTCGAGCAGGTGCAGGCTGGCCGGGCCGGCGCCGCGGACGGCCAGGATCCGGCTGCCGTCGGGGGCCCACCACCAGCCCCGGGTGCGGCCGAACCCGGTCGCGACGGGTTCGGCGACACCCCAGGTGACCCCGGGTTCGCCGGCCAGGAGCTGATCGTCGTTGCCGCTGATGACACGCAGGGTGGCGTCCGGCGTGACGTAGCCGACGTGGGTGCCGGTGGGATCGGGCCGGGGGTCGACGACCTGCGCGGTCGCGGTCATCGCCGCGCCCACGCACCGCAGCACGCCGTCCTCGGACCAGGTCAACACCGACAGATCCCCGGAGCCCGCGTACGCGGTGACGGGCCCCGCCGCGACCTGGGTCACCTCGCCGGTGGCCACGGTGAGCAGCCACAGCGCAGCGCCCGGGTCGTAGGGGCCGGGGGAGCGCAGGAAAGCCACGCGCGCGCCGTCGACGCCCACCGTGACGGCGTGCGGCGCGCCGAAGCGGAACCCACCGGTGCGGTCCGCGAGCTCGGGATACTCCACGCTGTTCAGCATCCCTGATCACCCGCCACTTGCGCCCGCCAAACCGCAGACCGCTTCGTTCCCGGGTGCGCGCGTAAAGTGGCGCGCGTGACGAATGCCCTGCCCGCACGCCGCCTGATGCTCGTGCACGCCCACCCCGACGACGAGGTCACCGGCACCGGTTCCACCATGGCCCGCTATGTCTCCGAGGGCGCCCAGGTCACGCTCGTGACCTGCACGCTCGGTGAGGAGGGCGAGATCCACGTGCCCGCGCTGGCCCAGCTCGAGGCGAAACAGGCCGACCAGCTCGGTGGCTGGCGGCTCGTGGAGCTGGAACGGGCCTGTGCCGCGCTCGGCGTCACCGATCACCGCTTCCTCGGCGGGGCCGGCCGCTACCGTGACTCCGGGATGATGGGTCTGGAGACCAACGACCATCCCCGGGCCTTCTGGCGGGCCGACCTCGAGGAGGCCGCGGCCCACTGCCTGGAGATCATGCGTGAGGTACGCCCTCAGGTGCTGATCACGTACGACGAGAACGGTTTCTACGGCCATCCCGACCACATCCAGGCCCACCGGGTCGCGATGCGTGCGGCGGAGCTGGCCGAGGCCGAGGGCTTCGGTCCCGAGAAGATCTACTGGACGGCGATGCCGCTGAGCGTGCTCGAGGGCGGCATCGAGGCGTTCAAGGGGATGGACGACAACCCGTTCGCCGACGTGGTGGACGTCTCCGAGCTGCCGTTCGGGCATCCGGACGACGAGATCGCGGCCCGGATCGACGGCACCGACTTCCACGAGCAGAAGGTCGCCGCGATGCGCGCGCACGCCACCCAGATCCCGGACAACTCCTGGCTGTACGGCATCGCCGGCGACTTCGGCGGCGAATTCATGGGCGTGGAGTACTTCACCCTGGTCAAGGGCGAGCGCGGCGAGGTGGGCGGCCCGCACAAGTGGGAGAGCGACCTGTTCAGCAACGTGACCGGCCGATGACGGTGGAGACCGAGGTGGCCGAGGCCCCCGAGCAGGGGCCCCGGCCGCCGCGCCGGGGTGCCGATCTGGCCATCCGGATCGTCGGGGCGGTCCTGGCGGTCGCCGCCGCGCTGCTCACCGCGACACTGGAGCTGTTCCTGTCCACGCTGCGGGTCGGCGGGGTGCTGATCTGGGTGTCGGTGCTACTGGCCGCGGTCGCCAACTGGGCGCTGGCGTGGTTCGCGACCGGCACGGTGGCCCGCGGCTGGGCGGTCGGGCTGCCCTGGGCCGCGTGGACGCTGGTCATGTTCACCGCGGCCGGCACCCGCACTGCCGAGGGCGACTACCTGGTCGCCGGCGACGACTGGGTGGCGCTGGGCACGATCCTGGTCGGCAGCCTGACGTTCGCCGTCTACGTCTACCGGGGGATCGTGCGAGGTCCGAGCGTCACAAAGTCGTGACAACCGCCCGGGGCCCTTGGTCACCGTGGGCCGGGGATGCAGACTTGCGGCCACATGGTGGCCCCCGGCGGTGAAGGTGACGCGTGACCTCCGTTTCTGCAGAGACCCAGGCACTGCCCGCCGCCCCGCCGGACGGGCCCGGCCCGCTCAACCGCAAGCGGGTCGTGGTGGTGGGCACGGTCGCCGCGGTGCTGATCGCCGCCGCCGGTGTCACCGCCTACTACTACGGCGGTGACGTGCCCCGCGGCACCCACGTCCTCGGCGTCGACCTGGGCGGCAAGTCCCGCTCCGACGCCGAGCGGGCGCTCAGCGAGGGCTTCGCCACCCGGATCGCCGACGTGGTGAAGGTCGACCTGGACGGCGAGCCGGTCGAGTTGCAGGCCGCCGACATCGACGTCCTGCTCAACGTCGAGCGCACCGTCGGCGCCGCGATGAAGGGCAGCCCGACGCTGTTCGGCGAGCGTACGGTGACCCCGGTCGTCGACCTGGACGAGAAGCTGCTCGAGTCGAGCCTGCGCGAGAAGCTCGACCCGAGGAAAGTGACCCTCAAGAAGCCGGCGATCACCTGGTCGGGCACCACGCCGAAGGCGACCTACCCGCAGGACGGCCTCGGCCTCGACGTGGCCCAGGCCGCCGCCGCGGTGCGCCTGGCCTGGCCGGTCGGCGAGACCGCGAAGGTCCCGCTGGTGTCACAGCCCGCGGTCACCAGCAAGGCCGAGGTCGACGCGCTGATCGCCGACGTGGCGAAACCGGCCGTGTCGGGCCCGGTCACCGTCACCGTCGCGGGCAAGTCGTTCACCCTGAAACCGGCCGCGATCGCCAAGGGCCTGGTGTTCCGCTCCGACGACGCGGGTGAGCTCACCCCCGCGGTCGACGGCAAGAAGCTGCGCGCCGCCGCGGCCAAGGAGTTCGCCACGGTCGAGAAGAAGCCGGTGGACGCCCGGATCAAGCTCACCGACGGCAAGCCGAAGGTGGTGGCCGACAAGCCCGGCGACGTGGTCGACACCGACAAGCTCGCCACCGCGCTGTTGCCGGTGCTGAGCGGCACCGGCTCGCGCACGGTCGAGGCGAGCCACACCGAGCAGGAAGCCAAGGTCACCGAGGCGACCATCGCAAAGCTCGGCGTCAAGGAGAAGGTCTCCACGTTCACCACCGACTTCACCGGCGGTGCGAGCTCCCCGCGCAGCCAGAACATCATGACGATCGCCCGCGCGGTCGACGGCGCCCTGGTGCAGCCCGGCGAGACGTTCTCCCTCAACGGCCACACCGGCGAGCGCGACTACGCGGCCGGCTACAAGGACGCCCCGGTCATCGTCGGCGGCAAACTCGAGCCCGGTGTCGGCGGCGGCGCGTCGCAGTTCACCACGACGCTGTTCAACGCGGCCTATTACGCCGGCCTCGAGGACGTCGAGCACAAGCCGCACTCGTTCTACTTCTCCCGGTACCCGTCGGTCATCGAGTCGACCATCTTCTGGCCCACGCTGGACCTGCGGTTCAAGAACACCACCCCGCACGGCATCTTCATCGACACGTCGTACACGAACAGCTCGGTGACGGTCACCATGTGGAGCACCAAGGTCTACGACAGCGTCAAGACCGTCTATGGCCCCCGCCGCGGCATCACGTCCCCGCCGACCGTGCACCGCGAAGCCGGCCCGAAATGCATAACCAGCAGCGGACTCCCAGGTTTCACCCAGGACGCATGGCGCGTCATCCGCAAAGATGGCAAAGAGATCGAGCGCGAGAAGTTCAGTTGGCACTACGATCCCGAACCACGATTCGTCTGCGGCGGTGAGCCGGAGAGCACGCCCTAGGGAGAACATGATGAGGCAGCGCTGGGTGTCGATCGCCGTGCTCGCGGCGGCCCTGTTCGCGATCAACGTGGTGGCCCGCCTGGTCATCCGGTTCGCGTTCACGGACGACAGCGACGCGGAGAGCCGCGTCTCCATCGGCATGTTCGCGGTGATCGGCATCGTCCTGGCCACCCTGGCCTTCCGTCGCTGCCAGCGCGTCCCGCTGGCCACCTGGCTCCCCGACCTGGCCGCGGCAGCCGGCCTCGGCATGCTCCTGACCATCCTGATCGGCCCGTTCGCCAGCGGCGACTACCCCTTCTCCGGCGGAGCGGGCAACTTCTTCTCCCAGATCTGGCTCTACGCGGGCTTCTCCATCGTCGGCACCCTGCTCGGCTACTGGATCGCCACCACCCTGGGCCGCGACTACCGCTCCCGCTCCCTGAAGGCCTACTCCCAGCGCCAGGTCTCCAAGCCCCGCCGCATCGTCCGCCGCTGACGGGTAAGCGCCGGCGCTCAGGCGGGCATCGGGACCAGGCGCTTCTGGGACCGTGGGGGCGTGCTGCGGCGGCGCTCGTCGCGGTTGGTCATGAAGGAGCTCCAGCCCGCCGTCCAGATCATGCCGAGCACCACGAGCGGGCCGGCCAGCAGCACCATCCACACCAGTGACTCGATGTCCGCGGCGGTCAGCGGGGCCAGGACCCAGCCGGTGAGGAATCCGGTGGCCAGCACCGGCACGATGCTCAACCACCAGCCGGGGTGCACCACCCGGTCCCAGGTCGCCTTGGCGAAGGTCACCAGCGCCGCGCCCGCGGTGAGCAGCCCGGCCGCACCGGCGGCCACGACGAGCGCGTTGTGGGCCTCGATCCCGGTCCACCAGAAGTCACTGAGGCCCCACACCACTCCGCCGCCGGCCAGCACCGCCAGCCCCGCGTACTTGCCCGACGTGGTGGCGACCCGGCTGCTCATGTTCTTCGTCATGGCCAGAAGTCTTGTCAGCCAGCTTCATGATCGACTGAGTGCACGTACTCAACTCCGCCACGACCGGGGGCTCAGCGTGGGGGTGCTTCGCGGGTCAGGTACGTGTGATGGGTGCTGAAACCGAGCTTCTGATACAGCGCCACCGCCCCCGCGTTGCGCTCCTCCACCTGCAGATATGCCCGGCCGGCGCCCTGCTGGCCGGCCCACAGCCCGATGGCACGCATGACGTGCGCGGCCAGCCCTCGCCGTCGTGCCGCCGGCGCGGTCTGGACCAGGGCGATCCCCAGCCAGCGGTCCGGTCCGGTCACCGCGCCGCGGGCCACCGCGATCGGCTCGCCGCCGGCGTCGAGCACGGAGGCGAAAACCGCGGTGGGTACGCCGGTCAGGATGCGCTTGGCCGTCGCGGGCAGCGCGCCCTTGTGCTCGGCGACCATCGCGTACCAGGCGTCGGTGGGGCTGTCGGCGAGCTCGACCGTCGGCAGGTCCGGGCGCGGCGTGGTGGCCTCGAGCATGGTCGGGAGCCGTGCGGTCTGCACGAGGGTCAGCGGGCGGGTGGTCCAGCCCCGGTTGTCGAGCGCCGCGCTGACCGGGGCGGCGAGCGGCATGGGCGTGTTGATCAGGGCCTGCTGGCCACGGGCGGCATACCAGTCCTGGACCGCGTCGATGGCGGCCTCGAGCGGGCGGTCGGGGTCGCCGATGGGCAGCGCCGAGTTGGCCCGCCCGGTCCAGTTCTCGGCCGCGCGCAGCAGCCAGGAACCGAGGGTCGCCTGCACCGGGGCCGGCCAGGCCTCGTTGGCGGCGAGTTCGAGCGCGATCACGTCCGCGGCCGGTGGGCGCCGGGCCGGGGGCACCCGCTTGGCGCGGTGGACGTCCTTGAGTGGCACTCGGAGAGTTCCCTTGGCCGTCGCTAGAGTGAGTTCCGTCTCTGTCAACTCGACCAGCTCGCCGAGCGCATCCGTGAAAAGTGGGCGATCCTGAGAAACGCCTACAATTCGGCGTACCACAACCCGGTGTCCCACATCCTGCCGTCGGAGCACGCGTCACCCCCTCACGGCGAGATACTAGGCTCTGCCCGTATCACCGCGCCTTCCCGCGGTGTGGCTCTGGAAGGGAAAGTCCCGTGACATACATCATCGCTGAGCCCTGCGTCGATGTGCTCGACAAGGCATGTATCGAGGAATGCCCGGTCGACTGCATCTATGAGGGCAATCGGATGCTCTACATCCACCCCGATGAGTGCGTCGACTGCGGTGCCTGTGAGCCGGTCTGCCCGGTCGAGGCGATCTTCTACGAAGACGACGTCCCCGAGCAGTGGAAGGACTACACGAACGCCAACTACGAGTTCTTCGAGGACCTGGGCTCGCCCGGCGGTGCCTCGAAGGTCGGCAAGATCGACAAGGACACCCCGTTCGTCGTGGCGCAGCCGCCGCGCGGGGATGCGCACTGACCGTGCTGTCGGCCTCCCTGCCTGATTTTCCCTGGGACCTGCTGGAGCCGGCCAAGGCCGTCGCCGCCGCGCACCCGGACGGCATCGTCGACCTGTCGGTCGGCACGCCCGTCGACCCGGTGCCGGCGTCGATCCGGGCCGCGCTGGCCGCCGCGTCGGACGCGCCGGGTTACCCGCAGACCGCGGGCACCCCGGCGCTGCGGGCGGCGATCACCGGCTGGCTGGCCCGCTCCTGCGCGGTCTCGGGTGCGCCGTCGGTGCTGCCGACCATCGGCTCCAAGGAGCTGGTGGCCTGGCTGCCGACGCTGCTCGGGGTCCGCCCCGGCGACGTCGTGGTCATTCCCCAGGTCTGCTACCCGACGTACGAGGTGGGTGTCCGGCTCGCCGGTGCCGAGGTGGTCCGCAGCGACTCGCTGACCGCGCTCGGCCCGGACCCCCGGGTCAAGCTGGTGTGGATCAACTCCCCGTCGAACCCGACGGGCAAGGTCCTGCCGCGCGAGCACCTGCGCAAGGTCGTCTCCTGGGCCCGCGAACGCGGCGCGACCGTGGTCAGCGACGAGTGCTACATGTCGCTGGGCTGGGATGAGACCCCGGTTTCGGTGCTGTCCGACGAGGTCTGCGACGGCGACTACACCGGCGTGATCGCGGTCCACTCGCTGTCCAAGCGCTCCAACCTGGCCGGTTACCGGGCCGGGTTCGTGGCCGGCGACCCGCGCATCGTGGCGGAGCTGCTCGCGGTCCGCAAACACGCCGGCATGATCGTGCCCGCCCCGGTGCAGGCGGCGATGATCGCGGCGCTGGACGACGAGACCCACGTGGCCGAGCAGCGCGCCCGTTACGCGGCCCGCCGCGAGACCCTGCGCGCGGCGCTCACCGGCGCGGGCTTCACCATCGAGCACTCCACCGCCGGGCTCTACCTCTGGTCGACCCGCGGCGAGGAATGCTGGAAGACCGTCGACTGGCTCGCCGAGCGGGGCATCCTCGCCGCCCCGGGCGCTTTCTACGGCCCGGCCGCGGCCCAGCACGTCCGGATCGCGCTCACCGCGACGGACGAGAGGGTCGCCGCGGCGGCTGCCCGCCTCAAGGCCTGATGCGGCCAGGAAAACGTTTCGAGAACCATCTATCCGGACAACACACCACTGTGTCCCTGGTCCGGAAAGCATGCGGTGTCACCGCGTTCGTAGCCCTGCTCGCGGTGACGCTGCCGGCCGCCCCGGCGCGCGCTGACTCCGTACGCGAAGCCCAATGGTTCTGGAATTCCCTGAAGGTCTCCCAGGCTCAGCAGCTGTCGCGGGGGGACGGCGTCGTGGTGGCCATGTTGGACACCGGCGTGGACCGGCGCCACCCCGACCTGGACGGCGCGGTGCTGCCCGGCCGGCAGATCGTGCAGGACGCCCCGGTCGGCGACAACGACCCGGAGGGCCACGGCACCGCGCTGGCCGGCATCATCGCGGCGCGTGGCCACGGTGCCGGTGAGGGTGTGCTCGGCATCGCCCCCGAGGCGGAGATCATGCCGATCCTGCCGATCAACGACCCGTACGTGGTCGCCCAGGGCATCACGTACGCGGTCGAGCACGGCGCCAAGATCGTGAACATGTCGTTCGAGGTGGCTCCCTCGCAGAGCTTGCAGGAGGCCGTCCACGACGCCCGCGACGCCGGTGTCCTGCTCGTCGGAGCGGCCGGCAATCAGGCCGAGGAAGGCAACGCCCGGGAGTATCCGGGCGCCTATCCCGAGGTCCTGACGGTCGGTGCCCTGGACCGCGACAACAAGATCGCCGACTTCTCCAACCACGGTGACCACGTCGACCTGGCGGCCCCCGGCGTCGACATCCCCGGCCCGGCCCCCGACGACGGGTACGCCACCCAGACCGGCAGCAGCGCCTCGGCGGCGATCGTCTCCGGTGCGGCGGCCCTGATCTGGTCGCGATACCCGGACCTGACGGTCGACGAGGTCGAGGCCCGCCTGACCGGCACCGCCATCGACGCGGGCAAGGACGGCCGTGACGACTACTACGGCGCGGGCCGGCTCAACCTGATGGCCGCCCTGACCGCTCCCCAGCCCGATCCCTCCGAGGCGCCCCCGGCCGAGGTGGCGGCCCCGGTCACCCCCATCGCCGCCCCCGCCCTCCAGCCGCCCGGTCAGGCCCCGTCCTGGCTGTTCCCCCTGGCCGTGGGCGCGGGCGTCCTTCTCCTGCTCATCCTGCTGGTCCTTGCCGTCCGCTTCATCCGCCGCCGCCCGATCTGAAGTCCCCGCCGGAAACAAAGGCCCCGATCGCGGTCCGTCGAAGGGTGCGGCAGGCGGTCTTTCGGCTCAGGATCGGTGCCCGTCGAGCGGAGCGGCGCGACGCGCCCACGACGCCGGATCCCCCTAGCGTCACCCTTCATGCGAAAAACTAGGAAATGGCGTACGGCTCTCGTAGCCGCCGTCAGCGCCGCGGTGACCGTGGGCGCCGGTGCCGCGATCGCCGGCGTGGTCGGCAACGATCCGGCCGCCGCCCCCTCGTTCAACGGCCCGATCTATGCCGTCGCGTACAGCGGTACCACCGTCTACGTCGGCGGCATCTTCACGCAGGCGATCGTGGCCGGCAAGAAGGTTCCCCGGGACCGCCTGGCCGCGTTCGACGCCTCCTCCGGCGCCCTGCTGGACTGGAACCCCGGTGCTGACGCGGCGGTCCGGGCCCTGGCGGTCGACGGTGGCGCGCTCTATGCCGCCGGTGACTTCACGACCGTCGGTGGTCAGTCCCGCGACAGCCTGGCGAAGATCGCCGCGGACGGTGTCGTCACCCCGTTCAGCCACACGGTCGACGGCCGGCCCCGGGCCCTGGCGGCCGGCAACGGCCGGCTCTACGTCGGTGGCAGGATCACCGCGGTGGACGGCACGGCTCGCGCCAACCTGGCCGCGTTCAGCCTCACCACCGACGCCCTGGACACCGGGTGGGCCCCGGCCACCGACAACACGGTGAACGCCCTGGCGCTGACGGCCGGCCGGGTCTACCTGGGTGGCAGCTTCCACAAGACGAACGGTGGCAAGAACAGCCTGCGCCTGACCGCCGTGGACCCGGTCACGGGCGTCCTGGACACGGCGTTCCTGCCGAAGCCGAAATACCAGGTCTTCGCGCTCGCCGTCGACGGCGACGGCGTCTACGCGGCCTCGGGTGGCAAGGGTGGCCGGGCCGTCGCCTACAAGAGCAACGGTGCGGTCCGCTGGACCCGGGTGTTCGACGGCGACGCCCAGGCGATCAACGTCATGGACGGCACGGTCTATGTCGGCGGGCACTTCGACGTCGCCTGCACCACCGAGGCGAACGGCACCAAGGGCGCCTGCACGGACGGTTCGGTCAAGCGGGTCAAGCTCGCCGCGGTGGACCAGACCGGCAAGCTGCTGGGCTGGGCCCCGCAGGCCGACGGGATCGCCGGGGTGTGGGCGGTCGCCACGAACCCCGCTCTGGGGCAGATCGGCGTGGGTGGCGAGTTCATCAGCATCGGTGGCAAGACCCAGAAGCGGTACGCCGCTTTCCAGGCCGCCGGCACGCCGCAACCCACCACGTCGAGCAGCGCGCCGGCCGGCTCGCCCATGGTGGTGTCCTACGACTTCGACTCCAGCATGGGCGACGGGGTGTTCGGCGACGGTTCCGGCAACCGGCACGTCCTGCAGGCGCTGACCAGCAATGGTGCCAGGGCCCAGCTGATCCCGCGGGACACCGGCCAGGCGGTTGCGTTCCCGCCCGCCTGCTCGGGTGACGCCTGCCCGCGCCTGGTCCTGCAGACCGCGCACACCGCGGCCCTCAACCCGGGCACCCGGCCGATGCGTTTCGGTGCGCGGGTGCTGCTGAAGGCGAATCAGACCAGCCCCGGCGAGAACGTCCTGCAGAAGGGCTACTCGGCCAGCGGCGGGCAGTACAAGCTGCAGATCGACAAGATCCCGGGCAAGCCGAGTTGCGTGCTCACGGACACGAGAACCAACAAGATCTATCTGGTCCAGGCCAAGAACACGATCGCGGACGGTACGTGGCACCGGGTCGAGTGCCGCCGCAACGTGACCGTCCTCAGTGTGCTCGTGGACGACGTGGTGGCCTCGAAGATCTCGATCCCGGCGACGGTGTCGGTGTCGAACACCGCCCCGCTGGTGCTGGGCGGCAAGGGCCTGGCCGAGAACGCGGATCAGTTCCTCGGCGCGCTCGACGATGCCTGGGTGAGCATCGGCTGACCGAGAGCGGGCCCGCCGGAGTCGTCCCGGCGGGCCCCCGGTGCTACTTCTTCCGGGCCACGTCGGTGCGCGTGGCCTCCTCGACGACGACCGGTTCGTCGATGACGGCGGCGACCGGCTGGTCCACCCAGAGGGCGCGCAGCTGTCCCTGCATGAAGCTCTGCAACCGGGCCCGGTATTCGCGGTCGAACACCTCCAGGCTCTCGATCTGTTCCTGGAGGGCTTCCCGCTTGACGCCGAGGCTGCCCACCACGTCGTCGTACCGCTGCTGGGCCTGGATCTTCAGCTGCTCGGCGTGGTCGCGGGCCTCGCCGGTGATCGTCCGGGCCTGCGCCCGCGCCTCGGAGACGATCTTGTCCGCGGAGCGCCGGGCCTCCTCGGTCTTCTCCCGGGCTTCGCGGGCGGCCTTCTCGGCGGCCTTGCGCGCGTCGGTGAGCACCTGGTCGGCCTGGGTACGCACGGTGCGCGAGTGGCCCTGCGCGTCCTCGTCGATCTTCTCCGCGGCCGCCTGCGCGTCCGTACGGATCTTGTCCGCCTGCCGGTTGGCGATGGCGATGTGTTCCTCGGCGGTGCGCTGAGCGAGCGTGAGCACCTGCAGCGCCTGGTTCGGGGGCATGACCATGGGATGTTCCGATGTCTTGGAGTCCGGGGACCGCCCCTGCATGATGATTTTGAGGCGGTCGGCCGCCTGGTTCTCGCTCACTGGAACCTCCGGTTGTATCGGCGCGGGACGCAGGTGATAACGGGCCGGGACGACATCGCGATATGCCTGTTCACCAATGGATCACCCGACCGGTCGGCCGATGTCCGACAAGGCGGTTCTTCCGGCTGTTCGGCTGATATCTCCGGATTCGCCGGACACGTTGATCGACCTGTGCGGAAAGTCGCCGGTGCCCTCCTCCTGGTCTCGCTGGCCTCCGGCGCCTACCTGGTCGCCACGATCGGCACGGCGGCCCGCTACCTGGCCGACAGCGTGCGCAAGCCGGAGCCGGCGGCCGGCCGGATCGACGTGGCGGCCCGTGACGGCGCGCTGCGCTTCACCGTCGGCCGGGTCCGCTGCGGCGCGACCCAGGTCGGCACCCGGCGCCTGGGCCAGCGGGCCCGCGGTGAGTTCTGCATGGTGCCGATCGCGGTCACGAACGTCAGCGCCACGGCCTGTTTCCTGCCGGCCGGCTCCCAGCACGCGTTCGACGCCGACGGGGTGGCGTTCACCCCCGACGGTGCCGCGGCGCTCTACGCCGACGACCGCAACCGCAAACTGCTGGAGACCATCGAGCCGGGCCATCGGGTACGCGGCACGCTCGTCTACGACGTCCCCACGGCCGGCCGCCTCGCGAGCATCGTCCTGCACGGCACCGAGCACAGCCCCGGTGTCCGTATCCCGCTGCGGTCGGTAGCGTCGGGGGATGACTGAGCAACCGATGGTCGTCGTCCGCGGCGAGGCGATGCGCGAAGTGCCCCCCGAGATCGCGCTGTTCTCCGTCACGGTCTCCGCCCGGGACAAGGACCGCGAGGTCACCCTCACCCGCCTGGCCGAACGCGCCGCCCAGCTGCGCTCGTCGCTCGACGACTGGCCGGACGCGATCGAACGCCGCGAGACCAGTGGGGTACAGGTGCGGCCCGAGCTCAAGCGCGGCGGCGAGCGCGTCTCGGCGTACCAGGGAAGTGTCAGCGTCACGGTGACGGTGACCGATTTCGGGGTCCTCGGCGACATGCTGCTGCGCCTGGCCAACCAGGAGCAGACCACGATCTCGGGTCCCTGGTGGCAGCTGCGCGCGGGCAGCAAGGCCGGCACCGACGTGCGCAAGGCCGCGATCACCGACGCCCTGGCCCGCGCCCACGAGTACGCGGAGGCCGTCGGAGCCCAGGTCGACCGGCTCGTCGAGATCGCCGACGAGGGCACCGGCGGCGGTGGCGGCGGCATGATGCGGATGGCCTACGCCAAGGGTGGCGGCCAGGAGATGGACGTCGAGCTCGACGTCGAGCCGCAGCTGCAGACCGTGCACGCCGCGGTGACGGTGCGGGTGCTGATCACCGAGCCGCAAAGTCTCAAATAGCCACGAAAGCCCGTACGATCCGTAAGACTTTCATCATGCGTCGTTTGCTGCTCCGGATCGCCAACGTGAACCCGGACAGCGTGACAACGCATTCCGACCGGGTTCTCTACGGCTCGATCGGCATTTTCATCATGCTGTACTTCGTGTACGCGACGGCGGGTGGCGCGGCGTTCGTCGACGCCAGCGCGAATTACACCCACCCGTGGTGGCAATGGCTGGTCGGCCCGCTGGTGGCATTCGGCGTGGTGGCCTACGACCGCGCGGTCGTAGGCCGCGTCCCGATCAACTACGACCGCCTCGAATCCGCCGACCCGGACGACCTGCTGAAGCACCCGACGTTCAGCCTGTACGCCGGCCGGGTCTGCCTCGCCCTGCTCTTCGCCGTGATCATCACCGAGCCGCTGATGCTGGCCCGATACCAGGGCGAGATCGACGCCAGACTCAACGAGGTCCACAACCAGCAGATCAGCGAGATCGAGGTGGGCGGCGCCATCGCCGCCTACGACGCCCGCCTGCAGGTCGTGAAGAAGGAATCGATCGCCGCCGACGCCGCGGTCCAGTCCCTGAACACCCGGGCCGCGGAGAAACGGGCCGACGCGCGGAAGTTGTACGCCCAGGCCCTTGCCGACTCCGAGGGTGACGGCGTCTCCCGCAAATCCGGCTGCCCGGCCGGCGGTTTCTGCGACACCCTGGTCAAACGCTCCCGGGCCCTGGACGACCAGGCCGCCCGCCTCGATCTACAGGCCGCCGACCTGCAGAAGACCCAGGCCACCAGCCGCATCGCCCGCGCCGAGGAAGAAAAAGACCTCACCGCCAAAATCAGCAACCAACGTACGGCCAACGCGGAAGCCATCCGGGCCGACTCCGGTTTCGGCGCCCGTACCAAGGCGATGTGGTATCTCGTGACATCCGATTTCGCGGGCATCGGCCTGTTCTACATCGGCATCGCTCTGCTCCTGGTGGCCCTCGACTGCGCCGCGGTAGGCCTCAAAATCGTCTCCCACGGCAATTCCTACGAACGATCCGAGGCCCGCATCGCCCGCGCCCACGAACACGAGGCCGCGATCGGCTACGAACAGGGCCTGCGGGACGCCCGCCGCTTCGCCGAGGCATCATCACGGGTCATGGCCGAAAGCATCGGCAAGGCTTCCCGCGAGAACGACCTCAACCAGATCGCCCTCGACCGGGCCCGTATCCGCCTCTACGAGAACGTGACCGCGATGCCCCTGCCCCCGGTCCCCCTCCTCGAACGCCACCCCGCCGCCGACCTCAAAGCCCGCACCCTCCGCGAACCCGACCGCATCCGCGCCTGACCAGGCTGGATGGTCGTTGGCGGTTTGTCGAACGGGAGCGCATGGTAGCTAGTTTCGAGTGGCGAGAGCCAGCAGCCGGTCACGGCCCGCGACTGCGCCGATGATCTCGGTCGCCTCGAGCTCATCGATCAGATCGCGTCGCCGGGCATCGGTGACCGCGTCCAGGACTCGCTCCCTGATCAGACGGGGGATGCCCTCGATCAGCGCGCGTCGCACGGTGACGCAGCGCAGACCCTGGTGGGTGGTCAGATCGTCCTCGGTCACATCTGATCGGACGGTGACGACGGTATTGCGTGGTGGCTGGTTCCGCCATCGGCGTCGGGTGCCGACGTGGATCTTGTGCGGGTTGACCAGGGCCAAGCCGAACATCGCCAGCACGGTGTCGCCCTCCAGGAAGGCATCCTCGCCGACGCCGGCCAGCGCGGCCGCAAGCTCGGTCCATTCATCGACCGGCACGCCTCTGTGCCGGTAAACTCCATGGCCGACCCGCTCCAGTGCGGTCCGTGACGCCAGCTTTCGAACTTCGACCGCGGGAACTCCGGCATCGTCGGCCTGCCGGGTGGTCACGATGCCATGGTTCTCGGCGGCGATCTCCCACAGGTCGTGGCGGTACGTCATTCCGGCCCCTTCCCGTTGCAGATCCATGACCCGTAGTCATTACCGTACCGAAAGTGGTTTTCTCTAACCTTGGTATTTGGCAAAACAGTACCACTATCGGTACGCCTTCGTCGGACCCGTCGTCCTAGGCCTCGTAGCTCCAGGCCGGCTTGCCGCCGGCGGCGTTCGAGGTGATCTCCGGGCCGACGAGCAGGAAGCGGGCCTCGCCGTCGACCTTGGGGCAGTGTTCGGTGCCGCGGGGGATGACCAGCAAGTCGCCCGGGGTCAGTTCCACGTCACCGTCGCGGAGTTGGACCGTGAGCTGCCCCTCGAGCAGCAGGAACGTCTCGTCCTGGTCGTGGTGGGTGTGCCACTCGGTCGAGCCGGTGCCTTTCGCCACCTTGAAGAGGTTGCCGTTGCCCTCGGCGACGGTTCGTTGCGACCAGAACGCGGTAAGTTTCCCGGTCTCCCGGGCCAGTGAGATCTTCTGCAGCATGCTGTCGATCCTGGCCGCGCCACGGCGGTGGAAACAGTGCTAGGAATGGCCAATGGCGCAAGGATCCTGCGAGCCTACCCAGCGCACCTGGCGGGTCGTCCTCATCGTGGACGAGGGCTCCAACCCGTTCGAGGTCGGCTGTGCGTGCGAGATCTTCGGGATCAGCCGCCGGGCCGAGGTCGGCTACGAGCCGTACGAGCTCTCGGTCGTCACTCCCGGCCGGGGCACGGTGATGCGTGACGGGCTGTTCAGCGTCAGCGCGCGGGGCCGGCTCTCCGACATCGCGGCGGCGGACATGGTCATCGTGCCCAACCGGCCGTACGTCGACCGCCCGTCGCGCCCGGCGGTGCTGGCGGCGATCCGGCGTGCGCACGAGCGTGGCGTCCGGCTGGTGGGGCTGTGCACCGGTGCGTTCACGCTGGCCGAGGCCGGTGTGCTCGACGGGCGCCGGGCGACGGTGCACTGGCAGCTCGCGGAGGAGTTCCGGCGCCGGTTCCCCGCGGTGCGCCTGGAGCCGGACGTGTTGTTCGTCGATGATGGGGATGTGCTGACCTCGGCCGGCAGTGCCGCCGCGCTGGATCTGGGGCTGCACATCGTGCGCCGCGATCATGGCGCGCACGTGGCCAATCATGTCGGGCGCCGGCTGGTCTTCGCCGCGTTCCGGGACGGCGGCCAGCGGCAGTTCGTGGAGCAGCCGGTGCCGGCGCCGGCCGCGGTCTCGCTGGCTCCCACGCTGGACTGGGCCCGCCAGCGGCTGCATCTGCGGCTGACCGTCGACGACCTGGCGCACCGGGCCCGGGTCACCCCCGGCACGCTGCACCGCCGGTTCCGCCGGGAGGTGGGCAGCACGCCGCTGGAGTGGCTCACCACGCAGCGGGTCGCGCTGGCGTGCCGGCTCATCGAGCAGGGTGCCGGTGGGGTCGAGGCGGTCGCTCACCATGCCGGCCTGGGCACGGGCGCGAACCTGCGCAACGTCTTCCGTAAGCACCTGGGGATCAGCCCGACCGACTATCGCAAGCGGTTCACCCGCGCGGCGGGGCCTTAAACCACCGGGTCGGGGGCATAGTGCCGGAGGTGAAGCAACTACGCACCTCGCCGCCGCCTCCGGATGCCGAGGAGCTGCGCGTCTGGGTTCTCGAATCCGTCGATCAACTGCGCGCCCTGCGGGTGGGGCTGATCGATGCGCTCAACGCCTATACGCCCGAGGCGCATGACGCTCTGGCCGATGTCCCGGACCGGATGGTCCTGGTCGTCACGGAGCTGGCGACCAATGCCCTGAAGTACGGGATCCCGCCCACCACGGTGCGGCTGATGCGCACCCGGGACGAGTTCGTCCTGGATGTCGCCGATCATGATCTGACCGCGATCCCGGAGCTGGCCCACACCCGGCCGTTGAACGCCGGTGGCCGGGGGCTGCACATCGCCAATGCTTTCGCGCTCGATGTCGGCTGGTATGCCTCCTCGACCACCAAGCACATCTGGGCCGCGTTCCCCCTGCTCGGGTAACGCACCGCGACAGCGGGAACACATGTACCAAATGTGACCGCCCGTCGGTGGCGCCGGGGATCTTTGCTGGTAGACAAGTAGCCGTGGACGAGGAGTACTTCACCATCAGCCGGGGCGACCCCGGTGGCACCCCGGAGACCCGGGTGCACCTTGCCGGGGAATTCGACCTGGGGGCGTGTCCCGCGTTACGGGAGGCGCTGTTCGGCATCGTCGACGACGACCGGCCCCGCGGTATCACCGTCGACCTCGCCGACGTCACGTTCCTGGACTCCGAGGCCATCAACGTGCTCCTGGACGGCTATCTCGCCGCCGACGAGGCCGGCATCACCTATCGGTTGATCAACCCCAGTGGCCTGGTCAAGCGGGTCTTCGAGGTCATCGACATGCCCCGCCTGTTCGGCCCGGAGTCCTGATCGGCGCGATCAGGTCTCCAGGAAATCGCGCATGGTCTCCAGGGCCCTGGTGATCAGGCGGGAGACGTGCATCTGGGAGATGCCCACGTGCTCGGCGATCTGGGTCTGGGTGAGGTTGCCGAAGAAGCGCAGCACCACGATGGTGCGTTCCCGCTCGTCCAGGCCGGCCAGTGCCGGCCCGATGGCCATCCGCGCCTCCACCTGGGCGTATCCGTCCTCGTCGGCGCCCAGCAGTTCGCTGAGCTCACGGGCGTCGCCCGGCCCGGCCGGGGCGGACAGCGGGGTGGCCCGGTAGGCACGCGACCCCTCGAGGCCCTCGATCACGTCCTCTTCGGAGATGCCGAGGTACGCCGCCACGTCCACCACGGTGGGGGAGCGGTGCAGGGTCTGGGTCAGCGTGCAGGTCGCCGCGCTGATGGCCTGGCGGAGTTCCTGCAGGCGCCGGGGTACCCGTACCGCCCAGGTCCGGTCCCGGAAGTGTCTTTTGATCTCGCCGATGATGGTGGGGACGGCGAACGCCCCGAAGTCGCCGCGGTCGGGTTCGTAGCGGTCGACGGATTTGAGCAGGCCGAGCACGGCGACCTGGACGAGGTCGTCGAGGGGTTCGCCGCGGCCGGCGTAACGGCGGGCGAGATGGCGGGCCAGGGGGAGCCACTGGCCGACGACCTGTGAGCGGGCGGCGGGCCGGGCCGGATCGTGCGGGGCCAGCGTGGTGAACCGGGAAATGAGCGCGTCGTCGGTCACGGTCGGTGCCATGAAAATGCCTCCCAGGACTCTGCGTTCGGTGGCCTGACCGTATTTGCCGGGCGAACGCCGCGCCATGACGCGTCTGGGTCTTTACGTCGTTGGAGTGAATGCCGGGTCACCGCCGCGCGGGTGAACCCTTTCCCGTCAATGGCATTCATCTGACGGGAGAACGACACCTCGACGGGTGCGTTATTCGGTGGGGCGGCGCCGGCGCCGGCGGCCACTGGCGGTCTGCGTCGGCTCGGCGAAGATTCGCCGGCGGGCGTGCCCGATCAGGTGGGCCCGGCGCTGCTGGCGGGCGGCCCGTTCGGCCGGTGGGGTGAAGTCCTCGTCCGGCGGTGCGGCGGTCCGTTTGCGGATCGCCATGTCGAACATGGAGTGCGACGCCCGGTCGTAACCGGTCCGGTAGGCCTCGTCGCGATCGAGTCCCTGCTTGTACCACTGGTGGATCCGGCCGGCGGCATACCCGCTGGCGATCACGAAGGCGAGCGCGAAAACCGCCTGGATGATGCTGTTACCCGGGACCGTCATACGAGGGGGTGACCTTTCCTTGCCAGAGCCGGCAGCGGCTCGAGGTGGTGCAGCGGGACGACCGCGCGGGCCGGCGCCGGCAGCGCCCGGGCCGGCGCGGGCTCCGCGGCTGGGTGGTTGCGCACGGCCAGCTGGAACAGTGTGTGCGAGGCCTGGTTGTAGCCCTCCCGGTACGCGACGTCACGCTCGAATCCGTGCCGGTACCACTGGTGCACCCGGCCCGCGACGTACGCGGTGAAGATGACCATGGCAACGGAGAGCGCGAACTGGATCGCGATGGAACCGGACGGTGTCATGCCATTGATCCTATGGTTGACGGGAATCAAACAACCCCATCTGTAGCGGCGGTTGCGGTCAACGCTCGTCGCAAGCGAAATGGCTGTTTGTGTACGGTGTTTCGACGTGACAGAAAGTTATTCAGAGTCCGGCGGAAATGGTTCTTGAGAACTCGGCGGCACCGATGCCACCGATTCCGCCGGTGACGGCACGGGTGGATCGACGGGCGGCTCGTGATGGTGCTGCGGGGCCGAGGGTTCGTCGTCCGGGCGCGGGGCCGGCGTGTCCCGATCGGCCCGCGGGACGACCGCCGCCGGTGAGACGCTCGGTTCCGGGGAAGCCGCCGGGGACGCCGGCTCCGACCGTGCGGGCACCGCGACGGCGAGCCGGATCGCCGCGCTCGGTGCGGAATCCGGTCCGGCCCAGTGCGACCCGAAACCCGCTGACACCGTGTACGTGCTCAATTGCCCCGCCGCGGCCGCCGTGTCGACACAACTCACCCGCCCGCCCGGCACCTCGCACACGACCTCGCCGACCGGCCCGGGATGGCGGGTGACGAGGTACCGGTCCACCGGCACCCCCGGGGCCAGCTCGACGGCGTCCCAGCCGACCCGCGGCCCGGTGGCCACCAGCCGTACGGTCGGCGCCGCCATCCGCGGGATCCGCACCGCGTGGATGGTGAACGTCGACGGGGACGCGGTCACGTTCCAGCCCCCGTAGGCGGCGACCCCGCTGCCGACCGCCACCACCCCGGCCCCCGCGCCGGCGACCGCGACGAACGTCCTGGACCATCGGCGCACCACTGGCTCCCTCACCATCAGGCGCTGCTCGCGCCGTTCGCCCGTACCGGAATCGTGAAGGTCGCACCCTGGCAGGCGCTGTCGGAGGCGTTGGTCATCCGCAGTCCACCGGCGACGGTGAAGACCCCGATGGTGTTCCGCGGGACCTCCCACGCGACCGGCAGCGTCTCCGCGGTGATCACGACCCCGGTGGTACGGCAACCCGCGTCGCGATGCTCGTCATCGGCGACCACCGGCCCGGCGCCCGGGCTGACCGTGGTGATCCGCACCGGGAAGTCGTTCTGGTTGGTGACCGTGACGGTCAGATCCGCGGTCGCGCCCGGGTACAGCGGCCTGCTGTCGTCGGAGCGGCCCTGCAGCTTGAGCTCGACGGCCCGGCCGGCCACGGCCACCCCGGTCCCGCTGCCGTCCAGCTTCCAGTACGCCCAGGCGGCGCCCGCATTGACGAGCACGGCAGCGGCGGCCGCGAAACTGAGGATCGCCCTGCCGCGACGGTCGAGCTTGCGCATGCGGTTCCTTTTCGGTTCTAGGCCTCACCGCCGCGCTCACGAAGCTGCGCTGACGGCATCGAGATGGACGCTGAAGGTGAACGGGGCGCCCTGGCAGGCGTCGGCCGGATCCGCGATCATCCGCAACGGCCCGTCCCACGTGATCCGCGCGGTCGCCGGGGCGTCGGCGCGGCCGGCCGGCACGGTCACCGCCTCCGGCAGGGGGGCGTCGTTCACCACTTCGACGTTCGCCGCGGCGTCACATCCGGCCGTCGTGGAGGCCACCTGCGTCAGGTCGATGTTGTTGACGCGTACGGGAAAAGTGTTGGGATTCTCCACGGTCAGCAGCACGGTCGTGGTGTTCCCGGGAGTGAGCCCGGCGCCGGCCAGCCCCGCGCCGGTGACGCGCAGCGTGACCCCGGAGCCGGCCTTCGCCTCGGCGTTCCCGGTGCCGCTGAGGCTCCAGGCGGCCCAGGCCGCCCCGGCCGCCCCGAGCAGCACCGTGACGGTGGTGAGCACGGCCGCCGACCGCTTGCTGAACTTGCGCATGCGCGCGTTCCTCCCGCAGAAGTCGAAAATGCGCCCCCGGTCGCCGGACCGCGACCGGGGGCGCGGGAATCGGTACTGCCACTGTCGTTCCGGTGGAGGCGGAACTGTGCGGTACCACATTCCCTGACCATGGGCGAACGCGTGATCGGATTTCCGTGCGGCATCACCGCCGTAACAATCCCGCGATCCGCGCTTACCGGGTTACCCCGCGAGAGGTAAAGCAGCATGCCGGCTGCCGGGATCATCGATGCGACAACGGTCGACAATGGCCGGTGAACCGTTGCTGAGCAGCCACGACATCCGTTTAGCACCTTTCCCGTCCGTTATCCAAATCGGTAAAGATCTTGCTCTGCCGGGTTCCCGTCGCCGGGGAGGGGCGACGGGAACCCAGCAGCCCGCCGGTCACCATCGGCGGGTTCTTCACCACGCGCCACGCCTGGGGGCAGGTCGGCGGGCAGCATCGGTGAAGAGGTCTGTTTATCCGTACATGTGGCTCTCCTGAAATCCTTGGTGCGTCTCTTACTGGAGAACGCTATTGCGGCACCGGCGGAGATCGGGCAACCGTTCGCGGATTCGACGCTTTGATCATCAGCGGGCGCCTGATCGGTTTAGCCCGCAGGAGTGACGCGATGCGGCCGGGGCGGCAACCACCCCATGAACCGGTCCCACAGGTCCTCCGGCACGCCGTCCGCGCTCGCCGCCAGATCCTCGAAGGCCTGGGCGTAGAACTGCGCCATGTAGGCGGCGAACGACGTCGGGAACCGGTCGAAGTCCCGCGCCAGGTCGGCCCGGGCCGCCGCGCACGGCCACCCGGTCCCGCACCCGGCACAGCTCCACCCGGGGCGGTCGGGCTCATGGGCGCCGGACCGGGCTTGATGCTGCATGGCTACCTCATCTATGGTCTGAAGCAAGGCTAGTCGTACGACAAGTTGTCGTGCAGCATGCCCGAGTGGATATGCCGATGCAACGCATGCGCGAGATCGGCCCGGCCGACCACGGGACGGGACCGGTCACGGGGCGGACCGAGAGGAGAGATTTCATGGCGAGACGCAAGCAGCCCCCGACCGCCCGGCTCCGCCGGCTCGCCGCGGAGCTGAGACAGCTGCGCGCCGCCGCCGGCCACACCCGGGAAACGGTGGAGGACAAGACCGGCATCAACACGGCCAGCCTCTACCGGATAGAAACAGCACGGGTACGCCCGCAGAAACGCACCCTGTACGCCCTGCTCGAGTTCTACGGCATCCCCGACGGCCCCGAACGGGATCTCCTGGTCGAACTCACCCGGGACGTACCGCAGCTGGGCTGGCTCGAGTTCGGCCGATCGGAGCTGCCCGAGGGTTACCAGACCTTCATCAGCTTCGAGACCGAGGCGGACCGCATCCACAACTACGAAAGCCTGTTCGTCCCGGGCCTGCTCCAGACCGAGGCCTACACGCGGGCCCTCTTCGAAGGCCTGCTCCAGGACGACAGCGACAACCGGGCCGAACGAGGCGTCGAGACCAGGGCCCGCCGGCAGGCCCTGTTCACCGCGAAGCAGTCCATCCAGCTGTGGGCGATCCTCGACGAAGCCGCCATCCACCGGACGGTCGGCGGACCCGAGGTCATGAACACCCAGCTCGACCACCTCGTCCGAGCCGCCCGGTCACCCACCATCACCCTGCAGGTGCTGCCCTTCAGCGCCGGCGCCCACCCAGGGATGCCGGGATCCTTCGTGCTGATGGATTTCCCGGACGACGACCCATCGCTCGTCTGCGCGGACGCCGCCAGCGGCGTCCTCTTCCTGGAAACAGAGGCAACCGTGGCCCGATACCGCACCACGTTCCGACGCCTCGCGGCACAAGCGCTCGACCCCGCGGAAACGATCGCTCTCATCACCAGGAAAAGGAGTTCACCATGGACCTGACCAACGCGTCGTGGAAGAAGAGCACCCGCAGCGAGCCCGAGAGCAACTGCGTCGAGGTCGCGATGAACCTGCTCCCGGCAGGCATCGCCGTCCGGGACTCGAAGAACCCCGACGGTCCGGCCCTGCGCTTCACCCAGGACGAATGGGCGGCCTTCATCGGCGGCACCAAGGACGGCGAGTTCGACCTGCCCGCCTGATCCAGGCGGCTGGGTAAAAGACGCTGGCCCGCACTGCCATGTCGGCAGTGCGGGCCAGCCTTTTGTCAGATCCAGGGATCAGACGTTGTTGCGGCGGCGCACGTGGTTACGCGTGACCGCGGCACTGCCCGCGAGCGCCAGGACGCCGAGGCCGGCGATGGCGATCCAGACACCGTTCGAGGCCGGGGCCTCGGTGGTGCTGCCGACCGCGACCGTCGCCGGTGCGGAGTCGAACGAGGCCTTGCGCATGACGATGCGGCCCTTGCCCTTTTTCAGGACCAGGATCGTGGCGGAGGCACCCTTCTTGGACTTTGCCCCCTTGGCCGTGATCACGATGGTGCCGGCACTCTTCGTCTTCACGTTGTACGTGAACTTGCCGAACTTGTCCGCCTTCAGGCCGACGACCTTGGTCGTCTTCCACTTCGTGGAACCCTTGGGCAGGAACTTGATGACAACGGCGATCTTCTCCCGGGCGATGTACTTCTTACCGGTCGCCCGAACCTTGATGCCGATCTTCACGACGCCCTTGTTCACCACCAGCGACGGCGGCGGCGGCGGGTAAGCGCCCGGCGCGGCCTGCGCCGCGGAGGCGCCGAAGGCGGTGAGGCCGAACGTCATCGCCAGGGTGGCGGCGACGGCCGTGAGAAAAGCAATGGCCCTACTGCGGCTCATGATTGCCTCTTCCGAATAAAGTGATGATTCTGCAGGGTCGAACGGGTGAGACCCGTTTCGGTTGCGATGAGACCCTGTCCTGCTCGGTCCGGACGACCTGGATGGTGATCACCGTCCGGTGCTGATTCACCTCCTCGCGGTCTGTGCGGCCTCACCGCACCATCCCGGTGAGATGAAGATCAAAGGCCTGCGACCTGCGGTTATAGGCGTCACTGGCGGCATCACGAAATTCACCCCCCTCGTGCGGGTGAATCCCGAAATACCTCGGAGTTTCTGCGCGGCAAACCATCATCAGAAGCGCTATGCGGCGTTAGTCGTCTACGAGCCCCGGTTGCGCACGCGGACTCGTACGGGACAACGCGCAACCGACGGCCGAATACATGAGCATTTCGGGTCGTACACGATGTCCGGATGGCGGATTCTCCGGATACAGATAGAGGAGGCAACTCGATGGACCTGCGCGATTACGTGCGCGCCGTCCGGAAGAGATGGTGGATGGTCGTCGGAGCGATCGTGATGGCGATCGGCGTGGCGATCACCGTCACCCTCCTCACCCCACCCCGGTACGCGGCATCGGTCACGTTCTTCGTCAACACCCGGGGCACCGAGGTGACCCAGGCGTTCCAGGGCGGCCAATTCGCCCAGGAGCGGGTGAAGTCGTACGTGGACGTGCTGACCAGCAACCGGCTCGCGGTAGCCCTCGACGACGAGGAACCGAGCGCGCTGACCGCCGAGGACATCCAGGAGCAGATCACCGCACAGGTGGTACCGGACACCGTGCTCGTCGAGGCGACCATCACCGACACCGACCGGGCCCGCGCCCTGCGCCTGACCCAGCGGCTGGCGACGGCGTTCCCGGCCCTCATCAGCAAACTCGAGACCCCACCCGGCTCGAAGGTCCCCACGGTGGGCGTCCAGATCATCGCCGAGCCGAAACTCGCCCCGGACCAGGTCTCCCCACAACCCGTACGCAATGTGGGCCTGGCTGTCGCACTCGGCCTGATCATCGGCGTCGGCACCGCGGCGCTGCGCGAATCCATGGACAGCACGATCCGTACCCCCGAGGCTCTGAACGACGCGGCGTCGGCGCCGGTGCTCAGCGCCATCCCGTTCGACCGCAAGGCCGACAAGTCCCCGCTGATCACCGAGGGCAGCGCCCAGTCCACCCGCGCGGAGGCCATGCGCCAGCTGCGTACGAACCTGCAGTTCGTCGACGTGGACCGGCCGATCCGCAGCCTGGTCGTCAGCAGCTCACTGCCGGGCGAGGGCAAATCGACGACGGTCTGCAACCTCGGGATCGCCTTCGCCGAGGCCGGCCAGCGCGTCATCATCATCGACGCCGACCTGCGCCGCCCCCGCATCGCCGAATACCTGGGCCTGGAAGGCGCCGTCGGTCTCACCAACGTCCTGGCCGGCCAGGCGAACCTACGCGACGCCGCCCAGCAGTGGGGCACGAGCGGACTGTGGGTCCTGCCCAGCGGCTACATCCCGCCGAACCCCAGTGAGCTGCTCGGCTCCGGCAACATGGCGGACCTGCTCGCCGCGCTCAGCTCCGGTTTCGACATCATCCTGATCGACACCCCGCCGCTGCTGCCGGTCACCGACGCGGCGGTGATGGCCACCCTCGCGGACGGTTGTCTGCTGGTCGCCCGGCACGCCAAGACCACCAGGTCACAGGCCGCGATGGCCGCCGCCGCCCTCAGCAAGGTCAGCGCGAAGCTGCACGGCTGCGTCCTGAACATGGTCCCGGCCAAGAGCGCCGGCGCTTACGCGTACTACAGCTACACCAACGAGATGGACGAGGCCCCGCGGGCCGCGATCACGCCGCCACGTGCCCGCGAGACCCCCGTATCGCGCAACGAACCGCTGCCCGCGTCGCCCTTCCGCTCGGCGGCCGCCCCCACCGCGGTCCGCACCGAGCAGCGGCCGACCCGGGCCTCCCGTCGCGCCGAGATCGACGAGACCCCCACCACCGACCTGCGCATCTATCGCCGGACCGAGGACGGCCACTACGAGGGCACCGCGTCGGTGGCCGAGGTCAGGCACCAGCGATGACCCCGACCACGGCCCGCAGTGACAGCCAGACATCCTCGGCACAGGTCCGGAACGCCTCGATCGGCTGGTCCACCGGGTCCGGCAGATCATCGTCCCCGTCCGGAACCGGCGCCGCGAGGTGCCGGGTCGCATTGACCGTCGCGACCAACCGGCCCATCCGCGTGGCGACCGTCCCACCGCGAACGGGCTTCACCTCCGCGGCGAACCGGGCGAACTGCCGCAACGTGAAGGCCCGCCGGACCGCTGCCGGCTCGACCATCAGACAAGCCGCCCGCTGGTCCCGCGAGGCGGTCAGGACCAGGTCGGCAGCACGCAACATCCCGGCGGTCACCGTACGGCTGACAAAGCCACCCGCATCGACCCCGCACTCGCCGAGCACCTCAGCGGTGCCCCGGTGCATCCCCGCCCCGTCGAAGGCCCGGGTCCCGGCACTCGCGGTCACGACTCCGGCCGCGGCCGGCCCGAACGCGTCGTCGAACGCCCGCCGGGCCAGGCGCTCAGCCATGGGCGAGCGGCAGAGGTTCGCGTGGCAGACAAAAAGAATGTCAAAACGATCCTCAGTCAACGAAATTCCTCTTTCTCGGTTTTGTGGAAAGGATGCCCAGCGATGACCGGACGGATCCTGTTGTCCGCCCCCGATGTCGGCGAGCTCGAAGAGGCCTACGTCGTCGAGGCACTCCGATCCGGCTGGGTCGCCCCGGCCGGGCCGGCGGTCGACGCCTTCGAGCAGGAGGTGGCCGGCCGGGTCGGCGTCGCGCACGCGGTCGCCGTCAGCTCGGGCACCGCGGGGCTCCACCTCGCCCTGCTGGCCAACGGAGTCGGCCCAGGCCAGGTTGTTGTGGTCCCGACTCTTACGTTCGCCGCCACGGCGAACGCGGTCGCGTACACCGGGGCGGCCCCGGTATTCGTCGACAGCGATCCGCAGACCGGCAACATCGACCCGGCACTGGTGGCCAGGGCTCTGAGCGACCTCCGGGGTGAGGGCCGCGTCATCGGCGCGGTCATGCCGGTCGACCTCTTCGGCACGTGTGCCGACTACGACGAACTCACCCGTCTGTGTGACGAGCACCAGGTGCCGCTTGTCGCGGATGCCGCCGAATCGCTGGGCGCTTCGTACCGGGGCCGGCCGGCGGGCTCGTTCGGATCGGCGAGCGTCGTCTCCTTCAACGGCAACAAGATCATGACCACGTCGGGTGGCGGCATGCTGCTCTCGAACGACGCGGCCCTCGCGGCCCGCTGCCGCCACCTCTCCACCCAGGCCAGGCAACCCGTGCCGTATTACCAGCACGAGGAGGTCGGCTACAACTACCGCCTGAGCAACCTCCTGGCCGCCCTCGGCCGGGCACAGCTCAGCCGGCTCGACGACATGATCGCCCGCCGCCGGGCGTTCCGCGACGCCTACGCCAAGGTCTTCGCCAGCACCGACGGGGTCACCCTGCTCGGTGTGGACGACGGCGCGAACTGCTGGCTCACCAGCATCATCGTGGACCCGGCCAAGGCCGGTTGGGCCGCGGCGGACCTGGCACAACACTTCGCCGACCAGGACATCGAGACCCGCCCGGTCTTCAAGCCGATGCACCTCCAGCCCGCATTCGCCGGTGCGCGGTCATACCTGACCGGCGCAGCCGAAACGCTTTTCCAGAACGGGCTCACGCTGCCCAGCGGCTCGGTCCTGAGCGACCTCGACAGGCAACGAATCCTCGACACGACCTCGGAGTTCCTGGGGAGGAACCGATGATCGACCGGGTACGACTGCACGACGGGATCCAGCGGACGTTCGACATCATCGTCGCCCTGGTCATGCTGACAATCACCGCGCCACTCATCCTCGTCGTCACGATCCTGGTCGCCTGGCGGCTGGGCCGGCCAGTCTTCTTCCACCAGGCCAGACCAGGCTTGAACGGACGCATCTTCACGATGGTCAAATTCCGCACCATGCGCGACGTCGACCCTCAGCGCGGCCTCATCACCGACGCGGACCGAATGACCCGCCTCGGCCGCATCCTGCGAGCGACGAGCGTGGACGAGCTGCCAACATTCATCAACATCCTCAAGGGCGACATGAGCCTGGTAGGCCCGCGGCCGCTGCTGGTCCGCTACCTCGGCCGCTACACACCGACACAGGCCCGCCGCCACGAGGTCCGCCCGGGCCTGACCGGCCTGGCCCAGGTCCGCGGCCGAAACTCCCTCTCCTGGGAAGACAAATTCGATCTGGACGTCTGGTACGTCGATCACCGCACCCTGCCCCTCAACATCCGCATCATGTTCGAGACGTTCATGACAGTGCTGCGGCGTGACGGCATCGCGGCTGAGGGCGAGGTCAGCATGCCGGAGTTCACCGGAACGGCCGAACGCATGCGAGGCGTGGCGAATGCCTGAGCCGCTGGTCATCGTCGGGTGCGGAGGTCATGGCCGCGAGATCTTCGGCGTCGTCCAGGCCATCAACGAAGCCCAGGGAGACCCCTGGAAGGTACTCGGCTTCGTCGACGACGCACCCAGCGACGTCAACCTCGGTCGGCTGGAACGCCTGGGGGTTCCCTTCTTGGGAGCGATCCCCCAGCTGGCAGCAATGCCCAACGACGTGCGATACGTCATCGGTATCGGAGACCCCCGGGTAAGAGCTAAGGTCGCCGGCAAGATCGGGCCGGGGATGAGGGCCGCGGCACCCATCATCCATCCCGCCGCGACGGTGGGCCTGGACAACCGATTCGCCGAGGGCGTCGTCATCTTTCCCGGAGCACGAGTCACGACCAATGTCACGATGGGCCGCCACGTCCATCTCAACCAGAACGTCACCGTTGGTCACGACACCGTTCTCGATGACTTCGTCCAGATCAACCCACTGGCTGCGGTGTCCGGCGACTGTCATCTGCACGAGCGAGTCCTGGTCGGTACCACGGCTGCCCTGCTCCAGGGCCTGACCGTCGGAATGGGGGCGACCATAGGCGCGGGTGCATGCGCGGTCAAAGACGTCCCGGCAGGCTCAATCGTCAAGGGCGTGCCGGCGCGTTAGATCTTGTGCTGAAGCGGTGAAAAATCCCAAAGACACTAGGCGGGAATATGGGTGGGAACTCTTTACGGCATAGACCGGGCAGGCATTTGCAGGAATCCCGTTGGCTTTTGCCGCTCACGTGATGTGGGCGACGTCGGGAGGCTGTCTGTGCTCCTCGTCCTGGTTCAGCGGCCCGATGGAACGGGGCACTGATGAAACCTCTCCCCGCGACTCTTGCCGTGCATGCGGTCGAGGACTCCACTCAGGTCCGAGATGGCAACGGGAGGGTGATAACCCGAGTTCTTCAGCGGTATCCCATCACGTGTCTGACGCTGGCGCCGTACGTCGCAATTGTTCCCATGGCAATCTACTACGGGAATCCGCATATGGGTTTCCTGTGTATGGTCCTCGGGATTGCGGTCGGAAGTTCTGCGTGCGTGGAGACGATGTTCTTCCTGCTGAGGTTGCCCTACAAGTCGGCAGACAAGTGTGTAGAGGCAAATTCCAAGTACCCACAAATAGTGCGTGTAGCCAGGGTCGTGGCGATCGTGAGCGTGGTCGCTGACATCACCAATGCTGCCGTCGGTGGAAGTTCCATCTTCACCCAGGTGACCGGGCAAGTCGCGGCGTCGCCGTTGGCCAGCTTGACCACCCCGCTTGCCAGTTGGAAGTATTTAGCCGTAGCGCTTTTCGCTTCGGCATGCCTCGGTGGGCTCATGAAGGACTCTTCGTTCTTGAAGTGGTGCGGCCTGCTCCTTCTCGGGCAAATCGTTGTTGCCGGATACACCGCCATTACCGCGCCAATTGTCAATTACATCAGTTTCACCATCTTTGCCGGCCTCCTGCTCGGACTGCTCAGAATCAAGTTCGTCGCGACGTTCGGGTTGTGTCTCGTGCTGATCTGGCCGGTCGTTTTCAGCATACGAAACGAGATCCGGGAAAGTGGCGGCGTGGCCGTGGACTCCGACGTCACGGCCCAGGACCGGCTCCGCTTCGATGAGCAGTTGACGGCAGCGTCCGCCTATTCTGTTCCCGCCAGGCTGCCGGGCGAGATGCGTACCAGCGACATCCTTCGCTACGGCTTGGTTCCGCGGGTCCTCGATCCGGGCCGCCCCGCCCTTTCGACCGGAAACTTGATCAATGAGTACATGGGCGGCACCAGGACGTCGTCCTACAACTTCCTTGCGGTAGGAACGGTCTACTTCATCGAAGGCCCCTATGGCCTGATGATATTTTATAGCGGTTGGGCTCTTGCTTTTGTTCTACTGCTGAGAACCCGAGGTGGTCCAGGGCCTGTCCGGCTTGCAGTCGCTCTGATGGCCATACCCGGTCCTCTGGGCTGGGCGAACACTCATCCCGACGCCCTGACCGGTTATCTGCAGAGTCTGCTGGCCGCGCTCCCTGTATTTCTTGCTCTCCGGATATTCGGACGGGACGGCAAAACGAAGGACCAGTGACGGCGGGATGTCCGGGTTCATGTTTGTGTGGCTGGCCTGTGGAACGGTGCGGCGAAAAGATCCGCGCGGTTGGTCCTTGTGGCTGGTCGTAAGACTTTGGACCGGCTGACCTGACCGTATCCAGCTAGCGCATCGAGGCACGCTTTGACCGTTTCAGTGATACTCGGCCTATGCCTGCAAGCCATTTCAGTCTGTTTTGTGCATGTCGTCATTCGTGGTGATTGGATTCGTAGGCCTGCGGCTCTCATGCTGCTCATGGCCGTCTTGGGTCACGGTGTCACGGAGGTGATGCAGTGGATCTGGCCCGGCCGAAATGCGTATCGCCGATGGCTTGTTCAGGCAGACATGGACGACTGGGTTCTGCTGATGTCAGTGGCGATCGCGATCTACGCCGTCGCTTACTCCATGTTGGTGCGTAGTAAAGGAGCGCACTTCACGGATGCGGCTCAGGACAAGACCGAATACGTTTCCAGGCTTCCGCTGAAATTTCTGGTGGCGCTAACCGCTCCTCTTCTGATCCTTACCTGGCAAGGTCGAGGAGCCCTCGGCGCCGTGGCCATCGGGCAGGTTGCCAGCCGCGATGATTACGTAGCTGTCGGGCTTGCCGGCCAGTTCCTCGTGCCGGTGATGGCTGCCACCGGAGCAGTCATCCTGGTCCGCTATGGAGTCCGATGGCTGATTCCGTTGTTTGCGGTGCAGGGGATCATGTTGTCCTTGGCCGGCACGCGGACGATGATAGTAGCGACCTGCCTGCTTTCTCTGCTCGGAGCTCGCCTGTGTGGGGTGCGTCCTTCGCGCAGACAGGCCGCATGGGTGGCGCTGATCGTGATCTTCTTTGCCGCCTTGATCTCGTCCACACGGTTTACCGCCGGTCGGGAATCCTTCACCGCGGGACAGGGCGCCGACGACCGGATCAACGGGCTTTTTGCGGGCCTTGCGGCGCTCCCCACCGCTCAGAGCCGGGGTGCGATCCTCAACGACTTCGTTTACCGCTTTGACTGCAACACCTACGGTGCGCTGGTACTCCAGGGGCTCCGTCAGGATGTCCCGTCGGTGGGGCTGGAGACGTTGAAAAATAGTATGTTTCTGGTTGTTCCGAGCTTCCTGGCACCGGATAAGTTGGACAGTGCCCGAGAGGTCAGGAACGAGGAGGCATTCATTGATCGTAGATTCGGCATCGACCAGCAGATCGACTGGCTCCCAGGAATGTTGGGAGCCATGACTGCCTACTTCGGGCCGCTGGGGCTGCTCACGCTGTCTGCGATCTTTGGTCTGCTGCTCGGAAGCTTGGAGATCGCTGCGCTCCATCATCCAAGCCCAGCGCGCTTCGTTCTGTCTATCGGGGTCGCGCAGTGTGCATTGGCTTATGAGGCCGGGCCTCAAGCGCTTTTCGTCACCGGTCGAGGGGTGGTCGCGTTCGTCGCCCTTATCTGGTTGACCAAAGAAGTTAGGATGATGCTCAGAAGAGATGGGAGCCGTCGGCTGCAAAATGTCATGCCATCGACCCTCATGGTCGGCGCAAAAAAGTGATGATCGGTTGTGGTTGCCGGGCAGGAGAAGTCTGCCTGGCGATGGATTAGGGAATGACCGAGGCGTGCTTCAGCTTTGTGAAGCTCAGCCACCACAGCGCCGCTCCCAATAGTGAAATCAGCGCCATTGCCACAGATGCGCCGACCGCGCCGAAATAGTGCGCGCTAGCCAGGATCGCCGCTACTCGGAAGGGTCCGACTGCGGCCTCGATCATCAGGCCTCGTGCGGGGGCGCCCATGGTGCGGTGGAGGGCGAGGGCGATGGCGCTCAGGCAGGCGAAGACGAGCTCTGCGGTCAGGAACGGCACCGTCGGCTTGGCGCCTGCCCAGCTCCCGCCCAGCAAGCTTGAGCCGACCTGCGCCGGCAGGAGGAACACCAGGAGACCGAGCGTGGCGATGGCGCTCATCATGGTGGCGCAGATGAGCAGTGCGCGCTGAACGAGCTTCTGAGGATCGTTCGCTTGGATCCTTGCCAGGTATGGGATCGCGATGCCGCGTGCTGTCGTGATCAGGATCGTGCACGGGGCAAGGATGGTGCCGGCCGCACGGAGTGCACCGATCACCTCCGCGGTCGCCGCGATCAGCAGCAGGCTGGTGATCAGCTGGGCTACCCCGCTGCCGGTGAGGAACTCGAGGCCGTAGAGGAACGAGGTCTTGGCCGGCAGATCAGGCGTCTTCGTGGCCGGCTTCAGAGAAACGCCAAGCCGGACGGCTTGCAACAGGCCGATTGTGGCTCCGCCGATGGCCCACCCGGAGAAGATGGCCAGCGGGCCGAGGTCGGTGACCATCATCAGGACGAACAGGGATACGACGATCCCGGTCCAGATGATCTCCTGGACGAAGGCGCTCTCGGCGCGGCCGAATCCCAGCAGTAGCGTCTTGATGTGTTCGTACATCACCAGGCCGGGCAGGGCTATGCCGAGCACCAGGATGTACTTCAGATCGAAGGCGAGGGCCGTCCCTACGGCGACTACGCCGGCGATTCCTCCCAGCATGACGAGGAGTTGACTGCCTCGGTGCGTGACGCCCGGCGCGCCGGGGAGGGCCAGCACTTGCTCTGTGATCGCACATCGGTATGCACCGACGATCAGCACATAGAGGGAGAAGGCTACGGCGAAATGGCCGAACTCCTCGACGGAGACCGAGCGCGCCACTCCTACTGCGAGAAGGAAGTTCCCCAGGCTGGAGGCGGCGTTGGTCGTTACTCCCAGCAGGGGGCGCTTCGCCTGTGTTACGCGGCTGAATCCAAGCTCTATTTTGCTCATGACGGTTACTCGGAAAGCCGCTGTCCCAGTTCGAGATCGGCTGCAACCGGTGATCTCGATGGGGGCACTACGCGCTGGCCGATCGCGCGATCGTAGGCGTCCGTATACCTTGCTAACGTCTTCGCGGTGGAGAAATTGGCGACGCAGAAGTCACGCCCGTTGGTGCTCGTGCGGCCATCGTCCTCGTGGAGCAGCCTGGACACGGCCAGCATCACCTTGTGCGGAATTTCGTGCTCGACTTTCTGCGTCACCAGGAAGCCGTTGTATCCGTCGACCACGGTTTCGAGGCTGCCGGCGGTTTCCGTGGCGACCACCGGCGCTCCGCAGGCCATGGCTTCCAGGAGCGAGAGTCCGAGCCCTTCCTCCTGCGAGGTCTGGACGAACACGGATGCACCTTGATACAGCGAGACCAGATCCTCTGCACTGACGTCAGGCATTACCCGGACTCGTTCAGAAATTTTGTGGTGGTCGATCCGCTGCTTGGCCGCGTCATGCAGCGCTCCTCGCCCGGCGATCACCAGGTCGGGACAATCACGCGCTGCACCGAGGAGCAGCGCGTAGGCGTCCACCAGGCGATCAAGCCGCTTGCGTGGGTCGCCGAGCCGGCACAGGGAAAGGAGGTAGCCCTGCCGGTTGTGTCCCCTCGGATGAGGCTTGAAGGTGTTGGTGTCGATACCCGGGGGAGCGATGATGGTGTTCGTGTGACCCATCGTCTTGACGTGGTCGAACATTTCTCTGTTCTCGACCAGGACGACGTCTGACGCCTCCAGCCCGAGCTTCTCGGCCTTGGTGGTGGCCGAGGTCATCGCTTTCGTCCAGTACCGTCTGCCCAACTTCTTGGAGACCAGGGCCTCCTGGCGCTCCCATTGTGCGATGGTCGCTGTCTGCAGGATGACGGGTCTGGTGCTTCCGCGTACCACCGCGGCCCAAGCAGGGGTCCCGCAGACGACTTGGAGTACGTCGTAACGTTCCAGGTGGTCGGTGATCTCTCTGCGTGGCTTGTAGCGCATGAACTCGAGCTCGACCGCGTTCGCCCCCCACCGGTGGACACCGGCGGAATCCACGGTCAGAAGACTCTCTCGCCGCCAAGTGGCCGGCCGGGTGAGGAGACGACTGTTGGCATCCGCTCGCGAGGTCGCGAGGTCATGGACGGTGACCTCGTAGCGGCCCTGCTTCTGCAGGCCGGTTCGCAACCAGCGGACGACGGAGGGAACGCCTCCGCCGGAGTAGAAGCCGTGCGTCAGGAGTGCTACCCGAATCGTGGGTTCAGTCATGAAGAAACAGTCATCTCCTGAGAGGGATTGGCTGCCGAGCAGCAGATCCAAGCCCGATGGGAATGAGGAATTGCGCCAGGTCGCGGAGATGAATCTTTACCGGCCGCTGCTCGCGAGGTTGGGGACACCTATTCCGCGGTATTCCCAGCCTGCGCGGGCCCAGAGGGTGGCGTCGAGGCAGTTCTTGCCGTCGATCACGCGTTTGGCGGCGGCGAGGGCGCCGAGCGCGGCCGGGTCGGCGTTGCGGAATTCCGGCCATTCGGTGAGCACGCACACCAGGTCCGCATCGGTGACGGCGAACTCTAGTGAAATTGCGTAGGTCGCGGTTGAGAGGACCTTGCGGGCGTTTTCCATGCCTTGGGGGTCGTAGACGCGTACGTCGGCTCCGGCTTTGGCGAGGCTGGCGGCGATGGACAGGGCGGGTGCGTCGCGTACGTCGTCGGAGTTGGGTTTGAACGCGGCTCCGAGTACGGCGATGCGGGTGCC
>NZ_JBITDZ010000003.1:0-92852 GCF_044454705.1 Actinoplanes sp. NPDC051494
CCCGGCGGGCGCGGCGCCCCCCCCCGCCCCCCGCCGCGTGGCGGGCGCGGGGGTGGTTGCGTCTGCCCCCCCCCCCCCCCGGGGGGGCGCGCCGGCGCCCCCGGCCCCCCCCCCCCCCCCCCCCCCCCCCCCCCCCCCCCCCCGCGCCTGTTTGCATGCCATGCCGCGCCCGGAGGCCGGATGACGCGCGGACCGCTCGCGAACTTTCCGTGGGGTTGCTGAGGCTTCGACGCTCGTGCATACTTGCTTCATGCCTAGAGGTCATGGAGCAAGTCTCGATGGCCTGCTGCTTGCTGTGGAGATCGTGTCACCCAGTTCGGTGACGATGGATGAAGTGAACAAGATGCGGGAGTATGCCGCGGCGGGAATTCCCCGGTACTGGATCGTCGCTCAGGACGAAGCGCAAACCGTGGACATGTATGTGCTCGGACCGGATCGGACTTATGAAATGGCGGCGAAGGTGCCGCTCGCCGAGGTCCTCCGGTCGCTCCCGGGGAACTACGGGCTTGACGGGCCTGCTCGCTGACCTTGTTCGTGGGCTGACCAGGTAGCGTTCGGGGCGTGTCCGCGCCGTTGTTTCTTGTCGACGATCTGCCTACTTCCTCCCGGTACACGCTCGGGGGCAAAGAGGGGCATCACGCTGCTGATGTGCAGCGGCTGAAGGCCGGGGAGGCGGTGCTGCTCTCCGACGGCCGGGGTGGGCTGGCCCGGGGTGAGGTCGCCGCCGTCGGCCGGGGCAGTGTCGACATCAAGGTGGGGAAGCGGACGCTCGTACCCGCCTCGGATCCGCGGCTGGTCGTCGTGCAGGGGATCGCCAAGGGTGACCGGGGTGAGCTGGCCGTGCAGGCGATGACCGAGATCGGGGTCGACGAGATCGTCCCGTGGGCCGCGTCGCGGTCGGTGGCGCAGTGGCGCGGCGATCGCGGCGTACGCGCGAAAGAGAAGTGGGTCTCGACCGCGCGGGAAGCCGCCAAGCAGGCCCGCCGGCCGTGGCTTCCGGTGGTCTCCGGTGATCCGGATCTTTCCACCAAGAAGGTGGCCGTGCGGTTGGGTGCGGCCAGTGCCGCGTTCGTGCTGCACGAGGAGGCGACCGACCGGCTGACCGCCGCGAAGCTGCCCGACGCCGGGGAGATCGTGCTGGTCGTGGGGCCGGAAGGTGGGATCACCGATCAGGAGCTGGGTTCGTTCGTCGCGGCGGGGGCGCAGCCGGTGAAGCTCGGCGAGTCGGTGCTGCGGACCTCGACCGCCGGGATGGCCGCGCTGGCCGTGCTGTCCGCGCGTCTCGAGCGATGGTGAGAGGCGCACCCGGGCGGCCGATGCTGACGGATAGGGAAGGCTAGCCTAAGCTTCGCCCATGGTCCTGACGCGTACGCCGGCGCCCGCGCGTCCGGAGCCGTCCGGGGGGCTTGCCGGTACCCAGGCGCGCCGTGGGATCGGGCTCGTCGTGGCGGTGACCGTTCTCGCTCTGGTGTGTCTGCTCAGCATCGCGCTCGGCACCCGGAACATCTCGCCGCACACCGTCTGGGACGCGTTCGTCCACTACGCCGACACCGACGACCAGTCGATCGTGCGGGACCTGCGGGTGCCGCGGACGATCCTGGGACTGCTGGCCGGGGTCGCTTTCGGACTGTCCGGTGCGGTCATCCAGGCGGTCACCCGTAACCCGCTCGCCGACACCCAGGTGCTCGGCGTCAATTCCGGTGCCGCGCTGTTCGTGGTCCTCGCCGTCGGGGTGTTCGGGCTGACCAGCCTCTCGCAGTACATGTGGTTCGGTTTCCTCGGTGTCGCCTTCGCGCTGACCCTGGTGTATCTGCTCGGCTCGGTGGGCCGCGGCGGTGCCACCCCGGTGCGGCTCACGCTGGCCGGCATCGCGCTCGGCGCGGTGATGGACGGGATCTCCGGCGGTATCCGGCTGGTCCGTCCGCGGGCCTTCGACTACCTGCGGTTCTGGGATGTCGGGTCGCTGTCCGGCCGGCCCGCCGACGTGGCGCTGACGATCGCGCCGTTCGTGCTGGCCGGGGCGGTGCTGGCCCTGGTCGTGGCGCGGTCGCTGAACGCGGTGGCGCTCGGTGACGACCTGGCCCGTACGCTGGGGGCGAACATCGGCCGGACCCGGGTGCTGGCCACGGTCGCGGTGATGCTGCTGACCGGGGCGGCCACCGCGGCGGTCGGGCCGATCGGGTTCGTCGGGCTGATGGTCCCGCACGTGGTGCGGTGGATCGTCGGGCCGGACCAGCGGTGGATCTTCGTGTACACGGTGGTGCTCGGGCCGGTGCTGCTGCTGGTCGCCGACATCCTGGGCCGGCTCGTGGTGCGCCCCGGCGAGCTGCGGGTCGGTGTGATCACCGCGTTCGTCGGTGCGCCCGTGCTGATCTGGTGGGTTCGCCGTGCCAGGGTGAGTGGCCTGTGAGCAGAGTAGATTTCGGCCGGCGGGTGCTCGTCCTGCGGCCGTCCACCGGGGTGAACGCGCGGGTCGCCCTCAGACCCTTGCTGGTCACCGGCATCCTCACGCTGCTGGCGCTGGCCATCGGTGTGCTGGCGCTGGGCACCGGGGAGTTCACGCTCAGCCCGTCGCAGGTCGTCGAGGCGCTGGCCGGGGAGGGCACCCGGGCGGCCCGGCTCGTGGTTGTGGAATGGCGGCTGCCCCGGGTGTTGCTCGCCCTGGTCATCGGCGCGGCGCTGGGGCTGGCCGGCGCGGTCTTCCAGGCGCTCACCCGCAACCCGCTGGGCAGCCCGGACATCATCGGGTTCAACACCGGCGCGTACACGGGTGTCCTGGTCGTCACCGTTCTTTTCGGCAACGGCTACTATTTCCTGGCCGGTGGTGCGCTGGCCGGTGGGCTCGCCACCGCCGCGGTCGTCTACCTGCTCGCGTTCAAGCGCGGGGTCCAGGGCTTCCGGCTGATCATCGTGGGGATCGCGATCAGCGCCATGCTCGCCTCCGCGAACCAGTGGTTCATCATCAAGATGGACCTGCAGGCCGCCTACGCCGCCGCATTGTGGGGTCAGGGCAGCCTCAACGGGCTCGGCTGGGCGCAGGTCACCCCGGCGGTGGTCATCGTGGGCGTGCTGGTCCTGGTTCTCATCGGGTACGGCCCCCGCCTCGCCCTGCTCGAGATGGGTGAGGATGCCGCGGCGGCGCTGGGCGTGCGCGTGGAGCCCGTACGTCTCGCGTACCTGGTGGTGGGTGTCGCCCTGACCGCCGTCGCGACCGCGACCGCCGGTCCGATCTCGTTCGTCGCGCTGGCCGCGCCGCAGCTCGCCCAGCGTCTGACCCGGACGCCCGGCATCGCCCTGGTCCCGTCCGCCGCGATGGGGGCGTTCCTGCTCATGCTGAGCGACTGGCTCGCGCAGCGGGCGTTCGCGCCGACCCAGCTGCCGGTCGGTGTGGTGACCGTGTCGGTGGGCGGGCTCTACTTCGTCTGGCTGTTGATCCGCCAAGCTCGCCGATAAGGACATCCATGAGCCTGACCGCCCGTGACATCACCATCGGATACGACAAGAAGACGATCAGCGAGCATCTGTCCCTGGAGGTGCCGGAGGGCCGGTTCACCGCGATCATCGGCCCGAACGCGTGCGGCAAGTCGACGTTGCTGCGGGCGCTCTCCCGGTTGCTCAAACCGAACGCGGGTGAGGTGCTGCTGGACGGCCGGGACATCCATTCGCGCCCGGCCAAGGAGGTCGCCCGCCGGCTGGGGTTGCTGCCGCAGTCGTCGATCGCGCCGGACGGCATCTCGGTGGCCGAGCTGGTCGCCCGGGGCCGGTTCCCGCATCAGAAACTGATCCGGCAGTGGTCGCCCGCGGACGAGGCCGCCGTGGTGTCGGCGATGGCCGCGACCGGGGTCACCGAGCTTTCCGGGGAGCTGGTCGACACGCTGTCCGGCGGTCAGCGGCAGCGCGTGTGGGTGGCGATGGTGCTGGCCCAGCAGACCCCGATCGTGCTGCTGGACGAGCCGACCACGTTCCTGGACATCGCGCATCAGATCGAACTGCTGGAGCTGTGCGTACGCCTCAACCGGGACCAGAACACGACGATGGTGGCCGTGCTGCACGACCTGAATCAGGCGGCCCGCTACGCCGATCATCTGGTGGTGATGAAGGCGGGGGCGATCGTCGCCCAGGGTGATCCGCGGGAAGTGATGACCGCCGATCTCGTGGAGCAGGTGTTCGGCCTCGGTTGCCGCATCATCGACGACCCGGAGACGCACACCCCGCTGGTGATTCCGCGCTCCAGCTTAGGCTAGCCTTACTTCTCCAGGAGAAGAGGAGTCCTCATGTCCAGCAACCCCTTCGACGACGAGAACGGCACGTTCCATGTCCTCGTGAACGACGAGGAGCAGCACTCGCTCTGGCCGGCGTTCAAGGAGATCCCGTCCGGCTGGCGCAGCGTGTTCGGCCCGTCGTCGCGTCAGGAGGCCCTGGACCACGTGGACCGCACGTGGACCGACCTGCGGCCGAAGAGCCTGCGTGACAGCATGTCGCCGCAGTGAGCCGTTCCGGTTCGCGCGTCCTGCGCCGGGTCGTCACCCGCAACGGCAAGCGGCTCTGGACCGGCACCGCGCTGATCGGTGTGCACCAGGCCTGTGAGGCGTCGATCCCGATCCTCATCGGCGTCACCGTCGACCAGGCGGTCGGGCCCGGTGACGGCCGGTCGCTGCTGCTGTGGGTGGGTGCGCTGGGCCTGCTCTTCGTCGTGCTGAACACCGCGTACCGGTTCGGGTCGCGGCAGCTGATGAAGGCGATCGCGGAGGAGGGCCACCAGCTGCGGCTCGAGGTCACCGCGAAGATCCTGCACCCGCGCGGGGCCCGGACCGGGTTCCGCGCCGGTGATCTGCTGACCGTGTCCACCACCGACGCCGACGAGACGTCGTACCTGCTCGACTATGTGCCGAGGATCGCGGGCTCGATCGTCGCCACCGCCATCAGTGCCGTGACCCTGCTGCTGATCAGCGTCCCGCTGGGCCTGGCCGTGCTGGTCGCCACCCCGATCGTGCTGGTCGTGCTGCAGGTCAGCGCGCCGCTGATCACCAAGCGGGTCGCCGAGCAGCAGGCCCAGGCCGGGCGGGCCACGTCGCTGGCCACCGACCTGGTCACCGGGCTGCGCCCGCTGCGGGGCATCGGCGCCCAGGACGCGGCCGCCGACCGCTACCGCACGGTCAGCCGCCGGTCGCTGGCGGCGACCCTGCGCGCGGCCCGCACCCAGGGCGGCTACCAGGCCGCCTCCACCACGCTGAGCACATTGCTGGCCTGCGGCATCGCGATCCTGGCCGGCTGGTTCGCGCTGACCGGGCGGATCACCGTGGGCCAGTTCATCACCGTGATCGGTTCCGCGCAGTTCCTCATGGAGCCGTTCGGTCTGCTGGCCATCGTGCCGAGCTGGATCGCCGAGGCCCGCGCCTCCGCCGACCGGGTCGCCCAGGTCACCGACGCCGGGATGATCCTGCCCGAGGGGGTGGCCGAGCCCAGCGACCAGCGTTGCGAGCTGCGCCTGTCCGGGGTGCGGCACGGCCCCCTGGAAGGCCTGGACCTGCACGTGCGTCCCGGTGAGTTCGTCGGTGTGGTCGCCCGCCGGCCCGGCGACGCCGAGGCCCTGGTGAAACTGCTCGCGATGCCCACCGAGTTCGAGGGCACGGTGCAGATCGCCGGCGTCGCGCTGGAGAGCGTCGAGCGGTCCCGGGCCCGTGGCCTGCTGCTCGTGGAACCGCACAACACGGACCTCTTCACCGGCACCATCGGGAGCAACGTGGCCCTGTCGAACGACGAGCACCTGGCGGAGGCGCTGACCGCGGCCGCCGCCGACGACGTGCTCTCGCTGTCCGCCGAGGGGCTGGACGCGCCCGTCGCCGAACGCGGCGCGAGCCTGTCCGGCGGGCAACGTCAACGCCTCGCCCTGGCCCGCGCGCTGCTCGCCCGCCCGCCGGTGCTGGTGCTGCACGACCCCACGACCGCGGTCGACGCGGTCACCGAGCACGCCATCGCGCAGGGCATCCGCGCGCTGCGGCACGGCCCGGACTCCGGCTTCGGCACCATCGTGATCACCAGCAGCCCCGCGCTGCTCGCCGCGACCGACCGCGTGGTCGTGCTCGGCGACGGTGTGGTCACCTCCGAGGGCTCGCACGCCGAGCTCGGCGACGCGAACGACGACTACCGCCGGATGGTGCTGCGATGACCCTCCCCATCGCCACGGCCAGGGAAAGCCGCGCCTGGCTGGGCGCCGAGCTGCGTACCCGCAAGGTCGAGGTCGCCTACACGCTGGGCGCGGGCATCGTCGCGGCCACCGCGACGATCATCCCGGTGTACGTGCTCGGCATGCTCGTCGACCGGGTCCGCGAGGGGGCCGGCACCTCCGCCATCGGCTCGATCTCACTGGTCATCCTGGTGTCCGCGCTCATCGGGGGCGCCGCGACCGGCCTCTCGGCGTACCTGTCCGGGCGCCTCGGCGCCCGGATGCTCGCCGACCTGCGCGAGAGCACCGTCGCGACCGCGTTGCGCCTGCCCGCGCTGGTGCTGGACCGGGCCGGCCGCGGCGACCTGCTCTCCCGGGTGGGCGCGGACATCGCGGCCATCGGCAAGGCCGTCTCCGACGTGCTGCCGCAGGTTATCTCGGCGCTGCTGCTCGGCCTGCTCAGCCTCGTGGCGATGGCCGGCATCGACTGGCGGCTCGGCCTGGCCGGTGCCGTCGCGGTGCCGTTCTACGTGTTCGCGCTGCGCTGGTACCTGCCGAAAGCCGCACCGCGCTACGCGGATCAGCGGGTGGCCATCGCCGAACGCTCCCAGCTGCTGGTGGAGAGCATGCAGGGACTGCGGACGGTGCACGCGTACCGGCTCGAGGACCGGCACCTGGGTGAGATCGGTACGGCCTCCCGCAAGGCCCGGGACATCTCGGTGAACGTCTTCATCCTGTTCACCCGGTTCGGTGGCCGGATCAACCGGGCCGAGTTCTTCGGGCTCGCGGTGATCCTGGTGACCGGCTTCTGGCTGGTCCGCAACGGCTCGGTGACGGTCGGCGAGACCTCGGCGGCGGCGCTGCTGTTCCACCGCCTGTTCAACCCGGTCGCCATGCTGATGTTCACCTTCGACGAGATGCAGTCCGCGGGTGCGAGCCTCAGCCGGCTGGTCGGCGTGGTGCGGATGGACGTGCCGGTGGTGCCGTCCGGCGAGCGTCCGGCCGGATCGGCGCTGACCCTCGACAAGGTCGGCTTCAGCTACGACGGCACCACACCGGTGCTGCACGAGGTGTCGCTGCGGATCGAGCCGGGGGAGCGCGTCGCCCTGGTCGGTTCCACCGGGGCGGGGAAGACCACGGCGGCGTCGATCGCCGCCGGCATCCTGCGACCGACGAGCGGTTCCGCGTACGTGGACGGGGTCCCCGTTGCTGATCTGCCCCCGCGGACCGTGGCCATCGTCAGCCAGGAGACGCACGTCTTCGCCGGCCCGCTCATCGAGGATCTGCGCCTGGCCCGTCCGGGCGCGTCCATCGACGAGGCGGTGGCCGCGTTGGCGAAGGTCGGTGCGCTGACCTGGGCGCAGGCGCTACCCGAGGGGCTGGACACGCTGGTCGGCGACGGTGAGCACGAGCTGACCGCGGCCCAGGCACAGCAGCTCGCCCTGGCCCGGCTGGTCCTGCTGGACCCGGCCGTGGCGGTGCTGGACGAGGCGACAGCGGAAGCGGGCAGCGCGGGCGCCCGGGCCCTGGAGGACTCCGCCGCGGCGGCGCTCGAGGGACGTACGTCACTGGTCGTCGCGCACCGCCTCACCCAGGCGGCGGCGGCGGACCGGGTCATCGTGATGGAACACGGGTCCATCGTGGAGTCCGGCCCGCACGACGAGCTGGTCGCGGCCGGTGGGCGCTATGCGAGCCTCTGGGCCGCGTGGTCGTCGCGTACCCCTGCGTAATTGCTGCCGTCGGTGGCCCGGGCCGTTTCGGTCCGGGCCACTGTGTTTCTCCGATGAGAGGTTAGGCTAACCTAAATCCGCGTCGGTGACGCGCGCCCTCAGGGCGTTCCACATCGGAGGTGCGGGTTTCATGACGGCTGGGCTGCAAGGGATCGAGTCTTCGCTGGCGCGGTGGAACAACCACACCACGCCCGCCGAGGTTTCCACCGTGGTCGATGCCTTCGTCGCCACGGCGGCCCGGAACCCGGACGCCCTGGCGCTGGTCGCGGGCGAGACCCGGCTGACCTACGGCGAACTCCGCGGACGGGTCTTCGCGCTCGCCCGGCACCTGCGCGAACGCGGTGTCGGCGCCGAGGACGTGGTCGGTGTCGGCATGCCCCGCTCCGCCGAGATGGTCGTCGCGGTCCTCGGCATCATGGTCGCCGGCGCCGCGTTCGTACCCGTCGATCCCGCCTGGCCCGCGCAGCGCCGTGAGCAGGTCCTCGACGAAGCCGGAGCTGCCCTGGTCCTGACCGAGCTTCCCGACGGTTCCGGTGACACCCCGGTGACCCCGATCGACCCGCGCGGGCTCGCGTACGTCATCTTCACGTCGGGGTCGACCGGCCGCCCGAAGGGCGCCATGATCCGGCACGAGGCGATCCACGAACGGCTGCGCTGGCAGCGCGACGAGATCCTGCACTTCGGCCCGGGCGACGCGACGCTGTTCAAGGCGCCGCTGTCGTTCGACATCAGCGTCAACGAGATCCTGCTGCCGCTGGTCTCCGGCGGTTACGTCGTGGTCGCCGAACCCGGCGGCGAACGTGACCCGCAGTACCTCCTCGACCTGATCGCCACCGAGGGCGTCACGTTCGTCTACCTGGTCAGCTCCATGCTCGACGTGCTGCTGCAACTCGCCCGCGACACCCACCAGCTCGACGGCCTGCGCCATGTCTGGTGCGGCGGCGAGGTGCTCACCCCGGAGCTGTTCGACCGGTTCCGCACCCAGCTCACCACCACGCTGTACCACGGCTACGGCCCGGCCGAGGCCACCATCGGCGTCTCCCACGTCATCTACCGCGACCACGCCGAACGCATCGCCACCTCGATCGGCCGGCCGAACCCGCACACCCAGCTCTACGTCCTCGACGACGACCTCACCCCGGTCGGCGCGGGCGTCACCGGCGAGCTGTACGCGGCCGGGTTCCTGCTGGGCCGCGGCTACGTCAACGCCCCCGCGCTGACCGGCGCCCGCTTCGTCGCCAACCCGTTCGGCGCGCCCGGCACCCGGATGTACCGCACCGGCGACCTGGCCCGCTGGACCGGCGACGGCAGCCTCGAGTTCGTCGGCCGGGCCGACAACCAGGTCAAGATCCGCGGCATGCGCCTCGAACTGGAAGAGGTCGAAGCGGTCGCCTCGAGCCATCCCGCGGTGCGCCAGGCCGTCGTGACCATCCAGGACAGACACCTGATCGGGTACGCGGTGACGTCCGCTCCCACCACCGCCGATGACCTGCGTACCTGGTGCGCGGACCGGCTACCCGAATACATGGTCCCGTCGGTCTTCGTGCTGCTCGACGCGTTCCCGCTCACCGCGAACAGCAAGGTGGACCGGCGCGCCCTGCCCGTACCCGTGCTCGGCCCGGCGCGGTCCCGGGCCCCGCGCACCCCCGCCGAGACCGCCCTGTGCGAGGTGTTCGCCACCGTCCTCGGCCTGGAGTCGGTCGGCGCCGAGGACGACTTCTTCGCGCTCGGCGGTGACAGCATCGTGGCCATCGGCGCGGTCCGCGCGGCCCGCCGGGCCGGGTTCACGGTGCGCGCACGGGACCTGTTCGCCAACCCCACCCCGGCCGGCCTGGCCCTGGTGGTGTCGCCGGTCGCCGCGGTGGAGACCGCCCAGGTGGAGGCGGTGGGCGAGGTGCCGCCGACGCCGATCCTGACCTGGCTCGACGAGGTGGGTGACGGGGAGCGCGGGTTCTTCCAGGCGACGACGCTGCCGGTCGGGCCGGGGGAGCCTTCCGTGCTGGTGGACGCGCTGCTCGCGGCGCACGACGTGCTGCGGGGATCGCTGGACGGGGCGGTGCTGACCGTCCACCCGGTGGGGTATCTGAGCGCGGCCGACGTGCTGCGGACGGGGGAGGACCTCGAGGCGACCGTTGCCCGGTTGAGCACGGACCGGCTGGTGGCGTTCTCGCACCTGCCGGCGAGCGGTGAGCTGATCGTGGCCGTGCACCACGCGATCGTGGACGGGGTGTCGCTGCGGGTGCTGGCCGAGGACCTGAGGTCGGGGCTGCCGATCGCGCCGGCACCGACATCGTTCCGGCAGTGGGCGACAGCTCTGCGGGCGGCGGACTTCAGCGCCGACCTCCCGTTCTGGACCGCGGCTGCCGCCCTTGCGGACGGAACGTTCGTTCTGCCGGCGCCGGGGGTGGGTGACACCGTCAGCACCGAGGAGAAGCTGACCGTCGTGCTGTCCGAGCGGGTCACCGACCGGCTGCTCAGTGTCGTCCCCGCGGCCGTCCACGGTGGCGTCAACGACGCGCTCGTCGCGGCGCTCGCGCTGGCCGTCTCACCGGACCAGCCGTTCCTGCTGGAGCTGGAGGGGCACGGCCGCGAGGAGGACGCCGTCGACCTGGATCTGTCGCGGACGTTCGGCTGGTTCACCACGCTGTTCCCGGTGCCGCTCGACGTCTCCGGGCTCGCTCCGGCCGCCGCGGTCAAGGCCGTGAAAGAGCAGCTGCGGGCAGTGCCGAACAACGGCATCTCGTACGGTGCGTTGCGCTATCTCGCGAACCGTGAAGAGCTGGCCGTCCAGCCGAGGGTCCTGTTCAACTACCTCGGCCGCTTCGATGCCGGTGCGGAGGTCGTGGAGCGCCGTGACCCGCGGATGCCGCTGCCCCGCGCCCTGGAGGTCAACGCCGTCACCGTCGGCTCGCAGCTGTCCGCGGTCTTCAGCTGGCCGGGCCGCGTCCTGTCCCGCGACGACGTGCGGGCTCTCGCGGACCGCTGGGTCGAGCAGCTCACCGCCATCGCCGACGATCCCGCCGTCACCGGGCACACCCCGGGTGACTTCCCGCTGGTGCGCCTCAGTCAGTCCGACGTGGACGCGCTCGGCCCCGACGTCCGTGACGTGCTGCCGCTGACCCCGTTGCAGGCCGGCCTCTACTTCCACGCCACCTACGCTCCCGGCGCCGACCCGTACGTGGTGCAGCAGCTCATCCACCTCGACGGCCCGCTGGACGCTGAACGGCTGCGCCGGGCCGCGTCCGCGCTGTTCGACCGGCACCCGAACCTGGCCGCCGCGTTCCGGGCGACCGCCGGTGGTGAGCTGGTCGCCGTCGAGGGCGGCCCGGTGCGGGCCCCGTGGCGGTACGTGGTCAGCGGTGACGTGGACGCGATCGCCGCCGCCGAGCGGGCCGAGCCGTTCGACCTGTCCCGGCCGCCCGGTATGCGGTATGCCCTGGTGCGGACCGGTGCGAGCGGGCATGTACTGGTCCAGACCGTGCACCACATCGTGGCCGACGGCTGGTCGGTGCCGCTGATCCTCAACGACCTGCTGGCGCTGTACGCCGGGGAGAGCCTGCCGAGGCCGCCCGCGTTCAAGGACTTCCTGACCCATCGCGGCGACGGTGACCCGGACGCGTACGCACGTCTGCTCGGCGGCGTCACCGAGCCCACCCTGCTGGCGCCCGGCGCGGACCGGCCCGCGGCGACCGTCACCGCCTCCGTGGACGGCGCGGCTGTCCGCGCGGTCGCCCAGCGGCACGGCGTGACAGTCGGCAACGTCATCGCCGCGGCCTGGGGCGTGCTCGTCGGCCGGGTCACCGGGAGCTCCGACGTGCTGTTCGGCTCGACGGTGTCGGGGCGTGGCGGGGACCTGCCGGGTGTCGACGCGATCGCCGGGCTGCTCATCAACACCGTTCCGGCCCGGGTGCGCTGGACCGGTGGGGAGACCGTGAGCGACGTGCTGCGCCGGTTCGCCACGGATCAGCGGGAGGTCGTCGAGCACGAGCAGACCTCGCTCGCGGAGGTACAGCGGCGGCTGGGCCTGCCGGAACTGTTCGACAGCCTCGTGGTCATCGAGAACTATCCGGCCGCGTCCGCCCCGGAGAACGGTGGGCTGCGGATCACCGGCATGGACGTGATCGAGGCCCCGCACTACCCGGTGACGCTGATGGTCAAGCCCGGCGACACGATCACCGTCACCCTGACGCACCGGCTCGACCCGCCGGCCGCCGAGCGCCTGCTCGACCAGTACCTCCGCGTCCTCACCGCCGACACCGCGACTCCCGTCGCCGGTCTGCGACTGATGTCCGACGAGGACCGTGCGGGCGTCCTCGCTCGCGGCGCTCTCCACGAAACCGGCCACCTCCCCCTCGTCGCCGAGATGATCGGGGCGGTGGACCCGGCGCGGATCGCGGTCCGGGCCGGCGAGGTCGAGCTGACCTACGCCGAGTTGTGGACCCGTTCCGGTGCGGTCGCGGCCACGCTGCACGAGACCGGGGTACGCCGCGGCGATGTCGTCGCGGTAGCCACCCGGCGTACGGCCGACCTGCCCGTCGCGCTGCTCGGTGTGCTCCGGGCCGGCGCCGCGTACCTGCCGGTGGACCCGGGATATCCGGCCGCCCGGGTCGAGTTCATGCTGGACGACGCGCGACCGGTGGTGGTGCTGGCCGACGACGCGAGCAACCGCGCGCTGCCCCCGCACGACCTGCCCGTGGTCCGGATGCGTGCCGCCCTGGGAGAAGCAGCTCGGAGCGAAGCTCCGCAGGCCACGGTCGGTGCGCTCGACGCCGCGTCCGTGGTCTACACGAGCGGTTCCACCGGGCGCCCGAAAGCCGTCGTCGGCACCCACGGTGCCCTCGCGAACCGGCTGGCCTGGGCCCGGGACCGCTGGGACGGCGCGGTCCGGGTCGCGAAGAGCTCGATGAGCTTCATCGACGGCACCACCGAACTGCTCGGCGGCCTGGTCGCCGGCGCCACCGTGGTCGTCGCCGACGAGACGGCCGCGTCGGACGGGACGGCACTCGCCCGTCTCGTCGCGGCGTCCGGGGCCACCCAGTTGCTCGCCGTGCCCAGCCTCGCGGCGGCGCTCGCGGAGACCGCACCGGAGCAGGTCCGTGGCCTCGAACGGTGGCTCACCAGCGGTGAGGCCCTGGACGCCGGCACGGTCGCCGCACTCGCGGCCGCGTCGCCCGGGGCCGAGCTCGTCAACTCGTACGGTGCCTCCGAGAACACCGGGGACGTGCTGGCCGGGACCGTCACGCCGGGCGCGACCGTCACCCTGGGCCGGGCCGTCCCGGGCGTGCGCGTCCTGCTGCTCGACGCCGCGCTCGAACCGGTCGCCCCCGGTGCGGCCGGCGAGATCTACGTGGGTGGGGTGCAGCTCGCGCGCGGTTACCGCGGCCAGGGCGGCGCCACCGCGGCCCGTTTCGTGGCCGACCCCTTCACCCCCGGCGAGCGCCTGTACCGCACCGGTGACCTGGGCCGATGGGCCGGCGACGAGGTCGAGTTCCTCGGCCGCAACGACGACCAGGTCAAGGTCAACGGCCACCGGGTCGAGCTGGCCGAGGTCGAGGCCGCGCTGCTGCGGCGGCTCGGCGTGCGGGAGGCCGTCGCCGTGGCCCGCGACGGAAGAAGCCTGCACGGGTACGTCGTGGGCGAACCGGGCGAGGTGCTGGACCCGCAGGCCCTGCTCGCCACGCTGCGTTCGGAGCTGCCGTCCTACCTGGTCCCGGCCACGGTGACCGTGCTCGACGCCGTACCCCTGCTGCCGAACGGCAAGCGTGACCGCCGCGCGCTGCCGGACCCGGTCGCCGCCGTCGCCGTTGCTCCCCGCACCCCGCGGGAGGCGCAGGTCGTGGCCCGTTTCGCCGAGGTGCTGGGCGCGGAGCCGGTCGGCGTGCACGACGACTTCTTCGCCCGCGGCGGGGACAGCATCACCGCGATCCGCCTGGTCAACCTGCTGGGCCGGGACGGGGTCGTGCTGTCCACCCAGGACATCTTCCGCACCCGCACCGCGGCCGCGATCGCCGCCACCGCCGACGGACCGGCGGACGTCCCGGAGCCGGACGCAGCCGTCGCCGCCGAGGTGTGGGACCTGTCCCCCCTCCAGCAGGGCGTGTACTACCAGGCCACGTTCGCCGACGGTGCCAACACCTACATCGCGCAGAACGTCTTCGACTTCGACCGGCGGCTCGACGTGCCGGCCCTGGAACTCGCGTTCGCCGCGTTGCTGGACCGGCACCCCACGCTGCGCGCGTCGTTCGTCGGCGAACCCCGCCCGCAGCAGCACATCGCCGCGCACGTCCCGGCCGTCGTCACCGTGCTCGAGGGCGACCCGGACGCGATTGCCGCGTCGGACCGGGAGCGTCCCTTCGACCTGACCGCACCGCCGCTGGTCCGCCTGACCGTGGTGCGCAACCCCGACGGCACCGACCGCATGCTGCTGACCTGCCACTTCCTGCTCTGGGACGGCTGGTCGCGCGAGCTGGTGCTGCGGGAGTTGTTCGCCCTGTACGACTCCCGGGGCACCCGCGGAGCCCTGCCCGGGGACGGCCCCGGCTTCCCCGACTACCTGGCGTGGATCGCCGCGCAGGACCGGGACGCCTCGGCCGCCGCGTGGAAGGCGGCGCTGGACGAGCCGACGATCGCGGTGCCGGAGGCCGCCGGCCGGGAACCGATGCTGTCCGAACGGGTTCTCGCCACGCTGCCGACCGCGATCACCACCCGCCTCACCGAGCAGGCCCGCCGGGCCGGGGTCACGCTCAACTCGGTGCTGACCGCGGCGCTGGGCCTGGTGCTCGGGCACCGCACCGGACGCGGCGACGTCACGTTCGGCACCACGGTGGCCGGCCGGCCGACGGCCCTGCCGGGCATCGAGAACGTCATCGGCCTGTTCCTCAACACCGTGCCGGCCCGGGTCGCGGCGACCCCGGCCACGAGCGTGGCCGACCTGGCCCGGCGTGCGCAACGGGACCGTCTCGACCTGGCACCGCACGAGTACCTCGGGCTCGGCGACATCCAGCGGGCGGTGGGGCACGACCAGCTCTTCGACACGCTGTACGTGTTGCAGAACTTCCTCGCGGACAGCACCTTCGCCGACCTCGAGGCCGCGCAGGGCATCGTGGACGTGCAGTACACCGACACCACGCACTACCCGCTGACCTGGGTGCTCACCCCGGGCGCGAACCTGCGCGTGAAGCTGGAATACCGCCCCGACGTCATCACCGAGACGCTTGCCCGCGAGATGGTCGACACGCTGCTGGCCGTGCTCCGGACCCTGGCCGACGACCTCGACGTCCCGGCCGGCTCGATCCCGGTGCCACCCCCGGCGCCCGCGTCCGTCCTGACGTCCGGGTCCGGGTCCGTCCCGGCGTCCGGGCCTCTCCGCGGCCGCGAGACCGACATCCCCGAGGTGACCATCGCGGACATGCTTGCGGCGCAAGCTGCGACAACACCCGATCTCACCGCGCTGGTCTTCGGCGAGCAACGCCTGACCTACGCCGAGCTCGACGCCCGGATCAACGCGGTCGCCCGCGGCCTGATCGAACGCGGCGCCGGTCCGGAGCAGGTCGTCGCGCTCGCCCTGCCCCGCACCATCGACATGGTCGTCGCACTGTTCGCCGTGCTGCGGGCCGGCGCCGCCTACCTGCCGCTCGACCGCGACCTGCCCGAGGACCGCCGGCAGCTGATGATCGACGACGCCCGGCCCGTCCTCGTACTGTCCTCGCTGGACGGCGTCGCCGACCCCGACGATTCCCCCGTGCACGTGCACGTGGACGTCGACCTCGACCGGCCCGCGTACGTCATCTACACCTCCGGCTCGACCGGCCGTCCCAAGGGCGTCGTCACGCCGTACCGTGGCCTGACCAACATGCAGTTGAACCACCGGGCCGAGATCTTCGCACCGACCGTGGCCCGGGCCCGCGCGGCCGGCGTCGACCGGCTGCGCATCGCGCACACCGTCAGCTTCTCCTTCGACATGTCGTGGGAGGAGCTCCTCTGGCTGGTCGAGGGCCACGAGGTGCACGTCTGCGACGAGGAACTGCGCCGCGACGCCACCGCGCTGGTCGCCTACTGCCGCGAGCACGGCATCGACGTCATCAACGTGACCCCCACGTACGCGCATCATCTGTTCGACGAGGGCCTGCTCGACGGGCACCGGATGTGGCTCGTGCTGCTCGGCGGCGAAGCCGTCACCGACGCGGTGTGGTCCCGGCTCAGCGACCCGGACGGCCCGGCCGGCTACAACCTCTACGGACCGACCGAATACACGATCAACACCCTGGGCGCGGGTACGAACGACAGCGCCACCCCCACCGTCGGCAAGCCCATCTTCAACACGGCCGGACACGTGCTCGACGACTGGCTGCGCCCGGTCCCGTCCGGGGTGGCCGGCGAGCTGTACATCGCCGGCGCCGGCCTCGCCCGCGGTTATCTCGACCGCCCGGCGCTGACCGCGTCCCGGTTCGTCGCCGGCCCGGACGGCAGCCGGCTGTACCGCACCGGTGACCTGGTCCGCGAGCGCCCGGACGGCAACCTCGACTTCCTCGGTCGCACCGACGACCAGGTGAAGATCCGCGGCTACCGCATCGAACTGGGCGAGGTGGAGAGCGCCGTCGCCGCGGTGCCCGGTGTGCGCCAGGCGGCCGTCCTCGCCCGGGACGGCAAGCTGCACGCCTACCTGGTCGGCCCGGTCAGCCCGGCCGACGTGCGCGCGGCGCTGATCGAACGGCTGCCGTCGTACATGGTCCCGTCGCTGTACGCGGTCGTCGACGCGCTGCCGCTGACCGTCAACGGCAAACTCGACGCCCGGGCGCTGCCGGCGGCGACCCCGATCCTCGGCGTGGGCCGCGGTCCGCGCGACGACCGGGAACGCCTGCTCGCCGGCATCTACGCCGAGGTGCTGAGCCTGCCGCAGGTCGGCATCGACGAGGACTTCTTCGCGATCGGCGGCGACAGCATCTCGTCGATCGCGGTGGCCGGCCGGGCCCGCAAAGCCGGCCTGCACGTGACCCCGCGCGACGTGTTCCGCCGCCGCAGCGTCCAGGCCCTCGCCGCGGCGCTGCCCGCGACCGTGGTGGCCACCGTGACCGACGACGGCTCCGGTGACATCGCCCTGACCCCGATGCTGGCCGAGACGGTGAAGTCCGCGACCCCGCTGGGCCACTTCTACCAGTCCATGGCCTGGCACACCCCGGCCGCGCTGACCCGGGCCGGCCTGGAGAGGATCCTGCAGGCCCTGCTGGACCGCCACGACCTGCTGCGCGCGAGCTTCGACGGAACCCTGCACGTCCCCGCACCCGGTCTACGAGCCGCCGGCCTGATCACCGAGGGACCGATCGACGAGGAGGCCGAGGTCGCCCGGCTCGACCCGGCGAACGGCATCATGCTGCGCGCCGCCTGGGACGGCCACCGTCTGCTGCTGGTCATCCACCACCTGGTCATCGACGGTGTGTCGTGGCGCATCATCACCGAGGACCTGCGGCGCGCGGCCGGTGGCGACGACCTCGAACCGGTCGGGACCTCGTTCCGCACGTTCGCGGCGGCGCAGCGCGAGCACACGAGCGAGGCGGACTTCTGGCGCACCACCCTGGCCGGCCCGCGGCCGCTGCTCGGGGACCGCCCCGCCGACCCGGTTGCCGACACCGCCGCCACCGTCCGCTCGATCACCGTCACGCTGCCCGCCGAGGTGGCCGTACCGCTGCTCACCACCGTGCCGGCCAGCTTCCACGGCGGCGCGAACGACGTGCTGCTCACCGGGCTCGCCGTGGCCGTGAACCGCTGGCAGGGCACCACGGACCCGACCCTGATCAGCCTCGAGGGCCACGGCCGCACCGGCGATCACGACCTGTCCCGCACCATCGGCTGGTTCACCGCCATCCACCCGGTCCGGCTCGAACCCGGCACCACCACCGACCTCCTGGCCGCCACCCGTGCGGTCAAGGAGCAGCTGCGCGCGGTGCCCGCCGACGGCCTCGGTTACGGCGCGCTGCGCTGGCTGGGCGATTACGACCTCGGCCCGGCCCCGGAGATCCTCTTCAACTACCTCGGCCGCTTCGGCGCGGACAGTGGCGGCGACTGGAGCCAGGCCGCCCCGCTGCGCGAGGGCGTCGACCCGGCCAACCCGGCGATGCCACTGGAGATCAACGCCTACACGACCGGTGACGTCTTCGAGGCGACGCTGTCCTGGCCGGCCGGCCTGCTGCCCGAGGAACGGGTCATCGCGCTCGCCGAGCACTGGACCGCCGTCCTGCGCGAGCTGACCACCACGGACCTCACCGGGCACACCCCGTCGGACTTCCCGCTGGTCACCCTCACCCAGGACGACGTCGACGCGTTCGCCGGGGCCACCGACGTGCTGCCGCTGCTGCCGCTGCAGGAGGGCATGTACTTCCACGCTGTCACTTCCGACGTGGACACGTACGCGGTCCAGCAGATCGCGGAACTCACCGGTGAGGTCGACCCGGCCCGCCTGCGTGCCGCGGTCGAGACCGCGGTCGGCCGCCACGACGCGCTGCGCGCCTCGTTCCGCGAACTTCGCGACGGCCGCATCGTGCAGGTCATCGCGGCCGAGGTCCAGGTCCCCTGGCGGGAGATCGACCTTTCCGGTACGACGGCACAAGCCGACGCGCTCGCCGGGACAGCGGCGGCTGAACTGGCCCAGCCGTTCGACCTCGCGCGACCGCCGGTGCTGCGCTACGCGCTCGTCTCCCTGAACGCCACCGAACACCGGCTGATCGAGACGATGCACCACATCCTGGCTGACGGGTGGTCGTATCCGCTGGTGTTCTCCGACATCGTGGCCGCCTATCACGGCCGGGAGCTGCCGGCACCGGTGGCCACGTTCCGCGACCACGTCGAATCGGTCGTCACCCGGGGCCGCGACGCCGCCCGGGAAGCCTGGTCCGCGGCGCTGTCCGGCGCCGAACCCACCACGTTGTACCCGGACATCAGCAGCGTCTCGCACCACGAGAGCTCTTTCTCGTACATCGACCGGGTTGCTGCCCTGGCCGAAACGGCCCGGGCCCACGGCATCACGGTGAGCACGCTGATCCATGGTGCCTGGGGTCTGCTGCTGGGCCGGCTGCTCGGCCGTGACCGGGTCGTCTTCGGTTCGACGGTCTCCGGCCGCGGCGGTGAGCTGCCCGGTGTCGAGGGCATCGTCGGCCTGCTCATCAACACGGTGCCGGTGCCGATGACCTGGCGCCCGGACGAGCCGCTCGCCGACGTGCTGCGCCGGCTGCAGGAACAGCAGACCGACGTCCTCGACGTGCAGCAGGTCGGCCTCGCCGAACTGAACCGGCTCGCCGGAGCGCGCGAACTGTTCGACTCGATGGTCGTGGTGGAGAACTTCCCGCCGGTCGACGGCGGTGACGCGCAGGGTCTCGGCGTGCGCGGCTTCACCGGTACGGACTCCCCGCACTACCCGGTGTCACTGGTGGCGTTCCCCGGCGACCGCCTGACCCTGGAGATCAAGTACGACGCGGCCGTCGGTGCCGCGGCGGCCGACCGGCTCGTCACCCAGATCGCCCACGTCGTCGAGCAGCTGATCGACAACCTGGACCGGCCGGTGTCCGCTCTGTCACTGGGCGCCGAGGTCTCCGTCGCCGCGGAAGCACTGTCCCTGCCGCTGGACATTCTCGACATCTCGCTGGACGTGCCCGAGGCGATCGCGGTCGACGGTCTCACCTACGCGCGGCTGGAAGCGCAGGCGAACCAGCTCGCCCACGAACTGATCGCGCGGGGGGTCCGGCCGGAGTCGAAGGTCGCGGTGCGGCTCCCGCGCGGAGCCGACCTGGTCGTCGCGCTGCTCGCCGTCGTCAAGGCCGGTGGCTGCTACGTACCCGTCGACAGCGCAGCTCCCACGGCCCGTCAGGAATACATCCTGGCGGATGCGGCACCGGTCTGCGTGATCGGCGACGGCGGCATCCCGGTGGCCGCACCCGGCCGTCCGGACACCAGGCCGCAGGTCGCCCTGACCGGCGACAACGCGGCTTACGTCATCTACACCTCAGGATCGACCGGCAAACCCAAGGGCGTCGTGGTCACCCACCGCGACGTGCTCACCCTGTTCGCGGCGGCCTGGCAGAACTTCGATCTCGGTACGGACGACGTGTGGACGATGTTCCACTCGTACGCGTTCGACTTCTCGGTCTGGGAACTCTGGGGTCCGCTGCTGCACGGCGGCCGGCTCGTGACCGTGCCCCACGACGTCGCCCGCGACCCCCAGCGCTTCCGGGCGCTGCTGCGCGACGAACGGGTCACGGTGCTCAGCCAGACCCCGGCCGCGTTCTACCCGCTGATCGAAGCGGACGCGTCCGAACCCGACCGGCTGCCGCTGCGGTACGTGGTGTTCGGCGGCGAAGCACTCGACCTGTCCCGCCTCACCGCCTGGTACACCCGTAACGAGACCCCGCAGCTGGTCAACATGTACGGCATCACCGAGACGACGGTCCACGTGTCGTTCCGTGCGCTGGACCCGGCGGACGTGACCCGGCCCAGCGTCATCGGCACCGCGCTGCCCGGGCTCACCGTGCACGTGCTGGACGCGTACCTGCAACCGGTGCCGGAAGGCGTGACCGGCGAGATGTACATCTCCGGCGACCAGCTCGCCCGGGGTTACCTCGACCGGCCCGCCCTGACCGCGTCCCGATTCGTGGCGAACCCGTTCGGTCCCGGACGGCTCTACCGCTCCGGCGACCTGGCCCGCTGGGAGGATGGCGAACTCGTGTACCTGGGACGCTCGGACCACCAGGTGAAGGTCCGGGGCTACCGCATCGAACCCGGCGAGATCGAGGCCGCCCTCCTGTCCCTCGCCGGCGTCGCCAACACCGCGGTGGTCGTCCGCGACGGCAAACTGGTCGCCTACCTCGTGGCCCGGGCCGGCACCCGCCCGGACGTCGACGCGGTCCGGGCCCACCTGGCCTCGGTGCTCCCGGGATACATGGTGCCGGCGGCGTTCGTGACCCTCGACGCCCTGCCGCTGACCGTGAACGGCAAGCTCGACCGTGACGCGCTGCCCGCCCCGGCCCACGCGGTTACGGCCCATCCGGTGGCGCCGGCGCTCGACGAACCGGCCGCGGTCACCACGTTGCGAGGGCTGTTCGCCGAGGTCCTGGGCCTGGACACGGTGCCAGCCGACGGAGACTTCTTCCACCTCGGTGGCGACAGCATCGTGGCGATCCAGCTCGTCAACCGAGCCAAGCGCAGCGGAGTCAGAATCTCCCCGCGCGACGTCTTCCTCAAACGAACCCCGGCCGCCCTCGCCCCTTCCTCTGCCGCGCTCAGCTCTGCCGCGCTCAGCTCTGCCGCGCTCAGCTCTGCCGGGCCTGCCGGTTCTGCCGCGCCTTCCTCCGCCGGGCCTGTTGGTTCTGCCGGGCCTTCCTCTGCCGGGCTTGCCGGTTCTTCCGCGCCGGCTTTCGAGGGCTCGTCGTCGCCTATCGCCGGTGACGGTGTCGGGGAGGTTGCGCTGCTGCCGATCGTGCTGCGGCTCGCCGAGCTCGGCGGTGGCATCAACCGGCTGCACCAGGCCGATCTGCTGCGCACCCCGGCCGGGGCGACGACTGCCCGGCTCCAGGCGGCGCTCGACCAGCTGGTTGCCCAGCACGACTCGCTACGGCTGCGGCTGAGCCGCCCGGCACCGATGCTGTGGTCCCAGGAAGTCATGGCCACCGGAGCGGTGTCCCTGACCACTGTGGACGGCGTCGACCCGGAAACGATCCGCAACGCGGCCGAGGACGCGGTGACCCGGCTGGACCCCGATACCGGGCGAATCCTGGAAGCGGTCTTCTTCGACGCCGGTCCCACCACACAGGGACGGTTGCTGCTGGTCGCCCATCACCTCGGCGTCGACGGGGTGTCGTGGCACATCCTCATCGAGGACCTGCGGCAGGCGTACGAGGGTGCTGCTCTCGAGCCTGTGGGTACTTCGTTGCGGACGTTCGCCCGTACCGTGACCGAGGAGGCAGGCACCGCGGCAAGGCTGGCCGAATTCCCGCGGTGGCAGAAGACGCTCGCACCCGGCGCCGACCTGGACCCACAGGCGGTCACGTTCGGGCTGACGGTCGGGCAGACCCGCGATCACGAGGTCACCATCCCGGTGGACCCGAAGACCCTGACCGGCGACGTGACGGCAACACTGTTGACCGCCCTGCACACCGCGGTCAACCGCTGGCGAGGCACCGAGAACGACCTGCTCATCGACCTGGAACGGCACGGCCGCGAACACATCGGCGACGTCGACCTGACCCGGACAACCGGTTGGTTCACCTCGATCGCCCCGGTCCGCCTCTCCCCGCCATCCACTGCCCCCACGCCATCCACTGCCCCCACGCCATCCACTGCCCCCACGCCATCCACTGCCCCCACGGTGCCCGAGGCTCCCGCGCTGCCCAAGGCTCCCGCGCTGCCCGAGGCCCCCGCGCTGCCCGGCGCTCCCACACCGCTTGGTGGTCCCGCGCTGCCCGGCGCTCCCGCGCCTTCGGTGCTCCCTGAAGGCGATGGTCTCGGTTACGGCCTGCTGCGGTACGTAAATCCCCGCAGCGCCGCCGCCCTGTCCCGGCTCGGCAGCCCGCAGGTGCTGTTCAACTACCTGGGCCGCTTCACCGACGACGAGGGGGACTGGTCGAGCGCTGACGAGGACATCCGGGTCCGCCCCGACGACGACCTGGGCACGCCGTACCTGCTGGAGATCAACGTCGCGGCCCGCGGCACCTCTCTGCACGCTGTCCTCACCTACGCCGACGAGGGCCTCGGCCTCGACGCTGTCACCGCGATCGCCGACGGCTGGGCCGCTGAGCTGGCTCCCGCTGCCGAGCAGGTCTGGCCGATGTCCCCGCTGCAGGAAGGCCTGTACTTCCAGGCGAAGCTCGCCGGCGACGCGGACGTCTACATCGCCCAGAACGCTTTCGACGTCAACTACCGCCTGGATGTCCCGGCGTTGGAGCGCGCCTTCGCGGCCGTGCTCGCTGCCCACCCGGCCGCCCGGTTGTCCTTCACCGACGACGGGGCGGTGTTGCGCCGCGAGGTGCCGGCGACCGTCGAGGTGATCGAGAACCCGGCGGACCTCGACGCGGTGATGGCCGCCGACCGGGCCCGCCCGTTCGACCTGACACACGCACCGCTGGCCCGGCTCACGGTGATCAGGCTGCCCGGTGACCACGACCGGCTGCTGCTCACCTACCACCTGCTGCTGTGGGACGGATGGTCGCGCGAGCTGGTGCTGCGGGACCTCTTCGGTGCCTACGCCGGCCGGCTGATCCAGCCGGAGGCGGCGAGCTTCACCGACTACCTCGAATGGATCGCCCAGCAGGACTCCCAGGCTTCCCTCGCCGTCTGGACCCGCGCCCTCGACGCCGCCGAACCGACCATCCTGTACCCGGCCGCCGTCGGCACCGAGCCGGTCCTGGCCACCAGCGTCGCCGTCCAGTTCACCGAGGAGCAGACCGCCCGGCTCACCGACCAGGCCCGCACCGCCGGGGTAACCCTGAACACCGTGCTCAGCACCGCGCTCGGCCTGGTGCTCAGCCACGCCTCCGGCCGCCCGGGGGCACTGTTCGGCACCACGGTGGCCGGCCGGCCCACAGAGCTGGACGGCATCGAGGAAGTCGTCGGCGTCTTCCTCAACACGGTGCCGCAGCGCGTCACCTTCACCGCGACCGAGCCGGTGCACGAGGTCCTGCGCCGCGTCCAGGACGAGCGCATCGAGCTGATGGCCCACGAATTCGTAGGCCTGGGCGACATCCAGCGCGCAGCCGGCCGCGGCCAGCTCTTCGACAGCCTCTACGTGCTGCAGAACTTCCTGGACGACGACACCTTCGACGACCTGGAAGCCGAGCACGGCATCGTCGACGTCGACGCGGTCGACGCGACGCACTACCCGCTGACCTGGGTCGCAACCCCGGGCCGAGCCCTGCGGATCCGCCTCGAATACCGCTCCGACGTGGTCACGGCGAACGAAGCGACATCCCTGCTGGACCGGCTCCGGACCGTACTCGAGGACTTCGACGCCACCCGCACCGTCGGCGCGATCTCGCTGCCCGCACCGGAACCCCAGGCCGGCGTCGTCGCGGAGATCCCCGACATCACCATCGCGGAGATGCTCGCCGAGCAGGCGGCCCGCACCCCGACCGCCGCGGCCCTCACCCACGACGGCACCACCCTCAGCTACGCCGAACTGGACGGCCGGGTCAGCGCCGTCGCCCGTGGCCTGCGCTCCCACGGCGCGGGACCCGAGACGATCGTCGGCCTCGCGCTTCCCCGGGGCGTCGACATGGTGGTCGCGCTCTTCGCCGTACTGCGGGCAGGAGCCGCCTACCTACCCCTGGATCTCGACCTTCCAGCCGAACGCCGGCAGACGATGATCGACGACGCGCAGCCGGTATTCGTCCTGACCTCGTTGGCCGGTCTGTACCTGGAGATCGGTGAGCCCTGGCTGGACGACTTCGCGCCGGGCACCCCGGGCCGCCTGGACCGGCCCGCCTACGTCATCTACACCTCCGGCTCGACCGGCAAGCCCAAGGGCGTCGTCACGCCGTACCGCGGGCTGACGAACATGCAGCTCAACCACCGTGCGGCGATCTTCGGACCGACCATCGCCGCGGCGGGCGGCCGGATCCTGACCATCGCGCACACGGTGAGCTTCTCCTTCGACATGTCGTGGGAGGAACTGCTCTGGCTGGTCGAGGGGCACCACGTGCACGTCGCCGACGAGGAGCTGCGCCGCGACGGCCGGGCCCTGGTCGCCTACTGCGCCGAGCACGCGGTCGATGTCGTCAACCTCACCCCGACCTATGCCCAGGCCCTGCTGGACGAGGGTCTGCTCGCCGGTGCCCACCGGCCCTGCCTCGTGCTGCTCGGTGGCGAGGCCGTCTCGGAGAAGCTCTGGGCGACGCTGCGCGACACGGACGGCGTGGCCGGCTACAACCTTTACGGACCGACGGAATACACGATCAACACCCTGGGCGGGGGTACGGAGGACAGTGCCACAGCCACGGTCGGCAAGCCCATCTTCAACACGGTCGGGTACGTCCTGGACAGCTGGCTGCGTCCCGTCCCCCGGGGTGTCGCGGGTGAGCTCTACATCGCCGGCGCCGGTCTGGCCCGGGGTTACCTCAACCGGCCCGGCCTCACCGCCGCCCGTTTCGTCGCGGGCCCGGACGGCAGCCGCCTGTACCGCACCGGCGACCTGGTGCGCCAGCGACCGGACGGCAACCTTGACTTCCTCGGCCGTACGGATGATCAGGTCAAGATCCGTGGTTACCGCATCGAGCTGGGCGAGGTCGAGACCGCGGTGTCGGCGGTTCCCGGCGTGCGCCAGTCGGCGGTTCTCGCCCGCGACGGCGCCCTGGTCGCCTACCTCGTCGGCGATGCGACCCCGGCGCTGGTGCGAGCGGCCCTCGCCGACCGGCTGCCGTCCTACATGGTGCCGTCGCTGTTCGCGACCGTGGACGTGCTGCCGCTGACCGTCAACGGGAAGCTCGACACCGCGGCGCTTCCGGCGCCCGCTCCCGTGGCCCAGTCCTCGCGGCCGCCCGCAGACGACCGGGAACGCCGTCTTTGCGAAGTCTTCGCCGAGGTGCTGGGCCTGCCCGGGTTCGGGGTCGAGGACGACTTCTTCGACGCCGGCGGCCACTCGCTCACCGCGCTGCGGCTGATCGGCCGGGTGCGTGCCGAACTGGGCACGGACCTGTCGCTGCGGGCGCTCTTCGATGCTCGTACCCCGGAGAAGGTGGCCCGGACCACCAGCGGCCCCGCGCGGGCCGCCCTGAGCGCCCGGACGCGTCCTGCGGTGCTGCCGCTGTCGCCGGCGCAGCAGCGGCTCTGGCTGCTCGACCAGCTCGACCCGGGCTCCAGCGCTTACAACTATCCCCTCCTGGTCCGTCTCGGCGGGCACCTGGACCTCGGCGCCCTGTCGCTGGCCCTCGCCGATGTCGTGGCCCGGCACGAGGTGCTGCGCACGGTGATCCGTGGGTCGGCTCAGCACATCGAGGAGCCACCGGCCACCATCCCGGTCGAGACGGGCACCACTGTCGAGGACCTCGTCGCGCGCCCGTTCGACCTCGCCGCCGACCTGCCCGTCCGGGCCGCGGTCGTCGACGAGGGGGAGACCAGCATTATCGCGCTGGTGCTGCATCACATCGCGATGGACGAGTGGTCGGACGGGCCGCTCCTGCGTGATCTCAGCACCGCCTACCTCGCCCGGACCGCTGGTCAGGTCCCCGGCTGGGAACCGCTCCCGGTGCAGTACGCCGATTACGTCCTCTCGCTGGCTCCGGCGTCGCCTGACTACTGGTCGACGGCGCTGGCCGGCCTGCCGGACGAGATCACGTTGCCGGCGGACGGTCCGCGTACCGTGCAGAAGCGGCCGGCGGGCCTGGTGAGCGCGACCCTGCCGGCGTCCTTGATCGACCGCTTGCGGGAGATCGCCCGAGCCGAGTCGGCGAGCCTGTTCATGGCGTTGCACGCGGGCCTTGCCGCGCTGCTGACCAGGCACGGCGCGGGCACCGACATCCCGATCGGCAGCCCGACCTCGGGACGCGGGGACGCGGCTCTGGACGACCTCGTCGGCTTCTTCGTGAACACGATCGTGCTGCGGGCCGACCTGTCCGGCGATCCGACCTTCACCGAGCTCCTGCGCCGGCTCCGGACGGCGGACCTGGCCGCGTTCGAACACGCGGACCAGCCGTTCCAGCAGGTGGTGGAGCTGATCAACCCACCACGGGTGCCGGGGCGCAACCCGCTGTTCCAGACGATGATCGGTTACTTCCACCGGTCCGCCCCCGACGACACGATCCTCGGGATGCCGGTCCTCGACGCACCCGGTTTCGCCGCCGACCCCAAGGTCGACCTCAACGTCACCTTCATCGACGGCGGCCCCGACGGCGTGGAGGTGACCTGCGAATACGATGCCGACCGCTTCACCGCCGGCACCGCGACCCGCCTGCTCGAGCGCCTCGCGCTGCTCATCACGTCGTTCGTCGCCGACCCCACCGTTGCAGTGTCCCGTGCGCCGATGCTCGTCCCCACCGATGAGGCAGACCTGGCGGCCTGGTCCACGGCCCTGCCCTCCCGGGCGGGAACGAACACCCGGCCTGCCGGCCAAGCGCTGATCACGTCGGCGGGCGAGCTGTCCTTCGAGGACCTCGGCCGGGCCTCGGACTCGCAGGCCGCGGCCCTCGTCACCCGCGGTGCCGGGCCGGACAGCGTCGTCGGCATCCACCTGCCGCGCACGGCTGACCTGGTGATCGCGGTGCTCGCCGTGCACAAGGCCGGAGCTGCGTACCTGCCTCTCGACCCGGCCTTCCCGCCGGCCCGCCGGGCCTTCATGATCGAGGACGCCCAGCCGGTGGCGATCATCGACGAGGCGTTCCTGGCCACGGTGACGCCGGCGGCGGGGCCTGCCGTCGCCGAGCCTGATCCTGACTCCGCCGCGTATATCATCTACACCTCCGGATCGACGGGACTGCCCAAGGGCGTCGTGGTGACGCATCGCAACCTTGCTGCGTTCCTCGACGCGTTGCCATTGAATCCGGGCGAGCGTCAACTTGCCGTCACAACCTTGTCGTTCGATATTTCGGTGCTAGAGATTCTCGGCACGCTGCGGGCCGGCGGCACGGTGGTCCTCGCCTCGCCCACCGAGGTGCGTGACCCCCGCCTGCTCAGCGCACTGATCGACAAACACCGGATCACCGCGATGCAGGCGACCCCCGCACTCTGGGCGGCGCTCCTGGAGGCGTCCGATCAAGACCTTTCCGCGGTACGGGCTCTGGTCGGCGGTGAGGCTCTACCGACATCACTGGCAATGGCGTTGCACACACGTACGGCCGAAGTGGTCAATTTGTACGGCCCGACGGAGGTCACGGTGTGGGCCACGAGCGCAGAGGTGGGCCCGGACTGGAACGGCTCGATCGGGCGCACCCTGCCGGGCGTCTCCGCGCAGGTGCTGGACGAGCATCTGCAGCCCGTCCCACCGGGCGTCGCCGGTGAGCTCTACCTCGGTGGTGACCAGGTCACCCGCGGCTATCACGGCCGTCCCGCGCTCACCGCGTCGCGTTTCGTCGCGGGTCCCGGCGGCAGCCGCCTCTACCGAACCGGTGACCTGGCCCGGTGGCGTTCCGGCCGGCTCGACTACCTGGGCCGTACCGATCATCAGGTGAAGGTGCGTGGCTTCCGGATCGAGCTGGAGGAGATCGAAGCGGTCGCGCTGTCCCACCCCGCCGTGACCCGGGCCGTGGTCGTCGCCCGGGCAGACCGGCTGGTGGCCTACCTGACGACAACACCGGAGTTCTCCCAGGCGTCGCTGACCAGGCTCTTCGAGGAGGCATTGCCGGGCTACATGATCCCGGCGATGGTCCATGTCCTCGACGCGTTGCCGCTGACCCCGAACGGCAAGGTCGACCGCAACGCGTTGCCCGACATCGAGATGCCCGCCACGGTCGCCGAGCCGCCCCGTTCCCGGACCGAGGCTGCCGTTGCCCAGCTCGTGGCGGAGGTGCTCGGCGTCCCATCGGTCGGTGTGCACGACGACTTCTTCGCCCTGGGCGGCCACTCGCTGCTGCTCGTGCGGTTGGCGACCGCCCTGCGCGAGACGCTGGGGGCGGAGATCCCGGTAGCCGACCTGTTCACCGCACCGACAGCAGCATCGGTGGCCCGCCTGGTGGACGGCGCGATGCCCGAGGGTGATGCGCTCGCCCCGGTCCTGCGCCTCGCGGACGGGCTGGGCTCGCCGTTGTTCTGCCTCGCCCCGGCAAGTGGTCTCGCCTGGCAGTTCGCCGGGCTGACACGCTTCCTCGGCGTACCGCTGATCGGTCTGCAGTCGCCTCTGCTCTCCGGCGGCGAGCCGCCGGCGGACCTGGCTGACCTCGCGGCCGGGCACGCTGACCGGATCGTCGCGCTTCAACCCTCGGGATCGGTACGCCTCCTGGGCTGGTCCTTCGGCGGCGCGCTGGCGTTGTCCGTGGCCGCCGCGCTGTGGGAGCGCGGGCGGGAGGTGAGCTTCCTCGGCATGCTCGACGCCCGCCGCGACGCGGTGCAGACACCGTCGACGGTGGCCGGACTCCTGACCGAGATGGGCTACACGGTCCCGGATCCGGCGCTGACCGTCGCCGACGCCGTGCGGTTCGTCCAGGAGGCCGGGGGAGCGGTCGCGGCTCTGACCGGCAAGCAGATCGAACGGATCCTCGAGAACTACCTCGCCAGTGACCGGCTGATGGCGGAAGCCTCCCACCCACCGTTCGACGGAGAGGTCTTCTTCGTCGAGGCGACCGTTGCCGAACAGGGTTTTGCCGGGCCCGGCGCCCCGGCATGGCAGCCGCTCGTGACCGCGATGACGATTCACGAACTGCCGGTCGGTCACTCCGAACTGCTGGACCCGGCGACGCTGGAAAAGCTCGGCCCGCTGCTGGCCGCCGCACTGCGATAGACCGGAACCGAGGGGTCAGCACCGTTGTCGGCGCTGACCCATCGGTGTAACGATTCCATTCTCGCAATGCTGCGTCCTCAATGGTGTGGAGCCTCATGACCCATCTTCCGGAATGGCGTGCGAACTGAACCACATCGAATGTGGTGCGCAGCCTCGATAGCGTGGACCGTGCCGCATATCTCGCAGACGCGACAGCGGAGATGCACCCCACCCAGCGTTCGCGCCTCCTCAACGGTCCTCGGCCGGGTGATGTTGCTGCCTCGGAGGAAATCTCTCTGAACCGGTTTCCCCGTGACGCACGTGTGGAGGGCGTACGTCTCATCGAGGATCACGGAAGGGGCGCAGAGATGCGATCCACGCGAATGCTTTCCATTGCCGCGGCTGCTGTGAGTGGCGCGCTGCTGCTGTCGGGGTGTGGGGACAAGGCACCCACGGCTTCTGCGCCCGCTCCGGAGTCTTCTGCCGCCGCGGGGGGTGCGGCCGGTTCGGATCAGACGGTGGCCGATAGCACACAGCTGCAGAACGGCACCGCCAAGACCAGTAAAGCCAATCCGGGCACGGGGGACTGGGCGGCTCCTGAAGGCGGTGTCCTCGATGAGGCCAAGATGATCGAGGCGGAGAAGTGGGTGCAGCTCACGGCCACCCGGCTGGAAGGGCTCGGCGAGGTTCTGGTGAACGGTGCCGGGCTCACTCTTTACCGGTTCGATGAGGACGAGGCGAAGCCGTCGAAAGCGACCTGTAACGGCGAGTGTGCGACCACATGGCCGCCGGTGACCGTCAAGGCGGGCGGCAAGGTCTTCATCGCCGGTGTCGACAAGAAGGACGTCGGCTTCGTGAAGCGGGATGACGGCAAGCTGCAGGTGACCGTCGGCGGGTGGCCCGTCTACCGGTTCGCGAAGGACACCAAGGCCGGGGACACCAAGGGGCAGGGTGTCGGGGACACCTGGTTCGGGGTCCGGCCGGACGGGGGCCGGTCCGGTGCGGGCAAGAACGGTGCGGGCCAGGACGCGGCCGAGGAGACTCCGGAGATCGAGGAGAGCACGCCGCCGGCCCAGGGTAAGCAGGGTCAGGGCGAGCAGGGTGAGGGCGAGCAGGGTCAGGGCGAGCAGGGTCAGGGCGAGCAGGGTGAGGGCGAGCAGGGTCAGGGCGAGCAGGGTCAGGGCGAGCAGGAAAACACTCCGGCCAAGCGCGTCGTACTGTTCAGCGGCTTCTCGTTCAATGTCTTCGACGACGAGGCCGCGTCGCAGGTGATCGAGGCGGACACCGTGCCCGACGGGGGTTGTGTCAACGCGATCGACGCGAAGACGGCTTCCTCGATCGCGTTCGACGGGCTGGTCAAGATCTGGAGCGGGCCGGACTGCACGGGGGAATCGAAGGAGCTCGGGGCCGTCAACGCGGAGAACGTCGGTGGTATCGCTGACCTTCGCGACATCGACTTCAACAACAAGATCGCCTCGGTGAAGGTGCTCAGCTGACCGCACGAGAGCTGGCCGGACGGGAGCTGGCCGGACGGGAGCTGGCCGGACGGGAGCTGGCCGGACGAGAGCTGGCCGGACGGGAGCCGGCCGGACGGGAGCCGGACGAACAGCGGGAGCCGGACGAACAGCGGGAGCCGGCCGCGTAGCGCGGGCTGACGGCGTACCGAAGGCATGAAGAAGGCGGCGGGATGAACCCGCCGCCTTCTCTCGTGTCTTGTGTCAGGACTGGTTGGAGAGGTCCGTCACCGCGGTCGCGGGGTCGCCGTCGGTGGCGGCCTTGAGCTGCGGGACCAGCACGTCCAGCGCGTAGAGCAGAGCGTTCGGGCCGCTGTAGGCCAGTGCGCCGCTCAGCGGGGTCTCGAACGACGTGTAGATGGTGCGGTCCTCGGACGCGACCTTGAGGCGGGCGAAGACCGGGGAGGCCAGCATGTCCTTCTTGGTCGCGCCGTTGACGAACAGGACGTCGCGGTCGAGCAGGTCGAGGCGTTCCTCGCTGACCTCGTCCTTGTCGGTCTGGGCGGCGAAGCCGAGCGCGTCGAACAGGGCGCGGCGGGGGTCGTTGGCGCCGAGCAGCCAGTGCACGCCCTTCTCCGGGCCGAAGTCCGCGACCAGGGTCTTGCCGGCGAACTGCGGGTTGGCGGCCTTGGCCTCGGCCACCTTCGCGTTGACCTTGTCCACGAGCGCCTGCGCCTCGGCCGGCTTGCCCAGGGCCTTACCGGTGGTCAGGGTTTGGACGTCCCACGGGGTCTCTTCGTCCGCGTAGTCCTTGGACTGGATGACCGTCGGCGCGATGTCGGAGAGCTTCTTGTACGTCTCCTCGTTGATCGTCTCGTAGACGGCCAGGATGAGGTCGGGCTGCTGCTTGAGGATCGCCTCGAAGTTGATCTCGGCGGAGAACGTGGTGAGCTGCTTGCCGCCGAGAGCGGTCTGCACCCAGGGGTAGGTCGGGTATTCGGTGAACCATTCCCGGGTGGCGACCGGGACGACACCGAGAGCGAGCACCGGGTCCTGGTCGTTCCAGCCGACGGTGACCACTCGCTCGGGCTGCTTCTCGATGGTGGTGGCACCGAACTTGTGCTCGATCGTCACCGGGAAGGCAGCCGCGGAGGAACCCGAGGCCGCGGGGGCGGCGGCGTCGTCGGAGTCGTCAGAGCCGCAGGCGGCGGCCGTGAGGGCGAGCAAGCCTGCGGCCGCGACGGTGAGGACCCGTCGCCAGCCTCGGATGCGGGGGGTCATATGTGCTCCTGTGAGGTGGTCGTCCGTTGGCTCGATAGTGAGGTTAGGTTAGGCTACCTTTGCTTCGCGATGGGGGTATCCCCGCGACCTTTTTGGAGGACCACAGACATGCAGCGGACCCTGCTCGGCGGCAAGATCCACCGCGCCACGGTGACTCAGGCGGACCTGCACTACGTCGGTTCCATCACCATCGACAAGACCCTCATGGACGCCGCCGACCTCGTCGAGGGCGAGCAGGTGCAGGTGGTGGACATCGACAATGGTCAGCGACTGGTGACCTATGTCATCGAGGGTGCGGCCGGCTCCGGCGTGATCGGCATCAACGGCGCGGCCGCCCGGCTGATCTCGGTGGGCGACCTGGTCATCATCATGTCGTTCAAGCAGGTCGAGGAGTCCGAGCGTGCGGACTACGTGTCGCACGTGGCGCACGTCAACGAGCGCAACGAGCTCGTCGAGATCGGCACCGACCCGTCGCAGCCCGTCCCCGGCTCCACGGACCAGATCTCCAGCAAGGTCCTGGTGCACTGAGCAGCGGCAGGAGGGACGGAGGGGCATGGGCGCGCTGACGGTCTGCCGGGACTGCTGCTGCGGCGACGCGGTCAAGCACCCCGGCGTCGATCATGACGCGCAGCTCGAGGCCATCCGAGCCGCGGCCGGCGAACGGCACCGGGTACGCGTCAGCGAGTGCCTCAAGGTCTGTGAACGATCCAATGTGGTCGTGGTGCACCCGGCGCCGGCCGCCCGCCGGGGCGGCGCCCGCCTCGTCTACCTCGGCGACGTCCTCGAAGATCACCAGGTCAGTGCCGTGATGGACTGGATCGATGCCGGTGGGCCGGGCGTCGCGGCGGTCCCGGAGGTCCTCACCGGACGGGTCTTCGATCCGGCCGACTACGCGGACTGACGATCCAGTTCGGGTCTATGCTTGCGCGCGACGATCGAGCAAGTTGCACACGAACCGAAGGATGCGCACGTGGCAGACGGCCCGGCCGCCCCCGGCGGCGAGCGAGATATCCCCAAGCTGGACACGACAGTGCCCCAGACGGCACGGATCTGGAACTACCTGCTCGGCGGTAAGGACAATTTCGCCGTCGACCGGGAGGTCGGCGATCAGATCATCGCCAACCTGCCGCAGCTCGCCGAGAACGCCCGGCTCTCCCGTGCCTACCTCGCGCGGGCGGTGCGCTATCTCGCCGCCGAGCAGGGCATCCGGCAGTTCCTCGACATCGGCACCGGGCTGCCGACCGCGGACAACACCCACGAGGTCGCCCAATCGGTCGATCCGGAGGCCCGGATCGTCTACGTGGACAACGACCCGCTGGTGCTGGCGCACGCCCGCGCGCTGCTGACCACCAGCGAGAAGGGCGCCACCGACTACATCGACGCCGACATCCGCGACAGCGCGACGATCCTCGAGGAGGCCGCGCGCACGCTGGACTTCGACCAGCCGGTCGCGCTCATCCTGATGGGCATCCTCGGTCACGTCGAGTCCGACGACGAGGCCCGGGCGATCATCACGTCCTTCGTGGATCATCTGCCGTCGGGCAGCTTCGTCGCCATGTACGACGGCAGTGACACCAGCCCGGACAACACCGAGGCGGTCCGGATCTGGAACATCTCGGCCAACCCGAAGTACCACCTGCGTACCCCGGAGCGTTTTGTCGGGCTCTTCGAGGGGCTGGAGATCGTCGAGCCGGGTGCGGTGTCGGTGACCCGCTGGCACCCCGAGCCCGGCGCGGAGCTGGCGGATGAGATCGACCAGTACGCCCTTGTCGGCCGTAAGCCGTAACCAGAGAGCCATGCCGGTGAGCGCACCAGAGCAGAACGGCGGGCCCACGGTCCGCCGGCTGCAGCTCGGCGCCCGTCTGCGGAGTCTGCGCCTGGCCGCGGGGATCTCCCGCGACCAGGCCGGCTACGAGATCCGCGGGTCCGAGTCCAAGATCAGCCGGATGGAGCTGGGTCGCGTCGCGTTCAAGGAGCGCGACGTCACCGACCTGCTCAAGCTGTACGGCGTCACCGATGAGGGCGAGCACGAACGGCTGCTCGCCCTGGCCCGGGAGGCGAATTCACCGGGCTGGTGGCACTCGTACGGGGATGTGCTCACCACCTGGTTCCAGAACTATCTGGATCTCGAGCAGGCGGCGGAGCTGATCCGTACGTACGAGATCCAGTTCGTCCCGGGGTTGTTGCAGACCGACGCCTATGCGCGCGCGGTCATCATGCTCGGTCACGGCACCGCCTCGCCCGAGGAGATCGACCGCCGCGCTGACCTGCGGATGGCCCGCAAGCAGCTGCTGACCCGCGAGCAGTCGCCGCGGCTCTGGGCGGTGATCGACGAGGCGGTGCTGCACCGGCCGATCGGTGGCCGCGAGGTGCTGCGCGAGCAGATCCGTTACCTGCTCGACATCTCGACCCATCGCAACGTACGTCTGCAGGTGATCCCGTTCCTGTCCGGTGGCCACGCGGCGGCCGGCGGCGCGTTCTCGATCCTGCGCTTCGCCCACCAGCACCTGCCCGACGTGGTCTACATCGAGCACCTGACCAGCGGTCTTTATCTGGACAAGCGCGAGGACGTCGACCACTACGCCGCGGCGATGGGCCGGCTCGTCATCGAGGCGGAGCAGCCGGACCGTACCCAGGAGATCCTGCGCAAGGCACTGAGGGACCTGGCCGACTGAAATACTGCGTGCCATGCACGTATTCGGGGAGAACGTGAAACTGCGGGCCATGGGCCCGCCCGACGCCGAGGCGCTCTGGACGTGGAACCACGATCCCGAGGTCATGCGCTGGATGCAGGAGAACTACGCCCAGCCCGTCGAACGCACCCGCACGTGGCTCGAGGAACGTCCCCGCAACGACTACGGGGACGTGCTGTTCGGCATCGAGACCCTGTCCGGCGGCACCCTCATCGGCCTGGTGCGCCTGCACGGCGCCGAGCCGGAGACCGGTTGTGCGGTGCTGGACATCTACATCGGCGAGAAGGATCACTGGGGCAAGGGCTACGGGACCGATGCCGTACGCACCGTGTGCCGCTACGGGTTCGACAAGATGCGCCTGCACAAGGTGTCGCTGACGGTTGTCGCGGAGAACGAGCGCGCCCGGAAGGCGTACGAAAGAGTGGGTTTCGTGGTCGAGGGCCGGCTCCGGAGCTGTTTCCGGCGGGACGGCCGCTGGCACGACGAACTGACCATGGGTCTGTTGGAGGGGGAACTGACATGAGGACCACCACGCTCGGCAGCAAGGGCCCCGAGGTCGGGGTCATCGGCCTCGGCTGCATGGGGATGACGCACGCGTACGACATGGCGGTGCCGCGCGACGACGCCACGTCGATCTCGGTGATCCATCAGGCGCTGGACCTGGGGATGACGCTGATCGACACGGCTGATGTGTACGGGCCGTTCACGAACGAGGAGCTTGTCGGGCGCGCGCTGGCGGGTCACCGGGAGCGGGCGGTGCTGGCCACCAAGGTCGGGCTGCTGTCGGCCGGGACGGCGGGGCTGGTGCGCGACGGCAGCCCGGAGCACGTCCGGACGTCGATCGACGAGAGCCTGCGCCGGCTCGGCACCGACCACGTCGACCTGTACCAGCTGCACCGGGTCGACACCGCGGTGCCGATCGAGGAGACCTGGGGTGCCATGGCCGAGGTCGTGGCCGCCGGCAAGGCGCGGCAGATCGGGCTCAGCGAGGTGAACGTCGACGAGATCAAGCGGGCGCAGGCCGTGCATCCGGTGGCGTCGGTGCAGTCCGAGCTGTCGGTCTGGACCCGTGACGTGCTGCCCGACGTGCTGCCGTACTGCGTGGAGCAGGGCATCGCGTTCCTGCCGTTCTCGCCGCTGGGCCGCGGGTTCCTGGCCGGCCGGTTCGCGTCGTTCGACGACCTGCCGCAGGACGACTTCCGTCGTGCGCTGCCGCGGTTCCAGCAGGACGCGCTGCGGGCCAACCTGGAGATCGTCGCCACGGTACGCGCCATCGCCGGCCGGATCGGTGCGACGCCGGCGCAGGTCGCCCTCGCCTGGGTGCTCGCGCAGGGCAATCAGGTCATCCCGATCCCCGGCACGAAGACGCCGAAATACCTGGCGGACAACGCCGGTGCCGCGGCCGTGACGCTCGGCGAGCCGGAACTCGCCGAGCTGAACGCGCTGCCGGCCCCGGAGGGTGGGCGTTACTGAGCGGGCCTGCTCGTGAGGTAGCCGCCCATGGTCGTGAAGTAGTCATGGGCGGCCAGCTCCACGCCGTCCTGGGTGCGTACCCGGGTGATCAGCAGTGCCCTGCTCCGGCCCCGCCGGGCGCCGGCGCCGGCCACCACGGCGACGCCGTCGCCCTCGCGGTAGAAGATCCGGCCCGGGGTGCCACCGTAGACGGCCTCCGAGACACCCGCGGCGACGATCTCCAAGCGCTGTCCCTTGTGGAAGCAGAAAGCCTGCGGGTACGGCGCTGACTGGGCCCGGACCAGCCGGGACAGCTCCTCGGCGGTCCAGGTCCAGTCGATGCGGATGTCCTCCTCCGAGCGCTTGTGGAAGAAGCTCGCCCGGGAGCGGTCCTGCGGCACGAAGTCAGTGCGGCCCGAGGCGATCTCGGCGAGCCCGTCGACGGTGATCGGCCCGAACAACTCCAGCGTCTTGTGGAACAGGTCGGTGGTCGTGTCGTCCGGGCCGACCGGGACCGCGCGCTGCAGCACGATCGGTCCCGCGTCGAGGGTCTCGTCCATGAGGTGCGCGGTCACGCCGACCTCGGGTTCGTCGTTCAGCAGAGCCCAGATCAAGGGCGAGAAGCCGGCGTACGCGGGCAGCAGCGCGTCGTGCACGTTGAGTGTCCCGAACGCGGGCAGGGAGAAGATCCGCGGCGGGATCCAGGTGCGCCAGTTGGTGGCGACGATCACATCCGGGGCGACCTGTTTGAGGGCTTCGTAGAGCTCGTCGTCGTCCGGTCGCTCACGGACCAGGACCGGCACCCCGGCGCCGGTGGCGAGCTCCTCGACGGAGTCCGACCAGACCTTCTCGTAGGCCCCCTCGCTGCGCGGATGGGTGATGACCATGACGACGTCGTGCTCCGAATCCAGTAATGCCTGCAAGGTTCTGTGACCCCACGTTTGGAAGCCGAACATGACGACGCGCATGAATATCTCCCTCATCGAACACCGTGGACGCAGCGGCTGTGGCTTAGGTTAGGCTAACCGAAACTCAGGGTCAGATCGGCCCTGCCGTGAAGGGGCGGACATGTCTGTACCTGAACTCGATGTCGTGGGGATCGGCTTCGGCCCGTCCAACCTGGCCCTGGCCATCGCCGTCTCCGAGCACAATGGCGCCGGCGGTGCCCCGGTCACCACGCGGTTCCTCGAGCGACAGGCCTCCTTCGGCTGGCATCGCGGCATGCTGCTCGACGACGCCACCATGCAGGTGTCCTTCCTCAAGGACCTGGTGACGTTGCGCAACCCGACCAGCGAATTCAGCTTCCTGCGCTACCTGCACACCCGGGGCCGGCTGATCGACTTCATCAACCACAAGAACCTGTTCCCGCTGCGGGCCGAGTTCCACGACTACTTCATGTGGGCCGCCGAGCAGGTCGCCGACCAGGCCACGTACGACGCCGAGGTGCTCTCGGTGACCGCGGTCGAGGACGGCCGGGGCGAGATCTCCGCCGTCGACGTGGTGTCGCGCCAGGGCGGCCGGATCGCCACCCACCGGGCCCGCAACATCGTCATCGGCACCGGTCTGCGGCCCCGGCTCCCGGAGGGCGTCACCGCCTCCGAGCACATCTGGCACACCAGCGACCTGCTGCACAACCTGCCCCGGGTGCGTGGCACCGCTCCCCGCCGCTTCGTGGTGGTGGGCGCCGGGCAGAGCGCCGCCGAGGCGGTCGCGACGCTGCACACCGCATTCCCCGAGGCCGAGGTCTGCGCGGTCTTCTCCCGGTACGGGTACTCGCCGGCCGACGACAGCTCCTTCGCCAACCGCATCTTCGACCCGCAGGCCGTGGACGAGTTCTACAACGCACCGGAGAACGTCAAGCGGCAGCTCATGGACTACCACGGCAACACGAACTACTCGGTCGTCGACATCGACCTGATCGACGACCTGTACCGCCGGGCGTACCAGGAGAAGGTCCTGGGCCGGGAGCGGCTCCGCATGATCAACATGTCCCGGATGGTCCAGGTGACCGACACCCCCGGCGGCGCCGTCGCGAGCGTCCAGTCGCTGGTGACCGGCGAGGTGACCACCATCGAGGCGGACGTCGTGGTCTGTGCGACGGGATACCACCAGGCCGACCCGTACGCCGTCCTCGGTGACGTGGCGGACCTCTGCGGCCGTGACGAGCAGGGCCGCCCCCGGGTCGAACGGGATTACCGCGCGGCGACCGATCCGAGGCTGCGGGTGGGGGTCTACCTCCAGGGCGGCACCGAGCACACGCACGGCATCACCTCGGCCCTGCTCTCGAACACCGCGATCCGCGTCGGCGAGATCGTCGACTCGGTCGTCACCCGCCGCTCGGCACCGACCCCGGCCCACGTCCCGGTCGGAGTCTGACCGCCGCCCGCCCCCGCGTCTCCCGGTCGGCTAGCGGCCGCCGCCCGGCCCATGTCTCCCGGCCGGCTTCCGGCCGCCGCCCGGCCCATGTCTCCCGGTCGGCTTCCGGCCGCCGCCCGGCTCACGTCCCCGGTCGGCGGGTTGACCGCCGGCCGGTCCGGGAAGGGCATGGCAGGCCTCTGCGGTCCGGGAGGGCGTGGTAGGCCCCTGCGATCCGGGACGGCGTGACGGGACCCTCCGGGACGGGCGATTTGTCGGAGTTGGACTGGTGTCGACTGTCACATCTGTCGGCACCGAGAAATCTCACTCTCCGTACATCGTCAGGGCCGCAGGGTGCTCGCAGAAGGCCTGTAATGACGCCGTTCCGCTCAGTCAACAGGCCTCCGCCGAAGATATTTCGGTGAACAGCCGGTTTCCGGGAAAAGCTTCTGGCATCGGTGGTTGTCAACCGGCCACGGCCGTCACGGAACGTTGATCTGGCCTCTGACCTGCGGTTTCACGAATTGCGCCGGGTAAAGATCGACTGAACTTCTACTGTCGACTCATCCGTTCAGCCGGACTGCGTACATGATCGTTGTTCTTGTTCGTCGCATAGTGGAAACTTCGTCCTCGCGTTGATCCCTCCCCCTCGACGCTCAAGGACGTGTGATGAGTCACCCCCACGAAACCGCCTCTCCGACCGCCAAAAAGCGCAGCCCGCTGCCCTGGGTGCTGTTCGCTGTCTTCCTTGTCGCCCTCGGCGTGGTGCTCGTGCCGCGCCTGCTCAGCAAGCCCGCGGCACCGTCCCCGGTCGCCGAGAGCGAAGCCGACCCGCTGCTCGTCTCGGTCGGCAAGTGCGACGCCGGCAAGACCGGGCTCGTGAAGGTCTCCGAGCAGAACACCAAGCTCACCGTGAACGGCGCCGGCAAGAGCTTCCCCGTCGGTCTCGACGAGAAGGCGATGGACTGCGTTCTCGAGACGCTCGGCATCCCGGGCGCGCTCAGCTCGCGGATGTCGACCACGGTCGGCGCCGACGGCCGCCTCGAAGGTGAATGGCCCGGGTACAGCGTGACCTGGACGAACGACCCCGAGAAGGGGCTGGACTTCACGGTCACGCGTACCGAGTGACCTACCGCCTCACAGCGACAGGATGGCCGTGAGGCGCGGATCGTCGAGGGCGTGCGCGGCGGTGACCGCGTACGTCCCGGGGACCGTGTGCCAGCCGTTGTCCCAGATCTGCCAGGTGCGCTCGGGCAGCGGGATCCGGACGGTCACCGACTCACCGGGATGCGCCTCGACCGGCGTGAAACCGGCCAGCCAGCGGGCCGGTCGCTCCGGGACCACCCCGGCCGGCCCGACACCCACCGGGTCCTCGCCGGACGGGCCCACGTACACCTGGACCACCTCGCGCCCGGTGCGGGCACCGGTGTTCGTCAGCGTGACCACCGCCTCGGTCCCCGTCACCGCGAGACTGTCGTATTCCCAGGTCGTGTAGCCCAGGCCGTGGCCGAACGCGTACAGCGGCGGGATACCGGAACGGTCCCACGCCCGGTATCCGATGAAGACCCCCTCGTCGTAACTCACCACGCCGTCGCGCGGCCGCACCGCGAGGACCGGGCAGTCCTGTTCCCGGCGCGGCCAGGTGGTCGGCAGCCGGCCGCCCGGCTCGCGCACACCCAGCAGCACGTCGGCCAGCGCCGCGCCCGCCTCCTGGCCGGGGAACCACGTCAGCACGATCGCCGCCACCTCGCCGGCCCACGGCATCACCACCGGCGAGCCGGCGTTCACCACCACGATCGTGCGGGGGTTCACCGCGGCGACCCGCGCGACGAGCTCGTCCTGCTTGCCCGGCAGCGCGAGCGACGTGCGGTCGAAGCCCTCGGACTCGACCTGCTCGGTGGTGCCGACGACGACGATCGCGACGTCCGCCTCGCGGGCCAGCTCCTCCGCCTCGGCGAGCAGGCTCGCCGCGGAGACCCCGGGACCTTGATGGCCCAGCGTCGCGGAGACCGTGTGCGCCATGCCCCGCTGGAGGGTCTGCCGCAACCTGACCTCGACGGGTACGCCGGAAACGAGCGCGACGACCGCCCGATGCTCCCGTGGTGACAGCAGCAGGTCCGCCCGGCCGGTGCCGGCCGGATGCAGGGAACCGGCATAGAGCTCGTGCTCACCGACCCACAGTTCGAAGCTGCCGAAACCGGACACCGCGAACGTGTGCTCGCCGTCCTCGGTGGGCGTGAACGTGGTCCGCAGCTCGACCCCGGTCACCTCGTCCACCGCCGTCGCGCCGGGCAGGTCACCGATCCAGCGCACCGCGGCCACCGGCACCTCGAACGTGTGGTCCGCGCCGAGCAGCGTCACCTGGGTCGGCGCGGGGAGCGCGGACAGGAACGGGCGCGGGTCGGCACCGACCGCGTATCTGACGTCGACCCCGGGCAGCGCCCGGGCCAGCCCCTCGACGGGAGAGACGACGTGCGGCGGGGACACCTGGGCACTGCCGCCACCGAGCACCCGGGCGTCGGCGGCGAGCGCGCCGATCACCGCGACCCCGGTCAGGGCGGTGGCCTCCAGCGGCAACGCGAAGTGCTCGTTACGGACCAGCACGAACGACCGCGCCGCCACGTCGTGCGCGACCGCGTCACCGTCCAGCTCCGGCAGCTCCGGAACCGCCACGTCGCCCAGCGCGCCGACCCGGGCCGCCAGCCGGAGCACCCTTCGTACCTTGTCGTCGATCAGATCCTCGGAGACCTTGCCGTCGCGCACCGCCGCGACCAGGTGCGGCCCCCAGGGGTTCTCCAGGGCGGGCATGGCGATGTCGAGCCCGCCGAGCGCCGCACCCACCGTGTCGCGGGCGGCCCGCCAGTCGGAGACCACCACCCCGTCGAAGCCCCAGTCGTCCTTGAGCACGCCGGTCTGCAGCGGCCCGTTCGCCGCCATCGGCAGACCGTTGACGCCGTTGTAGGCGCTCATCACACCCCAGCCGCCGGCCGCCACGACGCGTTCGAACGGCGCCAGGTAGACCTCGCGCAGCGCGCGTTCGCCGATGCGCACGTCGACGGTCATCCGCTCGGTCTCGAAGTCATTGCCCACCAGGTGCTTCACCGTCGTGCCGACACCGTGGTCCTGGACGCCGACGACGAACCCGGCGCCGATCTCGCCGGAGAGCAGCGGGTCCTCGGAGTAGCACTCGAAGTGCCGCCCGCCCAGCGGGGTGCGCTGCAGGTTGACCGTCGGGCCCAGCAGCACGTGCACACCCTTGCGGCGGGACTCCTGGCCCAGCAGCCGGCCGGCGGTGCGGGCCAGCGCCGGGTCCCAGGTCGCGGCGAGCGCGGTGGGGGAGGGCAGGGCGATCGACGGGTCCTCCGGGGCCCAGCCGGTGCCGCGTACCCCGATGGGACCGTCGGACATGACCAGCGAGCGCAGTCCGATCCGCGGTATCGCGGGCAGTGACCAGAAGTCCTGACCGCCCAGCAGTGACACCTTCTCCTCCAGCGTCAACTGCTTGACCAGGTCGTCCGTAACATCCATGGAAGCGCTCCCATCCTTGGCAGTGGCGCCGATCGTACGTACGGCCACTTTAGGATCTTCCGGTGACCTCCGAACGCTTGATCATCGCCCAGCGACGACTGGAACGCGCCGCCCGCCGGGCCCAGGCCGACGGCCGGGTGCCCGCGCTGTCCGTGGCGCTGCACCGCGCCGACCGCCCGCTCTGGGCGTTCACCGTCGGTGACTCCGGCAACCCGGGCCACCCGCTCGACGCCGGCAGCCGCTTCCGGATCGGCTCGGTGACCAAGACGTTCACGGCGGTCCTGGTGCTGCAGGCCCGCGACGACGGCCTGCTCGACCTCGACGACCCGGTCTCCGCCCACCTCGACGTGCCCGCCCACGGCGCGGCGACCATCCGGCACCTGCTCTCGCACACCGCCGGCTTCCAGCGCGAACCCCACGGCGACGTCTGGGACACCCTGATCGCCCCCGGCGACCGCGAACTGCTCGCCGACCTAGCCCGCGCCGAACGGGTACTTCCCAACGGCCGGCGCTACCACTACTCCAACCTGGGCCTGGCGGTGCTCGGCCAGCTCGTCGCCCACCTGCGCGGCGGCACCTGGCAGACGGTGCTGCGCGAACGGATCCTCGAACCGCTCGGCCTGACCGCGACCGAGGTCGAGCCACCCGCCGACGCCGCGGTCGGCTACCTCGTCGACGCCTACTCCGACGCCGCCCGCCCGGAACCCCAGCTGCACCTCGGCGGCGCGTCCCCGGCCGCCCAGCTCTGGAGCACCGCCGGCGACATGGCCCGCTGGGCCGCGTTCCTCACCAGCCCGGAGATCGTCGACCCGGGCGCGCGGGTGCTCGCCCCGGCGACCCTCGACGAGATGCGCTGGCCGCGGACCACCACCGACGAGACGATGTGGGCCGGCGGTTTCGGCCTCGGCCTCATCCTCTTCCCGCAGGGCAAAAGGGTCATGCACGTCGGCCATGACGGCGCGATGCCCGGCTTCCTCGCCGGCGTCTACGGCCGCCGCGGCGGCGAGGGCAACCCGGGCGCGCTGGGAGCGGCGGTCCTGGGCTCCTCCGGAACCGCCGGCGAGATCAACGAACTGGTCCACGACCTGCTGCGCGTCGCGGTCGAGGAGGACCCGGCGGACATCGCGGTCTGGCGGCCGGGCGCCGCGGCCCCGCCGGGATACCGATCCGTGCTCGGACCGTGGTGGGGTGAGGGCTTCCAGCACGTCTTCAGCTGGCACGACGGAGCCCTCCAGGCCCGTGGTGCGGACGCCCCGGCGGACCGCCCACCGTCGATCTTCCGCCCACTGCCCGAAAACCCCGACCTGCTGCGTACGGTCTCCGGGCGCGAAGTCGGCGAACTGCTCCGTCTCACCCGGGACGACGCGGGAACGGTGGTCCGTATGCACTGGGCCACCTACCGCTTCACCCGGGTCCAGGAGACCTTCGACGGCGTCTGGATCTCCGAGGGCCCCTGACCCCCTTCACGGCGACCGGAGCACGGGATAGGCGGCGAATGCGATCACCAGGACCCCGGCGAACGCGCTCCCGACCGTCTTGAGGATCTCGATGCCCTCCGCGTGCAGCAGCGCCGCGATGAGTCCCGCGATGGTCGCGACGACCATCGCGGTCAGCACCGCCGCGCCGACGTAGACCCGCACCCGCGGGCTCACGGCCGAACCCCGGTTCGACTACTCCCCGTGTCCGTGCTGTAGCGCACGGAGTAATGTCCGTGGTGGTACATGGCGGTCTCCTCGTTCTCCTCAGCGGGCGTTCGTGGCGGACATGTGTGCTGATGGGCCCCTGGCTGCAACCAGGGGCCCGCGTCATATCGACGCGGCTACCCATTGCATCTCTCTAATTACTCAAGGTAGTGCACATCGTCGCGTCCGCACGCGGTGGCGCGAGTGATTTCGTACGTACTTCGGTTGTTTTTTGGGTACAGAGCAGTTGCTTTTAGGGTGCATTGGGTATCTTGTAGCGTTTTAGATGCATATCCCTGACGAAGCTCCTGCTCCCGGGGCTGGGCACCATCCCGCTCAGCGCGCGTGACGTGTGCCAAGGTCGCCGACCCGGCCCGGAGGCGCCGAAACGGGCCGTAATGGCCTCGGCGGGGCCGCACCCGAGCGGATACGATGGCACGACCCTTCGCGCGCGCCGCCGCAACCAGGCGGGGCCGGGACAGAGAGCCGAGACAGAGAGCAGGTGGCATAGGCCGTACGGCCGCCCCTATGACCGGCACCGAACACAGCAGTGCCGCCGCTCGGGTGCAGACCAAGATCTCGGTCGCTGATCCGAAGATCATGGTCAACCTGCTCGGCCCCAAGGACGAGATCCTCCGATTCGTCGAGCGGACTCTCGCCAGTGACGTGCACGTGCGTGGCAACGAGATCACCATCACCGGAGCCCCCGCCGACAACGCGACCGCCGAGCGGCTCTTCTCCGAGCTCATCGAGCTCATCGAGAAGGGCGAGACGCTGTCGCTCGACGCCGTCCGGCGCACCGTCGCCATGCTCGAGCAGAACACCACCGAGCGGCCGGCCGACGTCCTCACCCTCAACATCCTGTCCCGGCGCGGGCGCACCATCCGGCCCAAGACGCTGGGTCAGAAGCGCTACGTCGACGCCATCGACGAGAACACGATCGTGTTCGGGATCGGCCCCGCCGGCACCGGCAAGACGTACCTCGCCATGGCCAAGGCCGTGCAGGCGCTGCAGGCCAAGCAGGTCAGCCGGATCATCCTCACCCGCCCGGCCGTCGAGGCCGGCGAGCGGCTCGGCTTCCTGCCCGGCACGCTCAACGAGAAGATCGACCCCTACCTGCGCCCGCTGTACGACGCCCTGCACGACATGCTCGACCCCGAGACGATCCCGCGTCTCATGCAGGCCGGCACCATCGAGGTCGCCCCCTTGGCCTATATGCGCGGTAGGACATTGAACGACGCGTTCATCATTCTCGACGAGGCGCAGAACACGACTCCCGAGCAGATGAAGATGTTCCTGACCCGGCTCGGGTTCGGCGCCAAGATCGTGGTCACCGGCGACGTCACCCAGGTCGACCTGCCCGGCGGGACGACCAGCGGGCTGCGGATCGTGCGGGACATCCTCAAGGGTGTCGACGACGTGCACTTCGCCGAGCTCTCGTCCTCCGACGTGGTCCGCCACCGGCTGGTCGCGGAGATCGTCGACGCGTACGCCCGCTACGACGCCGAGCTGGAGCAGGCCGACCAGCAGACGGTCCGCGCGGTCCCGGGCCGGGCCGCGGGTGACCGGAGCAACCGGCGCCGCTGACACCCGGGCAGCCAACGGCGGCGCACAATGAAGGCGTGTCACAACTTCACATGTCGGCCCGGACCGGTGCTCAACCGGCCCGGGCCGTGTCGCCACCAACCGCCATCGCCGGGTCCACCGGCGAGGAAACCGCATCGGAAGCAGGGGTAAAGCACCACATGTCCATCGAGATCGCCAACGAGTCGGGAGTCGAGGTCGACACCGACGCGATCCTCGCGGTGGCCCGGCACGCCCTCGAGGAGATGGGTGTCAACCCTCTCGCCGAGCTGTCGATCCTGCTCGTCGACATCGACTACATGACCGAGCTCAACCATCGGTGGATGGGCAGCGACGGCCCGACCGACGTGCTCGCGTTCCCGATGGACGAGGGCAGCGTCGACCACGGGCCCGGCGAGGCCGGCACCGGCGAGCCCGCCCTGCTCGGTGACATCGTGCTCGCCCCCGAGGTCGCCGCGAAACAGGCGGTCACCGCGGGACACACCGCGGCCGACGAGCTGCACCTGCTCACCGTGCACGGTGTGCTGCACCTCCTCGGCTACGACCACGCCGAGCCGGACGAGGAGCGCGAGATGTTCGCCCTGCAGGCACGGCTGCTGCAGAGCTGGCGCTCCGGGCGGCGGACCGGCGGTTAGCCGATGGACCCCTCCGCAGCACTACCCGCCCTGGCAGAGGGCGCGTCCACGGCCACCGGCCTGCCCGACTTCCAGCTGATCGCGTACGCGGTGGTCCTGGTCTTCCTGGCCGGGCTCGCCTCGATGACCGACGCCGCCCTGGCGACCGTCTCCCCGGCCCGCGCGGGGGAGATGGCGCGCGAGGGACAGCGTGGTGCCGCCGCGCTGGCCGCCGTGGCCGGCGACGTCGTGCGCCACCTGAACCTGCTCCTGCTGCTCCGGCTGATCTGTGAGCTGACCGCCACGACCCTGGTCGCGCTGGTCGCCGTGGACAGCTGGGGGGTGGGCTGGCGGGCCGCGCTGGTCACCGCCGGTGCGATGACGCTGGTCAGCTTCGTCGTGGTCGGGGTCGCGCCGCGCACGGTCGGCCGCCAGCATGCGTACGCGGTGGGCCGGGCGACCGCGCCGCTGGTCCGCTGGATCGGGCGGGTGCTCAACCCGCTCGCGTCGCTGCTGATCCTGATCGGTAACGCGGTGACCCCCGGCAAGGGGTTCCCGGAGGGGCCGTTCGGCAGCCAGGTCGAGCTGCGGGAACTGGTCGACCTCGCCGAGCAGCGTGGTGTCGTGGAGCACGGCGAGCGGGAGATGATCCACTCGGTGTTCGCGCTGGGTGACACGATCGCCCGTGAGGTCATGGTGCCGCGTACCGAGATGGTGTGGATCGAGGCGCCCAAGACGCTGCAGCAGGGCCTGTTCCTGTTCCTGCGGTCCGGCTTCTCCCGCATCCCGGTGATCGGCGAGAGCGTCGACGACGTGCTGGGCGTGCTCTACCTCAAGGACGTCATCCGGCGCACCCAGAACGGCGATCCCGCGGCCTCGGCCGTGGCGGTCGCGGATCTGATGCGCCCCGCGACGTTCGTGCCCGAGTCCAAGCCGGTCGACGACCTGCTGTCGGAGATGCAGGCGGCCCGCACCCACCTGGTGATCGTGGTCGACGAGTACGGTGGCACAGCCGGCCTGGTCACCATCGAGGACATCCTCGAGGAGATCGTCGGCGAGATCACCGACGAGTACGACGTCGAGCGCCCGCCGGTGGAGCACCTGGACGACGGCGCGGTGCGGGTCACCGCGCGGCTGCCGATCGAGGACCTCGGCGAGATCTTCGGCGTGGAACTGCCGGCCGACGAGGTCGAGACCGTCGGTGGCCTGCTCGCCCAGACCCTGGGCCGGGTCCCCATCCCCGGTGCGACCGTCGACGTCGGCGGCCTGCACCTGATCGCGGAGGGCACGACCGGCCGCCGCAATCGCATCGACTCGGTGCTGGTGCGCCGGGTCGAGTCGTCGTCGGAGCAGACCGACGGCGACGAGAACGCCCCCGAGACCGAGGAAAGACAGCACGCCGATGCCTGACCAGACCATTCCAGCCGGAACCGCGGACGCCGATCTCAGTGCGGAGGACGCGAAGCTGGTCACCCTGGCCCGCGGCGCCCGAGCCCGGGTAGGTGCGGCCGAGGGAGCATCGGTACGCGACCAGGACGGCCGTACCTATGCGGCGGCGACGGTGTCGTTGCCCAGCTTGCAGGTGACCGCGCTGCAGCTCGCGGTCGTGTCCGCGGTGGCCGCGGGCGCCAAGTCCATCGAGGCGGCGGCGGTGGTGACGGAGACCGGCGTGCTCGACGGTGCCGGCCACGCGGCCGTGCGTGACCTCACCGGCGACGCCCCGATCCACGTGGCGGCCCCGGCCGGCACCCTGCTCGGCACGGTGACCCAGTGACCGATGCCGAGGGCGACCGCGGGATGTCCGCGGGAGAACGCAACGCACAACGCCGCCGCGAGCGTCAGGCCGCCAAGCGCGAGGCCGCGAACATCGCCGGCGAACGCGGTTCGGCGGCCCGGCGCAGCACCGGAGCCTTCAAACGAGGCGCGGGCGGCGCCGGCGGTTCGACCCGCGACGGCGCCGCGGCGGGCCGCGGCAGCGCAACCGGCCGTGATGGTGCTGCCGGCCGTGATGGTGCTGCCGGCCGTGATGGTGCTGCCGGGCGCGGGAACGCGGCCGGCCGGGACGGCTGGGCCGCGCGTGGCGGTGCCGCCGGCCGTGATGGTGCGGTCGGCCGGGACGGCGCGGCCGGGCGCGATGATGCTGCTGGGCGTGGCGGTCCTGCTGGGCGCGGTGGTGCTGGGCGTGGTGCTGCTGGGCGTGATGGTGCTGCTGGGCGTGATGGTGCGGCTGGGCGTAAGGGTGCGGGTTCGCGGGGTGGGGCCTGGGGTCGCGGTGCGGTTGCGCCCAGTGAGCCCGGCACCGACGGCGGCTGGGTGCCCCGGCGGGGTGCCGGACCCGGCGGTCCCGGTCCGAAGCGACGGTTCATCCGGCCGGTGCCGACCTCTGAGGCCGGCAAGGCCCGGGCGGCGGCCGCCGCGCGTGCCACGAAGCCCGAGGCGCATCCGAAGAAGCCCGGCGGGAAGCACCAGCACGCCGCCGCCGCTCGGCAGCAGGTGACCGAGGATGCCTACCGTGCCGGTTTCGCGTGCTTCGTCGGGCGGCCCAACGCGGGCAAGTCCACGCTGACCAACGCGATCATCGGCCAGAAGATCGCGATCACGTCCAACAAGCCGCAGACCACCCGGCACGTCATCCGGGCCGTGCTCCACCAGGAGAATTCCCAGCTGGTGCTGGTGGACACCCCGGGGTTGCATCGGCCGCGGACGCTGCTGGGGGAGCGGCTCAACGATCTCGTCCGGGAGACCTGGAGCGAGGTCGACGTGATCGGGGTGTGCTTCCCGGCCGACGAGCCGGTGGGCGCCGGCGACCGGTTCATCTCGGCGGAGATGGCCGAGCTGAAGGCCACCGTGATCGCCGTCGTCACCAAGGTCGACCTGGTCGATCCGGCGACGCTGGCCAAGCGGTTGCTCGCGGTCAGCAAGCTGCACGACTTCGCCGACATCGTGCCGGTCAGCGCGATCTCCGGGCACCAGGTGGAGACGCTGGTCGACGTGCTGACCCGGCACCTGCCCGAGTCCCCGCAGCTGTACCCGGACGATGTGCTCACCGAGGAGCCCGAGCAGGTGCTGATCGGGGAGCTGATCCGGGAGGCCGCGCTGGAGGGTGTGCGCGAGGAGCTGCCGCACTCGATCGCGGTGCTCGTCGAGGAGATGCTCGTCGAGGGCAAGACCACGAAGATCTACGCGAACCTGTTCGTGGAGCGGGACAGCCAGAAGTCGATCGTGATCGGTACGCAGGGGGCCCGGCTGAAGGATGTCGGGGTCCGCGCCCGTGCCGAGATCGAGGCGCTGCTCGACCGGAAGATCTACCTCGACCTGCACGTCCGGGTGGCCAAGGAATGGCAGCGCGACCCGAAGCTGCTGCGCAGGCTCGGTTTCTGAGCCCGGTTCACACGGGGCCGCCCGCCGCGCTCGACGCGGCGGGCGGCGCTCCGATCAGAACGACATGACCTTGGCGTCGCCGCTGCCGACCCGGACGCTGATCACGTTCGTGGCGGTGGCGATGTTCCGCAGGTCGGTGGTGAAGTCGCCGGAGCCGGTGTCGTTCTTGAGCTGGTAGTCGCCCTTGGGCACGATCAGTTCCACGTTGCCGCTCGAGGCCCGGGCGGAGATCGAGGCCGGCTGCAGGACGTGCAGCTCGACGTCGCCCGAGCTGGCCTCCGCGGTGAGCGGTTTGCCGCCGGTCAGCTCGAGGCCCTCGATGTTGCCCGAGGTGACGGTGAGCGTGGCCGCGCCGCTGAGGGCGTGCGCGTCGATGCTGCCGGAGGTGGCCCGGGCGGTGACGTCCCCGGCGATCCGTTCCAGGCGGATGTCGCCCGAGGAAACCTTCACGTCGGCGGCGCCGACCCCGACCAGCGCGATGGCCCCGGAATGCAGCTCGCCGCCGACCTTCACCCCGGCGGGCGCCTCGACCTCGTACGACACCGAGCAGTTGCGCCCGCACGTCGTGTCCAGGCTCAGGGTGCCGCCCGAGACCTGGTACGACTTCGCGGGATCGCGCCCGTCGCTGCGTACGATCCGGGTGATGTGGGTCTCGGACGCCGACCCGGTCGTGACCGTGACGTCACCGCTGCCGCCGCTGAGCACGATGTCGGTGATCTTGGTCTTCTCGGTGTCGTTGTAGGTGAGCTTCGCGCCCATCCCGTTGCCGCAGCCGGTCAGAGCGGTAGCCGCCGCGGCAGCGACCAGAATGAGAGCACCAACACGTACGTTCATGCTGGAAACGCTATGAGCTGCCCGGCCCGGGGGCTATCGGACCCTTCCCGGAGATGACCCTGAGATCCGGCTCAGGGTCTGTCGTACCCAGGAGGCAGAATGTCGGGGTGCCTGCCGGATACCGACGCCAGCTCTACCGCGACGACGCTGTCGTGCTGCGTGTCCAGAAACTCGGCGAGAGCGACCGCATCATCACGCTGCTGACCCGGCGCAACGGCCGGCTGCGCGCGGTCGCCCGCGGGGTGCGGCGCACCAACTCGAAGTTCGGCGCCCGGCTGGAGCCGTTCGGTCACATCGACCTGCAGCTCGCCGGTTCCCCCGAGGGTGTCGGCAGCAACCTGCACTCGATCAGCCAGGTCGAGGGCGTCAACCTGTTCGGCAAGAAGTTCCTCGAGGACTACCCGCGCTACACCGCGGCCAGCGCGATCGCCGAGACCGCCGAGCGCCTCAGCCCGGTCGAGCGCGAGCCGTCGCTGCGGTTGTTCCAGCTGACCCTCGGCGCGTTCAAGGCCCTGGCGGCCGGCGAGCACTCCACCAGCCTGGTCCTCGACGCCTACCTGCTGCGGGGCATGGCGTTCGCGGGCTGGGCGCCGGCGTTCGCGGAGTGCGCGGTCTGCGGCACCGGGGGCCCGCACGGCGCGTTCTCCGTCCCGGCCGGCGGCTCGGTCTGCCCGGACTGCCGCCCGCCCGGTGCGGCCCATCCGGCCCCGGCGACCCTCACCCTTATGGCAGCTTTGACGCATGGTGACTGGCCGTTCGCCGACACCGCCGCCCCTTCCGTACGCCGTGAGTGCAGCGGCCTCGTCGCAGCGCACCTGCAGTGGCACATGGAGCGCAACCTGCGCGCCCTTCCCCTGGTCGATCGACGGGAGTCCCCCCAGTGACACGTCCGCCCACCCCGCACATCTCCGGCGCCACCCCGCCGGCCCTGCCGAAGGACGCCGTCCCGAAGCACGTGGCCGTCGTGATGGACGGCAACGGCAGATGGGCCAAGGAGCGGGGCCTGTCCCGGACCAAGGGCCACGAGCAGGGCGAGCACTCGCTGTTCGACACCATCGAGGGCGCCCTCGAGCTCGGCATCCCGTACCTCTCGGCCTATGCGTTCTCCACCGAGAACTGGAAACGCTCACCGGAAGAGGTCCGCTTCCTCATGGGCTTCAACCGCGACGTCATCCGCCGCCGCCGCGACGAGCTCACCGACCTGGGCGTCCGCATCGTCTGGTCCGGCCGGCCCGGCCGGCTGTGGAAAAGTGTCATCACCGAGCTGCAGACCGCCGAGGAGCAATCCCGCGGCAACTCCAAGCTGACCCTGCAGTTCTGCGTCAACTACGGCGGTCACGCCGAGATCGCCGACGCCGCGGCGGCCATCGCCCGTGACGTGGCGGACGGCAAGCTCAAGGCCGACAAGGTCAACGAGAAGACCCTGCGCCGCTACCTGTACCACCCCGAGATCCCGGACGTGGACATGTTCCTGCGCCCCTCCGGCGAGGAACGCACCTCCAACTTCCTGCTCTGGCAGTCCGCCTACGCGGAACTGGTCTTCCTCGACACCCTCTGGCCGGACTTCGACCGCCGCCACCTCTGGTACGCATGTGAGCTCTACGCCCAGCGCGACCGCCGCTTCGGTGGAGCGATCCCCAACCCGGTTGCGCCCACTGTCTAAAGTCACGCGATGACGACTCGCTGGCTCTACCTGGTCCGCCACGGCGACGCCTCGGAGACCGCCGGTCTGAGCCCGGCCGGCCGGCGGCAGGCCAAGCTGCTGGCCGGCCGGCTGTCCGGCATCCCCTTCACGTCGATCACCCACAGCCCACTCCAGCGCGCGGCCGAGACCGCAGCCATCCTGACCGCGCCGGTCGAGCCCGGGTCGGTCGAGCCCGGATCGGTCCAGGCCGGGTTGGTCGAGCCCGGATCGGTCCAGGCCGGGTTGGTCCAGGCCGGGTTGGTCCAGGCCGGGTTGGTCCGGGCTGGGTCGGCCGAGCCTGCGCCGGCCGAGCCTGCGCCGGCCGAGTCCTGGGATGCGGCCGGTGACTACATCCCGTTCGTCCCGGACCCGATCCCGCCGGCCTTCACCGCCTTCTTCGACGGCTACACCCCGGAGGGCCCGGAATCCGGCTGGGCCGAGGCGGCGCTGGCCCGCTTCGCCCGTCCGTCCCCGGCCGAGACCCACGACCTGATCATCACGCACGCTTTCCTGGTGGCATGGTTCGTCCGGGACGCACTGGGCGCCCCACCGGCCCGCTGGCTGGGCATCCCGGTGGCCAACTGCGGTCTCACGGTGATCCGCTACACCACCGGCCGGCCGCCGGCCCTGGTCCAGCTCAACGACCTGTCACACCTGCCGCCGGACCTGCACTGGACAGGCTTCCCGCCAGGAATCGCCCCCAGCTGATCCGCCCGCCGTCCGCTTCTGCCTGCTCCGCTTCAGCCTGCTCCGCTTCCGTGCGGAAAGAGCGGTCGTTCTCGCGGGAAGCGTGCGTGGGTGCGGCGAGGTTGGCGCCCTCACGGATCGCCGCGTAGGCCCGGCCGCCCAACCGGATCGGCAGCAGCAAGCGGGTTCTTCCGGTGGCCTTCAGGTAGGACCGGATCATGGCGTCCATGCTGATCACCTCCGGCCCGGCCAGGTCGGCCACCAGGCCGCGGGGTGGGCCGAGCGCGAGTTCGGCGAGCCGGGACGCCACCTCGTCCGCGTCCACCGGCTGGAACCGGACGCCGGCGGGCACCGGGATCACCGGGAGGCCGGCCAGCTTTCTGACCACCAGGAGGAGCAGGTCGTGGAACTGGGTGGCGCGCAGCGTGGTCCAGGGCCGGCCGGAATCCTCGATCACCCGCTCGGCGGCGCGTTGTTCCGCGAAGTAGCCGAACATCGCCCGGTCCACGCGGCTGACCATGGGTACCCGGTCCGCTCCGACGACCGAGATGAAGAGGATGTGGGTTCGGGGCCCGGTTGCGCGTACCAGATGGTGGGCCTTGGTTCGGTCGTCCCTGGGTCCTCCGGCCAGGTGCAGGACGGTGCTGACGCCTTCGGTCGCGTGCGCGATGCCCTCGCCCGTGGCGAGGTCTCCGGTCACGTGTTCGACGGTGGCGGTGGCGGTGTCGGTGTCGGGGCGGGGGTTGCGGGTGAGGACGCGGACGCGGCCCGGGAGCAGCGGAAGGACACGGCGGCCGAGAGTTCCGGTGCCGCCGGTGATCAGGATCTGTGCGGTCATGTTTGTCACCATCGTCGGGGTTCAGGGGTCAACCGGATGACACCTGGCGACGGAGGATTGTGACGTGACTGGTGAGCGGGACCTGCTGTCCCAGCGGTTCGAGGAGAACAGGCCGCGGTTGCGGGCGGTGGCCTACCGGATGCTCGGGTCGCTGGCCGAGGCGGACGACGCCGTGCAGGAGACGTGGCTGCGCGCGAGCCGTTCCGATGTGCGTGCGGTCGAGAGCCTGCCCGCGTGGCTGACCACGGTGGTGGCCCGGGTCAGTCTGAACATGCTGCGCGCCCGGCGGTCGCGGCGGGAGGAGCCGATGGTGCCGGATCCGATCGTCGACCCGGTGTCCGGGGTGGATCCGGAGCATGACGCGGTGCTGGCCGACGCCGTGGGCATGGCGCTGGCGGTGGTCCTGGCGACGTTGAGCCCGGCCGAGCGGCTCGCGTTCGTCCTGCACGACATGTTCGCCGTGCCGTTCGAGGAGATCGCCCCGATGATCGAGCGTTCGCCGGCGGCGGCCCGGCAGTTGGCCAGCCGGGCCCGGAGACGGGTACGCGGTCAGGCCACCGCTCCCGATCCGGACGTGCGCCGGCAGCGGGAGGTGGTGGACGCCTTCTATGCCGCCGCCCGGGCCGGGGACCTCGAGCGGCTGGCGGCGGTGCTGCACCCGGATGTGGTGCTGCGCTCCGACAGGGGACCGGGCGGGCAGCGGCGCAGCGTGGTGCTGCACGGTCCGGACGCGGTGCTGGGTCAGGCGCTGCTCGGCGAGCGGTTCGCGGCGATGGTGCACCCGGCCCTGATCAACGGCGCGGCCGGGGCGGTGATCCGGTCCGGCGGCACGGTGCTGTCGATCATGGCGTTCACGGTGACCGGCGGCCGGATCATCGCTGTCGACGTGCTGAGCGACCCCGGCCGGCTCGCCGCCCTGACCATCACCGCCTGAAGGCCGTCGCCCGGGCGGTGCCCGCTGTCGTCGGGTGAAGGCCGTCGCCCGGGCGGTGCCCGCTGTCGTCGGGTGAGTGCCGTTGCCTGGGCGGGGGCCGCCGTCATCGGGTGACGGCTACCGCCCAGGCGACGGCTGTCACCCGATGATGGCGGCGACTGCGGCGTCCTTGTCGGACAGGTCGGGCAGCACCACGTGGGCTCCGGTGCGGGTCAGGTCGGCCAGGCTCGTGCCGCCTGTGGCCACGGCCACCGCGCGGGCGTCGTTGGCGAGGGCTCCGGCCACGTCGAACGCGGTGTCGCCGATGACCACGGGACGGAACTTCTCGGCGTACTTGGCCTCGGCTCTTTCGAGGGAGCGGCGCACGAGCGTCTCGCGTACGTGATCGTCGGTGCCGTAACCACCCACCTCCGCGTCGAAGACGTCCTGCAGGCCGAAGGCCGCGACTTTCGCGGCCGCGACCTGGGGAACGTTGCCGGTGACCAGCGTCTGTACCACGTCGTCACGGGCGGCGAGGGTGTCGAGCACGGCCCGGACGCCCGGCAGCAGCGTGCCGTGCTCGGCGAAGAGATGACGGCTGCCGTCGATCTCCTCGATGTAGCGCGCGAAGAACCGCTCGGGCGTGCAGTCGGTCACGCCGTGCGACGCGAAGACCTCGGTGCAGATGTCCAGATCCGTGCGTCCGCCGAAGTCCGGGGTGACACTCCAGGCCACGCCGGTGACCTCGGTGAACGCGGTCTTCCAGGCTCGGCCGGCGACCCCGCCACCGTTCAGCAGGGTCCGGTCGATGTCCCACATGACCAGGTATCTCACTGCTCGGCCAGCCGTCGCTCGACGTGCTCCACCTTGGCGTGCAGGGCGTCGACGGCCCCGGGACGCACGTCGGCCTTGAGCGACAGGCTCACCCGCGGGGCGTGCGCGGCGACGGCGTCGACCGCCTGTTTGACGACGGCCATGACCTCGTCCCACTCGCCCTCGACGGTGGTGAACATCGCATCGGTACGGTTGGGCAGCCCGGACGCCCGGACCACCCGGACGGCCTCGGCGACGATGTCGCCCACGGATTCGGAGACGCCGATCGGCGTGACGGAGAAGGCAACCAGCATGTCGCCATGTCTACCAGTCGCGTGCGGCCGGTAAGAGGTGGTCTCGGACACGCCGGACCTGGGATCGCACGTTGACCTGGGTCTTTATGCTCACCCGATGACGAGATCGGTGCGACTCGCAGCGGCGCTCGGCGTCGGTTGGGCGGGCGCCGCGCTGTGGGCGCACGGCGCGGTGATCCTGCAACCGCTGGCCGAGCCCGGGTCGCGGTGGTGGGGCTATGCGGAGAACAACTCCTACTGGCCGCGGGAGGTGCGCTGGGGCGCCGTTGTCGCGGTGGCGGTGGTGCTGTTCGCCGTCGCGGACACCGGCCGTCGTCGTGGCCGCACAGTGACTGCCGGGGCGCTGCTCTGGATCGGGGCCGACGTCGCGCTGGACCGGGCCGATCCCGGCCACGCGGCCCTGATCCCGGCCGCCGTCCTCGCCGGTGCGGCCATCACCGCGACGGCGCTCTGGCTCTGCCGCACCAGCGACCGGGCCGGGATCTCCGGTCTTCCGGCCGTGCTCTGCCTGCTCGCCGCGTTCAGCCTGCTGACGCTCGAGTCACCGACCGACGAGGAACCGGAGCTGGTCCCCTCGGCGACGGCCGGCTATCTCCTGTTCGCGGTCGCCGCCCTGGTCTGCGTTCTCGCCGCCCTGCCCGGCACCTGGTCACGGCGCCGGCAGGGCCTCGTCCTCGTGATCGGCGCGACGGGGCTGAGCCTCGCCCTCGTGCCCGGGCCGTTCGCGGCCGACGCGGTGCTCTGCCTGGCCCTGGTCGCCGCGACGGCGGTGGTCACCCGCCCCTGGACCGGCCCGGCCCGCGCTCTCGGGGTGGCGCTCGCCCACGGCCTGATTCTGCCCGGAGTCCTCATGTTCGCCCTGGTGACCCTGCTGGAAGCGGCCCGGCCGTTCACCGCCCTGGCCGGCAACCCGCCGATCAACTCCGCGGACTCCGACCCGTCCATCGTGCTCGTGGTCGTGGTCGCCACCCTCGTCTGGGCCGGCCTGGGCAGACTGTTCATGGTGGTCACGGCCGAACTCCACCCCGAGCCCGAACCGGCCGCCGGCAAGCCTGCGACATCGTGGGAAGCAGCCTGAACCCGCCGGCCCGCAACCGATGGGGTGATGGCATGTTTTGTGGTCGTCATTGATGAGCATGGGTAAGCGAACGGGTGGCGGGCACCCGGCCAGGAGGATCTGATCCATGCGCTTGCCGACCGACCGACCCCGGACCGCCGCTCGGGTCGCTTTCTGCGTGCTGACCGTGGGCGTGGCGTTCGCGCTGGGGGCCTGTGCCGAGGGTGCGGAGCCGACCGGCAGCGCGCCCGGCACGGGGCTGACGTCAGCCGGTGAAGGAGCCACGCCGGGGGCCACCTCGACGAAGGCCGGGTCCGCGGGCGGGGAGTCCGCCATCCTCGCCGGCAAGCGCCAGTTCGTGTTCCGTCCCATGCAGACGGCCGGGTCGGTCCTGCATGTCGATGACCGGGGTCATCTCGCGCTGACCGATGGGGAGAGCAGCACCAGCCTGTTCGTGCTGCTGCCGGCCGCTGCGGACACGTATCGGATCCGGATGGCCGGCAAGATGGCCGGCAAGGAAGCCTCCGGGGAGCAGCGGTGCATCGGGCTGACCGAGAACACCGCCGGTTCGGCGACGCTGGATGCCGTTCCCTGTGATGCCGGCGCCCCGGGGCAGCGGTTCGGGTTGGAGAAGGAGAAGGGCCAGACGTACGCCATCCGGACCGACCAGGACCACTATGTCCGGGCCAACGACGAGACGGGTGTGGAAGCGGTCGCCGATCCCGGGACGACGTTCAGCCTGATCGACAACGGTGCCGCACCGGCGGGTGCCGGAGACTAACAGTGCCGCACCGGCGGGTGCCGGAGACTAACGGCGGCGGCGGAAGCGGCTGAACCAGGAGCGTCTCGGTGGCGGAGGCTGCTCCGCGGGTGCGGCCGAGGCGGCCAGGACGTCGGTGGCCAGGATGTCGGTGGCCAGGATGTCGGTGGCCAGCGCCGTCACCTCGGGGATCATCGCCGGGGTGACCAGGGTCAGCGCGGCCAGTGAGTCGAGGATGGTCACGACGCGCCGCTGGGAGGCCTGCACCGCCTGGATGAACCGGTGGCCCACCACCTCGCGGACCTCGTCGCGGCAGGACGGGTCGACCCAGGCGGCCACCGTCAGGGCGTACAGGGCCGCCTCGGTGATCCAGTCCTCGATGCCGAACGCGAGTTCGGTGAGCAGCCGGCGATGGGCGGTCGTGTCCGTCGGGTGGTCGCGGCCCAGCTCGGCCGAGTGCAGCACGCCGAGGCAGGCGAAGACCTGGACGCAGCGTTCCCACCAGCCCGGCGGGAGGTCCGCGAGCTCCGGCGGGGGTGCGGGCGGGAAGACCAGCAGCGCCAGGAGGTCGTCGATCGGGAGCTGGCCCATCGGCAGGGCCTGGTCGTACGCGGCGATCGGGTGGGCCCAGACCGGGGTGACCACCTGGCGGGTGAGGTCCGACGCGGCGGAGGACGGCGGCGGTATCGCGGGAACGGCGAGCTTCCCGTCGTACCTCCAGAGGGCCCGGCCCGGACGCAGCGGGGTGACCATGTCCGGGGGGATCGGGCCGCCGATCTCGATGTCGGCGCCGGGGAAGCGGCGGCGCACGACCGCGATCGCGCTCGGCACCTCGAGGGCGGACAGCGCGAGCCGGCCCAGGTCCTGCTCCGCGTGCTCCGGCGATGGGGGCAGCTGGGCGAGCACGTTGATGCTGGCCTCGGTGGGCCCGGCCGGGAGCCCCAGCCACGGCCGGCCCTGGGAGCAGTGTTCGAGTTCGTAGTGTTCGTGACCGGCGGGCGGGTGGTCGCGCGTGTAGTCGGCCAGGTCGACGAGGTGGCGGGTCTGGCCGTCCCGGTCGTAGCGCAGGCGGTGCAGGGTGTGCACCACGCAGTCGTCGGCGGGGTCGCGGCGGACCGCGTCCTCGAGCAGCGCCTGTGCCTCGTCGAAGCGGTCCGTCTCGGCCAGCCAGTTCGCCAGGTCGGCGCAGAGGTCCAGTTCGGTGGGGTAGCGGGCGTACGCGTCCTTGAGCACCTCGATGCCCGTTCCGGCCTGACCGTCGGCTTTGAGCGCGTACGCGTACCAGACCATGGTCAGTTTGCTCGGATCGAGACCGACGGCGTGCCGGCCCCAGACGACAGCCTCGGCCGTCGCGCCCAGCCGGCGTCCGAGCCCGGCCGCCGTGGCATGCACCATCGCCGCGCCGGGGTGGGCGGCGACGGCGCGTCTGGCCAGGTCGAGATAGACCTCGTTGGCGGTACGGACGTCATCGGCCGCCGGGTCGCCGAGCGGGCGCATGACCGTGGTGAAGACCTGGGCCACCACCTGCGGGTCGAGGGCCGGCACGTCGAGGGCGCGGACCCAGCTGACGTCGGCCCAGGGCTTTCCCGGTTCCGCGGCGGTGGCCTGGGCCAGCAGCATCAGGGCGCGTGCCGGGTCGGCCGGCGCGAGCAGGTGCGCGTGGGCGACGACGGTGCCGATGAAGATGGGTTCCTCGATCGGGAACAGCGCGGTGCCGCCGCGGACGGCCAGGGCGGCGAGGAGTTCGTGCACCTCGGGCAGGCCGGGGGCGTGCGAGATGGCGCCGGCCAGGTGCGCCGCGGCGTGATGCAGGTCGTCCTCGGCCAGGGCGAGACGGGCGAGCGACAACTCGCCGTGTGCTTCCTCGATCGCGGAGCCGGCGCCTTCTGGCATTGCGGCAGGTTAGATGATGGCCGGCGGGCCCGCCCGCCGGGGTCAGTCCCGCGCGTCCTGGCCGGCCGCCTGGTGGATGGCTTCGCCGGCGATCTCGAGGCGGACCCGCTTGCCGACCAGCCAGCCGCCGGCTTCCAGGGCCACGTTCCAGACCAGGCCGAAACTCTCCCGGTCGATCTCGGCGGTCGCGCTGAAACCGAAGATGTCCTGACCGTACGGGTCCCGGCGCGCGCCGCCGAACTCCACGGTCAGGTCGACGCTCCGCCGGACGTCCTTGACGGTCAGCTCGCCGCTGAGCACGAAGCGTCCCGGGGACGGCGGCGGCAGGTCGGCGCCCGAGCCGCGGCGGGTGAGCGGGTTGTTGCGCAGCCGGGCCCACTGGAAGATGTCGTTGTTCTCCTGCCACGCGAGCCCGGTGCTGCTGAACTCGATGGTGGGGAAGTTCTCGACGTCGAGGAAGTCGCCGCTGTGCAGGTGCACGTCGCGGTCGGCGTTGTGCGTGGTGAGGCTGGCGCTCTCGATCGAGGCGGTGACCGACGAAGCGGCCGGGTCCTCGCCCACGATGATCGTCGCGGAACCGCGGGCGAATTCGCCCCGGACCGCGCTCACCATCATGTGCTGCGCCTGGAAGCCGATCCGCTTGTGGGCCTCGTCGAGAAGGTATACGCCCGGCTCCGGAATGGTCACGCCATTCCACTCCCGGGTGGGGCGGTCGTTCATTGTGGAGGGTCCCCCATTAGTGACTTGACTCACTATCACTCCTGTCGGCCCCGCTCGGGGACTTAGTAGATCTTAAGTGATCTCCTGGGATGTCCGGCCAAATGGTGTTCCCGTTTATGGAGGACACGCATTCAATGCCCGATTCGCGAGGTCGGAAAGGTGACGTAGACCGCTTTCGTTCTGGTCCGACCGCTACCAACAGTAACGCGGGTCGTATGACGCGGAGTCACGCATCGCGCGGAAGTGGCCCAGGTTACGTCACGCAGAGGCGAAGGAGTTCGCTCGGTGTCCACATAGCCGACACCTTCCGTTGAGAGCGATCGGCGATCACGACCACGAGCGCTCCCATGAAATGGGCGGCACCGATGTCGTACCCGCTCTTGATCTGAGCATTCCGGACAGCGAATTGTCGCCCTCCGACGTATCCCGGCGCGGTTTCTACGCGGTGCCGGACTGCTCGGCGCCGGTGCCGCGGCCTCCGTGCTCGGCACTCCCGCAGCTGCTGCCCAGGCGTCGCCGACGCGAGGTTTGACGTGGCTCGCGGGTGACCACCACATGCTGGCAACCCCTGGGCTGTACGCGATCTAGGCAGGTCAACGCGCTCCGGGTATCCCCAGGCGCCAGAGCGGATGACCATGGCCGCACGCGCCGATCTGGTGAAGCGGGTCATGGGGGCAAGGAGACCTCCGCGGGAACCGCCACTCCCTGATCGTGCCGGTCGGTCTGCACGCCAACCTGGGCACCCCATGCATGGGTCATGCTGTGTTTGCTTGATTTGCTTTCTCTGTTTGCGCTAGATTGGTGCCGGAGGTGATCCGCATGGCGACCATCGAGGTCGACGAGTACACGAAGTTCACCGTGGCGTTCGCGGCTCGAGTGGCAAACCTTTCGGAGAGCGCGATCATTCGTCGCCTGGTTGAAGGCAGCGCCCAGGCTGACGACAAGCGCCCCCAGTCCATCGACCAGGGCGTCACGATCTATGCCGACTATGAAGGACATCGGGTCCGCGCCAGATACACCGAGCCGGCCCGAGTTGAGATCATCGACGGCCCACTCGCAGGTCAGTCATTCAAGACGCCGACCGGTGCCGCACGCGCGGTGGTCAGGAACTACAACCCCACCATCAATGACAACCGAAACGGTTGGACCTTCTGGCAGATAGACAACGAGTCCGGCGCGCGAACACCTTTGCAGTCGATCCGGCCCGGCACTGTCAGGTCCGGAAGAGGTTCCCTGAAGGGACGCATTGTCGCTTCCGGCGACTGGGACTCGGCCGAGGTCAACGACAGCATCGCCGATGACTTCGGGCTCGCACCATGAGCCTTCTCCTCGACACCCACATCGTTATCTGGTGGCTCACGGACGATCCCACCCTTGCCGATGAGATCAAGGATCGCCTGGACCAGGAGCTCGACGTTTATGTCAGTTCAGCAACGGTGTGGGAAGTCGCGATCAAACAAGCGCTTGGCAAGCTCGACCCGCCCGACCTTCCCGAGCAGATACGCGATAGCGGCTTCCGGCCCCTGAATATCACCGCCGAGCACGGAATAGCGGCGGGACGGCTGCCGATGCACCACCGCGACCCCTTCGACCGCATCCTGATTGCCCAAGCTCAACTCGAAGGTCTGACATTGGTGACCCGTGACATTCACGTCCAGAAGTATGACGTCGATGTCCTGACCGCTTGAAGGCGCTTCCGCGAGCCCGACTTGCAGCCGGACAGTGCGTGCGCTGATCACAGCTCGATCGCGGCAGCCGAAAAGCAGGATCGAACAAAGGATCGAGACGGACTGATAATCCTTTACGGTCAGCCTCATCGGAGGCAACTGCCGAGCGTTTCTGAATGGAATCTGTCAGTGGTTGTTCGCCGTCCCGCCATCAAGTCGACAAGCTCCGTTCTGGTCGCTTGACGAGGGTGACGCCGACCGCGTACATCGATTCTCGGCAGGAGCAACCAGATGGGTCACGGCCACGACCACTCTCATGCAGACGAGCACGTCGGCGCAGATGTACCAGCGGCTCTGGATATATCGATTCCGACCAGTGAGCTATCGCCCTCCGATGCCTCCCGCCGCCGTTTTCTGGCCGGCGCTGGTCTTCTCGGTGCGGGCGCTGCCGCCTCGGTGCTGGCGAACCCGTCAGTGGCCGCCGCTTCGGGGCTTCCCCACGCACACGGCCCCTCCGGGGGCGGTACCGCCAAGGGCGAGTTTAATTTTCTCGCGGGTGACCATCACATCCACACCCAGTACAGCTCCGACGGCCAGTACCGGGCGATCGACCAGGCCAAGAACGGTCGCGCGTACGGACTGGACTGGCTCGTCATCACCGATCACGGCAGCAACGCGCACGCCAAGATCGGTGTGGACAAGGTCAACCCGGACATCCTCGCGACCCGGGCGGAGCTCAAGGACCTGCTGACGTTCCAGGGCCTGGAGTGGAACATCCCGGCCGCCGAGCACGCCACCGTGTTCGTGCACCCGGGCAAGAACGAGGTCGCGGTCCTCAAGCAGTTCGAGAACACGTACGACGGGTCCCAGCTGCCCGCCACCAACACCGAGGCGCAGAACGAGGCCGCCGCGATCGCCGGCGTCAAGTTCCTCGGCGAGCAGGTCCGCCGGCGCAAGGTCGACGGTGCGCTCTTCCTCGCCAACCACCCGGCCCGGCGCGGCATCGACTCGCCGCACGAGATCCGCAACTGGCGCGACGCGGACCCGACCGTCGCCATCGGCTTCGAGGGCGCGCCCGGTCACCAGGCCGCCGGCATCAAGGCCCCGTACGGTCGCGGCGGCGCCCGCGGTTACTACGACAACAACCCGTCGGCCGCGTCGTACCCGGGCTACCCGCTGGAGAGCTACCGCACCTGGGGCGGCTTCGACTGGATGACCGCGACCGTCGGCGGCCTCTGGGACAGCCTGCTCGCCGAGGGCCGGGCCTGGTGGATCACCGTCAACTCGGACAGCCACGTCAACTACCTGGACCAGTCGGTACGCGGCCCGGGCAGCGACTTCGAGCTCAACGGAAAGTACAACGACCCGGTGTACGGCGGTGGCCCGCTCAACACCACGGCCGGCGACTTCTGGCCCGGCTACTACGGCCGGACGAACGTGGGTGCGACGTCGTTCACGTACAAGGCCGTCATGGACGGTCTGCGGGCCGGCCGCATCTGGGTGGACCACGGCCGGCTGATCAAGAACCTCGACGCCCAGGTACGGGTAGCGGGTGACCGCCGGGCCGCCACGGGTACGCCGCTGGGTGGCGTCCGGCACGTCAAACGCGGCACGACGACCGAGCTCACCCTCGACATCGACCTGCAGGACGTCCCGAACTGGGCCCACTTCATCCCGTCGCTCAAGCGCGTCGACGTAATCGTGGGCTCGGTGACCGGCCCGGTCGCGGACAAGGACGCGTTCACGGCACCGGACACCAGGGTCGCGAAATCCTTCGAGGTGACGCCTGGAGCGAGGAAGCTCACGGTCACCTACTCGCTGGGCCGCCTCGATAAGCCGTTCTACCTGCGGCTGCGCGGAACCGACGGCAACCGCACCCAGCCCGGTCTGATGGGTGCGAGCGTCGACCCGTACGGTCCGCAACTCGATGTCATCGGCGACGCCGATCCGTGGGCCGACCTGTGGTTCTACACCAACCCGATCTGGGTCCTGCCCACGTGACGACGCCCAGCTTCCCGGGCACACCCAGCTTCTCGAACACGCCCAGCTTCCCGGACACGGCCGCGGCGGATCACTGGCTGATCTCGCTGCAGCCGGTTCCGGCGCTGGCCTGCACACACCTGAGGCGTACGCCGTCCCCGCACGTGGCGGTGTCTCTGGGGGAGGAGATCCGCGAGGGCCGGGCGGTCGTCTTCCCGGGCTCGCGGCATCTGCTGGGCGATCTGACGGTCGGCGAGATCCTCGACCGGAGCGCCATCGAGCAGGTCAGAGTGCTGGGTGGTGCCACTGCGGACCGAACCGCGACGGTACGAACAAACGACTACGTCCGCCCGCAATGGACGGACGGCTCGCTGGTCCTGACGGTGCTGCCGGCGGCAGGGGGAGTGCTGGTCCCGTTCGAGACCCGCGACCCCACGCCCTGCTGCGCCGACCACGCCTGACAATCAGATGTGCTGCGTCTCGGTGGTCGCGGGGTGCAGCTCGGTGGTCGTCTCCTTGACGAACTTCCCGGTGCTCGTGCTGCGGTTGACTTCCTGCTCGCCGCCGCTCTTGTCGCCACCCACGTGCTCGGTCGTGGTCCCCTTGGGGTCACGCTCCGTGGTGCTCTCCTTGACGAACTTCCCGGTCCGGGCGCTGCGGTTGACGTCGTGCTCGTTGCCTGCCATCAGTAAGCCTCCTCATGCTCCGTCAATGTCTTGCTATTGACGTGCCCACTCCCGGAACCCCAAAACATGAGCCGGAATGAGGATCAGTCCACACTCCCCGGTTCAGCGACCCACGGGACGTCCTGCCCGGTCGTGCTCGCCACGGTGTCGAAGTCTCTGTCGTAGTGCAGCAAGGCAAGTCCTTGCAGTTGCGCTGTCGCGGAGACGAGAAGGTCGACCGGTCCGGCCGAGCGATGGGTGCCTCGGCTATGAAGAGCCTTCTGGATCTCGTGCGCGCGCTCGAACACCTTCTCGGGAGTGACCACCCAGGTGAAGGTCTTGTTCAGCTCGGATTGGATCGCTTTGCGATCAGCCGCGGACCGGGCGCTGAAGAAGAGCTCAAGTTCGGTGCTGGAGCACACGCCGAGCAGGCCGGAATCGATCTCCCTCCGCCAGCTCCTTCGCAGCTCGTCGTTCCGGCCCAGCCGGATCAGGGCGCTGGTGTCGACGAGAAACCGCTTGGTCTTCATCGGTACTTCCGGATGGCCAGGAGCTCGTCGAACTGGCCGGATTTCACCCGCTCCGCAAGGCTTTCCATGCCTTCGTGTCTGGTCTGCTGCTCGGCGGCCTCACGAAGTGCGGCGTTGAGCGTGTCGTGGGTGTTCGTTGTTCCGTAGCGTCGAGCCGCGAGGGCAAGCGCTTCCTCGTCGAGATCCTCGGGACTTTCCGGCATGAAGCCCTCCCGGTGGCTGAGTGTCGTCATTCTATTTGCCTCCCCAGGCCGTGGTCGGGCCGAACAAGCCCGTGCGTGCACAGTAGCGCAACGACTAGGGGTGGCGCAACGCCTAGGTGTCAGCCGACAATGGGGTTGAAGAAGCCGGCCACGATGCTCGTGGTGAGGGCCGCCGCGGACAGCAGGGCCGCGCCCACCAGCAACGCGGTGTCGGCCCGGCGGAAGTGCTGGCGGCGGGCGTGGGTGCGGGCGATGCCCGAGTCGAAACCCCGGGCGTCCATCGCGGTGGCCAGGCGTCCTCCGCGGCGGAGGGCTCCCACCAGCAACGCGAACGCCGTCGAACTGAACAGGCGCAGCTTGGCGACCGGGTTGCGGCCCGCGTCGATGCCGCGGGCCCTTCGGGCCAGCGTGAGCATCTGCCACTCCGACGTCAGCAGCGGCACCATGCGGAACGCCGCCAGCGCGCCGATCGCGAACCTGGCCGGCGCCCTGGCGTTCTGCACGAGAGCGTCCGCGAGGTCGGTCGGGTCGGTGGTGGCGAAGACGATGATGCCGGGCAGCGCCACCGCGAAGACCCGCAGGACCAGTCCGAGCGCGTCCTTCACCACGCCGGTCGTGATGTCGAACGGTCCGAGTGTCACCAGGAGTGAGCCGCTGCGGTCCGCCGCGAACAGCGTCATCGTCACCAGGATGCCGGCCGCGCCCAGGGCGAGTGGCCACGCGCGCCGGGCCAGGAGGCCGTAGCGGACGCCGAAGAACGGCAGGACCGCGAGCTCGACGGCCAGGGCGATGGCCGGGGTGAGCGGGTCCAGTGTCGCCACCAGGGGCAAGGAGAACAGCAGGGCCGCGCCGAGTTTGGCCACCGGGTTGCGGCGGGCGAGGGGCGCGGCCGGATTCGCCACCGGCTCCAACGCGAGGGTCATAGCGGGCCCAGGCTGCCGCGCGAGCAGGAAGCGGGGCAGGAAGCGGGGCAGGAAGCGGGGCGGGAAGCGGGGCGGGAAGCCGGGCAGGAAGCCGGGCAGGGAGGCGGGGTCATAGCGGGTCCGGGTTTTCGTGGCGGGTGCGGGCCGGGAGGGTCAGAGGGCCCGGGGTGGGGTGCCGGCGGGGGAGGGGACCGGCCGGGGTGAGGTCGTGGACCCGGTCGGCCAGGGAGCGGACAAAGGCCTCGTCGTGGGTGACGGCCAGGATGCCATGGCCCCGGTCGCGCAGGCCGGCCAGCAGGGCGACCAGGTCGATCCAGGTGCGGCGGTCCTGGCCGAACGTCGGTTCGTCGAGGATGAGCAGGCGGGGGGCGGTGGCCAGGGCCGTCGCCACGCTGAGGCGGCGGGCCTCGCCACCGGACAATGTGTACGGGTTGGCGCCCGCCAGCGCCGTCAGCCGCAGCCGGTCGAGCAGCTCGTCGACGGTCGCCGAGACCGCGGCGGGGGAGCGGCCCAGCCGGCGGGGACCGAGGGCGAGTTCGTCCGCGACCCTCGACGTGACGAACTGGTGTTCCGGGGTCTGGAAGACCGAGCCGATGCGCTGGGTCAGCGTGGCCGCGCGCCAGCGGTGCGGCGGTTTCGGGTCGCCGAACGCGGTGACCCGGCCGGCGTCCGGGGCGAGGAGGCCGCCGAGCACGAGGGCGAGGGTCGACTTGCCGGCTCCGTTCGGGCCGGTCACCGCGAGGGCCTCGCCGGCCCGGACACCGACGCTGTGATCGGTGAGCCGGGTACGCACGGTGACGCCGGTTGCGCGTACCAGGAAGTCGGCGGGAGTGGCGACGGCCCGGTGCCGGGGCAGGGGATAGCCGGGCACCCAGACCCCTCGTTCGGCCAGCGACGGTCCGTGACCGGCGAACACGACCTCGGGGGCGCCGTCGGCCGCCACCCCGCCACCGGGTTCGAGCACGATCGCGCGGTCGACCAGCGGGAGCGCCTCGGCGACCCGGTGCTCGACGATGATCAGCGTGGTGTCGCGGTCGAGGACCCGGGTGATCGCGTCGCGGACCAGCTCGGCGCCCTCGGGGTCGAGGTTGGCGGTCGGTTCGTCGAGCAGCAGCAGCCCGGGGCGCAGCGCCAGGACCCCGGCCAGGGCGAGACGTTGCTGCTCACCGCCGGAGAGGGCGTCGGTCGGGCGGGTTATCGGGTACGGGAACCCGACCCGATCCAGCGCGTCGCTCACCCGGGGCCAGATGTCGGCGGCGGGCACGCCCCGGTTCTCGAGCCCGAACGCCACGTCGTCCCCGCTGCGCGCCATCACGAGCTGGGTCTGCGGGTCCTGGAAGAGGATGCCGGGCGTCATCCCGTCGACGGTGACCGTGCCCTCCTGCTCACCGGAGTCCTGCGGGAGCAGCCCGGCGACCGCGGCGAGCAGGGTGCTCTTGCCGGCGCCCGAGGGCCCGAGCAGGAGCACCCGTTCACCGTGCTGGATGCGCAGGTCGACACCGCGGACCGCCCAGGCCCGGCGCCCGGCGTGGCGCCACCCGAATCCCCGCAGCACGACCTCGGGCATGGCTAGACCAGCTCGCGCCGGCCGGCGGCGAACCGGTCGAGCACCCCGGTGGGGGCCAGCGCCCGGGTCAGCGCCCAGCTGCCGGCGCCGGCGACGACCGTGCTGCTGACGATCGTGAGCAGGGCGTACGGGATCCGGTAGTCCCACAGCGCGTACTTCGCGTTCCAGGCGAAGAAGTCGAACAGAGCCGCGCTGAGCCCGGTCAGAGCACCGGCGAGCAGGGCGGCCGGCAGCTTCCACGAGCGGTAGGCGAGCAGCACGAACGCGAGCTCGGCGCCGAGGCCCTGGACCAGGCCCTGCGGGATGACCACGGCGCCCCACTGCGCGCCGAGCAGCGCCGAGACGATCGCCGCCACGGTCTCGGTGTACAGCGACGCGCCCGGCTTGCGGATGATCAGACCGGCGAGCACGGCCGGGATGAGCCACACGCCGTACAGCAGGGTCTGGGCCGGTGGGAAGAAGCTGAAGGCCCCGCCGGTCGCGCCCCAGACGATGTTCCACGCCCAGAAGATGACGCCGAAGGCGACGGCGATGACGGAGGCGATCACGATGTCGATCGTGCGCCATCGGTACTCGGTACCGCGGTATTTCATGGTGCCTCCCAAGGGAATTGGGAGGAGACGCACGCCGATGACCGGGTTGTCCCCGGGCACGGCGCAGCTGGAGAAGACCGAGCTCCCTGCGCTGGCATTACCCAGATCAGGTTCTAGGGTCTGCGGTGTCACCCGCACTCTCAGCGCTGCGCGCTCCCCTGCCGGATTGCATGTGTTTCGATGACGCTAACACCATGCGGCGGTGCGGAACAGCGTGGAGGCTCACATGGAGATCAAGGCCCGCGGTTTTACCTTCGACGTCTTCGCGGGTGGTCCTGAGGACGGTGCGCCGGTGTTGCTGCTGCACGGGTTCCCGCAGGACCACCGGGAGTTCGACCTGATCCTGCCGCGGCTGCACGCGGCGGGGTTGCGGACGTTCTCGTACGACCAGCGCGGTTACGCCCCGGGGGCCCGGCCGGCCGCGGTCGCGGACTACGGGCTGCCGGAGCCGACGGCCGACGCGGTGGCCGTGCTGGACGCGCTCGGGATCGAGAAGGCGCACGTCATCGGCCATGACTGGGGTTCGCAGGTGGCGTGGTTGCTGGCCGCCGGGCACCCGGACCGGGTCAGTACGCTCACCGCGATCTCGGTGCCGCATCCGCGCGGGCTCGGCGTGGCGCTGCGCAACCAGCCGTCGCAGCGGGCCCGGTTCGCGTACATGAAGGTGTTCCAGTCGGCGGTGGCCGAGCGGTTGCTGCTGGCCGGCAACGGATCGGTGTTGCGGCGGCTGATGCGCCCGATCGGCGCACGGGCCGCGATGTACGCCACCGCGATGGCCGAGCCGGGCCGGTTGACCGGGGCCCTGAACTGGTATCGCGCGTTGTCCGGCCGGCACCTGAAGGGAGTCGGCAAGATCACCGTGCCCACCACGTACGTCTGGGGTGACGGTGACCCGACCGTCGGCCGGCCCGCCGCACTGGCCAGCGCGACCTGGGTGGAGGCGGAGTACCGCTTCGTCGAGCTGCGCGGCATCGGGCACTGGGTGCCGGAGGAGGCGCCGAACGCGCTGGCCGAGGTGGTGCTCGCCCGCATCGGCGTTTGACGCTTTCCCAACGTGGGAACACCGGTCGCCGTGGCCGCCGAGAAGCATCTGAGCAAGCATGAGACCGAAAAGCAGCGTTGGAACCGCAACTTCGCGGATCTGTTGCAGGAGTTGCGGGTCGCCCAGACGGGCGTGCAGATTTTGTTCGCGTTCCTGTTGACCCTGCCGTTCAGCAGCGGATTCCCGAACACTACGGCGTTCATGAAGGACACGTACGTCGTCGCGCTGATCTCCGCCGCGTTCGCGACCGCGATGATCATCTCGCCGGTGGCGTTCCACCGCGCGCTGTTCCGCCAGGGCCGCAAGCCGGAACTGGTCCGGTACGCGCACCGGATGGCGACCGGCGGCCTGGCCTTCATGCTCGTCGCGATGGTCAGCAGCGTCCTGCTCATCACGGACTACCTGCTGAACATCTGGGCCGCGGTGATCCTCACGGTGATCACCGCCGGCTGGTTCCTGACGTTCTGGGCCGCGATCCCGTTCGCCCGCCGCAACTGGATGGACGAGGACGACGAGGAAGACGAAGAAGAGGACGAGGCCGCTACCGACCGGGTTTGAGGCCGAGGTCGCGCAGCTCCAGCGCGGCCAGCGCCTCGACCGCGGCGGCGTCGCCGTTGCGCCAGGACTGGGCGATGTCCGGCCCCAGCTTCGTCAGCTCGTTGAGGGGCCGGCTCGCCAGCGCGCGCAACGCCAGCAGGTCACGCCCGGCCGGCTCGCTGCGGACCCTGGCGGCCACCCCGGCGCGGCGCATCCAGCGCAGCCGCAGCGGCAGCCAGAGGAACAGCACCAGCGCGAGCGGCACGGCGATGATCAGGACCGCCATGGTCACCGCCAGGTTGTCGATGATCTCCTGCTGCTGGCGGCCCGCCTCGGCCATGTTCGCGGCGGAGCCGGCCGCACTGTTGAACGGCGAGGTCAGCTCGTCACCGACCAGCGGGACCCGGCCGACCTTGCCGCCGATGTCGGTCAGGTTGCCGGCGATCCCGGTGCCGGCCTCCTGCAGTTTCTGCCCGGGCACGGCGAGCTTCTCGACCTGGTCGTTGATCCACAGGCCGGCCCGGATCCAGGCGTAGACCCAGAACACGACCAGCAGGTCGGTGATGAGTTGACGGACGGCGACGGGGACGCGATCGGCGTAGAACTTCACGCGGTCAGGATGCTGGTTTTTCCTTCGCGGCGCACTCCGTACAGGTCCCGAAGATCTCCATCGTGTGCGAGACATCGACAAAACCGTGCCGACCGGCGACCTTCTCGGCCCAGCTCTCGACCGCCGGTCCCTCCACCTCGACGGTGCGGCCGCAGGAGCGGCAGACCAGGTGGTGATGGTGACCGCTGCTGCAGCGCCGGTACAGGTGCTCGCCACCGGGCGGGCGCATGACGTCGATCTCGCCGGCGTCGGCGAGTCCCTGCAGTGTGCGGTACACCGTGGTCAGCCCGACGCGTTCGCCGCGTTCGCGCAGGATGGCGTGCAGATCCTGGGCGCTGTGGAAGCCCTCGCAGTCGGCCAGCAGATCCCGTACCGCGGTTCGCTGCTTGGTGTTCCGGACAATTGTTTCCTCGCTCATGAGACCTCCCGCGCGTGGCTGACGGCATCGGCGACGATGTGCGCGACGTGTTCGTCCACCAGTGAGTATGCGATCTCCCGGCCGCGGCGGTTACCGCGCACCACGCCCGCGCCGCGCAACACGCGCAAATGCTGCGAAACGAGCGGCTGCGGCGCGCCGAGCTTCTCGACGAGCTCGTGCACGCAACGCTCACCCGCGCCGAGTTCGGCGACGATCGCCACCCGGATCGGCGCGGACAGGGCGCGCAGCAGCTCACCCGCGGCCTCGTACGCCTCGTATCCGGTGGTCTGACCCGGCACGGCCTCGGCGGTCATCGGGCACCTCCCTGCAGCACGACGTCGGGTGGTTCGGAAAGGTGTTCCGGCGGCAGCTTGCGGCGCAGCACGCGCCGGACCGCGGCTCCCACGGTGATCGCCAGGAAGACCGCGATGGCCAGGATGACGATGGTCGCGCCGGGCGGGGTGTCGAACTCGCCGGAGACCCCGACGCCGGCCGCCGCGGCGACGACACCGATCAGCATGGCCACCGCCATCGTCGTGCGGAAACCGCGGGTGACCTGCTGCGCGGCTGCCACCGGCACGACCATGAGAGCACTGACGAGAAGCAGGCCGACGGTGCGCATGGCGATCGTGACGGTCACGGCGGTGGTCACCGCGAGCAACAGATTGAGGGTACGGACGGGAAGCCCCGAAACCTTCGCGTACTCCTCGTCGTTGCAGACCGCGAACAGGGCCGGCCGCAGCGCGAGCATCGCCACGAGCACGGCGGTGCCCAGGACCGCGATCACGATCAGGTCCTGCCGGGTCGTGGTGATCAGCGAGCCGAAGAGGTACTGCACGAGGTTGCCGCTGTTGCTGTCGGAGAGGCCGACCAGCACCACGCCGCCCGCGATGCCGCCGTAGAAGAGCAGGGCCAGGGCCAGGTCGCCGGAGGTGCGGCCGCGTTCGCGGACGAGCTCCACGCCGATCGCGCCGAGCACCGAGACGATGACCGCGGTGAGCACCGGGGACTGGTGCAGCAGCAGCCCGACGCCGACGCCGGTGAGCGCGACGTGACCGATGCCGTCGCCGATCAGCGACAGCCGGCGCTGCACCAGGTAGATGCCGAGCGCGGGCGCGGCCAGGCCGATGATCAGCGCGCCGACCAGGGCCCGGATCATGAAGTCGTACTGGAAGAGTTCCACTAGTTCGCCGGCATCCGGTCGGTGGGGGCCACGCAGATCACCGGGCGTTCCGGCTCGGCGTGCGGGTGGACGTGGTCGTGACCGGCGGTGGCGTGGTGCCCGGCGGGTTCGGGGACCTTGCCCTCGTACGCGATCCGCCCGTCGTGCACCACCACCGCCTTGTCGATGAGCGGTTCGATCGGGCCGAGCTCGTGCGCGACCAGCAGGATCGTGCCGCCGCGGGCGGCGAAGCGGCCCAGCACCCCGGCGAACGCCTCCTGGCTGGCGGAGTCCACGCCGGCCGTGGGCTCGTCGAGCACCAGCAGGTCGGGGGCGCCGGACAGGGCCCGGGCGATCAGGGTGCGCTGCTGCTGACCGCCGGAGAGCGTGGTGACCGGGTCGTCGGCCCGGTCGAGCAGCCCGACGTCGGCGAGCGCGGCCCGCACGGCGGCGCGGTCCGCGGCCCGGGCCGGCCTGAGGATGCCGCGCCGGGCGAGCCGTCCGGACGCCACGACCTCACCGACCGTGGCCGGGACGCCGCTACCCGCGCCGATGCGCTGCGGGACGTACCCGATCCGGGCCCACTGGCGGAAGCGCCGTTGCGGCGTACCGAAGAGGTCGATCTCCCCGCCCGCGAGCGGGACCAGGCCGAGGACCGTGCGCACCAGCGTGGATTTTCCGGAACCGTTGGCGCCGAGGATCGCGACCACCTGGCCGTCACCGACCTCCAAAGTGACGTCGCGCAGCACGTGGCGACCGCCGTACCGCACGGCGCCGTGGCGCACCGAGACGATGCTCATGAGGTGCACCCCAGGGCGGTGGTGAGCGCGGTCAGGTTGGCCCGCATGACGGTGAAGTAGTCGGCGCCGGGCTCGGACACGCCCTCGAGCGGGTCGAGGACCGCGGTGCTCGCCCCGACCTCACGGGCGATGGTCTCGGCGACCTTCGGACTGACCAGGGTCTCGAAGAAGATCGTGGTGGTTCCCGTGGCTCTCGCCTCCTCGGCGGCGTGGGCGAGGCGCTGCGGGGACGGCTCCGCCTCGGGGGAGATCCCGGTGACGCCGACCTCGGTCAGCGCATACCGGTCGGCCAGGTAGTGGAAGGCCTCGTGACTGGTGACGATCTCGCGACGCTGACATGTTCTCAGCCGGGCCGCGTAGTCGGTGTCGAGCGTCGCGAGCTCGGCGCGGACGGCCTGCGCGCGGCTCGTGTAGTCGTCCGCGTGCGCGGGGTCGGCCTGCGCGAGGCGGGCGGCGACGGCGTCGGCGATGGTCGCGTAGCGCTCGGGGTCGAGCCAGACGTGCGGGTCCAGCCCGTGGCCTTCCTCTTCCTCGCCCGGGTGGTGCTCGTGCGCCTCGGCGCTCAGCAGCTCGACCACCGTGCCGACGTCGAGCGAGCGGTCCGCGGCCTCCTGCTTGACGGCCTGGTCCACGGCCGGCTGGAAACCGCCGAGGAGGACGACCACGCCGGCGTCGACGATCTGGCCGACCTGGCGCGGGCTGAGCTCGACGTCGTGGGGCTCGGTGCCCGGCTTGGTGAGGCTGGTGACGGCGACCTGCTCCCCGCCGATCCGCTCGGCGAGATATTGCAGCGGGTAGAACGCGGTCACCACGTCCAGCCGGCCACCGGAGAACCCGCTCGCGCGCTGGGCGCAGCCGGCCGTCGGCACCAGCGTCAGCGCGGCGACGACCGCGGCGAGGACCCTGCGACGCGGCTGCATGTCATCAACAATGACCGATAATGGGAATGATTGTCAAAAGCGCATGCTTCAGATCACCTTCGCGATCACCGCGCCGAACAGCAGGGCGAGCATGACCAGGCGGATCGCGCGTACGGACGTGGTCTGCACCGGCCACGTCGTGAACGTGAGCCCCGACAGCCCGGCGGCGAGCAGGAACAGCAGCGCGGCGCCGAGGATCCCGGGCAGCAGCAGGCCGGCGAGGAACACCGCCAGCGCCAGCACGAAGGCGGTCGTCGGGTTCACGCGCGACAGCCTGCGCAACAAGCTTCCGGCCGGGGGCGGGGTCACGTCGTCTCCTGGGGGTGTGCGTAGGCTCACGTCATGCTGGTGCTGAACCGCTTCGTCGTCCCGCCCGAGACGCAGGACCCGTTCGTCGAACGGGCGCACGCCGCCCTGGCCGCCCTCGCGGCAAGCACCGGATACCGCTCCGGACGGCTCACCCGCGCACTGGACGACCCCGCCTACTGGACCCTCGTCACCGAGTGGGAATCCGTGGGAGCCTACCGGCGCGCGCTCGGCGGTTTCGACGTCAAGGTGCACGCGACCCCGCTTCTTGCCCTCTCGCTCGACGAACCGTCCGCGTTCGAGACGCTCGCCACCGCCGATCCGGGCGCCCCGGTGGCCGTGGCGGCCTCCGACCGGGCCGCCGACTTCCCCCGCTGAGCCGTAGGCTTGACCCCATGACCGCTCCGGTGCACCTCCCTGCCCCGCCGCAGGGTCCTGGGGTCTACCCGCCGTTCCCGGCGCCGCCCGTCGAGGGCCGCCGGCGCCGCCGCGGCCTGGCGATCGGGATCGGCGCCGGCGCGCTGGTGCTCGCGATCGTGGGCGGGCTCGCCGCGGTCATCGGGCTGGGCACGGTCATGACGCGCGCGCTCAGCGAGCAGGTCGAGGCGACGATCGACGACTACTACGGGGCGCTGCTCGACCGCCGCTACGGCGAGGCCTACGACATGCAGTGCGAGCAGCAGCGCCGGGACCGGACCCAGGCCGAGTTCACCGCGGGGGTCACCGGCGAGGAGCCGGTCGTCCGCTGGGACATGGTCTCCTTCTCGCTGCAGACCGGCACCGCGGCCGTCGACCGGTGGTATTCCGGTGGACCGGCCCGCCAGGTGACCGTCAACCTGGACCAGAACACCAGCACCGGCAGCTTCGAGCTGTGCGGCTTCACCGAGTAATCTGCTCTTTTGTCCCTGTCCCACCACAAACTCCGCCGACAACCAGCCGGCGTAGGAGGAACATGCCCGCCGACCGTATCGACGCCGTCGTCAGCCTGGCCAAGCGCCGTGGCTTCGTCTTCCCCTCCAGCGAGATCTACGGGGGCACCCGCTCGGCGTGGGACTACGGTCCGCTCGGCGTGGCGCTCAAGGACAACGTCCGCCAGCAGTGGTGGAAGACGATGGTCCAGCAGCGCGACGACATCGTCGGCCTCGACTCCGCCGTGATCCTCGCCCGCGACGTGTGGACCGCCTCGGGCCACATCGACGCGTTCGTCGACCCGCTGACCGAGTGCCAGTCGTGCCACAAGCGTTACCGCGCCGACCACCTCGAGGAGGCGTGGGAGGCCAAGCACGGCACCCCGCCGGCCTCGCTCAGCGAGCTCAACTGCCCCAACTGCGGCAACAAGGGCACGTTCACCGAGCCCAAGATGTTCAACGGGCTGATGAAGACCTACCTCGGCCCCACCGAGAGCGCCGACGGCATGCACTACCTGCGCCCCGAGACGGCCCAGGGCATCTTCGTCAACTACAACAACGTGGCGACCTCGGCCCGCAAGAAGCCGCCGTTCGGCATCGCGCAGGTCGGCAAGAGCTTCCGCAACGAGATCACCCCCGGCAACTTCATCTTCCGGACCCGCGAGTTCGAGCAGATGGAGATGGAGTTCTTCGTTCAGCCCGGCACCGACGAGACCTGGCACGAGTACTGGCTCGAGCAGCGCTGGAACTGGTATCGCGACCTCGGCCTCTCGGAGACCAACCTGCGCTTCTTCGAGCACCCGGCGGAGAAGCTCTCGCACTACTCCAAGCGCACGGTCGACATCGAATACCGCTTCCAGTTCGGGGGCACCGAGTTCGCGGAGCTCGAGGGCATCGCCAACCGCACCGACTACGACCTCTCGACCCACTCGAAGCACTCCGGCGTCGACCTGTCCTACTTCGACCAGGAGAAGCAGGAACGCTGGGTCCCGTACGTCATCGAGCCGGCCGCCGGCCTCACCCGGGCCGTCCTCGCGTTCCTGCTCGAGGCCTACGACGAGGACGAGGCGCCCAACACCAAGGGCGGCGTCGACAAGCGCACGGTCATGCGCTTCGACCCCCGCCTCGCACCGGTCAAGGTCGCGGTGCTCCCGCTGTCCCGCAACCCGGAGCTGTCCCCGAAGGCCCGCGGTCTCGCCGAGCTGCTCCGCAAGCGCTGGATGGTCGAGTTCGACGACTCCCAGGCCATCGGCCGCCGTTACCGCCGCCAGGACGAGATCGGCACCCCGTTCTGCGTCACGGTCGACTTCGACACCCTCACCGACGACGCCGTGACGGTCCGCGACCGCGACACCATGAAGCAGGAACGCGTCTCCCTCGCCCAGATCGAGGACTACCTCATCAAGCGCCTGCCCGGCTGCTGATTTTCTGGCCTCCGCTGTGCCCGACGGCCCCGTTCCCCTCCCGGGGCGCGGGGCCGTTCCCGTGCAGCAGGGCTGTGGTCAGGGCCTGGGTCAGCCAGGTTCTGGTCCGGGGGAGTGGCCACGAGAGGTCGTCGGTCAGGGTGAAGTAGGCCCTGTTGCTGAGGTGGAACCAGAGGATGTCGGTTGCCTCGGCGGCGGTCATGCCCGGTTTGAGAGCGTGCAGGGCCGCCAGGCGGGCGGCTGTCACCGCCAGGCCGTTGCGCAGGCCGGCATGGGCCAGGTCGAGGGCCTCCTGGACCGTCGGCTCCTGGGGGGCCGCGGCGTAGACCTGGCGCAGCAGTGGTGACCAGCGTGCGAACTTGGCCGCTGAGATGTCGACGATGGACCTGAGCAGGTCGCCGGGGTCGGTGAGCTCCGCCAGCTGGACGAGGAGCTCCCGGTTCTCCGGAGAGGTCGTCGTGGTCTCGATCAGGTCGCGGAGCAGGCCGTTCTTGCCGCCGCCGACCGCGTAGACCGTCGCCGGGGCGACCCGGGCGGCGCGGGCGATGTCCTCCACCCGGGTCGAGAAGTAGCCGTTCGTCAGGAAGAGGTCGTGGGCCGCCGCCCGGATCGCTTCCTTCGTCGCTCGGGCGTACTCGGCCCGTCGTCCTGTTGCCACGCTCACATCGTAGACGAGCGTCGGTTCAGTAGAGTGCACTCTGATCAACAGAGGAGACTCCATGAACTTCGTTCTTGTCCCGGGCGCATGGCACGGCGGCTGGTCCTGGCACCCGGTCGGGCAGCGGGTCCGGTCGGCCGGTCATGGTGCGTACGCGCTGACCCTGCCCGGCCTGGCGATGGGTGACGACGCGACCGGGCTGCGGCTCGCCGACGCCGTCGACCACATCGTGGCCGAGGTCGAGCGCCGCGACCTGCGCGATGTCGTCCTGGTCGGGCACAGCTTCGCCGGGATCCCGATCACCGGGGCGGCACCGCGGCTGGGCGGGCGGCTCGCCGGCATCGCGTTCGTCAGCGCTTTCGTGCCGCTGCGCGGCCAGTCGATGGCCGACGCGATGGGACCGGAGATGGGCCCGTGGATCCGCGGCACCATCGACGCGTCCCCCGACGGCACCATCGGGGTGGACTTCGCCTCGTTCCGGGCGTCGCTCATGCAGGACGAACCCGAACACCTGCAACGCCTCGTGTACGACCAGCTGACCCCCCAGCCCGGTGGCTACATGCTCGACGCACTCGACGTCGACGGGGTCGGCACCCTGGGCGTACCCGTGAAATATGTCCTTGCCGAACGTGACCTGGCGCTCGCCGCTCCCGGCGCGGAACTGGCCGCCCGGGCCGGCGTGGAACCGATCATGGTGCCGGGCACCCACGAAACGCTGCTGACCCACCCGGACGAGGTGGCGAAGGCCATTCTCTAGAAGGTGAAGCCACCCGGGCGGTCGTTGCGGTCGGCGATGAGGCCGGCGAGGGTCGCCACGGCGATCTCGGCCGGGGTCCGGCTGCCGATGTTGAGGCCGATCGGGCGGTGCACCCGGGCGATCTCGTCGCCGGGGACGCCCAGGGCGCGCAGGGCCTCGACGTGCGGGCCCTCGTGGTGGGGGTTGCCCATGATGCCGATCCAGCGGGCGTCCGTCGCGAGGGCCTGCCGGAGGATGTCGCCGATCTCCGGGCGGTGGTGGTCGGTCAGCACGATGTCGGTGTGCTCGCTCACCTCCGCGGCGGACAGGTCGTCGACCAGGGCGTCGCCGTGCGGGCGGGGCGGGCCCTGCAACGAGGTCGGATCCGGCTCGACCAGGGTGCATCGGAAGCCCAGGTCGAGACCGAGGCGGAGCAGGGCCTCGGAGACCGGGGACGCGAAGACGGCGATGAGATGGCGGGGGCTCTGCACAGGCTGCACGTTTTGACTCTCCCAGACCGGCGTGTGCCATGCTCGACGACGTGACTCTCGCACTCTCCCGTACCCCACTGAAGATCGGCGCGCACGAGGCGTGGCCGCCGGTGGTGCTCGCTCCCATGGCCGGTATCACCAATGTCGCTTTCCGGTCGCTCTGCCGGGAACAGGGCGGCGGCATCTACGTGTGCGAGATGATCACGACGCGGGCGCTGGTCGAGCGGATCCCCAAGACGCTCAAGATGATCGAGTTCGGGCCGGACGAGGATTTCCGCAGCCTGCAGCTCTACGGCGTGGACCCGGACGTGACCGCCGCCGCCGTGCGCATGATCGCCGAGGACAACCTCGCCGATCACATCGACCTCAACTTCGGCTGCCCGGTGCCCAAGGTGACCCGGCGCGGCGGGGGCAGTGCGCTGCCCTGGCGGCGCAAGCTGTTCGGCCGGATCGTCAAGCAGGCCGTCGAGGCCGCCGCGCCGTTCGGGATCCCGGTCACCATCAAGATGCGCAAGGGCATCGACGACGACCATCTGACCTACGTCGAGGCCGGGCTCATCGCCCAGGAGGCCGGCGTCGCGGCGGTCGCCCTGCACGCGCGTACGGCCGAACAGCGCTACTCGGGTGTCGCCGACTGGGACGCCATCGCGACCCTCAAGCAGGCCCTCGACGTCCCGGTGCTCGGCAACGGTGACATCTGGGAAGGCGCCGACGCGATGCGCATGGTCGCGCACACCGGCGTCGACGGGGTCGTCGTCGGCCGCGGCTGCCTCGGCCGCCCGTGGCTGTTCAAGGATCTGCAGGCGGCGTACAACGGCGTCGAGTCGCAGGAGCTGCCCACGCTGGCCGAGGTCACCGCGATCATGTCCCGGCACGCCCACCTGCTGGTCGACGCGCTCGGGGACGAACGCCACGGCTGCGCCGACTTCCGCAAGCACGTCGCGTGGTATCTCAAGGGCTTCCCGGTCGGCGGCGACCTGCGCCGCGAACTGGCCATGGTCACGTCCCTGGCCCAGCTCGACGACCTGCTCGCCAAGCTCGACGGCGACCAGCCGTTCCCGCGTGAGTCGCTCGGCCAGCCCCGCGGCCGGATCAACGCCCCCGGCAAGGTCTCCCTGCCCTATGGCTGGCTCGACAGCCGCGACGACGACACCGTCCCCGAGGGGGCCGAGATGGAGAACAGCGGCGGATGAGCTACCCCATCGTGGAACTGCGGCAGTACACCCTGCACCCGGGCCGCCGCGACGAGCTGATCGAGCTCTTCGACCGCGAGTTCGTGGAGACCCAGGAAGCCCTCGGCATGGGCGTGCTCGGCCAGTTCCGCGACGTCGACGCACCCGACCGGTTCGTCTGGCTGCGCGGGTTCCCCGACATGGCGAGCCGCGCCGCGTCCCTGGCCGCTTTCTACGGCGGCCCGGTCTGGGCGGCCTACCGCGACCGGGCCAACGCCACGATGATCGCGTTCGACGACGTCCTGCTGCTGCGCGAGCTCCCGGGCGGCACCGGGCTGCCGCTCACCGGCACGCGGCTGCGGGAGGACCCACCGTCGCGCGTCGTGGTGACCCTGCGGTTCGCGGACGCGCCGTTCACCGCGTACCCGTCGTCGGCCGGCTTCACCACCGAGTACAGCGAGAACACGTTCCCGGCGCTGCCCGTCCGCGAGGGCGAGCACGTGCTCGTGACGGTCACCCGCTGCGCCGACCAGGCCGCCGCCGACGCCCACGTGGCCACGCTCGGCGACGCGGAGCAGGCTCTGGTGCTCGCCCCGACGTCGCGCTCGCTGGTGCGCTAGTGCGGCGGTCTGCCGATTTCCCATGACGAGTCGCCTTTCCGATAAATGCGTCCAGATCATCGGGTAAGCGAATTATTGTTCGGCCATGGAACAGACGGCGGGCCGGACACAATGTCCAGCCCGCCGTTTCTCAGACGTCTATGTCGTTCTCGATGCGCTTGAGCTGATGCCGGGCCATCGCCAGGTTGGAGCGGTCGCGGCGCAGGGCCACGTACAGGAAAAGGCCTTTGCCGGAGCGGCTCGTGAGCGGTCTGATCATGTGATATTGCGAATCCAATGTGATCAGGATGTCCTCGATCTTCTCGGAGATGTTGAGCATCTCCATGGCCCGCAGTTTCGCGCGCACGACGTCGGTGTTGCCGGCCGCCGCGACCGTCAGATCGAGGTCCTTGCCGCCGCCGGCCGTGCCGAGCGCCATCCCGCTGGTGTGGTCCACCAGGGCGACGCCGATCGCGCCGTCGATGTCCATGACTTCCTTCAGTGCGGTTTCCATGTCGGGCATGGGGTTTCCTCCGTTGTCAAAGGGATGGTGGGTGGGCTTCAACGGCCCCGGAAGGTGCTCTGCAGGGTCGCCATCGGCGTGCGCCGGGCCAGCGGTGCGGCCTGGGCCGGGATCTCCGGCCGCACGGTGGCGGGGGCCTGCAGGATCAGGACCCGCTCCAACCGGCGTACGGCGCGACGGGCTTCCAGGTGCACCAGCGCCAGGTTGGCGTTCCTGCTGGTGACCAGCGTGAGCAGGGCGTTCGGGCCCGCGGTGTACGAGGTGATGTATCCGCCGTCGCACTCGACCACCGATTCCCGCAGGTCGCCGTGGTTGACGGCGTGCGCGAACCGCCGGGCGAGCGCGAGATGCGCGGCGGCGAGGGCGGCGAGGCTGTCAGGCTCGATACCGTGCGCGTCGTGCGCGACAACCATGCCGTCGGCGGTCGCGAGGACACTTCCGGACAGCTCAGGCAGCCTGGTGCGGAGGTTGCTGAGTTCCGTCAGTACCGCCGGATCCACCGTCATCGGTTCCGGACTCCTTCCTGGATCGAGATCGCCCGGGCGGGGCGCGGGTCATCGCAGGGCCCTCAACGCCGTACGAATGCGTTTGAGCAGGACCTCGTCGGCGTTGGTGTGCGGCTGCGGCGGTTCCGCGGCCAGCTCCTTGGGCAGCTTGGCGCCCGGTTTGCGCCGAGCCAGCCGCGGCGGCCGGTCAGCCGCAACCCGGTCGGTCACAGCCCGGTCAGCGACTGGCGGCGGGTCACCGGAGGCCGCGGCGGGCCGGGTCGCGACGGGGACGGGGACGGCGGAGACGGGGACGGCCGCGGGGGAGACGGGGACGGGGACGGCCGCGGGGGAGACGGGGACTGCTGCGGGAGGGGCCGGGACGGCCGCGGGGGAGACGACCGGGACCGGTGGCCGGTGTACGTCCACAGAGGTCCCGTGCGCACGCGGCAGCCGTACAAAATCGGGGTTCTCCGCCGCCCGGACCGTGGGCAGCTCGATCAGGCCGAGTGCCGCCAGCCGGCGCAGTTCCTGGACCGTGGCGAAACCGGCGCGACCCAGCAGCTGCGCCAGATCCGCCGGGGTGCGCTGGCCGTCCGCGTGCACCAGCAGCTCCCACTGCGCCGACGTCAGCGTGACCCGTTCCCGGGGCGGCCGGGCGACCGGGATGACCACCGCGGTGTCGATCCCCGGGTTGGCGATGATGTCGGCGAGCAACCGGGCGCGGCGCCGGGACTCGCGGGTGAGCGCCGCCGGGTCGATCCGGACCACGTCGCCCAGCCAGTGCCGGGCCCCCTCCAGGAAATCGGCGAGCGCGGCCACCGGCGAGAGCGCGAAATACGCCGCGTCGTAAGTGGCCCCCAGCACGCACAACTCGAGTTCGCCCTGGGTGAGATGGCCCTGGTGGACCAGCAGCCGGCCGGCCGAACCCTGCCCGCTGCCCGCGTCCAGAGCCGCCTGCCAGGTCCGGGCCGCCAGCCGCCCGGACGCGGTGAGCAGTTCGCCGACGCCCGGTGCGGCCGCCGACTCGGCGTACGTGACCTGCCCGTCGACGAGGTACACCGTGCCGCCCGGCGCCCCGCCGACGATCAGGGCGCCGGTCCGTCGCTCGCCGGCTATCTGCGTGAGCAGACGCCCTGGAGCGGGAGACTTCGCGGGCGCCACCAGATACCCCCTAAACAGAGATGAGTTGTTCGGCCAGCAGCTGCATGCGCCGGCGGGCCACGGCGAGGTTGCCGCGGAGCCGGTCCAGCCACACGTACAGCACCAGCCGGCTGTCGAAGTCGGTCTGGACGAGCCGCAGCAGGTGGTAACCCCCCGCGGTCGTGATGATCAGGTCCTCGAGCAGGTCGTGCGGGACCGCCGAGACGAACAGCGACCGGCTCTGCGCCGCCTGCACGACGTCCGCCGTGCCGACGGCCGCGGCCTCGTGGTCCTCGTTGGGTGCGGCTCCGGAGGTCGCGACCGGGAACCCCGTGGTGTAGTCGACGATGCTGGCGCCGATCGCGCCGGGGATCGCCATGGCCTCCTGCAGACAGTTCTCGACCCCGGGCACGTCACTCCTTGGGGTGCTTCGTAGCGAAGATTCAGCCGAGGTGGGGGGCGTTACAGTGGGCCATCCTGCGCGCACGCGGAGATCTCGGGTCGCACCCGTTGTGCGTCATGATGCTCGATGCGCCGCACCGGCCCCGCGCAGCCGGTTCGCGTTCGCCGGGTGGCCCGTACGCCGATTGCGCGTAACATGATCGCCACTTTCGATGGCGTCTCGAGGAGGTCCGCGCACATGCCCAGTCGCTGGGAACAGGTCGTCGTCGACGCGGAGGATCCCGCCCGGCTGGCCCGCTGGTGGGCGGAGGCCCTCGGCTTCCGGATCGTCAAGGAGACACCCGACGAGGTGGAGATCCGGCGCGGCCCGGACGAACTGCCCGGGCTGCTGTTCGTGCCGGTCCCCGACGCCAAGACGGTCAAGAACCGGCTGCACCTCGACCTGCGCCCGGACGATCAGGAGGCGGAGGTCGAGCGTCTCGTCGACATGGGCGCCCGCCCGGCCGAGGTCGGCCAGCACGAGGACGCCGGCTGGGTGGTGCTCGCCGACCCCGAGGGCAACGAGTTCTGCGTACTGTCGTCTAGTACGTGAACTGCCCGATCAGGGTGTTGATGTCCGACGCCGCGGCGCTGACCCGCTCGGCCGACTGACGGGTGGTGTTCGCACCCTCCGCGGTCGCCCCGCTCGACTCGGTGATCCCGGTGACCGTGCCGCTGATCTCGTTCGCCGCCGCCGACACGTCACCCACGTCCCGGGCCATGAGCTCGGTCGTCGCCGACTGCTGCTCGACCGCCGCCGCGATGGTGCGCTGCCCGTCGTCGATGGTCGCGATGACCGCGGAGATGGTGTCGATCGCGGCGGCCGTCCGCTCCGTCATGCCCTGGATCGCGGTGATCTTGGTGGTGATGTCGCCGGTGGCCTGGGCGGTCTCCTGGGCCAGTTCCTTGACCTCGGTCGCGACCACCGCGAAGCCCTTGCCCAGCGCCCCGGCCCGGGCCGCCTCGATCGTCGCGTTCAGCGCCAGCAGGTTCGTCTGCTCGGCGATCCCGGTGATCAGCTGGACGATGTCGCCGATCTCCCGGCTCGCCTCACTCAGCGTGGCCACCAGTGCCGACGTGTCCGCGGCGTTACGACTCGCCTGATTGGTGGTGACCGCGGCGTCGGAGGTCTGCCGGGCGATCTCCCGGATCGACGTGGAGAGCTCCTCGGTCGCCGTCGACATGCCGGTCACCGACTCCGACACCTGCCGGGCGGCCTCATCCGCGGTGCGCGCCTGCGTCGAGGTCCGCTCCGCCGAGGTATCCAGCTTGCCCGCGAGTTCCCGCAGGTCACCACTGGCGGCCGTGAGCGTGCCGACACTGGTTGCGGTCGCCGCCACCGTCGTCCGGATCGCGTTCAGCGCCTCGTTCAGCGCCTCGGCCATCTCACCCAGCTCGTCCCGGTTCACCACCTCGGCGTGCACGGTCAGATCCCGCCCGGCCGCCGCCCGCAGCGACGTCAGCATCTGCGCCAGCGGCCGGCGCACCGCACGCAGGGTGAGTACGGCCACCATCGCGGTCAGCAACGCCCCCAGCAGACCCGCGGCCAGGATCAGCCAGTTGCTCGTCCGGCCGGCCTCCCGGCCCGCCGCGGTCGCGTCCGCGACCGCCTGCAACATGGCGTCGTCGATGGCGCCGAGTTCCTCCTCCAGCGCCGCGAACTTGTCGAGAAAAGCGGGCAGCTGCGCCACCGCCGCGGCATGATCGGTCGCGGCGAGTGCCACGATGGCCTCGGCGGCGTCCCCGTACGCGACCACCTCCGGCCGGGCCTTCGCATAGCGCTCGGCCAGCGCGCCCGAAGCCGTCTTCGCCGCCGCGTCGAAATTCGTCACCAGCGTCTCGACGTGCTCGCCGACCTCGTCGACGGCGAACGTCGTGCGCTGGGCGGCGGTCGTCGCGTACATCGCCGACATCACGTCGGCCCGCAACCCGTCGTGCATCATGTCGGCGTTCCACTGACGGCTCATGCCGTCGCTGATCGTGGCGATGTCACCGGTCGCCGTGTCCTGGTGCGACGTGCCCCACTCAGCGGCACTGCCGACCAGCACCACCGAGGCGATACCGATAACTGCCATGGTGACCAGCCGTGTCCCGATTTTCACGTAAACCTCATCGGCGAGCATCGACACAGCCTTAGTAAGATCCATCACGCTTACTCAATCGTGGCCCTAGGGTTGATCCATGTCGCGGGACGCTGAACGCTGGGTAGCCGAACCCGCCAAGGACAGCGGGTACGGCCGCACCCAGTTCGAACGGGACCGGGCCCGGGTGCTGCACTCGGCTGGCTTCCGGCGCCTCGCCGCCAAGACCCAGGTGCACACCGCCGGATCCGACGACTTCCTGCGCACCCGGCTCACCCACTCCCTGGAAGTCGCCCAGATCTCCCGCGAGATGGGCTCCCGGCTCGGCTGCGACCCCGACGTCGTCGACGTGGCCGGGCTGGCCCACGACATCGGCCACCCCCCGTTCGGCCACAACGGCGAGGCCGCCCTGCACGTGATCGCCGAACCCTGCGGCGGCTTCGAGGGCAACGCACAGACCCTGCGCGTGCTCACCCGCCTCGAGGCCAAGGTCGAGGGAGCCGGCCTCAACCTCACCCGCGCGTCACTCGACGCCGCCTGCAAATACCCCTGGCCCCGCCGGGGCCACGACCGCAAGTTCGGTTACTACCCCGACGATCTGCCGGCCTTCACCTGGGTACGCGAAACCGCCCCACCCGGCGAACGCAAGTGCCTGGAAGCGCAGGTCATGGACTGGGCCGACGACGTCGCCTACTCCGTGCACGACGTGGAGGACGGGGTGCACGGCGGCTACCTCACGTTGCGCCCCCTGCTCGACGACCCCGGCGAACGCGCCGAACTGTGCGCCGACGTCGCGGCCACCTACTCCGACGAGACCGCCGCCGACCTGGGCGAGGCCCTCGACCTGCTGCTCGCCGACGAACTCGTCATCGCCGTCGCCGGGTACGACGGCACCTACCGCGCCCAGGCCGCCCTCAAACGGATGACCAGCGTGCTCACCGGCCGGTTCGTCGCCTCCGCGGTCGGTGCCACCAGCAGCCGCCACGACCGCGAACCGGTCCGCCGTTACGCCGCCGACCTCGTCGTGCCCCGCACGGTGCGTAATCAGTGCGCCCTCCTCAAGGGGATGGCACTGCGCTACGTGATGCGGGCCCGCGCGGCCGAACACTGGTACGAGCAGCAGCGCGAGATCCTCACCACCCTCGTGACCGAACTCGCCCGGCGCGGCCCGGACCGTCTCGACCCCATGTTCCGGGAGATGTGGCACGCTGCCTCGGACGACGCGGGCCGGCTACGCGTGGTGGTCGACCAGGTCGCCTCGCTCACCGACCCGGCCGCGGTCGCCTGGCACCGGACCCTCGTGGCAGGCGACGGCTGACGCGAGGCAGTATGTAGCCGTGGCGGGCAGGGTCAAGGACGAAGACATCGCGCTGGTCCGCGACCGGACCTCGATCGCGGACATCATCAGCGAGACCGTGACGCTGCGCTCGGCGGGCGGCGGCAACCTCAAGGGCCTGTGCCCTTTCCATGACGAGAAGACCCCGTCCTTCACCGTCTCTCCTGCTCGCGGCGTGTTTTTCTGTCATGGCTGTGGGGTAGGCGGAGACGCTATAAAGTTTTTGATGGATGCTGAGCACCTAACTTTCGTGGAGTCGCTAGAGAGGCTTGCCACCAAAGCCGGTCTTCAGCTTCGATATGAAGAAAACGGCTTCCAAGGTGGCGGGGTAGCGCGTCAGCAGCCTGGTCAGAGACAACGCTTGATCGCCGCACATGCTGCGGCTGCTGATTTCTACGCCAGCCAGCTCGGGAAAGCGCATGCTCGACCTGCCCGTCAATTCTTGGCTGAGCGCGGTTTTGGGCGAGCTACTGCCGAAAAGTATGGTTGTGGTTTTGCGCCTGAGGGTTGGGATCTCTTAACCAAGCACTTGCTTCAAAAAGGGTTTAGCGCGGACGATCTGACTGTAGGCGGCTTGGCCAAGCCATCACGGTCTGGTTCACTCATTGATCGCTTTAGGCGGCGCCTGATGTGGCCTATTCGCGATCTGTCTGGTGATGTAATTGGCTTCGGGGCCAGAAAGTTGTTTGACGATGATGATGGCCCCAAATATTTGAATACACCCGAGACTCCTCTCTATAAAAAGAGTCACGTGCTTTACGGTATTGACCTCGCGAAGAAGCCGATGGCGAAGCAAAGCCAGGCGGTTATTGTCGAAGGCTATACCGATGTCATGGCGTGCCATGAAGCCGGTGTCCTGACCGCAGTGGCTACGTGCGGTACCTCCTTTGGAGTAGAACACATTGGAGTGCTGCGTCGATTCCTCATGGATGCCGATGTTTTTGGTGGAGAGATTATTTTCACTTTCGATGGCGATGCTGCGGGACAGAAAGCTGCAATGAGGGCTTTTTCTGAAGATCAGCGGTTTGTCACGCAGACCTTTGTGGCAGTTAGTCCGGGCGGCATGGATCCGTGTGAACTGCGACTAGCTCGAGGTGACCTAGCTGTCCGGGATCTAGTTGCGGGCCGTGAGCCGCTCCTTACCTATGCATTGCGCAGTATTGCTGGACGCTATGACTTGGATACCGCTGAAGGGCGTTCTAATGCTCTCCGAGCAACAACGGACTTCATGCTTCAGCTGCGTAGATGGGATCTACGAGAGCAATACCTGCGGCAACTGAGTCAAATCATCGGCGTTGACCCAGAGGAAGCGCGAGAGGTGTTGAAGGCTGCCGATCGGCGCACTGGTGCTCAGATTGAGAATCCACGCAAGCCAGCATTGGAAACAGAAAGTCTTCAGACAAGAGTGGAGCGGGAAGTCCTGAAGCTAGCATTGCAATATCCGGTCCTCGCTGGAGCAATGTTTGATGCAATCGAGGTCGATATGTACCAAAATCCTATATATCGGTCTGTAAGGCTGGCGGTTGCGGGTGCCGGTGGTGCAGTGAAGGGACTTGCTGGCGCCGTCTGGATTGAAGGCGTCCGGGACGCGTGTGATGACATTGCCGCGAAAGCTCTTATCAGCGAGCTCGCAGTGGAGGAGCTGCGCCTAGATGGCGAAGTTGATCTCTATTACGTCTCGAAGCAGCTTGCACGCCTGCAGCTGGGTGCAGTTACCACCCGGATCAAGGATCTGAAGTCCAAGGTGCAGCGGATCAACCCGGTGGCCCACAAGGACGAATACCTGGCTCTCGCCGGGGAACTCTTCTCGCTCGAGCAGCACGCCCGCGCGCTGCGCGACCAGGCAGCAGGTGCATTGTGATCAAGCTCTTCCGGCGTCGTCCGAAGCTCCCCGCCGACCGTACGCCGCCGCTGGAGGCCGAGGAGCGCGTGCTCAGCTGGGCCGCCCTCGACGGCGGTGCGGTGCTGGTCGCCACGAACCGTGGCCTGTGGCTGCCGGACGGCAAGCGGCTCGGGTGGCACGAGATCCACAAGGCGGCGTGGTCCGGGCGGGAGCTGGTGATCACCCCGGCCGAGGTGGCGCACGAGCGCAACGGCTATGTGGTGCTGGTGGACGCCCCGCTCATCGGGTTCCTGCTGCTGGAGCCGGGGGAGTTGCCGGATCAGGTACGCACCCGGGTGACGCGCTCCGTCGCGTACACGTCGCATCATCCGTTGCCGCCCAACGGCGGTGTCCGGGTCGTCGCGCGGCGGGTCAGCGGTGTGGACGGTCTGACCTGGTCGGTGCGGTACGACGCGCGAACCGCGGTCGACGCCGATCCGGTCGTGGAGGCCACCGACATCCTGGTCGCGTCCGCGCAGGAAGCCACCGCGCCTCCCCTATAACTACGTCGTTTTTGTCAGACCCTCTGGTTAGGGTCGGGCAGTGACTCTCATTCACGCCCGCGGGCTGGTCAAACGGTTCGAAGGCTTCACCGCCGTCGCCGGCATCGACGTCGATGTGGCATCCGGCGAGGCGTTCGGCTTCCTCGGGCCCAACGGCGCGGGCAAGAGCTCGACCATGCGCATGATCGGCTGTGTCTCCCCGCCGTCGGGTGGGGTGCTGCGGATCCTCGGCATGGATCCGCTGACCGACGGCACGAAGATCCGGGCCCGGCTCGGCGTGTGCCCGCAGCTGGACAACCTGGATCTGGATCTCACCGTCCGGGAGAACCTGACGACGTATGCCCGTTTCTTCGGTATCCCGCGCAAGGTCGCCCGGGCCCGGGCCGACGAGCTGCTCGACTTCGTGCAGCTCACCGAGCGGGCCGACAGCAAGGTGGAACCGTTGTCCGGCGGCATGAAGCGGCGGCTGACCATCGCCCGCGCGCTGGTGAACGAGCCGGAGGTGGTGCTGCTCGACGAGCCCACCACGGGTCTCGACCCGCAGGCCCGGCACCTGGTCTGGGAGCGGCTGTTCCGGCTGAAGCAGCAGGGCGTCACCCTCGTGCTGACCACGCACTACATGGACGAGGCCGAGCAGCTCTGCGACCGGCTCGTGGTGATGGACGCCGGCAAGATCGTCGCGGAGGGCTCACCCCGCGCCCTGATCGACCGGTATTCCACCCGTGAGGTCGTGGAGCTGCGGTTCGCCGCGGAGTCCCAGGAGCCGTTCGCCGACAAGCTCGACGGCATCGGTGAGCGCCTCGAGATCCTCCCCGACCGCATCCTGCTCTATGTCCACGACGGCGACGCGGCGGTGTCCGAGGTGCACGGCCGGGCCCTGTCCCCGGCCGGGGTGCTGGTCCGCCGCAGCAGCCTCGAGGACGTCTTCCTGCACCTGACCGGCCGGACGCTGGTGGACTGAGATGACCCGTTACGTGCTGGAGTATCACCTGGTCATGTATCGCCGGGTGTGGCGGGGCAGCGTGCTGTCCTCGTTCGTGATGCCGCTGCTCACGATGCTCGGTTTCGGCGTGGGCGTGGGGGCCTACGTCACCGGCGGCGTGGACGGGGTGCCCTATCTGGACTGGATGGTCCCCGGCCTGATCGCGTCGACGGCCATGCAGGTCGCGGTCGGCGAGTCCACCTGGCCGGTGCTGGGTGGCTTCAACTGGCAGCGCAACTTCTACGCCCAGGCCGCGGGGCCGCTGCGGGTGTCCGACATCCTCGACGGCAACCTGCTGTTCGTCGTCGTGCGCACCCTGATCACCGCGGGGGCGTTCCTGGCCGTCGCCGCCGCGTTCGGCACGATGCACTCCTGGTGGGCGCTGACCACCCTGCCGATCGCGGCGCTGGTCGGCCTCGCGGTCGCGACGCCGACGTTCGCGTTCGCGGCGACCATCCGCACCGACAGCTATCTGGCGGTGCTGCACCGCCTCGGCGTCATCCCGATGTCCCTGTTCTCGGGAGTCTTCTTCCCGGTCGAGTCCCTCCCGGAGGTCCTGCGATGGATCGCGTACGCGTTCCCGCTCTGGCACGCCGTCGACCTGAGCCGCGCGGCCACGCTGGGCGTCGCCCCGTCCTGGCCGGCCGCCTGGCACCTGCTCTATCTCGCGTTGTGGGTGGGCGTGGGCTGGGTGCTCGCCCTGCGGCAGTTCCGTCGACGGCTCGTGGTCTGACGTGGTGACCTTCGTCCTGCCCCGCCTCATCGCCTTCGAGGGCGCGGGCCGACGCTCCGGCTCGGTGGTCGAACGCAACGTGGCCACCCTGCGCTGGACGTACTGGCTGGTGATGTTCTCCGGTTTCCTCGAACCGGTGCTCTACCTCTTCTCGATCGGGGTGGGCGTCGGCACGCTGGTCGGCGATCTCACGCTCCCGGACGGCCGGGCGGTGGCCTACGCGTCCTTCGTCGCCCCGGCCATGCTCGCGGCCTCGGCCATGACCGGCGCGCTCTCGGAGACCACGTTCAACTTCTTCGGCAAGATGAAATTCATGAAGCTGTACGACGGGATGCTCGCGACCCCCGTCAAGCCGATGGAGATCGCGCTCGGGGAGCTGGCCTGGGCCATGATCCGGGGCAGCATCTACGCGGCGGCTTTCCTCATCGTCATGGTCGTGATGGACCTGACCACGGCCCCCCGCGCGGTGCTCGCGTTCCTGGCCACCATCCTGATCGGGTTCGCGTTCGGCGGCGCGGGCATGGCCCTGTCCACGTACATGAAGAGCTGGCAGGACTTCGACATCGTGGTCTCGGTCCAGTTCGCCCTGTTCCTCTTCTCCGGCACGTTCGTCCCGGCCGGGTCCTACCCCACCGCCCTGCGCTGGCTGGTGGAGTTCACCCCGCTCTACCGGGCGGTCGACCTCACCCGGGCGATCTGTCTGGACGCGCTCGGCTGGTTCCAGCTCGTCGACGTCGCGTACCTGCTGGTCCTGTTCGCGATCGGCCTGTTCGTCGCCGGCCGCCGGATGAGCGGCCTGCTGCTGAAGTAGCCGGGGTACCGACGGACGGGTTGCCTCGTATTCCACGGCCATGGTCGTCGTGCTGATCGGCCTGGCGGTGCTCAGCTCCATACGAGCCGCAGGCAGACCCCTATGGCGGCCGTTGAGCTGACCGCATTCATTGGTTCACGATCGGCATCGAGTACTGGGCTTCACGGCCGCCTGGCTCGACACAGCCACCGTCCATGCCCAAGGGTCGCCCAGCGCTCGGCTTGTTCGGTGGCGTGGCCGGCGCGGATGAGCCGGACGACCATCAGGGCGGGATCGATCCACGACGTGCCTCGGCAGGGCATCGACCAGTCCACCACCGTGATGTTCTGCTGGTCGATGAGGAAGTTCTTCGTGGTCACGAGATCGGTGATCGAGCCGGCCCCGACCGTCTCTGCCTCGGCGACCGGTCCCGTTCGTTCTTCGACGGCGCTGCGGACCTGGGCCGGGATTTGATGCCATAGCTCACGCCGCAGTTGTGGCGTTACTACGACCTGAGCGCCAGCCACCCGCCGCCCCGCAGAGCGTCCGAGGTGGCGGGCAGCTGCCGCCGGTCGGTGAAGACCAGCAAGCTCCCCACCCGGGAGGGATACGGCGAGGCAGTCCGCGAGGATCAGGGCGAGCCAGGCGGACTCGATGCTCGACGCCAAGCGCTGCGCGTTGCGGGTCTGCAGCTCCAGGTACCACGCGGTGGGCCGGGGAGGCCGGTTGCAATAGCCGCGGGTCCACCACCGGAATACGCGCTGGACCTGCGCAAGCGTGGCCGGCCCGGTGGTCCGCTCGCCCGCAGGCCGTCCGCAGAGCTTGTACGTGGCCTTCCGCGGCGCTGACCTGGGTGATCGCTGTACGTCTGCTGGGGTGAAGGAGGTTAGAGACGCGGCGGGGCGGGCATCACGACTGCAGGCCGGGACGCGTAACGGCCGGTTGGACCCGTAGCGCCCCTGGAAGGAGATCGCTCATGAAACTTCTGCGTAAAGCCGACCATGCGGCGCACGACAAGGACGACAAGGCCGCCCGGGAAGCCGGGGAGCGCAGCTACGACCTGGAAGCGACGAACACGACGCGGACAGGCGAGAGCAAGGACGACGTGAACCTCGACGCCCCCGGTCCGAAAGACGGCCCGAGCAGCCCCGCGAAGCTGCACGGCAAGGGGATCTGGGCGGCGCTGAAGCGTACGTTCAAGCAGTTCTCCGAGGACAACATCAGCGACTGGGCGGCCGCGCTCACCTATTACGGCGTGCTGTCGATCTTCCCGGGCGCGCTGGTCCTGGTGTCGGTTCTCGGTCTGCTGAGCAACGACGGCAAGCAGACCGTCCAGGACACGCTCAACGATGTCGCGCCGCCGCAGATCCAGGACCTGGTCAACCAGGTGCTCGGTCAGGTTTCCGATTCCGGCACCGCGAGCCTGGCCGCCATCGTCGGTCTGCTCGCCGCGTTCTGGTCGGCCTCGGGGTACACCGCCGCGTTCATGCGGGCCTCGAACGCGATCTACGACGTCCCCGAGGGCCGGCCGATCTGGAAGACGCTGCCGATCCGGGTCGGTGTCACCGCGGTGGTCGGCATCCTGCTGATCCTGTCCGCCGTGATCGTGGTCTTCACCGGTGACCTGGCCCAGGCGGTCGGCGACACCATCGGCCTGGGCTCCGCGGCGGTCACGACGTGGAACATCGCCAAGTGGCCGGTCCTCATTCTGCTGATCAGTCTGATGTTCGCGATCCTCTACTGGGCCTCCCCGAACGCCAGGACCGGTGGTTTCCGCTGGGTCAGCCCGGGTGGCATCTTCGCCGTCGTGCTGTGGGTGCTCGCTTCCGGCGCGTTCGCGCTCTACCTGGCGAGCTTCGCCAACTACAACAAGACGTACGGGACCCTGGGTGGTGTCATCGCGTTCCTGGTCTGGCTCTGGATCTCGAACATGGCGATCATGCTGGGTGCCGAACTCGATGCCGAGCTGGAACGCGGCCGGGCCATCGCCGCCGGTCACGACCCGGACGACGAGCCGTTCCTGCAGCTGCGCGACGACCGCAAGCTCAAGAAGGGCAGCGAAAAGGGTCTCAGCACGAACTGACGAACGCCGCCGCCAGGGCGGCCGCACAACCGGCACCGGCGGGGGGGGGGGGGGGGGGGGGGGGGGGGGGGGGGGGGGGGGGGGCGGGCGGGGGGGGGGGGGGGGGGGGGGGGGGGGGGGGGGGGGGGGGGGGGGGGGGGACGT
>NZ_JBITDZ010000003.1:92858-771416 GCF_044454705.1 Actinoplanes sp. NPDC051494
AACCCTAACGTCTGCCACATAATCGGGGCCCCGCGCGCCGCCCCCCCCCCCCCCGCCGGGGCCCCCCCCCCCCCCCCCCGGCGGGGGGGGGGGCCCCCCCCCCCCCCCGCGTCGCTGTCGAAAGACCGGTTCAGACCTCGACCGGGGTGAGCTCCGGGAGAACGGCCGGCTCCGGGGCGACAGCGCGCCGGGCCGCCGGGACCAGCAGCGCGACCGCGAAAGCCGCCGCCCCCGCCGCAGCCAGGACCAGGAACGCCAGCGTGTAGCCGCGTTCGGCCGGGAGGCCCTGCGCACCGGGATGGCTGGTGACGATCGCGCTGACCACGGCCGTGCCGATGGACGCGCCGACCGTGCGGATGTTGGTGTTCATGCCGCTCGCCGTGCCGGTCTGGTGCGGCGGGACCGCCTGGACGATCAAGTTGATCAGCGAGGAGTACACCAGGCCCAGGCCGATGCCGAAGACCGCGCCGGCGACCGCGACCGCCCACTTCTCGTCGTGGTTGAGCGCGAAGGAGAGGCAGGCGAGCGTGCTGAGCCCGGCTCCCCAGAGCAGCTGGGCCTTGCTGCCGGCCCACCGGGTGAGGGGGCCGCTGAGCGAGCCGAACACCGCCATGGCCACCAGCATCGGCAGCATCAGCAGGCCGGCGCCGGTGATGTCGGCGCCGAAACCGTAGCCGGAGACCGCCGGCACCTGGACGAGCTGGGGCACGAACGCGAAGACGCCGAACATCGCGGCGCCGAAGAGCAGCGCGACCAGGTTGGTGGTCCAGACCGCGTGCAGCCGCATCATCCGCATGTCGATCAGGGGGTTGGCCGAGCGGACCTCGGCGGCGAACCAGGCGGCGAAGAAGACCACTGCCACAGCAAACAATCCGAGGGTACGACCGGAGCTCCAGCCCCACGCGGTCGCTTTGCTCAACGGGAGCAGCAGAGCGACGAGCCAGCCGGAGAGCAGCACGGCGGAGAGCCAGTTGACCCGTCCAGGGGTGCGCACGGGCGAGGCCGGCACGACGCGCCAGGCCAGGATGCCGACGCCGATGACCACGACCATGGGGATCCAGAACAACCAGCGCCAGTCGAGGGCGCCCACGATCGGGCCGGCCAGCACGATGCCGAACCCGCTGCCGGTGGCGATGACGGCGGCGAGGACACCGACCGCCGAGGTGACCCGGGCGGGCGGGAACTCGTCGCGGATGATGCCGAACGAGACGGGGAAGACGGCGGCGCCGAGACCCTGGACGACGCGGGCGGTGATGAGCACGCCGACGTTCGGCGCGAGTGCGGCGAGCAGGCAGCCGACGGCGATCGCGGCGAGCGCGACCAGCAGCGTGCGGTCCTTGCCGAGCATGTCGCTGATCCGGCCCATCAGCGGGGTGGCGACCGACGCCGAGAGCAGCCAGGCGGTGAGGACCCAGGTCACGGTGCCCGGGGTGGTGTGCAGGTCCTGCTGGATCGTCGGCAGCACCGGCGTGACCAGCGACTGCATCAACGAGAAGGCGGCGGCGGCCGCCGCGAGCACCGCGAACGTGGCCCGCGGTGAGCGATGATAAAGTCGAGGCATGCCTCCACATTAGCGGAGGTGTGCCTCCGGTTAGCAAGGGGCGGGAGTGTGAGGTGGATAACGTGACCGAGCCAACGGTGTCGGCGAGGGTGCGGGTGGCCGCTACGGTTCGCCGTCCGCAGCGGGCTGACGCGCGCCGAAACTTCGACGCTCTGCTTGTCGCCGCGCGGGAAGCTTTTGCCGAGGGGGGCACCGAGGCTTCGCTGGAGGACATCGCGAAGCGCGCCGGCGTCGGGATCGGGACGCTCTACCGCAACTTCCCCACGCGCAAGGACCTCTTCGAGAGTGTCTACGTGGAGGAGATCAACCAGCTGGGCGACGTGGCCGAGGCCGTGGCGACACTGCCGCCGTGGGAGGCGCTGACCGCCTGGCTGCAGCGTTTTGTGGAGTATGTCGTCACCAAGCGGGCCATCATCGAGGCGCTCAACCGCGAGTCGGAGATGTTCCGGTCCTGCCGTGCGGCGATGTACGCGGCCGGCGAACCGCTCATGGCGCGGGCGCAGGAGGCCGGTGAGGTGCGCGCGGATGTCGCGTTCGACGACGTGCTGCGCCTGGTCTCCGGCCTGACCTCGGCGGCCTTTGTGGACGATGGCCAGCGGGACCGGGTGCTGGCCCTGGCCCTGGACGGCCTGCGCACGAAGCGATAGCGGCCCGCTCGCAAAGCGATAGCCGCCTGCGTACGAAGCGATAGCCGCCGGTGCGCGGAGCGATAGCCGCCTGCGTACGGAGCGATAGGACACTTTTGCCTCTCAAGACAAAAGTTGGCGGGGATCATCGAGAAGGTATGGACTAGTGAGGCGGAAGGGACCTAGTGTGACGGGCGTGACACCGTTCCGTTTCGGCGGTGTGAACGGCCGGAGGTACCCGTGCATGTCGTCGACGCCCCCCACCATCGTCTGCTCCGTCTGCTGCGGGACGAGGGTCCGATCTCGCGTGCCGAGCTCGGTGACCGCCTCGGTCTGACCCGCCCGCGACTGCTCGCCGAGGTCGAACGACTCGTCGCCGGCGGCTACATCGCCGAGGCCGGGATGGCCGCCTCGCGGGGCGGCCGACGCTCCACTTTGGTCGAGTTGAACCCCCGGCTGCGGTTCGCCGCCGTCGACCTCGGCGCGAGTTCCATCGACATCGAGGTGACCAACGGGCGGTTGGAGCCCGTCGCCGCGTACCGGGAAAGCACCGACATCCGGTCCGGGCCGAAAGCGATCCTGCACCGGATCAACGAACTGCTGGCGAAAGCGCGCACCGACGGCGCGTACGAGAAGTTGGACGCGGTGGGGATCGGCGTGCCCGGCCCGGTCAGTTTCCGTGACGGTGTCCCGGTCTCGCCGCCGATCATGCCCGGCTGGGACCGTTATCCGCTGCGCGAGCTGCTGACCCGCGAGCACGGCTGCCCGGCGGTCGTGGACAACGACGTCAACATCATGGCGATCGGGGAGCGGCACGGCGGGGTCGCCCACTCGGTGGACGACTTCCTCTTCGTGAAGATAGGTACGGGCATCGGCTGCGGTATCCACCTCGGCGGCGATGTGTACCGGGGGGTGGACGGCTGCGCCGGCGACATCGGGCACATCCAGGTCGATCCGCAGGGGCCGATGTGTTCGTGCGGCAACGCCGGTTGCCTGGAAGCGCTGTTCAGCGGCGCCGCCCTGGCCCGCGACGCGCTCGCCGCGGCCCGCAGCGGGGAGTCCCCGGCCCTGGCCGAACGCCTCGCCGCCAACAAGGCCCTCGGCGCCCGCGACGTGGCCGAGGGGGCCGCGGAGGGGGACGTGACCTGCATCCGGTTGATCCGCGACGGCGGTCGCCGGGTCGGCGCGGTGCTCGCCACGCTGGTCAGCTTCTCGAACCCGTCGATGATCGTCATCGGGGGCGGGCTCGCCCAGCTGGGTCACATCCTGCTCGCGGAGATCCGCAGCATCGTCTACCGGCGTTCGTTACCGCTGGCGACCGGCAACCTGCCCGTGGTCCTCAGTGAACTCGGCGCGCGGGCCGGTGTCACCGGTGCCGCCGTGCTGGCCAGCGACACCGCGTTCGAGCAGGCATCATGACCGAGCCCACGGTTGTTCTGCAGCTCAGCGGCGTCGCCAAGACGTTCCCCGGCGTACGGGCACTGGACGGTGTCGAGCTCGAGGTCCGCGAGGGCGAGGTGCACTGCCTGCTGGGCCAGAACGGCGCCGGCAAGTCCACGTTGATCAAGGTGCTGGCCGGGGTGCACCAGGCCGACGAGGGCACCATCATGTGGCAGGGCGAGCCGTTCGCGCCGGCCAGCCCCCAGGCCGCGATGCGGGCCGGGATCGCCACCATCTACCAGGAGCTCGACCTCGTCGACGACCTGTCGGTGGCGGAGAACGCGTTCCTCGGTCACGAGAGCAGCCGCGCGGGTTTTCTGCGACGACGCGGGACCGCCGCCCGTACCCGCGAGATCCTGGCCCGGCTCGGGCACCCGCAGATCCCGCCGCGCCGCCTGGTCCGGTCGCTACCGGCCGCGGGCAAGCAGATCGTCAGCATGGCGCGGGCGCTGTCGCACGACGCGAAGCTGATCGTGATGGACGAGCCCAGCGCGGTGCTCGCGCACGACGAGGTGGAGAACCTGTTCCGGATCATCCGGGAGCTGACCTCGCACGGCATCGCGGTCATCTACATCTCGCACCGGATGGAGGAGATCCGCGACATCGGCGACCGGGTCACCGTCCTCAAGGACGGCCGCACCACCGCGGCGAACCTGCCCGCCCGCGACACCCCGACGCGCGAACTCGTCAGCCGGATGACCGGGCGCACCATCGAGTACGTCTTCCCGCCCCGCGTCGCAGCGACCTCCCAACCTGAGCCGTTGTTGCAGGTGGAGGGCCTGAGCCGGGCGGGTGAGTTCGAGGATGCCGCGCTGACCGTGCGGGCGGGGGAGATCGTCGGCATCGCCGGGCTGGTCGGCTCGGGGCGCTCAGAGCTGCTCGAGACGATCTTCGGGGCGCGGCGGGCGGACCGCGGCACCGTCACCCTGAACGGCAAGCGGATCAGCTCGATCGGTGCCGCGGTCAGAGCCGGCATCGGCATGGCGCCCGAGGAACGCAAGAGCCAGGCGCTGCTGCTCGACGAGCCGATCTACCGCAACATGACGCTCTCGTCGTTCTCCGGCTATGCCCGGGGCGGATTCACCGACACCGGCAAGGAACGCGCGGCGGCCCTGAAGACGGCCGACCAGCTGGAACTGCGTCCCCGCAACGTGGACCGGGCGGTGCGCACGCTGTCCGGCGGCAACCAGCAGAAGGTGGTGGTCGGCCGCTGGCTGCTGGGCGGCACGAAGCTGTTGCTGCTCGACGAACCGACCCGGGGCGTGGACGTCGGCGCCCGGGCCGAGTTGTACCAGGTCATCCAGGATCTCGCGGCGGGCGGCGTGGGTGTGCTGCTGGTGTCCAGCGAGGTCCCCGAGGTGCTCGGCCTCGCCGACCGGGTGCTGGTCATGCGCGAGGGCCGGTTGATCCACGAAGCACCGGCGGGGGAGATCGACGAAGCCACGGTTCTGGACCTCGTGATGGCGGGGTCCCTCATGGAAGGGGAGGCTCAGCTATGACGGATCAGAGCACCAGACCGAAGCACGTCGACTCCCCGCAGCCGGCGCCGAACACCGCGACACCGTGGTGGCAGGCAACGTGGTGGAGGGGCGACGCGGCCGACCCGGTCCGCCGCAACCTCGGGCTGGTCGGCGTCCTGGTGATCCTGGTGATCATCGGTGCGGTCACCCGCCCGGAGCTGTACGGCGACGCGAACTGGGTCACCAACAACATCTGGACGATCCTGCAGCAGGCCTCCGCGATCGGGGTCGTCACCGTCGGCATGACGTTCGTGATCATCGGCGGCGGCATCGACCTGTCGGTGGGCGCGATCATCGCGGTGGCCGGTGTCTGGTCCACCACGCTCGCCACCCAGAGCTACGGCACGTTCGGGATGATCTTCACCGCCCTGCTGGTCGGGGTCGTGGTGGGACTCATCAACGGGGTGCTCATCTCGTACGGCAGGCTGGTGCCCTTCATCGCCACCCTGGCCATGATGGTGGCCGCGCGCGGTCTCGCCGCGCAGATCTCCGGCAAGCAGACCCAGGTCTCGGCGGACAGCACGATCAACGGCATCGCCAGCACCAAGATCCTCGGGGTGCCGATGCTGGTGATCATCCTGGCCCTGGTCGTGGCCGCCGGATGGGTCCTGCTCAACCGCACCACGTTCGGCCGGCGCACGGTCGCCGTCGGCGGCAACCCCGAGGCGGCCCGGCTCGCCGGCATCAACGTGCGGCTGCACACCGTGCTGCTGTACGCGCTCTCCGGCCTCTGCTGCGGCATCGCGGCGATCATGCTCACCTCACAGGCGACCAGCGCCCAGGCCGCGATGGCGAACCTCTACGAACTCGACGCGATCGCCGCCGCGATCATCGGGGGCACCCTGCTCAGCGGTGGCCGCGGCACCATCATCGGCGCCCTGTTCGGGGTGCTCGTCTTCTCCACCATCACCAACCTGTTCGCGATCAACAACCTCTCCACCGAGGTCCAGAACATGGTCAAGGGCGGCATCATCGTCGCGGCCGTGCTCCTGCAGCAGTTCCGCTACCGCTCTCTCACCCAGCTCCTCGGACGCAAGTCCAGCTCCTGATCTTGTTGAAAAAGTCAGGCGACCCCATGGGCCGCCTGGTCGACCCTGGGAGAAATACGATGAACGATCTGTCCCGTCGTCGCATCCTCTTCGGCGGCGCCGCCGTCGGCGCCGGTGCCCTGCTCACCGCCTGCACCAGCAACGCCCCCACCGAGAACACCCAGATCAACACCAACAAGGACACCGAGGCCAACCCGAACGCCGCCTCCGGCGAGAAGGTCGTCATCGGCTTCTCCGCACCGGGCGCCGACCACGGCTGGGTCGCCGCGATCACCAACAACGCCAAGGCGCAGGCCGCCGCGTACTCCGACGTGGAGTTCCGCAGCGTCGAGGCCGGGACCGACGCCGCCGCCCAGCGCGCCGCGCTCTCCACCCTGATCGCCCAGAAGCCCACCGTCATCGTGCTGCTGCCACACGACGGCAAGGAGCTCAACGCGGTCGGCCTGGAAGCCATGCGGGCCGGCATCCCGGTGATCAACCTGGACCGGGCGTTCCCGGACCGTGGTGCCTACCGGCTGCAGATCAAGGGTGACAACTTCGGTATGGGCCTGGCCGCCGGCACCTACATCGGCGAGCAGCTCAAGGCCAAGAACATCACCAACCCGATCATCGGCGAGATCCCCGGCATCGACTCGCTGGAGCTGACCCAGGAACGCTCGGCCGGCTTCAACGAGGCGCTCGGCGTGTACGGCTTCAAGGTCGCCAACCGCCGCCCGGCCGAGTTCACCGCCGACACCGGGCAGCGCGCCGCGACCGAGCTGCTGCAGGCCCTGCCGAAACTCGACGCGCTCTGGAACCACGACGACGACCAGGGCATCGGCGTGCTCGCCGCGGCCAACCAGGCGGGCCGCAAGGAATTCATCATGGTCGGCGGCGCCGGGTCGAAGCAGGCCATCGACCAGATCATCGCGGACACCAGCGTGCTCAAGGCGACGGTCACGTACAGCCCGTCGATGGCCTCGTCCGCGATCTCCCTCGCCCGGCTCATCGGCCAGGGCAAGGGCATGTCGGACCTGGTTGAGCTGGAGGTCCCCAAGGAGATCACCCTCGCCTCCGAGACGATCACCAAGGAGAACGCAGCTCAGTACGCCAAGCTCGGTTTCTGACGCTCACCGAACGGAGATCACGATGGGGCAGCTGAGAGTCGGCATGGTCGGCCATGCGTTCATGGGCGCCGCGCACTCACAGGCCTGGCGGACCGTCAACCATGCGTTCGACCTGCCGCTGTCGGCACGGATGTCGGTGGTGGCCGGCCGCGACGACCAGCGGGCCGCCACGGCGGCCGCCAAGCTGGGCTGGGAGTCGCACGCCACCGACTGGCGCGATGTCGTCGCCCGCGACGACATCGACCTGATCGACATCTGCACCCCCGGCGACACCCACGCGGAGATAGCCATCGCCGCACTGGCCGCCGGCAAACACGTCCTCTGCGAGAAACCGCTGGCCAACACCGTAGCCGAGGCCCGCGACATGGCCGCGGCGGCCGCGGCGGCGCAGAGCCGGGGCATCCGCTCGATGTGCGCGTTCAACTACCGCCGGGTCCCGGCCGTCGAACTCATGCGCCGGCTGGTGGCGGCCGGCCGGATCGGCACGGTCCGGCACATCCGCGCGGTCTACCTGCAAGATTGGATCGTCGACCCGGAATTCCCCCTGGTCTGGCGGCTCCGCAAGGACGTGGCCGGCTCGGGCGCGCTGGGCGACATCGGCGCGCACATCGTCGATCTCACCCAGTTCATCACCGGCACCCACATCACCGCGGTCACCGCGCTCACCGAGACGTTCGTCCGGGAAAGACCCCTGCTGAACGGATCCAAGACCTCCGGCGAGGTGACGGTCGACGATGCGGCGCTGTTCCTGGCCCGCCTCGACGGGGGAGCGGTGGCGACATACGAGGCGACCCGTTTCGCGACCGGCCGCAAGAACGGCCTGCGCGTCGAACTCAACGGCTCCCTCGGCTCGGTCGCGTTCGACTTCGAGCGCATGAACGAACTCGAGTTCTACGACGGCGCGCTGCCCAGCACCGAACAGGGCTTCAGCCGCATCCTGGTCACCGAACCGGACCATCCCTACCTGTCGGCCTGGTGGCCGCCGGGCCACCCCATCGGCTACGAACACTCCTTCACCCACGAGGTCCGAGACCTCATCGCGGCAATCGCGGCCGGCGAGGACCCGGCCCCGTCCTTCGCCGACGCCCTCCAGGTCCAACTGGTCCTGGACGCGGTCGAACGCTCAGCGGCCTCCGCAGCCTGGGTCCAGGTCGAACCCCAACTGGCCGCGGCCGTCTGACCCGCGGCCGTTTGTTACGCGGCCGTTCGTTACGCGGCCGTTCGTTCCGCTTCCGCTTGCTGCCGCGAGGGCCGGCCGGGTTGCGCCCCGGGCCGGCAGGCAGCAGGCGGGACGGTGGTCCGGCGCCGACCGTCAGGGTTCCCGGTCGGCGCCGGTCCGCCATTTCATCGGTACGACCGACGAAAGCTCCCGTGGCACCAGGCCCGGCCACTGCCGTCCCGGCCCCATCACGCCCGCATCCGGGCAGACCGCCCACGAGACCATCACCCCGCCGTCACCCCGTCCCGGCCTGCCCCGTCCCGGCCTGCCCCGTCCCGGCCTGCCCCGTCCCGGCCTGCCCCGTCCCGGCCTGCCCCGTCCCGGCCTGCCCCGTGCCGGGTCCACGTGCCGCCGGCTCGGCCTCATTTGTCGGCTGCAGCGCGGTCCTGGACGGCCCTCTTCCCGCGGCCGGGTGGTCCTTCGCGGGCGCTTCCCATCGCTGCGGGCACGTTCGGGCACCCCCGGTGACCCCTGCGGGCAAATGCAGTGTGCATTCGCATGGGGACCATTCGCACGTGTGACTGTCCCGTGCATGTCCGAGTATGCATATAGTGCATTGAGAACGCTCTCAGGGTATCTTCATCGGACTGTCAGGCACCCGATGGTCGCCCTGGTCACACCACTCAGGACCATCGGACTACATGAATGTAATTCCCCTTTATGGATCATGTTCGCAGAGGTCAGGACGTCGCACGGCCAGTACGCCCGCTGATCCGGTGGGCGGCCGAGGCTCGTATCCAAGGGCAGGCAACCCATGGATGGAGGCGTCATGGCATCCCGTCGGTCCGCCACGGCGGCAGCGGTGATCCGCGGCCAACTAGTCCATACTGGACGCAGCACGAACCGATGCACGTGCGAATGCACCGGTGACGCCCCGCTCCAGGAGGGATTCTGATGCGTCTGCGCCACCATTCGGGCCGGGTCGTCCATCTGAGTCACGGCACTGACCTGCGCCCCGCCCGGGACCTTCCGGCTGTCGTCGAGCAACTCGACGCCTACGCCGGTCAGGTCCGGGCACACCTGTCCGAGGCCCGCCTCGACGTGGACTCCATCGGGGTGAGCCTCTGGCTGCCACCCACCCTCGCCGCCGCCCTCGCCATCGACGGGCGCGCCCGCACCCGGCTTCGTGCCGAACTCGACGCCCGCGGGCTCGAGGTTGTCACGTTGAGCGGAGTGCCCTACGCCGAGGGCGGCGACGAGGGCTCCGATCTGCCCGACTGGAGCAGCCCGGCCCGCCTGGAGTACACGCTCGACCTCGCGCGGATCCTGGTCGATCTGCTCCCCGACGACGCGGTCCGCGGCGCGCTCACCACGATCGGCCTGGGCAAGCGCGACGGCTGGGACCAGGCCAAGGAGAAGGCCTGCTCGCGGGTGCTGGGCCGGCTCTCCGGCGGGCTCGCCGAGGTGGCCTGGCAGACCGGCCGTGCGGTACGGGTCGGCTTCCAGCCCGCCCCGGGATACGTACTCGACGGATCGGCCTCGGCTGCCGCGGCGTTCTCCCGGCTCGACAAGGACCGGCTCGGGGTCAGCCTCGACCTGGCCAACCTCGCCTGCACCTGGGAGGACCCGGTCGCCTACCTGGAGCGGCTCAAGGGCGCCGGCATCCCGGTGATCAGGGTCCAGGTGGCCGCCGCGCTGCAGGCCACGCAACCGGCCGCCGCCGCCGGGGTGCTGCGGTCCTACGTCGACGAGGCGCACCCGCAACCGGTCACCACTCCCGACGACGGCTATGTCGAGGACCTCGGTGACGCGCTGCGCGACCTTCCGCCGGGGCCGTGGCGGATCCGTCATCGCGTACCGCTGCACACCGATCCGCCCGCTCCGCTGACGGCGACCACCGAGATCTGGCGTACGGCGGTCCGGCATCTGATGAACGCGGTCCTGCCCGGCACCGAATATCTCGACATCGAGTCGCAGGGCGTCGTCGAGCTTGCCGAGCTCGGTCTTTCTCCCCCGGTTCTTGCTGACAGCAGGGTCCGCACCTAGAGTTCGAGGTGGTGCTCCCGCGAACGGCGGGCCCGGCCGGGAGGCGCAGACCCGGCCCGGCCGCGACGCCGTCACGGGCCTGCCGCCGCCGGCTCCTCGCGCCGGCCCCGGAACCCCCTTCGTCACCACGCGAACAGGGGAAACAAGATCATGGCGCGACCCATCACGCTCTTCACCGGCCAGTGGGCGGACCTGCCGTTCGAGGAGGTCTGCCGGCTCGCCTCCGAGTGGGGCTACGACGGCCTCGAGATCGCCTGCTGGGGTGACCACTTCGAGGTCGACCGGGCGCTCGCCGAGGACGATTACATCGACCGCAAGCGCGCGGTGCTGGAGAAGCACAACCTCAAGGTGTACGCGATCTCCAACCACCTGGTCGGCCAGGCGGTGTGCGACCACCCGATCGACGAACGCCACCAGGACATTCTCCCGGCTGTGATCTGGGGTGACGGTGACCCGGCGGGCGTCCGCGAACGCGCCGCCGAGCGGATGAAGGACACCGCCCGGGCCGCGGCCAAACTGGGGGTGAAGACGGTCGTCGGCTTCACCGGCTCGTCGATCTGGCACACGGTCGCGATGTTCCCGCCGGTGCCGCCGGCCATGATCGAACGGGGATACCAGGACTTCGCCGACCGGTGGAACCCCATCCTCGACGTCTTCGACGAGGTCGGCGTCCGTTTCGCCCACGAGGTCCACCCCAGCGAGATCGCGTACGACTACTGGACCACCCGCCGCACCCTCGACGCGATCGGCCACCGCCCGGCGTTCGGGCTGAACTGGGACCCGTCGCACTTCGTCTGGCAGGACCTCGACCCGGTCAACTTCATCCTCGAGTTCCAGGACCGGATCTACCACGTCGACTGCAAGGACGCGAAAGTCCGTACCGGCGACGGCCGCCGCGGCCGGATGGCCTCCCACCTGCCCTGGGCCGATCTGCGCCGGGGCTGGGACTTCGTCTCCACCGGGCACGGCGACGTGCCCTGGGAGGACTGCTTCCGGGCCCTGAACGTGATCGGCTACACCGGCCCGCTGTCCATCGAATGGGAGGACGCCGGCATGGACCGCCTGGTCGGTGCCCCCGAAGCCCTGGCCTTCGTCCGCAACCTGGCCTTCGACGCCCCCACCGCGGCCTTCGACGCGGCTTTCTCCTCCGGCGCCTGAACGCGCAATGGCCCGGCCCACGAGGTGGGCCGGGCCATGGGAACTGCGTCTTAGTACGTGGTGCCGGTGCTGTTCGAGCCCACGCCCGAGGCGGAGAAGTCGTTGGTCGTGGTGCTGGTCGTCGTCGAACGCGTCGTGCTGGCCGAGTGCAGCTTCTCACCGAGCTTGGACTGGTTCAGCTTGTCCTTGCCCTCGGTGTACAGCTTGTTGGCCTGCGCCTGGGCGACACCAGCGGCCTCCTGGACCGTCGGGTGCTCCCACACCTTCTTGGCGTTGGCCGAGATCTCTTCGTACTTCTCCCGGCCGGCACGGCTGCCCAGGACGAAGCCCGCCGCGAGACCCGTGATGAACATGAGCTTTCCGCGCATGGCGGCTCCTTCCACTAGTCGACGCTTCTGCGTCTGACCACCCCATACCCATCCTGACGCCCGATCATTCGCCCAACCCGACTTTCCTCCCCCGGGGGCCCGTCCCGGGTGTGTCGGCCCCCTCCCGAGCGGGGAGGGCGGTCGGTCATGTATTGTTTCTTCCGTCGCCACGACAACCCGCGCGAGCGGGATGTCAGACACGTTCGATCCCCTGTAGCTCAATTGGCAGAGCAGCCGGCTGTTAACCGGCAGGTTACTGGTTCGAGTCCAGTCGGGGGAGCTTTTACGCAGGTCAGGGCCCACTCCAGTGGGCCCTTTCTTGGTTCTGAGGGTCAAGCCATGACTTACCGCCAATCGCCTCGGTGGCCGGTCGCGCCCTGCGTGCGGTCGCGCAGCCTCTCATGGAGTCTGCCGAAGCCGTGATCCAGTGGTGGAACCGGCTCGGTGGCCGAGCCGCGCATCGACCGGCAAAAGCGACCCGCAGGTTTTCCGAAGCCCAGTCGCTCACGCTCGTCCGCGAGGCCTTCGAGCATTGCGTCAAGACCAAGAATCCCCGCCCTTGCCCCGGAATGCCCGAAAACCTGCTCCGGCGCAGGATCGGGGAAAGTCAGCTGGAAGCTTGATGGCGACCCTTCCATCAACGCCGAGCCACAGTTCGAACCGGCGACCGGCCTCAGGCGGTGGGCATGTCCACGGAGAGGCCAGCTGCTGACGCCGCTTCGGCGAGCCGTTTGTCGTAGGTCACGAACGAGGTCAGTCGTTGCTGATCGCGCAGCCGTAGTGCCGTGGCCAGGTGGATGGCGTCAAGGCTGCGTACGGTGGGTGGGGTGACGGTCTGAGCGAGGATGCGAATTCCGGAGTCGATCTCGACGCGGACGATGAGGTCGAGCAGCGCGTGGAATTGATTGATAACTGCGGGCATGTCGGCTGGCCCCGTGGACCGGACCAGTGCCCGGTAGGTCTCGATCTCCACGAGGCTGGAGCTGACCCACTCGATGGTGGAGCGTTTGTCGAGGAAGTCGCGGAGGGCGGGAGAATCGGCTTCGGCATGGACGAGCTTGACCGCGGCAGCTGAATCCAGGTAGATCAACGGATGTGGCCTTCGCGCTCGCGCGCAATGTCGTCGGCAAGGTTGGTTCCGTCCGGCGCTGGCATGGGCTGGCGCAGGAAGGCGCGCTTCATCTCGGTAAGGCGCTCACGACGTACCGCCGCCTCCAGGAGGGCTTGACGGACCGCCTCCGAGCGATTGGTGCCGTCTCGGGTCAATACGTCCAAGGCGTGCTCGGTATCCGTATCGGTGCGGATCGTAACGGTGTCAGCCATGCGCCAAGTGTAAGACGTATCGTAAGACGCAGCAACGCGTCGGCTTCGGTTGCTTGCTGCCCCCGGCTTGTCGCCGCTGTCTCGCTCGTCGCATCAAGGCGCGTACGCCATCTGTCGCTGTGCGCGACTTGAGGCAGTCCGGGGCTGATCGACCTGTCGGGGGTGTCGTTCGTCCGGGTGCCGCCTGCGATCCGCCGGCCGACTGTTTTCGACCAGTCGCATCGATCGTGATTTTTGCGCTGGGAAGGCTCGCCTCCGGCTGACGCGGGTGGAGATCCGGACCCGGGCCGTATCCCGGCAGGTGCAACCGGGCGGGTCGTCGTCGTTGCGGCCGGAACGGCCGGCTTTGCGGTCAATGGCGTTCTGTGCGAACAAAAGCCGTTGCGCACTGTGGACCGCGGAGGCGGCTTCGGGCGTCCGTCCGGACACCGTGGAGTCGTCCCGTCGGGCCGTGACGCACCGTCAGATATGGGCTCTCCCGTGCCCTCGAAACCCCGTGGTGGCGGCCGCTCGAACCGGGCTCTATCGGTGTGGATCTACCGGTATCCGATCGCGTCCGACTTAAAACGATCATGTTGGGTCGGTTTATGTGTGTGGTGCATCAATCAGGTAACGACACGCTTCAGTGACCTTGACCGATGTGTGGGCGGAGAGCGACCTTGTGCCGTCGCGATCACGACGTGGTGACGCTGACACTTTCCGTCACTTCAGGTCGTACGGGGGAACTCATGTCCCAGCCTTCCGATGAGGATTGCCCAGCCTCATCGCTCTTCAAACCGCCGTCGGCGCACCGCGCCCGGCGCCGCACGTCGATCCTCATGGCATCCCTGCTGTTCAGCCCGTTCGCCGTGGCCTCGCCCGCCCGGGCCGAGGCTCCGGTCACCGCTGAGCAGGCCGCTCCCGGTGCGGACGCCGCCGAGCGTCCGGACAAGGTGTCGGCGTTCCTGGCGGCGCGGGCCACCGGTCACGACATCCTGGTGACGGGGGAGACGTCGGCGACCTCGCTGACGTACGCGCAGCCCAACGGCTCCCTGCGGTCCGAGGTCTCGGCGGTCCCGGTCCGGGTCCGGCGCGGTGACGGGACTTGGGCGGATGTCGACTACGACCTGGAGAAGGTCGCCGGCGGGTACGCGCCGAAGGCCTCGCCCGCCGACGTGGTGTTCTCGGCCGGCGGCGACGGTCCGGCGGTGACGCTGGACAACGGTGCCCGTGGCGTGGACCTGTCCTGGACCACGTCGTTGCCGGCGCCCACGGTCGCCGGGAACACCGCTGTCTACCAGCTCACCGACAACGAGCAGCTGGTGCTGACGGCGACCTCCGACGGCTTCGAGCAGTCGCTGAAGCTGTTGTCGCGGCCCACGAGCGCGCCGAAGCTGCGGCTGGGCTTCGACACCACGGGCATGACGATGGTGGCGAACGGCACCGACGGCTACGACTTCGTCCGGACCGACGCCGGCAAGGCCACCTCGACGGTGCTGTACACGATGCCGACGCCGCAGATGTACTCCTCGCTGGTGGTCAACGAGGAGCACACGCAGATCCGCCGGGTCCCGGTGACGCTGACCACCGACGACGACGGCACCCGGTACGCCGACCTGAGCGCGGGACTGGCGTTCCTGAACGACCCCGCGACGGTGTATCCGGTGTGGATCGACCCGGCGGTGTCCTCGGTGTCACGCTACGGCGACACCTATGTGACCGAGGCCGACGCGGACTCGCACGTCTCCGACAGCGACCTGCGCATGGGGGTGTCCGCAGCGGGCAACATCCGCCGGTCGCTGGTGCGGTTCAACACCACCAGCAGTGTCCCGGCGGGCGCGCACGTCACCTCCGCGGCGCTCAAGCTGTGGACCAACTACTCCGGTACGTGCACCGCGCGCTCGATGTCCGTGTACCCGGTCACCGAGAGCTACACGATGACCAGCGCCACCTGGGCGAACCAGCCCACGTACTCGACGTCGGCCTCCTACAGTGCGTCGTCGTCGTTCGCGTACGGCAACGAGGACCTGGGCTGTGCCAACGGCACGGGGTCGATCCCGGTGACGAACATGGTGCAGGCGTGGGTCGCGGGCAAGCTCACCGACTACGGCATGCTGCTCAAGGCCGGCAGCGAGACCGACACGACGTACACCAAGTATTTCTGCTCGATGAATCTCGACACGACCGCGGCGACCAGCTGCACGGTCGCGGCGCATTACCCCACGATGTCGGTGGTCTACAACACCTACCCGGGTACGCCGGCCGGTGTCACGTTCTCGCCGAAGGTGGCCGGCACCACCAGCGACAGCAACACCGGTGGCGCGCGGATCTTCTCGACGTCGCTGACCCCGACGTTCTCGGCGAAGTTGTCCAACGCCGACGGCGGCAAGGTCGCGTTGCAGGTCAAGCTGTCGCGTGACGTCAACAACACCGCCGAGGGCACCGGTGAGATCACCACCGTCACCTCGGCGGCGATCACCCCCGGCTCCACGGCGAAGGTCACCGTGCCCGCCGGGGTGCTCAGCAACAACACCCACGTGATGTACCAGAGCCGGGCGCGGGTCACCAACGGTGCGGGCGGCTACGACTACTCGGCCTGGACACCGGCGGCGCTGTCGGCCACCACGGCCACGAAGTTCCAGCTCAACACCGACGTTCCCGCCGCGCCCGCGATCACCTGCGGTGGGTACCCGGCCGGCACCTGGACCGCGCAGGCCGCGGCCACCACCTCGTGCTCGCTCGACACCACCGCGGCCGACGGCGCCGGCTACTACTGGGGTCTGGACGACCCTTCAACGCCGACCCTGGCCAACGACGCCGGCAACACCGGTGCCGCCGTCGCGGTGTCCACGATCGCGAGCACCCCGGGCTGGCACACGCTGTACGCCCGGAGCCGCGACACCGCGCTGCACCTGTCCACCGCGGCCACCACGTACGCGTTCGGTGTCGGCGCGGGTGGCGTGCTGAGCCCCGCCGCCGGTGCCTCCACCGCCAAGGCCGTGGCCCTGACCGCGTCGGCCGGCCTTACCTACACCGGTGTCACCTACCAGTGGGCCCCCGGCGCCACGTCGGCCACCTGGACCGATCTGCCCCCGGCCGACGTCACCCCGGCCGGGTCGCCGACCCCGATCGGGTCGTGGCCACTGACCGGTACGACCTCCGGTTCCCAGGTCACCTTCACCGGCTTCAACTGGAACGTCGCCGCGACGCTGGCCGCGGCCGGTGAACCGGACGGCGCCCTGCGGGTCCGGGCGAAGTTCACCACCGCGTCCGGCGCCGCCGGGTACTCCGCGGAGCGTTCCTTCGCCCTCGCGGTGACGACCTTCGGTGAGAATGCCGCCACCAGCGACCTCGGCCCCGGCACGGTGTCGCTGACCACGGGTGACTTCCAGGTCTCGGCGGGGGACTCCTCGGTCGGCGGGCTCAGCGTCGGCCGTACCGCGACGAGCCTGGTCCCGGCCGCCTCCTCCACCGGTGCGTCCGGTGTCTTCGGTGCGGGCTGGCGCGCGTCCCTGCCGGGCGCCGACGCGGGCGCCGGAGACGCCACGTTGCTCGACAACTCCGCGTCCGGATCGCTGACGCTGCAGCACGCCGACGGCACCGAGGCCGTGTACGTGAAGCAGACCGCCGGCGTGTACTCCGGCAAGTACCTCGGGGTCGGCGCCGCGAACGACGGCGGCGTGCTGGCCAGGTCCACGACGATCGTCAACCCGGCCGATCCCGCCGACACCACGTCGTACACCGGCTGGCAGCTGACCGGTTCCGACGGCACGGTCACCACGTGGACCAGGACGACCGCCGGCGCGTGGGTGGTCGCCTGGGTCGACGAGCCGGGCAAGGAGGCCGAGACCGCGTACGCCCGCGACGGCAACGGCCGGGTGACGACGATCCTCGCTCCCACCCCGGCGGGCGTCACGTGCACGACCAGTTCGTTCAGCACGGCCGGCTGCAGTGCGCTGCGCCTCACGTACGCCACCGCCACCACGGCGACCGGCACCGAGGAAGCGGGCTGGGGCGCGTACACCGGCCTGGTGTCGGCGATCTCCTGGACCGGCTACGACCCCGCGTCCGCCGCGATGGTCACCAAGCAGGTCGCGGCCTACCTCTACGACTCGACGGGACACCTGCGCGCCGCGTGGGACCCGCGCGTCGCCACCGCGCTGAAGACCCGCTACAGCTACGACCAGGCCGGGCGCATCGCCACCATCACGCCCCCGGGGCTCAACGCGTGGACGCTGGCGTACGACAACCGCGGCCGGCTCTCCGGCGTGTCCCGCACCGACCCGGCGAACGGCGTCGCCACCCGGGCGGTCGCCTACGACCTGCCGGTCTCCGGTGCCGTGGGTGCCCCGGACGTGTCCGGTGCCACCGCGGCCGGCTGGGGGCAGACCACCGACCTGGCGTACACGGGTGCGGGTGTCTTCCCGGCCTCGCACGTGCCGTCCGTCAACCCGGCGACCGGGGCCTACGCGCCGGCCGCGGCTGACTGGCCGTACGCGTCGGTGAGTTACGCCGACGTCGACGGTCATGTCGTCGACACCGCCGGCTACGGCGCCGGGGCGTGGCAGATCGACGCCGTCCGCTACAACGTCGACGGCGACGAGATCTGGTCCCTCAGCGCCGGCAACCGGGCCCAGGCACTCAGCCCGACAGCCGACACCGACCCGTACGTGGCGTCGCAGAACTCCTCGGCGGCCCGTGCCGATCTGCTGGCCACCATCAGCACCTACAGCGAGGACGGGGTGGACCTGACCACCACGCTCGGGTCCGCGCACCCCGCGCAGCTCGCCGGTGGGGACGTGGCGTCCGTCCGGGTCAGGACCGCCTTCACGTACGACACGGGAGCGCCCACCACCGACCAGTACCACCTGGTCACCAAGACCGTGACGAGCCCCGTCGCACTGGACGGAACCGTCACGACCGCCGCGGACACCAGGACGACGGTGACCGGCTACAACCCGATCGACGGCTCCTCGGCGACGGGCAACACCTCCGGCTGGGTGCTGCACACACCCACTACGGAGACCACGTGGCTGGGCATGGCCGCCTCGACGGCCGACCTCACCAACCAGACGCGGTACGACGCCGCCGGGCGCGTCGTGGAGTCCCGTCTGCCGGGTGGCGCGGCCACCGACGCCAACACCACCGTCACCACCTACTACACGAGCGCGGCGAACGCGACCTACCCGGCATGCGGCGCCAAGCCGTACTGGACGGGCATGGTGTGCCGCACCGACCCCGGCGGCGCGCCCTCGGCCGGATTCCCGGTGCCGGCGAAGGCCTACACCTACAACCTGTACGGCCAGCCGCTCACCGTCACCGAGACGTCGGGCACGGTCGTCCGCACCACCACCACGGGCTATGACGCGCCGGGACGCGTCACCGGGACCAGCATCGGCGTCGCCGGGCTGCCCACGTCCACCGCTGTCGCCGCCACCGGCCGCACCTACGACGTCGCGACCGGGCTGCCGGCCACGACGACCCAGGGATCCGCGGTGCTGACCAACACCTACGACGCCCTCGGCCGGGCGGTCTCGTACACGGATGCCGACGGCGGCGTGACCACCTACACCTACGATGTCGACGGCCGCACCATCCGGTTCGCGGACGTCCGGACGACCACCTACACGTACGACTCCGGCACCGAGCACCGTGGTCTGCTGCTCGCGATGAGCGCCGGGATGGACACCGGGCCCTCGGTCTTCACCGCCGCCTACGACGCGGGCGGCAGGATGACCGGCCAGGCGTACCCGAACGGGATGACGGCCGCCTACACGTACGACAACACCGGTCAGCCGACCGGCCTGGCGTACCAGCTACCGGCGGTCACCGGTGCCGCCGCGGGCACGGTCGAGTTCTCCACGGTCGCCAACCCCGGTGGGCAGACGGTGCACGCCCAGTCGCCGCTGTCGGCCCAGGACTACACGTACGACAATGCCAACCGGCTCACCCAGGTGCAGGACACCACCGACGGTGCCTGTGTCACGCGGCGCTACGGGTTCGACAAGCAGTCCGACCGTACGTCGCTGGCCAGTTATGCGGCGACCGCCGAGGGCGACTGCCAGAGCACCACGGCCACCAGCACGGTCACCAGCGGTTACGACACGGCGAACCGCATCACCACGGCCGGCTACACCTACGACCGGCTCGGGCGCACGCTCACCACCCCCGCCACGGACCTGGCGTCGGGCAGCGCCGCGCTGACGGTCGCGTACCAGGACACCGACCTGCCGGTCAGCATGACGCAGGGCACGGCGGCGAAGACCTTCACCGTCGACCCGGCCCGGCGTTACCGCCAGGTCCTGGACACCACATCGGGTACGGAGACCCGGCGGACCACCAACCACTACGCCAACGACTCCGACTCCCCGTCGTGGATCTCGGTCTCCAGCGACGCCGGTGCCACCGCCGCGTGGTCCCGCAACATCATCGGCATCGACGGCAAGCTCGCCGCGGTGCACTCCTCCGACGGCACTTCCACCCTGGAGCTCACGAACCTGCACGGTGATGTCGTCGCGACCGTCCCCAACCACGTCCCCACCGCCGCGGACCCCGCGGGTGCCAGCACCTCCGCCTATTTCGAATCCACGGAGTACGGCATCGCCCGCGACGCCACCTCGACCGGTCGCTACAACTGGCTGGGCGGGGCACAGCGGTCCACCGACGCCGTCGCGTCCCTGATCCTCATGGGCGCCCGGCTCTACAACCCGGCCAGCGGCAGGTTCCTGACGGTCGACTCGATCGCCGGGGGCAACCAGAACGCCTACGAATACCCCAGCGACCCGATCAACTCCTTCGACGTGACCGGCCTGAAGCGGCACGGTGGCTTCAAGCGGCACTGGTGGGGCATCAGCCTGTACCTCACGGAATGGGCCACCAACCGGCTGATGCGCGGGCTCGCGGCCGGGTCCGGCATCGCCTGGGTGGCCGCCGAGCTCACGTCCTGGACGGGAATCGGTGGGCTGACCGGCGGGGCCATCGCGGCGCTCATGGCCGCCATGGGCGGCGCGATCTGGGCGTGTGACTGGCACGACCGAGGCGTAGGTTTCCACTACACCTATCCCTGGTACGGAGGAGGCTTCTGGTGCTGGCCCCGATGAGCCGTAACCTCCGGGCCGTGGCCCTCGTCTGCGGCGTGGCGGGCGTGACGCTGGCGATCTGGGCGCTGTTCGGCGGTCCGTCGTTCGTTCCCGGCCTGTTCCTGATCCTTCTCGCCGGGGGCCTGGGAGCGATGTCACGCGGTAGGTGACACCTGTTCTCCTGATGCTGCTGGGCCGGGCCGCTCGAAAGCGCCCGGCCCAGCATGCTCGGCCCGAAACGCGCCGGCTCCGTGGTTTTTTGATCCACTGTCGAGCACACTGCTCGGCATGGGACAGGTGATGGTGCTCGGGGGCGGGGCCGCCGGGCTCGCGGTGGCGGCTCAGCTCAAGGCCAAGGGTGTGGAATGCGTCGTTCTCGAGCGGGGGCCCGGGGTTGGCGCGAGCTGGCGGGGGCGGTACGACCGGCTCAAGCTGCACACCACCCGCGGCCTGTCCGGGCTGCCTGGATTCCCCATCCCGCGGGAGTACGGCCGGTGGGTCAGGCGGGACGACCTGGTTCGGTACCTGGAGTCGTACGCGGATCGCTTTGATCTCGAGGTGCGGACCGGGGTGACCGTCAAGCGGGTCAAGGCGGCCGATGGCGGGTGGTCGGTGCAGCTCGCGGACGGGTCCGAGGAGCCGGCGCCGACGGTGGTCGTCGCCACCGGCTATCTGCACACGCCGGTGGTGCCGGCGTGGCCCGGGCTGGAGTCGTGGACGGGGGAGCTGATCCACTCGGCGCAGTATCGCGACGCCGGGCCGTTCCGGTGCAAGGATGTGTTGGTCGTGGGGCCGGGCAACAGCGGGGCCGAGATCGCTTCCGACCTGGCCGAGGGCGGTGCGAAAAAAGTGCGACTCGCAGTTCGCACTCCGCCGCACATCGTGCGCCGGCAGACCGCGGGGTGGCCCGCTCAGATGAACGGTGTCGCGCTGGGGTGGTTGCCGGAGCCCGTTTTCAACACGGTGGCCGCCGCGATGGCGCGGTTGGAGATTCCGGACCTGCGGCCGTACGGGATGGGGCGTCCGGTGGAAGGGTTGAAGACCCGGTTGCGGACCCAGCGGTACGTGCCTCTGCAGGATGTCGGCATCGTCCGGGACGTGGTGGCCCGGCGGGTGCTCCCGGTCGCCGCGGTGGAGAGCTTCACCGCTACGTCGGTGCTGCTGGCGGACGGTTCCAGCGTGCAGCCGGACGCGGTCATCGCGGCCACCGGGTACGCGACCGGGCTGCGTGAGCTGTTCGAGGACCCGTCGCTGTTCGACGGGACCGGGGTGCCGCGGGTGCACGGGGGTGCGCCGGCCCGGCCGGGCCTGTTCTTCCTGGGGTACGACGTCACGCTGGGCGGGATGCTGCGGCAGGTGGCGATCGAATCGCGGCGCGTGGCTCGTACCGTGTCTGCTCGGTAACAGAAAGTTTTTCCGGTCCGGCGGCAGCGGGGGCGGTGGGCCATCGCGTTCAAGGGGAGGAGTTGCACCTCGACACGCAAGGAGTTCCCTCGATGGCATCGCACCGTAGGCGGAGTCGCATCACGGTAGGGCTGGCGGTCGTGGCCGCCGCGGCAGTGGCGGTCGGTGTCGGCATCGGCACCGCTGACGCGGGGACCCGCAAGCCCTGGCACGGGTCCAAGCCCAAGCCCACGGCAACCGCCAGCGCGAGTACGGCCGTGCCGTCACCGTCCGTCAAGCCGTCACTGTCCGTCAAGCCGTCACGGAGCACGTCGGCCTCGCCGTCGGCGTCCGTGTCGGCGTCTGCGTCCGCGTCCGTGCGGCCGTCGGCGACATCGGCGCCGACGAAGAGCGCGACCCCGGTCCCGGCAGCGACGACCCCGGCCGCCGCCACGTGGACGCCGCCGCCCGCCAACGGGACGTTCGACTACCAGATCGGTGGCGCGTACACGCCGCCGTCCGGGGTCACCGTGGTCAGCCGGGACCGGACCGCGAACGCGGCGTCGGGGCTCTACAACATCTGCTACGTCAACGCGTTCCAGGCACAGCCCGACGCCAACGCGTGGTGGGAGGCCAACCACCCGGAGCTGCTGCTGCGGGACGCGAACGGCGAGGTGGTCATCGACGAGGACTGGGACGAGATCCTGCTGGACTTCTCGACCGCGGCCAAGCGGGCGGCGCTGACCACGATCGTCGGCGGCTGGATGGACGGCTGCAAGAGCAAGGGCTACCAGGCCGTGGAGCCGGACAACCTGGACTCGTGGACCCGCTCGGGCGGTCGGCTGACCAAGGACCAGGCCATCTCGTACGCCAATGCGCTCGTCTCCTACGCCCACGGCAAGGGTCTCGCCGTGGGGCAGAAGAACACCGCCGACCTGAGCACCGCGAACGCCAAGCAGATCGGGTTCGACTTCGCGGTCGCCGAGGAATGCGCGGATTTCGACGAGTGTGAGAACTACACCGCCACGTACGGCAACAATGTGATCGTGATCGAGTACACGCAGAGTCAGTTCACGAAGGCGTGCGCGGCCTTCGGCAGCAAGCTCTCGATCGTGCTGCGTGACGTCGATGTGACGGCCCCGGGCTCGGGTTCGTACGTTTTCAAGAGCTGTTGAGCCGCCGCGACCCGGCCACGATGACCACGAGCGATGCGACGTCCGCCGGGCACCCGGAGGGCTTCGACGACTTCGTGCACGTCCGTGGCCGGGCGTTGCTGCGGTTCGCGTACGTGCTGTCCGGCGACGCGCACCTCGCCGAGGACCTCGTCCAGGAGGTGCTCGCGCGGATGCACCGCCGCTGGGACAAGATCACCGCGATGCACCACGCCGAGGCGTACGTGCGTACCGCGATCGTCCGGCAGTTCCTGTCCTGGCGCCGGCGGCGGTCGGCGGGCGAGGCGATCCTCGCCGAGGTGCCCGAACCGGTGGCGTTCGACGAACCGCAGCAACGGGTGCTGGCCCGCGACCAGATGTGGCAGCTGCTGACCGGGCTGCCCCGTGCGCAACGGGCAGTGCTCGTGCTGCGCTTCTACTGCGACCTGCCGGACGACGAGATCGCGGCGCTGCTGGGCTGCGGCGAGTCCACGGTACGGTCGCAGGCGTCCCGAGCACTCGCCCGGATGCGGAAACTGCTGGGCGAGGAGGGGGTGTACGGCGATGGATGACCTGGACCGGTTGCTCGCGGAGTCGATGCGTGACGCCGCTGACGGCGCGCCTTCCGACGGTGGTCTGCTGGCCACGGTGCACCAGCGGTCCCGCCGCTACCACCGGCGGCGGATCGTCACCGGACTGTCCGCCGCGGCCGCGGTGCTGGCGCTCGGCATCCCGTTCGGGGCGGTGCTCGTCACCCGTTCGGCACCGATGACACCGTCGCAGGGCACGGTGCCGGCCGCACCGGCTCCGACCACGGAGCCGGCCACCTCGCCGGCCCCTTCACCGTCCGCCTCCGCCTCCGTATCGGGGTCCGCATCCGGGTCCCCGGCCGCCAGTCACACTCCTTCGTCGGCTCCCCCTTCGTCGGCTTCCGCGACCGTCGTGAAACTGGAGGACGGCTACACGGCGCCGGTGTTCCCCTACACGCTGCCGGCGACCGACGGCATGAAGGCCCCGGTCGCCTCGATGCGCGACGGGGACCTCATCGCGCTGTTCGAGGCCACCGAACTGCGGGACCACGCCGACACCACGGTCACGGTGTCGAGCCGGAAACCGGTGTTCGACACGGACGCCACGCAGACCACGCAGCGGGTCCGCGGTCACTCCGGAACACTGCGGACGCTCGACGTGGAACCCGCCAGGCAGCTCACCCTGTGGTGGCAGGAATCGTCGAGCCGGTGGATCCAACTGGCCACCGATGACACGTACACGCCGCAGGAGGTTGTCGCTCTTGCCACGTCGCTGTCGGCGGGGGCGGTCGCGGTGTCGCCGCCGTTCACGCTCGACCGCAGCCCGGCGGGCCTGGTGGCGGACACCGTCACCGCGTCGAGGATGAGCTTCCGGGCGGCGGGCGGCGAGAAGATCGAGGTGGTGTTGCGCAAGCGCCGGGAACTCACCGGGGACACCGTCACGGTCGGCGACTACCAGGGGGTGCTCACGCAGGGCAAACTCGCCGTCGACGTCACCGACTGGGACGCGACGCTGGAGGTGACCGTCGGTGCCGGGCTCACGATGTCCGGCGCGGACCTGCTGCGCTTCGCCGAGGGCGTACACATCCTGAACCGTTCCGACCCGGAGTGAGCGCGGCCGCGGCGGCGAGTCCGCAGCAGATCCCCGCCGCGGCGAGCGGCGCGGCGGGGCCGGTGTGATCGGCGAGCCAGCCGGACGCCCCGGGCCCGAGCGCCTGACCGGTGGCGAAGACGACCGTCAGCAGGGCAAGGTGCCGGGTGGGCACCCCACCGGCCCGGGCGACGATCGTGGTGACGGCGGCCGGCACCATCATGAAGGTCAGCCCGAAGCCGAACGCCGACGCCACCACGAGTGGGACGGCGGTGCCGAGCAGGGGTAAAGCGGCCGCGGCTGCCACGCCGGCCAACAGGGTGGCGAGAGCGCGGTGGCCGGGCCAGACCGCGATCGGCCGTTTCCAGACCGGGCCGGCCAGCAGCGTCCCGGCACCGATCAGCACCCAGGTCACCGCGACCAGGGCGGCCGGCGTCCGGGACAGGTAGGTCGTGAGGAACGTCAGGTAGGCGAGATACCCGGCGCCGAACAGGAAATAGGCGCCGCCCAGCCCGAGCCGCGAAGGCACCCGGTGCCGCCGGCCCGGACCCGGCCTGACCGCGGCCGATGGTGTGGGCTCGGGCCTCGCGCCCCCGGGTCTGGTGGTGGGCGCTGGGCCGGTGGTGGGTGCTGGGCCGGTGGCGGGCGCTGGGTTGGTGGTGGGTGCGGGGCTGGTGGTGGGCGCTGGGGCTGCGGCCGCTTGCCAGGTGGCGATGGTGGCTGCGGTGGCGGCCAGGGTGAGTAGCCACCAGCCCTGGGGCCAGCGGTCGGGATGGCCGGTGAGCAGCGGCGGCAGGATCGCTCCGGTGACGATGATGCCGTAGCCGGTACCGCTGAAGTAGGTGGCGATCGTGGCGGTGCGGGTGGCGAGGGTGGCCCCGGCGATGAAGACGAGGGCACCGGCGACTCCGGCCACCGTACGGGCGATGATCTGGCCCGGCAGGCAGGTCAGTGTCGCGCTCGCACCGAGCGATGCGGCCGTGAGGGTCATGCCCAGGCGGAATGCCGCCGTGGGGCGGGTCATCCGGAAACTCAGGGCGGCGCCGAGCAGGTAGCCGGCACCGTTGGCGGCGGTCAGGGTGCCCGCTTCGGTGAGGGTCCAGCCGAGGTCGGTGCGCATCGCCGGCAGGAACAGGCCGTAGCCGAAGCGGCTCAGGCCGAGGGCCGTGGCGGTGCCGAGGGCGAGCAGAGCGGTCCGCATGCCCGAAAGCCTATGCAGAGATCGAACCGATCGGTACTATCTGCGGCATGCCTGTTCCCCGAGGAACCTCGCTCGACCCGGCCCGCACCCGGGACGGCATTCTCGCCGCCGCCACCGGCCTGCTCTACGAACGTGGTCTCGACGCGGTCGGGGTCGCCGAGCTGTGTGCCGCCGTCGGAGCGTCCAAAGAGACGCTGTACCGGCACTTCGGCTCGAAGGACGGCCTCATCGAAGCCGCCCTGACCGCCCGCAGCGACCGGGTCATGACCTGGGTCTCCACCGCGGTGGAGGCCGCCGGGGACGATCCGGTCGCGGCTCTCGAAGCGGTCTTCGACGCGCTGGGGGAGTGGTACACGCGGCCGGAGTTCCGTGGCTGCGCCATCGTCAACGCCGCCACCCAGCGCCGGGCCGGGCCGGTCGGTGACTTCTCGGCCTGGCACCTCGACCGGTGGCTGGCGCTGCTCGCCGACATCGCCCGGCGTGGCGGTGCCGCCGACCCGGCCCGGCTGGCCCGGCAACTGTTGATCCTTGTGGAGGGTGCCACCGTGGTCGCCGATCATCACCGGGCCGGGGCCCTGGCGGCCGCCGACGCCAAAGCCACCGCCCTGACCCTGCTGGCCGCCCGGTGATCGCGCGGGCGGTGGGTGGTCCGGCGGTGCACGGCTGGGCCGCTGACGGTTTTGAGGCGGTCGCGGAAGCGCTGGCCGGGACGACGGCCGAGATGGGTGGGGCCGCGGTTGCCGCCTACCATCGGGGGCGGCTCGTCGTCGACGCCTACGCGGGGGACTGGCAGCCGGACACCCTGCCGATGCTCTTCTCCGGGACCAAGGGCTTCACCGCCGCCTGCGTCCTGCTACTGGTCGAACGCGGTCAGGTCGAGCTGGCCGCACCCCTGGCCCGATACTGGCCCGCGTTCGCCGCCCGCGGCAAGTCGGCCGTGACAGTGGCCGAGGTCATGTCCCATCAGTGCCGGCTGCCCGGGGTCCCCGGTGGTGTCACCGTGGCGGATCTGCGGGACCACGACACGATGGCGGGGCTGCTCGCCGATTCGGCGCTCGACGAGGATCCCCGGGCCGGGTTCGTCTATCACGCGCTGACGACCGGGTGGCTCATCGCCGAGCTTGTCCGCCGTGTCGACGGGCGGCCGCTCGGGCGGTTCTTCGCCGAGGAGTTCGCCGGGCCGCTCGGGCTCGACGCGTGGATCGGGCTGCCGGAGACCGAACACCACCGGGCCGCCACGATGATCGCCGGGCCGGGCGTGCTCACCGATCCGGCCCCGGTCAGCCGGGACCCGCTGCGCCGGCGGGTGCACAACCCGATCACGGTCACCGGCTCCGACACGGTGTGGAACAGTGCCGCGTTCCGGAGTGCGGGGCTGCCGTCGGTGGGTGGATTCGCCACTGCCCGCGCGGTCGCCCGTTTCTACTCGTGCCTGGTCACCGGTGAGTCGGGGCTCGCGCCCGCCACGGTCGCCCTCGGTCGCACCGCGTTGCGCCGGGGTGTCGAACCCCTGTGGGGGATCCCGGTCGCGTACGGGGTCGGCTTCGAGGTCGGCGTTCCGCACCTGGGTCCCGTACCGGATGCTTTCGGTCATTCCGGTTTCGGTGGCTCCCGGCACGGCGCCTGGCCCGGTCGGCAGGTCGGGTTCTCCTACGTCATGGGCGAGGTGCGCAACCAGCCCGACAACCGCGCGGCCACTGTCCTGGCCGCCCTGAACACGGCGGTGACCGACCGATGAAGAAGTTGCTCACCATCGTCGCTGCCGTGATCGCGCTGCTGTTGTCGCCGATCGGCGTCACGCCGGCCGGCGCGGCGATCGCCATGGAATGGGACAAGGGCGTCGTGCCCGCATCCCCGTTCGAGCTGACGAACGACAGGTCGTGCGTCCTGATCGGTGCCGGGGCCGGGTGCTTCGAACCCCAGGGCGACTACTTCTATGTGACCGACCGCCTCGCGGACGGCCACTCGGCGGCCCTGTTCTGGCGCAACTACCACCCCGGCGACACGTTGTACCGCAACGGTGCCTGTTTCAACACCGCCGGTGCCGACACCGCCAGGATCTGCAACAAGGACATGCGCGAGAACTCGAAACTGCAGATCCGGCTCTGCGCCGCGGACGCGCGGCTGCCGGACGTGCCGGTCCTGGTGCTCTCGGGTGACCTCGACGCCAACACCCCGACGGTCTCCGGCCGCGAGGCGGCGGCGCAGTTCCCGCACGCCGAGGTGGTCGAGGTCGAAGGCGCCGGGCACACCCCGGCCCAATCCCCGGAAGGGGCGAGGCTGACCGCCGAGTTCCTGAGCCGTCAGACCTCCTGACCGGTCAGACCTCCTGAGCTGCGGTTTCCTGATCGGATGCGGTCATCACCGAGCCGAGCAGCCCGGGGAAGCGGGTGTCGAGATCCTCGTCGCGGAGCCGGCTGAGGATCCGGGTGCCCTGATAGTGCTGCTCGATGATGCCGGCCTCGCGCAGCACCCGGAAGTGATGCGTCGACGTCGACTTGGTGACCGGCAGCTCGAACGCGATGCACGCCTGGTCGCCGTGGCCGTCGGCGAGCTGTCGGACGATGCGCCGGCGGATCGGGTCGGCGAGCGCGGTGAGCACCGTGTCGATCCGGAATTCCCCCGGGGTCGGGTGGGGCAGCGTGCGCATGGACACACTCTAGCGCCTGTGGTACGAGGATCTTCGTACTACGATGGGTCCCGGACAAGGGAGACGAGATGCCAGGACTGTTCGAACCCGTCACGCTGCGTGGACTCACGGTCGACAACCGTGTGTGGATGTCGCCGATGTGCACCTACTCGGCGTCACCGGCGCCGGAGCTGGCCGGGCGGCCCACCGACTTCCATGTCGCGCACTACGCCGCCCGGGCGGCCGGCGGTGTCGGCGTGGCCCTGGTCGAGGCGACCGGCGTGGTGCCCGAGGGCCGGATCTCGCCGTTCTGCCTGGGCCTGTGGTCCGACGACCAGATCCCGGCGTTCACCCGGGTCGCCACCGCCATCCGCGAGGGCGGCGCGGTCCCCGGCATCCAGCTCGCCCACGCCGGCCGCAAGGGCTCGACCGGCGGCCCGTTCCTGCCCGCCGGATCGGTCGCGGAGGCCGACGGCGGCTGGCCCACGGCCGGCCCGAGCGCGGTCGCGTTCCCCGGCTACGCCACCCCGGCGGAGCTGACGACCGAGCAGATCGCTGCCCTGCCCGGCGCGTTCGCGGACGCCGCCCGTCGTGCCGTCACCGCCGGTTTCGAGATTGCCGAAGTGCACGCCGCACATGGCTACCTGCTGCACGAATTCCTCTCACCGCTGTCCAACCACCGCACCGACGAGTACGGCGGCAGCCTCGAGAACCGCGCCCGCCTGATCCTCGAGGTCATCGACGCGGTCCGGGCGGCCTGGCCCGCGGAGAGCCCGCTGCTGCTGCGGGTCTCGATGACCGACTGGGTCGAGGAAAATCCCGAGGACACTCGTGCGTCCTGGACCGTCGGGGAAACCGCGCAACTCGTCCGCTGGGCCACCGAGCACGGCGTCGACCTGGTCGACTGCTCCTCCGGCGGCAACGACGTGGTGAGCATCCCGTCCACCGTGGACTACCAGACCGCGCTCGCCGCCCGGCTGCGTGCCGAGACCGGCGCCCCGATCGCCGCGGTCGGCCGCATCACCGAGCCGGAACAGGCTCAGCAGCTGATCGAGAGCGGTCAGGCGGACGTGGTGCTGCTCGCCCGCGCCCTGCTCCGCGACCCCTCCTGGGCCAACCGCGCGGCCGAGGCGCTGGGCCAGAAGCCGCGCTACATGAAGCAGTACGCCTACACGCTCTGACGCGAGCGAACGTCGAACCCGCCGAAGTAAGACGGGATCTTACTTGCGACGCGGACTACCGATGATACTAATGTGGATCGATGGATGAGGATTGGGCGCGGGCGAACGGGATCGACACATCGGTGGTCCATCCCGCCCGGCGTTACAACTACCTTCTCGGTGGCGCCGACAATTTTCAGGCGGACCGGGATTCCGGAGACCTGCTCGAGCGGGTCTCCGGGTCGGCGCGGGTCACGGCACGGGAGAACCGGGCGTTTCTCCAGCGTGCGGTCCGGTTCCTCGCGGAATCCGGGATCGACCAGTTCCTCGACATAGGGACCGGCCTGCCGACTGCTGACAACACCCACGAGGTCGCTCAGCGGGTCAATCCCCGGAGCCGGGTCGCCTATATCGACAACGACCCTCTGGTGCTGGTTCATGCGCGGGCGCTGCTGGCCGGTGCTCCTGAGGGGCGGACCTGTTACGTCGAGGCGGACCTCCGCCGTCCCGGCGAGATTCTTGCCCACCCCGAGGTGGTCGGTGTTCTCGACTTCGACCGGCCGGTGGCGCTGGTGCTCAGCGCCGTTCTGCACTTCATCGAGGACGACGCCGAGGCTGGGGACGTGGTTCGGCGGCTCCGCGACGCGCTGCCGGCCGGAAGCTGTCTGATCCTGTCGCACATGTCGGTGGATTTTGTCCCACCGGAGGCCGCAGCGGCCTACCGGGCGCTGGTCGACGCGGGCGAGGTCGACGCGTATTCGCGGTCGCGGGAACAGATCGCCGAGTTCTTCCGAGGGTTCGACCTCCTCGAGCCCGGCATCGTGTCGATCTCCGACTGGCGATCCGCGCGATCGGCTGACCAACGACCGGCCGCCGTGGCCGCCTACGGAGCGGTCGGCCGCAGCCGGTCGTGACCTGCGGCTACGCAAACGGCTGTCGCCGGGTGTGTCTCGCGGCCGGGGTGGTCCGGGTGGCGGTGGCGGGTTGCGGATGGTGCTGGTCAGGCTGAGGTTCGCCAGACGATCGGGGACTCGAGGATCATGCTGGCCGCGGTGTGGTCCTCGCCGCGGACCTGGCGCAGGACGAGGTCGGCGGCCGCGCGGCCGATGTCGGTGGCCGGTTGGTGGACCGTCGACAGTGGGGGCTGGGTGCGCATGGCCCAGGAGCTGTCGTCGAAGCCGACGATGCCGATGTCGTCGGGGACGGTGCGGCCGGCGTCGCGCAGGGCCTCCATGGCTCCCGCGGCGACCGCGTCCGAGGCGGCGAAGACGCCGTCGATGGCCGGGTCCTGGGCCAGCAGGGTTCGCATGCCCTTGACGCCGCAGGAGAAATCGTAGAGCGGGACCTCGGCCACCAGGGCCGGGTCGAAGCGGTCGCCGAGAGCCTCGCGGAAGCCGATCAGGCGGTCCGCGCCCGAGTCGCGGTCGACCGCGGCGGCGATCATGCCGATGGTGCGGCGGCCGGTGGCCATCAGGCGGGTGGTGAGCGCTCGGGCCGAGCCGGCGTTGTCGATGCCGACGAAGGGGATGCCGCGGCTCAGGTCGGCGGGGTGGCCGACGAACGTGGCGGGCAGGCCGAGGTCGGCGATGACCCGGATGATCGGGTCGTGGGTGCGCGCGGAGAGGATTATCGCGCCGTCGACGAAGCCTCCGCTGAGGTAGCGGGCGACGCGTTCGGTGTCGCGGGCGGAGTCGATGACCAGGTTGACCATCTGGTAGTCGGCGACCGAGAGGACCGCGTTGGCGCCCAGCATGATAGCGCCGATGTTGGGGTCCTCCAGCAGCAGTGACTGGGGTTCGAGGGCCAGGAAGCCGATGGCGTGCGAGCGCCGCATGACGAGGTTGCGGGCCGCGGTGTTGGGGACGTAGCCGACCTCGGCGATGGCGGCCTCGATGGCGGTGCGGGCCTCGGCCGAGACGTAGCCGCCGTTGAGGACGCGGCTCACGGTGCCCCGGGAGACGCCGGCCGCGGCGGCGACGTCGTGCACGGTGGCCCGGCGCAGCTTGCGGGTCATGCGGCAACCTTAAGAGCCGCGCTGCGACAGGCCCTGCACACCCGGCGGAAAAGAACTATTGACCACGTCACAATGCCCAGCCTACTGTGTGCACGTTCACACACCGGTCACATCCCGGTGAGCCAGACGAAATGTGTGCACGTGCACACAGTGACGCAGGAGACATCGTGATCACGCTGGGCTGCGATTACAACTACGAGCAGTGGCCGCCGGAAATCTGGCGTGACGATGTCGCTCTCATGCGGGAGGCCGGCGTCACGCTGGTGGCGATCAACGTGTTCGGGTGGTCGGACATCGAGCCCCGGCCGGGGGAGTACGACTTCACCCGCCTCGACGAGATCATCGGCCTGCTCCACGAGAACGGGATCCGCCTCAACCTGGGCACCGGCACCGCCTCCCCGCCGCCGTGGCTGACCAGGGCGCACCCCGAGGTGCTGCCGACCGTCGCCGACGGGACCCGGCGCTACCCCGGCGGCCGGCAGGCCTGGTGCCCGAGCTCGCCGGTCTTCCGCGCGCGGGCCCTGGCGCTGGTCGAGCAGGTCGTCCGCCGCTACGGCGACCACCCGGCGGTCGCGCTCTGGCACGTCTCCAACGAGCTGGGCTGCCACAACGCGCTCTGTTACGACGAGGCGAGCGCCGGCGCGTTCCGGGTCTGGCTGCGGGAGAAGTACGGCGACCTCGCCGCCCTGAACACCGCGTGGGGCACCGCGTTCTGGAGTCAGCGCTACGGCGGCTGGGACGAGATCGACCCGCCGCGTCTGGCGTTGTCCACCCGTAACCCGGCGCACCTCGTCGACTTCCAGCGGTTCAGCTCCGACGCGCTGCTCGACCACTACCGTGCCGAGGCCGAGGTGCTGCGCCGGCACAGCAGCGTCCCGGTCACCACGAACTTCATGGTCACCGCGCACATCCGGAACCTGGACTACTGGAGCTGGGCGCCGGAGATGGACGTGGTCGCCAACGACCACTACCTCGATCACCGGCTCGGCGACCCCACCGCGGAGCTGTCGTTCGCCGCCGACCTCACCCGGGGCCTGGCCGGCGGCCGCCCGTGGATGCTCATGGAGCAGGCGGTCGGCGCGGTCAACTGGCAGCCGCACAACCTGGCCAAGGACGACGGCCAGATGCTGCGCAACTCGCTGACCCACGTGGCCCGCGGCGCCGACTCCATCTGCTTCTTCCAGTGGCGCGCTTCCGTGCAGGGCGCGGAGCAGTTCCACTCCGCGATGGTGCCGCACGCCGGCACGGACAGCGTCGCCTGGCGCGGGGTCCTCGAACTGTCGGCCACCCTGGGCAAGCTCGCCGAGGTCGCGGGCTCGCGGGTCCGGGCCCGGACCGCGCTGGTGTTCAGCTGGGAGTCCTGGTGGGCGGCCGACACCGAGGCCCGCCCGTCGCAGTCGGTGCGGTATCTGGACCAGGTGCACGCCGCGTACAACGAGCTGCGCGAGCTGGGGCACACCTGCGACGTGGTGGCGCCCGGATCGGATCTCACCGGGTACGACCTGGTCGTGCTGCCCGGCCTCTACATGGTGTCGGACAGCCAGGCGAAGGTCGTCGAGGAGTACGTCGCCGGCGGCGGCCACGTGGTCGTCACGTTCAACAGCGGCATCGTCGACGAGGACGACCGGGTCCGGCTCGGCGGGTACCCGGGTGCGTTCCGGGACCTGCTCGGCGTCTCGGCGGAGGAGTTCGCCCCGCTGCTGCCCGGTCATGAGGTGACGCTGACCAGCGGCGCCACCGCGACGTTGTGGATGGAACGGCTCCGGGCGACGTCCGCGACCGTGCTGGACACGTACGCGGAAGGGCCGTTGGCGGGCGTCCCGGCGGTGACCAGGAACGGTAATGCCTGGTACGTCGCCACCGCGCTGGCCCCGGCCGGCCTGCGTGACGTCCTGCGCCGGGCCGCGGAGGCCGCCGGCGCCGTGCCGGAGGGCCCGGGCCGGGGCGTCGAAGTGGTGCGCCGCCACGGCGACCGGCGCAGCTACCTGTTCGTCATCAACCACACGAACACCGAGATCGAGTACGCAGCCCACGGCTGTGACCTGGTGACGGGCGGAGCCGTGGACGGCCTGCTGCGCGTCGCGCCGGGCGCCGTACGGGTCGTCAGAGAGGAACCGACCCGATGACAGCGATAAACAAGAAACACGGCCGGGCCGTGGCCATATTCGTCCTGCCGTTCGGCATCCTGTTCACCGCCTTCTACCTCGTGCCCATCGGGTACGCGGTGGTCCAGTCGCTGTACAAGGTGGAGCGCACCGGCACGTTCGGGCCGGTCAAGGAGGTCTTCGGCGGCCTGGAGCAGTACCAGCGGGTGTTCAGCGACAGCCCGTTCTGGGAGTCCGTCGGGCGCGTGCTGCTGTTCGGCGTGGTGCAGGTCCCGGTGATGCTGGGCGTGGCGCTGCTGCTGGCGTTGCTGCTCGACTCGGGACTGGTCAAGGGGCGGCGCTTCTTCCGGCTGGCGTTCTTTGTCCCGTACGCGGTGCCCGGTGTCATCGCCGCGATCATGTGGGGCTTCCTCTACTCGCCGAACCTGTCGCCGTTCAAGCCGCTCACCAACGCGGTCGACCTGCTGTCGGCGGACTTCGTGCTCTGGGCCATGGCCAACGTCGTGACCTGGGTCTACGTCGGCTACAACATGCTGATCATCTATTCGGCGCTGCTGGCCATCCCGTCGGAGGTCTACGAGGCGGCGCTGCTCGACGGCGCCGGCCCGATCCGGACCGCCTGGTCGATCAAGATCCCGCTGGTGATGCCGGCGATCGTGCTCACCACGGTCTTCTCGATCATCGGTACGTTGCAGCTGCTCGCCGAACCCCAGGTGTTCCGCAGTTTCAGCTCGGCGGTCTCCAGCACGTACACGCCGAACCTGACCGTGTACTCGACGTCGTCGGTGCCGAACTTCAACCTGGCGGCGGCGTTCTCCGTGGTCCTCGCGCTGGCCACCTTCGCGCTGTCCTTCACGTTCCTGAAGGCCACCCAGCGGAAGGAGTCCTGATGCGCAGGTCAGTCCCCATGGTGATCATGGGCGCGGCGACGCTCTACTTCCTGGTGCCGATCTGGTGGCTGTTCGTCGGGGCCTCGAAGAGCAGCGACCAGTTCACGAGTACGAACCCGCTCTGGTTCGCCGACTTCGACCTGTTCACGAACATCGGCGACCTGTTCTCGTACCGTGACGGGGTCTTTCTTCGATGGATGGCCAACAGCATCGCTTACACCGGCGGTGCGGCCCTGATCGGCACTCTGCTGGCTGCGATGTGCGGATACGCACTCGCGAAGTACCGGTTCTTCGGCCGCGAGACGTTGTTCAACGTCGTGCTCGGCGGGGTCCTCGTGCCGGCCACCGCGCTCGCGCTGCCGCTGTTCCTGATCTTCTCCAAGGTCGAGATGACCAACACGTTCTGGGCGGTGTTCCTGCCGAGCCTGGTCAACCCGTTCGGGGTCTACCTGGCGCGGATCTACGCCACCGCGAGCGTGCCGGAGGAACTGCTGGAAGCCGCCCGCCTCGACGGCTCCGGCGAGGTGCGCACGTTCTTCCGCATCTCGAGCCGGCTGATGTTCCCCGCGCTGGTGACCATCTTCCTGTTCCACTTCGTCGCGGTCTGGAACAACTTCCTGCTGCCGCTGATCATGCTCAGCGACGAGCGGCTGTTCCCGGTCACGCTCGGCCTCTATTCCTGGAACACCCAGGTCAACCAGATCCCCGAACTGCGCGGACTGGTGATCGTCGGTGCCCTGCTCTCGATCACCCCGCTGGTCGTCGCGTTCCTGTTCCTCCAGCGGTTCTGGCGCTCGGGCCTCGGCTCCGGCGCCGTCAAGTAACCCGTCCAACAAAGGATTTCCGATGCGCAAAACCCTCAGCGCCCTCCTGATAGCGACCCTCGCCCTCAGCGCGTGCTCATCCGGCGGCGACGACTCCTCGGATGAGGCAGCCGCCTCCTGCGCGCCGTCCACCGGCAAGGTCGACCTGACGTTCACGAGCTGGATCCCGGGCATCGAGGAGGTCGTCGCCGCCTGGAACGCCAAGAACCCCGACATCCAGGTCAAGGTGCAGACCGGCCCGAACGGCAACGGCGGCACGTACCAGAACTTCTTCAACCAGCTCAAGGCCGGCAACGCGCCCGACCTGGGTCAGATCGAATACGACGCGCTGCCCAGCTTCCGCGTGCAGGATGGGCTCATGGACGTCGGCGCCTGCGACATCGTCGCCCAGGCCAAGGACCAGTTCGTGCCCTGGACCTGGAACCAGGTCAGCTTCGGCGAGGAGGGCCACGCGTTCGGCGTGCCCCAGGACGCCGGCCCCATGGCGCTGTTCTACCGCGCCGACCTGTTCGAGAAGAACGGCATCGCGATCCCGACGACCTGGGACGAGTACGCGGCGGCGGCGGTCAAGGTGAAGGCCGCGGGCGGTTACATCACCAACTTCTCGCAGAGCGACATCAACCAGTTCGCCGGGCTCAGCTGGCAGGCCGGCGGCCGCTGGTTCGCCAACGACGGCAGCAACTGGACCGTCAGCCTCGCCGACGAGAAGACCAAGCAGGTCGCCGACTACTGGCAGAAGCTGATCGACGGCAAGCTCGTCTCGGCGGTGCCGCCGTGGACCACCGAGTGGGACAACGCGTACAACACCGACCAGGCCTGGACCTGGGTCTCCGCGGTCTGGGGCGCCAACTCGATCATGACCGGTGCGCCGAAGACGGCGGGCAAGTGGAAGGTCGCCCCGATGCCGCAGTGGACCGCGGGCGGCACCTCGGCCGGTAACTGGGGCGGATCGTCGACCGCCGTGTTCAAGGGCAGCAAGCACCCGTACGAGGCCGCGAAGTTCGCCCTGTGGCTGAACACCGACGCCGAGTCGCTGGCGCTGCTCAACGAGAAGGCCAACCTGTACCCGGCGACGACCGCCGGCGCGACCCTGCCGGCGCTGACCAAGGGTGTCGAGTTCTACGGCGGCCAGAAGATCTACGAGATCTTCACGACGGCGTCCACCCAGGTCGCACCGGACTTCACCTGGGGACCGACCATGACGTCGACCTACGCGAACGCGTCCGACGGCTTCAAGGCGGCGGTCTCCGGCGGGGGTACCCTCTCCGACGCCCTGACCAAGGCGCAGGCCTCGACCATCGAGACCCTCAAGTCACAGAACATCCCCGTCAAGGAGTAACAGGTTGTTGATCCACCTGCGCGCCGCGGGCACCAGCGTTGTGCTGGACGCCCGCGGCCCGCGGCCTCCGGTGCTGCTGCACTGGGGCGCGGACCTCGGAGAACTGTCCGGCACCGACCTCGCCACCCTGGCGGGCGCGCCGGCGGTCTCGCCCAGCTCGATCGACGAGCCGTTCCGGCCGTCGCTGCTCGCGTCCCGCACCGAGGGCTGGACCGGCCGGCCGGCGCTGTCGGGCCACTGGACGGCGGACGGTGCGCCGCCGGCCGCGTTCACGCTCACCGGGGTCCGCGACATCACCGCCGGCTCCGCGACGGTCGAGCTGACCAGCGCCGACGATCGGCTGCGGGTGGTGACGTCGCTCGAGCTCACCCCGCAAGGAGTGCTTCGCGTACGGCACGAGCTCAGCAACCACGGCTCCGGAACCTTCGACCTCGCCTCGCTGGACGTGCTGCTGCCGATCCCGGACCGGGCCGGCGAACTGCTCGACTTCAGCGGGCTGTGGTCCTACGAGCGCCGCCCGCAACGCACCACGTTGCGTGACGGCGTGTGGAGCCGGGAACGCCGGCACGGCCGCCCCGGGCACGACGACGCGTTCGTGCTGATGCCGGGCACCCCCGGCTTCTCGTTCCGCGCGGGTGAGGTGTGGGGCGCCCACCTGGCATGGAGCGGGGACGCGCGGCTCTGGGCGGAACGCTCCGCGACCGGCCACACGCTGCTCGGCTCCGGAGAGCTTTTCGCACCTGGCGAAATGCGTATCGCACCCGGGGCGCGGCACACCACCCCGTGGACGGTCGCGACCTGGTCGGACGCCGGGATCGACGGGTTGTCCGCGCGCTGGCACACCTGGATCAGGTCCGGCCGGGTCCGGCGCGACCGGCCGGTCACCCTGAACACGTGGGAGGCCGTGTACTTCGACCACGACCTCCCGACCCTGCTCAAGCTCGTGGACGCGGCCGCCGGCGCCGGGGTGGAACGCTTCGTGCTCGACGACGGCTGGTTCGCCGGCCGCACCGACGACCGCCGCGCGCTCGGTGACTGGACCGTCGACGGGCAACGCTGGCCGGACGGGCTCACCCCGCTGATCGACGCGGTGCAGGCCCGGGGCATGGAGTTCGGGCTCTGGGTCGAACCCGAGATGATCAGCCCGGACTCGGCACTGGCCCGCGCGCATCCCGAGTGGATCCTCGACGCCACCTCGCCGACGTGGCGGTTCCAGCACGTGCTCGATCTGGCTCAGCCGGAGGCGTACCACCATGTGCTCGGCGGGATCGTCGCGCTGCTGGACGCGTACCCCATCGGGTTCCTGAAGTGGGATCACAACCGTGACCTGCTGCGGGAAGGCGTGACCCACCGGCAGACCGCCGCTCTGTATCGGCTGCTGGCCGAGCTGCGGCAGCGCTTCCCCGGCGTCGAGATCGAAAGCTGCGCCTCCGGCGGCGCCCGCGTCGACCTGGGCATCCTCGAGCACGTCGACCGGTTCTGGACCTCCGACACCAACGACGCGCTGGAACGCCAGCGCATCCAGCGCTGGACCGGCGTCCTGGTGCCGCCGGAATTCCTCGGCAGCCACCTCGGCGCCCCGGTAGCGCACATCACCGGCCGCACCGGGGCCCTCGGCTTCCGGATGGCGACCGCGCTGTTCGCCCACGCCGGCATCGAATGGGACCTGACCACGGCGGCACCGGAGGACCTGGCGGCGGTCGCCTCGTGGGTGGAAACCTACAAGCGGTGGCGCACGCTGCTGCACACCGGCACGGTGGTGCGTTCCGACGGCGACGACCCTGCCCGTACGCTGCACGGCGTCGTCGCCGCGGACGGCTCGCAGGCGCTCTTCGCGTACGTGTCGATGCGGTCCACGCAAGCCGCTGTCCCGGCCCCGGTGCGCCTGCCCGGCCTCGACCCGGACCACCGCTACACCGTGCGTCCCCTCACGATCGGCGCCGAGCCCCGAGCCGTGCAGGACAACCCGCCGACCTGGTGGGCCGAGGGTGAGGTGACGCTGCCCGGCCGGGTCCTGGCCGAGGTCGGGCTGCCGATGCCGCTGCTGGTCCCCGAACAGGCCGCCGTGCTCGCAGTGACCCGGTCCGACGAACGCTGACCGCGACTCCCGGCCGGCCCGACGCGGGCTGGTCGCGGCTCCTTCGTCCGTGGATCTTTCTCGTCCGACGCTACGAAGGCTCCTACCCGATTGATTCCCTGTATGTGCCAAGGACCGGACGCCGAACGGCGCCCGGTCCTTGTCGGTAGGTTCTGTCAGCGACCGCCGGCCTTGGTGAGGCCGTTGACCTTCAGGGTGTACGGCGCGTACTGCTTGACCGTCTCGGTCGGCTCGTCGTACGCCACGATGGCCACGACCTGCGGGAACCGTTTCAGGTCGAGGAGCTGCGCGGGCGTCGCCGTGAACGAGCCCGTCGATCCGAGGTCACGCTGGAGCACGATCTGGCGCCGGGCGTCGAGGCCGACCAGCCGCACGTTCCACGCGGCCACCCGGGTCGGGACGATCTCGGTGATCGAGTCGAACGGGGCGAGGCCGGACCCGTCGCTGAGCAGCGTGCCGCCGACCGCGATGTCGTCGATCAGCCAGCCACCGTTGTTGGTGTTCGCGTCGCTGATGTACTGGAAGCCGAGCAGGATGCTGCGTCCCGCGTACGCCGAGAGGTCGTACCGGTGCGGCTCGAAGCCGACCGTGGCGCCGTTGATCGCCGGCCCGCGCGGTCCGGTCACCGTCTTGTTGCCCGGGATCGCGGTGTACGTCCTGCCGCCGTCGGTCGAGACGACGACGTAGCCGTAGTCGTAGCCCTCCTCCGCACCGTACTTGGCGAGGAACGTCAGGGCGGGGGAGCCGGCCGGGACGGTGACCGGGGTGACCGCGCTGGCGTCGGTGCTGTTGCCGTTGCCGGAGAACAGCACCGGGTTGCCGGCCCGGTTCGGGTCGTTCGTGACGACGGTCCACCGCAGGGGCTGGGGCGGCAGCGTCCGGTCGCCCCGGAACTTCACTGTCCTCAGTTTGGCCCCGGGCCCCAGCGGCACGTAGTCGGCGCCGTTGGGTGCGGCGCCGGGCGTCCGGAACGCGTTGGGGTTGGCGACGTTGACCGTGGACCGCAAGCTTGCCGCGGTGGCCCTGTTCCTGGCGATGCCGATCGTGACGCCGCGCCGGCTGTCCCCGGCGATCTTGTCGGTCAGCGTCATGGTCTGGTAGTCGTGCAGGAACGTGTACAGGTCCTTCTCGCCCCGCGGCTTGATCAGCGCGGCGATGCTGTCGAGCCCTTGCAACGTGGCGTCGCGGTGCAGCCTGCTCAGGAAGCCGGGTCCGAAGCGGTCCTTGAGATAGAGCATGAACTGGTACGCGTTGCCGTAGTCGGCGAGGATCGCGGACGGGTTGGTGCTCTCACCCCACAGGTTCAGGGAGTTCTCCGGACCGCCGCAGTCGCGGGGGTTCGGGTTGTACCGCGTCGGGACCGAGCCGAAGCCCTGGAAACACGCCAGGTGGTTGTCGAAACCGGTCTGGGCGACCGTCCTGGTGCCGTCGATGTACCCGACCAGGGTCTGCGCGTAGTCCGAGAGCCCCTCGTTGAGCCAGCCCGCCTCGTCCGGGTCCACGTACGACAGCAGTAGGTGCTGCCACTCGTGGGCGAACACGCCCTCATAGAGCCGGGGGCGGGCCGGGCGGCTCGTACACGGGTCGGCGGTCGGTTCGTCGGCCGGCGCCGCACCCGTGCGGTGCAGCCAGTCGAACGCGTCGATCGTCATGACGTTACGGTCGAGCAGGTTGTTGAACTGGACGGAGACGAACCCGGCGATGTACGTGCCCGAGGCCGGGAAGGTGTAATAGTTGGCGTCGTGCACGTTGTCGACCAGCGTCACGGTCTTGTCACCGTCGCCGGTGAAGTCGCCGTTGATCTGCGCCTTGGTGCCGTCCCGGTCGGGCGGCGTGCTGAACGCCGCGGTCTCCTTGGGGAAGATGTTCGTGTCGAACTCGGTGATCAGGGACTTGACCTGGGCATCGGTGACCTGGACGGAGCTGGGCACCGCGTTGCGGCAGTCGCCGGCGGGGAACGCCAGGTCGTTGGCGACCCAGACCTCGATCTTGTCGCCGGCGCCGCGCAGCGTGTAGTCCTTGCGGTAGACGGTCTCCCGCTCGTCGTCCATCGCGATCCAGGACCGGACCGTGCCCACCGCCGGGGTCGGCGCGGCCGCCCCGGCGGACCTGGCACCGCGTCTCGTGGTCAGGGAGCTGTCGAGGGCGACTTTGTCGGTGGTCAGCCCGGTCGTCGCTTCGCCCGGGGACACCGCGGCGGTGGCTCCGGCGGGTGCCGCGCCGGCGGCCACGGGCGGGACCACCAGGGCGAGGGCCGGTACGAGGGTGATCGCACCGGCCGCGGCCAGGACACGGTTGCGTGTCATCTAGTTCCTCTGCGTTGCGGGCTGGGAGCCGTGGGCAGGACCAGAGGATTATGGGACGGGCACTGTGGATTTTCTGTGACCTCGCCGCGACAGGCCGTTACGTGACAACGATGTCGGCCATTCAGGTGAGGGGATCGGCCGCCGGTTTGAGTCGGTAACCGATGCCGCGTACCGTCTCGACGATCGGCCCGCCGTCGAGCGACCGCAGCTTCTGCCGGAGTCGCTTGACGGCCGAGTGCAGGATCGACGAGTCGCCGAGGTAGGCGCTGTCCCAGACGGCCGCGAACAGCCGTTCGTAGGGCCACACCTCCACCGGTGGCGACGCGAGCTGAGCGAGCAGGCGGTGCTCCAATCTGGTCAGTTCGAGGGCATGCCCACGCCATGCGACCTGATGCTGTATGGAGTCGACGACCAGGTCGCCGAAGACGACGGTCTCGCCGGCCTGCCGGACCGGCCGGGGGCCGGTTCCGGGGGTGGCGAGCATGGCACGCAATTCGCCGATATCGGCGCACATCAACACGGTTCCGAGGTCGTCGAGGCGACGGACGAGGGTTTCGCGGACCTCACGGTCCGGAGAGACGCAGACCACCAACGGCACGCTGGATCGACCCAACACAGAAGTCCTCCGGGATCTTCGGCTGTGACCAGCAAACGCTGTCCCATAGGTGCCGGTCAACATCTCCTCATAGAGAATTCACAGCAACGCAATGGTTTCGCCCACCCCCTGCCCGGATCTTGGCCAGCGGACGCCATTGATAGACGCCGCTGTCGGGCCGAGCATTGCATCGACACCCGCGCATGCACGCACGGTAGATACGTGTACGACGCACGGTGTCGGCCGGGCTCCGGATACCCCGGGCTCCGGCTCTCTTGGGGGAGGAAGAACCATGTCAGGTCCGCGCGTGAATCGCGTACGACGACGAAGTATCGCCGGGGCCGTACTGGCCGTGGCGATGACCGTGACCGGGCTCCCGGTGACGGCCGCGAACGCGGCTGAGCCGGCGGCGGCACCGAAGGTCAGCGGTGAGCTCCTGTCCACCCTGGCCGAGGACGGCACCGCCAGCTTCTGGGTGTACCTGCGGGACCGGGCCGACCTGGGCACCGCGTCCCGCGTCGCGAACAAGGCCGACCGGACCACCCGGGTGTACAACGAGCTCACCAGCACGGCCAAGGACAGCCAGAAGGGGCTGCGGGCGCTGCTCGACCAGCAGAAGGCCAGCTACTCCAGCTACTGGATCGCCAACGCCGTCCGGGTCACCGGCGACCGGAAGCTGCTCGACACGATCTCGGCGCGCGCCGACGTGGAGCGGGTGGACCCGGTCCGTACGCTCAAGGTGATCGAACCGGTCGCCAAGGTCAAGGACACCAAGGCCAAGGCCGGTAGCAGCACCCAGGCCGTCGAATGGGGGCTGAGCAACATCAAGGCCCCGCGCGTGTGGGACGAGCTCGACGACACCGGTGCGGGCATCGTCGTCGCGAACATCGACACCGGCGCCGACGTCACCCACCCGGCGCTCAAGCCGCACTACCGCGGCACCAAGGCCGACGGCACATTCGACAACAACTACAACTGGTTCGACCCGGCCGGCGTCTGCCCGGTCGCCGGCACCCCGTGCGACAACCACGGCCACGGTACGCACACCGCGGGCACCATGGTCGGCGACGACGGCAACGGCAACCAGATCGGTGTCGCACCGGGCGCTACGTTCATCTCCGCCAAGGGCTGCGAGTCCGGCAACTGCTCCGACACGTCGCTGCTCGCGTCCGGCCAGTGGGTCCTCGCGCCGACCGACTCCAACGGTCAGAACCCGCGCCCCGACCTGCGCCCCGACGTGGTCAACAACTCGTGGGGCGGCGGCCGCGGCGATCTGTGGTACCAGCAGACCGTGCAGGCCTGGGTCGCGGCGGGCATCTTCCCGGCGTTCGCGGCCGGCAACGCGCAGACCGCTCCCTGCAACACCGTCAGCAACCCGGGCGACTACCCCGACGCGTACGCCGTGGGCGCCTACGACGTGAACAACGCCATCGGCTACTTCTCGCTCAAGGGCACCTCGTCGATCGACGGCTCGATCAAGCCGGACATCTCCGCGCCCGGCCTCGACGTGCGCTCCAGCGTCCCCGGCGGCGGTTACGAGGCCTGGGACGGCACGTCCATGGCCACCCCGCACGTGGCCGGTGCGGTCGCCCTGCTCTGGTCGGCGGCCCCGTCGCTGCGCGGTGACATCGCCGCGACCCGCGAGCTGCTCGACTTCGGCGCGACCGACGTCAACGACACCAGCTGCGGTGGTACGGCCGACGACAACAACGTGTTCGGTGAGGGCCGGCTCGACATCTACAAGTCCGTCATCGAGGCGCCGCGCGGCCCGATCGCCCGGGCCTCCGGCACGGTCACCGACGCCGCCACCGGCAAGGCGATCGCGGACGTCACCGTCACCTCCGAGGGCCGCACGGTCACCACGGGCGCGGACGGCAAGTTCGCGCTCACCCTCGACGCCGGCACGCACGACGTGACCGCGTCCAAGTACGGCTACGTCGCGAAGACCACCACGATCACGGTCGAGGAGGGCGAGGTCGTCACGCTGAACTTCGCCCTGGCCCCGGCGCAGATGGTCACCGTCAGCGGCACCGTAACCGATGGTTCCGGGCACGGCTGGCCGCTGTACGCCAAGATCGAGGTCACCGGCCGTCCGGGTGCCCCGTTGTACACCGACCCGGTCACCGGCCGCTACACGCTGCAGGTCCCGGCCGGTGCGACGTACCCGGTCAAGGCCACCGCGGTCTACCCGGGATACCAGCCCACCACCGTGCCGGCCGTCGTCGGCACGACCGCCGTGACGGCGGACATCGCGGTGCCGGTCGACGCCGAGTGCGACGCCACCGGGTACACCGCTTCCTACGGCGACCCGGTGTTCGCCGAGGACTTCACCACGACCGCCGCTCCGCAGGGATGGTCGGTCGTCAACCGCACCGCCGACGGTGGCTGGGCGTTCGAGGACGTCAAGGCTCGGGGCAACCGTACCGGCGGGTCCGGGGGCTTCGCGATCGTCGACAGTGACGGCTTCGGCTCCGGCAAGCGCCAGGACACCGATCTGATCACCCCGGCCATCGACCTGACCGGCCAGGCCGCTCCGTTCCTGCGCTTCAACAGCGACTTCTACGCGCTGAGCAGCCCGGCCGACGTCGAGGTCTCCGCCGACGGCGGCACCACCTGGACGAACGTCTGGCACCAGACCGCCAGCCGCCGCGGTCCCGTCGTGGAGGAGGTGTCGCTCGCCCCGATCGCCGGGGTGGCCGGCGCGCAGATCCGCTTCCGCTACTCGGGTTCGTACGCGTGGTGGTGGGAGGTCGACAACGTCCGCATCGTCAACCGCAGCTGCAACGTGATCCCCGGTGGCCTGGTCGTCGGCAACACCACCGACGCCAACACCGGCACCGCGCTCAACGGCGTCACCGTCACCAGCGACGACGTCCCGGCCGACAAGGCCGTCTCGGCGGCCACCCCGGACGACCCCGCGCTGGCCGACGGCTTCTACTGGCTGTTCTCCACGGCCACCGGGTCGCACGGCTTCACCGCGACCAAGACGCCGTACACGCCGCTCACCAAGACCGTCGCGGTCATGGCGAACAGCGTGAAGCGGGCGGACTACGCGCTCAAGGCCGGCCGGATCTCGATCACGCCGACCAGCATCGAGTCCTACCAGACGTACGGGGCCACGCGCTCCACCACCGTCACGGTCACCAACTCCGGCAACGCACCGGCCACGGTGGACGTGATCGAACGCCCGAAGGGCTTCGAGGCGCTGGTCAACAACGCGACCAAGGCGGTGGAGACGCCGATCAAGGGGCTGACCACCAACGCGGCCCCGGTGTCGTACGCGTCGACCGACCCGAAGGTGAAGACCACGGCGGCGGACGCCTGGACGCCGATCGCCAACTACCCGATCCCGGTGTTCGACAACGGCGCGGTCAACGTGGACGGCAAGATCTACTCGTTCGGCGCGGCCAACGGCACCGGCAACGAGAAGAAGGCGTTCGTCTTCGACCCGGCCACCGGTACGTGGAGCGGGCTGCCCGACCTCCCGACCGGCCGTGGCAAGCCGTCGGTGGCGGCGGTGGACGGCAAGATCTACCTGCTCGGCGGCTGGTCGCTCGCCGACGACGGCGCCCCGGTGCCGTCGGTCGACGTGTTCGACATCGCCTCCGGTTCCTGGACAACCCTGTCCGGGGTGACCAACACCAAGGCGCGGGCCGCATCCGGCACCGCGGTGGTCGGCGGGAAGATCTACCTGATCGGCGGCTGTGTCTCCGGCACCTGTACCGCGTCGGCCGACGTGGTCGTGTTCGACCCGGCGACGGCGTCGTTCAGTGACACCACGGCGTACCCGCACGCGGTCTCCTGGGCCGGTTGCGGCGCCATCGACGAGGCGGTCTACTGCGCCGGTGGGGCCAGTGGCACCACGTTCTTCAAGGACACCCGGGTGTTCGACCCGGCGTCCGGCACGTGGACGGCCGGCGCCGACATGGCCAAGGACAACTTCGGCATGCAGGCCACCGCGGCCGGCGGCCTGCTGGTCCTGGCCGGCGGTGCGGTCGACGGGGCCAGCGCGCTGAGCAGCCAGACGATCGGCTACGACCCCGCGGCCGGCGCCTGGGTGAACCTCCCGGCGATGGCGGCCGGTCGCTACCGGGGTGCCGCGGCCTGCGGTGCGTACCGGATCGGTGGCTCGTCGGGTGCGGCCAACGCCGACGCCGCACTGCTGGGTGACCTGGGTGGCTGCGACGCGGCGGGCGATGTCCCGTGGCTGTCGGAGGACCCGGCCAGCTTCACCCTCGCCCCGGGCAAGTCCAAGGCTGTCAAGGTCACGCTGACCGCGACGGCCGCCGCCGGGGTGCTGCAGCCGGGCGAGTACACCGCCCAGCTCGGCCTGAAGACCGACACCCCGTACGCCGTCCCGACCGTCGCGGTGGAGATGAACGTGTCCCCGCCGGCGAGCTGGGGCAAGCAGCTGGGCACGATCACCGGTACGTCGTGTGCCGGCGTCGTCACCCCGCTCAAGGCGACGATCCGCCTCAACGGCACGACGACCAGCTACACGCTGATCGCCGACGCCCAGGGCAAGTACTCCTGGTGGCTGCCGAAGGGCACGTACCAGACGATCGTCGCCAAGGACGGCTGGATCCCCGAGGTGGCCAGCATCAAGGTCAGCGCGGGCTTCTCCCAGACCACCGACTTCGATCTGGAGCCGGTCGTCTCCTGTGCGGTCCGCAAGCAGGCGATGATGCGACCGGGCATCATCTGATCCACGTGAGGTGAACCGGCCCCCGCGTGCCGCGGGGGCCGGTTTCACATGGTGCTGAACCGCTGCTGACCGAGCACGCCGAGCAGTGCGAGTTTCTCGGCCGCCTCGCTGCGGGGAGCCGCGGTGAGCACCAGCAGCGTCTGGCCCTGGTCCTCGGTGAACAGCGCCTGGCAGTCCAGCTCGATCGACCCGAGCTCGCGGTGCAGCAGGGTCTTGTGGTCCTCGAACCGCGTCACGACCTCGTGCATGTCCCACACCCCGGCGAACTCCGGGCTCACCCTGCGCAGCTCCCGGACCAGGTTGCCGGCCCGCGAGCTCTCACCCGCGATGCCGTACGCGACCCGGAGCCCGGCGACCTGGGCCCGGCCCTGCCGCGGCTGGTCGTCGACCGGGTAGGCGGCCCGCTCGGCCGGGTCGGTGAACCAGCGGTACACGCTGCTGCGGGCCGGGCCGGTGTGCCGGGAGTGGTCACCGAACAGCGCGGCGGCCAGCCTGTTCTGCACCAGCGTCTCGCTCAGGCTGGACAGCACCAGGGCGGGGGTGTCCTCGAGCCGGTCGAACACCCGCAGGAGCGCCGGCGCCACATGGGTGTCCAGCGGCGTCCGCGACGGCACACCGTGCCCGGCGAGGCGGTACAGATAATCGCGTTCGTCGCCGCTGAGCCGCAGTGCCCGGGCCAGCGCGGCCAGCATCTGCTCGGACGGCTGCGGACCACGTCCCTGCTCCAGCCGGATGTAGTAGTCGGTGGACATCCCGGTCAGCGCGGAGACCTCGTCGCGCCGCAGCCCGGGGGTGCGCCGCCGGGAGCCCTCCGGGAGGCCGACGTCCTCGGGGAGCAGCCCGGCCCGGCGGGTACGCAGGAAGTCGGCCAGCGCGGTTCGGTCCATGCACCGATCATCGCGCGGGTCACAGCCGGGAAGAAGGGATCGGGAATCCTACGACAAATGATCCTCTCCCACCCGTGCCCGGCGCGTCGCATGGTCGACCCATGAACATCACCGGAAACACCGTCTTCGTCCCCGGCGGCACCTCGGGCCTCGGCCTCGCCCTCGCCGTGCGGCTCCGGGCCGCCGGCAACACCGTCATCATCGGCGGCCGCCGCACCGGGTTGCTCGACGCCCTCGCCACCGAGCACGGCCTGTCCACCGTCACCGTCGACACCACCGACGCCGGCTCCGTCCTGGCCGCCCGCGACCGGGTCCTGGCCGAGCACCCGGACCTCAACGTGCTGATCGCCATGGCCGGCATCATGGCCGTCGAGGACGTGCACACCCCCGGTTTCCTCGCCGACGCCGAGCGCATCGTCACCACCAACATCCTCGGCCCGCTGCGCCTGATCGCCGCGTTCACCGAGCACCTGCAGAGCCGCCCGGACGCCACGTTGATCACGGTCTCGTCCGGCCTGGCCCACACCCCGCTGGCGCCGTTCCCCACGTACAACGGGTCGAAGGCGTTCATCCACCAGTTCACCGAGAGCATCCGCCTCCAGCTCGCCGGGACCTCGGTCCAGGTCATCGAGCTCTGCCCACCGGCCGTACAGACCGAACTGCTCCCCGGCGGGTCCTCGGTCGAGCACTACCTGCCGCTCGACGCGTTCACCGACGAGGTCATGACGCTGCTGGAGACCCGCCCGGACGCCGGGGAGATCCTCGTCGAGGCGGTCAAATTCCTGCGCTTCGCCGAGGCCGAGGGCCGCTACGACGCCGCCGTCGCCGCCCTCAACACACACTGACCGGGTACGGGCGGCAGGTCCCGGGCGCCGGCGTCCGCCCCCGATGCGCCGCGCTCCCGTCGTTGGGCTTTCCGCTGCCGTGGGTGGCGTCCGACGTTAGGCTGGGGACTGCGTTGTTTGTCCCCCAGTGAGGTGTGCGCGTGGAGCAGCCGGTTGAGGTGGACGTCGTCATCGTGGGCGGCGGTCTGGCCGGGTTGGCTGCTGCCCGGCGGCTGGATCGGACCGGGGTCGACTGGCTGCTGGTCGAGGGGTCGGACCGGCTCGGTGGACGGGTGGTCACCGATGTGGTGGACGGGTGGCACCTCGACCGGGGGTTCCAGGTCCTCAATACGTCCTATCCGCGGGTGCCGGCGCTCGTCGACATCGACGCGCTCGACATGCGGTATTTCACGCCCGGGGTGCTGGTCCGGCGGGGCGGGAAGCTGCATCGGCTGGAGAACCCGCTGCGGGAGCCGCAGACCGTCGTGCAGACGCTGGGCAGTGGGGTGGGATCGCTCGCGGACAGGCTGAAGTTTGCCGCGCTGGCGACGCGCTGCGCCACGTACCCTCCGGCGCGGTTGCTCGATGCCCCTGAGATGACGACCCAGGAAGCTCTGCGCAAGGCCGGTCTGTCGCACCGGATGATCGAGGAGGTGCTGCGGCCGTTCCTCTCCGGGGTGTTCGGCGACCGGTCCCTCGACACGTCCAGCCATGTGCTCGCGATGGTGCTGCGCTCGTTCGCGCGGGGGCGGATCGGGGTGCCCGCCAGCGGGATGGGGACCCTGCCGGCGGCGGTCGCGGGGCCGCTGCCGTACCCGCAGCTTCTGATCAATGCCCGGGTCCTGTCGCTCGGGCCCGGGATGGTGGTCACCGAGGGTGGCGAGATCCGATGCCGGGCCATCGTCGTGGCGACCGATCCGGTCACCGCGAGTGAGTTGCTGCCCGGGCTGCCGCGGCCCGACATGCATGGCCTGACCACCTATTATTTCGGTGCGCCGCACGCGCCGATCGGGGAGCCGACGCTGCTGCTCGACGGCGACCGGCGCGAGATCGTGGCCAACACGATCGTCATGTCCAACGCCGCCCCCGAGTACGCGCCGGCCGGAAAATCCCTGATCGCGGCGTCGGCCGTCGGGGTGGCGGCGCCGTCGGGGGCCTCGGAGGCGGTCCTGCGGGTCGAGCTCGCCCGGATCTACGGCGTGCCCACCGACGACTGGGAACTGTTGAGCATCGTGCCGATCCCGCACGCCCTGCCGTCGGCCCCGGCACCCCAGCACCGGCTACGGAAACCGGTCGCGCTCGGCGACGGTCTCTACGTGGCGGGGGACCACCGTGACAGCCCGTCCATCCAGGGGGCGCTGGCCAGCGGATGGCGTACGGCGGGAGCGGTCCTGGCCGACCTCGGAGCACCGGCCGGGGCGTCGCGGGGGTAGCAGAAATACCGCCGAGCGGTGCCCGGGCGTAGATCGCTGGCCTGCGCCGGTGCCCACGGGTTAGGATCGCCGCCGGTAACGGGGGCGGTAGCTCAGTGGGTTAGAGCAGGGGACTCATAATCCCTCGGTCGCGGGTTCGAGTCCCGCCCGCCCCACCCTAGCCTTTCGCGGGCTGCAACCGGACGATCGCCCGGCCCGTCAGCCCGCGTGTGGGTGGGCCTTGGCGTGGCACGATTGAGGCAGCACCCGCCGAGAGTGAGGCGATCTGATGAGCGTGGCAGTGTTGGAGCATCCAGGTCCGTGGAGCGAAGACGAGTACTTTGCTCTCGGTGAGACGCCGAACCGGATCGAGCTCATCGATGGGAGCTTGTGGGTGAGTCCCGCACCGTCCAAGCGCCACCAGCACATTGCATTTCTACTCGCTAGGGGACTCTATGCCCCTGCAGAGCAAGCCGGACTACTGGTGTTGCAGGACGTCAACCTGCGGCTGGCGGCCAGTCGCGTAGTGCAGCCGGACGTCGTCGTGGCTGATACCGATGACCTTGGCAATGTGGTCGAGGCGGTCGAGGTCAAACTCGTTGCCGAAGTGGTGTCACCGAGCAATGCCGGAACGGATCGATTGCTTAAGACACAGCTGTATGCGGCCGCCGGAATTCCCTGGTATCTGCGGGTGGAGCAGCCACACGACTCGGTGGAGCTGCACCTGCAGAAACTTGAGGACGACCATTACATTCCGTACGTCGTTGCCCGTCCCGGTCAGGCTCTGGCGTCAGACGATCCGTTTCCGATTCACCTCGACGTAGCGTCTCTGCTGCCCCGACGTTCTCGCTGACCGCCCGGTCGTAGCGTCCGGGCGGCAGAACCTCGCGGCCTCGCCGGGCCGGCGGTGACGGACTCAAGCGTCCGTCGCCGGCGGCCCTACTTCTTGGCGCCTTTGCGGAGCGCGGCGACCAGGGCGAAGCCGATCGCGACGATGGCGGCGGCGAGGACGATCAACACGATCACGTGCCACGGCTGCAGGGCTCCCATGGGTGAGCACCGTAACGGCCCCGGGCAACTGTCACCCGTCCAGGACGGCCGCACCCGGTGTGCGGGCGGTGGCGGGGTGCGCCCTCATGATGGCCTGGCGTTGATCCGATCGATCATCGTGCTCGTATCCATCGATGAATTTTGTGCCGGATGGGCCGACTGTCATGTTTGCGTCGATAGGACATGACCGGCCCGGGTAGGTATTGACGAGGGAAGGAGGTGCGTCGTGAGCTGGGTTCTTGTTCCCTCCCTGGTGAAACTGCGGGCGGAATTCAACTCTCTGGCCCCTGGGCGTGACAAGGCGTCCGACGGGTCCATCGGCGACACGTCGCATTCGGCGGGCGCGTCGGACCACAATCCCGACGAGACCGGGAACACCTCGACCGAGGACGCCGACAACAAGGATGAGGTCCACGCGATCGATGTGGACGCCGACCTGCGGAAGTCCGGCTGGACCATGCAGCGGTGCGTCGACATCATCGTCGCGCGGCACAAGGCCGGCAAGGACGACCGGCTGCAGTACGTGATCTGGAAACGGCGGATCGCGTCACGCTCGTGGGGGTGGACGTGGCGTGACTACACCGGCACATCGCCGCACACCGAGCACGCCCATTTCAGTTCGCGGTACACGACCGCACAGGAATCCGACACGCGGCCCTGGGGGCTGCTCGCAGCAGAGGAGGACGACATGCCGAGTGCCGCAGAGGTGGCCGCTGAGGTCATCAAGCAGCTGGAAGCGAGCCGTGGGCAGGCCGCGATCGGCAAGGCCGTGGTCGGCTACAAGTACGGCAGCCGGACCTACCCGACGCGTACCGTCGCGGATTTCCTGAAGGACGAGCACGGCAAGCGGGACTACCAGATCGGTGACAAGGCCGGGGCGAAGGGCTACAACCCGCTGGCCGGGTCCTGGATGAAGGTGCTGGAGGGCATCCCCGCGTCGCTGGCCGCCCAGTCGAAGGCCATCGCGGCCATCGCCCAGGCGGTCGCCTCGGAGGACAAGGACCTGGACGCCATCCTCGCCCGGCTGGACCAGATCACGGTGGCCCAGACCGGCCTGGCCGAGGACGTCCGGGAGGCGCTGGAGATCGGCGGCACGGACGAGGAGACCGCGGCCGCCCTGCAGTCCGCACTCGGCGACCGCGCCGCGGCTGTGGGGAAGCTGCTCGCCGAGAGCTGATCGCAGAAAGCTGCCCGCACCGCGAGCTGAGGGGCTGCTGGATCGCGAGCGGCGTGCAGATGGCTGATCGCAGACAGCCGTGGGACCGGCAGGCGGCACAATCCTGGTATGCGTGCTGTCGTCTATGAACGTTTCGGTGAGCTGCCGGTGCTCACCCAGGTCGAGGATCTGGTCCCGCCGGCCGGTGGGGTCGTCGTCGCGGTCGAGGCCACCGGGGTGTGCCGCAGCGACTGGCACGGGTGGCGGGGCCATGATCCGGACATCCGGCTGCCGCACGTGCCGGGTCACGAGTTCGCCGGGGTGGTCGCGGCGGTCGGGGCCGGGGTCTCGCGGTGGCGGCCGGGTGACCGGGTGACCACGCCGTTCATCTGCGCCTGCGGCACCTGCGCCGCCTGCCTGGCCGGTGACCAGCAGGTCTGCCTCCGGCAGGAACAACCCGGATTCACCCACTGGGGATCGTTCGCGGACCAGGTGGTGGTCCATCACGCGGACACCAATCTGGTACGCGTCGACGAGCGCATCGGGTTCGTCGCAGCGGCCGTGCTGGGCTGCCGGTTCGCCACGGCCTTCCGGGCGGTCACCGTTCAGGGGCGGGTCCGGGCCGGCGACTGGCTCGTCGTGTTCGGGTGCGGCGGCGTCGGCCTGTCCGCCGTGATGATCGCCGTGGCGGCGGGCGCCCGGGTGATCGCCGTGGACGTGGCACCCGCGGCGCTGGCACTTGCGGCCCGCTTCGGCGCGGAGGTCACCGTCGACGCCGGTGCCACGGATGCCGCCGAGGCTGTCCGGGACGCGACCGGTGGCGGGGCGCACGTGTCGATCGACGCGCTGGGCAGTGCGGCCACGCTGACCGCGTCGATCGAGTCACTGCGACGCCGGGGACGGCACGTGCAGGTGGGACTGCTGCCCGCGATGGGCGGCCGGCCTTCCGTACCCATGGAGCTCGTCGTCGCGTACGAGCTGGAGATTCTGGGTAGCCACGGCATGGCCGCTCACGCGTACCCGGGCATGATGGGTTTGATCGAGAGTGGCGTGCTGCGCCCCGCCGAGCTGGTCACGCACGAGATCGCGCTGGATGCCGCGCCGGCGGCGCTGGCCGCGATGGACGGCCCGGCGCCGGCCGGTTTCACCGTGATCAGAGTCCGGTGAGTTCGCGGGCCAGGTCGACGCCCTGCTGGTACTCGGGGTGCCGGCCCAGTTCTTTCTGCACCACCGGGAACTTCTCGGTGAGTTCGATCAGCACCTCGGCCTTGCGCATCAGCGCTTCGCCGCCGAGCCGGATCGTGCCCCAGGTCAGGTCGGCGGGGACGTCGAAATCCCCGGACGCCGCCTCCTTGTCCCAGGCCAGCAGGGATGTGTCGAGGATCTGCGCCTGTGTCTCCATGCCCGGAACAACGACAATCCGGGCATTCGGTCAGCGCCGTCACCGTGCCGCCGGGCGTGACGCCCGCCACCCGGCTCAGGGGACCTGCTGCTCGAACCGGTCGCGTTTGCTCAGCAGGTCCCAGAACGTGCCGGCGATGACTGCGGGATCGATCTGGGGTACGTGCGAGAGGTCGATGTCCGCCGCGAGCTCGCCGGACATCATGGCGGCGTGCCCGGCGCTGCCCTTGACGATCGCAGCGACGTGGACCGCGCCGGCGTAGACACCCGTGCCCGCGAGCTCGAGATGCAGGGTGTGCAGATAGTTGCGAGCCGCAGCCATCGCCGGGCCGACCCCGCTCAGTCCGGCCATCGGATGGATCGCCGAGATCCCCTGCCCGAGGAGGATCCCGCCGTCCCCGCGCTCCAGCATGCCGGGCAGCACCGCACGCACGATCGCGATCGGCGTCAGCAGGTAGAGGTTGACGTAGTGCTGCATCGTCGCCGGGTCCAGCTCGGTCGCGGAGACGAACCCCTCGGTCGTGATCGGCGCGTATTCGACGACATCGATCCGGCCGAAACGATCAAGAACCTGAGAGATCAGACCGGGCACATCATCCGTACGGGACAGATCGGCCGGAAAAGCCGCAGCCTCGACGCCCGCCTCGACCAGCTCGGCACTCAGCGCCTCGATCCGCGTCCGGTCCCGGGCGACGAGTGCGACCCGGAAACCCTCACGTCCGAAGCGGTGCGCGACGGCGGCGCCAAGGCCTGAACCGGCACCGAGGACGACAACGGTCTTGCTCATGGTGATGCTCCTTCATAAGTTGACGATGGCCTCAAGTTACGGCGAAGTTGAGGCGGTCGTCAACTTATGTGGGACGGTTAGTCTTCGGGGGTGTCTACTCCGTTGCGGCGCGACGCCCGCCGAAACCAGGAACGCCTGGTGGCGGCGGCGGCCGAGGCCTTCCGTGAACGCGGCCTCCAGGTTCCGCTCGAAGAGATCGCCCAGCGCGCCGGGGTCAGCGCCGGCACCCTCTACAACCGGTTCGGCGGTCGCGACGCCCTCATCGACGCCGTCATGCCGGCCCTGGTGGAAGCCCACGTCCGGGAGGCGCTCGACCAGGCGTCAGCCCTGGTCGACCCGTGGGCCGGGTTCGAGCTGTACGTGACGCTGCTCTGCGACATGCAGGCAACCAGCCCCGCCCTCAACGACGCGGTGACCCGCCGCTTCCCGGCCGCGGCCGAGCTGACCGCCATCTGCGATGCGCAGATGGCCAACGCCCAGACCCTCGTCGACCGGGCCCAGCAGGCAGGTGTTCTCCGCCCGGACTTCACCACAGCGGACATGGCCTACATCTTCTGGTCGATCGCCGCCATCGTCCGCGCCACGAACGAGACGGCCCCGGAAACCTGGCGCCGAGCCCTGGCCCTCACCCTCGACGGCTTGCGGACCCCGGCAGCCCACCCCCTGCCACAGCCCCCGCTGACCACAGCCCAGGTCCACGAAGCGATGCTCGGCCTGGGCGACCGCCGCCCCCGCCCCTAACGCCGCCGCCCGCGCCCGCGCCCGACCAGGAAAGCGACCAGCAACCCGCCGACAAGGAGCACACCCCCGGCGGCGACCCCGGCCACCAGGAGGGGAGAGGTCCGCTCGGTTCCTGCTTGCTGACCGAGACCGTTCGGCGGCGAAGTATCCGGGCTGGATGAGGCTGACGACGGCGCCGCGGCTGGAACATCAGCGGTCAAGGCCCGCAGAACATCCAGCCGCCCGTACCCGTACTCATCATCGCGGCCGGGTTTGCCGGCATCCCGAGCGGTAGCGGTGATCCGGTGAACCACCTCATCGGCCGAAAGCTCCGGAAACCGAGCCCGAACCAGAGCAACCGCCCCGCTGACCACAGCAGTAGCCTCACTGGTCCCGCTGCCCTCGTAGTAGCCGGACCCAGAAATTCCCGTCGTGACGATGTCTACCCCCGGCGCTACAACGTCGACCTGGGGACCGGTCTGAGAGAAGTCGGCGATGCCGCCATCCTGGTTTGACGCTCCGACGGTCAATACTTCTGGGTACTTTCCGGGGTAGTCCCCGCGGGGCCCGTCCAGGTTTCCTGAGGAAGCTACGACGACGATGTCAGCGGCTTTCGCATCACGGATCGCATTGTGCAGAACGGTATCATCCATGCCACCGAAGGACATGTTGATGACGTTTGCACCGTGCTGCTTTGCGAAGATGACTGCTTGGGTTACATAGTCGTGAGTTGTAATGGCATTGATAGGACTTCGAATAGGAAGGATCTTTGCCTCAGGGGCGATCCCGAGGACGCCGCGGCCGCCCCCGTGGCCTCGTCCTGCGATGATTCCTGCCATCTGGGTTCCGTGTCCGTTGATGTCATCACGACCGTCACCGATAGGGTCCGGCAGGAGATCGGTCCCGGCAGCAACCGCGTCGGAGAGATCAGGGCTGTCGGTGGAGACTCCCGTGTCGATGAGTGCGACGGTGACGCCGGCACCCCGCGAGATCTTGTGTACTCGGTCCGCCGCGAGAGCATCCAGATGCCATTGTGCGTCTCTGATTGAGTCTGCATAGGCCGCAACGGGCGGCCATCCGACGAGAGCGGAAGCCGTCGCCATGACGAAGCCAAAAATCATCAATCGCTTCAGCGGCCTCACCGGTCGAGTCCGATGACGCCAGGACCGGGTCCGTGATCGTGCCGGTGGCGATGTGGTCTGATGACCGGCGAAACTCCCTCGATGACACCCCAGGTCTGATCCGCTGCACCGCCGGCCGAAGAGCTTTCACCAGAACGCTTTCGGCGGTCCGCAGCCTGGCCAGGGCGCCCTCCGGTCGGCTGTCCCATGAGCCCCGGTGTCGAGGGCGCGGTCCTGTTCAATCCAGGGTTTGCCCCGATGACGCTTCCTGAGGGCATTGCTGTGCGAACAGGAACTGCCTGCCGACCAGGAGGTGTGGACGGCCGGAAAGGTAGCGGGGTCCCGGGAGCCCCGGTACGCACTCCGCCAGCGCCGCCGAACCCTGGAGGTATCACCAATCCGCCGGTGCCACCGATGAGCCCGCCTGGTGCACCAGGGGGGACGCTGCCCACACCGGGCGCTCCGGCGCCCCCGACAGCGCCTGGCGGCAGTACGTCGCCAACTGCGACGGGCGGCACGAGACCGGAAAGGACGGGTCCTAAGTCTGTTCCCGGAGGCGGGCCGGCGGTATCAGGGACCCTGATCGGTTCCGTTGTGGGCACGGGTGGATTGTGCGGGACCGGAACAGGTATCGGTGTGGCCCGCGGGGACGTGGGACGTGTCCCAGCATCCCCGACCGAACTATTTTCTCGATCGATCGGAGAGCCTGTCTCGCCGGGAATCTCTCTGCCGGTCCCGCCGTCCCCGCCGTCCGCCCGGAACAGGTCGGGCGGCTGTAGCTGGGTGCTGTGGTCGGCGATGGCTGACTCGGCGGCCTGCATTGCCAGGCGGGCTTTGGCGTCGTATTCGTCTTCGGCCTGGTCGGCCCAGCGGGGGATGAGGTCGTCGGAGACCTGGGCTCGTTGGCCGATCATGGGCTGGATGGTGGTCTGGGCCTCGGCTATGGCCTCGATGATGCCGCGGAGTCCGGCCCGGGTGTCCTCGGCCCGGGTGAGGGTTTGTTGCATCGAGGCCGCGAGGATGTCCATGCGGTCGATGAATTCCCGGGCTGAGGCGTTCTTGTCCGGCGGCCAGGCCGCGGCGAGTTCTTCCTTGGCCGCGAGCAGGCGGCGGTGCTGGGTGCGGACGTCGTGGGTGAGGGCGTCCCAGTCGAAGATGCGGTCCGCGCCGTCGCAGGCATTCTCGTGGCGGAGCATCTGCCAGATGTCGGGGAGCGTGTAGGCGTCCCAGTTTGCTCCGGCCATCACTGCTGTCCTTCGTGCGGGGACGGGGACAGAGTCGCGGGCTGGGTGGGGCCGGACAGGAGGGCTTCGACGCGGCGCTGGGCCTCGTCCGCGGTGATGTCGGCGTCGGCGAAGGAGCGGGCGATCTCTTCGGCGGCCTGGGCGAAGATGGTGGCCGCTCGGCGGTATTCGCGGAGGTTGGCCTCGGTGTTCTCGAGGACCTGGGCGTAGAGCGCTTTGGCGGTGAGGGTCGTCTCGCCGGGGATGGCGGTGCCGAAGACCACGCCGTGGTGGTGGAGGTCGGCGCCGCGGGCGGCTGCTGAGCGGAAGCCGTCGTCCGCGTCCGTACGGATGGTGTGCGCGAAGTCGGTGACCTGCTCGGTCGCGATCTGTACCCCGTCGGCCATGATTCCTCCCCGCTTGCGCACCGCCGATCATATCGAGCAATACCAACACGTGCGAATTCCTGGAACCGTTCAGACAATGTGTGATCTGTTCCTCGAAATTGATCAAGAGAGTGCGATGGAATTGATCATGATTGGGGGTCGGGGATCATGAAAGGCGATCGCGAGGCAGGCGGAAGAGCGGTCACTTCGGACCAGCCGGCAGGCACGAAGCCGATAATCGGCAGCCTGGAAGGCCAGAACGCGAAGGGCCGGGCCGCGGGGAGGGCCGGGCCGCAGGGAGGGCCGGGCCGCGGCCGGGCCTGCCGGGAGGGCTCGGTCGTGGGGGAACGGCACCGCGGGGAGGGCTTGGCCGTGGGGGTGCGGGGAGGGCTTGGCCGTGGGGGTGCGGGGAGGGACCGGCCGTGGGGAACGGTGCTGCGGGGAGGGGCCGGCCGCGGGGCAGCGGGAGGGCTGAGGGCGGGGCTGCGCCGAGGGGAGGCAGGGCCCGGGGTGGGGGAGAAGGCTGGGTGGACGGCTGAGGAAAGTGGGGCGGGGAGGTGCTTCTTCGGTGGGAAGCGGGTAGGAGGCGATCAACAGTCCCAACGAAGGGAGACTACGGATGAGTGTCGCGGCAGAACCGGCCACCGTTGAGCAGTGCCTGCGGACCGGGGGCGGGTTTTCGCAGGGTGATCTGAACTGGATCGCCGAGCAGTTCGCAACGCTCGACGCGCGGCTGACGTCGTTCCCCGCGGAGACCACCGCGCTGGAGATCTCGGTCAAGGATCGGGAAGCGCGCGGTCAGAAGGTCACCCTCGAGTGTTTCATCGCCGGCCGGCAGACGATCGTGACGACGTCGGCCGAGGAGGATCTGCACGCCGCCCTCAATGACGTACGTGATGACCTGCGGCGCAAGCTGGACGACTCCAAGACCAAGCAGGAGCCGCGGCACAACCGGCATCTGCGGGAGGGGCGCCCCGATCTGGCGCAGGACCCGGGTCAGTTGATCTGACGGATCTGGGGCAGCATGGTCGGGTGATCGATATCCGTATCGCCCGGCCGTGCCCCGATCTTGCCGTCACGACCCGGTTCTACACCGAGGGCCTCGGTCTGGAAGTGCTCTGGCAGGGCTCCGGTGAGCACGACATCGTGATGCTGGGCCGGCGCGACGCCGCGTGGCATCTCGAGCTGGTCGGTGGTTCCGGCGCCGTGCCGGCGCCGAGTGCCGAGGACCTGCTGGTGCTCTATCTGGGCGGTCCGGTCGACGATGATCTGGTACGCCGCATCGAAGCGTCCGGCGGCCGCAGGGTCTCGCAGAGCGACTATTGGGACCGCTGGGGTGTCACCTTCGAGGACCCGGACGGTTACCGACTGGTCCTGTCCACCCGGGCCTGGTCCAACGCGGAATGAGCGACCTGCGGATCGTTGTCTGCGGGGCGGGCCCGGCGAACGAGGTGGGCCGGCTCGTCGTGGATGCTGTCGAGCGGGGATGGACCGTGGATGTGACCGCCACCGCGGCCGCGCTCGGCATGATCGATGTAGCCGAGATCGCGGAGCTGAGTGGCCGGCCGGTGCGGACGACCTACGGGTACGCCCCCGACGGCACCCGGGTCTCGCCGGCCGCCGACGCGTTGATCGTGGCGCCCGCGACGTTCAACACGATCAACAAACTCGCCGCGGGGATCGCTGACACGTACCCGCTGAGTTCGGTCGCCGAGGTGATCGGGCGAGGGGTGCCGACCGTGATCGTGCCGGTGGTGAACGTGGCCCTTGCGGCCCGGGCGCCGTACCGGAACGCGGTCGAGGGTCTGCGGGGTGAGGGTGTGCTTTTTGCCGTTGACGGCACGCAGGCGCTCGCGCTGCTTCAGGCGGCGTCGTAGCGGCTCTGGGCCTCGAGCAGGTCCGGGGTGTGGTTGCCGAACCAGCCGAGCAGTGCGCAGAGCGGTTCCGCGAGGCTCATGCCCAGGTCGGTGAGGGTGTACGTGACCTGCGGCGGGACGGTCGGCTGCACGTCGCGCCCGACGAGGCCGGCCCGGACCAGGTTCTTCAGGTTCTGGGAGAGCATTTTTTCGCTGATGCCGCCGATCTTGTCGCGCAGGGCGGCGAAGCGGTGGGGTCCGGTGATCAGCGCGGCCACGATCAGCAGCGACCAGCGGGTGGTCACCTGGCTCATCACCGGGCGCGACGGGCAGGTGCTCTCGAACGTGTCGCCGGCGAGCAGGCGGTTCGCGGTGGCCATCAGGTCGGGTGTCTCCACGGGTAGGAGCTTACTGAAAAGTACGTACTTCCCGAAAGTTAGCTGCTTTCCTAGCGTTAGCCGCATGGAGAACAACACCACTGCCATCGTCACGGGCGCCGCCAAGGGCATCGGCGCCGGGATCGCTCGCGCTCTCGGGGCCGCCGGGTACGCCGTCGTCGTCAACTACCGCAGCGACGCCGAGGCCGCCGCGGTCGTCGTGAAACAGATCACCGGCAACGGCGGCCGGGCCGTCGCCGTGCAGGCCGATGTGAGCGACAAAGAGCAGGTCACCACGCTGTTCGCCGCCGCTCGGGACGCGTTCGGGACGGTCGGCGTGCTGGTCAACAACGCGGCCATCGCCACGTTCGGCCCGCTCGAGGCGATCACCGCGGAAGACTTCCACCACCAGCTGGGCATCAATCTGCTCGGCCCGATCCTGACCACCCAGGCGTTCACCGCCCAGGCCGACGGTCCCGCGTCGATCATCAACGTGTCGACCGCCGGCACCTCGACGCTGCCGGCGTACGCGGGGCTGTACGTCGCGACGAAGAGCGCGCTGAACGCGTTCACGGTGATCGCGGCCAAGGAGCTCGCGTCGCGGAACATCCGGGTCAACGCCATGGCCCCGGGCGTCTCCGACACCGACGGGACCCGGTCGAGCGGCTTCATCGGCTCCGAGCTGGAGGCGCAGGCGCTGACGGAGATCCCGCTGGGCCGGCTGGGCGTACCCGACGATTATGGCCCGGTCGCCGTCTTCCTGGCGTCGGCGGCGTCGCGCTGGATCACCGGGGATGTCCTCCTCGTTTCCGGAGGCCAACGCTGACCCCGTAACGTTGGACGACGTGCCCCGAACCCTTCGCATCACCTCGCGCAACGCCACCTTCCAGCAGTGGCAGGCGCTGCTCACCAACCGTTCGAAGCGGCAGCAGACGGGGGAGTTCCTCGTCCAGGGCGTGCGCCCGATCTCGCAGGTCGCCGAGCACGGCTGGCGGATCCACATGCTGCTGATGTCCGACGCCGGTGGCGGCCGGTCCCGGTGGGCGCGTGACCTCGCCGACTCCACGGACGCGCCGCGGGCGCTGGTCGCCGCGGAACTGATGGCCGAGCTCGGCGGCAAGGAAGAGGAGACCCCCGAGCTGCTCGCGGTGGTCGGCCTGCCCAAGGACGATCTTTCCCGGATCACCGTACGGCCACAGCTGCTCGTTGTCGTCTTCGACCGCCCCGCCACCCCGGGCAACGTCGGCACCCTGATCCGGTCGGCGGACGCGTTCGGGGCGACCGGGGTGATCGTGACCGGGCACGCCGCCGACCCGTACGACCCGCGGGCGGTCCGGGCCAGCACCGGTTCCGTGTTCGCCCTGCCGGTGGTCCGGGTGCCCAGCCACCGCGAGGTGCTCGACTGGGTGGCGCAGTCGAAGACGCCGATCCAGGTCGTCGGCACCGACGAGAGCGGCCCGGTCGACATCGCCGAGCACGACCTGACCGGGCCGACCGTGCTCGCGGTCGGCAACGAGGCCCAGGGCCTGAGCGCGGCCTGGCGGGAGTCCTGCGACCAGATGGTTCGCATCCCGATCACCGGCGCGGCCAGCTCCCTGAACGCCGCGTCGGCCGCCACCGTCGCGCTGTACGAGACGGCCCGTCAGCGGCGCACCGTCCGATAACGGCACCGTCCGATAACCGGCACCGGCCGGGGTGGGGGTCAGAGCTTGCCGAGGACCTCGGTGAGCCGGGCGGCGGTCTCGGTGCCGAGCCGCTCGAACTCGAACTTCATCACCGGCGTGGCCAGTTTCGCCACGCCGTGCATCTCGAGCACGAGGTGGTAGGTCACCTCGCTGCCCTCCCCGGCCGGGTGCACGGTGATGGTGTCGGTGGAGGTGGCGCCCTCGTTGCGGCCGACGAAGACCAGCCGGTCGCCGTCCGCCTCCTCCAATGTGTAGGTCAGCTCGGTGGTGATGCCCATGACCTTGCTGACGTTGTGCCAGCTGGAACCGGGCACGATCGGCCCGGCGTCGTTGCGGGTGGTCCGCTGGGTGCCCGGGTCCCATTCCTCGGTATGCCCGAAATCACGCAGGTATTCCAGCACCGGCCCGGCCGGGGTGGTCACGGTGAACGTCCGGTTGATTGTGATCATCGTTGTCCAATCTAAGGGATCGGTGTCGTCCGGCATGGTGAAATCAGATCTATGCCGACGCCACGGCCGCTACGACCGGTGCTGGCCGTAGCCGATCTGATGCGGACCAGCACCCGGCTCGGCGTGCTCGTCCTGGTGCTGATGATCCCCGGTGTGACGGCCTCGTACGGGTACGTCCGGGAGATGCAGAACAAGATCGCGTTCAGCGCCAGTGAACGGGACGGCCTCGAGGTGGTCCGTCCCACGCTGCTGGCGCTGGCGGCGACGGTCGGCGGCGACCGGCCCGACCTGACGGCCGTCCGTTCCGCGGCGGCCGCCCATCCCGGGCTGGGCCTCGGCGACGCGGTCTCGGCCCTCCCGGAACCGGTCAGCACCCCCACCGAACGGCTTGCACTCGCGACCGCGCTGGCCGAGCTGGTCACCCACGCCGGTAACACCTCGAACCTGATCCTCGACCCCGATCTGGACTCCTTCTACGTGATGGACGCGCAGATCGTGCAGTTGCCCAAGGCTCTGGCCGCCGCGGCCAAGGTCGCCGCGTCGGACGCCTCGGACGGCACCGGCGCGGTCGCGGACCAGGCGGTCCGGGCCGGTGAGCTCTCCTCCGCCGCCGACAGCCTCGGGTACGACGTGCGCACCGCGACGGCCAGCACCGCCATGAACAGCCTCGACACCCGGCTCGGCGCGGTGAACGAGGCCGCCACCGCGGTCGCGGCCCTGGCCACCGGGCTCACCGAGACCCTCTCCGATCCGGGACCGGCCGATGTCACCGCGGCCGCCACCGCCCTGAGCGAGGCGGTCCTTCCGCTGGCGGCCGTGCTCGACGACCTGCTGCGTACCCGGATCGACGGTTTCGCCCGGGAACGCCTTGTCGTCCTGAGCATCACGCTCGGCGGCTTCGCCGTGGCGGCCTGGTTCGCGGCCGCGGTGATGTGGCGGACCCGCCATGACGTCGCGCTTGCCGTCCGGGGGGTCACCGCGATCGCCGACGGTGACCTGAGCGACCGGCCGCTGCCCGCCAGCCGCGACGAGGTCGGCGACATCGGCCGGGCCCTCGCCGCCGCCCGTACCCGGATGCGCGACCAGGAGCGGGAGCTCACCCGTGGACAGGCCGCCCGGGACGAGGAGACCAGGATCAGCTTCCGGCACCAGAACCAGGCCGAACGACGGCTCCGTGACCGCGCCCAGGTGATCATCGACGAGTCCGCGACCGGGATCGCCGGGGAGCTGCGCCTGGTCACCGACCAGGTCGCCGACGTTCGGGATGCCGCCGCCACCATCGGCGCCCGGATCTCCGCCGCCGAGGCGGCGACCTCGGTGGTGACCGACCACGCCCGCCGCGCGGAGCAGGTCATCGGGTCGCTCCAGCAGAGCCTGGACCGGGTGGCGGCAACGGCCGCCCTCGTCAACGGCATCGCCGGGCAGACCCGGCTGCTGGCCCTCAACGCGACCATCGAGGCGGCCCGGGCCGGCGAGCTCGGCCTCGGCTTCACCGTGGTCGCCGACGAGGTCAAGGAGCTGGCCACCCGCACCTCCGAGTCCACCGATCAGATCGCCGCCACCATCGCCGAGCTGACCCGCGACACCGACCAGGTCTCCACCACGATCGCGGCCATGGTCACCGGGATCGCCGGGGTCGGCGCCGCCGCCGTCGCGCTGCGCGAGGTCGCCGTCGAGCAGGGCAGCGTGGTGGACCGGTTGACCAGCCGGATGGCGCGGACCATCGAGGAGGTCGACCTCATGTCCGGCCTCGCCGCCCAGCTGGAACGCCGCCTGGAGGAACGGGTCGCCACGACCGGCACCGTCCACCTGAACCCGGCGGACAGCTCCGGGGTGATCGACGCGCTCCTGGTCAACATCAGCCGCAACGGGTTGCGGGTGACCCTGCCACCCGGCACCCGTCTCAACAGCGGTCAGATCGTCGAGGTCAGCGGTCTGGGCCCGGCCACCGACCCGATCACGCTTCCGGCCCGCGTACAGAACCGTACGGACGATCAGGCCGGTCTGCAGATGATGATCGGTGACCCGGCCCTCGCCACCCGGGTCGAACGCTACGTGACCGCCCTGACCGACGGGAACATCCGAACATAACGACGCTGCCAGGGCGTTTCCACTGCACGCCGGTGGTAATGCGCCCGGACGTATTCGACGGCTTCGCGAGCCGGTACGCCGTCGAGCACGGCTAGGCAGGCCAGCGCCGTACCGGTCCGGCCCTGCCCGCCCCAGCAGGCGACCTCGACCCGCTCGGTGGCGGACCGTTTCCAGACCTCGAGCAGCAGTTCCGTGGCCTGCCGGCGGTCAACCGGGAGCAGGAAGTCCGGCCAGCGTGCCCACCGGCTCTCCCAGCCGAAGCCGGGCGGGGGCCGGCCCAGGAGATAGACCCCGAACTGGGGTGCCGGCCCACTCGGCAGCGGATGCCGGAGCCCTCGGCCCCGGACCCGGCGTCCGGAGGGCAGCACCAGGACGCCCGGACTCGCCGGACCCCAGCCGGCGGACGGTTCCGGGGTCATCCGACTGCCCGTGCCACGGCCTCGAGCCACAGGACGACCGCGTGGGCGCCCGGGTCGGGGTGGCCGATCACGCGTTCGCCCAGGTAGCTGGAGCGGCCCAGACGGGCGGTGATCGACGCGATCCGCTCGGTGCCGGCGCGGGCCGCCCCGATCGCCGCGGTCAGGTCCGCTCCCGAGGTCAACGCGTCCGCCGCCGGGGCCAGGGCGTCGACCATCGTGCGGTCGCCCACCTCGGCGCCGCCCACCTCGCGGATGCCGTCGGTCCCCGCCCGCAACGCCGCTGCCCAGGCCGTCGGTCCAGCTGCCTCCAGGGCGGCCGCGGCGCGCAGGAGCAGGATGGCGTAGAGCGGGCCCGAGGTGCCACCGACACTGCGTCGTACCGTCGCTGAAGCAGCTCGCAACACCGCGGCCGGCCCCTGCTCGCCGGGGTATTCCGGCCCCTCGGCGAGGATCGCGGCCGCACCCCGCGCGAGGCTGATGCCGAGGTCACCGTCGCCGACCTCGCGGTCCATCGCGGTCAGTTCGTCGCGGTGCGCGATGAGCGTCTCGGCCACCGCCTCCAACGCGCGGCGCAGCGGGTCCGCGGGCGTCAGCGTGCCCGTCACGGCCGGCGCGGCGGGCGGTGCGGGCCGGACCGCACCCTCAGGACCGGATACCGTACGCGGCCAGCCCGGCGCCGTGGTCGCCGCGTCCAGCAGGCCCAGCAACTCCTCGTCGACCGGGAGCAGGCTGATCGACACCCCGGCCATGTCCAGCGCGGACAGGAACGTCCCGGCCCACACCCGGGACGCGGTCACGCCCCGTTTGCGCAGGTCCCGTACGGCCGCGTCGGCGACGATGGACAGCTCCATGGGCGGTGTCGAGCCCAGCCCGTTGACCAGCACCGCGACCTGGTCGCCGGCGGTGATGCCCCGGTCGTCGGCGATGGTGGCGACGAGCCGGCCGGCCACGTCCGCGGCGGGTGGCAGCGTCGCGCGTTCCACGCCGGGTTCGCCGTGGATGCCCAGACCCCACTCGGCCTCGTCCGCGCCCAGCAGGAACCCGGGCTGCCCGGCCGCCGGGACCGTGCAGGCGCTCAGCGCGATCCCCATCGAGCCAACCGTGCCGGCCGTGCGGCGGGCCAGCCGGGCCACCTCGGCCAGGGGGAGCCCGGCGGCGGCCGCGGCGCCGGCGACCTTGTGCACCAGGACCGTGCCGGCGATGCCGCGGCGGCCGGTGCCGGAGGCCTCGGCGAGCGCGACGTCGTCGGCGACCACCACGGTCTCGATCTCGATGCCCTCGGTGCGGGCCAGCTCCGCGGCGAGGCCGAAGTTGAGCCGGTCGCCGGTGTAGTTCTTGACGATCAGCAGCACCCCGCCGGGGGAGGCGACCGCGCGGATCCCGTCGAGCACCGCGTCCACCGACGGGGAGGTGAACACCTCGCCGGCGACCGCACCGGTCAGCATGCCCGGGCCGACGTACCCGGCGTGGGCCGGTTCGTGTCCGGCGCCGCCGCCGGAGAGCAGGGCCACCTGGCCCGCGGCGCGTACCTTGTCGATGTCGGAACGGACCACGGTGGTGGATCCGGCGAGCCGGGCGATGCCGGCGCTGGTGAGGGTGAGACCGTCCAGGGCTTCGCCGACCACATCGTCGGCGGCATTGATCAGCTTCTTCACCCCGGCGATTGTCCTCGCTCCGGCCGTGAATTTCGCGCTAGAATCTCGCCGTGCCCAGCATCAGTCAGGAGCGACGCCGGATCATCTCCCTCCGGCTGAGCTGACGCACGTCCTCCACCGGCGGGTTACCCGCCGGTGTCGCAGGTGACTCCCGTGGGTCCCGCCCCTCGTATCGTCGACGGGTCCCACCATGAATCTCGAAGAACTGCTCACCACCCGGCTGGCCGCGGCCTTCCCCGAGCCCGCCGTGCGCCGCTCCCCGCACGCCGACTTCCAGTCCGGGGCGGCGCTGGCACTGGCCCGTGAGCTGGGCCAGCCGCCGCGGGAGATCGCCGCCGAGGCCATCGCCGGCGTCGACCTCACCGGGGTGGCCACCGCCGAGGTGTCCGGGCCGGGCTTCGTCAACCTCACCGTCACCGACGAGCTGATCGCCGCCGCGCTCACCGCGCTCGTGGCCGATGATCGGCTCGGGGTCGCGCCGGCGCCACAGCCACGGACCGTGCTGGTGGACTACTCCGGGCCCAACGCCGCCAAGGAACTGACCGTCGGGCACCTGCGCTCGACCGTCATCGGCGACGCGGCCGCGCGGATCCTGGAGTGGCTCGGGCACGACGTCGTGCGCGCCAACCACCTCGGCGACTGGGGCACGTCGTTCGGCATGCTCATCGAACACGTCCTGGAGGTGCCGGACGGCACGTACCCCGAGGCCCGGGCCCGGTTCGCGGCCGACGAGGCGTTCCGGGACCGGGCCCGGCTGCGGGTCGTCAAGATGCAGGCCGGCGACGCCGAGACGCTCGAGCTGTGGCGGCGGCTGGTCGACGGGACGAAGCAACAGCTGCTCACCGCGTACCGTAGGCTGGGGGTGACCCTCACCGAGGGTGACTTCGCCGGGGAGAGCGGCTATCACGACCTGCTCGGATCCGTGGTCGACGAGCTGACGGCGAAGGGCCTGCTGGTCGACAGCGATGGTGCGCTCTGCGCGTTCCCGGCCGGCTTCACCGGCCGCGACGGCGGTCCGCTCCCGCTGATCGTGCGCAAGAGCGACGGCGGATTCGGGTACGCGGCCACGGACCTCGCGGCGTTGCGGCATCGCACCGGGACCCTCGGCGCGACCCGGCTCCTGTACGTCGTCGGAGCCCCGCAACAGACCCACTTCGCGATGGTGTTCGCCGTGGCCCGGGCCGCCGGCTGGTTGCACGACGCGGTCAGCGCCGAGCACATTGCGTTCGGCTCGGTGCTCGGCGCGGACGGCAAGATGTTCCGCAGCCGGGCCGGGGGCGGGATCTCCCTCGACGCCCTGCTCGATGAAGCCGAGGCCCGGCCCGCCGCCCTGAACCCCGACCCGGCCGTGGCCGCGGCCATCGGCGTCGGGGCGCTCAAGTACGCCGACCTGAGCGCCGACCGGCGCGGCGACTACGTGTTCGACTGGGACCGGATGCTCGCCCTGACCGGCAACACCGGCCCCTATCTGCAATACGCATATGCGCGGATCAGCTCCCTGCTCGACAAGGCCGGGACCTTCACCCCCACGGTGGCGATCGGCGAGCCGGCCGAACGGGCCCTCGCGCTGGAACTCCTCGCGTTCGAGCCGGTGGTGCACACCGTGGCGGAGACACTCGACTTCCACCGGCTGGCCGGCTACCTGCACGGGCTCGCGGCCCTGTTCAGCACGTTCTACGAGAGGTGCCCGGTACTCAAGGCCCCGGACGGCGTACGCGAAAGCAGGTTGACGCTCTGTCTGGTGACCGGGCGCACCCTGCGGCGTGGCCTCGACCTGCTCGGCATCGCCACCCCGGCGCGGCTATGACCGGTCCTGGCGCTCCTTCGCGACACCGAGAAGGGGCGGGTGGCTGACCGGCGGATCCCAGGTCGGGCCGTTGGCCGGCCACTCCGGACGGCCGAAACCGGGCCAGATCCGCTGGGTCAGCGCGCGGGTGGTGTGCACCTGCTCGCCGGCCCGGCGGCGGCGCTCGGCCAGGACCGCGCTGAGGAACATCCACGGCGGCACCCCGGGCGGTGCCGTCCGGGCGATCCGGGCGGTCACCTCCGCGGCCAGGCTGTGTGCGAGCCGCGCGTTCATCGGCTCCCGGATGTCGCGTACCCGGGCCAGGAAATGCCGCGCGGCCAGGGCAAGATCGTCGTCGAGGTGCGTCAGGTCCAGCTGGGTCGCCCAGGGCCCGAGATGCGGCGGCATCGCCGGCACCCACCCCCACGGCACCGGGGTCCGCTCGTGCACCACGAACGTCCCGGCGGCCAGGTCCCCGAGCCGGCGGCCCTGCGGCGAGGCGATCATCGTGGCCAGCGCCACCGCCCACGTGAACGGCGGGAACAGCAGCCCCGGCCACTCCACGGCGACCCCGACCAGGCTGCGGGTCAGCGCGTGCCGCAGCCGGATCGGCCCGCCGTCCTCCCGCACCACCCGCAACCCCATCACCCGTTTGCCCAGGCTGCGACCATTGGTCAGGGTCTCCGAAACCGTCGGGTACGCGATGAAGGCCACCACCACGGCCACGGTCGCCAGCGCCTGGATGAGCGCCTCGTCGGTGTAACTGTTCAGCACCGTGCCCGCGATCGCGCCGGTCACCAGGAAGAACGTCAGGCCCAGCCCGACCTGCACCACCATGTCGACCAGCAGCGCCAGCCCCCGGGAGCCGACCCGGGCATGCCGGACGTCGACCTCCACCGCCTCGCCGTTGACTAGCTGTTCCCCAGCGGGCACCACCACGGTCATGCGGGTAGTTAACCCGATCGGCGCCCGTTACGCTGCGCCGGTGGACCTGGACGCGTATGTCAGTGAGCGGCGCGGCGAGTGGAACCGCCTCGAGGCCCTGACCCGACGCCGGCGCCTCGACGCACACGAAGCCGATGAGCTGGTGCTGCTCTACCAGCGGGCGGCCACCCACCTGTCTGTGGTGCGCAGCCACTCACCGGACCCGATCCTGCTCGCGTTCCTGTCCCAGCTGGTGCTCGCGGCCCGATCGGCGGTGACCGGGGGCCGCCGGTTCTCCTGGCAGCCGGTGATCCGCTTCTTCACCACGACCCTGCCCCTGGAGCTGTACCGCGCACGCCGCTGGTGGCTCACCACCATGGTGCTCAACGTCCTGGTCGTCGGCGTGCTGATCGTCTATTTCTCCGGCCGCCCGGATCTCATAGAATCGTTCTCGCCGGGCGTGCTGAGCAGCACATACGCCAGCGACGACTTCGTCGACTACTACAGCGAGTTCCAGTCGCAGAACTTCGCGGCCCAGGTCTGGACGAACAACGCCATGATCGCCGGCCAATGTCTGGCCTCAGGCGTGCTCATCCTGCCGGTCTTCTACGTCCTGTGGGAGAACATGCTCGGCCTAGGACTGGCCGGCGGTCTGATGATCTACTCGGGCCACGGCGACACCTTCTTCACCTACATCCTGCCGCACGGCTTCCTGGAGCTGACCTCCATCTTCGTGGCGGCCGGCGTAGGGCTGCGGACAGGGTGGGCCTGGATCGCCCCGGGCCCGCACCGCACCCGCGGCCGGGCGCTGGCCGACCGGGCCCGGGCGGGCATGCTGGTCGCGCTCGGCCTGGTCGTGATGCTGTTCGTCGCCGGCCTGCTGGAGGCCTACCTGACCCCGTCCGGCCTCCCGGACGCCGTCCGGATCGGCGTCGGCTTCCTGGTCTGGGTCGCCTTCCTGACCTACGCCCTCGGCGTCGGCTCCGCCGCCCACCACCGCGGCGAGACCACCGACCTGGCCCCCGAACACACCGTCGCCGAAGTGCCGACGGCCTGATCCCGGCGCCACCGTCAGAACAGTCCCTGTGCCGCCTCCGTCAGCTCCTTGACCGCCGCGGCCACCTCACCGACCGGACGGACACCTGCGGCCAGCGCGCTCAGCAGCGCGGTCACGGTGAAAGCGTTGGGCTTCTCGCGGCTGAGTTCCTGGGCGATCGTGCCGGTGGCGCCGAGCAGTTCCCCGCTGTTCGGCAGTTCCGCGGTATGTGCCCGGATCAGCTCGATCAACTCGGCCAACCGTTGTGACACCTCAGCATGAACGGGATCGGCCGAGGTCTCCTGGACGACGCTGTTCGTCGCGTGTGGGTCCCTGCCGACGGCGAACGCACCGGCGTTGACCGTGGCGTCGCCGCTCATGATCACACCATGGTTGGGTACGGGCTCGGTCATGCCTTCTCCTTCTGGTTCTCCTTTATGAAGGAGCGGACGGTACGGACCGTTCGGGCCCCCGCTCCCACGGCCACGCTTTCGGCGTTGACGGTGCCGCCGGACATCATCACGCCGCTGTTGATGATGGTCACCTGTTGCTGACGGGTGCTTCTCGTGTCGATGTGGTGTCTCTCGAGGAAGGCGTTGAGTGCCTCCAGGACACGCCGCTCGATGAGCTTCGTGTGCATGTCGTGGTCGACCCGCTGGAAGTAGTGCCGGAACGCCCCGGCCATGCCTTGTTCGCGGATGCTCGGCGGCGCACCGTAGTCGGCTGAGGTATGAGATCCGGTGGACTCCGGTAGCGAGTTCGAGGCAATGAGCCGGGCTACTCGCCCCGGCGCGAGGACGAGGTTCGGAACAGTCGCGACGAGGCTTTCCATGATGACGGTCAGCGAGGACCGGAAGCCTGGCCACGAGACCATGCGGTCCACCGTCCGGAAGCTGTCCCGCAGCGGCGGGACGACGCAGTAGGCGGCCTCGGAGAAGAGATGGTCGCCGGAGATGACGAAGCGGACGAACAGCGTCACCACCATCTCGCCGCGCCAGTCCGCCACCCGCACAGCCAGGTAATGCCGGACCTGGTGCGTCGGGGCGCCCATGAATCCGGCCAGGCGATCGCTGGGAACCTGAGTCTCCGGCCGCGAGCAGTTGCGCGGGAACAGCCATCGCTGATCCCGCGCGTCCGTGCCGTTGACGAAGAGCCGGTTTTCGACCGTCAGTGCGGGGATGCGCAGATCGAGGATCTCCGCGGTAACCGAGCGGTAAAGGGCCTCGACGGTGAACGTCTCCGGGATCCGCGTTCCCTCGGGAGCGGGCGTGCCCTGGCTGAGGTCGGTGATGAAGGACCAGCTCTCGCCCTTGACGCCGGACCCGGCGAACGGTGAGAAGTCGCTGTAGACCGTCACGTTTCCCTGGGCCAGGCGGCTCATCTCGCCGAGCCTGCGGGCATCGCTCGCAGACGGTTCGGGTGCCGAGGACGCGGCGAAACGATCTCGGTGGAACTGCGGGAGTACCTGGAACCGATCGAGGCAGGCGAGAACGAGCACCACCGCCCAGGCCAGTGCCAGCAGTCGGCCGGCCGCCGCGAGCAGGGGCATCCCGGACCATGCGGCAACGATCGCGGCACCCAGGAGCAGACTCAGGACGATGTCGCGTCTGGTGCGCCGGCCGGCCGAGGCCAGGCAGTGCCGGACCACGGGCACAAGATCCACACCGTAGTGCGGAGCGACGGCCCGGGTCTCGTCGCGCAACTGCTGGACCACCGAGTCGGCGAACTTGCTGTCCAGATAGGCCGCCGCGCACAGCAGCCGGGTCGACTCGGTCGCGTGGTCGTCGTCCTGCCTCTCGGAGTGCGCCATGTCAGTCGACGACCCATCCGGAGAATACGACTTCCGATACGGCGGTGAAGTCCCGGTTTGTCTTCCGGCTCGATGCCAGGATGGTCATCTGCACCACCAACACCTCCGCGTCGACGTCATTGGCCTGTGGCTCGGCCAGGTCAGCGTAGGTCCATTCGTAGCTCGCGGCGTCGAAATCGAACTGAGCCTGTGTGACCCGTCGATTCTCCTCGAAACGGTTGATACCTGACAGGGAGTCGATCTTCGCGTATCCGGGAATCATCGCGACGGAGGTGATGTGAACCCGTTGTGGGAAGGAGAACGTGATCTCCTCACCTACCGCAGCACCCGGAGCTCGCCACGCGGTGGTGGCATCACCGTCGATCATGTTTTCCGCGGCGAAGGTGACCACCTCGCCGCCGGCGTCCTTGCCGCTGGCCGCGGTCGACGTGGCGGTTGTCGTGAGCGGGCTGATGGTGACCACGGTGGGTGGCTCGGCCGTGCGCGGCGGCTCGGCAGTCCACGGCAGATCGGTGACGGTGGGGCCCGGCGACACGACCTCCGGGGTTTCCGGTGCCGTCACGATGAACACCCCCGTGATCATCATCGCGACCACGGATGTCGCCAGACCCGCCAGGCCAGCGGCTGAGGTGAGGCCTGCCGCAGTCGGCCCCTGGACGACCGCGATCAGACTGACGGCGCAGACGAGGCCGCCCACGGTGAGCGTGATCAGCGGCATGGGCGCCGGAATGACGGCGAGTACCAAGGCGACCATGCCGCCGATGCCGCTGAACAGGCCCAACTGGATGTCGTCCCGGTGAGCTTCGGCATGGATCGTCATCGGCCCCCCCGATCGTCGTGCGCCACGTCGTCGGGAATAACGGGGGCTGGGCGGCAGATGGCATGCGCTGTGCGGAGGAGAGTTCAGAACCGTGTCGGGTCTGACTCTTCAGTCGAACCCGTTAGGGTGCCGTGTCAGTATTATCTGCGAATCGCAGATTGCACTTGGCAGTCCTCCTAGGCTGCAGGAGAGAGCGGCGGAGGTATTCGCATGGTGGTTCCCAACTGGGTCTCGGGCCCGTACGCGCAGCTCCTGACGCTGGAGCGAGAGGCCACGCAGATCCTGCAGCGCCAGCCGTTTTTCGTCCCTGGCGTGCTGCAGACCGAGCGGTACGCGGCTGCGGTCGTCGGCGAGACCACCGGGCTGGCCGCCGGTGATCCGGAGCTCGGCAAGCGGGTGGCGCTGCGGATGCGGCGGCGGGCCGGGTTCCAGGCCCGGCTCGAGGGGGAGCGGCCGCCGGCGCTGGCGGTGGTGCTGCACGAGGCCGCGTTGCGCCGCCCGGCCGTGGCGCCCGCGACGATCCGGGAGCAGGTCGAGCATCTCCTCGAGGTGATCGCCGGCTATCCGTCCGTGCGGATCGCGATGGTCTCCGCGGAGGGGCCCGGGGCCGGGGGGACGTTCGAGGTCTTCGTCCGCGACGGGGTGCCGCAGGCCGCTTTCCGTGAGGACGCCGACGGCGACCGGCTGGTGACCGACCCGGCCGAGGCCGGCCGGTTGCGCGCGGACGTCGAGGCGCTGCTGGCGTCGGCCGAGGCCAGCGAGAAGGCGTCGCAGTGGCTCGAGCGGATCGCCGCGGGGCTCTGAGTCAGGACTGTTTGACGCCGGCCACGAATGCGCGGAACGTGGCCAGGTCGAATGTCAGCACCGGCCCGTCCGGGTCCTTGGAATCGCGCATCAGCACGCTGCCGGCCTCGACTGCGACCTCGTCACAGGCGCCGCTGGCGCTGCGGGTGCTCTTCCACCACAAAAGCTCACTCCGGTCGGTCATCAATTCACAATACCCGCGATCCGGTCGTACGCAGCGGTGCGGAATGCCTTTCTTTTCCATCATGGACACTGAATTAAGCGATTCTCCGCTAGAATCCCGCAGATGGAGTTCTGCCGTTTGCGTATTGCAGATCAACACCGGGGGAGGGCGGGCCGTGGCTGACCGTGGCCCGCACCCGGCGCCGGTCGGCCCGACGGTGGCGCGCGAGCGGCTCCGGCTGCGCCTGCGGGAGTTGCGCGACCTCAGTGGCCTGGCCACCGATGCCGTGGCCCGGCGGATGGACTGGTCGCCGTCCAAGCTGAGCCGCATCGAGAAGGGCGACGTCACCATCCAGCCGATCGAGGTGCGCGCGCTGCTCGCCCTCTACGGCCGGGGCGACGAGGAGGAGATGGCCGAGCTCACCAGTCTGGCCCGCCGGTCACGGACCCGGCAGTGGTACAGCCGGCATCGGCTCAACGGCGACTATCAGCGATTCGTGGCCTATGAGAACGAGGCCTCGACCATCAACATCTGGCAGGTTCTGTTCGTCCCTGGGCTGCTCCAGACCCCCGAGTACGCGCGCGCGGTCACCGCGTTGTCCATTCGTCAGGCCCAGAACCACCCCGATGTGACGACCCGGGTGGAATTGCGTCTCGACCGCCAGCGCGCGTTCCGGGAACGGCTCACGCAGCCCCATCCGCCGCGCATTGTCGTCGTCCTCGACGAGTCGATCCTGCGGCGCCCGATCGGCGGCCCGGCGGTCATGGCGGCCCAGCTCGGCCACCTGCTCGCCCTGGCTGAGGATCCGGTCTACACGATCGCGGTCGCGCCCTTGGACCTCACCCAGCACCCGGGTCTGGCCGGCACCTACGAGCTGCTCGAGTTCGCCGGGACGGGGGATCCCGACGTGCTCTTCGTGGAGGCGGCGGCGGCCACCGACGACCTGAGCCTGGATCCCGAGATGACCGCGCTCTACCGCGACATCACGGCCGACCTGCTCGCCGCCGCGCTGACCGGCGACGCCGCCCTGGAGCTGATCAGCACGGTCCGGACGGCGATGTCAGCCGGCTAACGGGTCGCGGTTGATCTCGAGGGCCCGGATGACCGCGCGGCGGACCTGTTCGAACTCGCGACGGTCGGCGCCGCTGAACAGCTCGACCTCGCCGCCGCGGTAGGTGACCCAGAGCTCCATCCGCCGGGGGCTGCGCCGCTTGTCGATCACCAGCCCGGCGGTGACGCCCAGGGCGGCCAGCAACAGGGCGGCCGGCAGGGTCGTGGGCCGCACGAGTGCGGCCAGGGCCAGCGCGGCGGCGCCCGCGACGAGCGCGACCGTGCGGGCGGGGTGGGTGCGCACGTGGACCCGGCGCGCGCCGGCCGGCATGCCGGCCGGATAACGGCCGACGGAGTTCTGCACGTACCAGCTCGTGACGGTGATGCCCGGCCCGTCGTAGAAGACGATCCAGCCGCTCTGTCCCGGAGCCTTGAAGTTGACTGTCATGGCTGCCTCCCGTGACCCATCCAAGAGTTCATGGTCAGGGGTGACATGCGCCGACAGCAATAGGCATTCGTGAGACAGCCGTCCGCACACCGCTATCTGCGATCCGCAGTTACGGAATTCTGGGCTTAATGTCCGCTCTACCGAGATCTGAATGGTGGTTAACTAGCCGAAAGCCTACGAAGCGGCCCAGCCCAAAACAATTTTGTCCGGTTGGTGCCTTCCTGCGCGGGGAGCCCGCTCCGGCCGGGACCGGAGCGGGACCGGGCCTTACTCCCGGCGGCCGGTGAGGGCCCAGGCCACCGGGAGCAGGCCCGCCGCCAGGGCCGCCTTGACCGCGTCGCCGAGCAGGAACGGGACCAGGCCCTGCAAGATGGTCTCCGAGAACGAGAGGCCGGTGGCGACGGCCAGCCACGGCAGGCCGAACGCGTAGATGAGGACCTCGGCGGTGAGCATCGCCGGGAGCGACTTGAGGATCGTGCGGTCCGCGCCGCGCTCGGCCAGCCAGCCGGCGGCGGTGGCCGCCACCAGGAAGCCGATGATGTATCCGAAGGACGCCGACGCGTAGCCGCTGCCACCGTGGGCGAACCACGGGACGCCCGCGATGCCGACGGCGGCGTAGACGGCGACGGTGGCCGCGGCCCGGCGCATGCCGAAGGCCGCACCGATCAGCAGGACCCCGAGGGTCTGCCCGGTGATCGGGACCGGTGTGCCCGGGATCAGGATCGCGACCTGGGCGAGCAGGCCGATGAAACCGGCACCGCCGGCCACGAGCAGGATGTCGCGCGCGAGCGCGCCGGGGATCAGGTCGGCCAGGACGGGGGTGCGCGGCCGGGGTAGCGTGGCTGCCTGCGACATGGGGGCCTCCGTGAAGGGGTGGGCGGTGGTGAGTGGAAGTTATCAAGCCGACGGGCCGGAAACCGTCGCCGATCTCACACCGATGCGATTCCTGCACGGTGAGTGGTCGGTGCACCGGGAGATCAGTGATCATCGCTCGGGACAGTCCGGGGTTTTTGCCGGAAAGGCGAGCTTTGCGTGGTCCGGCGACGAGCTGAGCTACCACGAGGACGGCGAGCTGAGTTTCGGTGCCCATCGTGGACCCGCGTCACGCCGCCTGATCTATCGCGCGGCGTCCGGGTACGCGGTGGCCGTACATTTCGGGGATGGTCGTCCGTTTTATGTGCTTGATCTGAGCGACCGGAAATGGGATGCCGACCATTTGTGCGGGGCGGATCTCTACACCGTGCGGGGGCGGGTCTCCGGGCCGGATTCCTACACCGAGCAGTGGCACGCGGGTGGGCCGTCCAAGGACTACGACCTGTTCACAACCTACCGGCGGCTTTGAGCCGCAGATAGACGTCCGATACCTGCGACGCGAAGTTCTCCCGGGGCTCGTCGACGACGATCACACCCTGCTGTTCCAGCAAGGCCCGCACCCGCCCGCGTTCGGCCAGCGCCAGCTCCGCGGCCGCCGCCAGGTGTACGTCGTCCGCGGTCGCGCCCAGCTCCGGCAGTTCGGCCAGCCGGGCCGTCTCCGGGTCACGGACGCTGGCCAGCACCACCCGGTGCCGGGTGGTCAGCCGGGCCAGCATGGGCAGCAGGCCCTCGACGATCGGGGCCGCGTCCAGCGCCGAGAAGATCACCACCAGCGCCCGTTTGTGGCCTCGGCGCAGCAGGTCGGCGGCGGCCGGGCCGAAGTCCGTCTCGACCAGCCGCGGTTCCAGTGACGCCATGCCGCTGATCAGGCGGGGCAGTCTGGTGCGGTGCCCGCCGCCCTCGACCCGCGCCCGGACCTGGGAATCCACGGCCAGCAGGTCCACCCGGTCGTCGGCCTTGGAGGCCAGCACCGCGAGCAGCAGCGCCGCGTCGATCGCCGCGTCGAGGCGGGGTTCGTCGCCGATCCGCGCCGCCGAGGTGCGACCGGTGTCCAGCACGCAGACCACGCGCCGGTCGCGTTCCGGGCGCCAGGTCCGGACCATCACATCATGGGTACGCGCCGATGCCCGCCAGTCGATCGACCGGACATCGTCGCCGACCACGTACTCGCGCAGCACGTCGAACTCGGTGCCCTGCCCGCGTCCCCGGGTGACCACGGCGCCGTCGAAGACCCGCAGCTTGGCCAGCTTCTCGGGGAGCAGCCGCCGGGACGGGAAGCGGGGCAGCACCCGGAGCGTCCACTTCGGGGTGACCTGGTCGTACCACCGCTGCCGCCGTTGACGGTAGGCCAGCCCCAGGGGCCCGTACGAGCGCATGGTGATCCGTACCGCCGACCGGTCGCCGTGCCGGGTCGGGGTGAGTGTCGTGGTGAGCTGCTGTTCCTCCCCGGCCAGCAGGCTGAGGCGGTGTTCGGCGCCGTCCGCACCGGCCGAGGGCACCCACCGGTCCCGCAACCGTAACCAGATCGGCCGGCCCGCGGTGTTGCCGACGGTCAGCGTGGTGATCGCGGTGCCGCCCAGCCAGACCGTCTCCGCACCCTCGCGGCGCAGCGTCACCGCGGTCAGCGGCGCCGCGACCAGCACGTCGAGCACCGCCGCGCCGACCGCCAGGGCCAGCACCGCGGCGGTCAGCAGCCACGGCGACGGCAGCAGCGCCGGCAGGGGTATCCCCAGCGCCAGCAGCAGCGCGAAACGCCTGGTGATCATGGCCGGCTCAGCGGGGCGCCGGCACGGCGCCGAGCACGGAACGCAGCACCGAGTCGGTGGTGACGCCGTCCAGCTCGGCCTCCGCGCGCAGCCGCACCCGGTGGCGCAGCACGGGGATGGCGAACGCCTTCACGTCGTCCGGGATGACGTATTCGCGGCCGCTGAGCCAGGCCCGCGCCTTCGCGACCGCCAGCAGGGCGGTGCTGCCCCGGGGCGAGGCGCCCAGCTCAAGCGCGGGGGAGACCCGGGTGGCCCGGCACAGGTCCACGACGTACTCCAGGACCGGTTCGGTGGCGGCGACCCGGCGCACCGCCGCCCGGCCCGCGGCCAGGTCGGCCGCGGTGGCGACCGGGCCCACCCCGGCGGCCTTGAGGTCGCGCGGGTCGAAGCCCTGGTGGTGCGCGCGGAGCACACCGAGCTCCTCGGTGCGTTCCGGCAGCGGCACCGCGAGCTTGAGCAGGAACCGGTCCAGCTGCGCCTCGGGCAGCGGGTACGTCCCCTCGTACTCGATGGGGTTCTGGGTCGCGACCACGATGAACGGCTCCGGCAGCCGGCGGGTCTCGCCGTCGGTGCTGACCGTGCGTTCCTCCATGGCCTCCAGCAAGGCCGCCTGCGTCTTCGGCGGCGTGCGGTTGATCTCGTCGGCGAGCAGCAGGTTCGTGAACAGCGGCCCGGCCCGGAAGTTGAACGCGGCGGTCCGGGCGTCGTAGATCAGCGAGCCGGTCACGTCGCCGGGCATGAGGTCCGGGGTGAACTGGACCCGCTTGGTCTCCAGGTCCAGCGACGCCGCCAGTGCCCGCACCAGCAGGGTCTTGGCCACCCCGGGCACGCCCTCGAGCAACACGTGGCCGCCGCAGAGCAGCGCGATGATCACGCCGCCGACCACCGCGTCCTGGCCGATGACCGCCTTGGCCACCTCCGCCCGCAGACGCTGCAGCGCCTCCCGGGCCGCGAGGGCCTCCATCGGTACCGCAGACGTCACGTCGATTCCCCTCGTTCGGTGCCGGTGACCCACTTCACCAGACGCTGTACCCCGCTCGCCGCACGGGCCAGTTCCTCGTCGCTGTCCTCGACGCCGCCGCCGAGCGTGTGCCGTACCTCGTTCTCCGGCAGCCCGGTCCGCGCGGCCACCCGTACGGCGAGCTCGTCGATCTCCGTGTCCGGCGGCAGCCCGAAATGCTCGAGCAGACGAGCCCGCGCGGCCGCCTGCACGGTGGCCAGCGAGGTGCCGCGCGCCCGGGCCCGCCGATACAGACCACCCAGCCCGCGTACGGTCTCCGCGGCCCGGACCTGGGCCGGCAACGGTTCCGCGACCGGGGTGCCGAGCCGCCGCGCCGACGCCAGCGCCAGGGCGATCCCGGCGAGCGCGAGCAGCAGCAACGTCGCCCACACGGCCGGCGGGAAGGCCTGGGCCAGCGGACTTTCGCTGTCGCCGCCCTCGCCGTCGCCGGCCTGGGTGCCCTCACCCGGCTCGGTGTCGCGCGGCTCGCCGTCGTCCCACGGTTCGCCGGTCTGCTCCGGATCCGGTGTCTCGTCCGGTTCCACCGTCGGGTTCGGTTCCCGGGGCGGCTCCGACGGCTCGGGCGGCAGCTGCTCACGTTCGTGCAGGTCGACCCAGATCACCCGGGAGTCGCGGCCCAGCAGAGCGACGGCACCGGCCTGGTTGCTGTGCTCGCCGGCCCGGTCGTTGCGGAACGGGTCGGACGCGCCGACCAGCGTCAGGTCCGAGGTCAGCGCGGGACGGAACCGCACCACGCTGCTGTCGTAGCAACGGACCGGCTCGTCCCCGGGCACCGAATACCGCCAGCGCAGCGACGCCATCGGGCCGGATTCCGCGAACTCCTCCGCACACCCGGCCTCCGGGGCCGCGGCGGTCCAGCGGGGCCCGCCCACGGTCACGTCGACCCCGGCGTTGTCGAGCTCGTCCTGGCCCGGCGCGACCATGACCACGCTGACCCGCGCCGGCAACGTGGTGAGCATCCGCAGGTACATCGGGTGCACGAGCTCCGGGGTGGTCACGAACAGCGTCACCGGGTCGCCCTGGCCGATCGCGTCGAGCGCCTCGGCGGTGCCGGCCCGCACGTCCACCTGGACACCCCGCTGGACGAGCTGCTCGGCGAGCAGGCGCGCGCCGTCGCCCGCGTCGCTGGTGGGGGACAGGAAACTCGATTCGTACGGGTCCGGCTGCTGCACGAGGTGCGCGGTCACGGTCAGCGTGACCAGCCCCAGGACGACCGCGAACGGGGTGATCATGCGCAGGCGGCGGGGGTTCCTCATCGCGTACCCCCGTCGGTCATCCTGGTACGGACCTCGCCGGTCAGCGTGCGCATGTGCTCGTCCTGGACCCGCTGCGCCGGGCGATCGGCGTACCAGACCTGGGAGAACAGCTCGGTGGCGTCGCCCAGCGGCTGCGACAGCGCGGGCCGCTGGCCGGCCGCGTCGGCGGCGACCTCGGCCGCGGTCGCCCCCGGCAGCGGATTGATCACCCCGGCCACCGTCAGGTCGCCGACCACGTCGCGCAGCCGCTGCCGGATCGCCTCCGCGAACCGGCCCTCCGCGGCCAGGCGGTCGGCGAGCAGCATCCCGTCCGGCAGCACCACGGACGGCTCGAACGCGGGCTCGGGGACCGCCGGTACGACCTCGGGCGCCTTCTTCTCCTTCTTGGCCTTCTTCGCTCTGCGCTGCCGTTTCGGGCGCTTCCTCAGCCTCGGCAACCGGATCCGGGGCCAGCGCCGCGGCACCCACCGCGGGAACCAGTACCAGAGCGAACCGATCACCCCGGCCGCCACGAGCAGCAGCAGGAGCAGCAGTGCCGGCGGGATCCGGTCGAAGACCGACGCGGCGAACTCGTCCCAGGTCCTGGTCACAGCGTTCTCCCGGTCACGGCGCGTATGTCAGGGCGGTCGCGGGATCCTCGCCACGGCTGCGGGCCCGGCTGATCGCGATGTCCAGGCCCTCGGTCCGGATCCGGGTCTCCAGCACCAGCACGGCGTCGACACAGGCCAGCGCGGCGTACGCGACGGTGTTGGCCAGCCCCCACGCGACCGGCACCAGCCACTGCTGCCATCGCGGCTGCCCACCGGCGAAGACGTCGAACGCGGCCACCCACCCGGCTCCGAGCACGAGCCGCACCCCGAACCAGGTCAGATACGCGGCGAGCCGGGCCCGCATACCCCGCAGCCCACCACGTACGGACAACCGCGCGGCCCGCCCGAACGAACTCCCCGCCCGGTCGATCGCGATGACACCGCTGACCAGCCCGAACAGTCCGTACACGAACAGCCACCCGACGAACCCGGTGAACGCGGCCACCCCGCACGCCGCCCCGAGCACGATCGCGGCCACCAGCGTCGTGACCGGCCGCATCCGCGACCACAGCTCCCTGTTCCGCAGCGGCTGCCGGACCAGGGCGGGCCCGGCCGCGGCGGCGGCCACGGCGCCCAGCACGCAGATGATGAAACCCTCGGTGGCGAACCCGGCGGCCACCAGCGTCCACCAGGACCCGACATCGCCCCGGACCGGCCCGTACAGCGGTGGGGTCGCCCCGGCGAAGGACCGCACCGGCCACAGCACCGCCTGCTCGAGAGCGGCGAGCACCCCGGACGCGGCGAGCAGGGGCAGCGCCCGCGCCCGCAACAGCGTCATGGCGGCATCCAGCAGCTCACCCAGCGTCATCGGACGCAGCGGCAGATCGGGCTGCGCAGACATGGCGGCGATCCTATGGGATGCCCGTCACGCCACGGACACGACACGGGCCATGCGCCTTCCAGCTCCGGATTACCTCTGAGCTGGGTCACGTTCATGGTGCCGGCCTCGCCCATCGATACATTCGCGGTTATCGTGCGTCGGGTGGGTGCCCACGAGGTGCCCCGACCTCCCTTCGAAAGGCTCGGGCATGATCCTTCCCGCGGGCGTATCGCGACGCAGTGTGCTTGGTGCCGCTGCCGTCGGTGCCGCAGCTCCCGTTCTGCTTTCCGGTGCCGCCGAGGCACACGGCAAGGGACACGGCGGCGGTGGCGGTGCCGCCAGGACGTACGACCTGACCGTGCTCGGCACCTCCGACACGCACGGCAATGTCTACAACTGGGATTACTACAAGGACCTGGAGTACGACGACAGCGCGCACAACGACGTCGGCGTCGCGAAGCTGGCCGCGCTGGTGAACCAGATCCGCGCCGAACGGCGGGGCAAGGCCACGCTGGTGCTCGACGCCGGTGACACGATCCAGGGGACCCCGCTCGCCACGTACTACGCGAAGCAGGAGCCGATCACCGAGACCGGTGAGCGGCACCCGATGGCCCGGGCCATGAACGTGTTGAACTACGACGCCATCACGCTGGGCAACCACGAGTTCAACTACGGGCTGCCGCTGCTCAATCTGTGGATCCGGCAGCTCGGGTTCCCCGCTCTCGCCGCCAATGCGGTCAGCGCGCAATCGGGGCGGCCGGCCTTCACGCCGTACGTCATCAAGAAGGTCTCGCTCGGTAAGGGTGCGGCGACGCTGCGGGTCGGGATCCTGGGTCTCACCAACCCGGGCGTCGCCATCTGGGACAAGGGCAACGTCGAGGGCAAGCTCGTCTTCAACGACATGGTCGCGACCGCGGCGAAGTGGGTGCCGATCATGCGGGCCCGCGGCGCCGACATCGTGCTGATCTCGGCGCACGGTGGCGACAGCGGCACCAGCAGCTACGGCACCGCGCTGCCCAACGAGAACCCCAGCGCGCTCATCGCCGAGCAGGTCCCCGGCATCGACGCGATCCTGTTCGGCCACGCGCACAACGAGGTCGCCCAGCGGTTCGTCACCAACCTCAAGACCGGCGCGCAGGTGCTGCTCTCGGAGCCGTCGAAGTTCGGCCAGCGGCTCACCCGGATGGACTTCACGCTGGTCCGCGACCGCAACAAGTGGACGATCACGGCGAAGAAGTCGGCCACCCTGAACACCAACACGGTCACCGCCGACGCGAAGGTGCTGGCCGCGGTCAGGTCCCAGCACGCCAAGACCGTCACCTACGTGAACCAGGTCGTCGCGACCTCCACCGAGGAGCTCTCCGCCGCCGAGTCACGCTACAAGGACACGCCGATCCTGGACTACATCAACAAGGTCCAGACCGACACAGTCACCACAGCCTTGACGGGTACGCCGTACGCGTCCCTGCCCGTCCTCTCGATCGCGGCGCCGTTCAGCCGGACCGCGGTCTTCCCCCAGGGCGATGTCAAGATCAAGGATGTGGCGGGGCTCTACATCTACGACAACACGCTCGAGGCGGTCGTGCTGACCGGTGCCGAGGTCAAGGCCTACCTCGAGTACTCGGCGAAGTACTTCGTCACGCTGCCGGCCGGCGCGACCCCCGACCCGGCGACCATCAGCGACCCGGCCGTGCCGGACTACAACTACGACGTGTTCTCCGGCGTCGACTACGACATCGACATCAGCCGGCCGGTGGGTGCCCGCATCACCCGCCTCGAGATCGCCGGCGTCCCCGTCGCCGCCGACGCGCAGTTCGTGGTCGCGGTGAACAATTACCGCCGCAGCGGGGGCGGTGCCTTCCCCGGCATCGTCAAGACCCAGGTCTACAACGCACAGCAGGAGATCCGCCAGCTCCTGATCGACTGGGCCCAGGCCAAGGGCGCGATCGACCCGGCCGACTTCTTCACGCCGAACTGGCGCCTCGTCCGGGCCGGCGTCCCGGTTTTCTGACCCGGTCCTGCTGACGCTTTGGTGGTGCACCCGGCCCCCCGGCCAGGTGCACCACGGTCCATCAATCGGTCGTCAACGGCTTCCAGTTCCCCGCCTTGTCAGCGGTCACCATGACCTGACCGTTCTTCCCGCTGCCGAGCGTCAACCGGCACAGATAATCCCGCGTACCATCGGCCCGCCGATCACTCGACGCCCGGCACTCGGCAGCACTGGCGGTAATATTCGCCTTGGCCAACTGCCCATCATGGAGCACATTGCTCTCCACCGCCTTGAGCCGGGCACCCTCGATATAATTGTCGACGGCGGGCACGATGACGGTGGCGGCCAGCACCATCCAGATAAAATGCGCGGCGACCACCGAGATCGCCCACGTGATCCAATACGGCGCGGCACTGTTGCCGCCCCGCTTGGCCCGCCCCGCCCGCCGGACCGCCGAGACGATCCCCAGCAGCCCGAACGGCACAAAGGCAAAGGTCAGCACGGCAACCGGCCAGACCGTCGGCGCTTGCGCCCGGGACACTTTCCCCATCTCCTCCGGGTACGGAACAAGCAGCCCCCCGACGACCGGAGCAGCACCCCCACCCGGCTCGGCCCCGGCCGGCCCGCCATCATCCGACGCCTCAACGGCCGGGGCGGTGGCCCACGGCGGATTGGTCGGATAGACAGCCGGCTGCGGGTAAGGAGTCGGCTGCGGATACCCGGCAGCACCTTCCTGAGGATAGAACGGCTGCTCATAACCGGGCTGAGCCTGCTGCTGCCCCGCCTGAGCCGGTCCTGCCTGCGCCGGACCGTGCTGCTGAAGCCCCGACGGAGCCAGGGAAACCGCAGGCCCCGCCGCCTGATGACCGGGCTGCCCGATACCCATCTGCCCCGAGCCTGCCTGCCCCGAGCCTGCCTGCCCCGAGCCTGCCTGCCCCACCGTCGGCTGCGGCTGCGCTGCCTGGTTGATGTCTTCCTGCGACTGAGCGAACGCCTGCCCATACCGCTGCGGCTGATGCGTAGCGGCCCGCTCGTACGTCGGCTGCGACCCGTCCACCTGCCCATACCCAGCCTGCCCGCTGCCGATCAACCCGCTGGCGGCCTGCCCGTGCCCAGCCTGCCCGCCGGTGGCCTGCCCGTACTCAGCCTGCCCGCCGGTGGCCTGCCCGTACTCAGCCTGCCCGCCGGTGGCCTGCCCGTACTCAGCCTGCCCGCTGGCGGCCTGCCCGTACTCAGCCTGCTCATAGCCGGTCTGCCTGCTGCCGGCCTGTCCATATGCGGCCTGCCCAGACCCGGCCTGCCCGCCGGCGGCCAATCCACTGCCGGCCGGCCCCCACCCGGCTTGTCCGCTATCGGCCGACCTACTCCTGGCCTGCTCCCAACCGGCTTGCGCGCTGCCGGCCAACCCGCTGCCGTGCTGCCCAGACCCGGCCTGCTCGTACCCGGCCTGCCCGCTGCCGGCCCAACCCTGGTACGCCTGACCACCGCTGGTCTGCTCGTAGCCAGCCTGCCCGAGGCCGGGCGGTGCGTGACTTGTCTGCCCATATCCGGCATGTCTGTAGGCGGCGTTCCCCGCGCCGGCCAGCCCGTGGTCGTTCTGTGCCACCCCGTTCGGCGTGTACCCGTTCTGGCCGTACCCGCCGCCCTGCCCGTGGCCGCTCGGTGCGTTGCGGTGGCCGGCCTGGTCGTTGCCGTTCTGGCCGTATCCGCCCTGTCCGTATCCGTTCTGGCCGTATCCGTTCTGGCCGTATCCGTTCTGGCCGTATCCGTTCTGGCCGTACCCGCCCTGGGCGTACCCGCTCTGACCGTGCCACCCCTGTGTGCCGCTCGCTTGCCCGTGACCCGTCTGCCCATCGGCGGGACGGTCGTAGGCCGGTTGGTCGTGTGTCGGCGGCTGTGGAGTGGCGTGCCCGGATGTCGGTTGCTGCTGGTAACCGGCCGGCGGATACTGCGCGTGACCCGCGGAGAACTGCGGATACTCCACGTTGTCGGGGCCGTACGGGACCTGCGTCGTCATTCGGGGGGCCTTTCCAGTAGCGGCCGGGGTGCAGATCCGAGCCGAGGACAACTGGATCGGCCGCGATCGCGCCGATCTGAGCGGATTGGATGTCACTGCCGTCCGAGTGCGTAGAACTTGCTCACCTGGTCGGCGGTCAAGGCTTTGTTCCAGATCGCGACCTCGTCCACGGAACCGTTGAGCCCGGTGGAAGCGTTGTCCTCGGAAACCGTCAGCGGAATCGTGGGATCCGATGCGAGGGCGCCGGTCGCCGCTTTACTCGCGGTCTGGACGCCGTCGATGTAGAGCCGGATGAACGAACCGTCGTAAACGCCGACCACGAAGTGATACTTGCCGTCGGTCGGCCACTTCGACCGGGCCTCCTGCCGGGTCCCCGCCGCGTCCACCAGGAATCGCATGTCGACACCGGAGTCGCTGCTCCAGGAGAGCAGATAATTGAGCTTGCTGGCATCGGGCTTACCTTTGAAGACCAGTCGCCAGTTCGTGTTGGCCGTTCCATCGGTCCAGGCCGCGACCGACATCGGGCCGGCTATGGAGAGTGCGGTGTTGCTGGCCCCGGGAATGGCGGCGTAGGACCGTGCCGAACCGTTCTTGAACTTGAGCGCGGTGTCCGGATCCACGCTCACCGCCCCTACGGCGCCGGCGGTCGGAGCACCGTACAGCGTGAGCGCGGCCCCGCCCATCTCGTCGGGGGCCAGGGTGGTGCTGGTGCCGCCCATCCGCCAGTATGCGACGGGGACGGTAGCTTTGATCGCGGCTTGATAGAAGTAGGTCGATTTCCAGGCGTTGGGCTGGGTCGGGGTGGTCGCGGTGTACAGAGCCGCGGTCCCCGGCCGGCTGATTCCGGCCACGGTGGCGACAATCAGCACCACGGCGATCGCAACGGTGACCCGACGGCGCCCGGCCCGCCCCACCCGGATGGGAGTACGCCCCCGGGGCCCGGTCGTCGTCAGAGCCCCGTTCCGAGACGCGGTCCCCGCCCCGACCGCGGCCGGCAGACCACCAAGAACCGTCCCACCAAGAACCGTCCCACCAAGAACCGTCCCACCCTGTCTCGTCCCGGCCCGTCCCGTCCCGTCCTCGTACGACTCGGAACCGTCCGGTCCGGAACCGTCCGACTCCTGGTCGTCCGACTCCTGGTCGTCCGACTTGTAACCGTCCGGTCCGGGACCGTCCGAGTCCTGGTCGTCCGACTTGTAACAGTCCGACTCGTGACCGTCCGACTCGTGACCGTCCGACTCGTGACCGTCCGACTCGTGACCGTCCGACTCGTGACCGTCCGACTCGTGACCGTCCGACTCGTGACCATCCGGGCCGTGACCATCCGGGCCGTGACCATCCGGGCCGTGGTGGTCCGGGCCGCCATCAGCATGCAGGCCGTGATCGGTCGGGTCGTCTTCGGCTGGGTCACCGTGCTTCGAGGCTTCTCGGCTCTCACCGTTTGCGTAAGTGTGCAGTTCACCATCGGCGGACCCTTCCTCCGCAGGTGAACCCGGGTCCGACGAGAGCGGAGGCGCCGGGTCGTGCTGGGGCTGAACCGCGGTCCGGCCCCGGAAACGGGGGAGCCGTCGCCGGGTCAGGGCGAACGTGACGAGGGCCAGGCCGGCTAGCGTGGGGGCGATCGGTCCGCCGTGGAGGCGTACCAGACCGGCCAGCGGGACCACGACGTGGCCGACGCCGATCAGCTGGTCCTTGGCGACCAGCCGGGAGTCCGGTTGGGCGTTGGCGTCGCCCCGGGTGCGGTAACGACCGTCGGGGAGCTGCTCGACCACGCGGTGGGTGACCGGTTCGCCGCCGGGGGTCGCGGGCCCGATCACGACGACCTGGCCGATCCTCGGGCCTGAGCCGACGTGGGGCGATGCGATCACCACGTCGCCCGGGCGGACCAGGGGGGACATGGAACCCGAGGTCACCGTGTACGCCTGCCAGCCCCACAGCAAGGGCACCACGGTCCACGCCGTGAGGGTGAGCACGGTGGTGACAACCATGATGAGCAGACCGCGCCCGATGGCGCCCGGCCAGGTCACGATGCCTGGGCCTCCCAGTTGAACACCGCGGTCCCGTTGCCGTTCTGTGCGCCGGCCACGTTCTGCACGGTGACGGTGAAGCGGTAGGTCAGCGAGTTGTTGAGCGTCGCGTTCCACGCCCCGAGCCCGTTGGTGTAACTGTTGTTGGCCGATCCGAAGCTCGCCACCGTGCCGCTGTTGAACAGGGTGGCGCCGCTGACGAAGTTGGTGCAGTCGTTGGCCGTACCCGTCCCGGTCTCGATCTTGAGGTCGAGGTATCCGGTCAGGGCGCCGGAGACGCTGCTGCCGTAGAGCTTGATCTGTGCCGGGGAGTTACCGGTGTACTTGACCGCGATGCATTTTGTCACCGTCTGACCGCCGGCGAGCAGGCTGTCGTTGGCCTGGCTGAACACGGCGCTCGCGGAGATGGCGCCGTCGTTGCTGATCGCGGCGCCGCCGGTGGTCCAGGTGTTGGCCTGGGTGGCGGTGTTGCTGGTGATCACCGCCTGGGTGGTGCGGACCACCATCGTGGAGGTCAGGGCAAAGCCCAGCAGAACGCCGGCGACGGTGGCGACGTGGGTTCGGCTGAGCTGCATTGTTACTCCCGGTGAGTCCGTGGGCATCTGCCCGACGGGGATCGGCACGCGGGAAAGCATCTTGAGAGGTCCCCGGACCCGGAGTAATCCCGGTGACAGGGATCACAAAAGTTAATTACTGGGAGTAATTGGGGACCTGACAATGCGTGGCGACGGGAGTCTTGTCGGCCGGGAGGGCTCGACGGTTTAGACCTTTTGCCCACCCAGCCGCACAGCCCGGCAACGCCGGGAGCAACGGCCGGCGGAAGAGGTCAGCCGATGCCGAGGATGGTGCCGGCCGCGCCACCGGCTCCGTCGTCGTCGCCACCGCCGGTGCCCACGCTCGGGGTGTTTCCCGGCGGGCTCGAGGTCTCGGTCTCTTCCGGGGCGGGGGACGAGGTCACCGGGTCCGCCGGCTTGCTGGTGGTCGGCGGCGACGAGCTGGGCGGCGGGGACGACGACGCGGTGGTCTTCGACGGCGTCGGGGAGCTGGAGCTGGTGGGGCGGCTCGTCTGCGGCGGGAGCGGGAGCTGGTTGTCGGGCTGCTCGGGAGCCTGGGTCTGTTCGTCGGCCGTGGGGTCGGTCGTCTCGGGCGTCTCCTCGGGCGTCTCGGACTCGGCCGGGATGATGCCGGTGCCGGGGGACTGACGCTCGCCCGCGTTGCTGTCGCCGGACAGGTAGATGGCGACGCCGAGACCGCCCGCGAGGACGAAGAGGGCGATGACCGTGATCAGCACCGCGAGTTGGCTCCGGGACTGGCCGGAGCGGGGCGGGAGCTGCGGTGGCGAGGGCTCCAGCAGGTTGCGCTGCGAGGGCAGGACACCGCGGGGGCCGGCCGGGCTCATCGGGCGGGTCAGGGCCGTGCCGGTGAGGGACTGGCCGGGCATGGGCTGACCGCGCAACGGCTGGCCGTGCAGGGACTGGCTCGGGATGGGCTGGCCGTGCATCGACGAGCGGGGGTCGAGGCGGGTGCCGCTGGTGTACGGGACCGAGCCCGTTCCGGACAGCCCGGTGCCGGTGGTCGAGGGGCGGACCAGCGCGGTACGGGACATCGAGGTGCCGGTGCCGGTCTGGGTGCGCCAGTCGAGGGCACCGGTCGCGGCGAGCGCCGCCGCGGCGAACTCGGCACCGCTCTGGAAGCGGTCGGCCGGGTTCTTGGCCATCGCCCGGGCGATCAGGTCGCGGACCGCCTGCGGGGCGAGGCTGTCGGGCAGCGGCTCCGGCTCGTCCTCGAGGTGACGCAGCGCCACCTGCAGGGCATTGTCACCGTCGAAGGGCGGGACACCGGAGATGCAGTGGTAGGCGACCGCGCCGAGCGCGTAGATGTCGGTGGCGGGGGAGACGTTGCCCTTCGCGACCTGCTCGGGGGCCATGTACAGGGCGGTGCCGACGATCGCGTTGAGGCCGGTCACGCTGGTGACCTGGGCGGAGCGGGCCACGCCGAAGTCGACCAGGATCACGGTGCCGTTGGGCTTGACGATCAGGTTGCCGGGCTTGACGTCGCGGTGCACCGTGCCGTTCTCGTGCGCCGCGTGCAGCGCCTCGGCGGCCTGGGCGACGACCGACATCGTCTCGGCCACGCCGAGCCGGCCCTGGTCCTTGAGGCGGGCGGACAGCGGCTCGCCGTCGACGAACGCCATGACCAGGTAGGCGCAGCGGTCCGCGTCGCCCTCGTCGCCGGCGCTGTAGTCGTAGACCTCGACGACGCCGGGGTGCCGGAACGCGGCCATCATCCGGGCCTCGCCGTAGAACCGCGCGGCGAACTCGGGGTCGGAGAGCATCGCGGTGCGCAGCACTTTGACGGCGATCGTCCGGCCGAGGACCACATCGGTCCCCCGCCACACGTCACCCATGCCACCGCTGGCGATGTTCTCGTCCAACCGGTAGCGGTTGTCCAGGAGACTTCCCGAACCAAGCACCAGTTGACCTATCTACTCAAGTGTCGCCACAAGCTGTCATAAACGGACCAGGAACCGCCCTACCATCGAGCCGCGCACAACTGTACAGATTCCCCGCCCGTCACGGCGAGGTCGGTGCGTTGCTAAACGGGCACGGGGAGAGGCTCCTGGTCATCGGCGCGATAGGGCGGAGAAGGACGCCTCGGGTACGACAGAAGCGGGCCGCGGATGTCCGCGGCCCCGCCAGATGAAGCAGCTCAGTTGTCGTACGTGGGGGTGGTGATGATCGCCGTCTCGGCCAGCTCGAGCTCCTCGAGCTCGGCCCGGCGCTCGGCCGCGGCCCGCAGCGTCGTCGCGGCCAGCCAGCCGGTGGCCACCCCGATCAGGCTCGCGCCGATGATCAGGCCCCACGGCAGGCCCGGGCGGCGTCCGGCCAGCGCGTCGGCGGCCCGGTTGGCCCGCGTCCACGCCTCGTCGGTCACCGCGTTGACCCGCGATCCCGCCTTGCCGGCCAGCTCATAGCTCTTGTCGGACGTCTTGCCGACCAGCTTCTGGCTCTTCTTCGACGTGACCCCGGCCAGCTTGTGGCTCTTCTTGGAAGCGACCCCGGCCAGCTTGTGGCTCCGCTTGGAGGCCGCCCCGGCCAGCTCCTGGCTCTTCTTCGAGGCGGTCCCGGCCAGCTCCTGGCTCCGCTTCGACGTGGCCCCGGCCAGCTCCTGGCTCTTGCGGGAAGCGACCCCGGCGAACTCGGACGCCTTACTGCCGGCCAGGCCCCCGGCGTCCTTGACCGTCGCTCCGGCCGTGGCCATCGCGGACGACAGGTAGTCCCAGGCCTGAGCCGTGGTGCGCTCGGCAGTGCTCTTACGCGAGAACATGTCTTGTACCTCCTGCGATCGCCGTCGGCGGCGCTCGGTCGACGTAGATCGCTGTGCCCACCTGCCCCGATCCGCAAACGTCGGGTGTACATCGGGTGCCGGTCGGATGTGGACGCGGCGCGGCCGGGAAACTGGTGGACATCACTGGGTACGCTTGTCGCGGTTCACGGGTGGCACACAGCCACCTGCCAGGTTCGGCCACTAGTGTCCGGTGCAGTTTCACCGGACCCGACGGGGGTAGTCAACGCCGCCCCCGGCGAGACGGCGTCGCAGGTCAGCGCCTCTCGTACTAAGGAGAAGACGCCCGGGTTCAGCCCGGGTGGGTGGAGGTAAAGGCGTGACGCTGTCGATAACGACGTCGATGAAGGCAGTCGGTGTGGTGGAGGTCTCACCCGCCGGCGAGATCGACGTCGAGAACGCGTACGAGATCAAGGAAGCAGTGGCGGAGCAGCTGGCCGCCGGGACACCGGAGCGTATCGAGCTCGATATGCACGGCGTCTCGTTCATCGACTCCGTGGGCATTTCCGCCCTCGTGGCCGCTTTCCAGCTGGCGAGTATCAGCGGGGTGAAGCTCGTGGTCACCCGGCCGAGCAGGTTCGCCCACCGGCAGTTGTGGGTGACCGGCCTGCTGGGGCTCTTCGGCGCCCCGGAGCCGTGTCTGGACTGCGGCGACCCGGCGCACCGCACACTCGTTCCCTAGACCGGACGACCGAGCCGTCGGTCGCGTCATCAACCTGACGCGACTGGCGGCTTTTGCGTGCCCGTGCGGCGTGGCTCGCGCGGCGTGCACGCCGGTGTGCCCGCGCGGCGTGGCTCGCCGGTCAGATCGCGGGCGTCTGCACCACGATGTTCTCCAGGTTGATCTTCACGTCGGTGGCCTCGCCCGGCGCGCGGATCGGGGTGACCACCGCGAAGCCCTCCGCGAGCGCCGCCAGGTCGGTGCCCGGCTCGAGGGGTTCGTCGGCGGCCTGGACCGCGGTCCGCACGAAACCCTCCCCGGCCTCGGCGATGCTCATCTGGACCTGGCCGAACCGGGCCAGCGACGCCCGCCGCAGCCCGCGGATGCCGTCGACGTGCAGGTCCGGGACGTTCACGTTGAGGACCGTGCCGGGCGGGGTGTGGGTCAGGGTGGGCAGCAGCTTCACCGCGAGCTCGGCCGCGCTGGTCCAGTGCCGCTTCTCGTCGTCGGCCTTCTCCAGGTCGGCGATCGCCTGCCCGCCGCTGGCCGCGGTGCCGTTGGCGGGGTTGAGCACGTCCAGCGAAACCGCCATGCCGTGCAGGCCGGCGTGCGAGGCGGTCAGCGTCGCTCCCACGGTGCCGGAGTGGATCACCGCGGCGCCCGCGTTGGCGCCCCGGTTGATGCCGGAGAGCACGATCTGCGGCGGGGCGCCGAACGCGTCGCGCAGGGCGAGCAGCACGATGAACGCGGGGGAGGCCGCCACCCCGTACGCGGGAACGTTCTTGACCCCGGGCAGTTCGCGGGGCTGCACCACGATCTTGCCGTGCTGCTCGACCGCGGTCATGGCCGCGCTGCTGCCGCTGGCCTCGGTCAGCGGGGCCGCGACGACCACGTCGAAGCCCTGGCGGGCCACCGCACGGGCCAGCCACCTGATCCCCGGCGCGTCGATCCCGTCGTCGTTGGTGATCAGAATGCGTGGCGTCATGCGGGCACCTTCGCGTCGACGGGGGTCAGCTTCACCCGCTCGGTCAGAACCTGGACGGCGTCGATGCGGCCGGTCCCGAGGCCGTGGCGGGTGACGTTCAGGGCACCGGCGGCGGCGCCCGTACGCACAGCGTCACACAGCGTGCCGCCCTGGGCCAGTACCGCCGCCACCCCCGCGGTCATCGAGTCACCGGCGCCCCGCGACTCGGCCGCGACCATCCTCGGCATGTCGACCTCGTAGACCCGGTTGTCGATCAGGGCCAGGGCACCCTCGTCGGCCCGCGAGACCAGGGCCATCTCGGCACCGTCGTCGTGCAGCTTGTGCAGCGCCTTGGTGAGGCTGCGGGTGGTGCCGTCCTTGACCATGCCGTCGCGGATCAGCTCCTCGTGGCTGACCTTGACCACGGCCGGGCGGCCCTCCAGCGCGGCCGCCAGATGGGCCGCGGAGAGGTCGACGATCACCTTGCAGCCGTTGGCGCCGAGGTCGGTGGCGAGCCGGCGATAGACCTCGGCGGGTACGACGGACGGGTGGGCCGGGCCGCTCAGGACGGCGATACCGGCGCGCAGGCCCTCGGCGAGCGCGAGGCTGTACAACTCGTCCATCTCGTGGCGGGACAGCGGATGCCCCGGCTCCTCGGCGAGTTCCTGGCGCTGGCCACTGCGCCGGTCATGGACGTACCAGCCCGTACCCGTGTCGCGCTTGATGGTCTTGAGGGTGACGCCGTGGAATTTGAGCAGGGGTTCGAGCACCCGCCCGACCTCGCCGCCGACCGCCGCGCAGAGCGTGACCGGCGCGCCGAGCAACGTGATCATCCGGGCCTGCCAGACGCCCTGGCCGCCCGGATGCACGTGCAGTTCGGATTTGTCGTGCTGCTGCTCGATGGTCACCGTGAGCTGGGGCGCGGGCACGAAAACCATCACCCCTTTGTTACTCATACGCCCAGTATCAGGCACGCCCACGGGCGAAATGAGGGTTTTTACGGTTTGCGGCCCAGGACCGCGCCGTTGGCGCCGGGTGCGTCGAAGTGGACGGTACGGAGGTCGGTGAAGCCCGCTCCGGCCAGCCATGCCGAGTACTCGGCGTCCGAGTAGTTACGCCCGCCGACGGTCTCGACCAGCATGTTCATCCCCATCAGCGCGGCCGGGGCCGGTCCGGTGCGCTCCTCGTTGAGCAGCAGCTCCGAGATGATCACCAGCCCGCCGGACGGCAGCGCCGCATACGCCTTGGCCAGCAGCTCGCGGTTCGCCGGCTCGTCCCAGTCGTGCAGGATCATGCTGAACAGCACGACGTCGTGGCCGCCGGGCAGGTCGCCGGCGAGGAAGTCGCCCGCGGTGGTGGCGATGCGGTCGCCCAGGCCGGCCGAGGCGATCTTGCGGGCGGCGATCTCGCACACGTGCGGCAGGTCCAGCACGGTCGCGCTCAGCCCGGAAAAGATCTGACAGAGCTCGATCGGGAAGGCGCCGGATCCGCCACCCACATCCAGGATCCTCCGGTACGGCGTGAGCTCCACCGCCCCGGCCAGAGCACGCGCCGTGAAGATCGACGTGGAGTACATGGCCTCCCAGAACGTCGCCAGCATCTGCGGGTCCTCGCTGGTGAACATGGACTCCTGGGTCTGCGGATCCCAGGTCAGCGGCTTGTCGCCGCGCAGTGCCTCGCCGACCCGGTGCCAGGGCAGATAGGTGCGCTGATCGCAGTAACTGACCTGGCCGCCGAAGTAGTACGGCCGGCCGCGGACCAGGAACTCCTCCGCCAGCGCGGTGTTGCGGTATCCCTCGCCCGCCCGTTCGAGCAGCCCGAGCGACGCGCAGGCGGTCAGCAGCAGGTCGGCGGGGCGCTCGGGCAGGCCGAACACCTGCCCGGCGTCGGCGACGGTCAGGGTCCGGCCGCCCGCGAGGCGGGAGAACAGGTCCAGCTCGACCGCGGCGGCGAAGGTCTTGAAGCTCCAGAAACCGGTGACGAGGTCCATCAGGGGCGTCGGCGTCAGCATGCCGCAGATCATGGCAGCCGGACGGACGGCACCAAAAGGTTCGACGGGTATGAATTCAGGCGAGGGTCGCTCACCAACCGACAGGGGTGCACCGGCCGCCGCCGACCCCGACCGGCTCGACCTGCAGCGTGGCGTGCTCGATGTGGAAGTCGTCGTGCAGCGCCTCGCGGGCATGGGTGAGCACGTCGCCCAGCTCGGCGGACGGCTCGAGGCTCAGGTGCGCCGAGGCCACGTCCATGCCCGAGGTCAGGGTCCAGACATGCAGGTCGTGCACGTCGCAGACGCCGGGGACCTGGGCCAGCCGGTCGCGCACCTCGGTGATGTCGAGGTGCTCCGGAGCGGCCTGGACCAGGATGCGGACCGCCGAGCGGCCCAGGGCGAAGGTGCGCGGCAGGATCATCAGCGCGACCACCACCGCGACGATCGGGTCGGCGTAGGTCCAGCCGGTGACCGCGATGATGCCGGCCGCGACGATCACGCCGACCGAGCCCAGCAGGTCACCGACCACCTCGAGGTAGGCCCCGCGCACGTTGAGGCTCTCCTGCGCGCCGGAACGCAGCAGCGCGAACGCGACCAGGTTGATCAGCAGACCGCCCACCGCGACGATGAGCATCCACCCGGCCGGGACCTCCTCGGGGTGCGAAAAGCGACTGACCGCCTCGATCAGCACATAGACGGCAACGCCGGTGAGCAGCAGCGCGTTGGCGAGAGCGGCCAGCACCTCGAGCCGGTAGAGACCGAACGTGCGCTGCGAGTCGGTGGCCGCGCGTCCGGCAGCATGGATCGCGGCCAGGGCCATCGCGATGCCCAGCACGTCGGTGAACATGTGCCCGGCGTCCGACAGCAGCGCCAGCGAGCCGGTCATGAGCGCGGCAACGGTCTCGACCAGCATGAACGCGGCCAGCAGGCCGGCCGCCCACCACAGGCGGGAACGGTGCCGCTCGCCGGCGCGCAGCGCCTGCCCTCCGTGGTCGTGCCCGGCTCCCATGCGCCCACCTTCCGTCGCGGCTCGTCGCCTCCGCCAATATATGTTCACATTGCTATGTGTGCAATCTGAACGGTACCCCGCGTCCCGGGGTATGGACTGGTTGACAACCCGACCCCGCCTGGAGGGATCCACCCCGTGTCCAGACGCACCATCGCGATTGTTGCCCTGACCACCCTCGCCGTAACGGCCGCCACCCCGGCCGCCGCAGCCGCCCCACCAGCCCGGTCCGCGCTGCCCGGCCAGCCCGCCCTCTCCGGCCAGCCCGCCCTCTCCGGCTCGGCTCGGCACGGTTCCTGGCCTGCCGTGTTCGACCTTCCCGCCGGCTTCCAGCCCGAGGGAATCGCTATCGGCGAAACGCCGTTTGCGTATTTCGGCTCCCGCGTGGACGGCGACATCTACCGCGCCGGCCTCGCCACCGGTAAGGGAAAGGTGATCAGCGAAGGCCCCGGCACCCCGTCCCTCGGCCTCAAGATCGACGGTCGGGGCCGGCTGTTCGTGGCCGGCGGCAGCGGTGGCGACGCCCGGGTCCTCGACGCCGCGAGCGGTGCGGTGCTCGCGTCCTACAAGCTGCAGACCGTGCCCGCGTTCATCAACGATGTCGTGCTCACCCGGGACGCGGCCTGGTTCACCGACTCCACCAACCCGGTGCTGTTCAAGCTGCCGCTGGGCCGGCACGGCAAGCTGCCCACCGCGGCCACGCGGGTGCCGATCACCGGAGACCTCGTCTACGCGACCGGCAACAACGCCAATGGCATCTCCCGGACCCCGGACGGCCGCGGCCTGATCGTGGTGCAGTCCAACACCGGCAAACTGTTCAAGACGTCGTACGAGGGTGTCACCACCGAGATCGACCTGGGCGGCGAGTCGGTGCCCAACGGTGACGGGCTCTGGCTGCGCGGCCGCACGCTGTACGTGGTGCAGAACCGGCTCAACGTCATCGCCCGGATCGAACTGGACCGCGCCGCGACGTCGGGCACCGTGGTCACCCGCACGACCAGCCCGGCGTTCGACGTCCCGACGACGATCGCGGAGTACGGCAAGCGTTTCTACCTGCCGAACGCCCGCTTCACCACGCCCCCGACCCCGGAGACCACCTACACCGCGGTCAGCGTGCCCCGCCCCTGAGCGACGCGCGCCGGCCGTCCTGATCACGGACGGCCGGCGTGTTCCCAGCCCAGGTGCGTAAGCCGAGCGAGTCAGACTGGGCACGCTCAGGCCGGGTGCGCTCAGGCCGGGTGCGCTCAGGCCGGGTGCGCTCAGGCCGGGTGCGCTCAGGCCGGGTGCGCTCAGATTGGGTGCGCTCAGATTGGGCACGCTCAGGTCGAACGCGCTCAGGTCGAACGCGCTCAGGTCGAACGCGCTCAGGTCGGGTGGCTCAATCCGGGTGCGTGAGGCCGGAAGTGCTCGGGGCGGGTTTGTTCGTCAGGTCTGGCGCCGCCGTCGGGTGCCGAGCATCAGCATGAGGCCGGCGATCAGCACCGAGACGCCGGCGACCGCGATCCCGGCCGCGGGTGCCCCGGTGATCGGCAGCGAGCCGCCGCCTTCCCCACCGCTGCCGGTGTCCGGATCAGAGCCGCCGCCGGCGTTCGGGCCGGAGCCGTCTCCGGGTGCGGAGCCGGGGCCGCTGCCCGCGCTCGGGCCGGGGTTCGTGGCTTTCTTGCCGATCAGAGTGGTGGCGATGTCGTTCGCCCTGGTCGGGTCGTTCGGTAGCCCGGAGGCGGCCACGATGACCCGGCCCCTCGTGCCGGCCGGCGGGCGTACGTCGAAGTCTGCCCGGAAGGAACCGCCGACCGTCAGATCCTGCCGGCCGACGCAGCGGTAGACGAGGCCCTGCGGTTTGCCCTGCTCCCGGATCGAGGCCGGCCACAGCGGGCGGCCGTTCACCACCGGTGCGCACCAGGCGTCGTACTCCGGATTGAAGTTCTTGATCGTGACGACCGTGGTGCCGGCCGGGAACGTCACGGTGAGCGCCAGGAACATCGTCGCACCCGCACGGCCGGCCTTGGCGAAAACGTGGGCCGGACCGTGGTTCGTCGCCGCCACCGTGACGGTCGACAGTGCCGGGTTGTCGAGCGACTCCTCGGACGCGGACACGGTGGCGCCGGCGTCGGCCTTGTTGGGGCCGGTGCGGAAGCGGAAGCGGGCGTCACCGTCGTAGATGTCGGCGTCCGGCGGGTCGAGCGCGGCGCGGCTGCCGGGTAACGGCTCGAACGCCAGGTCGGGCCCGTCGCCGAACTCCCGGCCCCAGGACTCGCCCAGCGCGGTCTCGGCGCCCACGTAGTAGCGCACCCCGGCGACCGCCTTGTGCGGGGCGGATCCGCGCAGCGTCAGGCCGATCGGTGCGGTCGCGCGGACGGACTCGCCGGGCTGGATGACCAGCGGGAGGTAGCACTCGGCGGAGTCGTAGTCGTCGTACTGGGTCCAGTAGTAGCAGTTCCCGTAGTGCGAGTCGAAGTCTGCGAAACGCTGCGGGCCGTCGACGGTGGTGTCGTAGGCGTTGTCCAGGTAGAACCCCACCCAGGTCGTCGGCCGGTCGCCGACGTTGGTGAGCACCGGCCGGAACGACGTGTGCCCGCCCGGCTGCACGGTGCCGGTCGCGCTGGTGTCTTGCGTACGCAGGTCGGGGCCGTGCCCGGTGACCTCGATCGGGCCGCTGACACCGCTCCAGGCGGCCAGCTCCGGGCCCTGCACCGTGAACGCGTACGAGGCTCTGCCGCCGACCGCCGCGTCCGGAGCGGCGGCCGCGGTCAGCATGATGCCGGTGTCGACGATCGTGGCCGCGGTCATCGGGACGCGGCAGGTCGTGACGGTGCCGGCGGTCGTGCAGCCGGGGCCGGACACCGTGGTGGTCAGCACGCCGGCGGCCCCGGCGGCGTCCACCGTGACGGTCAGCTGCCCGGTGTACGCGACGGGCTGGCCCGCGCCTGTGCAGCAGACGCTGGTACGGACCGGGATCGTCTTCGTGGCGCCGAGCGCGACGGCCGTGGCGTCGATCGTGGCGACGCCGTGCTGATCGGCTGCCCGGGCGAGCGCCGGGGCACCGGACAGGCCGGCAAAGGTGAGGAATATGGACAGAGCGAGAGTGAGCCGGATTCGCAACACCGCGAGCACGGTAGTGAGCCGACCGGACAAGCGCGCCTACGCGAGCGTGAACGCCGAGCGAACCACTCACGCAGAATGAGAGGCGAACCACTCACGCAGAATGAAGGGCGAGGGCCAGCGAATGCTGGGCCCCCGCCCGGCCTCGGCGTGAGCGACGGTCCGCACCCACCACCGAGCTACGACATCTGCCTTACCAGTCTTTCGATCCTACGGTCGTCAGACGTTGCGTCGCTCGCGAAAGAGCGACGTACAGCGTCCGCACCCCGCTGGCGTCGGTCGCGATCTCCGCGGGCTCGGCCAGCACGACCGCGTCGTACTCCATGCCCTTGGCCTCGAGCGCGGTCACGACCTGGACGCGTTCCGGGAGCCCGGCCACCCACCCGGCCATCTCGTCGCGGCGCGGGACCGGCGTGATGACCCCGATCGTGCCGTCGACGTCGGCCAGGTGTTTCTCGGCCGCGTCGCGGACCACCTGGGCCAGCTCGGCGGCCGCCACCATGTGCTCGACCGGCTCGACGCCGGTGCTGCGGACCGCCCGGGGCAGCCGCAGATCGGGCATCAGCTTGCGGATCACCCGGGCGGCGACCTCGAAGATCTCCGACGAGTTGCGGTAGTTGGTGGTCAGCTCGTAGGTCTGGCGCTTGCGGGTCGCGAGCGCGCGGTCCCGCGCCGCGTCGAGCTCGGCCAGGTCACCCGGCCACGCGGTCTGGGCGGGGTCCCCGACGATGGTCCAGGAGGCGTACTGCCCGCGCCGGCCGATCATGCGCCATTGCAGCGGCGACACGTCCTGGGCCTCGTCCACGACGACGTGCGCGTAGTCGCGGTAGTCCTCCTCGCGCTCGGCCCGCTGCTGGCCGGCGTTCTGGCGCTCGATGGACATGCTGACTTCCTGGACCCCGTCGCGCACGTGGAACGGGCTGCCGGTCCGGCGCTGCTGCGGCTTGCGCGGCCGGCCCATCAGCTCGTCCAGCTCGTCCAGCAGGGCCACGTCGGAGATCGTCGGGCCGTGCTCGGCGAGCGCGTCGAACGAGCCCTGCAACAGCGTGATCTCTTCCTTCGAGAGCAGACCGTTGGTGTACGACCGGAGCCGCGCCGGGTCGGCCATCCAGCGCAGTACCCGCATCGGGGTGAACCGGGGCCACCAGGCCTTCAGGAAGTCGCGGAAGTCGGTGCGGTCGGCGAGCTCGGACTCGAACTCCTTCTTCTCGGGCATGGTGCGCACCGAGCCCTTGGCCTGCGCCCAGAGCGCGTCGAACAGCCGGTCGAAGCCGACACCGCGCATCTCGTTGCGCCGGGCGCCCTTGGTCAGCACCTTGCGCCGGATCCGCTCGAGGTCGGCCGCGTCGAGCCGCAGCAGCGCGCCGCGGTACAGCAGGCGCAGCTCGGTCGGGGCGCCGGGCACCGCGTCGTGCGAGGCGCGTTCGAGCACCCGGCGCATCCGCAGCGAGCCTTTGATCGCCGCGACGTCGGTCGGGTCGACCCGGGTCGCGTCGTAACCGGGCACCAGCGAGCCGAGCGACCGCAGCGTGGCGGTGTCCTCGCCGAGCGACGGCAGCACCGTCGCGATGTAGTTGACGAAGACCCCGGACGGGCCGACGACCAGGATGCCGCCGCCGGCGAAGCGGTTGCGGTCGGCATAGAGGAGGTACGCGGCGCGGTGCAGCGCCACGGCGGTCTTGCCGGTGCCGGGGCCGCCGGTCACGATCGTCACGCCGGACGCGGGGGAGCGGATCGCGTCGTCCTGCTCCCGCTGGATCGTCGAGACGATGTCCCGCATGCCCTTGCCGGTGGCCTTGGAGAGGCTGGCCAGCAGCGCGCCGTCACCGACGATGCGCATGTCGTCGGGGGCGGCCTCGGGGTCGAGCAGGTCGTCCTCGATCCCGTTGACCTTCTCCCGGGCCGACTGGATCATGCGCCGGCGGACCACCCCGAGCGGGTCGGCCGGGGTGGCGCGGTAGAACGCGGCGGCGGCCGGTGCCCGCCAGTCGACGACCATGGACTGGGACTCCGCGTCACGGATGCCCATCCGGCCGACGTAGTGCTTGGCGCCGGTGTTCATGTCGAGGCGGCCGAAGACCAGGCCTTCGTACTCGGTGTCGAGGGCATGCCGGCGCCGCGCGGCGTGGAACACCATGGCGTCGCGTTCCACCAGGGCGCCGAAGGTGCCGACCCCGGCGAGCTGGTAGCCCTCCTTCTCGGCGCTGGACGCCTCCCGGCGCAGTTCACCGAGACGCTTGTACACCCGGTCGACGTGCTCCTGCTCGACAGCTATCTCCTGCTGCAGGACGTGGGCGTCGCTCAAGTCGGTCATGCTCCCCGCTGGTGGTTCTGAAAGTGCCCCCCCTGTGTGCAGGGGCAATCGAATTTACTCCTGCACGGTCAGCTACGTCGACGGCGGCACGCCCGTCAGCGGCTATGCGGCCTTCTCGTAACCACGGCGGCGCCCGGGTTGTTCCAGGACGACCTTCTCGAGCACGCCGTTCAGGGCGGCGGTGACCTCGTCGCGGCGCTCCATCATCAGCATGTGCCCGGCGCCCGGGAAGACCGTCAGGTCGGTGCCGGCCAGCGCGCCCGCGATCGCTTCGGCGCAGGCCGGAGGCGTCAGACGGTCCCGGTCGCCGACCAGGGCAGCCGCCGGGACACCGGCGAGCGCGGTCAGGGTGTCCACCCGGCGCTGGGCGCTGACCGAGGGCCGGAAGCCACCGATCGAGCGCAGCGACGCCTGTCCGAACGCCGACATGGTCGTGGCCAGGTCGGCGGGGTCGTATTCGTCGCCGAACAGCAACCAGCGCACCACCGGCTGCAGCGCGGGACGCATCGCCTGGTGCGGGCGCCACGCCCCGAGCCGGGCCAGGATGCCCGCCCCGGTCTCCTCCAGCGGCCGCAGCAGCGGCGTGAGCTGGGTGGGAAGCCCGTAACAGGTGCGCGACGACCCCTCGGCGGTGGTGGAGACCAGCAGCAGGCCGGCGACCCGGGCGGCGAACTCGTCCGGGCGCGACGCCGCGTACTCCATGATCGTCATGCCGCCCAGGGAGTGCCCGGCGAGCACGACCTTGCGGCCCGGCGCGTACGCGTCGAGCACCTCGGCCAGGTCGTCGCCGAGTTGCGCCAGGGTGGCCGAGCCCAGCCGGGTGCTGCCGGAACGCCCGTGGCCGCGGGCGTCGTACGTGATCACCCGGGTCCTGGTGCCGCGCAGCGCGTCGGCCTGATGCCGCCAGGTGCGCTGGTTCAGGCACCATCCGTGCAGGAAGACAACGGTGACCGGCGCGTCGACCGGTCCGGATGTCTCGACGGACAGACGGACACCGTCGGCGAGCGTGAACTCCGAACGCTCGGGCATGGGCACCTCCGTGGATCGCACGGCCCCGTAGTACCCACGGGTAATAAGCGTCACTCCCGTACGCCCGAAATGCCATCCGCCACATGGATCATGCTTTTTGCGACGTGATGTGGATCCCACCCGGTGCCCGGCGGCGGTCACTCGTAGAGAATCAACGCCATGACGGGCCCCTCACCTGCAGATTCCCCCACGCGGATCGTGCGACCGGCCGACGCGCTGGCCGAACTGCTCGCCGGTAACCGCCGTTTTGTCAGCGGCAAGCCGGTGCACGGTCATGAAGTCGCCGCCGCGGCGTCCGCGTCGGGCGGGCAACTGCCGCACGCGGTCGTGCTCGGCTGCATCGACTCCCGCGTGCCCCTGGAAGCGATCTTCGACCAGACGTTCGGCTCCATCTGCGTGATCCGCTCCGGCGGTCACGTGGTGGACCGGGCGGTGCTCGGCTCGGTCGGCTTCGCGGTCTCGGCGCTGAACGTCCCGCTGATCGTGGTGCTCGGCCACGTCCGCTGCGGCGCCGTGGACGCCACGGTGTCGTCGCTGCGGGCCGGCACCCGCCCCGAGGGCGACGTGGGCTACCTGGTCGACGAGATCGCGCCGGCGGTGCTCGGCGTCGGCCTGGGCGACCCCGACGTGGGGGCGAAGGCCATGCGGGCCCACGTGAACCGCACCGTACGACGCATGCGCGACGTGGCCGGGGTCCCGGAGGCGGTGGCGGCGGGCCGGGTCAGCATCGCGGGCGCGGTGTACGACCTCGACACCGGTTGCGTCGACCTGCTCACCTGATCCGTCCGCCCGTGACGCGGGCACGACAAAAGGCGCTCCGGGTCTCCCGGAGCGCCTTTTGGTGCATAGGGCCGATCAGGCCTCGAAGACGCCCGCGTCCACGAGGCGCTTCTCGGTGGCGTCCCAGCCGTGCTTCGGGAAGGACGTCTGGTAACCCTGCAGCTCGGCGCGGATCTTGGCACCGTGGCCCGCCGCGGTGAGGGTGCGGATCTCCTCGACGAACGCGTCGGAGTCGGTCTTCATGCGGTTGGTCTTGCCGTTGGTCAGGTTGCGCACGTACGCGAAGCGGCCGTCGGCGAGCGGGATGAGGTACTTGAACTCACCGAGCACGCTGAGGGCGCCACCCGCGCCTGCCTGGCCGGCGCGGACGGATGCGCGGGCGGTCTTTGAGGTGTTGCCAGCCACAGCGGTACTCCTTGAGAAGGACGGGTGTCGGCAGAAAATGCCGCAGCCAGCCTACACGATTTACCCCGGGCCATACCGGGGACCAGGCTCGGGACGTTAGGTCTGATGTGCCACTACGGCAATCCCCAAGTCGATATTGCGGTTTCTCTGGCGCACCATCCGTACCACGCGGCATCATGGAGCACGATCAACCGCGGTCGAGGTCGTAGGGGAAGACGCACCTCGGTCTCCGGGAGGTCACCGTGCCAACGTGTGGCGTCGTATACGTCCACTCGACCCCACTCGCCGTGTGCCAGCACGTCGAATGGGCGATCGCGCGCGTCCTGACCGCGCCGGTCAATTTGCACTGGAGCGCGCAACCGGTCGATCCCGGCATGCGACGCTCGGAGTGCAGCTGGACCGGACGGCCAGGAACTGGCGCAGAGCTGGCGGCTGCCCTCCGGCAGTGGCCCATGATCCGTTTCGAGGTCACCGAGGAACCGAGCCCCGGCGTCGACGGGGAGCGCTTCATGCACGTGCCGGGCCGCGGCCTGTTCCGCGGCACGATCGGCGCCTCCGGTGACATCCAGATCGGCGAGGACCGGCTCCGCTCCCTCATGGCGGCGGCCCGGGCTCCCGAGGCGCTGTCGCATGCCCTGGAAAAGGCACTCGGCACGGCCTGGGACGCGGAGCTCGAGCCCTACCGCTACGCGGGCGACGGCGCCCCGGTCACGCTGCTCACCAGGGTGGGCTGATGGCGGCGTCCCTGCTCGGCTTCGTCGCGGTGATCGCTCTGCTGACCGTGACCCCGGGCATGGACACCGCACTCATCCTGCGGACCGCCGCGGCCGGCGCGCCCCGGCAGGCCTGGGGCGTGGTGCTCGGCATCCAGAGCGGCACCCTGATCTGGGGCGTCCTCACCGCGGCGGGGGTCACCGCGATCTTCACCGCGTCCCACGTCGCCTATGAGACGTTGCGCTGGGTCGGCGCGGCCTACCTCGTCTGGCTGGGTCTGAGCCTGCTGTGGAGCACCCGTCGCCGGCCGGCCGCGTCGATCGCCGGCCCCCTATTCGCCGGGCCCCTGTTCGCCGGGCCCCTGTTCGGTGGCGGCTTCCGCCGCGGGCTGCTCACCAACCTGCTCAACCCGAAGATGGGCGCGTTCTATGTGGCGCTGCTCCCGCAGTTCATCCCCGCCGGGATGCCCGTCTTCCGGTTCGGTGTCCTTCTGGCCCTGATCCACGTCGTCCTGGGCACGGCCTGGTCGGCGCTGCTCGTGGCGCTTGCCCACCGCCTGCGCGGGGTCCTCGGTCGTCCCCGCGCCCGGCGCGTCCTCGACCGGGTGACCGGCACGGTCCTCACCGCGTTCGGCGTCCGGCTGGCGTTGGGCGGCCCCTGAGGTTGTCCACAGGCGGGACGGCGCCGGTTTGTGGTCGATCGGTCCCTGCTGATCCAATGTCGGCCATGACAAGGGCGTTGCGCGGGGCTACGGCAGTTTCTCTCGGGTTCCTTCTGGCTGCCTGCGGTAACGACACCCCGGTCAGCCGACCCTCGGCCGCGGCCCCGGTTCCGTCCGGGTCCGCGGCTACGTCCGCTTCTCCGGCTGCTGCCGCTGATCCCGCGAGTGCCCTGGCCGCGATGAGCGACGCCGACCTGGCCGGCCAGGTCCTGATGCCCTACGCGTACGGCGACGACGCCGTCACTGTTGACAAGGGTGCCGCCGCGGGCAACCAGGGCATCGCCGGGGTGGACACCCCCGCCGAGATGATCGCGAAATTCCGGCTGGGCGGCCTGATCCTGGTCGCGTTCGCGCCGGACGACCCGACCGGCGCCACCAACCCGGCGACCAACGTCGACAGCCCGGCGCAGGTCCGCGCGCTCACCGACGGCCTGCAGGCCGCGGCCCGCGCGCTGCCCGGCGGGGCGCCGTTGCTGATCGGCACCGACCAGGAGTTCGGCGTGGTGACCCGGGTCCGCACCGGGGTCACGCTGCTGCCGGCGGCGATGGCGTTCGGCGCCGCCGGCAGACCCGAGCTCACCCGGGGCGCCTGGGGTGCCGCCGGTGCCGAGCTGGCCGCGATGGGCATCAACCTCGACTTCGCCCCGGTCGCCGACACCCTCGGCCCGCAGGGCAACGCGGTCATCGGCTCCCGCTCGTTCGGCGCCGACCCGGCCGGCAACGCGGCCCAGACCGAGGCGGCCGTCCGCGGTCTGCAGGGCGCCGGGGTGACCGCCGCGCTCAAGCATTTCCCCGGCCACGGCCACACCACCGGCGACAGCCATGACGACCTTCCGGTGGTGAAGCAGTCCGCCGACAAGTGGAAGCGGGAGGACCTGCCACCGTTCCAGGCCGGGATCGACGCGGGCGCCGGCGTGGTCATGTCCGGCCACCTCGACGTCGAAGGCCTCGACAAGGGCGTCGCGGCCACGTTTTCTCACAAGATCATGACCGACGTGCTCCGCAAGGACCTCGGCTTCAAGGGCGTCGCCGTCACCGACGCGATGAACATGGCCCCGGCGATGAAGTGGCCGGCCGGCGAGGCGGCGGTCCGGGCCCTCAACGCGGGCAACGACATGCTGCTCATGCCGCCGGACCTCGGCGCGGCCCGCGACGGCATCCTGGCCGGCCTCGAGAACGGCACCCTCAAGCGCGAGCGCCTGGTCGAGGCGGTCACCCGCATCCTGACCCTGAAGTTCAGCCGGGCGGCCCACCCCCAGCCGGCCCTCACCGTCCTGGACTCCCCGGCGCACCACGAGGCCGTGAGCGCGGCCGACGCGGCCTCCGTCACCATCCTGCGCGGCGCCTGCACCGGCCCCCTGATCACCGGCCCGGTCACCGTGACCGCCTCCGGCGGCCGTGAGGCGGCCCGTGCCGCCCTCGTCGCGTCCCTGCAGGAGGCGGGCATGAAGGTCCAGGCGGCCGGCGGCTCCGTGGTCCACCTCGTCGGCTACGGCGACAAGGCCATCGACCTCAGCCCCGGCGCGGCGGTGACGGTCAGCATGGACACCCCCGGCCTCCTGGCCCGGGCCACGTCCCCGGCCCTGCTCGCGACCTACTCCTCCAGCCCGCTGTCGCTGCGGGCCCTGGCCGCGGTCATCGCCGGCAAGGCCACCGCACCCGGCACCTCCCCGGTCCAGGTCGGCACCCTCCCCCGGACGGCCTGCCCCTGATCCGGCCGCCGCTGATCTGGGGGATAGCGTTCGGGTGTGAGTGAAGACGAGGGCTCGGTATCGGTCAAGCAGTATGTGTACTTCGCCCTGAAGAGCGACGCCACGACGGCGGAAGAGATAACCACGAGACTGGGGTTCAAGCCCGACCGGGTCGGGGTCCGAGGCGCCCGGCAGTCGTCCCCGCCGGTGCCGGCCACCCACACGTGGGCGGTGGAATGCCGCAAGCCGCGGATGACCGTCGACGAGCAGGTCACCGAGGTCCTCGACCGGATCCGCCCGATCGCCAACGGGATCCGCACCCTGGTGGAGCCGGGCGAGATCGAGGCCGCGCTGCACATCGTCCGGTATTTCGAGGTCGACGACCTCGAGCCGGAAGCCGCCGAGGACGGCCCGCCGGAGTCACTGCTGGGCTGGCATCTCACCATCGCCGACCTGGCGTTCCTGGTGTCCATCGACGCCGACGTGGACATCTCCGAACACAGCGTCTGACCGCCGGTAACGGCCCGGTGGGACCCCGTGGTGGCGGCGGAAGGCCGTCGTGAAGGCAAACTCGTTGGCGTACCCGGCGGCATGGGCGACAGCCGCCACGGTGTCGGCCGACCCGCGCAGGCGCCGGGCCGCCAGGGTCATCCGCCACCACGTGAGGTAGGCAAGCGGCGGCCGGCCGGCCCGGGCGGTGAAACGGCGGGCGAACGCGGCCCGGGAGACGCCGGCCAGCGCGGCGAGCTGGGCCACGGTCCAGGCCCGGCCCGGGTCACCGTGCAGGGCTTCCAGCGCCGTCGCCACCGCCGGATCGACCAGCGGACCGTGCCGTCCGGTGAGGCGCTCCCGCAACAGGTAGGCGAACATCGTCTCCAGCAGCGCCGGGACGACGGCACCGGTGCCCGGCCCGGGGTCACGCAGCTCGGCGGCGAGCAGTGCGGTGACGGACCGCAGCTCCGTGGCCGGGGTGACCATGATGCACTCGGGCAGCCGGCGCAGCAGCGGGTGGGCCTGGCCCGTGCCCAGCTCGTACGCTCCGCACAGCAGCTGCGTCCCCGAGCCGCGTGGTGCGGGTCCGGGTGCCGGGGTGCAGGGATCGGGTGTGGCGTCGAGGGAGGTCGCCAGCGCGTGCGGGCGGCCGTGCGGGCGGAAGACGATGTCGCCCGTGTTCAGGGCGACCGGCCGCCCGGCCGGCGGGAGCAGCCAGCAGCCGTCCCGCAGGACCGCCTGGAAGCCCATCGCGCCGGGCGGGGCCGCGAACTGCTCTGCCCAGGGCGGATTCCAGCCGAGCAGCATCGAGCGCGGCCGCCCGGTGCGGTGCACGGCCAGGACCTCGCTCAGCACATCCATGCCAAGACTCTGACGAAGGTTTTCGCGCTTTTCAAGCATGGTCCGTCGCACGCGGTCTGCTTACGGTCGGTGCATGAGAGCTGCGCGCATTTATCGGTACGGCGACCCGGGCGTGATTCGCGTCGAAGAGCTCGACCTGCCGGTGGCCGGGGACGGTGAAGTGCTGATCAAGGTGGCCGCGACGTCGATGAATCCGACCGAGGCGGCACTGCGGTCCGGGGCGCTCGCGGCGTTCCTGCCGGTGACGTTGCCGGTGACCCTGGGCTGGGACGTGGCCGGGGAGGTGGCGGGGGTGCCCATGATCGGCCGGCTGGACCGGGGTGCCGCCGCGGAGTTCGCGGTCGTACCCGCCGGACGGCTGGTGCCCGCACCGGTCTCGGTCCCGCTCGCCGACGCGGCGGCGCTGCCGTTGGCCGGGCTGACCGCGTGGCAGGCCGTCGTCGAGCATGCTCGGGTGAGAGCGGGCGAGCGGGTGCTGATCAACGGGGCCGGCGGCGGGATCGGCGGGTTCGCCGTCCAGATCGCCAAGCACCGCGGCGCCTACGTGATCGCGGCCTCCCGTGGTGCCGCGAGGGGCGCCGACGAGGTGCTGGACTACACGGCCGGCCCGTTGCGGCCCGGCGAGCCGGTGGACGCCGTGGTGAACTGCGCTGCTATCGGGGATGCCGCGGCCGCCGCCCTGCCCGCACTGGTCCGGCCCGGCGGGCGGGTGGTCACCGTGGCCACCCCGGTGCCCGCTACGGACGACGTGGCGGCCTGGCACATGGTCGTACGCCACGATCCGGCCGGCCTGGGAGCGCTCGTCGCGCTGGTCGACGGCGAGGTGATCAAGCTGGACATCACCGGGCGCGGCGACCTCACCGACCTGCCGGAGCTGCACCGGCTCGCCGAGGGTGGCGGGCTGCGCGGCAAGGTCGTCGTGACGCCGTGAGACGGCTGAGGGCGCCCCCACATGGGGACGCCCTCAGCCGGAAGTACCAGGTCAGAAGCGGGTGAAGACCAGAGCCACGTTGTGACCGCCGAAGCCGAACGAGTTGTTCACCGCGGCCGGGATGTCGAGCGGGCGGGCCTTGTGGGCCGCCACATCCAGGTCGAGGCGTTCGTCCGGGTCGTCCAGGTTGATCGTCGGGGGTACGACGCTGTCCCGGATGGCCAGGATGGTGGCGATCGACTCGAGTGCGCCGGCCGCGCCGAGCAGGTGGCCCGACATGGACTTGGTCGAGGTGATGACCGGGTGGGTGCCGATGGCCGCCCGGATGCCCTTGATCTCGCCCATGTCACCGGCCGGTGTCGAGGTGGCGTGCGCGTTGACGTGGGCGATGTCGGCGCCGGTCAGGCCGGCGTCCTGGATCGCCTTGGTCATCGCCCGGATGCCACCCTTGCAGTCCGGGTCGGGCTGGACGATGTCGTATCCGTCCGAGGTGATGCCGGCTCCCGCGAGGCGGGCGTAGATCCGCGCACCGCGGGCGATGGCGTGGTCGGCCCGTTCGAGGACCAGCGCGCCGCCGCCCTCGCCCATGACGAACCCGTCGCGGCCCTTGTCCCACGGCCGGGAGGCCGCCGTCGGGTCGTCGTTGCGGGTCGACATGGCCCGCATGGACGCGAAACCGGCGATCGGGAGCTGGTGGATGACCGCCTCGGTGCCGCCCGCGACGACCACGTCGGCGCGGCCGGAGCGGATGATGTCGAGGGCGAGGGACATCGCCTCGGCCCCGGTGGCACAGGCGCTGGCCATGGCGTGCACGCCGGCCTGGGCCCCCAGGTCGATGCCGATCCAGGCGGCGGGCCCGTTGGGCATGAGCATCGGCACGGTGTGCGGGCTGACCCGGCGCGGCCCGGAGGCCTCCAGGATGTCGTCCTGGTTGAGCAGGGTGACCGCACCGCCGATGCCGCTGCCGAAGCTGACGGCCAGGCGTTCCGGGTCGAGCCCGGAGTCCGCCAGGCCGGAGTCGGCCCAGGCCTGCTTGGCGGCGATCAGCGCGATCGCCTCGGAACGGTCGAGCTTGCGCAGCCGGACCCGCTCGATGATCTCGGACGGGTCGACGGCGAGCTGACCGGCGATGCGTACGGGCAGTTGCGCGGCCCACTCCTGGGTGAGCGCAGTCACCCCGGAGCGGCCGGCGAGCATGGCGTCCCAGGTGGACGCGACGTCCCCGCCAAGCGGGGTCGTCGCGCCGAGCCCGGTGACGACGACGTCTGTGCTGCTCATGTCAGTGGTTCGCCTCGATGAAGGAGACGGCGTCGCCGACGGTCTTGAGGTTCTGGACCTCGTTGTCCGGGATCTTCACGCTGAACTTCTCCTCGGCGGCCACGACGACCTCGACCATGGAGAGCGAGTCGACGTCCAGGTCGTCGGTGAAGCTCTTGTCCACGTTGACGTCCTCCGGGTTCACCCCGGCGACCTCTTCGAGGATCTCGGCGAGGCCTGCGGTGATCTCTTCGCGAGTTGCCATCAGTGGTTCTTTCCTTTCAATGGGTCTTGCTCTGTGGATGGGTCGTGCTTACGGACAGCGGATGACCTGTCCGGCGTAGGTGAGGCCGCCGCCGAAGCCGAAGAGCAGCACCGGGGCGCCCGAGGGCACCTCACGCCGCTCGATGAGCTTCGACAGGGCCAGCGGCATGCTCGCCGCGGAGGTGTTGCCGGACTCGACGAGGTCCTTGGCCACGACGACCTCGGGACCGAGGCCGAGCCGCTTGACGATGCCGTCGATGATCCGGGTGTTCGCCTGGTGCGGCACGAACGCGGCCAGCTCCGAGGGCTTGATGCCGGCCCGCTCGCACGCCTGCAGCGCGAACGGCGCCAGCGCGGTGGTCGCCCACCGGAAGACGCTCTGGCCGTCCTGCTTGATGTACGGCTGCCAGCCCTCGATCCGCAGGACATCGCCTTTGTCCGGGGCGGATCCCCAGAGCACCGGGCCGACGCCGACCTGCTCGCCGTCGGCGACGGGGCTGACCACGGCCGCTCCGGCACCGTCACCGAACAGGATGGCGGTGGTGCGGTCGGTCCAGTCGATCAGGTCGGACAGCTTCTCGGCGCCGATCACGAGGGCGTTACGGGAGGCCCCGGCGCGGATCGCGTGGTCGGCGGTGGCCAGGCCGTACGAGAAGCCGGAGCACGCGGTGTTCACGTCGAACGCGGCCGGTGCGGTGATGCCGAGCCGGGCCGCGACCCGGGTCGCGACGTTGGGGCAGCGGTCGATCGACGAGCAGGTGGCGACGACGACCATGTCGATGTCGGCGGCGCTCAGCCCGGAGGCCGCCAGGGCCTTCTCCGCGGCGAACGTGGCCATGTCGGAGACCGACTCGGCGTCGGCGACCCGGCGTTCGGCGATGCCGACCCGGTCGCGGATCCACGTGTCGTTGGTGTCGATGATCTGGGCCAGGTCGTCGTTCGTGACCACCCGCGAGGGTTGATAGTGGCCCATCGCCACAATGCGGGAACCCGCGGTCATGGTCGTGCTCCTTCGGTCGCAGTCGGGTCGGTCGCACCGTGGCGCGCGATGAGGTCGCGGGCGGCGTCCAGGTCGGCGGGCGTGTTGAGGGTGACGATCTCGGGGAGGCCGTCGCCCTTGAGCTCGCGCTTGACGAGTCCGGCCAGGGTGCCGGCCGGGGGCAGTTCGATGACGCCGGTGACGCCCCGTTCGCGCAGCGTCCGCATGACCAGGTCCCAGCGGACCGGTGCGGTGACCTGGCCGACCAGGCGCCGCAGCATCTCGGCGCCGTCGGTCACGGCGGTGCCGTCCAGGTTCGACAGCAGGATCCGCGCCGGGCCGGCGACGGGGGCGCCGGCCGCGACGATGCCGAGGGCCTGCTCGGCCGGGGCCATGTACGGCGTGTGGAACGCCCCGGCGACGGCCAGTGCCCGGACCCGGGCGGACGCGGGCGGCTCGGCGGCCAGTCCGGCGAGCGCGTCCAGGGCGCCGGCGGCGACGATCTGGCCGGTGCCGTTGCGGTTGGCCGGGTACAGCCCGTGCGCCTCGATCGCGGCGACCACCTCGTCGGCGTCACCACCGAGGACGGCGCTCATGCCGGTGGGTTCCAGCGCGCAGGCGGCGGCCATCTCGCGGCCCCGGATCCCGGCGAGCGTGATCGCGGTCTCCGGGGTGAGCACCCCGGCGACGGCCGCGGCACCGAGCTCACCGACGCTGTGGCCGGCGACGAGGCCGACGCCGGCCAGCGGCAGGTGCTCGGCGGCGAGCAGGGCGGCGGCCACCAGCAGCGGCTGGGTGCGCGCGGTGTCCTTGATCTCCTCGGCGTCCGCGAGCGTGCCGAGGTGGACCAGGTCGACGCCCGCGAGCGCGGACCACCAGGTCAGCCGGGCCTCGGCGCCAGGGAGTTCGAGCCACGGAGAAAGGAAGCCGGGCTTCTGGGAGCCCTGGCCGGGCGAGAGTACAGCGAGCACGGGGACGACTCTTCCGGATCGGGGGTGGATCCGGTGGTGTCGCACTGCACGAAACCCTACGACCAACATTGTGGGATTCCTACAACGGCCCCGCGATTTGTCGTCCTACGGATGATTTCCGGTACTTAGTTCGCGGGGTCCAGGCGTCCCACGGCGAGCGCCGTCCGTAGCGCGAACGCGTCCCGTCCGTCCAGCGGGGAGAGCCCGACGACCTCGGTGATCCGCTTGATGCGGTAACGGACCGTGTTGGGATGCACATACAGCTCGCGGGCTGCGCTCTCCAGCACCCCGCCCGCGGCGAAGAACGCGTCGAGCGTCTCCAGCAGGCCGCCGCCGGCCCGGGCGAGGGAGCCGTACACGTCGTGACGCAGTGCCCGGCGGGCCTCGGGGTCCCCGGCCAGCACGCGTTCGGGCAGCAGGGCGTCGGCGGCCACCGGCTTCGGTGCTCCCGGCCACGCCGACGCGGCCCGGAAGCCGGCGAGCGCGGCGCGGGCCGACTCGGTCGCCTGGTCCAGCGACGGCACGGCCGGCCCGACGACGATCGGCCCCTCGCCGAACGCGTCGGCGAGCTGCCCGGCGATGGCGATCGGGTCGGCGGCGCCACCCATCACCACCACGATCCGGTCGCCGTGCACGCCACCGATGATCTCGACGCGGGCCCGGCGGGCGGCCCGGTAGACCGTGTGCAGCACCACGGCGTGGTCGCCGCCGGGGGAGCGGCCGACCACGACCGCCACCGGCGGGGCGTCGGCCCAGCCCAGGGCCGCTGCCCGGCTGGCCAGCACGTCGGAGGAGTCACCGCGCAGCAGTGCGTCGACCAGCAGGGCCTGCAAGCGGGCATCCCACGCACCCCGGGTCTCGGCTGCCCGCGCGTACACCCGGGCCGCCGAGAAGGCGATCTCCCGGGAGAACTTGAGGATCGCCCGGTCCAGCGCGTCCTCCTCGCCGGGTGCGGCGAGCACCTGCACCTCGGACTCGGCGACGTCGATGGTGGCCTTGATCAGCTGGACCGTCTGGGTCAGCGTGATGGCCCGGGCCAGGGTCCGGGGCGCGGCCGCGAAGACCTCGTCGGAGATCTCCTGGGTGCCGGCGGCGGTGCCGCCCGAGCGCAGCCACTCGACCAGCGAGCGGATGCCGGCCTGGGCGACGAGCATGACCGACGACCGCTGATCGGCGGGCAGGGCCCGGAACCACGGCAGGGTTTCTTCCATCCGGGCGACGCTGGCCGAGGCCAGCGCTCCGGCGCTGCGCTCGACCCGGGGCAGGGTGGCGGCCAGAGGTGGGGCGGTACTCCCGGATTTGCGTGCCACCGGACCAGCATGGCAGGCCGGTCCGGGGCGGCGACGCGCGCGGGAGGAGGCGTACCTTTTGAGATATTTGTCCGTAATAGCGGTGCGCCTTCCCCGCGATTCCGGTCGGTGACCTGGCAGTGTGTCGTCCTAGTGCCACGCGGCTACGGTCTGGACAACTCGGCTCCGATCAGGGTCAAGCCAGGCCCCGCGATGCCGATGAGAGCGGTGCCGACGACCCGGCGACACGAACGGAAGGAGGCGGAAGTGACGGACCACGAGGGCGTACGCCCCGACGGGGAGCAGGACTGCGCCGAGATCGCCGTCCCGGTGATCGAGGAACCCGCCGACGACTTCCCGCACCGTGTCGGCTGCCGGACCCACCTGCACGGCTGGGCCGGCGCCCACCTGCACGGCGCCGTCCGCCCCCGCCGCCGCGCCGCCGGCCGAGGCCGTCCCCCCGGCCGCTGGTGCTGAGCCTGCTCCCCCTCGGCCGAGAAGCGCGGTAAAGCTCACTCCGTGGTGTGACCGTGCGGCGCGCCCGTCGGCTGTTGCCGGGCCGGGCGCCCACGGTGGGCGGGTGGACGACAAGAGACGGCTCATCCTCGACCAGGCCATGGCGCTTGTGGACGAGCGCGGGCTCGCCGCGATGTCCATGCGCGCGGTCGCCGAACGCGTCGGGCTCACCTCGATGGCGCTCTACCCGTACGTCGGGGGCAAGGACGCGCTGCTCGACGGCCTGGTCGAACTGCTGCACCTGGAACTGGGCAGCGACGACACCCAGGAAGCGGCCGACATCGACTGGCGGCAGCGGCTGCGGGCGCTGGGCCGGGCGGTCCGCGGACTGTCCCTGCGGCACCCCGGCGCGTACCCGCTGATGTTGAACCGTCCCTCGGCCGGCGGAGCCTGGCTGACCGCGGCGCTGCGGGCCACGCTGCACGACGCGGGCGTGCCCGCGCCGACCGTGCCGAGGCTGACCCGGATGATCTGCGCCTTCCTGCTCGGTTACACCACCGGCGAGGTCACCGGCGGCCTGCCCGGGACCACCGCGCAGCCGCCGGACGCGGAGTTCGACGCGGACCTGGACGACCTGGTCCGGCTCGTGGAGGTCACCGTCCGGGTCGCGTGAACCCGTTCGGCGGCGAGGCCACCCCGCGGTGCCCTATAAAGAGGCGAGAGGGAGGCCCGATGACCGACGAATACGTGGCTCAGCGGTACGCCCACCTGCGCCGCGCCGCGTTCCTGATGTGCGGCGACTGGACGCGGGCCGGTGCACTCGCCCGGGGCACGCTGGCCCGGGCGCTGACCGATCAGGACGTCGGCGACCTCGACCTGTGGGCGTACGGGGATCTGATGGCCGCGTTCAAGCCCGGTCACGGCCGCCGTGAGCACGTCTTCGTCGCGCCGCCGCAGACGGCCGGGGAGTCCGACGCCGACGCCGCGCTCAGCGACGTCTTCACCGTGCTCGTGCTGGACGCATTGCGCCGGCTGTCACCGAAGTGCCGCGCGGTCCTGGTGCTGCACCACTTCTGTCACCTGGCGGTGGGGGAGACGGCCGACGTGCTGGGCCTGGACGGCAGCAAGGTCACCGAGTACGAGGCGGAGGGTCTGGCCGCGTTCGGCGAGCTGCTGCGCGCGACCCAGCCGGCGCCGGCCCGATGAGCGCCGCGATGACCACGGTCCTGGAACGGGCCTGTGCCGGTGAGCCGGAACTCGGCGACGCGGTCGACGACATCTTCCGGCGGGCGGACCGGTTGCGCCGGCGCCGGGCCCGCTCGGTCGTGCTGGCCGGTCTGGTGGCCGTCGCGCTCGTCGTCTCTCTCGGGTACGCCCTCACGACGGTCCTGCTCCCGGGGGCCAAACCGCGCTCGACGGCGGCCGTGGCGGTGGCCCAGCCCCGTCCGTCCGGGGTGCTGGACCCGGTCCTGAAGGTGCTCGCTGTCCCGGTGGACGCCAAGGACCTGCAGATCGTGCCGCGCCCGCCGTTCTCCGGTCCGGGCTGGCGGCAGTACGCCGTGCTGGACGCCGGGGGTGCCCCGCGCGGGCTGGTCGAGGTCGCGGTCTTCGACGCCCCGGCCGGGCTGTGCCTGCCGGTGCTGGCGGACCCGACTTCCTGCGCGCAACCGGACCGTACGGCGTCCGGTTTCGACTATGCCCGTTACGACCGGACCGAGGACCAGGACTGGCAGGTGCACGAGGTGATCGCGCGCCGGGTCGTGGACGGGCGCACGGTGGCCGTCCAGGCGACCGGCGAGCGCGGCACGGGGGACCGGGAGCGGGGTGAGCCGCCGCTGTCCACCCGGGAGGCCGCCGAGGCGGCGACGGACCCGCACCTGCTGGACGGTTTCGGGCTGGGGGAGCGCTGCAACACGCCGGCCCCGGCCTGCCCGGTCCTGCAGGTCCCGGTCCGGCCGGTGGGCTGATCCGACTCTAGATGCGGCGGCGGATCAGGAACGCGACGCCGGCGAGGCCGAGCAGGACCACCAGGAGCACCGCGCCGTTGAGCAGGAAGAGCTGCTGCAGCTGGGCGACCACGTCCTTGCCGACGGCCAGCGGGTCGAGCTCCTCGTTGACGACGTCCGAGCCGGAGCCGCCGCCGATGCCGCCGGTGACGATGTCGGTCCGCTGCTCGAGCGGGACCCCGGCGACGCGCAGGGACTCCGACATGGTGAGCCGGCCGTAGAACCAGCCGGGGGTCTTCTTGCCGGTCGGCTGCTTGGCCGGCCGGAACGCGCGGGGGCCGCCCGCGGCCAGCGGGTAGACATCGTAGACCTGGCTGGCCTTGTTCTTGACCAGCACGGTGACGGTGAGCTTGAGGCCGAGCTTGTCGGCCTTGGGCTGGGTGGTGGTCGGCGTGGCGGAGCTCAGCCAGTTCACCTCGCCCAGCAGTCGCTGGTAGGCGTCCGGGTGCTCGGCCTGCTGGATGGTCAGCTTGCCGCCGTCGAACTTGCCCGCGACCATGACCGCGGTCGGGGCCGCGGGTGCGGCACTGGCCGGCGCCGATGCCAGGGACAGACCGATCGCGACCGTCGCGACCAGCGCGCCCGCCCCGGAAACGATCCGCATGAACATCCCTCGAGCCACCGTTCGGCCTCCCCCGCCTGCATGATGGGCATGATCCGCCACGCCTGCGTCGGCACAGCACTCTCCGCAGACCAGCTTCCCCGCAGACCGGCCCGGGCGCATCCCGGGGCGACGACCTTTTGGAGCCATCCGGAATCGGATCGCGGCGAAGGGGCGGTCACCTGGGACGGGGAGCTGATCGGCGGGCGAATAGTACCCAGCGGAAGCAAGTGATCGGGGTCTCGGTCACCCTTGCCGTGGATACCTCCACCCCTATGACGCGTGGCCCTGACCTGCTGGTTGCATCAATAGGTACGCGCGCACCGAATGTCTCGGAGCGCGCGTACCGAAATGGTTACGAAATGTTCAGGAGATCTTTGCGCGGGCCGCCACGATGCGGGCGAGCGTCTTCTCCCGGCCCAGGACCTCGAGTGATTCGAAGAGCGGAAGACCGACGGTACGGCCGGTGACCGCGACGCGTACGGGAGCCTGGGTCTTGCCCAGCTTGAGCCCGCGCTCCTCGCCGACCCGCTCGAGTGCGGCCTTCAGCGGCTCGGCCGCCCACTGCTCGAGAGCGCCGAACGCGGCCGTGGCGGCGTCGAGGATCTCGGCGGCGCCCTCCTTCATCGCCTTGTTCCACGACTGCTCGTCGGAGACCGGCTCGGCCAGGAAGAAGAAGTCCACGTAGTCGACGATCTCGCTCAGCACCGCGATGCGGGTCTGGGCGAGCGGCGCGACGTCGGCGAAGACCTGCATGTCGAACGACTCCGGGTCCCACGGCGGGGCCGGGATCGTCTCGGTGCCGCCGAGCCACGGCGCGCACACGGCCGCGAACTCCTCGGACGAGAGCGCGCGGATGTACTCGCCGTTGAACGCCCGCAGCTTCTTCACGTCGAAGAACGCCGGGGAGTGGTTGACGCCCTCGAGCTTGAACTCGTCCTCGACGACCTGCCACGGCACGATCTCGCGGTCGCCGGTGGGCGCCCAGCCGAGCAGCATGAGGTAGTTGCGCATCGCCGCGGCCAGGTAACCCTCGTCGCGGTACGACTCCAGCGCCACCTTGTCGCGGCGCTTGGAGAGCTTCTGGCGCTTCTCGTTGACGATGACCGGCACGTGCGCCCAGATCGGGGGCTTGACCCCGAGCGCCTCCCACAGCAGCTGCTGCTTGGGGGTGTTGGGCAGGTGCTCCTCGGCCCGGATCACGTGGGTGATGCCCATGGTCATGTCGTCGACCACGTTGGCCAGCAGGAAGACCGCGGTCCCGTTGCTGCGGGCGATCACGAAGTCCTCGAGGAGCTTGTTCTCGAACGTGGGCTCGCCCCGGACCAGGTCGACCACCACGGTCGAGCCCTCGTCCGGGGTGCGGAAGCGCAGGGCGCGCCCCTCGCCGGGGCCGAGCGCGCGCTCGCGGCAGAAGCCGTCGTAGCCGGTGTGGGTGTTGCCGGCGCGGGCGACGATGTCGTCTCGGGTGCAGTCGCAGTAGTAGGCGCGGCCCTCGCCATAGAGGCGGGTGGCCGCGGCGGTGTGTTCGCTCGCATACGAGGACTGGAAGTAGGGGCCCTCATAGGTGCCGCGCTCGATGCCGATCCAGTCCAGCGCCGAGATGATGCCCTCGGTCCACTCGGGACGGTTGCGGGCCGCGTCGGTGTCCTCGATACGCAGGACGAAGGCGCCACCGCTCTGGCGGGCGACGATCCAGTTCTGCAGCGCGGAACGGGCGCCGCCGACATGGAACATTCCGGTCGGTGAGGGGGCGAAGCGTACTCGTACTGTCACACAACCAGCGTACGGCGCCCGTCCACCAGGTTCGCGTCCGGTGGGAGAGCACGGCGTACGGCCGCGGGTAGTTTGCCGAAAGTTGTGATCACCGGCACCCCGTCCTTGCGCTCCCAGACCCCCTCGATGCGACCGTTGACCACCAGCGTGGGGGAGATCCAGCCCTGCGGCCGCGAGACCGCCGACCGGGGCCCGCTGCAGATCTGGTCCAGCTGCCGGGTGGCGGCCACCACGTACGGGTCGAAAGCCGGCAGCAGGTGCACGGTCTCGCCGCCCGCGGGCATCTCGGCGCCCTCCGGAAGCCCGTCCGGCCCCAGCTCCAGGCGTGCGAACGACTTCTTGGCCAGCGCCGGCCTCAGATCGAACCAGCGGGCGAACTCGGTGGACCCGGCCGGCCCGTAGGCGTCCAGGTAGGCGAGCGCCAGGCGGTCCACGGCCTGCTCGGTGCCGACCGGTTCCCAGTCACCCAGCCAGGCACGGGGCGCCACGAACGTCACATTGCGGCCGCGCGGCGGCCCGGAGCAGAGCAGTCCCCGGAACGCGAGCGGCTTGAGGATCGCGCCGAAGCCCTGGGTCAGCGGTTCGCTCAGCCCGGTGTGCCCGGTCGCCGCGATGATGGCGGCGGACAGCTCCTCCCGGGTCAGCGGCGTGTCGCTCAGCACGTCGGGCACCGCGGCGATGATGTCGGCCATCTGCTCCGCGGTCACGCCGTGGTACGTGAGCCAGGAACCCGTGGTCTCCCGGGTCCGGGTGCTCATCGCCGCGACCCAGTACGGCAGGTCATCGGCCGGGAGCAGGTGCAACGTCCCGCGGGCGGCCCACGTCCGGACCAGCGTACGGTCGCGGTGCAGGGCTTGCTCGAGGTCGTGACCGGTCCCGGCGCGCAGGTCGGTCGCGGCCTGGGCGGACGACGCCACCTGGGCGTGGATCCCGCTGAGCCGGCGGGCCACCTCGACCACGTCCCGGCCGCGGGTGGCGCCGAGGAACTGCCGTTCGACGCGCCGCCGCAGGATGTCGTCCAGATTCACCCCTTGGTTATACCGAGCCTCCTTGACCATGCGGCCGTGACCTGTGTAATTTACCAACTAGCTAATTAACCCAGAAGTTAAGTATGGAGGCCGGAGACATGGGCAAGATCATCGCGGTGGAGTACGTGACGCTCGACGGGGTTTTCGAGGAGCCGAGCTGGAGCGGCCCCTACTTCAACGACGAGCTCGGTGCCTGGCAGGACGCGAATCTGACGGAGGCCGACGCGCTGCTGCTCGGCCGAAAGACGTACGAGGGCTTCAAGGCCGCCTGGCCCGGCATGGAGGAAGCGACCGGGCATTTCGGCAAGAAGATGAACGCGATGCCGAAGCACGTCGCCACCACGTCGCTGACCGAGCCCGAGTGGAACGCCGCGTTCCTGACCGGCGAGGTGTCCGACGCGGTCGCCGCGCTCCGGGCCGGGTCGGAGAGCCTGCTGATCAACGGCAGCGCCGATCTGGTCAACTACCTGACCCGGCACAACCTGATCGACGAGTACCGCATCATGGTCTTCCCGGTCGTGGTGGGCGAGGGCCGCAAGCTCTGGCACGACGGCACCAAGGTCGCGCTGAGCCTGACGAAGACCTGGACCACGAAGACCGGTGTCGAGGTCAGCACGTACGTGCCGGCCTGACCTGGTGGCCGACGACCAGCTCAGCCTCATCTTCGCCTCGCTCGCCGACCCGACGCGCCGCGCGATCCTCGCCCGGCTCGCGGACGGGGAGGCCACGGTCAACGAGCTGGCCGCACCGTTCGCGATGAGCCTGCCCGCGGTCTCCAAACACCTCAAGGTGCTGGAACGCGCCGGGCTGATCTCCCGCGGCCGGGACGCCCAGTGGCGCCCGTGCCGGCTCGAGGCCGCGGGCCTGCACGAGGCCTCGGACTGGGTCAACCGCTACCGGCGTTTCTGGGAGTCGAGCTACGACAAGCTCGACGCCCACCTCAGACAGCTGATGAAAGGCGACACCTGATGGAATTCAGAGAGCTCGACATCGTACGGATCTTCGACGCGCCCCGGGAGCTGGTCTGGGCCGCGCTGACCGAGCCCGATCAGGTCGCCGCCTGGTGGGGTCCGGCCGGCATGAGCACGCCGCGCGAGAGCGTCGAGATGGACGTGCGCCCCGGCGGCGTCTTCCGGCTCACCATGGTCAGCGGCGACGGGTCGGAGTTCCCGTCCGACATGCGGTTCACCGTGGTGGAGCCGGTCGGGACCCTCGGGTACGAGTGGGAGGGCCAGCGTGGCATCGGAGGCGGCGGTGCGACCGTCACCCTCAAGGATCTGGGCGACGGCCGCACCGAGCTGACCAACCATTTCGCCGGCTGGACGACCGACGAGATTCAGGGCTTCATGGTGCAGGGCACCAACCAGCAGTTCGACAAGCTGGCCGCACTGATCAGACGGTGAACCGGCCGACCAGCACGGTCAGGCGCTGAGCGGTGTTGTTGAGCTCGTCCGCGGCCTGGTGCGACACCGCCACCGCGCTGCGCGTGCTGTCCACCGCCCCGCTGACCGCGCCGATACCCTGCGCGATGTCCTGGCTGCCGGTCGAGACCTCGGTGATGTTGCGGGACATCTCGGCGGTCGTCGCGGCCTGCTCCTCGACCGCGGCCGCGATCGCCGTCTGGTAATCGTTGACCTGGCCGATCGTCGCGGTGATCGCGGTGATCGCCTCGACCGCCTTGGCGGTGTCCGACTCGATGGCCGACACCCGGGCGGTGACGTCCTCGGTCGCCTTGGCGGTCTCCTGGGCCAGGTCCTTGACCTCGCCCGCGACCACCGCGAAGCCCTTGCCGGCGTCGCCCGCCCGGGCCGCCTCGATCGTCGCGTTCAGCGCCAGCAGGTTCGTCTGCTCGGCGATGCTGGCGATCAGCCGCACCACGTCGGCGATCTTGCCGGTGGAGACCCGCAGCTCGTCGATGACCCCGGAGGCGGTGGCGGTCAGGCCCACGCCGTCGCGGCCGGCCCGCGCCGCGTCCTGCGCGTTGCTGGAGATCTCGCTGATCGAGGCGCCCATCTCCTCGGCGCCGGCGGCGACCGTCTGCACCACGGCGGAGATGTCGTCGGCGGCCCGGCTGGCCGATCCGGCCCGCTCGGACGCGGACTCGGCGGACTGGGTCAGTTCGGCACCGGTCGTGGCGACCTGCCCGGCCGACTTCGACACCTCGTGGGAGGCGCCGGTGACCTCGACGATGACCTCGCGCAGCTCGGCCACGGCGGTGTTGAGCGCCTCCCCGGCCTGCCCGATCTCGTCGCCACCGGTCTCGGTGCTGCGGACCGTCAGGTCCCGCTTGGCCAGCCTGGTCAGCGACGCGGTCAGCCCGCCCAGCCGCTTGGAGATGCGGCGGGCCTGCCAGGCGGCCAGCACGCCACCGGCCAGGGCCATCAGCAGGGCGGCGATCCCGAACGCGATGAGCATGTCGCGGCGGCCGTCGCGCACCGCGGTGGCGGCACCACTCGCGTCGGCGTCGTAGCCGTTGACCGCGATCGCCCAGGAGTACGGCTTGTAGAACGACACCGTGGTGGTGGTCGCCCCGGCCGCGGCGCCGCCGGCTCCGGGCAGCTGGTACGTGGTCCGGAACGTGGTGCCGTCGGTGAGCTTCGGTGCCTCGGTGACGATCTGCTCGACGTACTTCACGCCCTTGGCGTCGGTGGCGTCGATCTGGGTGTCGGTGGCCGGGTCGGCCATGCTGGACGCGATGATCCGGCCCTTGTCGGCGGAGTTCGTGCTGTAGACGACGACCGAGCCGTTCTCGCGGATCTGGCTGCCCGCGATGGCCTCGGTCAGGTTGCTCAGCGCGGTGGTCTGCGGGGTGCCGACGAACAGGGCGCCGATCACGTCGCCGTCGCTGTTCTTGATCGGGTCGTACGCGGTGATGAACCAGTTGCCGACGACGCTCGCCACGCCGCGGTACTCCTTGCCGCCCTTGATGGCGGCGGCGACCGCGTTGGCGGAGCCGTCGGCGTTGGCCGCCGGGATGTACGTGCCGATCGCCCGGGAACCGGTCGCCGACTTGATGTTCGTGGCCACCCGCAGCAGGTCGCCGTTGGCGTTCATCCGCTGGAAGACGGTGACCGAGAGCCCGGTCAGGTCGGCGGTGTCGTCGACGAACGCGGTGGGCGTCTCCAGGTCGGTGTTCTGTCCCAGCCAGTCACCGCCCACGGCCATCCGGGGCAGCGTCACCGTGGTCTTCGCCTGGCTGACCTGGTTGGTCGCGGTCCACTTGGCGGTCTTGCCCTGCAGCGCGGCCCCACCGTTGACCTTGAGCACCGCCTCGGCGGTCTTCATCTGCCGGTTGACGCCGGACTGGACCTCGTCACCGACCGAGCTGACCAGCCGGCTGATCTCGTCGGAGGTGCGGTTCAGGTCGTCGGTGGTCAACTGGCTGACCTGCGACTCGGTCCGGTCGGCGAACGACTGGCTCTGCCAGGCGCCGACACCGACGAGTACTGCCGCCGTACTGAGCACACTGCCCAGACCGAGGGCCATGAGCTTGTGACTGATCTGAGCACGCACCATGCCGGACTATTCGTCCGGACCGGGCAAAAGCTGAGGGATGTACCCGGACATTCCCGGGCACATCCCTCAGTCGAAAAACCTCAGCTGTCGCCGCCGGTCTCGCCCACCGGCGCGGCGTTGACGTCGTCGATCGCGTACTTCTTGGCGGCCTCGGCCGGGACGTGCGCCGGAACCTTGCCGCGCAGCGCGAGCTGACGCAGCGTCGCCACCGTCACCGACTCCGCGTCCACGTGGAAGTGGCGGCGCAGGGCGTGCCGGGTGTCACTCATACCGTAGCCATCCGTGCCCAGCGACGTGTAGTCGTTCGGGATCCAGCGGCTGATCAGGTCGGGAACGGCCCGCATCCAGTCGCTGACCGCGACCACCGGACCCTCGGTGCCCTCGAGCTTGGTCTGGATGTACGGCTTGCGCCCCGGCTCACCCGGGTTGAGCAGGTTGTGCTCCTCGGTCTCCACCGCGTCGCGGCGCAGCTCGGTCCAGGAGGTCACCGACCACACATCGGCGCCGACACCCCAGTCCTGAGCGAGCAGCTCCTGGGCCTTGAGCGCCCACCCCATGCCGGTGCCGGACGCGAGGATCTGTGCCTTCGGCCCGGTGGTCTCCGGTGCGGCGGCGTACCGGTAGATGCCCTTGAGCAGGCCCTCCACGTCGACGTCGGCCGGCTCGGCGGGCTGCAGGATCGGCTCGTTGTAGACCGTCAGGTAGTAGAACAGGTTCTCCTGCTCCGCGCCGTACATGCGGTGCAGGCCGTTCTCCACGATGTGCGCGATCTCGAACGCGTACGCCGGGTCGTAGGCGACCACCGCGGGGTTGGTCGCGGCCAGCAGCAGCGAGTGACCGTCCTCGTGCTGCAGGCCCTCACCGTTGAGCGTGGTGCGCCCCGCGGTCGCGCCGAGCAGGAACCCCCGGGCCATCTGGTCGCCGGCCGCCCACAGCTCGTCGGCGGTGCGCTGGAACCCGAACATCGAGTAGAAGATGTACAGCGGGATCATCGGCTCGTCGTGCGTGGCGTACGCGGTGCCGGCCGCGATGAAGCTGGCGGTGGACCCGGCCTCGTTGATGCCCTCGTGCAGGATCTGCCCGGTGGTCGCTTCCTTGTACGACAGGAAGAGCTCACGGTCGACCGAGGTGTAGGTCTGGCCGTGCGGCGAGTAGATCTTCTTCGTCGGGAACAGCGAGTCCATGCCGAACGTACGGGCCTCGTCCGGGATGATCGGCACCCAGCGGGCCCCGAACTCCTTGTCCCGCATGAGGTCCTTGAGCAGCCGGACGAACGCCATGGTGGTGGCGATCTTCTGCTTGCCGGAGCCGCGCTTGACGTCACCGAACGTCTTCGACTCGGGGATCGCCAGCGACTTGGCCTTGGTGCGCCGGGTCGGCACGAAACCGCCCAGCTCACGGCGCCGCTCGAGCATGTACTGCATCTCGTCGGACTTCTCACCGGGGTGGAAGTACGGCGGGAGGTACGGGTTGTCCTCGAGCTGTTTGTCGCTGATGTCCAGGTACAGCCGGTCGCGGAAGCCCTTGAGGTCGTCCAGCGTCAGCTTCTTCATCTGGTGCGTGGCGTTGCGGGCCTCGAAGTGCGAGCCCAGCGTCCAGCCCTTGATGGTGTGCGCCAGGATCACCGTCGGCTGCCCGGTGTGCTCGCTCGCCGCCTTGTAGGCCGCGTAGAGCTTGCGGTAGTCGTGGCCGCCCCGCTTGAGACCCCAGACCTCGTCGTCGCTCATGCCGTCGACCAGCTTGCGGGTCCGCGGGTCACGACCGAAGAAGTTCTCCCGGACGTACGCGCCGGACTCGCCCTTGTACGTCTGGAAGTCGCCGTCCGGCGTGACGTTCATGAGGTTGACCAGCGCGCCGTCGGTGTCCTTGGCGAGCAGCGGGTCCCACTCCCGGCCCCAGACGACCTTGATGACGTTCCAGCCGGCACCGCGGAAGAACGACTCGAGCTCCTGGATGACCTTGCCGTTACCGCGCACCGGCCCGTCGAGGCGCTGCAGGTTGCAGTTGATGACGAAGGTCAGGTTGTCGAGCTCCTCGCGGGCGGCCAGGCCGATCGCGCCCAGCGACTCGACCTCGTCCATCTCGCCGTCGCCGAGGAACGCCCAGACGTTCTGGTCCGAGGTGTCCTTGACGCCGCGGTTGTGCAGGTAACGGTTGAACCGGGCCTGGTAGATCGCGTTCAGCGGGCCGATGCCCATGCTGACCGTCGGGAACTCCCAGAAGTTCGGCATCAGCCGCGGGTGCGGGTAGGACGGCAGACCGCCACCCGGGTGCGACAGCTCCTGACGGAAACCGTCCAGATCGTGCTCGCTCAGCCGGCCCTCGAGGTACGCCCGGGCGTACATGCCGGGGGACGCGTGACCCTGGAAGAAGATGTGGTCGCCGCCGCCGGGGTGGTCCTTGCCCCGGAAGAAGTGGTTCATGCCGACCTCGTACAGGCTGGCGCTCGACGCGTACGTCGAGATGTGCCCGCCGACGCCGATCTGCGGGCGCTGCGCGCGGTGCACCAGCATGGCGGCGTTCCACCGGATGTACGCCCGGATCCGCCGTTCCACCATCTCGTCACCCGGGAACCAGGGTTCCTGCTCCGGCGGGATCGTGTTGATGTAGTCCGTCGAGGTCAGGGGCGGGACACCGACCTGTCGCTCGCGCGCCCGTTCGAGCAGGCGCAGCATGACGTATCGGGCTCTCTTCGCCCCACCCTCGTCGATGACTCCGTCGAGCGACTCGACCCACTCACTTGTTTCCTGGGGGTCGATGTCCGGAAGCTGGCTCGGCAGGCCGTCACTGATCACCGGGCGCTTGCGTTCCGTGGCCACAGGCATTCCTCTAGGTCGGTGTCGGACCGTACGCCCATTGTGTGAGCCGCACGGCAATGGTTCCATCCTGCCCCCTCACCGTGGCTGTCGTCACGCCTACCGTCCGGCTGCGCGACGAGTGACACACGTACTCGGGGGTAACTAACGGTTAACCGGGGAGAAAACTGAACCGCACGTGCCGTTCCGGGTTGTCACCGTTGGTGTCAACGAGGCAGACGGACTGCCAGGTACCCAGCGCGATGCTGCCGCCGATCACGGGCAGCGTCGCGTACGGCGGGATCCAGGCCGGTAGCACGTGATCGCGGCCGTGACCGCGTGATCCGTGCCGGTGCCGCCACTTGTCCTGGGTCGGCAGCAGCTCGTCGATGGCCGTGAGCAGGTCCTCGTCGGAACCGGCACCGGTCTCGATGATCGCGATCCCGGCGGTCGCGTGCGGGACGAAGACGTGCAGCAACCCGTCGCCGCGACCCCGGACGAACTGCTCGGCCTCGGTTGTGATGTCCCGCACGACCGGCTTGTTGCCGGTCCGCACGGTGATCACGGTGGTGTCCATGACCGGGAAGTCTTCCATGCAGAGGTCCGTCCCCGGGAAGGCCGCCCCCGCAACCGCGCGGTGGCGGGCCTGGCCAAGGTCGGCAATGCTGGATCGGTGACCACCCCCCAGCACCTCGACGAGCGTTTCCGCGACGCGGTCTCGGCCCTCCAGCCGCGGGACCCGCGCCGCGCGCCCGGCGAACCGGTCCACGAGGGTTCGGCGCTCACCGGCGACCGGGCCCGGGAGCTCTTCGACGCCCAGCTCACCAGTCGTCACCTCGATCTCGCGGCCCGCTGGCTGCGCAGTTTCAACGAAGGCTTCTACACCATCGGATCCGCCGGCCACGAGGGCAACGCGGCGGTCGCGGCCGCCCTGCGCCCGGACGATCCGGCCCTGCTGCACTACCGCTCCGGCGCGTTCTACTGTGTCCGCGCGGTCCAGGCCGCCCCGCCGTTCGAGGAGGACGCCGATCCGCTGGTCGACGCCGCCCGCGACGTGCTGCGCGGCATCGTCGCGTCCGCCGAGGAGCCGATCGCCGGCGGACGCCACAAGGTCTTCGGACGGGCCGATCTGCAGATCATCCCCACGACGTCCACCATCGCTTCGCACCTGCCGCGAGCTGTCGGGATCGCGTACGCGATGAGCGCGGTCCCGGGCCTCAAAGGGGTCGACACCCCGTGGCCCGAGGACGCCCTCGTCGTCGCCTCGTTCGGGGACTCCTCGATCAACCACGCCACCGCCACGGCCGCGTTCAACACCGCCGGCTGGTACGACCACTCCGGGCGCCACCTGCCGCTGCTGCTCGTCTGCGAGGACAACGGTTACGGCATCAGCGTCCCGTCGCCGCGGGGCTGGGTGGCCGAGTCGTTGCGGTCCCGGCCCGGCCTGCGCTATTTCGCCGCCGATGGCACCGACCTGGCGGCCGCCCACGCCGCCGCCGTGGAGGCCGTCGCCTGGGTACGCGAGCAACGCCGGCCCGCGGTGCTGCACCTGTCCATGATCCGGCTGATGGGCCATGCCGGGGCGGATGCCGAGATCGCGTACCGATCGGCGGACGAGCTGTCCCGCGACCTGGACCGCGATCCCCTGATCCGGACCGCCCGGCTCCTGATCGAGGAGGGCTTCGCCACCCCCGACGACCTGATCACGAGGTACGACGAACTCGGCTGGCAGGTCCGCAAGATCGCCGAGGAGGTGCTCGGCGAGCCGAAACTGACCACCGCCGCGCAGATCGCCGCACCCCTGGTCACCCGGCGGCCGTTGCGCGTCTCCCGGCACCTCACCGACGCGGCCACCCGGGCGGCCGGCGCCGGCTCGGCCGCCCGCTCCCAGGCGTTCGGCGGCAAGCTCCCCGAGCGGGCCGGTCCGCTGACCCTGGCCCAGACGATCAACGCCACGCTCACCGACGCCATGCTCACCCAGCCCGGCGCGGTGCTGTTCGGCGAGGACGTCGCGGTCAAGGGCGGCGTCTACGGGGTCACCAAGAACCTGCGCGACCGCTTCGGTGCCGGCCGGGTCTTCGACACCCTGCTCGACGAGACGTCGATCCTCGGCCTCGGCCTGGGCGCCGGCCTCGCCGGGATGCTGCCGATCCCGGAGATCCAGTACCTGGCGTACCTGCACAACGCCGAGGACCAGCTCCGCGGCGAGGCGGCCACGATGGCGTTCTTCTCGAAGGGCGCGTTCCGCAACCCGATGGTCGTCCGGGTCGCCGGGCTCGCCTACCAGCAGAATTTCGGCGGCCACTTCCACAACGACAATTCGGTCGCCGTGCTCCGCGACATCCCCGGGCTGGTCCTGGCCGTCCCGTCCCGCCCGGCCGACGCCGCCCCGCTGCTGCGCTCCTGCCTGGCCGCCGCGGCCGTCGACGGCGCGGTCAGCGTGTTCCTGGAGCCGATCGCGCTCTACCACACCCGTGACCTGTTCCAGCAAGGTGACAACGAGTGGCTCGCCCCCTACGCTGCGCCGGGGGAGTGGTCCACCGCGCACATCCCGATCGGCCGCGCGCGGACCTATCCGGTCGGTTCCGCCGAGGACCTGACCATCCTGACCTTCGGCAACGGGGTCCGGATGTCCCTACGCGTCGCAGCCCAACTCGCCGCGGACGGGTACGGTTCCCGGGTGGTGGATCTGCGCTGGCTCAGCCCGCTCCCGGCCGCGGACCTCGTACGTGAGGCCTCCGCGACCGGCCGGGTCCTGATCGTGGACGAGACCCGGCGCTCCGGCGGGGTGGGGGAGGGAATTCTGGCGGCATTGGTGGACGGTGGCTTCGTGGGCGCGGCCCGCCGGATCGCCTCCGCGGACTCACCCGTTCCGCTCGGTCCGGCAGCACAAGAGGTCCTGATCGGGGAAGATGCCATCACACAGGGTGCCCATGCCCTGTTGACGCGGTAAATTGCCACACACTCGGTGCGCCACTTGCGCCCGGGCCCCTGAATGTGTGGACTACCCCCACACAACAGTCGTGAACAGCAAGGAGGAATTCGACAGTGAGCGCGACCGCTGGTCAGGCCGACGGCGTACGCAGCCTGGCGGACCGGTTCGGCTTCGAGCCGACCATGGTGGTCATGGAGATGGGCTACGACGATGACGTGGACGAAGATCTCCGTGACGCCCTGACCGAACGCGTGGGCGAGTTGGTCGACGAGGACACCGACGAGGTGGTCGACGCGGTACTCCTCTGGTACCGCGACGGCGACGGTGACCTATTCGAAATACTCACCGACGCCTTGAGCCCGCTCGCGGACAGCGGCGTGGTGTGGCTCCTGACCCCCAAGGCAGGCCGCGACGGCCATGTCGAACCCAGTGAGGTCAGCGAGAACGCGCCGACGGCCGGTCTCCAGCAGACCTCCACGGTGAACGCCGGCAAGGACTGGACCGCAGCCCGGCTGGTGTCGTCCCGCGGAGCCAAGAAGAAGTAAGACCGCAGGCGTACCCCCGCCGCCCCGTCACTCTCTCCCGTGGCAGGACGGCGAACGCCGCGCGGCCCTCGCCGCCGCGCGGCGCTTCGTGTTGTCCGGATATCGTGGTCCCATGGTGATCGACGTAGGCTCTCAGGCCCCGGACTTCACACTGAAGGACCAGAACAACCAGGAGGTGACGCTCGCCGACTTCCGCGGCCGCAAAGCGGTCCTGCTGGTGTTCTACCCGCTGGCCTTCACCGGCACGTGCCAGGGGGAACTGGCGGAAATCCAAGAGCACTACTCCGAGTACTCCAACGACTACATCCAAGTGCTGACGGTCAGCGTCGACTCGGTCTACAGCCACAAGATCTGGGCCGACAGGGAAGGATTCACCTTCCCGATGCTCGCCGACTTCTGGCCCCACGGCGAGGTGGCCCGGTCCTACGGCGTCTTCAACGACCAGGCCGGCTTCGCCAACCGCGGCACCTTCATCATCGACCGCGAGGGGCTCGTCCGCTTCGCCCAGATGCAGGCGGCCGGCGAACCCCGCGACCAGAAGACCTGGCGAGACCTCTTCCAGGACCTGATCTTCTGACCTCCGGTGCGGAGAAGGCTCCGGCCCGCAGGGTAGGATGGCCACTCCGGCACGCTGGAGCCGGGCGCGTAGCTCAGTGGGAGAGCACTCGCCTTACAAGCGAGGGGTCGTAGGTTCGAAACCTACCGCGCCCACCCTTTGACCAGGACCGGAACGGGCCACCCGGTCACCCGGCGGCCCGTTCCGTCTTAGTTTTCGTCTCAGTTGGGTTTCCAGAGCAGCCCGGCTACCTGCTCAGCGATGCCGGTTGCCAGCTGGGGCACTCCATGACCGCGCGCGCCGGCCAGGAGCGGCCGTTCGGCGCGCTTCGTGCGCCCAGCCGTCCCGCACTCCGGAATCCTTCCACGCGTCGTGATCGGCATGCCGGCTGCCTTGTCCGTTCCATCGGCGGGAAGGCGTTGCGGACGACGGCGAGGTGGGTCCGTACGGTCGCGGTCTTATCGCTGTGCCCGTAGCGGATCCCGGCGCCCTGGTAGTGGTTGCCCCACTTCACGCATTCGCCATCGCAGTCCGCTGCTGCGTGAGCCGCGCAGTGTCTGCCATCGACCGCGATTGCTGCGCTCGGCCTGTCCGGTGGTGGCCCGGCTGGTGAGCCAGGCGCCGATCGCGTGGATCCGCCAGGTGTGCCCACACCGCAGGACAGTGGTCAGCGATGACGGTGAGGGGGCATTGCTCACTTCGGACAGATTAAAAAGGACTCGGGAGGCCTTCGGGGAGCGGAAGAACTGTGGCTCCGCGGATGTCTGGCCCGATGGTCTTGGCATTGCTCTCCGCCAAACCGGGCAATGAGCCCCTGGTGCCAGGAGCGGCGAATCGGCGTTCGAGGCCATCGGTGGGCGGAACGGATTATCGCAATCTTTCGGGTCGTATGTGTGGGAAGAAAAAGCGTATTAGAAGAACATTCGACTTTGCTGTGAGCGATATGGATGATCTTGCAGTTCGCGCCACCCGCGAAGAAATGCCGGACCATCGCCGACGAGACCGACAGTGACGGCGAATTCCCCCTCGACATCACCATTCCCGGTGATACCGGCGCTCCGACCGCTGTCTACAGTGGCCAAGGCCGACGCCGCCGGCGCTGTCCGTCCGTACGACGAGGAGACCGGCAAGCTCGGCACCTTCGACCTGACGCTGGTCAAGTACACCGATGGCACCGGCACCACCACGCCGGACCTGGCGGCCGGCCCGATCGTCACCCGGCTCGACACCACCTGGCCCGGCGCGACCATCGAGTACGCCGGCGCCACGGTCGGTGTCAGCGTGCAGTCGGGTCAGGTCACCCCGGCCGTGTCCGACCCGACCGCCACGACGTTCAAGAACGTCGCCACCGCGACCGACGCCGAGGTCGCAGCGTTCCCGGCGGCGCGCAGTTGCTGAGCGTGCTGCGGAACAGCTCGGCGAGGACGTCGCAGAAGTACAACCTGTCCCTGCCCGCCGGTGTGCAGCTCACCGCGCTGCCCGATGGCGGCTACGTGATGCTCGACGCGGCCGGCCAGTCCGTCGGTCGTATCGACTCCCCGTGGGCCAAGGACGCGACCAGTAAGGATCTGTCTACCAGGTACACCCTCGCGGGCAACGTGCTGACCCCGACGACCAATACCACCGGCGCGACGTTCCCCGTGGTCGCCGACCCGAAGGTGTCGCTCGGCCTGCGCGTCTACGTCCGGTACTCCCGCGCCGAGGTCAAGGCCTTCAAGGCCCGCAACGCCCTCATCGCCGGCTCGTCGCTCACCGGCACGTTCAAGGACGCCGCGAACCGCGACCGGTGTGTGGAGCTGAAATTCAACTACCAGGGCATCGTGATGGAGTGGACGTCCCGGGCCCGCGGTTCCTGGTGCGCATAAGCGCGACCGTGGTATCACTTACGCCGGGTGCAATTTCGTCCCAGCCGGGATCATGTAGGGATAGCGAATGGTAATCGGAACCGGCGTGGCGAAGTCGCCATGGATCGGCGTGTTGATCGCCGTGGCTGCGATGGCAATGGTCAGCGTCTTCGCAGTGGCGCAGGATTGGGATCCTGGTTCCTGGGTGTGGGCGGCCGTCGTTTGCGCTGTGACGGGAATCTTTTCCTCCGTCATGCAGATTCGCCGGAACCGCCAGCTTGATTCCGCGGCCGGGCAGGCACGCGAATTCGGCAACGGGCCGGACCTCGGCAACAGCTCGCAATAGGTCACCGGCATCACCGACACGCCTCGCATCCTCAAGTATCCGAGGCGTGTCGCTGTGTCCGGCTCGCCTGAGCCATCGGGGTGACCGCTGGTGGGTTGCCCGATGGTCGTGGGAGCGCTCCCGACGTCGCAGATGGCGCAAGTTCCGGTTGCTGGCCGAAATTTCCGCGCGTTCCGCTTGGTCTCCTCTGAGCTGCGGTGATGCGCTCAAAATCAACGTTTGATCGGGTGCTGCGGGCTGCTCTACGGGGAAATCTCGGCGATTCAAGTTTCGGCGGCGTTTCGCTACCGTGTCGTATCGAGATGGCTCGATTCCTCCGGGCCGTCCTCGCTTGCGTCACGTCCTCAGCTCCCCGTCAGCGGAAGGCAACCGGCAATGACACATGACTTCGCTCGCGTACGCGGGCGCAGCACCAGCAGGCTGCGTGGTGTCGTCCTCACCGTGGCGGCCGGCGCCGTCGCCATCGGTGCCGCCATCACCTTCAGCGGCACCGCCGACGCGGCGACCACGCTCGGCGCCTCGGCCGCTGCCAGTGGGCGCTATTTCGGCACCGCGGTCGCCGCGTACAAGCTCAGCGATGCCACGTACCTCGGCATTCTGAGCCGCGAGTTCACCATGGTCACGCCTGAGAACGAGATGAAGTGGGACGCCACCGAGCCCAGTCAGAACACGTTCTCGTACGCGAATGCCGATCGGATCGTGGCCCAGGCCGTCTCGCAGGGGGCCCGGGTCCGGGGTCATGCGCTGGCCTGGCATCAGCAGCAGCCGGGTTGGGCGCAGAGCCTGAGTGGCACCGCGCTGCGGTCGGCGATGCTCAACCATGTCACCCAGGTCGCCACCCATTACCGTGGCCAGATCTACGCCTGGGACGTGGTGAACGAGGCGTTCGCCGACGGCGGTTCCGGCGCGCGCCGGGACTCCAATCTGCAGCAGACCGGCAACGACTGGATCGAGGCCGCGTTCCGGGCGGCCCGGGCGGCGGACCCGGCGGCCAAGCTCTGTTACAACGACTACAACACCGACGGCCAGAACGCGAAGAGCAACGCGGTGTACGCCATGGTCCAGGATTTCAAGACCCGCGGCGTCCCGATCGACTGTGTGGGTTTCCAGTCGCACTTCAACTCTGCCTCCCCGGTCCCCAGTGACTATCAGGCCAACCTCCAGCGGTTCGCCGCGCTCGGCGTCGAGGTACAGATCACCGAGCTGGACATCGAGGGTTCCGGCACCGCGCAGGCCGACTCGTACACCCGGGTCACCCAGGCCTGCCTGAACGTCGCGCAGTGTGCCGGCATCACCGTGTGGGGGATCCGGGACACCGACTCGTGGCGGGCGAGCGGCACCCCGTTGTTGTTCGACGGCAGCGGTAACAAGAAGGCCGCGTACACCTCGACCCTGAACACCCTCAACGGCGCCGGCACCTCGGTCCCCCCGACCACCACGCCGCCGGTCACCACCCCGCCCACGACCCCGCCGGTCACGACCCCGCCCCCGTCCGGTGGTGCGTGTTCCGCGGCCCTGTCGGCCAACGCCTGGACCGGCGGCTTCGTCATCACCGTCAAGGTCACCGCGGGTGCCTCGGCGGTCAGCACCTGGTCGGTGGCGCTCACCCTGCCCAGCGGATCCGCGCTCACCAACGCCTGGAACGCGCAGGCCACCGGCTCCTCCGGCGCGGTCCAGTTCGCGAACGTCTCGTACAACGGCCGCATCGCCGCCGGGGGCAGCACCGAATTCGGTTTCCAGGGCACGGGAACCCCGCCGACGGCGGTCTCCGGCTGCACCGCGAGCCTCGCATGACGACCCGGCGAACCGTCCGTGCCCTGCTGGGAGCGGCGGCGGCCGCCACCGCGCTGTGTGCCGCGGTGCTCGTCGCGGCCCCACCGGCCGTCGCGGCGTCCCTCGTGGAGATCACCGGTTTCGGCACCAACCCGACCGGCCTGAAGATGCACGTCTACGTCCCCGACAACCGCCCGGCCAACCCGGCGCTCCTGGTGGCGGTCCACTACTGCACCGGATCCGGTCCGGCCTTCTATTCCGGTACGCAGTTCGCCTCGCTCGCCGACCGCTATGGATTTGTCGTCGTGTACCCGTCGGCCACCCGCTCCGGCAACTGCTTCGACGTGTCCTCCCCGGGCGCGCTGCGCCACGACAGCACCAGCGACCCGGCCGGCATCGTCTCCATGGTCCGCTACGCCCAGCAGCACTACGGCACGGACCCGTCGCGCACGTACGTCACCGGTGCGTCGTCCGGGGGCATGATGACGAACGTCCTGCTCGGCGATTACCCGGACGTCTTCAGGGCGGGCGCCGCGTTCATGGGCGTCCCGTTCGGCTGCTTCGCCACCACCGACGGATCCGGCTGGAACAGTGCCTGCGCCCAAGGTCAGATCACCAAGACCCCACAAGCCTGGGGCGATCTCGTACGGGCCGCCTACCCCGGATACACCGGAACGCGCCCGCGTATGCAGCTGTTTCATGGCGTCACCGATGACACGTTGCGGTACCCCAATTTCGCCGAGGAGATCAAGCAGTGGACGGATGTTCTCGGTGTCAGCCAGACGCCGGTGCTGACGGACACGCCGCAAGCGGGCTGGACGCGTACCCGGTATGGCTCGTCCGGGGTGCAGGCGCCGGTCGAGGCGATCAGCGTGGCCGGTGTCGGCCATTCCCTGCCGCTCGCCGGACAGGCCCAGCTGGCGATCAGCTTCTTCGGACTGGACGGCACCGGCCCCACGCCGACGCCGACCACCCCACCGCCGACGACCCCGCCGCCCACCACCCCGCCACCGACGACCCCACCGCCCACCACCCCGCCACCGACCACCCCGCCGCCTGACCCGGGCACGGCGACGTGCAAGGTCGGTGACACCGTCAACGCCTGGAACACCGGCCTGACCTCGTCGATCACCATCACCAACACGGGCAGCACCCCGATCAGCGGCTGGACGCTGGCTTTCACCCTCCCGCAGGGCCAGACCATCACCTCCGGCTGGAACGCCTCCTACACCCCGTCGGCCGGCGCCGTGAAGGCCACCAACGCGACATACAACGCCCAGCTCGCCCCCGGCGCGTCGACCGGGATCGGCTTCCAGGCGACGCACACCGGCAACACCGCCCCGCCCAGCGCGTTCACCCTCAACGGAGCCACCTGCACGACCGCGTGACCGCGCACCCCGTCCCCGGGGCCCGGCCTTGATCATCGGATCAAGGCCGGGCCCCGGGCCGTGCCGGGCGTCACTGCCGGCCGCCCACGCCCTCCCCGGTCCGGCCGTCACTCGGGCTCGACGGCCACCTCCGCATCCGGCGGCTCGGCGGTCTCCGCTCCTCCCGCCGTGTCGCGGCCCCGGAACGGCGAACCCGCGTCCGGCTCGATCTCGCCGAGCGTCTCCAATCGCGCCCGGATGCCGCCCCGGCTGCGGCCGAACTCCTCCATCAGGGCGCGTTCGGTGCAGCCGCCCCGGAAGCGGGCCAGCAGGAGCGCGTCGTCCTCCGTGGACCATCGGGTGCCCCGGTTCGGATAGCGCTTCGGTCGCTCGACCGCGGCCTTCGCCTTGACCACCTTGCCGGGCGAACGCATGGCGACCAGCCCCGCCAGCGTGGACGACAGGGCCTCGGCCACCGCGGGAAGATCGAGCGACGAGATCCCGCCGCTCATCTCGCTCACGACCGCGCCCTCGGGACCCCAGCCGTACAGCGAGAGACTGACCTTCTCCCCGCCTGTCCCGGACGCGGTGATCTGATAGGTGTGCGCACCCACGACGAGGTGCTGCTCCAGCATGGTGTGCGGGCGCCGATCCTGCTCCGGCGCGAACCCGGTGTCATTCATGCGCCGACCGTAGGACGGCCCACTGACAGTTTTTCGCGGGCGTGTCCCGGCCCCCGGCGTTTCGTGTCAAAGACCCGACGACAGCCGCCGAGAGCCCGAAAAGCCCGAATCCCCCGAGGCATAATGGAGACGTCCGACCGCGGAGCGGCACCACTCGCCGCGGCACCGGACGAGCAAGCTGCCCAGCCCAGCACTTCTCGCGGCTGTGGTGCTCTCAGATCGCCCAGCGGTGTTCGCGGCGATCCAGCCCTGGCACGGCCCAGCGCCCTTCGCGGCCTTCCGGTGTGTCGCCCATCACCCCGCGTCGGGGGCGCGGCGGCCGAGGATCCGGTTGCGCAGGACGCGGACGCCAGGGCCGTCCAGTTCGGTCAGTACCGCTTGTCTGCCGCACATGGCCATCAGCAAGGTTTCCGCCGGCCCGGCAACCAGCTCACCCACCCCGGAGAACCAGTTGAGATCAGAAGCCTCGAAACGCAGCCCGGCCAGCCGCCGCCTCGGTGCGAAACCGAAAGCCTTCCCGCTGGTCAGAAACTCGAGGGACACCTTGAGCCGATCGAGCCGCAGACCATGAGGCAGTCCGAGCGGGCGCCGCATGTCCTGGCCGTGCACCTGCAGGTCGGTCAGCTGTCCCGGATATCCCACCAGCGGTGCTTCGAACGGATTGTCCGCGCCGTCGCGCAACTGCTGGGCCAGCTCGGCCGCCGGCCGGGCCGCCGTCCGCACGGCGAGCCGGGAGTTCGCCTTGTGCAGATTGAAGCCGCTCCTGACCAGCATGCCGAGCAGCGCTCGGCTGGGCGAGGGCGCGCCCGGTGCCGAGCCGCCGGAGGCCGCGATCAGGTGACCGGCCACCTCCTTGACCGTCCAGTCACCGCACAGACTGGGCGCGTCGAGCTGTGCGGGCTGCAGCGAATCGACCAGGTCGGCGAGGCGGCGACGCTCGTCGGCGATGGCGGCACGGATGTCCATTCGCGAAAGGCTAACGACGAACGGTCGCGACGGTGGCCCCGGCCCGGCCGACACCCTGGGGATCACCTGGTCCAGGTCAGGACCGGTCGCGGTTCCGGGGCTGTACACCCCCGCCGGCATCCGCGAAGGTCGACGGATGACCCCGGCGCCCGCGACGTTGTGGCGCAACCGGGAATTCAACCTGCTCTGGGTCAGTCAGTCCTGCTCCGACCTCGGCACGGCGATCTCCGGCCTGGCCGTACCCCTGCTGGTCCTGGCGCTCACCGCCTCGCCGCTGCGGGCGGGTGCGGTCGGCACGGTCGGGCTCGTGGTCACCGTGCTGTCGCGACTGCCGGCCGGGGTCCTCGCGGACCGTTTCGACCGCCGCCGGATCATGCTGGTCTGCGACGCGATCCGGCTGGTGGCCTATCTGGTCCTGGGCTGTGCCGTGCTCCGTGGCCAGGCGTCGCTCGCCCTGGTGGTCGCCGTGGTCGTGGTGGCATCGGGCGCCAACGCGTTCTTCGGTACGGCGGAGTATTTGTCCCTGCGTACGATCGTCGCCGCCGAGCAGCTGCCGGCGGCGGTGGCCCGCAACGAAGCCCGCGCGTACGGCACCTCCCTCGCCGGCCCACCCCTGGGTGGCCTGCTGTTCGGGCTCGGACACGCGGTGCCGTTCCTCGGCGACGCGGTCACGTTCCTGGCCTCGATGATCGGTGTCGCGATGGTGCGCCGCCCGCTGCAGGAGCCCCGCGAGACAGCCCCCGGCAGTCATCTGTCAGCGTTGGCGGAGGGCGTGCGCTTCGTGCTCGGCAACTCCTTCCTCCGTACGGTGGTGCTGGTCGTCGCCCCGCTGAACCTCGCCTTGCACGGGGTCATCTTCACGGTCATCGTGACGATGCAGGCGCACCGGGTGACCCCCGCCGTCATCGGCACGGTGGAGACGGTGGTCGGGGTGGGCGGGCTGCTCGGCGCGGTGCTCGCCCCGGCGCTGACCAGGCGCCTGGTGCTGCCCGTGCTGAACCGTGCGGTCTGCTGGTCGGCGGCGGTCCTCATGTCGCTGAGCGCCCTGGTCACCGACAGCGTGGCCGCCGCGGTCCCGGTCGGCCTGGCGGTCCTGCTGGGCCCGGCGACCAACGCGGCCCTGTTCGGCCACCAGGCAGCGGTCACCCCGGACCGTCTCCAGGGCCGCGTCGTCAGCGTCATCATCGTGCTGGCCACCTCGATCGCCGCCGCGGCCCCACTGCTGGCCGGTCTGATGATCACAACCATCGGCCCGCAAACAGCGATCCTGGCCTTCGCCGCCATGGTCTGCTGCTCAGCCGTCGCCGCCTCGGTCACCCACAGCCTGCGCGTCTGAAGCCGCCCACAGCTTGCGCGTCTGAAGTCGACCCACGGCCTGCGCGTCTGAAGCCGCCCTCGGTCTGCGCATCCGCAGGCATGCTCGGCCTGCGGGTCGCAGGGCCGGCGTGGATGGCGGGTTTAATGACCTGATGGCTGAGGATCATGGACCGCCGGATGCGGTGCTGCGGGCTTTCGGTGCGCACGGCGATCCGGTGCGGCTGGCCGGTGGGAAGGGCGGGACCTGGCGGGCCGGTGATGTCGTCATGAAGCCCTCCGAGGGTGATGACGAGGTTCGCTGGCGTGCCGGGGTCCTGTCCACGCTGCCCGAGTCGCCGGATTTCCGGATCGCGCGGCCGGTGCGGGCCGAGGACGGTGACTGGTTGGCGCACGGGTGGGAGGCGACGCGGCTCGTGGCGGGGGAGCCCGACCAGCGGCGGGTGGCGGAGATCGTCCGGGCCGGGGCGGCGTTCCACGGCGCGCTCGCCGGGGTGCCTCGTCCCTCCTTTCTGGACACCCGGCGCAATCCCTGGGTCACCGGTGAGCGGCTGGCCTGGGAGACGCAGGTGCCGGGTGCGGCGAGGCGGCCGAGTGTGCTGCTCGACGAGCTCCTGGCGGTCCGGGAGCCGGGGCGGTGGGCGGAGCAGATCGTGCACGCCGACCTGCTCGGCAACGTCCTGTTCGCCGAGGGGATGGCGCCCGCGGTGATCGACTGGGCCGCGTACTGGCGCCCGCCGGAGTGGGCGTCGGCGGTCGCGGTGGTGGACGCGATGGTCTGGCACGGCTTCGACATCGGGCTCGCCCGGCGGTGGGAACACGTTCCGTCGTGGGGGCAGCTCCTGGTCCGGGCCGCGATCTTCCGGCTCGCCACCTGGGACGCGGCCGGGTGGGCGGCCGAGCCCGAGCAGGCGTACGAGCGGGTGGTGCACAACATCGTCGCGTTCGTCGCGAGCGGAGGTTAGGGTCCGGGACATGGCAGGTATCAGGCTGGAACCGATGACCGACGCTCAGTTCGCGCGCTACCGCGAGTCCGCGGAGGAGGGATACGCCCGGCAGGTCGCGGAGTCGGGGGAGATGTCGTGGGAGGCCGCCGTCGAGAAGGCCACGAACGACTACGCGCGGATTCTGCCGGACGGTCTGCGGACCCCGGATCAGTTCCTGTTCCGCGCCTACGACACCGCAGCCGACGAAACAGCGGCTGATGACAAAGGTGCGGGGGTCGGGATGCTCTGGCTCAACATCGCGCTGAAGGTCGACGGGCTCCAGGCCTGGGTCTACGACGTCATCGTCGACGAGGAGCACCGGCGCCGGGGCTACGGCCGGGCCATCATGCGGGCGGGCGAGGAGCTCTGCCGCTCCCGTGCGGTGCGGTCCATCGGTCTCAACGTCTTCGGCGGCAATGCCGGTGCCCGGGCACTCTACGAGCAGGAGGGCTACGTGACGACCGCGTTGCAGATGAGGAAGCGCCTCTGAGCCCACCGGCGGGAGGTGCGAACCCAACTGCACCCGTACCTGTCTCATGTCGGGGCCCGGCCGCCCGATCCTTGTGGCACCTGCGGACGGCTCCGCGGGTGAGCGGGCCCGGTCGGACCCCCCTCGGCGACCGGGCCCGCTCAGCTTCCCCCAGGATCGAAGGAGCGTGCCGTGACCGCTCCCCACGACCTGCACATCGGCGCCGACCACGAGAAGACGGTCGTCTCGGCGTCCCCGCTGCGGATGCGGACCGGGCGGGCCCGGCGGTACCGGGCCGGTTCGGTGGTCGAGGTCGTGCCCCGGCGCCCGAGCGGCCGTACCCGTGCGGATCTGATCCGGGTCTCGTCGCAGTTGTCGCTGGTCCTGCTGGTGGTCAGCGCCTTGTTGACGGGTGCCGGCGTGCCCTGGACGGCTGCGGCCGCCGGTTCGCTGGCGCTGGTCGCGCTGGTGAGTGTGCGGCTGGCTCGTGCTGCCCGGCCCGGAACGTTCGCCCTGCCCAAGGACCAGGACGCCCCGGTGCTGCACGGGCCGCGGGAGAGGGCGGCTTACGGCCGGGCGGTGGCGACCGCCCGGCGGGTACGCGCGACCTGGCCCGCCCTGCGTCACATGATCGATCCGGCCGAGGCGGACCGGGGTCTCACCACGGCCCTGCGCGACCTGGCCGCGGTCATGGCCCGCCGTCAGCAGGTCCGCCGGCTGCGCGATGAGCTCGGGGCGGCGTCGGGGCACGGTCTGCCGGGGGAGAGTCCGGCCGCGGTGGCCCTCGCGGAGCAGCGGGACCGCGTCGAGGAGCTGTGGCGCGAGAGTGGTGCGGACGCCAACCGGATCATGGCGAGCATCCACGCTGCCGCTGTCGCCGGCGAGAACCTGATCCGGGAGCAGCGGATCCACGAGACGGCCCGCAACGCCGAGATGGCGATCGCCCGGCTGACCGCGACGGGCGTACCGGTCTCGGACGCCGGCCCGGAGCTGGCCGAACGCACCGCCGCGGTGATCGCCGCCTACCGCGAGCTGCAAGCCGAGCCCTGACCCGCAGCCCGCCAGCCGCAGCCCGCCAGCCGCAGCCCGCCTGCCAAAGCCCGCGCGAGCAAAGCCCGCCTGCCAAAGCCCCGCGCGAGCAAAGCAGGCCAAGCAGGCCAAGCAAAGCGACCGAAGCGGTCTAAAGCCGGCGCGCCAGATGGATAGTCGTCGCGCGGAGCAGGAACACGTCCTGGCGCCGCAGCACGCTTTCGGGCAGGTCCGGGTCGGTGAGCTGGTCGATGCGGGCCGCGTCCTGCGGGGTCTGCTGGCCGCGGTGGTTGGTCAGCACCACGCTGAGGTGCCGCCGGGCCGGGTCGGTCAGTGGTGACGGCAGGTCCAGCAGGAAGCTGCGGCTGGCCACCCGGGTGAGCCCGGCCTCGGCGAGCAACGCCGGCCAGGACCGTGGTGCGGCGACCGCTCCCATCGGGTGTTGCTGCTGGTGGGCGAGTTCCTCACCGCGGGCGGCCATCCGGCCGGACAGCCCCGCGTCGGCGTACGAAGGCAGGAACTGGGCCGGCAGTCCGCCCTCGCGCAGCGCCAGCACCCCGCCGTCACGCAGCAGCCCGGCGAAGGCCCGGACCCCGGCGGGTACGTCGGGCAGGTGGTGGGCGACCCCGCTGGCCCAGATGAGGTCGGCCCGGGGGAGGTGGCCGAAGTCCCGGGGGAGCGAGACCTGGCAGGTCGTGAAGCGGTCGCCCAGGCCGAGCCGTCCGGCTCGTTCCCGGGCGAGGGTGAGCAGGGTGCCAACGCCTGGTCCACCATCGGCGCGTTGATCTCGGCGTCGAGCACCAATTCGGGCCCGCGCCTCTCCCATTCCGGACTCGCGTGCATGGACGTCATTTTCCCAGACAGGCAAGTCGCTTAAAGTAGCCGATCAATTACTCAGGATCACCACGGTCGGACCGATTCTCGTACTTGTGCCTGCCTCCGTGGAAAGGGTCTCCCCCATGCGTCGTCAGCGTCGTCGTTTCGTCACCCCGGTCGCCGTACTGATCGCCCTGTTCGGTGTGGGTGCCGCGTCCGCGCAGGCCGCGGCCCGGGTCTCGGCCAACGACGACAAGGAACTCGTGGTCGCGTCGTCGGAGGTCCCGGCGGGCATGGAGCTGATCGCCTCCTACGAGGGCGAGGAGCAGTGGCAGGGCCCGCGGGTCGAACTGCCGAACCAGGCCTACCAGGCGGTGGTCTCCTACAAATGCGACAAGAACGGCTTCCTGTACGTGTCGTGGGACGGCGAACCGTACAGCTATGAGACCGCGCACTCGTCGGACGCCAAGGGCACGGTGACCCTCGACGGGCACGAGGGGGGCACTCGGGGGTACTTCTCCGTCGACACGTGGCTGGGCTGCTCGTGGTCGATGAAGGTCTACTCCTGAGCGATGCTCTTGGCGAACCAGTGGTCGGCGTACGCGCGGTCCCGATGGGGCGGGATCTCCGTGAAGCCGGCGGCGGCATAGAGGGCGCGGGCCTCGACGAGGTCGGTGCGCGTGTCGAGGCGCAGGGTGCGCAGGCCGCGGTCGAGGGCGAGCTCCTCGATCGCGGCCAGCAGCCGTCGGGCGACGCCGGTGCGCCGGGCCGCCGGCAACACGAACATCTTGGTGATCTCGCCGACCGGGGGCTCGGCGGGGCGCAGGCCGGCACAGCCCACCGCGGTGTCGCCGCGGAACGCCACGAGCAGGGCGATCAGGTCGTCGCCGGGGTCGTCGGCGAGCGCGGCGTCCACCTCGGGGGCGGACGCCGGTCGGCCGTGATAACGCGCCACCATCTCGGTCAGGTAGGCGCGGACGACCGGCGCGGCGACGGGGTCCCGGACCGGGAGCTCGCGAATCACGATCATGGTGCGGATCGTGCCAGTGTGGCCCCCGGATCAGCGAGCGGGTTTCGGGCGCAGCGTGCTCGGCGGGCGCGATCCGGCGGGCCGGGATCCGATCGGCCTACTACCCAACGGCCGCGTGCCTGCGTAGCGTGACGAGTTGTTCACCCATAAGTGTGACTCGACTACCGCGAAGTAGCCGCATACCTTGTCTCGTGACATGTCTTCCCCCGGTCAGACCCGTATACCGTCCGCTACCAGCCTCAACGATCCGGCGGCCGGTGGGTGGCCGATGCCCGGATCAGGCCGCCCGGCGGGACGTGGACATCTGGCGGGGGACGCTCGGGACGCTGGTCCGGGCCGGCCGGGGACCGATCGCGTCGAGGAGTATCACCTGCACGGCCGCCGCCGCGGGCAGTCGCCAGCCGTGCTGTTCCGGTGGGACGACCCAGCGCACCCGGCCCTGTGGGGTGGGGCTGGGCGCGGCCGGGACCCACGAGCCGCGCCCGTGGTGCCGGACGTCGAGGCAGGAGGCCAGCTCCGGGCGCAGCTCCTCGTCCGGGCGCACGAAGAACATCCAGCGGCCCGCCGGGGTGACCGCGACCGGGCCGATCAGTCCCGGCCCGATCACGCCGGAGTGCAGCCGGGCCGCGCCCAGGGCCCGCAGGCCGACGGCCGCGGTCACCTCCAGCACGTCGAACGTCCTGCCGGTGGCCAGCAACACCGGGTGCGGCAGGTGCCGCCACCACAGCGCCACCCGGGCGACGTCGGTGGACGCCTCGTCCTCCCATGCTTCGATCCGTTCACCGGTGCGATAGGAGCCGGGCGCGACGGCCCAGTCGTGTGCCGCGTAGCGCAGCGCCGCCCTGCGCAGGCGGATCCGGTCGACAAGACGCATTTTTCGGTATACCCCCGAATCGGAACTCGCTATACCAGGCGGGGCGGCCGTCACCAAATTCGACACGCGTCGTTGGTTCGGGCAGATCACCCTTTTGCAAGTTGCATGAGAAATTACGAGCCACGGTGAGCAGCCGACCACACAACCTGTGCGACCAGCACGGACGAGTGAGGTCCACACTGCACCTGAAACACCGTTCGGCTCACCGGCGGGGGACGCCGGATGAGTTTGGGGAGGCACCGTGGACGAGCTGCCGATCGGCCGCCGAGTCGCCTACTGGCGCGGCCGTCGAAAGATGTCCCAACAGGTCTTCGCGGACCGGTTGGGCAAATCCAAGAGCTGGGTCGACAAGGTGGAGCGGGGGGTCCGCCGGCTCGACAAGTTCTCCGTCGTCTACGAGATCGCGGACGTCCTGGCCATAGACGTGACGCTGCTGCTGGGCAAGGACGTCGAGCGGCGTCCGGAAGCGCTCAACTGCATTGACCAGGTCGAGGTCGAGGAGATCCGCGCCGCGCTCGAGCGCTACGACCAGATGAGCGCGTTCTTCCATCCGGTGCCACAGGCGCCACCGCTGACGGAGATGCGCAAAGCGGTCAGTCACGCCTGGCTGACGTACCAGCATGCCAAGTACGGCGTACTGGCGCGCAAGCTGCCGCAACTGCTGCGCGACGCCCAGGCCGCCGACAGTGCCCACGCCGGCGGCGAGGAGGCGCGCGACGCGGCGCATCTGCTCGGGCAGGTCTATCAGATCGCGTCGTCGGCGCTGCGCAAGGTCGGCGAGCACGAGTTGTCCTGGCTGGCCGCGGACCGCTCCATCGCGGTGTCGCAGCGGGCCGGTGACCAGCTGCTGGCCGGGATGGCCAGTCACCGGGTCGGCATGGCGCTGCTCTCGCTGGGCCGGGTCCGCTCGGCGCTCGAGGTCAACGTCAACATCGCCAACCGGCTCGCGCCGGTCTCCTCGGAAGCGGCCACCCCGGAACGACTCAGCGTGTACGGCCTCCTGCTGCTCACCGGAGCGATGGCGGCCGCCCGGATCGGCGACAGTGCCACCGTCCGTGACCTGGTCAGCGGCGCCGAGCAGGCGGCCGGTGCGCTGGGTGGGGACTACAACTACTACTGGACGTCGTTCGGCCCGACCAACGTGGAGCTGCACCGTGCGGCCGCGGCGGTCGAACTCGGCGACGGTGGCAAGGCGATCGAGACACACGAGGCGATCGACCGGGAGTGCTTCGCGGCGATGCTGCCGGAGCGGCGGGCACACCATTTCCTGGACATCGCGCGTGGCTACACCCAGCTGGGCAACGTGGAGAAGGCCAGCGAGATGCTGCTGGAAGGCGACCGGCTCGCCCCCGCGGAGATACGGTGCCGCCCGCTTGCCCATGAAGTGATCTCCGACGTGCTCCGACGCACGCGGGGGACCCCGCCGGCCCCCATCGCGGAGCTGGCAGAGCAGATGGGAGTCGGGGTATGAGGTGGGTTCTGCGGTGAGTCACGGAGTCCTTTACATCCTGGTCTGCGGCTCGCCGATCGCCCGGGACGTGGGTTTGCTGGTCGACCTGGCGAAGCACGACGGCTGGGAGGTCTGCGTGATCACCACGCCGGACGGGCGCAAGTTCGTCGACACGGCCGCGTTGCACGCCCAGACCGGGCACCCCGTGCGCAGTTACTACAAGAATCCCGGTGACAGTGATCTGCTGCCGCCGGCGGACGCGATGATCGTCGCCCCGGCCACGGTGAACACCGTGAACAAGTGGGCCGCCGGTATCACCGACACGCTGGTCCTGGGTCTGCTGGTCGAGGGCTACGGCTTCCAGACCCCGACCGTGGTGGTCCCGTACACGAACAAGGTCATGGCGATGCACCCGGCATTCCATGACAGCATCGCCAAACTTCGCAATTGGGGCGTTCACGTCCTGCACGGTGACGATGTCGTCCGTCTCGGCGGCCCCGGGCAGAACGACCGCTTCCGCAGCCACTTCCCGTGGCGCCGCGCGTTGCAGGTGCTGCACGCCCATTTGCCGGCCGGTGACCGAGTCGAGCCCGGGGCCCGCTCCTGAACCTGGGTAGAGTTGGCGGCCGTGACCGATACCGCCGTTGCCCCGCCCACCGTCCGTGAGGTGGTGGCCGCCCTCGACGCCCGGTATCCCCGGGCCTGGGCCGAGCAGTGGGACCGCGTGGGTCTCGTCCTCGGCGACCTCGATCTGCCGGTGCGCACCGTGCTGTGCGTCGTCGACTGCGTCCCCGAAACCGTCGAGGAAGCGGTCGCGGCCGGCGCGGACATGATCGTCGCGCACCACCCGTTGCTGCTCAAGGGCGTCTCCTCGGTCGCGCCCGACACGTTCAAGGGCCGCATCGTGCACCGGCTGATCAAGGCCGACGTCGCGTTGTACGTGGCGCACACCAATGCCGATGTGGCCAACCCGGGGGTTTCCGACGCGCTCGCGGACCGGCTCGGCCTGACCACCCTGCGGCCTCTCGTGGACCACGGTGAGGGCCGGGGGATCGGCCGGGTCGGGGAGCTGACCACGCCGCTCACCCTCGCCGAGCTGACCGCGTTCGTGGCGGAGAAGCTACCCCCCACCGCTGCCGGGGTACGGGCGGCCGGCGACCCCGATTCCCTCATCCGTACGCTCGCGGTCAGCGGAGGAGCGGGCGACTCGTTCCTGCGCGACGCCGCCGGCGCGGGCGCCGACGCGTACCTCTGCGCCGACCTGCGGCACCACCCGGCGAGCGAACACCTCGCCGCCGGCGGCCCGGCACTGATCGACGTCGCCCACTGGGCGAGCGAGCGGCCGTGGCTCGACGAGGTCGGCGCCTGGCTGCGTGAGCAGCTCGGCGTGCGTGCCCTCGTGTCCGACCTCGACACCGACCCCTGGACCGTGCACTCGGTCAGTTCAAATAAGGAGATCCACCCGTGAAGGCCGCCCCGGACGCCCAGCGCCGCCTGCTCGACCTGCAGGCCGTCGACACCGCGCTCAACCAGCTCGCGCACCGCCGCAAGTCCCTGCCCGAGCTGGCCGAGATCGACACCGTCTCGCGGGAGCTCTCGGCCCTCGAGGACGAGCGCGTCCGCGCCCAGGTGGCCGTCGACGACCTGGACCGCGACATCACCCGCTTCGAGCGCGACATCGAGCAGGTCCGCACCCGCAAGGACCGCGACCAGGCCCGGCTCGACGCCGGCGGCGCGCTGCGCGAGATCGAGGGTCTGCAGCACGAGCTGGCGACGCTCAACCGCCGTCAGGGCGAGCTCGAGGACGCCGAGCTCGAACTGATGGAGAAGCGCGAGACCGCCGAGCAGACGCTCAACGAGATCAAGAAGCGGATCAGCGACGCGCTCGAGCGGCGCGGGGCCGCCGAGGCCCGCCGGGACGCGGCGAACGCCGACATCACCAAGGAGCAGGAGTTCAAGACCCAGTCCCGGGGGCCGCTCGCGAACGACCTGCCCCAGGACCTGGTCCAGCTCTACGACAAGATCCGGGCGAACACCGGCCTCGGCGCGGCGCTGGTGCGGGCCGGGCGCTGCGGCGGCTGCCGGATCGAGCTGTACGGCGCCGACCTGAACCGGGTCAAGGCGGCCAAGCCGGACGAGGTCGTGCGCTGCGAGGAGTGCAGCCGCATCATGATCCGTACGAACGAGTCGGGCCTATGAGCGGTCTCACGGTGGCCGTCGAGGCCGACGGCGGGTCCCGGGGCAACCCCGGGCCGGCCGGGTACGGCGCTGTCGTGCTCGACATCGACTCCGGTGACGTGCTGCTCGAGCGGTACGCGTCGCTCGGCACGACCACGAACAACGTCGCCGAGTACTCCGGGCTGATCGCCGGGCTGACGGCCGCGGCCGAGCTGGGCGCCGACCACGTCGCGGTGCGGATGGACTCCAAGCTGGTCGTCGAGCAGATGTCCGGCCGCTGGCAGATCAAGAACCCGGGGTTGCGCCCGCTCGCCGCCCAGGCCGCGACGCTGGTCGCGAAGTTCTCCTCGGTGACCTTCGAGTGGATCCCGCGGGAGCGCAACAAGCTCGCCGACGCCCTGGCCAACCGTGCGATGGACGAGGCCGCCGGCAAGCCGGTGTCGTCCGCCGCGGTCGATCTGGACGTGACCACCGAACCCAAGCGAGAACGCAACTGGGCCCCGCCGTCGCTCGACAAGGCCACCCGGCTGATCCTGGTGCGCCACGGCGAGACCGCGATGACCCAGCAGGGCCGGTACTCCGGGCGCGGCGACGTGCCGCTCTCCGACGAGGGTGAGGCCCAGGCCATGGCCGCGGCCGGGCGGGTGGCGGGCATCAGCCGCGACGTCGCGGCCGTCGTCTCCTCACCCCTCCTGAGGTGTACGAGGACAGCTGAGCACATCGCGGCCGAACTGGGAAACATTCCGGTGACCGTGCTGCCCGAGCTGATCGAGTGCGACTTCGGCGATTGGGAGGGGCTGACGTTCGCCGAGGTCCGCGAGCGCTGGCCGGAGCAGCTGGACGCCTGGCTCGACTCGACGAGTGTGGCCCCGCCGGGCGGTGAGTCGTTCAAGACCGTGTCGAAGCGGGTCCGTGGGGCGATGGCGACGCTGCTCTCCGCGTACCCGTCGTCGGTGATCGTGGTGGTCTCGCACGTCTCGCCGATCAAGCTGGTCCTGCGCGACGCCCTCGCGTCGAGCGACGCGTTCCTGCACCGCATGTTCCTGGACGCCGCCGGTGTGTCCACCGTGGACATGTGGCCGGACGGCGGCATCGCGGTGCGTTCCGTGAACGAGACGGCGCACCTGAGATAAGTGACTGTTGACCCTCCGAGGCGCGAGTGATTAGGTTTCTTTACTAATGCTCGCCCTTGGAGGGCTCATGCGTTTGCTCGCGGCCGCCGCGGCCATTCTTGTCGGCGTCACCCTGGCGCCGACCCCCGCTCAGGCATCTCACCGCTCCTACGTCAAAGTCGGATACTTCACGCAGTGGGGTATCTACGGCCGCGACTTCCAGCTCGCCAAAGTGGACGCGTCCGGGGCCGCCGCCCGGCTGACCCACCTCAATTACGCATTCGGGCCGGTGACCGCCGACGGCGTGTGCGCCTCCGCCGATCCGTGGGCCGACTGGCAGACCTCTTTCCCTGCCGGACTCAGCGTCGACGGTGTCGCGGACGAGGCCGGACAACCGCTCGCCGGAAACCTCCACCAGCTCGCCGAGCTCAAAGCGAAACACCCCGCTCTGAAAGTGCTGATCTCGCTCGGCGGATGGACCGGTTCCGCGTACTTCTCCGATGCCGCCCGGACCGACGCCTCGCGCCGGAAACTCGTCAGCTCCTGCGTCGATCTCTGGATCAAGGGCAATCTGCCCGGCCTGCCCACCGGGGCGGCGGCCGGCATCTTCGACGGCATCGACCTCGACTGGGAATGGCCCGGCTCGTCCGGCAACGACGGCAATGTGATCCGCCCCGAGGACCGCCGCAACTTCACGCTGCTGGCCGCCGAATTCCGCCGCCAGCTCGGCCCCCGCCGCGAACTCACGGCCTTTCTGCCGGCCGCCCCGGCAAAGATCGACGCCGGCTTCGAGGCCCGCAAGATCTTCAAATACCTCGATTTCGGTACGGTCCAGGGGTACGACTTCCACGGCTCCTGGGAAACGCGCACCAACCAGCAGTCGGCGTTGCGGGTGCCGGCCGGCGCCCCGGACAACCCCGATTTCTCCGTCGAGGTCGCCATCGACACCTGGCGCGACCGCGGCGCACCCGGGAACAAACTCGTCCTCGGCATCCCGTATTACGGACAGGGCTGGACCGGTGCCCCGAGCGGCCTCTTCGGGCCGGCGGCCGGTGGTGCACCGGGCACGTTCGCGGTCGGCACCGAGGATTACAAGGTGCTCAAGAATTTGCCCGCCCAGGGATACCAGCTGCATCGCGACTGGCGGGCCGGCCACTCGTGGCTCTATGACGGAACAACGTTCTGGACGTACGACGACCCGGCTCAGATCCTGCAGAAAACGCTCTATATCCGGGCCAGGGGACTGGGTGGGGCGATGATGTGGTCGCTGGACGGCGACGACGCGAACGCGACGCTCACCCGTACCGTGTCCGCCGGTCTGTAGGTCCTCGCCAGGGCGGTGTGCCGTTCGGCGCACCGCCCTCGCCGTTCGGCGCAGGGGGTGATCTCGGCTCCGAACGGCGTGTGAAACCTCTCGGTAACGTGCGGCGCACGGGAGGTTATAGCCATGACGGAACCACAACCGCGCAGTGATCGCAGCCCCTGGAACTGGCTGCTCATAGTCCCCATCGTGCTGCCTGTGCTGACCCCGCTGTTCAACTTCGACGCGCCACGACTGTGGGGATTCCCCGCGTTCTACTGGCTGCAGTTCTCCTTCATCCTCGTCGGTGTCGTGACCACGTCCATCGTGTACCGGATGACGCGGAAGAGGTCGGGCAATGGGTGAACACATCACCGAGATCGTCGTCTTCACGATCCTGTTCCTGCTGGTCAGCGGCATGGGATTCCTGGCCGCCCGCTGGCGCGCCCCCAAGGACATGGCGCACCTCGACGAATGGGGTCTGGGCGGGCGCAGCTTCGGCGGCTGGATCACCTGGTTCCTCGTCGGCGGTGATCTCTACACCGCGTACACGTTCGTCGCGGTCCCGGCCCTGATCTTCGGCGCGGGCGCGGCCGGATTCTTCGCGGTGCCCTACACCGTGATCATCTACCCGCTGTTCTTCCTGATCCTCATCCGCCTCTGGTCGGTGTCGCACCGCCACGGATTCGTCACCCCCGCCGATTTCGTCCGCACCCGATTCGGCTCACCGACACTGGCGCTGCTCATCGCGATCACCGGCATCGTGGCGACCATGCCGTACATCGCCCTGCAGTTGATCGGCATCGAGGCCGTTCTCAAGACGATGGGCGTCACCGGCGACTCCGCGCTGGCCCGGCACGCACCGATCATCGTGGCGTTCGCGATCCTGGCCGCGTACACCTATCAGTCGGGTCTGCGGGCCCCCGCCCTGATCGCGTTCGTCAAGGACACCCTGATCTACATCGTCATCTTCGTGGCGGTGCTGTACCTGCCCTACAAGCTCGGCGGCTGGGGCACCATCTTCGACGACGCGGCCGCCAAATTCGAGGCATCGCCGGCCCCGAACGACGGCATCACCCTCAACGCGAACAACCAGATCCAATACATCACCCTGGCACTCGGCTCGGCGCTGGCGCTGTTCCTGTACCCGCACAGCATCACCGGCGTCCTGGCCAGCAAGAGCCGCAACGTCATCAAACGCAATATGTCGGCGTTGCCCGCCTACAGTTTCCTGCTCGGCCTGATCGCCCTGCTCGGCTACATGGCCATCTCGGCCGGCGTGAAACCGCTGCCCGGCAACAAAGCGGGCACCGTCGACAGCAACACGGTCGTACCGTTGCTGTTCGACCAGCAGTTCCCGGCCTGGTTCGCGGGCATCGCGTTCGCGGCCATCGGCATCGGCGCCCTCGTCCCGGCGGCCATCATGTCCATCGCGGCGGCGAACCTGTTCACCCGCAACATCTACCGCGAATATCTGCGCAAGGACGCGACCCCGGCGCAGGAGGCCAAGGTCTCCAAGATCGCGTCCCTGGTCGTCAAGGTCGGCGCGGTCGGTTTCATCATCTTCCTCGACCCGCAGTTCTCCATCGACCTGCAACTCATCGGCGGCATCATCATCCTGCAGACCGCCCCCGCGGTGGCGATCGGCCTGTTCACCCGCTGGTTCCACAAAGGCGGCCTCATCGCCGGCTGGATCGCCGGCATGGGCCTGGGAATGTGGATGCTGTATACCATCCCGAACGCGGCAACCGGCCGGAAGCACTTCGGCGGCTCGGCGTTCCCGCTCTCCGACTTCGGCTTCGACACCCCGCGAACCATCTACGTCGGTTTCGTGGCGGTCGCGGTCAACCTGCTCATCGCGGTCATCGCCACCCTGATCCTGCGGGCGGCCAAAGTCGTCGACGGCGGCGACGGCACCGAACTGTCCGACTACTTCGCCGACGAGGGCGACCCCCGCCTCGAAAGTGCCCGGACCACCCCGGACACCCTCACGTCATCCACGTAGTTCCCCAGCTCTGACCCGCTCCCGCCGCGGCTCCGGACGTCCTATCCGGGGCCGCGGCCTTTGATGTAGGAGTCCATGTCCCGGGTGAACCGCTCCAGCGCCGAGGCCAGATCCCGCCGTTCCTGCGGAGCCCAGTCCTTCAGCACGACGTCATAGAGCTCTCGCCGGGCCGCACTGACCGCGTCGACCTGCGAAAGCCCGTCGGCGGTGGCCTCGATGACCGTGCCCCGGCCGTCGTCCGGATCAGCGTGCCGCTCCACCAGCCCGTCCCGGAACATCGCACTGACCTGCCGGGTCACCGTGGAACCGTCAAGATTCAGCCGATGCGCGACGGCGGAGATGTTCTGCGGCCCCGACTCCTGCAGAAGCCGCAAAATAACGTACGCCGCCCGATCCAGCGCCCGATGCGGTCGAGGCGAGCTCCGCCGGGTGGCCTCCCCGAGCCGAATCAGCATCGCGACCTGAGTCTCGATGCTGCCAAGCGCTGATTCGTCGTCCATGCCGGGTAATGGTAGGTGGCCCTTCCTGAAAGTTTGCTGCGAATCCAACGGGTGAACCTTGGTTGGCCGACCGCGGCAGGGGAATGCAGATCGTCGATCGTCTATCGAGAGAGGGCCGGCCATGGAACATGCAGCCATCAGCGAAGAACTCCAGCGTTTCGTCCTACCCCTCGCGCGGTTCGACGGTGTGGCCCTGCAGGCCCGCAACCCCCGCGACCTGGCCGGCTTCTGGCACCACAACCTGCCCGGCACCACCGCCGACGAAGGCCGCGGCCGCCTGCGCCTCAACCCGTCCCACTCCCGCGCCGCAGCAGAGATCCTGAGGCTGATCCCCACCCCGGCACCGGCCCCCGACCCGTCCCGCGTCCATTTCGACATCCGTCTGCCCGGCCAGTCACCGACTGAGCTCCTGGAAGCGGGAGCGTCAGTGATCCGCCACCCCGGCGAAGACCCGTGGTGGGTGCTGGCCGATCCGGAGGGCAACCACTTCTGCGCCTACCCCGCAGTCGACGACCGCCCAGCCGGCGTCTTCCAACTCGTCGTCAAATGCCACGACGCGCCCGCCCTGGCCCACTGGTGGGCGGACATCCTGTCCGGCCAGGTCACCCTCGAGGGAGAATCCGCCCTGATGACCGGAGCCCCGGAATTCCCCTGGGACTACATGCTCTTCGACCCGGTCCCCGAACCCCGAACCGGCCCCAACCGCATGCACTGGCACGTCGAACTCCGCGACCCGGAACCGCACATCCTGGTCAAGCGAGGAGCAAAGGTCCTCCACACCCCCTTCACCGCCCCACCCTGCGACGCCCACGACGGCGCCTGGATCCTCGCCGACCCGGAGGGCAACGAGTTCTGCGCGCTGCCGGGCACGTAGACTGGGCGGTGACGGACGAGTTGGCTGGGCGGTCGCGTCGGCGTCCCCTCCGGGGGCCGCCACCGAGGAACGTCCGGACTCCGCAGAGCAGGGTGGTTGCTAACGGCAACCCGGGGCGACCCGCGGGAAAGTGCCACAGAGAACAAACCGCCGACCCCTCGGGGCCGGTAAGGGTGAAACGGTGGGGTAAGAGCCCACCAGCACCCCGGGTGACCGGGGTGGCTCGGTAAACCCCACCCGGAGCAAGGCCAAGCAAGGCAAGGATCGCAAGATCCGAACCGGCGCAGGGATTGAGGGCTGCTCGCCCGATCCTGCGGGTAGGCCGCAAGAGCATGCCGGCAACGGTAGGCCGAGATGGATGATCGCCCAGCGGCGAGCAATCGCCGCGGACAAAATCCGGCGTACAGGCCAACTCGTCCGTCACTATCAAGGTCGCTGGTGTCGGTACGTTCTGGCCGTGACCAGCTTTCCCGCCCAGGCTCGACGGGTCCGTGATCGTGAACTAGCGCTGCAGCACCGGCTCCTTGCGTTGCGGGAGTGCGTAATGCACTTCGGGCCCTATGGGTTCCGGGCTACCTGGCATCACCTCGTCGTCAGTGCCGGCATTCCGCAACGGCTCGAAGACGACCCGGCAGCGCTGGAGCGAGCGCTGGCCGAACTGGAAGAGGCCCGCGTGCTGTGGGCCGCTTACCGCGATGTCTTCGCAGAGCGCCGCCGCCAGGAGAAGGCGCTCGGTCGGCGTACGCCACGGCGGTCGGAGCGTTGGTACTCATGGCACCGAATCGCTTATTGCCCGGACCCCACGCGTCATCCGGGTGACCGCCTCGCGGCCGTCGTGCAGCGGGTCATGGACAACTACAGCACCGACGCGGACTGGTCTGCCATGTGCCCCGCGTGCGGCCGCGGTCGTCTCGAAACCGAACTCTGCTCCTATTGTGGCGTGGCTCCGCCCTACCCTGTGATCACCCTGCCGATGGACCTTGCCCCTTGGGCCGAGAGTCAGTGGGGTCACATCGGGCACAGGATCGCTCACCTCGATTGACCAGGCGTCATGCACGACCCGGACGGATCCGTCAAGCATCAGGTGGGACTAGACATGGTCCAGCAGGAGATCCGTTCCAGATCTCGGTGAGGGCTTGCCGGGCATGGCGGCTGGCCTGGTCGGGGTTGGATACCGTACTGGCATGTATCGCTGGAACGAGCGTGGTCTGATGGCGACGCCCGATGCCTGGCGGGACGCGTTCATCGACCTGCATGGGGAGAGCCGGGTCACCCTGACCGATGCCGGCCCTTGGGCGGGGAGGCTGGAGTGGCAGCGGTCGCGGTCGTACGGCATTGCGCTCTGCGGTAGCGTCCGCGAGGAGTTTGTGCGGGAGCGGCGGCATATCCGGGCCGATCCGCGTGGCGTGTTCGAGCTGCTGGTTCCTACCGCCGGGAGTGCCCAGGTGGAGCAGGCCGCGGCTGCGGGCGAGATCCGGCCGGGCGTTCTCGCGCTGTGTGACGTGGACCGGCCGGTGACCTTCACCCATGGCGTGGAGTTCCAGTCGGTCGCGTTGATTTTTCCCGGTGAGGCGATCTACCGTCGCAGTCCCGCTGTGGTCCGTGGTGAGCAGGTCTTCGACGGCACTGTGGGGCTCGGCCGGCTGATCCGGCAGACGGTGCTCACCCTCCAGCAGGAGCGGGAACATTTGTCCGAGGCGACCTTCGACATCGCCTGCGATCAGTTGCTCGACCTGCTCTGCCTGGTCGCCGAGGGTGCCGGCGACTCGGCGCCGGCCGCTCAGCGCAGAGAGGTCGAGGCGCAGGTGAGGCAGTATGTCCGCCGTCATGCTGCCGACCCCGACCTCTCCATCACCGGCATCGCCCGGGCTCTGGGCTGGTCGGCACGGTATCTGCAGGACGTACTACGGGCCGCCGGCACGACCTCCCGCGACCTCATCCGCGCGGAGCGGCTGCGGCTGGCCCGGACCCGGTTGGCCAGTTCGGCCTGGGACAACCGGTCGATCGCGCAGGTCGCGTACGCGTCCGGGTTCGCCAGCCACGCGTCGTTCGCCACCGCCTACCGCCGCGAGTTCGGCGGCACGCCCCGTGAGACCCGCGGGGACCGCCGGGAGTTGGGCGGCACGCCTCGTGAGACCCGCGGGGACCGCCGCGAGTTGGGCGGCATGCCCGGCGAGACCCGCGGTGAGTTCTGAGCCGGGCCTCAGGCCAGGGCGCCGCCGTCGACGCGGAGGGTGCTGCCGGTGATGTACGCGGCGTCCGGCCCGGCCAGGAACGCCACCGCACCGGCGACCTCGTCGGCCTCGGCGTACCGGTGCATCGGGATGACCGCCTGGAGCATGAACTGGCCGCCCTCGGAATCCTTCGACATTGCCATGTCGGTGTCGATGATGCCGCATTCGATCACGTTCACGTTGATTCCGCGCGCGGCGAGATCCTGGGCCCAGCCGCGGGTGTACGCCGTGACCGCGGCCTTGGTCGCCGCGTAGTCGGACATGCCGGCGGCGAAGGTCTTGCTGGCCAGGCCGGACGACAGGTTGACGATCCGGCCTCCTTCGCCCATGTGCCGCACGGCCCGGTAGGTCGTGTCGGCGACACCGGTCAGGTTGATGGCGACCTGCTCGTCGCGTACGGCGTCGGTGAGCTCGCCGGGCCGGAAGACTCCGGCGCTGTTGACCAGGATGTCGATCCGGCCGAATTGTTGAGCGACCGCGTCCACCATGGCTGTCACCTGCGCGCGGTCGGCCTGGTCGGCCTGGATGGCCTCGGCGCGTATGCCCTGCGACCGCAGTTCTTCGACCAGCGTCTTCGCCTTCTCCGCCTGTGCGACGTAGGTGATGACCACGTCCGCGCCCAGCGTGGCCAGCCGCCGGGCCGTCGCGGCGCCGATCCCCCGGCTGCCCCCGGTCACCAGCGCCACCTTGCCCGACAGAATTTTCTCGCTCACGAGCCACTCACTCCTTGTGAAATCCGCGCCTACCCCGTGCCCGGTCAACACTCGCCGCCGGGGCGCGCGTGGTCTTTCGCCCTGGCGCACAGCGCTTGCGCCAGGGCGCAGAGAAACGAGCGGCAGTAGCTAAGCTCGTCGATCAGAATCATCGCGAGCACTGGGGGATTCGTGGATGAAGAGGCGAGCCTGCTGCGTTTTGGTCTGACGCCGGCGGGTGCGGATCTGGACGCTGTCCGGGCCGTGCTGCGGGAGCAGGGGGAGTTGGATCCCTATTACCAGGATGTCGCCCTGATGAAGCTGGGCTGCGTGCAGCTTTTCAACGCCGGCCGGGTCGAGGATTCGCTGGTCGTCTGGGCGGCCAAGGAGTCCGGGTTCGACGCGCACTGCTCGATCGATGTGCAGCTGCTCTGCGGCGCGGGGCTCGAAGCCACCAAGGCCTACCTGGCAGCGGACGGCTCCCAGGAAGCTGCCGACGCACTGCGGTATCTGGGCGAGTGCGAGGCTACCGGGGATTTCACCGGGTTCACGCCGGAGGGCATCACCCGTCAATGGCAGCGGTATTACCGGGGTGAAGCTATTTGATGCGCTTCGTCGACCTGGCCACTGAGCTTTCATACTCGGGGTGTTTGTCCAGCCAGCCGCTCAGGAACGGGCAGATCGGGACAACCGTGCGCTGCTTCGAGCGGGCGTCTTCCATGGCTGCTCTGGCCAGGGCCGAGCCGACGCCGTGGGATTCGAAGGCCGGCTCGACCTTCGTGTGGGTGTAGGCGATGATCGGGCCGGACAGCTGGTAGGTGAGGACGCCGGCCAGGTCTCCCTGCTCGTCGCGTGCCTCGAAGCGTTCTTTGTCCGGGACGTCGGTAACCGTGATCTCCACCTGCCCATCCAATCATGGGCACCGGCATAGGGTCGGGGTGTGGCGCGGGTTCTGATTACGGGGATGTCGGGGACCGGGAAGTCGACGGTGCTGGCGGCGCTGGGTGCGCTGGGGCATCGGGTCGTGGACACCGACACCGAGCAGTGGAGCCGGTGGGTGACGCTGCCTGATGGGGAACGGGACTGGGTGTGGCGGGAGGATGCCGTCTCCGGTCTGCTGGCCGGGCATCGGGACGGGCATCTGTTCGTGGCCGGGTGCAAGAGCAACCAGGGGCGGTTCTACCCGCAGTTCGACCGGGTCGTCCTGCTGAGTGCTCCGGCTGACGTGCTGCTCGCCCGGATCGCCTCGCGGACCAACAATCCGTACGGCAAGCGGCCGGAAGAGCTCGCCGCCATCCTTCGGCACCTGGCCGAGGTCGAGCCGTTGCTGCGGGCTACCGCCACCGTCGAGATCGATGCTTCCGGGCCGGTCGCGGAGGTCGTACGGCGGGTGCTGGCGGGGTTGTGAAAGTCATCCGCAACGATTGCCGGGGGCCGTGCGTGTCCTCGCTGTGACAGCCAGCGCTGAGCGTGCCCACATAGGAGCGAGGCCGGTGGATCAGGCCCCTTCGTTCGACGAGTTGTATGCCGCGCATGATGCCGATCTGACCGTTCAGCTGTATTTGTACTTCGGGGATCGGCAGGAAGCGCACGACATCGTGCAGGAGGCATTTTGCCGGGCTTACGCCCGGTGGCGGAGCATTTCGCGGTACGAGGACCCGGTCGGCTGGGTTCGTCATGTTGCCTGGAATCTGGCGTTGAGCAAGTGGCGGCGTACCCGATCCGCTTTTGCGTTCCTGAATCGGCAGCGGCGCATCGAGCCGCAGGTCGCCGGGCCCGGGCCGGAACGGGTGGCGGTGCTTGCCGCGCTCGCGATTCTTCCGGAGCAGCAACGGCGGGTGGTGGTGCTCCGGTATGTCGCCGACCTGACCGTGCCGGAGATCGCCGAGCGGGAGCGCGTCGCGGAGGGCACGGTGAAGTCCTGGTTGCACCGGGCCCGGCTGGCGATGGCCGCTCACCTGAAGACCGATGATGCCGGGGAAGGCGCACGATGACCGACCAGCTGGAACAGCTTCTCAAGCAGGCCCGGACCGAGTCGTTGCGGGAGGTGCTGGCGCCAGGAACGGATCAGGTACGCCGTACCGTGCGGCGCCGCCGGGGGATTCTGGCCGGGACCGGGGCGGTCGTCGCGGTCGGGGTGATCGCGTCGGGGATCGCGCTGGCCGGGGGCGGCGGTGGTGGTGGCGATGTCGCGCCGATCGCTCCTCTGCCGGTCGCGCCGCCACCGCCGTCGGCGGAACTATGGGTGCCGGAAGGGCCGCTCCCGTCGCCGGATCCGGTGCTGGAGTCGCGGTTCGCGGCAGCCGATGCCGCGCTCGGCGACCGGCAGAAGGAACCTTTCGTCATGGGGACCACCGGGGTGGTGAGTCCCGATTACGAGAACCACGTGAACGACATGGCCGCGGACGACTATCAGCTCTATGTCTACTGTGGGGGAAAGGGCACGATCGACGTGGTGGTGAAGGCCGGGCAGGCCGGTGACACGAAACTGGCGGCCGGCACCGTGGAATGTGCGGACAGGCCCGATCCGGAGCCGTTGGCGTTCACCCAGCCGGTGACCGGCTATCTGCGGGTGTTCCTGAGCGGTGACAAACAGGCCTCGGACAAGGGCGCTTTCTCGTTCAAGTTCGTCCGGGTGGCGGATCTGGTGGTGCCGGCGAGTGCCGAATCGGTCGCGAACGCGGAGAAGGCGGCCCGGTTGCTGACCGCCGCCGGGGTCAGCGCGCCGGAAAAGGTGACCACCGAACGGGACAAGGCGGTGGACTCGCCGCACCCGGCGGGGGATTACCGGGCCAGTTTCGGGTGTGCCGGACCGGGGACGATGAGCTTCATCATCCGGTCGGGAAAGACGCTGCGCGACGGTACGGTCGCCACGAACGGACAGACGCAGACGGCGGTCAGTTATCGGTGCACGGCGGCCGGCAAGATCACCAAGGACGTGGCCATGAAACTCCCGGCCGGTTCGGCGTTCACCGTCACCGCGGAGGCCGACGACCCGGCGCGGGACAGGGCCGGCTGGGCGTGGGCGATCACCCCGGCCTGAGCCCGGTCAGCCCAGCTGGGTGGCGAGATCGTCGTACAGGTCGATGAGCTGGGCCATCGGGATCGGCCGGCGGGAGACCGCGGACAGGTCCCGGCCCTCGCGGGTGAACGGTGGCGGCATCGCGCTGATGCCCTGGCCGAGGTCGAGTTCGGCGACCTCGGCCGGCCAGCCGGGCCAGCGCAACGACGCGTAGAAACCGGTCAGGCCGCCGCTGAGAACGGCGGACAACCAGGCCGTGTAACCCTGGTCGAGGTCGAGCCAGCTCAAGGCGTCCGGGCCGAAATAGTGCACCGTCGGCCGGGCTTGCGGGGCCGGCTGGACCCAGGCGAAACGGCCGCCGAGAACGTCGTGCGCGACGACGACACCGTCGGGTTGGGCGATCACCTCGGGCAGGCCGTCGTGGCCGCTGCCGAGCACGCGCACCCAGCCGTGGTCCACGAGAATGCCACCGGAGGAAGCGACCACGGCGCCGAGCCAGGACCTGGTGGTGAGACCGCCCAGCGCGGTCAGGCAGGCCGCCGCCCGGGCCGGTTCGGCGGGCAGGACATCGACCGGATAGGGGGCCCCGGCGATCGCCGCCGAGATCTCGGGCCAGGCATTCTCATCCACGATCGGTCCGGCCTTCCGTGAGGGCGTCGCCAATGGGCGATCGGTTTCAGCTGAGGTCCGAGGGGTTCGTGTTCGCGCCGCACAACAGCACCACCACCCGTTCGTCCGGGGCGGGCACGTAAGCGCCCGAGGTCAGGGCCGCCTGGGCGGCCGCCGTTCCGTGCTCGACCGCCAGCCGGTACTCGTCCCACAGATGGCGACGGGCCTCCACAATGGCGTCGTCGTCGACGAGCACCGAGGTCAAAGACGTTTCCACCGCCGTTTCGTACGCGATCCGGCCGATCCGCCGCGCGCCGAGGGAATCCGCCGCGACCCCCGAGACCGGCACGTCCACCGGAGCGCCCGCGGCGAGGGCGGCGCTCAGGGCCCGCGCCGTGACCGGTTCGACCGCGACGACCTTCTTCTTGCCGTTCAGGGCCGCGACGACGCCCGCGATCAGGCCACCGCCGCCGACGGCGACCAGCACGGTGTCGAACGACGCCTGGTCCAGCAGTTCCAGGCCCAGCGTGCCGTTGCCGGCGACCATGTCCGCGTCGTCGTACGCGTGACAGAAGACCGCCCCGGACTCCTCGGACCGGACGATCGCCGCCGCGTACGCTTCCGCGTACTCATGGCCGGTCTGGGTGACCGACGCGCCCAGCTTGGCGAGTTTCGCGACCTTGACCGGCGGTGCGGTCTCCGGCACGTAGATCTCGGCGCGGACGCCCAGCTCGCGTGCCGCGTAGGCCGCGGCCAGCCCGGCGTTGCCACCCGAGGCCGCGATGATGCCCGACGCCGGCAGACCCCGCTCGGCCGCGGCGAGGATCTTGTTGAACATGCCGCGGGTCTTGAACGAGCCGGCGTGCTGCAGCAGTTCGAGCTTGTAGAGCACGGACCCGGTGTCGAGGACCGGCGTCGACCGGACCCGGCCGTGCAGTCGCCGGGTCGCGGTCTCGAGCGCGTTGCTGTTGATCACCAGGTCTTTCTACACGACGGCGGGATGCAGACGGGCGCCCGCGGGCACGGACTCACGTTCCCCCAGCAGGCGGGCCAGGTCCAGCAGCCGGTGGGAGAAGCCCCATTCGTTGTCGAACCAGCCCCGGACCTTGACCCGGCCGTCGGCGGTGACCCGGGTGCCGGCCGGGTCGAACAGGCAGGAGGCCGGGTTGCCGAGCACGTCGATCGACACGGTCGGGTCCGGCTCGTAGTCGATCAGGCCACGCATCGGCCCGGCCGCCGCCTCGGCCATCGCCCGGTTCACGTCCTCGACCGTGACCCGGCGGTCGATCTGCCCGCCCAGCTCGGCCAGGGACCCCACCGGCGTGGGTACGCAGTAGTAGCTGTGGCAGATCTCGCCGAGCCGCGGCAGCACGACGCTGACCAGGTCACCCGCCACATGATCGTGCGGGATGGTGCTCTGCGCGCCGGCCCGGCCCAGCCGCGGGTCGTCGCGGGAGGTGCCGACGGACTGGTCGTGCACCTTCTGCCAGCCCTGCATCGCCAGGATCACCGAGGTGTGCACGCTGTGCAGGTCGTACCGGTCGAGCAGCACTTTCGCCATCACGGACAGGGCGTTCACCCCGCAGGAGGCGGGCGAGACCACATCGTGCCGGTCCGGGTCGTAGCTGTCCTGGTTGGCCCCCCACACCAGGTACGCGTCCGGGTTGTCGGCGGAAGCACTGATCAGCACCTTGCGGGCGCCGCCGTGGCTGATGTGGGCGCGGGCGAGGTCACCGCCGCGGAAGCGCCCGGTCGCCTCGATGACGACGTCGACACCCTCGTCGGCCCACCGGATCCGGCTGGGCTGCTGCTCCTGGAACGCCCGGATCGAGCGGTCGTTGACGATCAGCTGCCCGGGACGCGTGGCGACGGTGCCGCCGAAACGGCCACGTAAGCTGTCCCGTTTCAAGCCGTAGGCCAGCCGATCCGGCGCCGCGATGTCATTAATGGCGACCACCGTGATTCCGGGATCGAGGGCCTGGCTGACGATACGCATAAGGGTGCGACCGATGCGCCCGAAACCGTTGATACCGATTCTGACACTCACCAGGAACTCCTCGCGGCCGGTCGATCAACAAGCGCTCACCACGCGACGGACAGCGCGGAAAATCGTACCCATGGGGTACCCGCGGTCACATAGCAGACACTATGAGTGTGCAACTTGCACGTCAACAGGGGCATCCGGAGGGGAGACTCACAGACACGCACCCGGGTGAGGAGCGCTTCCAGCCGTTTGATAGTCCTCACCGGACAGTGGTCTTCACCAGCTGATACGGTGGATCTGCGCAGGCCGGAGATCGTCCGGCGGCAGCGTGGTGAGCGACCGCAGGTCCCGGCCCCGCCCGGCAGGTGGCGGGGCGGCCGCCGCGGTCGCCGCAACGTCGGGTGTCACGGTCCGGAACGGGACGTCATGCCTGGTGAATCATTATTTGATGCATTCACGCCGGCCTTCGTGCCGATTCCGGCGGCGGCGCCCGTTGCGGAGCCCGCGGGGAATTCGGGCGTGCGGGATCGGTCCTCCCGAGACCGCCCGGGCGGGATTCGCGAAGCGGGCCGTCCACGACCTGAGAATTGACGGACCGCCATTCCCGGGCGCTGAGGTCAGGGCGCTGAGGTCAGGTCAGGGCGCTGAGGGATTCGACACCGGTGCGCGCGAAGTAGTAGATCGCGTGGCCACGGTGGTGGCTGAGCAGCCGGCCGATCGTCTCGCGGGCCGCCGGGGCGGCCGGGACGATGAGCAGGATGTGACCCTGCTGCCAGCCCGCGAGGTACAGGTTCATGATGGTGGCGTCGCGGCCCCAGTCCCGCAGGTGGCAGGGCCCGGCCTGCTGGGGGCGGATCGGCCGGGGGATGAAGCCCGCGTCCGACAGGGATCTCATCGCGGCGTCGGCGTGAGCGCGACCGGGGAGGAGACCGGCGACCGCGTCGACCGGGCGGGCGACCGCCGCTGCCGCGGGCGCCTGAGCGGTGAGGGGATGGACGGTGAGGGGATGAGTAGTGGTCATCGTGATCGCCTCCAGCGCAACCAGACTCCTCGAAGCCTAGGGCGGCGGCGCCCTGCCGGGAACGCGCAGGCGGATCCCCGACAGAAGCGCGTACCCGGATCACCAGGCGACGACGCCCTGGCGGATGGGCTGCAGCGAGCCGATCTGCAGCGACGCCATGGTGATGGTGCTCTTCTCCGGGGCGGGGAAACCCTCGAGCTCGGCCGACATGTCCGCGGTCCGGCAGCCCGCCGGGTCTTTCGAGGAGGAGGAGGAAACAGCGGCGACGGAGGCCGTCGTGGTGGCGGGCGCGGCGGAGGAAAGAGGCGCAGCGGCAGGAAGAGCGGGCGTGGTGGTGGAGGCGCAGCCAGCCGCGACGACAGCGACAGCGGCCACCGGGAGGAGGCGGAGCGCGAGGCAGGTGGTGGAGCGCATGATGGGATCCCTTCGACGATGTGCTCGACGCGTGCTGACCCCACCGACCCTGCCCGGTCCGTTGCGTCACCCGTCGCCGGGAATGTCGCTCTGGCACGAACGCGGGAGTAGTTTCCCGATCATCGCGATGGGCGGTGATCTTCTCGGCGATGCTGGAGGGATGGCCGAGGGGGACGATGCGATCAGTTCGGTACGCCAGTTCCGGCGGTTCGCGCTGGTGGTGTGCGTGGCGGGGGCCGTGGTGCAGCTGGTGCTGACCGCGTATTACCTGGGCATGGGCCACAAGGCGACCCCTCGTGACGTACCCGTCGGGTTGGTCTCCCCGGCCGCCAAGCAGGCCGCGGTGATCGACCTGCTGGAGCAGAACGGGGTCTTCCGGGTCGACGTCTTCGCCTCGGTGACGGAGCTGGACACCGCGATCAAACGCCGGGAGGTGTACGGCGGGGTCGACGTGACCGCCGCGCAACCGCACCTCTATACCGCGGGTGCCGCCGGGCCGGCCGCCGCGACGCTGCTGCGCACCACGTACACGACGGTCGTCGCACAGCAGAACGCCGAGCAGCTCAAGGCGCTCGCGCAGCAGGGTGACACCGTCTCGGTCGCGCAGGCCCAGCTGCTCGCGACGCCACCGCAGATCACCGACGTCGTCCCGCTGCCCGCCGACGACGTCAGCGGTGCCTCGCTCGGCTTCCTCACCCAGGCGCTCGCCCTGGGCGGCACCATCGCTTCGCTCGGCCTGGGCCGGCTCATCCCCCGGACGCGACGTTCCTGGAGGCGGGCGGCCGGGCACCTGACAACCCTTTTCCTGTACGCGGTGAGCTCGGCGGCCGTGGTCCTCTGGTCCATGAGCTGGTTCGGGGTCGGAGCGGGCGCGAACCACGCGGAGATGTTCGCCATCTTCGCGCTCGTGTCGCTGGCCATCACCGGCTCGACCGCGGGCGCTGTGGCGTTGCTGGGCCCGGCCGGCGCGCTGGTCGGTGCGCTGTACTTCACGATCGGCACGGTCATCTCGGGGGCCAGCATCCTGCCCGAGTTCCTGCCGGCGTTCGGCCGGGTGCTCGGGGAGAATCTGCCGACCGGTGCGGGGGTGCAGGCGGTTCGCGACGATCTGTATTTCCCGGCCGCGCCGATCGGTTCGCACCTGCTCGTGCTCGGCCTGTACGCCGGGGTCGGCTGCCTCCTCGTGCTGGTCACGAACCTGCTGCCGAACCGCAGCGACCGGGTTTCGGAGCTCGATCTGGAGGTCCGGGACCGGATCGAGGGCAACGAGGTCCGCGAGCCCGTGACGATTCCCTCACTCAACCCTTGATCCGATGTGACGTTTCCTGCGTGGATCCCTTAACAAGTGCCGGGTACGGTCGTACCTGTACTTGAAGCGTCAAGTGCTAAGGGAGCGCGTACATGTCTCTGGGTATTCGTAGTCGCGTCACCGTCCCGCTGAAGTTCGCGGACGGCTATGCCACCACGGCTGAGGTCATCACGTTCGACGGCCTCGCCGACGGCAAGGAGCACCTGGCCCTCAAGCTCGGTTCCCCCGGGGCCGTGCCGCTGGTCCGGCCGCACTCCGAGTGCATGACCGGCGACGTCTTCGGCTCCGAGCGCTGCGACTGCGGCCCGCAACTGCGCGAGGCCGTCGAGCGGATCGCCGAGACCGGCGGCTACCTGCTCTACCTGCGCCAGGAGGGCCGGGGCATCGGGCTCTACGCCAAACTCGACGCGTACGCGCTGCAGGACCTCGGCATGGACACGTACGAGGCGAACCGCGCACTCGGGCACGCCGATGACGAACGCGACTACACCGCCGCGGCGCAGATGCTCTCGGTGCTCGGCGTGACCGAGGCCGACCTGCTGACCAACAACCCGGACAAGGCCGGGCAGTTGCGCGAGCTCGGCGTGTCCGTGCGCTCGGTGCAGCCGACCGGGGTGCACGCCTCCGACGCCAACGTGCGCTACCTGCAGGCCAAGGTGTCGCACACCGCGCACACCATCGACCTGCCGCTGGCGGTCTGACTTCCGCGGTAGCCGCTCAGTTATTTTCCGGTTGCGCCGAACAGGCAGGGGTCAGCCGGTCGAGCGCGGGGGTTCGCTGTGGGGATCGAGGGCGTCAACAGTCGGATCGCGGCCATCCAGAGCCGGATGATCGCCATGCAGACCCAGCAGGCGACCAAGCCGTCGGCCACGACGACGACCGCGGCCGGGGGCTCCGGGGCCACGACGGCCTCGGGGGCCTCGTTCGCCACCGCGCTGCAGAGCGCCATGGGAGCGCAGGCGACCTCGGCGGCGCAGGCGACCACGGCAGCGGCCCCGGCGGACAAAACGTACTCGTTGAACGGCAAGGGGATTCCGACCGAGCTCGCGGCGTACGGGAACGGCAAGATCCCGGCGAACGCGCTGGAGAAAGTCGGCAGCACCGGCCACAAGCTCTGGGCGCCGGCGGCGCAATCGCTGAACCAGATGATGGCGGACGCCAAGGCCGACGGCGTGACCATCGGCATCACCGACTCCTACCGGCCGTACGAGGAGCAGGTCGACCTGGCCAAACGCAAGGGGTTGTACTCCCAGGGCGGGCTGGCCGCCAAACCCGGCACCAGCGAACACGGCTGGGGCATGGCGACCGACCTCGACCTCAACTCCAAGGCACAGACCTGGATGCGGGCCAACGGGGAGAAGTACGGCTTCACGGAGAGTGTCCCCCGCGAGCCCTGGCACTGGTCCTACAAGCCCAGGACCGCCTAGACCTTCAGGATCAGCTCGCCGTGCAGCAATGACATCCAGCCGTCGGGGTCGGCGGCCCACGTCCGCCAGCCGGCCGAGATGCGTTCCAGGTCCTCCTGGGTCGCGGCGTCGCTGTCCAGCGCCTGGCGCGCCAGGTCGGATGCGAGGATCCGGTCCGCCCAGAGGCCGCCCCACCACGCCCGGTCCCCGGGGGTGGCGAAGCACCACGTGCTCGACGACGGCGTCACGTCGGTGAAGCCGGCCGCGCGGGCCCAGGAGAGCAGCCGCCGGCCCGCGTCGGGTTCGCCGCCGTTGCTGCGGGCGACCCGTTCGTACAGATCGAGCCACTCGTCCAGCTCCGGCAGCTGCGGGAACCAGGTGAACGCGGCGTAGTCGCTGTCACGGACCGCGACGATGCCGCCCGGCCTGGTGACCCGGCGCATCTCGCGCAGCGCCTGGACCGGGTCGCCGACATGCTGCAGCACCTGATGGGCGTGCACCACGTCGAACGTGTCGTCCGGGAACTCGAGGGCGTGCACGTCGCCGACGACGAAGTCCACCGTCGTCAGCCCACGGCCGGCGACCTCAGCCCGGGCCAGGGCGAGCGCGTCCTCGGTGCGCTCCAGTGCGGTGACGCGCCCGGGTGTGATGTGCGTCGCGAGTTCCGCGGTGATCGTGCCGGGACCGCACCCGACGTCCAGCAGGGTGGCGCCGGAGGTCAGGTGGGGCAGGAGGTAGCCCGCCGAATTTTCTGCGGTGCGCCAGCGGTGGGAGCGCAGGACCGATTCGTGATGCCCATGTGTGTAGACGGCAGCCATGGCACCGACGCTACGACCGCGTCCCGTATTTCGGGAGCAAAATCCTGAGATCTGAGACGCGGTCGTTTTACCGATTTCCGTACGTGGTGCCGGGGCCGTAGCTTTGTGCCCATGAGGATCGGCATTGTGGGCGCGACGGGGCAGGTCGGCAGCGTTATGCGCCGCATCCTGGCCGAGCGCGAATTCCCGGTTGACCAGCTCCGTCTCTTCGCGTCCGCGCGCTCGGCGGGACGCACCCTGCCCTGGCGCGACGGCGAGGTGACCGTCGAGGACGCCGCCACCGCGGACTACCGCGGCCTGGACATCGTGTTGTTCTCCGCCGGCAAGGGCAGCTCCAAGGAGTACGCCCCGCGCGTCGCCGAGGCCGGTGCCGTCGTGATCGACAACTCGTCGGCGTACCGGATGGACCCGGACGTCCCGCTCGTCGTCGCCGAGGTCAACCCGGACGCCATCGCGAACCGCCCCAAGGGCATCATCGCCAACCCCAACTGCACCACCATGGCCGCGATGCCGGTGCTGCGCCCGCTGCACGACGAAGCCGGTCTCGTCGCCATGGTCGCCACCACGTATCAGGCCGTCTCCGGTGCCGGCCTGGCCGGTGCGGCCGAGCTCGACGAGCAGGTCAAGAAGGTCGCCGACCGGGCCCTCGAGCTCGTCCACGACGGCAGCGCGGTCGACTTCCCGGCACCCCGCTCGTTCGCCCGCCCGATCGCGTTCAACGTCCTGCCGCTCGCCGGCTCGATCGTCGACGACGGCCTCGGCGAGACCGACGAGGAACAGAAGCTGCGTAACGAGAGCCGCAAGATCCTCGGCATCCCGGACCTCAAGGTCTCCGGCACCTGCGTCCGCGTCCCGGTCTTCACCGGTCACTCCCTGCAGGTCCACGCCCGCTTCGCCCGCCCGATCAGCCCGGCCCGGGCGACCGAGCTGCTGGCGTCCGCCCCCGGCGTCGAACTCTGCGACATCCCGACCCCGCTGCAGGCGGCCGGCCAGGACCCGACGTACGTGGGCCGGATCCGCAACGACGAGACGGTCGACAACGGCCTGGCCCTCTTCATGTCCAACGACAACCTCCGCAAGGGTGCCGCCCTCAACGCGGTCCAGGTCGCCGAGCTGGTCGCCGCAACCCTGCGCTGACCGCCTTTCTGCTGCCGGTCCCGTCCCGCCATTTCGGTGGGGCGGGACTTTTTTGTCGTTCCTTCGGGGGGTCTTTGCGACGCTCCATTATGGAAAAATGGGTCTTTTTGTGCGAATCGGTAGCGCATGGCCGGTTTGAGGTGCACAGTGATGTCATGAACGACAGTGGGCCCGGCGGCGGCTACTTCTGGTGCCTCCGCCACAAGCGGGTCGAGTCCGGCGACGACGTGTGTCCGTCACAGTTCCGGCTCGGTCCGTACGCCTCCGCCGACGACGCCACGCGGGCACTCGACACCGTCGAGAAGCGCAACGCGGCGTGGGATTCCGAGGATGCCCGCTGGACCGGGGAGGTCAGCTAGGCCGGCAGGACCCGATCGCGCGGTCCACCGGCCCGCGCACGGTGTCCACGCCGGAATCTTCGGTCTCCAGGCGGAGACGAGCCCGCAGTCATTCGCAAGGAGGAACTTCCCCATGGCCGCTACCAAGAAGGCTGCCCCGGCCCGGGCAGCCGCGACCCGGGCCACCCCGGCCCGGGCCGCAGGCACCGCCACCCCGGCGGCGCCGAGAAAACCCGCCGCCAAGTCGGTGCCGGCGACGAAAGCCGCCGCCCAGCGGGTCACCACCAAGGCTGTCACCACCAAGCCCACCACGGCCAAGACCGTTGCGGCCAAGCCCACCGCGGCCAAGGCTGTCGCGGCCGGCGTGGTTGCGATCAAGCCCACGGCCGCGAAGCGCACGGCTGCCGCCGCCACCAAGTCCGCGGCGAAGCGTACGGCCGCCGCGACCTCAGGCACCACCAAGACTTCCGCCGCCCGCGCGACTGTCGGCCGGACGCCCGCCGCCAAGCGCACGGCAGCGGCCGGCAAGACCGCGGCTCCGGTGACCACCGCGACGGCGGCGAAGCGGACTGCTGCGGCCACCTCGGCAACCGGCGCGAAGCGGGCCATCGCCAAGCCGGTCGGCTCGAAGGCGTCGGCCACCACGAAGGCTCCGGCGACCAAGACCACGGCCAAGCGGGCACCCGCGACGAAGACCGCGACCAAGGCCCGGACGACCGCCGCCGCGCGGACGGCAACGTCCCCGGCCAAGGCCGCTACCGTCAAGCCGACCACCGCGAAGCCGGCTGCTGCGAAGAGGGCAGCGACCACGTCGGCACCGGCGAAGGCAACAACGCCGTCGGCCATTGGCGCCAAGACCGCGGCCAAGTCGAGCCCGGTGAAGGCCAGTTCCGCGAAGGCCAGTTCCGCGAAGGCCGGCTCTGCGAAGGCCGGGGCGGTGAAGGCCGGTGCGGCCCGGGCCGTGGTGAAGTCGGCGCCGGCCCGAGGTGCCGCGTCCAAGACCGCCGCGGTCAAGGCGACCGGTGTGGCCAAGAAGGCTGTTGCCACGTCGACCGCTGCGAAGCGGAGTTCGATGAAGCCGGCTGGCCCGTCAGCGCCCGCCGCGGGAAAGACCGTGGCGAAGAAGGCTGCTGCTACGAAGACCACGGCCACCAAGACCACGGCTACCAAGACCACGGCCACCAAGGCCGCGGCCACCAGGACCGCGGTGAAGAACGTTCCGGGCAAGAACGCTTCGATGAAGAGCGCGGCGGTCACGGCGGCCAAGGCTGGGACCACGACGGCCGCGACCAAGTCGGCTGGGACCAAGCCGGCTGGGGTCAAAACGGCGACGGGTAAGGGTGCTGCGGCCACGTCGGCGGGGTTGAAGGCGGTCGCGGTCAAGGTAGCCGCGGGTAAGACGGCAGCTGGGGGTAAGGCAGCGGCCAAGCCGGCTGCGGGAGCGGCGACCGCGGGCAAGTCGGCGGCGGGCAAGTCGGCGGCGGGCAAGGCAGCTGCGGGCAGGGCGGCCGTGGGTAAGGCGGTCGGGGGTAACGCGGCCGTGGGTAAGGCGGTCGCGGGTAAGGCGGTCGCGGGTAAGGCGGTCGGGGGTAAGGCGGCTGCTGGCAAGACGGCGGCGGGGGCTGTGTCGGCTGGGGGGCAGGCCGCGGGTTCGGTTTCGGCGGATGCGAAGTCGGCGGCGGTCAGGGCTGCCGCGGCCAAGGCTACGGCGGCCGCGGTCAAGGCTTCGCGGGCTGCCAAGTCTGCTGCCGGCAAGGCTGCTGCTAATGCGTCTCCCGCCACCCGGGTCACCACGGCCGGGCGCGCTGCCGGGAATGCCGGCGCCAACGGGCGTACGGGGGCCGGGGTCAAGGCCGGGAATGCGAAGTCCGCGGGGATGACCAAGAATTCTGCGACCAATGCCGGCCGGGTTGCGAAGCCGGCCGGGGCTGCTGCCGCTCGTCAGGCTACGGCCGCGGGCAATGGGCGTACCGGAGGATCTCGCAAGGCCACCGTGAAACGCTGAACCGGACCGCAGATCTCGGGCCGCGCCGATTTCGGCGCGGCCCTTTGCGTGTTAGGAATGAGCCGTGCCTATTGTTCGTGTGCTGGCTCCGCGCATTGATTTTTCCGTGCTGCGGACGGAGTTGGATCTGCCGGGCGAGTTTCCCGCCGAGGCGGTGGCCGAGGCGCGGGCGGCGGTGGCCACCGCGCTGCCGCCCACCGACCGGACGGACATCCCGTTCGTCACCGTCGACCCGGTCGGTTCGCGGGACCTGGACCAGGCCGTGCATCTGTCGCGGGCCGACGGTGGCGGTTTCCGGGTGCGGTATGCGATCGCGGATGTCGCCGCCTATGTCCGGCCCGGTGGGGCGCTCGAGGCGGAGACCTGGGTGCGGGGGCAGACGATCTATCTGCCGGACGGGAAGGTTCCGCTGCACCCGCCGGTGCTGAGTGAGGATGCCGTCAGCCTGCTGCCCGGTGTGGACCGGGCCGCGATCCTCTGGACCATCGACCTGGACGACTCCGGTGCCATCACCGCCGTCACCGTCGAACGGGCCCGGGTCCGTAGCCGGGCCCAGCTGAACTATCCGGACCTGCAGGTGGCCGCCGACGAGGGCAGAGCACCCGAAGCGGTCGCGCTGCTGAGCGAGATAGGAACGCTGCTCGCCAAGAATGCCGCCGCCCGGGGCGCGGTCAACCTTCCCCTGCCCGAGCAGGAAGTGGAGCCTGACGGGGACGGCTGGCGGCTGATCCTGCGAGCACAGCTGCCCGTCGAGAGCGACAACGCGCAGATCTCACTGCTGACCGGCATGGCCGCGGCGTCCCTGATGCTCGAAGGCGGGACCGGGCTGCTGCGAACGATGCCCGCACCACGCCCCGAAGCGGTCGACAAACTGAAGGCCGCCGCCCGCTCACTGGCGGTCGCCTGGCCGGACGGGGCGACGGTCGGCGCGGTCGTGGCGTCCGTCGAGCCGGCCGACCCACGCGGAGCCGCGTTCCTCAACCAGGCCGCCGAGCTGCTGCGCGGTGCCGGTTACACCGCCTTCGACGGTACGGCCCCCGAGCTGACCACCCACGGCGGAGTGGGAGCCCCGTACGCCCACGTCACGGCCCCGCTGCGCCGCCTGGCCGACCGCTACGCCACCGAGGTCTGCCTGGCCCTCCACGAGGCCCGCGAGATCCCCGCCTGGGCCCGCGAAGCCCTGCCAAGACTCCCCAGGACCATGACCACCACCGGCCGCACAGCCTCAGCAGCCGACCGGGCCGCCGTATCCCTGGCCGAAGCGGTCCTGCTCCAGAACCAGGTAGGCAGCACCTTCGAAGCAGCGGTCCTGGACGTGGACGACAAAGGCAGAAAGAGCGGCACGGTAGCGATCGACACCCCCGCAGTCCAAGCCCGCTGCGAAGGCAGCCTCCCCCTGGGAACCCGAACCCAGGTCCAGCTGACAAAGGCCGACCCCACCACCCGGGAAGTCCTCTTCACCCACCTTCCCGGCTGATACCGAGATCGTCGCGGGGTGACCGACCCCACCGCGTCAATCAGCGACGGAGATCAGAACCTTGCCCACGACGGACGCCTCGACAGCGGCATGCGCATCGCCGGTCAGGTGCAACGGGAAGTGATGCAACGGCAGCCCGTGCTCAGCCCCGACCGGCAACGCCCCGTCGATCAGCGCCGACGTGACATCCTCGCCCGCGGCGCGCAGAGCCTCGGCCCCGACGGTGTAAAGGATGAGGAACTGAATCCGGGTGTTGAGCATCATGTGCGGCCGGATGTCGAACGCGACCGTGTCCCCGCCGTTGTTGGCGTAGATCGCGATGGTCGCGTGATTGGCCGCGACCGCCTGATTCAGCGCGGCGTTGGTGGCCGGTGAGACCTCGACGATCAGATCGACCCCGTCCGGGGCGACGGCCCGGATCGCCGCCGCCGGCTCTGCCTCGCGGTAGTTGACCACGTGATGCGCCCCGGCCGCGGTGGCCAGGGCCGCCTTCTCGGGGCTGCTGACCGTCGTGATCACCGTGGCGCCGGCCCATCGGGCGAGCTGGATCGCCGCGTGGCCCACGGCTCCCGCGCCGCCCGCGACCAGGACCGTGCGGCCGTCGAGGGCGCCGGGGGAGAGGCGCCGGGGGCCGTCCTCCGCCACCGTCAGGGCCCGGTGCGCGGTGACCGCGGGTACGCCCATCGACGCGCCCGCGTCGTACGAGATCGGGTCGGGGAGGGGGAAGACGTGCTCGGCGGCGATGACGGTGAACTCGGCGGCGGTGCCGTAGGGGCTGTTGTGGGCGGCCAGCATGACCCAGACCCGGTCGCCGGGGCGGAACGCGGTGATGTCCGGGCCGACCGCGTCGATGGTGCCGGCGCCGTCCTGGTCGGGGGTGAGCTCGGGGAACGGCAGCTCGCCGGCGGATCGGCGTTTCCAGTCGGTGGGGTTGACGCCGGAGCGGATGATCCGCACGCGGACCTGGCCGGGGCCGGGTTCCGGGGTGGGCCGTTCGACGAGCTGGAGCACGGATGTGTCGCCGGTCTCGCTGAAGACGATCGCCTGCACGGTGACTCCTCGGTCAGGGAAGCAGAGGCGCGCCGACGTCGTCGAGCGGCCAGTCCGGGTGGTGGGTGATCTCCCAGAGGTGCCCGTCGGGGTCGGTGAAGTAACCGAGGTAGCCGCCGGACTCGGTGGGCAGGCCGGCGCGGACCAGGGTCGCCCCGGCCTGCACGACCGAGCGCAGTGCGTCGTCCACCGCGTGCGGGCTGTCGACCGCGATGCTGAGCATGGTGGCGCGGGTGCCGTCCGGGACGTGGGACGACACGGTGCGGTTGGGCAGGCCCGCGTCGACGGTCAGGTCGCTGGTGGCGACGAGGGAGAGGCGGCCGCCGGAGGTGTGGAAGTAGCTCACCACCCCGGGCACCGACGCCTTCGACAGGCGCCAGCCGAGCGACTCGTAGAACTCGGTCGCGCGGGCGACGCTGGCCACGCCGAGGGTGGCGAGGCCGACTCGGGCAGGAACGGACATGGACACCTCCGTGGTACGGAATGCCACCGTAGCGATCTTGCCCGAGCCGTGCCACATGGGGTTTTGTCCTAGAAGGTGTGTTCCGCGGCCGGGAACTCGCCGGTGCGGACCTCGTCGGAGAACTGCTTGACCGCGTCGCCGAGCAGCCCCGCCATGTCGGCGTAGCGCTTCACGAACCGGGGCGCCGTACCCTCGCGCAGACCGGCCATGTCCTGCCAGACCAGCACCTGGGCGTCGGTGTCCGGGCCCGCGCCGATGCCCACGGTCGGGATCGGCAGTTCCTTGGTGATCTGCGCGGCGACCTCGCCCATCACCATCTCGAGCACCACCGCGAACGCGCCCGCCCCGGTCACCGCCCGCGCGTCGGCGAGCACCTTCTCGGCGTCGCTGCCCCGGCCCTGGACGCGGTAGCCGCCGATGGCGTGCTCGCGCTGCGGCGTGAAGCCGATGTGCGCCATCACCGGGATGCCGGCCCCGGTCAGCGCCTCGATCTGCGGGGCGACCCGGCGGCCGCCCTCCAGCTTGACCGCGTGGGCGCCGGTTTCCTTCATGAACCGCACGCCGGTACGCAGGGCCTGCACCGGACCTTCCTCGTACGACCCGAAGGGCAGGTCGGCCACGATGAGCGGCGTCTTCGTGGCGCGCACGACCGCGCGTACCAGAGGGATCAGCTCGTCGACCGTGATCGGCAGTGTCGTCTCGTGGCCGAAGACGTTGTTGGCGGCCGAGTCGCCGACCAGCAGCACCGGGATGCCCGAGCGGTCGAAGATCGCGGCGGTGTACTGGTCGTAGGACGTGAGCATGGCCCAGCGGTCGCCGCGTTCCTTGGCCGCGATCAGGTCGCGGGTCCGCACGCGGCGGGTCGGTGGGCCGCCGTACAGGGTGGGCACGTCGGACATGGTGATCTCCTTCCCTCGAGGCCGCCGAATGCGGTCCCCGGGTACGACCGATCGTCGCACCGGGAACCGCTTCGTGGTCAGGGGTTCGTGGAGCCGATCACACACCCTCGCGGAATCTGTTGGTGATCGGGAGCCGGCGGTCGCGGCCGAAGGCCTTGATGGAGATCTTTGTACCCGGTGCGGACTGGCGGCGCTTGTACTCGGCGATATCCACCATGCGCAGCGTCCGGTCGACCAGCGCGGCGTCGTGACCGGCGGCGATGAGCTCCGCGCGGCCCTCGTCGCGGTCGATGTAACCGGTGAGGATCGCGTCCAGCACCTCGTAGTCGGGCAGCGAGTCGGAGTCGACCTGGCCCGGGCGCAGCTCCGCGGACGGCGGCTTGGTGATCGAGCTCTCCGGGATCGGCGGCTCGCCACCGCGCCGCGCGGCGTCCGCGTTGCGCCAGCGCGCGAGTTTCCACACCAGCGTCTTGGGGACGTCCTTGAGCGGGTTGAAGCCGCCCACCGAGTCGCCGTACAGCGTGGAGTAGCCGACCGCCAGCTCGCTCTTGTTGCCGGTGGTCAGCACGAGGTGGCCCTCCTGGTTCGACAGCGCCATCAGGATCACGCCGCGGACCCGGGCCTGCAGGTTCTCCACCGCGAGGCCAGACAGCGACATGTTGGCCAGGAACGCGTCGACCATCGGCTGGATCGGCTCGGTGCGGTAGTCCAGGCCGGTGCGTTTGGCCAGGTCGGCGGCGTCGTCCTTGGAGTGGGCGGAGGAGTACCCGCTGGGCATCGAGACGCCGACCACGCGTTCCGGGCCGAGCGCGTCGACCGCGATCGCCGCGACGACCGCGGAGTCGATGCCGCCGGAGAGGCCGAAGGTCACCGAGCGGAAGCCGTTCTTGTCGACGTAGTCGCGCAGCCCGAGGGTGAGCGCCGACCAGATCTCGGCCTCGTCGGTGATCCGCTCGGCGATGCCGCCGACCGCCGGGCCGTCGGTGACCGGGCGCGGCTGCTGGTCGAGCTCGACGCGCTCGATGCCCATGTCGTCGGCGCCGCTGTCCTCGCCGCGCAGCGACTCGGCCGAGGTGGCCGGGGCGGGCGGCGGGGTGCCGGTGGCCGGGGCCGGTTCGATCTCGACGTCGTGCACGAGCAGTTCCTCGGCGAACTGACCGGCGCGGGCGAGCAGCTCACCGCGGGCGTTGACGATCACCGAGTCGCCGTCGAAGACGAGTTCGTCCTGGCCGCCGACCATGTTCACGTACGCGACGGTGGCGCCGGCCTCGGCGGCCCGGCGCTGGATGAGCGGCAGCCGGACCTCGTCCTTGTTCAGCTCGTACGGCGAGGCGTTGATGTTGACCACGAGTCCCACCCCGGCCCGGCGGGCCGCGGCGAACGGGCCGCCGGCCTGCCAGACGTCCTCGCAGACGGTGAGCGCCACGTCGATCCCGCCGAAGCGGACGACGGTCAGCGAGTCGCCCGGCTCGAAGTAGCGGTCCTCGTCGAAGACGCCGTAGTTGGGCAGGTGGTGCTTGAAGTACGTGGCCTTGACCTTGCCGCCGAGCAGCAGCGCGGAGGCGTCGCGCCGGCCGCGGCCGCGGACCGCGTCGGAGCTGGTCGGCGCGGGGCCGTCCGCGTCGACGTAGCCGACCACGACCGCCACGTCACCGAGGCCGTCGGCGGCCAGGTCGGTGGCCAGCTGCCGCAGCGCGTCCTGCGAGGCGGCCACGAAGGAATCCCGGAAAACCAGGTCCTCGATGGGATAACCGGTCAGCATCATCTCGGGGAACGCGACCAGCTGGGCGCCGGAGTCCGCGGCCCGCCGGGTCCAGCGGCGGACCGATGCGGCGTTGCCGGCGATGTCGCCGACGGTCGAGTTCACCTGGGCGAGGGCAAGGCGCAACGAAGGCATGCATTCATTCTTGCTCAGTGTTGGCATGTCATGCTGTGGGTACCTGCCGTACTGTCTGAGATCAACATCGGCCCTTACCCGGGACGCGCGCCAGGGCGTTGGTCAGCGTAATCTCGGCGTAACGGGACCGGGAGAGACTGACCGCCGGGCAAGTTCAAGGGGTTGACGTGGACCGACAGCAGGAGTTCGTGCTTCGTACGCTCGAGGAGCGCGACATCCGTTTTGTCCGGCTCTGGTTCACCGATGTGCTGGGCACGTTGAAAAGCGTCTCGGTGGCGCCGGCCGAGCTCGAGTCCGCCTTCGAGGAGGGCATGGGCATCGACGGCTCGGCGATCGAGGGCTTCGCCCGCGTCTCCGAGTCCGACATGGTGGCCATGCCGGATCCGACGACCTTCCAGGTGTTCCCGTTCGAGGGCGGGGCCAGCGGCGAGAGCGCGCGGATCTTCTGCGACATCCTGCTGCCCGACGGCAGTGCCGCCTGGGCCGACCCGCGCCACGTGCTGCGCCGGATGCTCGCCAAGGCGGCCGAGAAGGGCTTCACCTTCTACACCCACCCGGAGATCGAGTTCTTCCTGGTGCAGGACGGGCCGCTGGACGGCTCGGTGCCGATCCCGGTCGACAACGGCGGGTACTTCGACCACACCACGCACTCGGTCGCCCGGGACTTCCGGCGCCAGGCCGTGCTCGCGCTCGAGCGGATCGGCATCTCGGTGGAGTTCAGCCACCACGAGGTCGCGCCGGGCCAGCAGGAGATCGACCTGCGCTACGCCGACGCGCTGACCACGGCCGACAACATCATGACGTTCCGGCACGTGGTCAAGGAGGTGGCGCTCTCCCAGGGGGTCCGCGCGACCTTCATGCCCAAGCCGTACACCGACCAGCCCGGCAGCGGCATGCACACCCACCTGTCGCTGTTCGAGGGTGAGCGCAACGCGTTCTACGACGCCGAGGACCCGCTGAAGCTGTCCAAGACCGGCCGCGCGTTCATCGCCGGTCTGCTGGTGCACGCCCGGGAGTACACCGCGGTCACCAACCAGTGGGTCAACTCCTACAAGCGGCTCTTCCCGCTGCAGCTGCCCGACCGGATCACCGAGTCGCCGGCGTTCGTCAGCTGGGGCGCGCTCAACCGCTCCGCGCTGGTCCGGGTGCCCGCGTTCGGCAAGCCCGGCTCGGCCCGCGTCGAGGTCCGCTCGCTGGACTCGGCGACCAACCCGTACCTGGCGTTCGCCATCATGCTCGGGGCCGGCCTCAAGGGCATCGAGGAAGGCTACGAGCTTCCCCCGGGTGCCGAGGACGACGTCTGGTCGCTGTCCCCGCAGGAGCGCAAGGCGATGGGCTACGAGTCCCTGCCGGAGAACCTGGCCGAGGCGATCGACGTGATGAGCAAGTCGGAGCTGATCCCCGAGGTCCTCGGCGAGCACGTCTTCGACTTCTTCCTGCGTAACAAACGCCAGGAATGGGAGCAGTACCGGCGCGAGGTCACCCCGTACGAGCGTCAGCGTTATCTCGGGACACTCTGAGGTTTCGACCGGCCGGTGGATCACGCGCGAGCGCGGGTCCGATACCGTGCCCACGACATACGTCGTGACGAGGGGGAATGTCGTGCTGGAGAATTTGCTCGAGGGTGCCGGCAAGAGCATCGTGTTCGGTGCGCTCGGGATCGGCCTGATGGCCGTGGGATTCGTGCTCGTCGATCTGCTTACGCCGGGCAAGTTGCGCGACCTGATCTGGGTCGACAAGAACCGCAACGCCGCCCTGCTGCTGTCGGCCAACCAGCTCGGCATCGCGCTGATCGTGTTCACCGCGATCTTCACCAGTTACGACAACTTCGCCGAGGGGCTCGCGTCGACCGCGCTCTTCGGCATCCTCGGCATCGGTGTGATGGGCCTGGCGTTCGTGGTGCTGGACTGGATGACGCCGGGCAAGCTCGGTGAGGTCATCTGCACCGACGAGCACCACCCCGGCGCCGTGGTCAGTGCCGCCTCGCACTTCGGTGCCGCGCTGATCGTCTGTGCCTGCATCGCGTGACCCTGGTCGAGCTTGAGCCCGTCACGAAAGAGAACTGGCGTACCTGCGCGGGCCTGACCGTGCACCCGGCACAGAAGGACTTTGTCGCCGACGTCACCTACTACCTCTGCATGTGCAACTACGGCGACACCTGGCATCCGCTGGCCGTCCGGCTCGAGGGCCAGGTCGTCGGGTTCTGCATGTGGGCCCGCGACGACGACGGCAGCCGGTGGATCGGGGGCGTCGTGGTGGACGCGGCCCGGCAGCGGCAGGGGATCGGGCGGGCCATGGTCACGGCGCTGCGCGACCAGCTGGCCGCCGTGCCGGGCACCCCCAACGTGGCCCTGAGCTATCAGCCGGCCAACACCGCGGCCCGGGCGCTCTACCTGGCGCTGGGCTTCGTGGAGACCGGTGAGGTCGAGGACGACGAAGTCATTGCCCGGTGGACACCCGGGGTGGACGTCGTACCCACCCGATAGCCTCGGTGTGTGGGCACAGCACTGGTGATCGAGAACGACCCGTCCGATGATCTGCGCCGGCTCGGCGACTGGTTCGCGGAGGCGGGGCTCGAGGTGACTGTCGTACGTCCGCACGCGGGTGATCCGCTGCCCGGGACGCTCGACGGTTACCTCGCTCTGGTGGTGCTCGGCGGCGACCAGACCGCCTACGCCCCGGAGGAGGGCTCCTGGCTCCCGGCGGTCGAGGGGCTGCTGCGCAAGGCGGTGCGCAACCACGTGCCGACGCTCGCGATCTGCCTGGGCGCCCAGCTGCTCGCACAGGCCCACGGCGGCCTGGTCGAGCGCAGCACGTCCGGCCCCGAGATCGGGCCGGGGCTGGTCGGCCGGCGCGACGCGGCCGACACCGATCCGCTGTTCAAATGGGTGCCGCTGCTGCCCGACGTGTTGCAGTGGCACGGCGACGAGATCACCGAGCTGCCGATCGGCGCCGTGCTGCTCGCCGCCTCGACCCGCTACCCGCACCAGGCGTTCCGGCTCGGCGACCGGGCCTGGGGCCTGCAGTTCCACCTCGAGTGCGACGCGGCCATGTTCGCCGCCTGGGCGGAGTCCGGCCGCACCGAGCTGGACGAGCTCGGCTACGACCCCGAGGTCGTGGTCGCGGCCGTCGCCGGCGTGCTCGCCGATGTGGAGGAGGTGTGGCAGCCGTTCGCGGCCCGGTTCGCCGCGCTGGCCCTGGGCGAGCTGCCGGACGCCGACATCCCGGTGCCGGGCAACCCGCGCACGCTGCCGCTGCTGGGCCAGTGAGGGCGGTCCGGCGGTGACCAGACCCAGCAGGCTCGCCCGGTACGGCTTCGCGGACAACGGTTCCCGGGCCGCCGACCTGCTCGGCCCCGAGGGCCTCGGGCTGTGGGACCTCGAGGCGCAGGAGCCGACCGGTGCGCCGGAGGCCGACCTGATCCACTCGCTGTCCCGGGCCGCCGACCCCAACCTGGCGCTGCGCCAGCTGCACCGGATGGTCGAGAACGCGGACCGGGAGGCCCGGCGCAGCAACGGCGGCCCGGCCCAGCCCAGCGGCGGGACGGATCTGTCCGCCAGCGCGGCGATGGCGGTGATCATGACCGCGCTGCACGCCGACGCCGGGCTGCGGCGCCGGCTGATCTCGGTGCTCGGCGCGTCCAGTGCGCTCGGCGACCACCTGGTCGCCAACAAGGACCAGTGGCGGGTGCTGTCCACCGGCAAGACCGGGCTGCCACCGGACGCGGACGGGCATCTCGGGTTCGGTGACGGGCCGCCGACCGTGCCGGCGCTGCGCACGGCGTATCGCACGGCCCTGCTGCGCATCGCGGCCGCCGACCTGACCGGTGGGCAGGGGCTGGAACCCACCATGGCGGCACTGTCGCGGCTGGCGGACGAGACACTCGTGGCCGCGTACGAGATGGCGGTGGCCGGCCTGCCGGAGAGCGCGAGCGAGCCGCGGTTGGCGGTGATCGCGATGGGCAAGTGCGGGGGCAACGAGCTCAACTACGTCTCCGACGTGGACGTGATCTTCGTGGCCGCCGGTGACGACGACCTGAGCGCGGGCACCACGGTGGCCGCCCGGCTGATCGAGATCTGCGGTCAGGTGGCGTGGCAGGTGGACGCCGCGCTGCGGCCCGAGGGCAACCGGGGCCCGCTGGTCCGCACGCTCGCGAGCCACCAGGCCTACTACCGGCGCTGGGCGCGCACATGGGAGTTCCAGGCGCTGCTCAAGGCCCGCCCGGCCGCCGGTGACCTGCAGCTGGCGGGGGAGTGGATCGACGATCTCGCGCCGCTGGTCTGGCACGCCGCCGAGCGGCCCGAGGCGGTCGCCGACGTGCGCGACATGCGCCGCAAGATCATCGAGAACGTGCCGCCGAAAGAGGTGGAGCGCGAGATCAAGCGGGGGCCCGGTGGCCTGCGCGACATCGAGTTCGCGGTGCAGCTGCTCCAGCTCGTGCACGGCCGGATCGACGAGACGCTGCACCACCCCGGCACGATGCCCACGCTGCGCGCGCTGGTCGCCGGTGGCTACGTCGGGCGGGAGGACGGCGAGACGCTGCTGCGCGGCTACCGGTTCCTGCGCGGCATCGAGCACCGGCTGCAACTGCAGCACCTGCGGCGTACCCACACCGTCCCCGACGACCCGCAGGCCCTGCGCTGGCTCGCCGCGGCCCTCGGCTACCGCGCGGTGCCCGGCCGCGACGCGGTCGAGGCGTTCCGGTCGGACTGGGTCGGGCACGCCGCCCAGGTCCGCCGGCTGCACGTCAAGCTGCTGTACCAACCGCTGCTCGAAGCGGTCGCCCGGGTGCCCGCCGAGGCGCTGCGGATGACCCCGGAGTCGGCCGGCCGGCGCCTCGAGGTGCTGGGCTTCGCCGACCCGGCCGGTGCGCTGCGCCATCTGCAGGCGCTCACCGGCGGGGTGAGCCGCACCGCGGCCATCCAGCGCACGCTGCTGCCGATGCTGCTGCAGGAGTTCGCCGACGCGCCGGAGCCGGACCGCGGGCTGCTCAACTACCGGCACGTGTCGGACAAGCTCGGCGGCACCCCGTGGTATCTGCGGCTGCTGCGCGACGGCGGCCCGGTCGCCCGCCGGCTGGCCCGGGTGCTGGCCCTGTCCAAGTACGCGACCGACCTGCTCATCCGTGACCCGGAGGCGCTGCGGCTGCTCGCCAACGACGCCGAGCTGCTGCCCCGCGACCGTGACACGCTGCACGACGGGTTCATCGCCGCCGCCGAACGGCACCTGCGCGAGGACGCCACCGATCCGAGACCGGCCATCGCGGCGGTCCGCGCGATCCGCCGCCGCGAGCTGTTCCGGCTGGCCTGCGCCGACATCCTCAGCGGGGCCGGCGAGCTCGCCCCGGCCCAGCCGCTCGACGTGCACGCGATCGGCATCGCGCTGTCCGACGTCACCGACGCGACGCTGGCCGCGGCCCTGCACGTCGCCCGCCGGGTGCACCCGGGGCCCGAGGGCATGCGGTTCGCGGTGATCGGCATGGGCCGGCTCGGCGGGTACGAGATGAGTTACCCGTCCGACGCCGACGTGCTGTTCGTCTACTCCCCGCCCGCGGGCGGGAACGACGGGGAGACCAGCACGGCCGCGCGGATCATCGCCGAGGAGATGCGCCGCACGCTGGCCGCGCCCGCCCCCGACCCGGAGCTCGGCGTCGACGCCGACCTGCGGCCCGAGGGACGTCAGGGCCCGCTCGTGCGCAGCCTCAACGCGTACGCGCAGTATTACGCCCGCTGGTCGAAGGTGTGGGAGTCGCAGGCACTGCTGCGGGCCCGGTTCGTCTGCGGCGACGACGACCTCGGCCGGGAGTTCGAGCAGCTCGCCGACACCATGCGGTATCCCGACGGTGGGCTCACCCGCGAGCAGGTCGTCGAGATCCGGCGGATCAAGGCCCGGGTGGAGACCGAGCGGATGCCCCGCGGCGCCGACCCGAACACCCACACCAAGCTGGGCCGGGGCGGCCTCGCGGACGTGGAATGGGCGGTGCAGCTGCTCCAGCTGCGGCATGCGTACGCGCTGCCCGACCTGCGCCGCACCCGCACGCTCGGGGCGCTGACCGCGGAGGCCGGCGCCAAGCTGATCGACAAGGTGGACGCCGCCGCGATGGAGGCGGGCTGGACCCTCGCCGCCCAGGTCCGCAACGCGCTGACGCTGGTCCGCGGCCGTCCCACCGACCAGCTGCCCCGGCACGGCGTCGAGCTCGCCGGCGTGGTGCTGCTGCTCGGCGGCGGCGACCCGGGCGAGTTCGTCGACCGGTACCTGCGGCTGACCCGGCGCTCCCGGGCCGCGATGGAACGGGTCCTCGATGCGTGAATCCGTCCGGCCGGTCCTGGCCGCGGCGGTGCTCGCGGTGCTGCTGCGCGTGCCATTCCTGTTCACCGGCCTCTCGACGGACGAGGGCGGCTACGCGTACGTGGCCCGGCAGTGGGCACGCGGCGAGACGCTCTACGGCGACGCGGCCTGGCTCGACCGGCCGCAGGGTCTGCTGCTCACCTACCGCGCGCTGCTGGCCCTGGACGGGTCGGGCTGGACCATCCGGCTCGGTGTGGTGCTCGGCGGGGCCGTCCTCACGGTCGCGCTCGCCGTGCTCGGCACGCTGCTGGTGAACCGGGCGACCGGCATCGCCGCCGCCTGGATCTACGCCGTGGTGGGGGTCGCGCCGCACCTCGAGGGCATGACGTTCAACGGTGAGCTGCTGGCGAGCATCCCGTCCACCGTCTCGATCGCGCTGCTGGTGCTCTGGTGGAGACGGTCGCGGTCGCTGTGGTGGCTGGCCGGGGCCGGGCTGCTGGCCGGGACCGCGCTGACGATGAAACAGTCCGGGATCGACGGTGTGGTCGTCGGGCTGGTCGTGCTGGTGCTGGTGCGCCGCTGGTCGGCGGTGGTCACGTTCGCCGCGGCGACGGCGGTGCCGCTGCTCGCGTCGGTGCTGCACGGGATCGTCACCGGCTGGTCCGCGTACTGGACCGCGCTGATCGGTTACCAGCTGACCGCGATGGGCGGCGACGGCTCCAACACCTCGACCCGGCTGACCGACCTCGGGCGGCACGCCGGGGACATCGCGTTCGACCTGGCGCTGATCCTGCTCGTGTCGCTGCTCGGGTGGCGGCTGCTCGACCGCGGTGGCCGGTGGGTGCTCGGCGGCTGGCTGTTCGCCGGGTTCGTCGGCATCAACCTGGGCGGCTCCTACTGGCCGCACTACTTCGTGCAGCCGTTGCCGGCCCTCGTGCTGCTGGTCGCGGCCGCGGTGGTGGGGCTGCGCCCGGCCCGGCTGGGCTGGGCGGTCGGTGGCCTGGTGGCGCTGCCCACGCTGGTCTGGCTCGTCGCGCTGGTGCCGATGCCGGCGCAGCGGCGGGCGGACACGATCCCGTACGACGCACTGGCCGCCCGGGACGCGACGATAGCGGCCGTGATCAGGGCTTCCACCGCACCGGAGCAGCAGATCTACGTGCTGGAGTCGGAGGCGCTGCTCTACTTCCAGGCCGACCGCACGTCGCCGTACCCGTACCTCTGGGGCAAGCCGATCGACAAGATCACGGACGCGTTGCCGGAGCTGCGCGCGATGCTGGCCTCACCCGCGCGACCGGCGCTGGTGCTGCTCGACACCCCGCCCGAGGCGGTCGACCCGTCCGGTGGCATCGCGGCGGACCTGGCCGCGCACTACCACCTCGAGGCGACCGTCGAGGGCGTGCCGATCCTGCGGGCGAACCCGTGACCGGCCTGCTCAGGACCCCGGCCGGGGTGCGGTGGCTGGGCTTTCTCGGTGCGCTGTGCTGCGCCGCGGACGCCGTGCTGTTCGGGGCGCCGACGTGGATCCGGCGGGGGGTGTCCGTCGTGAGTATCCTGCGGGGCCCGCACGGCGTACCCATCATGGTGCTCTGGATCGTCGGTCTGACCGCACTGTGCCTGGCCTGGTGGTGGGGGCGGCGGCTCGAGCTGACGCGCGGGTGGATCGTCGCGACGGCCGCGCTGTGGATGCTGCCGCTGCTCTTCGTGCCTCCGCTGGCCAGCCGCGACATGTACGCGTACGCGTGTCAGGGGTCGTTGTTCGGCGCCGGTTTCAATCCCTCGGTCTCGTCGATCTCGGAGCAGCCCTGTCCCTGGCTGGACTCGGTCTCGGTGGTGTGGCGCACGACGCCCACGCCGTACGGGCCGCTGTGGATCGTGGTGTCCGGGCTGGCCGCGTCGTTCGGCTCGCAGGCCGTGGCGCTGGGGATCTTCCGGGTCGTCGCGGCGCTGGCGATGCTGGCGCTGGCGTTCGTGCTGCCGCCGCTGGCCCGCCGCGTGGGCGTGGACGGGTCGCGGGCGCTGTGGCTGGTGCTGTGCAGCCCGCTGGTCATGGTGCATGTCATCGGTGGCGGGCACAATGACGCGCTGACGATGCTGTTGCTGGTCGGCGGGCTGGCCCTGGTCGCTGCCGGGCGCCGCTTCCTGCTGCTCGGCGGGGCGGTGATCGGGGCGGCGATCGCGATCAAGGCCACCATCGGGGTCGTGCTGCCGTTCGCGGCGCTGCTGGCCGCCGGTGGGCTGGAGCTGACCCGCGACGGGATCATGCGGTTCGCGCGGCGCGGGGGAGCGGTCGTCGGCGGCGCCCTGGCCGGGTTGGTCGTGCTCTCCCTCGGCTCGGGCCTGGGCTTCGGCTGGGCGACCGCGCTGTCCGGCGCGGGGGATTCGCGCAGCTGGACATCGCCGCCCACCGCGGTCGGGATCGCCGTCAACGCGGTCGGCACATGGTTCGGCGCCGAGATCGACGTGGTGCCCGCCGTCCGCGCGGTCGCGCTGGTCGTGATGCTGATCTCACTGGTGGTGCTCTGGTGGCGGTTCCGGCGCGGCGACGCGCTGCACGGCGCCGGACTGGCCTGCCTCGTCGTCATCTTCCTGGCCCCGATCACCCAGCCCTGGTACCTGTTCTGGCCGCTCGTGCTCTGGGCGGTCGCCGCGGCCGGGACCCGGTGGCTGGACGCCGCCGTGGTGGCCTCGATGTTCCTGATCCTGCCGAACGGCGACGGCGCGTGGAAACCGCTGCAGGTGCCGTTCGCGTTCCTGGTCACCGGACTGGCCGGCTGGGTGGCCTGGCGGGCGGTCCGCTGGCTGCGCACCCCTGTCCCGGCCCCGGAGGTCCCGGCCCCAGAGGTCCCGGTATGCGGGTGAGTCCACGCCTGATCCGCTGGGGTGGGCTGGCCGGCAGCGTCGCGACCGCCGGCACCGCCTGGCTCGGCGGCGCCGGATACGAGCGGGTGCCCAGCATCAATCCGGTGACCCTGCTCAGTGGCCAGCGTGGGGTGCTGCTGCCGATCCTCTGGGTCACCGGCACCGCGATCCTGATCCTGGCGTGGTGGTTCGGCCGGCACGTGGTGCCCTCGGTGCGGTGGGCGGTGGTCACGGCGGGGCTGTGGTTCCTGCCGGTGCTCCCGTTCCTGCCGCTGGGCAGTGCGGACGTCTACTCGTACGCGTGTCAGGGGTATGTGCAGTTCTCCGGCGGAGATCCGTACGCGGGCGGGGTCGGTGCGCACGGCTGCCCGTGGCTGGGCTCGGTGGCGTCGTCGTGGCTGGACTCGCCGGCCCCGTACGGTCCGCTGTTCCTGCTGCTCGCGGCCCGGATCGTCGGTCTGGCGGGCGACTCGCTCGCCGGGGTGATCGCGGGGTTGCGGGTGGTCGCGCTGGCCGGCGTGGCCATGATCGCGGTGGGCGTGCCGGTGCTGGCCCGGCGGTCCGGCCTCGACCCGGCCAAGGCGGTCTGGCTCGTGCTGGCCTGCCCGGTCGTGCTGGTCCACCTGATCTCCGGCGCGCACAACGACGCGCTCATGGTCGGGCTGATCGTTGTCGGACTCGCCCTCGCGTCACCGTCGTCACCGGCCCGGCTGGTCGCGGCCGGGGCGCTGCTGGGACTCGCGGTGGGCGTCAAGGCGACCGCGATCGTCGTCGTGCCGTTCGCGGTGCTGGCCGCGGTGCCGGCCGTGGCGTGGCGCCCGGTGCTCCGGGCGACGGCGGCGATCGGCGGCGGGCTGGTGCTCGCCACCGCCCTGCTCAGCCTGGCCTCCGGCCGCGGCGTGGGCTGGGTGGCCGGCCTGCTGCGCAGCGGCGACAGCGTGACCTGGGGCTCGCCCCCCACTGCCGTCGGCCTCACGATCAAGGCCCTGACCGGGTACGACGCGGTGCCCGCGACCCGCCTAGCCGGTGTCGCGCTGCTCGCTGTCCTGCTCGTGCTGCTCTGGTGGCGGACCGCCCGCGACGGTGGGGCGCTCGGGGGTGCCGGGCTCGCACTGGCCGCCACCGTGCTCTGCGCGCCGGTGTTCCACCCCTGGTACGCGGTCTGGCCCCTCGCGGTGCTCGCCGCGACCCGTGCGGAGAGCCGATGGCTGCTGGGACTCGTCGCGCTCGCGGCCACCCTGACCACCCCGGCCGGGTACAACTGGGGGCTCTACACCCGGGTGCCCGGCGCGATCGTCGTCACATCCGTGCTGCTCACCCTGGCCGTGGTCCGGGTCCGCCGGCACCGCGCCCGTAAGGTGGCCGCGTGACCCGATACCGGATCCCGCTCCTCGTCGTCCTGACCCTGACCGCAGCGGGGGTGCTCGTCTGGTCGGCGATCCACCACTTCTACTTCGACTCGACCGTCTACTCCGGCGCGGTCCGGTACTGGTTCCGCGACGGGGGGATGGTCTACGACTACCTGCTCAGCGGTAGTCCGTACGGCTTCACCTATCCGCCGTTCGCGGCGCTGGTCATGGCCCCGATGGCGTACCTGCCGGTGTGGGCGGTGATCACGCTCGCCTCGATCGCCACCGTGCTGGTGACCGTGCTGGTCACGTGGTGGCTGGTGGCCCCGCTGATCCGCCGGCACGGGTGGCAGCCCTGGTACGCGCTGGCGCTGGCGAGCTGCTTCGCGCTGATCTTCGAACCGGTCCGCGAGACGTTCGGTTTCGGTCAGGTCAACATGCTGCTGCTGGCGCTGGTCGCCGCCGACGTGCTGTTCGGGGTGTCCCGGGGCCGGCGCTGGGCCGGCGTGGGCATCGGCCTGGCCACCGCGATCAAACTGACCCCCGGCGTCTTCATCCTCTATCTGCTGGTCATCCGGCGCTGGCGGGCGGCGGGCACGGCGATCGCCACCAGCGCGGCGGCCACGCTGCTCGCCGCCGGGCTGTGGCCGGACGCGTCCCGCGAGTTCTGGACCGCGGCGCTCTGGGACACCAACCGGGTCGGCAACCTCGAGTACGTGTCCAACCAGTCGCTGCGCGGGCTGCTCGCCCGGGGCCCGTTCGACGAGTCCGAGTCGGTGCTGTGGATTCTGGTCGTGCTGGCCGCCCTCGGTGTCTGGGCCTGGCGGGTGCGCCGGGCGGACCCGCTCGGGGCGCTGGCCCTGACCGGCACGCTCAGCCTGCTGCTCAGCCCGGTCACCTGGGTCCATCACTGCGTCTGGCTGCTGCCCGTGCTGGTCCGGTGCATCGAGGGCTGGCCCCGGCACAAGCGGACGTTCTACGGCGCCGCCGGCTGGTACGCGCTGGTGAACACCCGGGTGACGTTCCTGTACGACGGTGGTCCGCGACCGCCGCTGCCGATCCTCGGCGCCAACCTGTACGTGCTGTTCGGCGTCGCGATGCTGGTGTGGATGCCGCTCACGGCCGGCTCCGCCGACCCCGCCCACGACGAGGTTCCCGCCGCGGTCCGGTCAGGTCAGGCGGTGGGGCGGGGCTGACGGACCACCATCGAGCCGACCGCGCGGTCGTGCAGGCCGCGCTGCTGGGAGTCCATGATCACCGCGGGTACGAAGAGGGCCAGCAGCACCGCCCGCAGCAGTGCCATGAGCAGACCGATCGCACCGCCGTCGGCGACCGAGACGCAGCGGAGCCGGGCCAGTGCCATGCCCGGGGTCTGTCCGAACAGGCCGATGAAGACCGTGTTGACCACGATGAGCACCACGACCGGCGGCCACGGGACGACCCGGGGATCGGCGTAGAAGCTGGCGACCAGCATGCAGAGGGCCCAGTCGATGAGCAGCGCGGCGAGCCGGCGGCCGAAGCCGCCCGGTTCCAGCCGTGCCGGGTCGAGGGCGTGTCCGGGGGTGTCGCTGTTGCGTGTCGCCACGGGACGTGAGAGTAACCGTAGAGCTTGGGATTCTCCCCCTCAGCCCCGCGACCAGCGATAGGGTCTGGGGGTTCGCGCGCAGTTCACAGCGTCCTTAACACGGCGGAAACATTTGGGATACGCCTGAGCAACCGGCTTCCCATAGCGTCGCGACCAGCCTAGCCACCGTGGCGGCCCACGCCGCCTCGTGTACTGAAGAAATCTGTGCCAGGAGGACGTGTGTTCGCCAATCCCGAGGAACTCCTGCGATACCTCAAAGACGAGGACGTCAAGTTCGTCGACGTACGGTTCTGTGACCTTCCCGGCGTGATGCAGCACTTCAACATGCCGGTGGAGTCGTTCGACGACAGCGTCATCACCGACGGCCTCGCCTTCGACGGATCCTCGATCCGCGGGTTCCAGGCCATCCACGAGTCCGACATGATGTTGCTGCCGGACGTCACCACCGCTTTCATCGACCCGTTCCGGATCCAGAAGACGCTGGCGCTGAACTGGTTCATCCACGACCCGTTCACGCGTGAGGCCTACTCCCGTGACCCGCGGAACGTGGCGAAGAAGGCCGAGACCTACCTGGCGTCGAGCGGCATCGCCGACACCGCCTACTTCGGTGCCGAGGCCGAGTTCTACATCTTCGACTCGATCCGCCACGAGACGGCCGCCAACCAGGCGTACTACTACATCGACTCCATCGAGGGCGCCTGGAACTCGGGCCGCGAGGAGCCGGGTGGCAACCTCGGTTACAAGACCGCCTACAAGGGTGGCTACTTCCCGGTCTCGCCGCTCGACCACTACTCCGACCTGCGCGACACGATGGTGCGCCGCCTGATCGACGTCGGCTTCACCGTGGAGCGCTCGCACCACGAGGTCGGCACCGCGGGCCAGGGCGAGATCAACTACAAGTTCTCGACGCTGCTGCACGCCGGCGACCAGATGCAGATGTTCAAGTACATCATCAAGAACACCGCGGTCGCGGCCGGCAAGACCGCGACGTTCATGCCGAAGCCGCTCTTCGGGGACAACGGTTCCGGCATGCACACCCACCAGAGCCTCTGGCTCGGTGGCGAGCCGCTGTTCTACGACGAGACCGGTTACGCCGGCCTGTCGGACATGGCCCGCTGGTACATCGGCGGCCTGCTGCACCACGCGCCGTCGCTGCTCGCGTTCACCAACCCGACCGTCAACTCCTACCGGCGCCTCGTGCCCGGCTACGAGGCCCCGGTCAACCTGGTCTACTCGCAGCGCAACCGCTCCGCCTGCACCCGCATCCCGGTGACGGGCAGCAACCCCAAGGCGAAGCGCGTCGAGTTCCGCGTCCCGGACCCGTCGTCGAACCCGTACCTGGCGTTCTCGGCGCAGATGATGGCCGGCCTCGACGGCATCAAGAACAAGATCGAGCCCCCGGCCCCGATCGACAAGGACCTCTACGACCTGCCGCCGGAGGAGTGGGGCAGCGTCAAGCAGGTCCCGGGCTCGCTCGACGCGGTCCTCAACTCGCTCGAGGCGGACAACGACTTCCTCACCGCGGGCGGCGTCTTCACGCCGGACCTCATCTCCACCTGGATCGACTACAAGCGCACCAACGAGATCGACCCGGTGCGCCTGCGTCCGACCCCGCACGAGTTCGAGATGTACTACAACGTCTGATCCGTTCCGACGCTGACAACGGCGGTCACCTCCGGCTCCACGCCGGGAGTGACCGCCGTTCTCGTCGGTGCCGCACCGTTCAGGGCGACGCCCGGACCTGTACGCCGACATGGCCCGCCTGGAGGACACCACCTACCTCCAGGACCGCGAACCGGCCGGCGCCTAATGACCCTGACCGTACGAAAGTGAGGTGGCGGGATGATCCGGATAGGTGGCCCGCTGGACGTGGCGTGGATCGTGGAGCAGACCGGGCCAGGGCTCACGGTCACCTCGGCGATCCCGCCGGTCTTCGAGGCGTACGCCACATTCCACGCGCCGGAGGACGTACCGGTCATGGACCATGAGCGCGCCGTCGTCGCGGCGCTGCTCCGGCACACCATCGGGCAACCCTGGTGGCTGGGCTATCTCGAGACCGGCGCCCACGACGTCGTGTTCGCCGACGCTCCCCGGGTGCTGCTCTACTCGGACTGGCCGTACGTGCTCGCCGAAGCCGGCCCCGAGCAGGCACTCACCTGGCGGACCGGGCACATGCGCGACGGGAACGGCGCCCTGCCCGACCTGTTCTTCCCCGCCGACCGGTCGTGGCTGGTCTCGGCGCTGTGGGACGACACCTGGAGCTGTCTCGGTGGCCCGGCCACGCTGATCGACGACCTCCGGCAGGACCCCCTGGTCAACGCTCACCGGGTCGATCCCGGCGAGGACGCCCTGCCGCCGGGGCTCGACCGGGAATAAGAATCACAGGTAGTCGAAGTAGCGGATCCACCATGTGCCGGGGCCCGCAGCGCGGAGTCGGCCGTGGTGAGCCCGGACGGCACCTGGATCACGGTCAATGTCATCGGTGCGCGGGCCGAGGCCACTGAACCGTGCGGCATCAGCTTTGCCGCCGAGGCCGTCGAGTCCGCCACGGCGGTCGCGGGGGTCAGGTGCCGGTGTCGACCGGGCCGGTCCCGCAATGACAGAACGGCCCGGCGAACCGCCGGGCCGTTCTCGGGTCATGGTCAGCGCGGGCGCTGCTGGCGGCTCATGCCCTTGGTGGGGCGCATGTTCTTCGGGATGGCGCCCTTGGGCATCTGCGGGCGGGCCATCAGCGCGCCGAGGCGCTTGTCGAGAGCGTTGACGTCCTTGCCGGTGAGGTTGCGCGGCAGCTTCATCATCGTGGTCCGCAGCTTGCGGATCGACAGCTCACCCTCCTGGGTACCGATGACGTAGTCGTACATCGGGGCGTTGCCGATGACCTTGGAGAGGCGGCGCTTCTCCTGGCTCACCAGCGTGCGGACCCGCTGCTGCTGGCCCTCGCCGAGCAGGATCACGCCGGGACGGCCGATCACCACGTGCACCATGTCGAACTGGGTCGTGGAGCTGGCCGCCGGGCGGACCCGCCAGTCACCGCGCAGGTTCTCCATGATCGAGGCGGCGGCGCCGGGCTGCCCCTCGGCGGAGTTCATCATCGCGGTGTTCGAGCGCAGGTTGAGCACGATCAGGCCGGCCAGCAACGCCACCATGACACCGATCGGGATCCACACCCAGCCGAGCCCCAGCAGGAACAGCAGCACCGCCACGGCGATGGGGATCAGCACCGCCGCGATCAGCAACGGAACGAACCACTTGTCCTGCCGTGCCGTGAATGCGAACACCTGGCCGATCTGCTTCAGCCGCTCGCGGAACGACACCTTCTCCTGGGGCTTTGCCATACCCGAAAGTGTAAGGGTCGGGTCACCGCCTCAGCGGGGCAGGATGCCCGGGTAAGGAGTCACGCCCGGCCGGATATGCGGCACCTTACGGATGTGGCGCCGGGGACTGCGCGCGAAGAGTCACTGACATGTTCAATTACGGAGATCCAGGGATCCTGCTCGCCATCCACGACCTACGGATCGCGCAGCTCCGGCGCGAGGCCGACGCCCACCGGCTGGCCCGGGAAGCCATCCGTGGCCGGCGCCGCCGAACCCCGGAGGACCGGGCCGGCCACGTTCGGGGCTGAACGTGTCGTACGGGCATGGCATGCTCGAAACCGTGACAGCGCACCCCAGCAGTGCGGTCCTGGTCGGTCGGGAGGCCGACCTGGCCGCGCTGCGGGATGCGCTCAAGCGCACCCGCGGCGGCGAATTCGCCGCGGTCCTGGTCGGTGGTGAGGCCGGCGTCGGCAAGACCCGCCTCGTCGAGGAATTTTCCCGTACGGCCTCCGCTGACGGTTTACGCGTCCTCACCGGGCAATGCCTCGAACTCGGCGAGGAGGGACTCCCGTTCGCCCCGTTCGCGGCGGCCCTGCGGGAGCTCGCCCGCACCGACGGCCCCGGCGTGCTCGACGACCGCTTCGCCCACCTGCTGCCGGAGCTCGGCCCCGCCCCGGAGACCGAGCTGACCCAACGCCGCGGCTACCTCTTCGACCTGGTCGCGGGCCTGTTCGCGCGGATCTCCGCGGACCGCCCGCTGGTGCTCGTCCTCGAGGACCTGCACTGGGCCGACCGTTCCACCCGCGACCTCATCGGGTTCCTGGCCCGCTCCGCCCGCCTCCCGCAGGTGTTGCTGGTCGCCACCTATCGCACCGACGAGCTGCACCGCGGCCACCCGCTGCGCCCGTTCCTTGCCGAGCTCGACCGGGTGCGCGGCGTCCAGCGCGCCGACGTCGACCGGCTGGACCGCGACGGCACCACCGAGATGCTGACCCACCTGCTCGGCACCGAGCCCGAACCGGCCCTCGCCGACACGGTCCACGACCGCGCCCAGGGCAACCCGTTCTTCATCGAACAGTTCGCCGCCTCCGCCGATCCCGTCTGCTGCGACATCCCGCACAGCCTGCGCGACCTGCTGCTCAGCCGGGTCGACCAGCTCGGCGACCAGGCCCAGCGGGTGCTGCGGGTCGCGGCGGTCGGCGGCACCAGCTTCGGCCACGAGACGCTCATCCGGGTCGCCGGGATGCCCGAGGCGGACCTCGAGACCGCGCTGCGCTCGGCGGTCGCGGCCCAGCTGATCACCGTCGAGGCCGACGGCGGCTACGAGTTCCGGCACGCGCTGGTCCGCGAGGCCGTGCACGACGACCTGCTGCCCGGCGAGCACGCCCGGCTGCACGTCCGCTACGCCGAGACGCTCACCGAACTGCCCACACTGGTCGCGGCGGGCCGGGCCCCGGCCGAGATCGCCCACCACTGGCACGCGGCCCGCGACTACCCCCGGGCCCTGGTCGCGGCCCGGGTGGCGGCCGGCACGGCGAGAGCCCAGAACGCGTACGCGGAACAGTCCCGGCTGCTGGAACGGGTGCTCGACCTGTGGGAGGTGGTCGGCGACGCGGCCCGGCTGCTCGACGCCGGCCACGTCGACCTGCTCGAGGAGGCGGCGCTCGCGGCCATCGACGCCGGCGACCACCAGCGCGCCCTCAAACTGACCCGGGCCGCCCTGTCCGACCTCGACGCGGCCGCCGAACCACTGCGCGCCGCCCGCCTGCTCGTCCGCCGGGCCAAACTGCTCTACAACGCCGGCACCAGCAACGGCGCGACCGAGGCAAGGGCGGCGTACAACCTGCTCCGCGACGCACCCGACGTCCCCGAACGGGTCCTGCTCCTCGCGGACGTCTCCCAGTCCCTCGGCGGCATCGACGACGACCTGGCCGCCGAGGTCGCGGCCACGGCGAGGGCGTCGGCGGCCTTCACCGGCGACGTCGCCGACACGGCCGCGGCGGCCATCACCTACGGCCTGCTGTGCGCCGGCCGCATCGCCGCCGAGGACGGCCTGCCCGCGATGATCGCCGCCGCGGACCGCGCCCGCCACGCCGGCGACCTGCCCAACCTGGTCCGGACCCTGGTGATCATCTCGGACTCGCTCTTCGAACTGGGCCGCTACGCGGAATCGGCCGCCGCCGCGGAAGAGGGCATCCCGTACGCGGACCGGGTCGGCGTGGGCCGTACCAAGGGTGTCTTCCTGCTCACCAACCACGCGGAAGCCCTGATCGCCCTCGGCCGCTGGGACGAGGCCGACGCCCGGCACGCCGAGGCCGCCCGCCTGGATCCACCGGGCACGCTCGCGTTGCCCTGGCTGCAGCTACGCGCCAGGTTACGCCTCGCCCGCGGTCACGACGGAGCGCAGCCGCTGGTCCAGCGAGCGGTCGCCTTCCTGGCCCGGCCCTACGTCGACCGGGAGAACCGGCTGTCCCTCCTGGAGCTACGCATCCAGGGAGCCTTGCACGCGGGAGACCACGCCACCGTCTTGAGCGCAGCCCGCATGGCGATGACCGAGCCAGGGATCATCGAACGCCCCCGCTACGGCTGGCCCCTCCTGTCCGCGATAGCAACGGCCGCGGCATCCGCTCCCGCCGTCCCGGCTCTTGCCGGTCCCGTTGCGGCTGGTTCCTCTAATTCCTTGCCGACCTCGGACCCGGGGGCCGGGTCCGCGGAGATCCTCGGGTGGGCTGCCGCGACCGCGGAGCGGATGCCGCGGCGATACCCGGCCGATCATGCTTACGCGGCCCACGTCGACGCGACCGTCGGCGGCGGCCCTGGCCGGTGGAGAGCCGCCGTGCACGCGTGGCGGGCCGACGGACAGCGCTACCAGCTCGCGGTCGCCCTGTTGCGACTCGCCGAGGCCTCGGCCGCGGCCGGCGAACGGGTGACGGCCGCTGAAGCGCTGGAGGAAGCTGCGGCCATCTCCCGGGCGCTCGGTGCCGCGGCCCTGACCTCCGAGGCCGACACCCTCGCGCGCCGGATCGGCATGCGCTCGGCCGCCCACGCGTCGGTCGCCGGGGCCGAGACCCTGACCGGCCGGGAACGCGAGGTGCTCCGGCTGGTGGCGGAAGGCAAGAGCAACCCCCGGATCGCGGAACTGCTCTACATCTCGCCCAAGACCGCCAGCGTCCACGTCTCCCGCATCATCGCGAAACTCGAGGTCACCGGCCGGGGCGAGGCGGCGGCCGTCGCCCACCGCCTCGGCCTGCTGGACTGACCCCGGGCGCTCAGCCGACGACGATGACCGTCTTGCCGAGCAGCTTGCCGTCGCTCGCCTCCTGGTGGACGGCCGGCAGTTCGGCCAGCGACCGGCGGTCGGCGATGTGCAGCTCGAGCACGCCGTTGTCGACCCGCGAGACGAGGTCGGCCAGGTGGGCGGCGTCGGGACCGACCCACACACCCGCCGTACGCACCGAGCGCCCCTCGTCGGCCGGCACCGGGCCGGCGGAGCTGACGACGATGCCGCCGTCGGCCACGTACGAGGTCAGCTTCGCGAGGTCCTCCGGAGCCAGCCGGACATGGTTCACCACCACGTCGAACGGCCCACCGACAGCGGCCGGGCCCGCGTCGAGGTCCAGCGGGCCGACGACCTGCTCCGCGCCGTACCGGGTCAGGCGGTCGGTGTGCTGGGCGCCGTCGACGGCGGTGACGTGCGCGCCGGCGGCGACGGCGAGCTGGACCACGATGCCGCCCACCGCCCCGCCCGCCCCGTTGACGAGAACGGTCTGCCCGGCCGTGATCCCGGCGAGCTCGACCGCAGCCTGACGGGCGGCCAGCCCGGTCAGGGGCAGCGCCGCGGCGTCGGCCAGCGTGATGTTGCGGGGAGCGGCGGTGACCAGGCCGGCCGCGACGACCGCGTACTCGGCGGCTCCGCCGTGCTCGTCGAGCGGGAACATGGCGATGACCGGGTCGCCGACCCGCAGCCCGCTGACGCCGTCGCCGAGCGCCGCGACGGTGCCGGCCAGGTCGAGGCCGGGGGTGATCGGCAGCGGGGTGGGGATCATCTCGGCGAGGACACCCAGCCGGATGTGGTCGTCGACGGGATTGAACGAGGTGGCCGTCACCTGCACCAGCACCTGACCGGCACCGGGGACCGGCTGCTCGACCTCCTCCTGGCGCAGGACCTCGGTGCCGCCGAACTCGTGGTAACGGATCGCTTGCATGGTTCTCTCCCTCATCCGGACTTGCCTAGGCAACTGAAGATGAGTGTCGCTGACTTGCCTAGGCAAGTCAACATGGGTGGCGGGGCAGCACTTCCGGTCGAGTAGGCTGCGCACATGACCGGCTCCCCCCACTGGCTCGACGACGAGCAGCAGCAGGTGTGGCAGGATCTGCGCACCGTGGTCATCGGGCTGCCGATGCTGCTGGACCGCCAGTTGCAGCGGGACGAAGGCATCTCCAACTTCGAGTACAGCGTCATGGCCCGGCTGTCCATGATCGAGTCACGCACGATGCGGCTCAGCGACCTGGCGGTGCAGTGCGACAGCACCCAGCCGCGGCTGTCCAAGCTGATGGTCCGTTTCGAGCACCAAGGCTGGGTCACCCGGTACCCCGACCCGGACAACGGGCGCTACACCCTCGCGACCCTGACCGACGCCGGCCTGCGGAAGGTCGAGGCCAGCGCCCCGGCCCACGTCGAGCAGGTCAGAAACCTGGTATTCGGCCCGGTCACCACCGCCCAGCAGCGCCACCTCGGCGTCGCGCTCGCCCGCATCGCCGCCCAGGTCCGCGAAAACCTCGACGGCCGCTGACCACCGCGGGTCGTGACATCACCGCGTCAGCGCGGGCCGCGACTCCACCGAGACGGCGCAGGCCGCGACATCACCACGACGGCGTAGGCCGCGACATGACCCCCGCGGACGCGACCGGTTGGTGGCCGTGGTCGGGAAGCCCGTCGGCAGCCGAGGCCGATGAAGCCGAGGCGGGGGTGATTGCGGCCGGGGAAGCTCACCGGGCCTGTGCCGCCGAAAGGCGGTCTGGCGTCCGTGGCCGGGGAAGACGACGGCCCGTGTGAGGCTTTGGCCGAGGAAGCCGGCGGGGTCCATGTGAGGGTCTTGGCTGGGGAGGGCTGCCGGGGGTCGTGTGGGGGTCTTGGCTGGGGAAACCTTCAGGGGACCGGGTAGGTGTCGCGGCCGTTGAAGCCTGCCGGGGCCAATGTAGGGGCCGTAGTCGGGGGTCTTGGTCGAGGAAGCCGGCCGGGCCCGCACTGAACCGGGCCGAGCCGGTGCCTCATGTGGAAACTGCCCGGCTGGCGTGGGCCAACCGGGCAGTTCCGTGAGATGGGTGAGGCTGGGCGGCCGGTGAGGCCGGGCGGCCCGCGGCGGGCTCAGCGGGTCAGGCCAGCCGGGGAAACGGGGCTGGGCTGCGGGCTGAGCGGGGCTGGGCTGCGGGCTGAGCGGGGCTGGGCTGCGGGCTGAGCGGGGCTGGGCTGCGGGCTGAGCGGGGCTGGGCTGCGGGCGGAGCGGGGCGCATCAGCCCGCAGAGGGTGGCCGGGACAGGTCAGCCGCGGGCGGCGAGGGCCTGCTGGTAGAGGCGGCCGGCTCGGTAGGACGAGCGGACCAGGGGGCCGGACATGACGCCGGCGAAGCCGATCTGCTCGGCTTCCTCGCGGAGCTCGACGAATTCCTCGGGCTTGACCCAGCGCTCGACCGGGTGGTGGCGGGGGGTGGGCCGGAGGTACTGCGTGATGGTGATCAGCTCGCAGCCGGCGCCGTGCAGGTCGCGCAGGGCCTGGGAGACCTCTTCGCGCTCCTCGCCCATGCCGAGGATGAGGTTGCTCTTGGTGACCAGGCCGGCGGCGCGGGCCTGGGTGATGACGTTGAGGGAGCGCTCGTAGCGGAAGCCCGGGCGGATGCGCTTGAAGATGCGCGGGACCGTCTCGACGTTGTGGGCGAGGACCTCGGGGGTCGCGCCGAAGACCTCGGCGAGCTGCTCCGGGTCCGCGTTGAAGTCGGGGATGAGGAGCTCGACGCCGCAGCCGGGCTGGAGCTTGTGGATCTGGCGGACCGTCTCCGCGTAGAGCCAGGCGCCGCCGTCGGGGAGGTCGTCGCGGGCGACGCCGGTGACGGTCGCGTACTTCAGGCCCATGGTGGCCACGGACTCGCCGACGCGACGGGGCTCGTCGGCGTCGAACTCGGCCGGCTTGCCGGTGTCGATCTGGCAGAAGTCGCAGCGGCGGGTGCACTGGTCACCGCCGATGAGGAAGGTGGCCTCGCGGTCTTCCCAGCACTCGTAGATGTTGGGGCAGCCGGCTTCCTGGCAGACCGTGTGCAGGCCCTCTTTCTGGACGAGCCCACGCATGTGCGTGTATTCCGGGCCCATCTTGGCCTTGACCTTGATCCACGGAGGTTTCCGCTCGATGGGAGTTTCGGCGTTGCGCGCCTCGATGCGCAGCATGCGGCGGCCCTCGGGAGCAATAGTCACAACCCCGAGGTTACGCCGAATGCTTGATCAACTTGAGCAGGGGCGACGAGGCTCACGTGAGCGAAAGTGTGAGGGCGCTCACGTCCTGCCGGTAAATCGCTCGCGACGACTCCTGTCCCGCCGTTAACGTGCTGGCCACGGCAGTGATGGAACCGAGTAACGCCCCGGCACCCCATCGGACGAGAGAGCCACCGGCAGCTGTGAAGGTGGCCCGATGACAGGGGCGCGAAGACACTCCTGAGCCGCAGTTGCACAAAGAGGCGTCCACAAAACGGACGTAAAGGTGTGGTGGCACCGCGAGGATCCCGCTCGCCCACACCTCCCTGGGGCCGCGTTGCTGACACCCGAGGAGGACCAAGCCATGCAACGCATCCTCTCCACCGAACTGGCGACCCACGAGAACCGGACCGTGACGGTCGCCGGTTGGGTACACCGCCGCCGGCTGCTCAAGTCGGTGGCCTTCCTGATCGTGCGGGACGCCGCCGGACTGAGCCAGGTCGTGATCACCGACCCCGCGGTGCGCGCGCTGGTCGGGACGCTCCCGGAGGAAACCGTCATCGAGGTCACGGCCACGGTCACCGCGAACGCTGCGGCTCCGGGCGGGGTCGAGCTGACCGAGCCTTCGGTACGGGCTCTGAGCGGCGCCGCGCCCGTACCGCTGCCGTTCGACCTGCATCGACCGGCGCTGAGCGCGACGATGGCCACCCAGCTGGACCATGCTGCTCTCGCCCTGCGTCATCCGTCGCGGGCGACGGCGTTGCGGGTGTCGGCCGCCGCGGCCGCGGGTTTTCGGGAGACGCTGGAGAAACAGCGGTTCGTCGAGATCCACACCCCCAAGATCGTGGGTACGGCCACCGAGTCCGGAGCGAACGTCTTCACGCTCGACTACTTCGGCCGTCCCGCCTACCTGGCCCAGTCGCCGCAGTTCTACAAGCAGCTCATGGTCGGCGTCTTCGAACGGGTCTACGAGGTCGGACCGGTCTTCCGGGCGGAACCCCACGACACGGCCCGGCATCTCGCGCAGTACACGTCGCTCGACGCGGAGCTCGGTTTCATCGAGGACCACCGCGACGTGATGGCGGTGCTGACCACAGTGGTCGCCGGGATGGTGGCGACGGTGTCGGCCCGCACCGGCGTCGACGTGCCGGTCGTGCCGCCGGAGATCCCGGCGGTGCATTTCGCCGACGCGCTGCGGATCGCCGGGGCGCCGGACGACGAGCCCGACCTCGCGCCGGCCCACGAGCGGGCGCTGGGGGAGTGGGCGCTGCGCGAGCACGGTTCGGACTTCGTGTTCGTCACCGGGTACCCGATGGCGAAACGGCCGTTCTACACCCACCCGCAGCCGTCCGACCCGCGCTGGAGCAACAGCTTCGACCTGCTGTTCCGGGGGCTGGAGCTGGTGACCGGCGGGCAGCGGCTGCACCGCCACGAGGACTACCTGGCGGTGGCGCCGTCACCGGAGAGGATCAGTGGCTATCTGGACGGTTTCCGGTACGGGATGCCGCCGCACGGTGGTTTCGCGATCGGCCTGGAACGTTTCGTGGCGCGCCTGACCGGGGCCGCGAACGTGCGGGAAGTGACCGCGTTCCCCCGCGACCTGCACCGCGTGACGCCGTAGAAAAGGCCGCCGCCCGGCCGCGCGACAAAGCGGCCGGGCGGCGATCGCCGAAGAGCGGGCCGGGCGGGCCGGTCGCCCAGAGCGGGCCGGTCGCCCATGGCGGTCAGAGCGGGCGGGGCGGTCAGAGCAGGGTCGGGAGGTGGCGTTCCACGACCGGGAGGACGTCGGCGACCGGGACCGGGCGGTTGAGCTCGGCCGAGAGCGAGGTCACGCCGGCGTCGCGGATGCCGCAGGGGACGAAGCGGTCGTAGTTGGCCAGGTCGCAGTCGGCGTTGATGGCGAAGCCGTGCTGGGTGACGCCGCGGGCGACGCGGATGCCGATCGCCGCCACCTTGCGGTCGGGGCCGCGGTCGTCGGCCCGGACCCAGGCGCCGCTGCGGCCCTCGACGCGTTCCGCGGTGACGCCGAACTCGGCGCACACGTCGATGAGGAGCTGCTCGATGCGGCGGACGTAGGCGACCACGTCCATCGGGTCCGGGAGCTTGACGATCGGGTAGCCGACGAGCTGCCCCGGGCCGTGCCAGGTGATCTTGCCGCCGCGGTCGACGTCGACGACCGGGGTGCCGTCCATCGGACGGTCCATCGGCTCGGTGCGTTTGCCGGCGGTGAACACACTGGGGTGTTCGAGCAGCAGGATCGTGTCGGGCTGGGTGCCGGCCACGACGGCCTCGTGCAGCCGGCGCTGCTCGTCCCAGGCCTCGCGGTAGTCGACCAGGCCCGGACGAAGGACCTGCAGCGTGGAAGTCGTCACCCCGTCAGCGTAGCCCGGCCCGCTCAGCCGTCGGAGCCCTCGCCGCCGTCGCCCGGCAAGGACTGCGGGTCGATGCCGGGCCGGACCCGCCAGAGCAGGACGTCCTGGACCCGCTCGCCCGGTCCGAACAGCTCCGTCACGGTGTTGACCAGGGCGGCCCGGAACAGGATCCCGTTCGGGCCGCTGATCTCGTCGGGGATGTACATGACCTTGACGTTCCAGAACGTCAGGTCCTCGCGGACCCGGGCCCGGTCGAAGTTGTCGACCTTGTCCCGGTAGCCGATCCGGGCGGCCCGCAGGAACGTGTTGTTGGCGTAGTAGGACGGGCCACCGAGGCGACCGGTGCCGTTCTCCCCGCCGGGGCCGAGGAAGTAGCCGTCCGGGATCTCGAACTGCTTGCCACCCCGGGCCATCGTGTACGCCTGCCAGCGCTGGGCGTCGATGGCCGCGTTGCTGGCGAACGGGAGCGCGGTCACCACGTCGCGGTTCTTCGCGTACTGCTTCCAGGTGCCGTCGGCGATGAACCGCGGTTCGGCCGAGCGCGGGTCGGTCATCAGCGGGGTGGGGATGATCGGGACGAGCGCGGCCGCGAACGCGGCGCCCCAGACGACGCGCGACCACAACCGGTGCCCGCGGCGGGTGAAGACCCGGTCGGCGAGCAGGGCCAGCGTGACACCGATCACGCAGACGACGATGAGGGCGAGCCGGCTGGGTAGTGCGGAGTCGAAGAACGGCAGGTCCATCACCTCGCCGTAGGGCAGCTCGACGTTGTCGTACACCGTGCCGTACCAGTTGAGGTGCGGGCCGAGCGACAGCGCGGTGAAGAGCAGCCCGACCACGGTCAGCGCCCGCAGCAGCGCTTTGCGGGCGCGGTCCGCGCGCCACCAGAGCACGGCCGTGCCGATCGTGACGAGCACCAGCAGCCCCGGGCCGAAGAACGACGCGGCCTCCGACGGGTTGGCGGCCAGGTCACCGCGGTGATAGCCGAGGAAACCCGCGATCGACCGTTCCGGGTACGAGAAGTACGACGCGGCGTCCTCGACGTAGTTGCCCTGCAGGAAGCCGGTGCCCTTGAACGAACCGGGTCCGGAGAAGTGCATGTACAGCGGGTAGGCGAGCAGCGTGCCCGCGACACCGGCGCATACCGCGAGCGCGGCGAAGGCCCGGGGTGCCGCCCGCATCGCCGGCGTGAACGTGGCCCGCGACGGCGCCCACGCGATGATGAACACCGCCGTCGCGACCGCGGTGAAGAACAGCAGCTCGGCGGCGACGGTGAAGCCGGCCGCCACGAGCAGGCCGAGGACGAGGCCGTTGAGGATCCAACGGCGCGAGGTGTACAGCCGGATCACCCACCAGAGGATCGCCGGCACCAGCCAGCCCGCGGTCCAGTTGAGGTGCCCGTTGGCGTGCGAGATCCAGCCCGGGGCGAAGCCGAGGAAGAGCCCGCCGATCACGGCCGCGGCGCGGTGCTCGACGAGGTGCCGGCGCAGGAACGCGTACCAGACGACGGCGGACATCGCGAGATTGAGGGTGAGGATCGTCACGTACGTGATCGGCGGCCCGGCCACGTAGGTCAGCGGCGCGAACAGCACCGCGAGCACCGTGATCGAGGTGTTGGCGGCCAGGTTGACCCCGACCGGGCTGTTCAGCAGGTCGGTGTAGAACGGGTTGGCGCCGTGCCGCACGATCTGGACGCCGTAGCCGAGCAGCCATTCGAAGAACGCGTGGTCGCTGCCGTTCCACTGCACGCTGCGGCGCGCCGGGTCGGCCCAGACCTGGGACGTCACCCAGTAGCCGGCGCCGAGGCAGAACAGCAGGTAGACCACGTCGACGAGCCGGCCGAGACGGCTGCCGCGGGACGCCTGCGCGGGGGCTGGTGGATCGGCCGCGATCACCTCGGGAACGGCTTCTGCTACGGACACGAGCTGCAAAGTAGCAGGCTCGTTCGCGTTGGACACATCCTGTTCGGACACGGCTTCGGGGGTTAACGCGGTGTTAACGAAGTGGCCGGGTCGAGGCCGGGCCGGATGCGCCACAGCAGCACGTCCCCGACCTGTTCGGGCTCGCCCAGCAGGTCCCGGGCGATCGTCTCGACCGCGGTGCGGTACAGCGGCTGATGCGATCCGGTGATCTCGTCCGGCAGGTACAGCGCCTCCACGTCCCAGTAGTCGAAGTCCGCCCGGGCCTGCTCACGGGTGCGGTCGTCGACGGGCATCCGGTAGTTGTAGTAGGCCGCCTGGAAGAACATCCAGTCGGTGGCGCGGAACTTCGCCCCGATCTGGCCGATGCCGTCCGGTCCGCCCGGCCCGAGGAAATACCCGGCGGGGATGCGGAACTGCTTCCCGCCCCGCGCCATCGTGTAAGCCTGCCAGCGCTGCCCGTCCGCCATGTCGGTGGTGGCGAACGGCAGCTCGCTCATCACCCCGTTGTCGCTGACGTAGTCGCGCCAGATGCCGTCGGCGATGAACGCCGGCTCCGGCACCCGGGACACCGTCGGCACCGGCAGCGGGACCAGCGGCAGCAGCGCCACCGCGAACCCGGCGGCCCAGGCGGTGTGCGCGGCCACCGACGGCATCGGCTCGGTCAGCAGCCGTTCGGTGAGCAGCGCCAGCACGATGCCGATCACGCAGGTCACCACCAGGGCGAGCCGGGCCGGCAAAGCGGAGTCGAACAGCGGCAGGTGCATCAGCGCCGCGTACGGCAGGTCGTACCCGATCAGTGCCGTGGTCATCTTGAGCCCCGGCCCCAGCGACAGCACCAGGAAGACCACGCCGACCGTGCTCAGCGCGGCGAGGGTCGAGCGCCGGCCGGGTGCCGCGCGGCGCCAGAGCGTCACGATGCCCACCGGGACGAGGATCATCAGGAAGAGACCGAAGTACGACGTCTCCTCGGTGGGGTTGGGCGCGATGTCGGTGCCGAGCCCCAGCCAGCCGGCGATCGACAGGTTCGGGTATTCGACGAACGACCGCAGCGACTCCGCGTAGTGGTACTGGTTGAAGCCGGTGCCGGTGAACGTGCGGGGCCCGTCGAAGTGCATGTAGAGCGGGTAGCTCAGGATGCCGAGGGCGACCACAGCCGCAGTCGTCAGCGCGGCCAGCACCGTCGGGGCGGCGTCGCGGGCCTCGCGCCACGTCGGCGGGGCGAGCGACCACACGGTCACGAACACGGCGCTGGCCAGCGCCGTGAAGAACAGCCCCTCGGCGGCGACGGAGAACCCGATCGCCAGCAGGACCCCCAGCGTCAGGCCGTTGCGCAGCCACCGGCCCGGCTCGCGCAGTTTGAGCACGGACCAGAGCACCACCGCCGGGACCCAGCCCGCCGTCCAGTTCAGGTGGCCGTTGGCGTGCGAAACGAACCCGGGTGCGAAGCCGATGAAGATGCCGCCCAGCGCCGCGGCGACCGTGCTGCGCACCAGGAAGCGGCGCAGGAACAGGAACCACGCGAACGCCGAGCCGGCCAGGTTGAGCGTCAGGATCGTCACGAAGGTGACCTGCGGACCGGCCAGGAAGGTCAGCGGCGCGAAGAGCGTGGTGTACACGGTGACGGAGGTGTTCGCCGCGAGGTTCACGCCCAGCGGGGCGTTCATCATCGTGGTGTAGAACGGGTCGGTCCCGTGGCCCAGCGTGTAGACGCCGTAGCCCATGAGCCACTCGAACCAGGCCTGGTCGCCCTTGTTGTCGGCCAGCACGCGGCCCAGCGGGTCACGCCACAGGCCACTCGTCTCGTACACCGCGAGCGTCAGCGAGATCAGGGCGACGGTCAGCTGCGGACGCCACGCCCGCAGGCGCTGCCGCGTGGTCGGGGACGACGCCGGGGGCTCGGCGGACTCGGACGGGACTGCCTCGACGACGGACACCAGCGGGAGGTTAGCAAGGCTGCCTGGGTGTCCGCCCCCGTCCCATGCGTTTTCGACCCCCGTGACGGGCGCCTCAGGCGGCCGCGGGGGTCTGCTCGCCGACCGCTGCCCGCAGCGCGGACTCCAGGGTCGGGTGGGTCCAGGTGAAGCCGGCGCGTTCCAGCACCCCCGGCAGGACCCGCTGGCTGCGCAGCGCCTCGTCGGCGAACCCGCCCAGCGCGATCTGCAGGGCGATCCCCGGCACCTGCAGCAGCGCGGGCCGGTGCAGCACCTTGGCCAGCGTCTTCGTGAACTCCGCGTTCGTGGCCGGGTCGGGCCCGACCAGGTTCACCGGGCCGGCCAGGTCGTCGCGCTCCAGCAGGAACTCGACCGCGTCCAGCCAGTCGGTCAGGGAGATCCACGGCACCCACTGCTTGCCGCCGCCGAGCTTGGCGCCCGCGCCGAGGCGGAACAGCGGCATCTGCGGCTTGAGGAGCCCGCCGTGCTGGTCCAGCGGCAGGCCGGTGCGCAGCAGCGCGACCCGGACCCCGGCGTCCTCGGCGGGCCGGGCGGCGGCCTCCCAGACCCGGCACACGTCGCTGAGGAACCCGGAACCGGCCGGGGCCTCCTCGGTGACCTGACGGTCGCCGGTGTCGCCGTACCACCCGACGGCGGAGCCCTGCAGCAGCACCGCGGGGCGGTCCTCGGCGGGCAGCTTGCGGATCGCGTGGGCGATCGTGCCCGCGGTGTCCACCCGGCTGCTGCGGATGAGGCTCTTGTAGTGCGCGGTCCAGCGTTTGTCGCCGACCCCGGCACCGGCCAGGTTGATCACGGCGTCGGCGGCCACCAGCAGGGCCGGGTCCACCTGCCCCTGCCGGGGTTGCCACGTCGCCTCACCGGGCCCCTTGGCCGGGCGCCGGACGAGCCGGACGACGTCGTGCCCGCTCGCACTCAGCCGCTCCGTGAGAAGGGTGCCGAGAAACCCGGACGCGCCGGCCATGAGGATCCGCATACCGACCATCATTCCCGATCTAGAAGCCACTCAAAACAGAGAAGGGGCGCCAAAGGCGCCCCTTCCTGCGGGAAATATCTCAGCTGAGCCCGAGGTCGCCCTCGAACTGGCCGGCCTCGAGGCGCTCCTTGATGGTGACCAGGAAGCGGGCGGCGTCGGCGCCGTCCACGATCCGGTGGTCGTAGGAGAGCGCCAGGTAGACCATCGAGCGCGGCACGATCAGCTCGCCCAGGTTCGGGTCGTCGACGACCACGGCGCGCTTGACGACCGCGCCGGTGCCGAGGATGCCGACCTGCGGCTGGTTGATGATCGGGGTGTCGAACAGCGCACCCCGGCTGCCGGTGTTGGTCAGCGTGAAGGTGCCGCCGGACACCTCGTCCGGGCTGATCTTGTTGTCCCGGGTGCGGCCCGCGACGTCCGCGATCCGCTTGGACAGCCCGGCCAGGTTGAGGTCACCGGCGTCCTTGATGACCGGGACGACGAGGCCCTTCGGCGTCTCCACCGCCATGCCCAGGTGCTCGGCGTCGTGGTAGGTGACCGTGCCGGCCTCCTGGTCGATGGACGAGTTGACCACCGGGTGCTGACGCAGCGCCTCGACCGCGGCCAGGGCGAAGAACGGCAGGAACGACAGCTTGACGCCGTGCTTGGCCTGGAAGTCGGCCTTGGCGCGCTGACGCAGCTGCGCGATCTTGGTGACGTCGACCTCGACGACCGTGGTGAGCTGCGCGGAGACCTGCAGCGACTCGACCATGCGCCGGGCGATCGTGGCCCGGATGCGGGTCAGCTTCTCCGTGCGGCCACGCAGCGGGCTCGGCTCCGGCTTGGCGGCCGGTGCCTTGCTCGCCGTCGCCGCGGGAGCGGCCTGAGCGGCCGGGGCGGGAGCGGCAGCCGCCGCCTTCGCCGCGGCTGCCTTGTCGGCGGCCTCGATGACGTCCTGCTTGCGGATGCGGCCACCGACACCGGTGCCGGTCAGCGCCGACAGGTCGACACCCTTCTCGGTCGCGAGCTTGCGGACCAGCGGCGTCACGTAACCGGCGTCGCCGGCGCCGTTGCTGCGCACCGTCTCGGCGGCGGGCGCGGTGGCCTGGGCCGGGGCGGGCTCGCTCTTGCCCTGCTCGGCCTCGACCGACGGGTCGGCATAGGACTCACCGGGCTGGTAGGACGGGGCGGGCGCCGACTCGATCCTCGGCTCGGGAGCCTGCTGCGGGGCCGGCTTCGCGGGGGCCTCCTGCTGGGGGGCTTCCTGCTTGGGAGCCTCCTGCTGGGGCGCCTTCTGCTGCGGAGCCGGGGACGACGCCGGGGCGCCGCCCGGGGTGCCGATGATCGCGAGGTCGGCGCCGACCTCGGCGGTCTCGTCCTCGGGGACCTTGATCTCGAGGACCGTGCCGGCGACCGGTGACGGGATCTCGGTGTCGACCTTGTCCGTGGAGACCTCGAGCAGCGGCTCGTCGACCTCGATGGTGTCGCCGACCTGCTTGAGCCAGCGGGTGACGGTGCCCTCGGTGACGCTCTCGCCCAGGGCGGGCATCTTCACCGCGGTGCCCTCGCCGCCACCGGTGGGAGCGGCGGTCTCCGGCGCGGGAGCCTCCTCCTCGACCGGCTTCTCGGTCGAGGGGGTGGTCGGCGCGGCGGGCTCGGGCTCGGGCTCGGCTTCCTGCTGGGCGGCGGGGGCCGGGGCGGCGGAACCGGCGTCCTCGCCGTCACCGGCGATCACCGCCAGCTCGCTGCCGACGTCGGCCGTCTCGTCCTCGCCGACGACGATGCGGGACAGCACGCCCGCGGCCGGCGACGGGATCTCCGTGTCGACCTTGTCCGTGGAGACCTCGAGCAGCGGCTCGTCGGCCTCGACCCGCTCGCCCTCCTGCTTGAGCCAGCGAGTGACGGTGCCCTCGGTGACGCTCTCGCCCAGCCGCGGCATGGTGACCGATACCGGCATTCTCAGAACTCCTTAACCGCTTGCGTACGGATCATGATCAGGCGTGTGCGTGCAGGGGCTTGCCGGCGAGCGCGAGGAACGCCTCGCCGAGAGCCTCGTTCTGCGTGGGGTGGGCGTGCACGAGCTGCGCGACCTCCTCCGGGAAAGCTTCCCAGTTGGTGATCAGCTGCGCTTCGCCGACGAGCTCGCCCACGCGGGCGCCGACCATGTGCACACCGACGACCGGTCCGTCGTTGACCCGGACCAGCTTGATGAAGCCCTGGGTCTTGAGGATCTGGCTCTTGCCGTTGCCACCCAGGTTGTAGTTGTACGACGTGACCTTGTCCGCGCCGTACTTCTCCTTGGCCTTGGCCTCGGTGATGCCGACCGAGGCGACCTCGGGGTCGGAATACGTCACGCGGGGGATACCGGCCTCGTCGATCACGACCGGGTTGAGCCCGGCGATCTCCTCGGCGAGGAAGATGCCCTGCGCGAAGCCGCGGTGCGCGAGCTGCAGGCCGGGCACGATGTCGCCGACGGCGTAGATGTTGCCGACGCCGGTGTGCAGCCGCTCGTTGGTGATCACGAAGCCGCGGTCCAGCGTGACGCCCTGCTCCTCGAAGCCCAGGCCCTGGGTCACCGGGCCACGGCCCACGGCGACCAGCAGGATCTCGGCCTCGATGGTCTCGCCGCCGGCGATGGTCGCGCGCACGCCGTTCTCGGTGTGCTCGACCTTCTCGAACGGCTTGCCGACCTTGAAGTTGATCTTCCGCTTGCGGAACGCGCGCTCGACCGCCTTCGAGATCTCCTCGTCCTCGGCGGCCACGAGCCGGGGCAGCGCCTCCAGGATCGTCACGTCGGCGCCGAACGACTTCCACACGCTGGCGAACTCGACGCCGATCACGCCGCCGCCGAGCACGATCGCCGAGGTGGGCACCCGGTCGAGCTTGAGTGCGTGCTCACTGGCCAGCACCCGCTTGCCGTCGACCTCGAGGCCGGGCAGCGAACGCGAGTAGGAGCCGGTCGCGAGAATGATGTTGCGGCCGACGTAGCGGCGGCCGTTCACCTCGACGGCGTCCTTGGCGACGAGTTTGCCCTCGCCCTGGACCACCGTGATCTTGTCCTGCTTGAGCAGGCCCTGCAGGCCCTTGTACAGGCGGCTGATCACGCCGTCCTTGTACGCGTTGACGCCGGCCATGTCGATGCCGATCAGGTCGGCCTTGACGCCGAACTGCTCGCTCTCCCGGGTCTGGTCGGCGATCTCCGCGGCGTGCAGGAGCGCTTTGGTCGGCACACATCCGCGGTGCAGGCAGGTGCCGCCCAGCTCCGCCTTGTCGATCAGCGCCACGGAGAGGTTCAGCTCGGCCGCACGCAGAGCGGCCGCATACCCGCCACTACCGGCGCCGAGGATCACGATGTCGAAGGTTTCGCCAGGCTGGCTCACGTCTACTCCCAGATCGCCCTGTCGCGAGATCATCCGTTGCCACATGGGTCACATGTTGGAAACGGTCACAGCTATCCAGCCCATCTTGTCACTCGATGAACCAATCGATGCAGTCAGGTGCCCTACGACACGTGCGCACTGGGTACCCTTGGCGGCAGTCGGCCTGTAAGGAGCCGGCTCATCCGAAGAGGAGTCGGCAGTGGCGTGGTTCCGGCGGCGCAAGGAGAACGTCCGCACCAGCGGCCGGCCCGCGACCCGGGAAGACCTTGAGTACCTGACCGAGTTCGTGCGTTCGCGGCGTGGTGTCGAAGCTTATATCGAGCCGCGGACCACCGTGACCGAGACGACGATCCTGTTGATCGCGCACGACGGTGAGTGGACCCGTCGGCGGATCGATTCTCCGGAGAGCGCCCGCCGGTTCGCACATCAGCTCGCCATGCCGATCTACGACATCCGGTTGATGGGTTACCCGCAGCGTATGCGGGATTACAACGAGCGTCGGAAGCGGCGTCCTTAGGCTTTCTCGCGCTGCAAGTCCCAGGGTGAGAGAGCCATCCGGGACCACCGGGATATGCCCGGAAGCGGCGCGATGAGGCCGGGACGGCAGGAGCGGCGCGGTCGGCACTGCGTACCGATGAAATGAGCGCCGCCCGGCAGGAAGCCGGACGGCGCTCGGGAAAGCTGGTGATCAGCCGTTGGCCGCGATGTCGTCGATCAGGGCGAGGAGGGTACGGACCGGGACGCCCGTGCCGCCCTTGCTCCAGTAGCCCGTGGGCTCGCTGGTGTGGTACGAGGGCCCGGCGATGTCGATGTGGGCCCACGGCATGCCCTCGGTGACGAATTCGCGCAGGAAGGCGCCGCCCTGCAGCATGTGGCCGGCGCGGTCCATGCTCGCGTTGACCTGGCTGATGTCCGCGATGTCGGAGTCCATGCCCTTGCGGACGTCGTCCGGCAGCGGCATCGGCCAGGCCGGCTCGCCGACGAGGTCGCCGGCCACCTTGACCCGCTCGGAGGTCTCCGGGTCGCCCATGATGCCGGCGATGCGCTTGCCGAGCGCGATGACCTGGCCGCCGGTCAGTGTGGACGTCTCGAACAGGTAGTCGGTGCCGTCGGCGCAGGCACGGGCCATGCCGTCGCCGAGGACCATGCGGCCCTCGGCGTCGGTGTTGAGGACCTCGACGCGCTTGCCGTTGAACATCGTGATGACGTCGCCGGGGCGGTAGGCGGTGCCGGAGGGCATGTTCTCGGCGATGGCGAGGTAGCCGCTGACCGCGACGTCCGGCTTGAGCGCGGCGACGGCGAGCAGGGTCGCGCCGACCGCGGCCGCGCCGGCCATGTCCGATTTCATCTCCCACATGCCGGCGGACGGCTTGATGCTGATGCCGCCGGTGTCGAAGGTGATGCCCTTGCCGACCAGCGCGACCCGCTTGGGGTTCTCCACGCCCTGCGGCGTGTAGGAGAGCTTGACCAGGCGCGGGGGCGCCTCGGAGCCCTGTCCGACCGCGACGATACCGCCGTAGCCACCGGCCTTGAGCGCCTCGAGGTCGAGCACCTCGACCTCGAGGCCGGTGCCCTCGGCGGCCGCGGCGACCGCGTCCGCGAACGTGGGCGGCCGCAGCTCGTTGGGGGGCATGTTGACCCAGTCCCGGGTGAGACGTACGGCCTTGGCGACGATCTCCGCGCGGGTGACCTCGGCGAGGGCGGCGGTGTCACCGGCGTCCGCGACGATGACCTTCAGGGCCTCCACCGGGTTGCGGCGGGCCGGCTGCGGCTTGGTCTTGTAACCGGCGAATTTGTAGGAGCCGAGCAGCGCGCCCTCCATGATGGCGCGCAGCACGGCCGGGGCGTCGGCGTCGTCGGGGACGGGCAGCGCCAGGGCGACCGTGCCGCTGCCTGCGAGGGCGCGGACGGCGGCACCGGTGCCCCGGCGCAGGGTCTCGGTGGCCGGGGCGGAGCCGGTCGGCTCGTCGCCGAGACCGACGGCGACGATCAGCGGGGCGGCGACGGTGCCCAGGGTGGCGAGCTTGGTCACTTCTCCGGGGGCGCCGGTGGCGCCGAGCAGAGCGAGCGTCGCGGTCAGCTTCCCGTCGAACGCGGCGGCGATGCTCTCGGCACCGGCCGCGGGCAGCAGGGCGCCGCCCTCGTCGGGCTGGCTGTGCAGCCCGATGACCAGGGCGTCGACGGCCAGTTCGGCGGGGTCGCCGTCGGCCAGGCTCAATGAGGGGGCGGGGTGGGTCACTCAGGCTCTCCGCGATCGCTGGGCCGGGGCTGTGGGTGGAGCGCCCCGGCGGCGTGGTCCGTCCGGTGCGGGTCGCGCCGGACGGCGGTGGTGTCCCGCCGATGCTAACCACATGCAAGGTCACGGGTAAGTTGCCACTCATGTCCGACGACCTGCTTCGCTCGCCGCTGCACGAGCGCCACACCGCCCTCGGAGCCAAGTTCGCCGCCTTCGGCGGGTGGGAAATGCCCCTGGAGTACGCGGGCGGGGGCGTCCTGCGCGAGCACGCCGCCGTGCGCGAGGCCGCCGGTGTGTTCGATGTCTCCCACCTGGGCAAAGCCCGGGTTTCCGGCCCGGGCGCGGCGGACTTCGTCAACGCCTGCCTGACCAACGATCTGGGCCGGATCGGGCCCGGCCAGGCGCAGTACACGCTGTGCTGCGACGACGCGTCCGGTGGGGTGGTCGACGACCTGATCGTCTATCTCATCAGCCCGTCGGAAGTTTTCCTGATCCCGAACGCCGCGAACACCGCCGAGGTGGTCCGCCGGCTCGCGCTGGCCGCGCCGGACGGGATCACCGTCACCGACGAGCACCGGTCCTGGGCGGTCCTGGCCGTGCAGGGGCCGGACGCGCCCGCGATCGTCAAGGGCCTCGGTCTGCCGGTCGAGCACGACTACATGTCGTTCTCGACCGCGTCGCTGAGCGGTGCCGAGCTGATCGTGTGCCGCACCGGTTACACCGGCGAGGTCGGCTACGAGCTGGTCGTGCCGTGGGACGACGCGGTGCGGGTGTGGGACGCGCTGGTCGAGGCCGGGGTCCGCCCGTGCGGGCTGGGCGCGCGGGACACGCTGCGCACCGAGATGGGCTACCCGTTACACGGTCAGGAACTCTCGCTGGAGATCACCCCGGTGCAGGCGCGTTCCGGCTGGGCGGTCGGCTGGTCCAAGCCGGCGTTCTGGGGCCGGGACGTGCTGGTCGCGGAGAAGGCCGCGAAACCCCGCCGGTCGTTGCGCGGGCTGGAGCTGACCGGCCGCGGCATCCCGCGGGGCCACATGCGGGTGTACGCGGGTGGCGAGCTCGTGGGGGAGACCACCAGCGGGACGTTCTCGCCCACCAAGAAGGTCGGTATCGCGCTGGCGCTGCTCGACACGGCCCCGGGGATCGCCGACGGGGACCTGGTGGAGATCGACGTCCGCGGCCGGCGGATCGAGGCGAAGGTCGTGAAGCCGCCGTTCGTCGAGACGTCGGTGCGTTAGTCAGATCGCTGGTGCGTTAGTCAGATCGCTTCAGAGGATCGCCAGGGCGACGATCGTCATGGTCGTCGCCAGTTCGGTCGTCGCGCCGATGACGTCGCCGGTGATGCCACCGAAGCGGCGTACGGCGTGACGCAGCACCATGATCAGGATCACTGTGACGGCGGCGACCGTGGCCGGGCCGGCCCAGAGCCGGTCCGGGACCGCCGCGGTCGCCAGCGCCGCGACCGGCATCGCCGCGAGGACCGTGACCGCGGTCGGCACGGTGCCGGCCACCAGGGCGCCGAGGCCGTCCGGGCGGGCCGCGGGCAGGCCCTTGCGGCAGGCCAGGGTCACGCCGAACCGGCCGGTGGTCCAGGCGGCGACGATCGCCCACGGGCTGACGCCGGTGCTGATCGCGGCGGTCTGGAGCAGGAGCGTCAGCACGATCGCGGCCACCCCGAACGGCCCGATGTCTGACTTTTTCATGATTTCCAGGGCGGCGGAGCCGGTACGGTACGAGCCCAGCGCGTCCACCGAGTCCGCCAGGCCGTCCAGGTGCAGTCCCCGGGTCAGCAGCACCCCAGCGGTGACGACGAGCGCGGCGCCGAGCAGGTTTGCGGGCAGCAGCTCGTGCCACCCGGCCAGGACCAGCCCGAGCCCGGCGCCCACCAGCGGCGCCAGCATCATCGCGCGGCCCGCGACCTGCCGGTCGATCCGTCCCGCGCGGACCGGTAGGACGGTCAGTGTCGTGACAGCCAGGCGCAGCCCGTCAAACACCGGGCTCGTCGACCTCGGGCTCGTCGAACTCTTCCGGTCCTTCCAGCAGCGCCGGGTGCACGGGCAGGGCCGCGGCCAGGGCGATCGCGGTCCGCAGCAACGGCAGCGCGGCCAGCGCGTTCGCACCCTCACCGAGGTCCAGGCCGAGCTCCAGCACCGGCGTCAGACCGAGCACGTCCGCGCCCTGGTGCACCAGCTGGTGACTGCCGGCGTCGGCGAGCAGGCACCAGTGCCGGCTCTGCGCCGCGAGATCACGGGCCACCAGCCCGGCCGCGATCCCCACCGGGCCGTCCAGCAACACCGGGATCCGCCGGGACGCGGCACCGAGCAGCGCCCCCGCGGCCACCGCGAGATCGGCGCCACCGAGCTGGGCCAGGATGTCCTTCGCCCCGCGCGGCTCCTGCCGGATCCGGTGCATCGCGTCCCGGACCGCGGCGCAGCGCCGCATCCAGGCCTCGTCGTCGTAGCGCCCGCCCGGAGCCAGTACCCGGGGCAGCACGGCGACCGGCTCGGCGCCGGTGGTGGCGGCGACGACAGCGGTCGCGGCGGCCTCCGTGCCGGAACCGCACGACGCGATGACAAGGGCTTCCCGGCCCTCGTCAGCGGCCGCGGTGGCCAGCTCCCACCCCTGCCGCAGCGCGGCGTCGACCCCGGCGGCGTCCAGCACCGGGCCATCCTCCATGGCCCCGGAACCGGGTACGCGGACCACGGCCACATCGGCACCGGCGGTAGCGGCCAGCCGGGCCAGCACACCCTCCCCGGCCTTGGTCTGAGCAGCCCGGCGGGCGCCCTCCGCGGCGTCGGCACCGGCCGACGAGCCCCCGGCGTGGTGCCCGTCGAGCAGCAGCACCCGGACCGGCCCCCACGGCCGCGGGATCGCGGTGCCCTGGGTCGCGGCGGCGAACTCGATCGCCTCGACGAGCGCGCCCACCCCGGCCCCGGGCAGATCCAGCTGAGCGAGCCGGTCCCGGGCGTCCGGCCCGGCGTCGCTGTCCGGCAACGGCAGATCCATCCCGGCCTCGATGACCGGGCCGTCCGCGTCGTCCTCCGAGCCGGCCGTGTCAGCCGAGCCGGCCGTGTCAGCCGAGCCGGCCGTGTCAGCCGAGCCGGCCGTGTCAGCCGGGCCGGCCGTGTCAGCCGAGCCGGCCGTGTCAGCCGGGCCGGTCGTGCTGGCTGTGTCGGTCGTGCTGGCTGTGTCGGTCGTGCCGGCCGTGTGGTTCGTGCCGGCTGTATCGGTCGCATCGGCCGGGCTGGGCTCGATCCCGGGCACGAGCGGCACGGCTGCGGCGGCGACCGTGACCTGCGTGGCTCGGCTCTGCGCCGCCGGAACCGACACGCCTGCCCGGGCCGCGTTGCCCGGCTCCGCCGTGACGGGGTCAGCGGCAGCGGGGTCAGCTGAGACGGGGTCTGTGGCGGCGGGGTCTGTGGCGGCGGGGCTCTCCGGGAGCGGGGTCCTCGGCGGGGCGGCGTTCGCGGCCTCGAGGTCCGAGACGATGCCGGTGTCCCCGGGGCCGGTCTTCAGCCAGGCCGGGCGGCCCGCGACCACCAGGACGACCCGGTCGCACGCGTCCGCGAGGGCCTGGTTGACGGTGCCCAGCGCGTCCGCGAACGCCCGGCCCAGCGGCGTCTGCGGCACCAGGGACAGCCCGACCTCGGGGCTGACCAGGACGATCCGGCCCGCGCACCCGCGTACCGCGGCGGCCAGTTCGGTGACCGTCGCCTCGTCGTCGTTGGGCTGCAGGGCCGGGTCCAGCAGGCCGGCCACCCAGCCGCCGAGGTCGTCGACCAGCAGCGTGTCGTCCGGCTTGGCGTCGTTGAGCATGGTCGTCAGCCGGGCCGGGTCGGCACCGGTCTCCTCGGTGGTCCAGGACTGCGGGCGGCGGCGCTGGTGCGACTCGATCCGGGCCAGCCACTCGGGATCGTCCTCACCGCCGACCGCGGTCGCGACATAGCGCACCGACGGCGCCCCGGCGACCAGCGCCTCGGCGAACGCGGACTTGCCGGATCGGATTCCGCCGAGAACCAGGACCGAACTCCACCCGTCACGAGACATGCCCCGTACCTTAGATCGTCCGTCCCCGGTACGCGGGACGGCCCATGTGCGCGCCCGGGCGGGCGTTGTCGGTGGCACACCGTAGGGTGGGTCTCACGCACGTTCAGACATCGAGGAGGGGCGACCGCATGCCGTGGAGTTGGCGGTACGAGGGCGTCGACGGGCAGCCCGTGGCAGGCCCGGCCGAGACGTTCAGCAGCCAGGCCGACGCCGAGTCGTGGATCGGGCAGGCGTGGCGCGAGCTCGCCACCGCCGGAGTCACCAAGGTCACTCTGCTGGAGGATGACCGGGTGGATTACCCGATGAGTCTGCTGCCCGAAGAGTGAGCAGTTTCCAGATCAGTCGCGAGGTGCCTCGCAGCGCCTTCGTGCCGAGCCCGGTCTTCGTCGGCATCCTGGCGGTGGTGCTGGTCAGCGCCTGGATGACGTGGACCGGGTTCGGCAACGTCCGCGTCGACGTGTTCCTGCTGGTCGTGTCCGGGTGGGTGCTCTCACTCACCCTGCACGAGTACGCCCACGCGATCATCGCGTACTTCTCCGGGGACCGGGGTGTCGCCGACCGTGGCTACCTGCGGCTCAACCCGTTGAAGTACACCCACCCCGTACTGTCGATCGTGCTGCCGTTGATCGCGGTCGTGCTCGGCGGCATCGGCCTGCCCGGTGGGGCGGTGTGGGTGGATCACGCGCACATCCGCAGCAAGGTCAAGGAATCGTTGATCAGCGCGGCCGGCCCGGCGACCAACGTGGTGTTCGCCCTGCTCCTGGCCGCGCCGTTCGCGTTCGGGGCCGGCGACGGCGCGCTGGTCTACTCGGCCGGGGGGATCACGCTGGGGCCGCACGGGGAGTTCTGGCTGGCCCTGGGGGCGCTCGCGTTCCTGCAGGTCACGGCGAGCCTGCTCAACTTCCTGCCGGTGCCGGGTCTCGACGGCGGCAACGCGCTGCGGCCGTGGCTCAGCGCGCCTTACCAGCGCGCCTACGACCTCTTCGCGCCGTACGGCTTCCTGCTGCTGTTCGTCCTGCTCTGGCAGTCGAGCGTGAATGTCTACTTCTTCAACGCCGTCGACTGGCTCAGCACCGCGATCGGGGTGCCGACGGACCTCGGTCAGATCGGGCTCTCGTACATGCGCTTCTGGAGCAATTGACCTGACGCTGTGCCGGGAGGGATCGCCTCCCGGCACCCTGGTCAGGGCCGGCGGGCCGGGCTGACGGTCTTGGCCGGGTCGCGCTCGGCGATCCCACCCACGATCTCGTCGACTGCCTTCATCAGGTCGGCGTCCAGCCGCACGCCGGACGCGGCGGCGTTGTCCCGGACCTGCTCCGGGCGCGACGCCCCGACGATCGCGGCGGACACGTTGCTGTTCTGCAGGACCCAGGCCACTGCCAGCTGGGCCATCGAGATCCCGGCCTGCTCCGCGAGCGGCTTCAATCTCTGTACGGTGGTGAGCACCTCGTCGCTCATGTACCGCTGGATGATGGGCGCGCTCGACTCCGTGCCGGCCCGCGAACCGGCCGGCGGCTGCTTGCCCGGCTCGTACTTGCCGGAGAGCACGCCCTGCGCGATGGGCGAGAACACGATCTGGCCGACGCCGACCTCCTCGCTGAGCGGCACCACCTCGGCCTCGATGACCCGCCACAGCATCGAGTACTGCGGCTGGTTCGACACGAGCTGGATCTTCAGGTCCTGGGCCAGCTCCCAGCCCGCCCGGATCTCCGTCGCCGTCCACTCCGAGACACCGATGTACAGCGCCTTGCCCGAGTGCACGACGTCGGCGAACGCCTGCATCGTCTCCTCGAGCGGTGTCGAGTAGTCGTAGCGGTGCGCCTGGTAGAGATCCACGTAGTCGACCTGCAGCCGCCGCAGCGACCCGTCGATCGACTCCATGATGTGCTTGCGGGACAGGCCGCGGTCGTTCTGCCCCGGCCCGGTCGGCCAGAAGACCTTGGTGAAGATCTCCAGCCCGGCCCGCCGCTCACCCTTGAGCGCCCGGCCGAGGACCTCCTCGGCCTTGGTCCCGGCGTACACGTCCGCGGTGTCGAACGTGGTGATGCCCACATCGAGGGCGGCCCGCACACACGCGAGCGCGGCGTCCTCCTCGACCTGCGACCCGTGGGTGAGCCAGTTGCCGTACGCGATCTCGCTGATCTTGAGGCCGGATCGGCCCAGGTGTCGGTACTCCATACGTCCTAAAGTACCGGCCGGGTCTCCGCCGACAGCCGCTCGATCTCACGCACCACGTCGCCGATGCTCCCGTGCACGACGTCCACCAGCGGCTCACCGCGCCGGTCCAGCGCCCCCCAGCGGTCCTCGGCGTCCCCGATCACGAACGCGGCCGGATGGATCACCAGCCTCGGGAACCGCGGCGTGACCAGCACCTGCCCGGCCCGGTCGACGACCCCGAGAAGATCGTCGGCGTCGATGACCGCCAGCCCCTCCTCGGTGAACCCGTCGATGCTCCCGCTGCCGGTCAGCACCGTCGCGAACCCGCGGTACCGGGTCGGCACGACCACCCGCCCATGCCGGTCCAGCGCACCCCAGCCACCCTTGCGGACCGGGGCCAGGCCGTGCCGGAACGGCAACACCTCGTCGAAGCCACCCGGCACGATCACCCGGTTGTGCCAGTCGATCGCGAACCAGCCACCATCCGCCCGGGAAACCCACGCCAACCCATCCGAGAAAGGCCCGACGTGTACGTATTCAGAGGCGCGATCAATCAGCAATGAACCGGTTTCGTCGATGAGTTCCCACGCCGCGACACCCGGCCGGCGAACCCACGCGGCCCCCTCCTGGAACGGCTGGGCCTCCGCGAACTGCTCGGCGATGACAACATCACCGTTACCGTCGGCGTACCCGAGGAATCCGGTCTCATAATCCGAGGCCGGCTGCGGGGCCCGGCTCTGCTGCAGAATCTCCTCACGCGACCGGGGATAGGGCCCCCACCCGCTCTCCTGAACCCGGGCCATGACCGCGTCGAGGGCAAACTCGGTGCGGGCGACCAGGTCAGGATCCTCGACCCGGCGAAGCTCCAGGGCCAGCTCAAAATGGTTGCACGCTTCGAGATACCGTCCCTGCTCGTAACCGGAACGGCCGGCATTGACATGCATCTCGGCCCGCAGGCGGTCAGGAAGCTCAACAGAATTGGCTTCCTCATAAAGCCGGTCGGCATCGGCGAAATCCCCCCGCCAATGCTGAACATGAGCGAGCCGAGCCTGCACCAGAGCAATCTGCGACAGTTCCCCGGTAGCCTCGGCATGCCGCAGAGCCTCCCGCCCGTCGGCCAGGGCCCGCCCGTACTCACCGAGCACCCGGCTCACCACGGCCCGCAGACTCAGCAACCGGGCGCGAACAGAATCCCGCTCCGCGTACTCGAGCTTGTCGGTGAGCCGATCCCGTACCACCATGAGCTGCTCTGGCTGATCGGCGGTCTCCCGCAGCGTGACCGGATCGACAACCCAGCGGTACGAAGCCAGCACCTGCTCCGGATCCGCCAACCGCCGGACCGGCTCCACCGAAGGCTCAGGCGGAGGGGCGACGGAGATCGTAGGAAGTTGCACACTCGGAGCCCGCACCGCGACCACGGTGGCCTCAGCGACAGCCTCCACAGCCGGCCGCTCAGCGAGGGTTGCGGCCTCGGTAAGTTCGGCTACCGGTTCGGCCGCGGCCGCTTTCTCCGCCGTAACCACGTCCACCGCAGCCTCACCCGCGGACAGTTCATCCTCGGCGAAACCAGGCATATCGGACGCGGTAACGACATCCTCGGTCACACCGACCGGCCCGATATCGTTCCCGGCATCCTCATCCGGCAGATCCTGAGATTCCGCTTCCACGACCTCCGGCTCCGGAGTCCTACCGTCCGGCGACCAGGTATGCGGCTCCCAGATCCCGACCTCAGGGTCCAGCTCATCCCCATCCACGCCTCGGCCTTGGCCTGCCGCGCCTTGGCCTGCGGCGCCTTGGCCTGCGGCGGCCTCATCCGCGCCGGATTCGTCGGCTGCGTTTTCTTCCGCGAAGCCTTCCCCAGACGCCGATTCCGGGCCGGGGCTCTCTTCTGAGACCGCCTCCTCAGCAACCGGCCTCTGTCGATCAGCCCCCGCAACCACGGTCTCCTGCACCGCGACCGCTTGGCCGACGTCGTCCTGCCCCGGTTCATCCCGGTCGACGGCGTCCCGGCCTGCGTCGTCCCGGCCTGCGTCGTCCGGGTCTGCGTCGTCCGGGTCTGCGTCGTCCGGGTCTGCGTCGTCCGGGTCTGCGTCGTCCGGGCCTGCGTCATCCGGGTCTGCGTCGTCTTGCCCCATGCCGGCCCGGCCTGCGTCTTCCTGGCCCGGGTCGTCCTGCCCCAGGACGACCCGGTCGACGGCGTCCCGGCCTACGTCGTCCAGGCCTACGTCCGACCGGCCTGTCTCTTCCCGGCCGATGTCTTCCTGATTCGGGTCGTCTTGGCCTGCGTCTTCTTGGGCAGCGCTTTCCCGAACCGTGTCACTGTGGGCCGAGCTTTCCAGGACCGTCGATTCCGCCCCCATACCTTCCAGGTCTTCTCCACCCTGGACCGTCGAATCCCGGGCGACATCGTCCTCGTCCGCGGCTTCCGGCTCGCTCGGCTCCTCGGCGTGGGTTTCCGGCGCCGCGGTTTCCGCGACCGCAGCTTCCTGGACCGCCAGCTCTTGATCGCCCGCCTCGTCCCTCCACCGGACCTGAGGATCAGGTTCCCCAGAGGCTCGTTGCGTCGTCGCCGGTTCCTGGGTCGCGAACTCCTGAGCAACGTCTTCCCGCGCCCCAAATCCCTGGACCGCAGCTTCCTGGACCGCAGGCTCCTGGACCGCAGGCTCCTGGACTGCGGTTTCCTGGGCCGCTGTCTCCTGGGCCGTGGGCGCCGGCATCGCGGTTTCCTGGATCTCGTCTGCCGCGGTTGCCGGTTCCTGGATCGCGACCTCGAGGTCTCCCGGATCCTGTACGTGGAGATCGGGCTCGGCGTTCTCGTCCGCCGTGTTGACTTCCGGCGAATCGGCGTCGATGGGGGCGAACCAGTCGGTCCTGCCCGGCACCGCGCCGCTGACGGGAGCGTCGGCCTCCACCGTTCCGGCCTCCGGTTCGGTGGGAGCGGGCGACACCGGGACCGGGTCGGGCTCGGTGGCGACCGCGCCCAGGCCGGTGACCGCTCCGAGACCACTCAGCGAGAGCAGCCACCCGAGGCCGCGCTCTTCCTCGGTCTCGGTCGCCGTTTCCTCGACCTCGTCGTCCGCTTCCGGGACATCCTGGATCGGCGCGGCCGGCAGCACCGGAGCCGGGAGGTTGGCGGTCGTGGCCGGGTCTGTCTCCGGCTCGGCGTCCGCTGCAGGCTCGATCTCGAACGCGACAGCATCGACCGGTGCCGAAGGCTCGACGAACGTCGCCTCCACGGTCTCCGGTGACGGGTTGCCACGAACCGGCGCCGGGATCCGCGTCTCTGTCGGCGCGTCATCACTGTACGGAGCCGGCTGCGTCGCACTCCCGGACGGTGTCTGGGCCGCGGCTGGATCGGGCTCGGCCGGGAAAGGTGCTGCTGGGCGGTGGTCCGGCTGGACCGGCGGGTACGGCGTCCGCCCCGAACCGTCGTGACCAGCACCGGACCGCGGGTCGGCAGGCCCACCCGACCGGGGGTCGAGCGGAGCACCCGACCGGGGGTCGAGCGGGGCACCGGACCGGGGGTCGAACGGTGGCGCGGACCGGGGGTCGAGCGGGGCACCGGACCGGGGGTCGAACGGTGGCGCGGACCGGGGGCCGACCCGGGGATCGGTGGGTGGTGCGGACCGGGGTCCGGTCCGGGCGTCGTAGGGCGCGACCGATCGCGGCGTGACCCTCTGGTCGAAGGGTGCACCGGACCGGGGTTCGACCCGGGCATCGTGCTGGGGTGCGGGCGGGCGGTTCTCCGGCCGGGGACCGAACGGCTGGGCCGCGCGATCCTGCACCGGCCGGCCGGGTTCGGCCTGCTGGTCCGGGCGGGAGTCGACGGACTGCGCCGGCCGGGAATCGTACGGTGGGGCCGGTCTGGTCTCGGGCCGGGAGTCGTACGGCGGTGCCGGACGGGTGGCGGGCCGGGAGTCGTAGGGCATGCCGGGGCGACCGTCGGGCCTCGCCTCCTGCGGATGGCCGGTCGTGGGAGGCAGCGGAGGGTTGGCGGCCGTGGGTTGCGGCGCCGCGTGGATCGGCTGAGGAGCCTGCGGGCGAGGATCCTGGTGGGCGGCCGGCCGGCGGTCGGACTGAGGTTCCCACGGTGAACCCTGGGCAGGGTTCGGTGCCGGGTGGCGAGGAGGCTGCGCGGGTCCGGGCTGATGCTGATGAATCGGCGCCTGCTGATGACCAGCCGGAGACTGCCCCGGACCGGTGCGCGGCTGACCGCCCAGACCACCGGCCCCCGGCCGCGCCGGTTGGCCGTCCGGCCGGGCCCGCAAAGGCTGACCATCAGGCCCGAGTCGCAAGGGCTGGCCGTCGGGCCCGAGCCGCAAGGGCTGGCCATCCGGTCCGAGGCGGGTGGGCTGAGCGTTGGGTCCGGGCCGCATGGGCTGGCCGTCGGGTCCGGGCCGCATGGGCTGACCATCGAGCCCGAGGCGGGTGGGCTGACCATCGGGTCCGGACCGCATGGGCTGACCATCGGGTCCGGACCGCATGGGCTGGCCGTCCGGGCCGAGGCGGATGGGCTGAGCGTTGGGTCCGGGCCGCATGGGCTGGCCGTCCGGGCCGAGGCGGATGGGCTGGCCGTCCGGGCCGGGACGGGTGCCGGGCCGCTCGCCGTAGGGGCGGGCGGGTGCGTCCTGGGGGCCGGGGGTGGACAGATGCTGCTGGCGGCGGTCGGTTTCGGGTAGGCGGGCCGCCTGGTTCCAGGATGGGCCGGGGCGGCCGGGGTTCACCGGGGGCGGGGGAGTCGCCGGGCCGTTCCAGGACGGTGGCTGGGAGGTCCGGTTCGGGTGCTGGGCCGCGCCGGGCGTGGCCGGGCCACCTTCCCATGCCTGCGGCGGGGTGGGAGGGGCTTGCGCCGCAGGGCCGTTCCACGACGGTGGCTGGGGGGCGGCCGGCGGGCGGGAGGGCGACGGGGGGCGCGGTGAACCGTCCCACGACGGTGGTGGCTGGGGTGGGCGGCCGACCGTGGCTCGCCCGGCGACGGGGGAGACCGGACGGGTCGGGTGACCGGGTGACGGTGGGCCGGAGGTCGGGCGCTCCTGGTAGGGCGGGCCCGAGATGGGTGGGCCCGAGGTGGGTGGGCCCGCGAAGCCGGGGTGCGAAGGAGGACCGGACACCGGCTGCCCCGGAGCGGTCTGACCGCCGAGGTAGGGCGGACCCGAGGTCGGCGGCCCGTTGAAAGAGGGGGACTGCCCATAGGAAGGCGGGCCGGAAGCAGGCCGCCCGTAAGCCGGCGGGCCGGAAGCGGGTCGGTCGTAGGGCGCGCCGGGAGCCGGCTGGCCGTAAGGCATGCCGGAGGCTGGTTGGCCGTAGGGCTGACCAGGTGCTGGTTGGCCGTAGGCGGGCGGGCCGGAAGCGGGTTGGCCGTAGGGCGCGCCGGGAGCCGGGCGGTGGTGAGGCGCGCTGGAAGTCGGTTGGCCGTAGGGCGCGCCGGAGGCCGGCTGGCCATAGGGCTGTCCGGGGGGCGCCTGGTCGTACGAGGGCGGCCCGGAAGCGGGCCGGCCGTAAGGGGGTCCGGAGGCCGGCTGGCCGTAGGGCGAGCCTGAACCCGGCTGACCGTAAGGAGGCCCCGAGGCGGGCTGGCCGTAAGCGGGCGGTCCGGACGCGGGCTGGCCATAGGCAGGCGGCCCGGACGCGGGCTGGCCATAAGGCTCGTAGGAGGGCGGCCCCGAGGAGGGTGACGCCGCGTAGGGGGGTGCCGAGTAGGGGGGTGCCGAGAAGGGCGGGGCGTACGACGGGGGTGATGAGGCCTGGGCGATCGCCTTGAAGTCCGCGTCCCAGGATGCCGCCGCCTCCGCCGCGGCTGCCGCGTCGTAGACCGGGTGGTGGACCGCCTGGCGGCGGCCGGGGTCGCCGGGGTAGCGCTGACCGGGCTGGGGCTTCCATTCGTACGTTATCTCGTAGACCCAGGCCGGCTCGTCCTCCCAGCCGTAAGCGCTTCCGGTCGAGCTCCAGCCGTTCATCGGGCACCCGGGTAGGTGCCGGACGTCTGGCTACGCTCGGTCACGACGTTCCACCTTGTCGAAAAGGGCACCGTAATAGTACGGAGTGTCCGGTACAGTCGCCGGGCTCCGCTGCGGGGTTCGTGAGAGGAGATTAACGGCGTGGACGTCCTTGACGCCAGGGTGCCGACGATCTCTCCGGGCAGGCCGTTCCGGGAATGGGTCACTACGTTCGGTGCGCTTTCATGGTCGGGTTTCCGGAGGTACGCGACCTACCGGCAGGCGACGATAGCCGGATCGTTCACCAACACCGTCTTCGGGTTCCTCAGGTGTTACGTGCTGCTCGCCGTGGCTGCCGGTGCGACTACGCGCAGACCGGGTGGTTACGACGTCGAGCAGCTGGCGACGTACGTCTGGGTAGGGCAGGGGTTGCTCTCCGTAGTTTCTTTGTGGAGTTGGTCCGAGCTCTCCGATCGGATCCGGTCCGGGGAGGTGACCGCTGACCTGCTGCGCCCGGTGCATCCGGTGGTCCTCTATCTTGCCCCTGATCTGGGCCGGGCCGGACATGCGATGATTTTCCGCTTTCTGCCGCCGCTGGCGGTGGGTGCGCTTTTCTTCGATCTGTACGCCCCCAGCCGCTGGTTCACGGTCCCGCTGTTCGCCGTCTCGGTGGTCCTCGCCGTCGTCATGAGTCTGGCCATGCGTTTCCTCGTCAACGCGACCGCCTACTGGTTGCACGACGCGCGCGGCCCCATCTTCCTGTGGATGTTGTCCGCCGGGGTGCTCGCCGGGCTCTATTTTCCGTTGCGATTCCTGCCGGACTGGCTCGCGGTCGCGCTCTGGGTGGGCACGCCGTTCCCCGGGCTGCTGCAGACCCCGCTGGACGTCCTGGTCGAGCGGGATCCCCCGGCCACCCAGGCGGCCCTGGTCGCACTGCAGGCGGTGTGGGCGGTCGTCCTGCTCGCCCTGGCCGTGGTCGTGCAGCGCCGCGCCGAGAAACGCCTGGTGGCCCAGGGTGGCTGAGCTGAAGGCGTACGTGGCGCTCGCGGGCGGTCAGTGGCGTTCGCTCGTCTCCTACCGCGCGTCGTTCGTGGTCGAGCTGTTCAGCAACCTCGGGTCGACGCTGCTGGACGTCGTCGCGGTGCTGGTGCTGTTCCGGGCGACCCGCACCGTGGCCGGGTTCGACCTGCCCGAGGGCCTGCTCATCGTGAGTCTGGCGTCGTGCGGGTTCGCGCTCGCCGACTTCGCGGTCGGCAACCTCGACCGGCTCAAGGGCTATGTGCGGGCCGGGACGCTGGACGCGGTGCTGATCCGCCCGCTCGGCGTGATGCCGCAGCTGATGCTCATGGACCTGCCGATCCGCAAGGCACTGCGGCTGGTCGTCGGCGGGGCGGTGCTGGTGGTGGCGTTGCGGCTGAACGATATCGACTGGACCCCGGCCCGGGTCGCGCTGGTGCTGGTGACTCCGGTCGCCGGGGGGGTCTTCTTCGGGTCGATCTTCGTGATCAGTGCCAGTCTCGCGTTCTGGTGGGTCGATTCCGGCGAGATCGGCAGTGCTTTCACGTACGGCGGGCGCGACTTCACCTCGTACCCGATCCCGGTCTATTCGGGGTGGTTCCGCGCCGTTTTCGCGTACGGGATGGGCTTCGGTTTCGTGGCTTATCAGCCGGCGGTGACGCTGCTGGGCCGGCCTGATCCGCTCGGTCTGCCCGGCTGGTCGGGCTTCCTCTCCCCGCTGGTGGCGCTGGTCGCCGCGGTCATTGCCGCGCTCGTCTGGCGCACCGGCATCAAGCATTATCGGAGTACGGGGTCATGATCGCCTGCACCGAGCGCAGCGAGGGCCGGAAGAGCATGACAAAGGCAGGCGGAGCATGAGCGTCATTCGGATGCGGGAACTGCGCAAAGAGTTCACGGTACGGATCAAAGCGGGCCGGTTGCGCCGCGAGAAACGTACGGTGTCCGCGGTCGACGGTATCGATCTGTCCATCGACCAGGGTGAGATGGTCGGTTACATCGGGCCCAACGGCGCCGGGAAATCGACCACGCTGAAGATGCTCACCGGCGTGCTGACCCCGACGTCGGGCGAGGTCGAGGTGTGCGGGCTGACGCCGGTGCCGCAGCGCACCCGGCTCGCCCTGCGGATCGGCGTGGTGTTCGGGCAGCGCTCGCAGCTGTGGTGGGATCTGCCGTTGCGCGAGTCGTTCACGCTGCTGCGGCACATCTACCGGGTGCCGCCGGACGCGCACGCCGCCCGGCTGAGGCGCTGCCGTGACCTGCTGGACCTGGACGGATTCATGGACACCCCGGTGCGGCAGCTGTCGCTGGGGCAGCGGATGCGCGGCGAGCTGACCGCGGCGTTGCTGCACGGCCCGTCGGTGCTGTTCCTGGACGAACCGACGATCGGCCTGGACGTGGTCAGCAAGCTGGCGGTCCGGTCCTTCCTCGCCGAGCTGGGCGCGACCGGCGACGTGACGCTGGTACTGACCACCCACGACCTGGCCGACATCGAACGCCTCTGCCGCCGGCTGGTGGTGATCGACCACGGCCGGGCGGTGCACGACGGCACCATCGAAGCCCTTCATCAGCGGTACGGATCCCGGCGCCGGCTCGTGGTGGACCTCGACGGGCCGTTGCCGGCGGATTTCGCGGTCCCGGGCGCGGACCTGCTGTCCACCGAGGCCGACCGGCACCGGGCGGTCTTCGAGCTGGTCTCCTCGTCGGCCGGCGCGGTGGTCGCCGCCCTGCCGTCGTTGCGCGACCTGTCCCTGGTCGAGCCGGACATCGAGGACGTGGTGGCCCGCCTCTACCGCGCGTGAGCCCTGGCGATCTTCCGGTACGCCGTGACCAGCGGGACGGCCGTGCGGCCCAGGCTCGGGGCCGACCTGGAAGTGGGCCACTACCTCGGCTAACGGTGCTCCGACACCAGCACGGCCCAGGTCCCGGGCGCCAGGGCCTCGTAGTGGTGGGGGACGTCGCCGGGGAACGACGCGTAGTCGCCGGGTTCCAGCTCGACCCGGTCCTCGGCCGGCCCGGCCTCGAGCCGGCCCGCCGCGACCACCACGTGCTCGACGGTGCCCGGGAGATGGGCCTCGGCCTGGCGGGGCTGGCCCGGCTCCATCTCCAGGATGTAGAGATCCCGCCGGGCGTGCACCGAACCGGCGGTGAGCAGGCTCGCGGTGAAGTCGGCGTGGTCGGCGCGCAGCCGGGTCTGCTCGGCGGCGCGGACCACCCGTACACCCGGACTGGGTGGTTCGACGAGGCGGCCGAACGGGATCCCCAGCGCGACGCCCAGCGACCAGAGCGTCTCGATACTGGGGTTCCCGGTGCCGTTCTCCAGCTGGGACAGCGTCGATTTGGCCAGTCCGGCCCGGCGGGCCAGTTCGGCCAGGGAGATCCCGGCCCGCTCCCGCTCCCGGCGCAGGGCGGCGGCGATCACGGCGAGCGGGGGTGCGGGTGGTGTCACGTTCACTCCGTCGATCGATTCGTTCGGTTTGACGAACGCCAGGCTTATGTTCGATATTATGAACTATGAGTACGCCACACCGAACGTTCGACCGCGCGCTGCTCCGCGACGCGGCGGCGATCGCGGCCGCCATGATCGCGGTAGGTGGCTCGTTCGGCGCCATCGCCATCGCGTACGAACTGCCCGTCTGGGTTCCCTTCGCCATGTCGACCCTGGTCTTCGCGGGCGGCGCCCAATTCCTCGCGGCCGGCCTGCTGGCGGCGGGCAACCCGATCGCGGCGGTCTTCGCGGGCCTGCTGCTGAACGCCCGGCACTTCCCGTTCGGCCTGGCGGTCGCCGAGACCATCGGCCCCCGCCTGCGCGACCGCCTCGTCGCCAGCCACCTGATGACCGACGAGACGGTGGCCTTCACCCTGCGCGAGCAGGACCCGGTCCGCCGCCGCCGCACCTACTGGACCATCGGCCTGACGCTGTTCACCTCATGGAACGTGGGCACGGCCCTGGGCGTCCTGCTCGGCGGAGCGGTCAGCGACACCGACTCGCTGGGCCTCGACGCGGCGTTCCCGGCCGGTCTGCTCGCCCTGATCCTGCCGTCACTGCGCGACCGCGCGACCCGGGCGGTGGCCCTGACCGGGGCACTGCTCGCGGTGGCCCTGACCCCGGTGCTCCCGGCCGGCCTGCCGGTGCTGTGCGCGCTGCTCGGCCTGCTCGTCCTCGTCATCCCCAGCCTGCGCCGGAGAGAATCCTGATGCTGATCGCAGCGATCGTGGTGCTCGCCATCGGCACCTACACCATCCGGTTGGGCGGGGTCCTGCTCCGCGACCGGCTCGAACTCTCCGACCCGGTCCAGCGTCTCCTCCCGATGGCCGCGGCGTCCCTGTTGGCGGCCCTCGCCCTGACGGCCGCCCTGATGGAGGACACGCACCTGGCCGGCTTCGCCCGCCCGGCCGGCGTCACCGTCGGCGTCCTCCTGGCCTGGCGCCGAGCCCCTTTCGTCCTGGTCGTCCTCGCCGCCGCCGCAACCGCCGCCCTCCTGCGCCTCGCCGGCCTCCACTGACGGTGCGGCCGGTGGTGCCGGCTCGGCCCGGCGCCCGCATAACGCCGGTGAACGCCGGCTCCGCGCCCGCCCCGCGCTGGCCTCGCGCCCGCCCCGCGCTGGCCCCGCGCCCGCCCCGCGCTGGCCCCGCGCCCGCCCCGCGCTGGCCCCGCGCCCGCCCCGCGCTGGCCCCGCGCCCGCCCCGCGCTGGCCCCGCGCCTGCCCCGCGCCCGCCCCGCGCCCGCCCGGCACTGGCCCCGCGCTGTGCTCGAGAAAGAACGTTCGTTCTGCCGGGGTGGGCTGGGGCGGCGGCGCGGGTGAGAGCTTGCCTTGACGTCGGTGTGAGCCCTTAGCGTGGTGTGCATGCTGATCGGGGAGCTGGCCGAGCGGGCCGGGACCAGCGCGCGGACGTTGCGCTACTACGAGGAGCACGGGCTGGTCGAGGCCGGCCGGGATGCGAACGGGTACCGGCGCTACGACGAGGGTGAGCTGCGGGTCGTGCACGAGATCCGGACGCTGCTCGCCGCCGGGTTCGGCGTGGACGACATCCGGCCGTTCGTGGCCTGCCTGCGGGCCGGGAACCCGGCCGGGCACGTGTGCCCGGACTCGGTGGCCGTGCTGCGCCGGCGGATCGCCGAGGTCGAGGCGTGTCTGGGCGAGCTCTCCGAGGTGCGGGACCAGTTGCGTGGGCAGCTGGCCCAGGCTATCGAGGAGAGGGCGACCCGATGCTTGTGGTGACCGATGAGAGTTTTGCCGATGTGGTGCTTGCCGCCCGGCTGCCGGTCGTGGTGGATTTCTGGGCCCGGTGGTGCTCGCCGTGCCGGCCGTTGGGGGCGGCGCTGGGGGACCTGGCCGCGGAGTTCGACGGGCGGCTGCTGGTCGTCTCGATGGATGTCGACGAGAACCCGGGGACCGCCCGGGCCTACCGGGTGATGGCGATGCCGACGCTGATGTTCTTCCGGGACGGCGCGGTGACGCACTCGACCGTCGGGAACCGCCCGAAGAGTGCTCTCCGGGCGGCCCTGCTGGATCAGATCTTGGCGCCGAGCTCCACCTGAGGCTTCGGGACGCGCATGCGGCGGAACGTCAGCGCGCGCATGATGCCGTACAGGTAGAGCGAGCCGAGGCGCTGGGTGGTGGCGGGGAAACGCTCGCCGACCAGCTTCTTGATCCGGCGGGAGATCAGGACGCTGTCGATGATCACCGTGATCGCGAGGATCGCCCAGAGCAGGTTGGCGGCGAGCTGGACCTGGGTGGGCATCTGGCCGGTGGAGCCGATGAACACGATGATCGCGCCACCGAAGAACCAGGTGCCGGCCGTGCGGCGGGAGTCGACGATGCTGCGGACCAGGCCGCGCTCGGGGCCACGGTCGCGGGCGAGCAGGTAACGCTCGTCGCCGGCGCGCATGCCGGCGGTGGCCTCGGCGCGCTCGACGCGCTGGCGGTCGCGCATCTGCTTCATGGCTTCGCGGCGGTTGGCGGGGGCCGCGGCCGTGTCGTGCCGGCGCTGGACGCTCACGCGTTTCGGCGTCTGCCGGCCCAGCTCCTTCTTGGAGGGCGTGTAGGCCTTGGGGCGTGACGCGGTGGCGGTGTCGTCCTCGGTCACCGTGGCGGTGGCGTCGGCGACGAGGTCGGCGGACTTGCGGCGAAACAGCGAGGACACCCCAGCAGAGTAGCCAAGGAAGCCGGCAAACCTGAAACCGCGCCGCCGATATGGATCGGCGGCGCGGTCATGTCAGACGAACCGGTAGTGGATCAGAGCCGTTCGACGTGGGCGCCGAGGGCGGCGAGCTTGTTCTCGAAGTCCTCGTAGCCCCGGTTGATCAGGTCGACGCCGTAGACGCGGGAGGTGCCCTCGGCGGCCAGCGCGGCGATCAGGTGGCTGAAGCCCGCGCGCAGGTCGGGGATCACCAGGTCGGCCGCGTGCAGCTTGCTCGGGCCGGCGATGACCGCGGAGTGCTTGAAGTTGCGCCGGCCGAAGCGGCAGGGGGTGCCGCCGAGGCAGTCGCGGTAGACCTGGATGGTCGCGCCCATCGAGTTGAGTGCCTCGGTGTAACCGAGGCGCTGCTCGTAGACCGTCTCGTGCATGATCGACAGCCCGCGGGCCTGGGTCAGCGCGACCACCAGCGGCTGCTGCCAGTCGGTCATGAAGCCGGGGTGCACGTCCGTCTCGAGGGCGACCGCGTTGAGCTCGCCGCCCGGGTGCCAGAACTTGATGCCACCCTCGACGCCGGTGACACCGGGCCGGCCGACCCGCGCGTCGGTGATCTCGAACTCGCCGCCGATGTTCGTGAAGACGTTCAGGAACGTCATCATGTCGGCCTGCTGCGCCCCGAGCACCTCGATCTCGCCACGGGTGGCGAGCGCGGCGGCGGCCCAGCTGGCGGCCTCGATGCGGTCCGGGATCGGCTTGTGCTTGTAGCCGTGCAGCTTCTTGACGCCCTGGATCTCGATGACCCGGTCGGTGTGCACGGTGATGATGGCGCCCATCTTCTGCAACACGCAGATGAGGTCCATGATCTCCGGCTCGATCGCGGCGTTGCGCAGCTCGGTGACGCCCTCGGCGCGTACGGCCGTGAGCAGCACCTGCTCGGTCGCGCCGACGCTCGGGTACGGCAGCTCGAGCTTGGTGCCGTGCAGACCGTTGGGGGCGGTCAGGTGCATGCCCTCGGGGGTCTTGTCGACGATCGCGCCGAACTCGCGCAGCGCCTGCATGTGGAAGTCGATCGGGCGGGGCCCGATGTGGCAGCCACCGAGGTCCGGGATGAACGCGTGGCCCAGGCGGTGCAGCAGCGGGCCGCAGAACAGGATCGGGATCCGTGAGGAGCCGGCGTGCACGTTGATCTCGTCGGTGCTGGCGGACTCCACGTTGGTGGGGTCCATCACCAGCTCACCGTCGTCGGCGCCGTCGGACACCTTGACGCCGTGCAGCCCGAGCAGACCGCGGACCACCTCCACGTCGCGGATGGCGGGCACGTCGTACAGATGGCTCGGCGTCTCGCCCAGCAGGGCGGCCACCATCGCCTTCGACACGAGATTCTTGGCGCCACGGACCCGGATCTGTCCCTGCAGCGGCGTGCCGCCGTGTACGGCCAGGACGTCGTCGGTCAACGCAACCTCCAGAGACGGGCACACGTTCGCGCGCCCGAACGAATAGGGGTGCTGCCGCGAGTAGGGGGCCACGGCAGTCGCCCGGGCAGCATAGCCCTGAGTGACCGTTACAGAAATCATCACAACGCCCACCAGGGCACGAATCGCAGATGATTAAGCCAAGAAAAAGGTGAGCCCTCTCGGAGGGCTCACCGATGACTACGCAGAGTTGCGATTTAGGGCAGTGCCAACATCTGGTCGAGGGCCACCCGGGCATACTTCGCGGTGTCCGCGTCGACGGTGATCTGGTTGGGTACCCGACCCGCGACCAGCTCCTCCAGCGCCCACACGAGGTGCGGGAGATCGATGCGGTTCATCGTCGAGCAGTAGCAGACCGCCCGGTCCAGGAACATGATCTGCTTGTCGGGGTGCTCAAGCGCCATCCGGCGTACCAGATTCAGCTCGGTGCCGACCGCCCAGCTGGACCCCGCCGGGGCCGCTTCCAGGGCTTTGATGATGTATTCGGTCGAGCCGACCTGGTCGGCGGCGCGGACCACCTCGTGGCGGCACTCGGGGTGCACGAGCACGTTGACGCCGGGCACCCGCTCGCGGACCTCGCGGACGCTCTCGATGGTGAAGCGGCCGTGCACCGAGCAGTGCCCGCGCCAGAGGATCATCGTGGCGTCCCGCAGCTGCTCGGCGGTCAGGCCGCCGTTCGGCTTGTGCGGGTCGTAGAGCACGCAGTCGTCGAGCGTGAGGCCCATCTCGAGCACCGCGGTGTTGCGCCCGAGGTGCTGGTCGGGCAGGAAGAACACCTTCTGGCCCTGCTCGAACGCCCAGTCCAGGGCCCGCTTGGCGTTGGACGAGGTGCAGACCACGCCGCCGTTGCGCCCGACGAAGCCCTTGATGTCGGCCGAGCTGTTCATGTATGTGACAGGAACCACATCATCGGCAATGCCGAGATCGGCGAACTGTTCCCACGCGGTCTCGACCTGACCGAGCACGGCCATGTCCGCCATCGAACAGCCGGCCGCCAGGTCGGGCAGCACGACCTTCTGCGCCGCGGTGGTCAGGATGTCGGCGCTCTCGGCCATGAAGTGCACGCCGCAGAACACGATGAACTCCGCGTCCGGCCGGGCGGCGGCCTCACGGGCCAGCTTGAAGGAGTCGCCGGTGACGTCAGCGAATTGGATGACCTCGTCACGCTGGTAGTGGTGACCCAGCACGAAGACGCGGGAGCCGAGCGCCGCTTTGGCAGCGGTCGCCCGGGCCACGAGATCAGGGTCGCTCGGCGCCGGCAGATCGCCGGGGCAGTCGACGCCGCGCTCGCTGGCGGGGTCGGTGTCCTGACCCAGCAGCAGGAGCGCGAGAGGGGAGTTCGCGGGTTCAGTCCAGGTCGACGTCACGCCACCATGTTTCCACAAGGTTGCCTGGTGTCAGGTGTGGCGAAGCACTCAGCGGCGCTTGCCCTGGGCCTTCGCGGCGAGCGAGCGCAGGCGTGCCTGGTTCTCGGGCTTGGAGAGCTGGTGCCGGCCCTGCTGGACAAGCTTCTGTCCCTTGGGGCTGCGAAGGAAATTCTGCAGTCGCTGCATGAGGGTCATGGAACTTATGTTCCCTGACGGACCTGAGCGAAACCTGTACCTTCTGTGGTCGTGCGCGTACTCATCTGCCCTGACAAGTTCGCCGGAACGCTGAGCGCCGCCGAGGCGGCCGCCGCGGTCGCGGAAGGCTGGCACGAGGTCGCGCCCGCCGACGAGTGTGTGCAACGGCCGCTCTCCGACGGCGGCCCCGGCTTCATCGAGGTGCTGGCCGGCGCGCTGGACGGCCGGGTGATCCCGGTCGCCACCGTCGATCCGCTCGGGCGCCCGGTCCGGGGCGAGGTCCTGCTGGCCGGCGGCACGGCATACGTGGAGAGCGCTCAGGCCTGCGGCCTGCACCTGCTGACCGAGCAGGAGCGCAACCCCAACACCACCACCTCGTACGGCCTGGGGCTGCTCCTCGCGGCGGCGGTCGAGACCGGTGCGGCCGAGGTGGCGGTCGGGCTGGGTGGCTCCGCCGTCAACGACGCCGGGGCCGGGATGCTGGCCGCGCTGGGTGCCGGGCCGGTCGACGGGTCCGGGTACGCGCTCCCGTACGGCGGTTCCGTGCTCGGCACCGCCGCGGGGCTCGCCGGGACGCCCCGCCTGCGCCAGGTGAGCCTGGTGGCGGCCACCGACGTGGACAACCCGCTGCTCGGCCTGCACGGGGCCAGCAACGTGTTCGGACCGCAGAAGGGCGCCTCCCGCGACGACGTGCTGCGACTCGACGCGGCGCTCGAGCACTTCTCGTCCGTACTCGAACGGGCTTTCGGTGTCGAAGGTCTCGCCGCACGGCCCGGAGCGGGCGCGGCCGGCGGGATCGGGGCGGCCCTGCTGGCCCTCGGCGGCCGGGTCGTCTCCGGGATCGGCCTGGTCACCCGCCTGATCGGGCTGGACGCCGAGCTCGACACGGCGGATCTGGTGATCACCGGGGAGGGCTCCTTCGACCACCAGTCGCTGCGCGGGAAGGTCACCGCCGGCATCGCCAACAGCGCTCGTGACCGGGGCCTGCCCTGCGTCGTGGTCGCGGGCCGCAACGAGACCGGGCACCGCGAGGCCGCTTCCGCGGGGGTGACCGAGACGTACGCTCTGGTGGAGCACTTCGGTTCGCTCGGGCTGGCGCTCGGCGAGCCGGCTCGCGGCCTGCGCGAAATAGCCTCCAGGCTGGCCCAGCAGTACAGCCGGTGACTTGGGGAATAAGACCAGGGAGAGCTAGCGTTGGCCGGTACGGCACATCACCGGACCGGCAGGGAGAACCGCAACGTGACAACTGAAGCGCACACCGAGTCGACCGAGGCCACCACGGCCGCGCCGACCGGCGTCATTTTGACCGACGTCGCGGCTGTCAAGGTCAAGGCCCTGATCGAGCAGGAAGGGCGCGATGACCTGCGCCTGCGCATTGCCGTGCAGCCCGGTGGCTGCTCCGGCCTGCGTTACCAGCTGTTCTTCGACGAGCGCTCGCTCGACGGGGATGTCGTCAGCGACTTCGACGGTGTCGAGGTCGTCGTCGACCGGATGAGCTCGCCCTACCTGGCGGGTGCCTCTATCGACTTCGCGGACCGTATCGACGCGCAGGGCTTCACGATCGACAACCCCAACGCGCAGAACTCCTGCGCCTGTGGTGACTCTTTCCACTGAGCCCCGCCCTCTGGCATCACGAAGGCCGTCCATCCCGTCCGGGAGGGCGGCCTCCGCCGTGTAACGCGGAGATGTCACGGGTGCGAACGGCCGGTAGGCTCCGGGGGTAATCGCACCCGACCCTGAGGGCCGACATGAAGATCGCCGTTACCGGCTCGATCGCCACCGACCACCTGATGCACTTCCCGGGCAAGTTCTCGGAGCAGCTCATCGCCGATCAGCTGCACAAGGTCTCGCTCTCCTTCCTCGTCGACGACCTGGTCGTGCGGCGCGGCGGCGTGGCGGCGAACATCGCCTACGGCATGGGCCAGCTGGGCCTGACCCCGCTCCTCGTGGGCGCGGTCGGCGCGGACTTCGCCGACTACCGCTCCTGGCTCGAGCGCCACGGGGTCGACTGCGACTCGGTGCACGTCAGCGACGTCGCCCACACCGCGCGCTTCGTCTGCACCACCGACGCGGAGCTCAACCAGATCGCCTCGTTCTACGCGGGCGCGATGACCGAGGCCCGCAACATCGAGCTCGCCCCGGTCGCCTCCCGCGCCGGCGGGCTCGACCTGGTCGTGATCGGCGCGAACGACCCGGCCGGGATGCTCCGGCACTCTCAGGAGTGCCGCGACCGGGGCTACGCGTTCGCCGCGGACCCGTCGCAGCAGCTCGCCTGGATGGACGGCAAGGACGTGCTGCCGCTGATCGAGGGCGCGCGCTTCCTGTTCACCAACGAGTACGAGCGCTCGCTGCTGGAGACCAAGACCGGCCTCACCGGCGACCAGGTGCTCGAGCACGTCGAGATCCGGGTCACGACGCTGGGCGCCGGCGGTGCCGAGATCACCGGCCGGACCATGGAGCGCATCCACGTGCCGGTCGCCCGCGACGTCGTCCCGCAGGACCCGACCGGGGTCGGCGACGGCTTCCGGGCCGGTTTCTTCGCGGCGCTCAGCTGGGGCGTCGGCCTCGAGCGCGCGGCGCAGGTCGGCTCGCTGGTCGCGGCGAACGTGCTGGAGAGCGACGGCGGCCAGGAGTACGACATCGTCACCGACAACTTCCTGAAGCGGCTGGCGGATTCCTACGGCGACGAGGCGGCGGCCGAGATCCAGCCGCACCTGGCCCAGGGCTGAGGGAGAGAACCATGGTGCTGGCCGTCTTCGCCGGGCTCCCGGGCGTGGGTAAGAGCACGCTCGCGCAGCAGGTGGGGGCGGCCATGCCCGCCACGGTCCTGGCCGTGAACGCGGTCGACTTCACGCTGCGGGCCTACGACGTGACCGAGCCCCGGCCCGGGTACGCCGCCTACGGCGTGGTGCTCGCGATCGCGGAGACCCAGCTGCTCATGGGCCACCACGTGATCATCGACGCGGTCAACCCGGTGCACGCCACCCGCCAGCTCTGGGTCGATCTTGCCGAGCGCCTCGACGTGCCGCTCAAGGTCGTCGAGGTGATCTGCGGCGACGACGCCGAGCACCGCCGCCGGGTCGAGCAGCGCTACGCCGCCCGGACCCACGACGGCATCCCCGACTGGGTGCGGGTCCTCGAACGCCAGGCGGAATACCAGCCCTACACCGGCCCGCGCCTGGTGGTCGACACGTTCCTGGCCAAGGAGCCGGTCGAGCCGGTGGTCGGCTACCTCACCCGCCGCACCTCGTAAGATCCGGTTCCCGGGGAGCCGAGATACTCCTGGCCCTTCAGCCGGCACCACGCCGGGATGTCGTTGGCCGCGGCCGGGTCGTCGGCCAGCACCCGCACCACGTCACCGACCGGCACCGACGGCATCGCCTTCGCCAGGTCGATGATCGGCAGCGGGCAGCGCCGGCCCCGCGAGTCCACCTCGATCACATCCCCGCCTCCCGCCGGATCGCCGCGACCAGGCCCGGCAGCACCGCCAGGAAGCGGTCCACCTCGGCCTCCGTCGTGCCCCGGTGCAGCGATACGCGTACGTTGCCGTGGCTCAGCACGCCCATGGCCTCCAGCACGTGACTCGGCCGCAGCGTCGACGCGGTGCACGACGAACCCGACGAGACGGCGAACCCGTGCCGGTCGAGGGCGTGCAGCAGCGCCTCGCCGTCGACGTACAGGCAGGAGAACGTCACCAGGTGCGGCAGCCGGCCGACCGGATCCCCGACGATCTCCACGTCCGGCACGGTCGCGGCGACGGTCGTCCTGATCTTGTCCACCAGGAGCCCGAGCCGTACCGCCTCCGCCTGCGCCTCGGCGGTCACCGCCCGCAGGCCCGCCGCCGCCGCGATGATCAACGGCAGGTTGAGCGCACCCTCCGCGTGCGGCCTGTGAAGATCATCACCGGGTTGCGGCGAGAGCCAGCGCACACCCTTGCGAACCACCAGCAACCCGACGCCGGCCGGGCCACCCCATTTGCGCGCGCTTCCGGTCAAGATCGACCACCCATGGGGTACGGGAGAGCGGCCCAACGACTGGGCGGCGTCCACGACCAGCGGCACCCCGGCCTCCGCGCACACCTCCGCGGCGGCCGCCACGGGTTGCACCGTGCCCACCTCGTGGCTGGCGCTGATCAGGCTCGCCAGGGCCACCCCCGGGGCGCGCACCGCCTTCTCCCACGCGCCGAGATCGAGCCGGCCCAGACGGTCGACACCGACCTCCGCGGCGTCACCGTGCCGGGCCGCCACGTGCAGCACGGCGGAGTGTTCGATCGCCGAGTGGACGAGTGTTCTTCCTGCTCGCGCGCGTCCGGCCAGTCCGCCGAGGACCGCCGAGTGGACGGCCGCGGTGCCGGAGGGAAGGAACGTGAGCTCGTCAGGGCGTACCCCCAGGATCTGAGCGACCGCGGCCGTCGCCGCCTCCCTCAGCTGTTGCGCCCGCCGGCCCGCGGCATAGAGCCGGTCCGGGTCGGCCCAGCCGTCCGCGAGCGCGGCCAGCAGCGCCTGCCGGGCCACCGGATGCATCGGTGCCGCGCTCGCCGTGTCCATGTACCCGGGCGCACCGGCTTGTTCCGCCGTGTTATCCACCCTCGGAACGGTATCGTCCACACCATCGGGGGTTGCACGGCCGGAGAAAGATCCGACCCCCGGCAGCCAGACGGCATCGGCAGGTCGAGTAATGTGCGACCGTCGGTGACACCTTGCCGCCGGTGTCCGGATTCCAGACGCCGGACGGTGCTCTAGGGAGGCAGGAGCAGGTGGTCTCAAAGAGTTCGGTCGCACGGCCGCGCGTCGTTCGGCTAGCCGGGCTCGGTGTCGGTGGTGCCATGCTGCTCGCCGTGCTGTCCGGTTGTTCGGCCAATTCCATCGGTGACAGACTCGGTGGCTTCGGCTGGCCGCGGCACGGCATCACGCTGCAGGCCCACAAGATGTACGACCTGTGGATCGCCGCGGTCATCGCGGCCCTGGTCGTGGGCATCTTCGTGTGGGGTCTGATCTTCTGGTGCATCATCCGGTACCGCAAGCGCGGCGACAAGCTGCCCGTGCAGACCCGGTTCAACATGCCCATGGAGGTCCTCTACACGGTCACGCCCGTGCTGATCGTCGCGGTGCTGTTCTACTACACGGCCATCGTGCAGACCGATGTGGACAAGCTGTCGGCCAAGCCCGACCAGACTGTCGAAGTCGTCGCGTTCAAGTGGAACTGGCAGTTCAACTACCGTGACGGGGTCGGCGCGGAAGCCAACACGGTCGCCTCGACGCTCGGCTCGACGGACGTCATCCCGATCCTCGTGCTCCCCACCGGTCGCAAGATCCGGTTCGAGGAGACGAGCAAGGACGTCATCCACTCGTTCTGGGTGCCGGAGATGCTGTTCAAGCGGGACGTCTTCCCGGGCAACGTGCGCAACACCTTCGAGGTCACCCTCGACAAGGAGGGCCGCTACGTCGGCCGCTGCGCCGAGCTCTGTGGCACGTACCACGCGTTCATGCAGTTCGAGCTCGTCGTGGTCGACCCCGCCCGGTTCGACAAGTTCCTGGCGGCCAAGGAGGCCGGTCAGGACACGCAGCAGGCGATGGCGACGATCGGCTACACCGGCGAAGAGTCGTACGCCGTCACGACCAAGCCGTTCGACAGCCGCCGCCACGGCGACTCGTGGAACCAGACCGGCGCCACGGCCGCGGGCAAGTAGGAGATCGAGTTGAAGACCGAATACAAGATCTTCGTAGGCGTCGCCGCCTTCCTCTTCGGAGCGGCGGCCGTCTACGGCTTCTACACCCACGGCGCCCAGGACCAGGTCGAATGGATCGGCACGGTCGCGCTGATCCTGTCCGGCCTGCTCTGCACGATGCTCGGCGGCTTCTTCTGGTTCGTCGCCCGCCGCATCGATGCCCGCCCCGAGGACCGCGAGGACGGCGAGATCGCGGAAGGCGCCGGCGAGCTCGGCTTCTTCAGCCCGGGCAGCTACTGGCCGTTCGGCCTGGCGCTGGCCTGCGCGACCGCCGGCCTGGGCCTGGTCTTCTGGATGTGGTGGCTGATCGCCCTCGGCCTGCTCATGGTCGTCTTCGCCGCCTGCGGCCTCCTCTTCGAGTACTACTCGGGAAGCCGTCACCCGGTCGAACACTGACCCGAGAACACCGAAGACCCGCACCCCGGCCCAGGCCGCGGTGCGGGTCTTTCTCGTTGTCCCCGAGCTCTGGGTCAGGCCGCCGTACGCTGCAGCGGGACCACCCGGTCACTCCCCGGCCGCAGCCAGACGCGAATCTCCAGGGGCGCGACAATCTCAGCAGCCCCGCAGCGGGAACAAAGCACGTCCCGCTCATCCTCGCAAAGCGACATCTCCGCGTCACAGACAACGCACCGAGGCTCACGCTCTTCCACGGGTGGCTCCTCTTCGCCGGAAGCTGGAATTACCCGAATGTCCTTCAAACGTTGACACGCCCATCCGAACCACCGTTGGACCCGCCCCGGCGTGTTGTCACAAATCAGGACACAGCGCCCGATCTGGCCCCGGCCACCGGGTCACCCTGACCCGGTCCCGCCAGGAGCACCCACCCGGGCCGGGGCCGGTCACCCCGCTCAAGCGCCGCAGTCGGTCGTCCCGCTTGTCACTTCGCTCAGGCGCGGCAGCCGGCCCCTCTGCTCAAGCGTGGCGGCCGGTCGTCCCGGGCGCGGGCCGCAGCCGGTCATCCCCGCTCAAGCGCGACAGTCAGTCGTCCCGCCGGCCACCCCGTTGGTCCCCATCCTGGCGAGCGACCCGCGAGCGGCGCTCAGGTGTCCGGTGCGGGCCGCCGGTGTCGCGACCGAAGAACCCCGGCGTGGCGTCCGCGGAGGGCGACCGTTCTCTTTGCGTGGCCATCAGTCGAGCGCCCCGCTGCTCCGGCCAGCAGAACGAACGTTCTTTCTAGGGCCGGGCGCGGTAGGTCACCGTTGGCGGCCGACGCCATCGGCCATCTGATCCGGCAGGACTGCCGGGTGCCTTACGCCGCCAGGATCGGCAGGCGGGGGCGTCAGACCGGTTCGGCGGCCTTGGCTTGCTTCGCGGCGGTGACCCAGCGGTTCAGCAGGGCTGTTGCCGCCCCTGAGTCCACCGTCTCCGCGGCCCGGGTGATTCCCTCGCGCATCGTGTCGGTGAACGTTCCGGGGAAGCCTGCGTGGGCTGCGAAGGCCGCCGCCGCATTGAGCAGGACCGCGTCGCGGACCGGGCCCTTCTCGCCGGCGAACATGCGCAGGGCCGCGTCCGCGTTGTAGGCCGCGTCGCCGCCGCGGAGGTCTCCCGGGGCGCTCCGGGGCAGGCCCAGGTCGACCGCGTCCACCAGGGATTCGGTGACCTTGCCGTCGGTGACCAGCCAGACGCGGGTCGGGGCGGTCGTGGTGAATTCGTCCAGGCCGTCCTCGCCGCGCATGACCAGGGCCGAGTCGCCGCGGCGGGCGAAGACCTCGGCCATGACCGGGGCCATGCGCAGGTCGAAGCAGCCGACCGCCGCGTTGCGGGGGCGGGCCGGGTTCGTGAGCGGGCCGAGGAAGTTGAAGAAGGTCGGGTGGCCCAGCTCCCGGCGGGTGATCGAGGCGTGCCGCATACCGGGGTGGTAGCGGGCCGCGAAGCAGAATCCGACGCCGGCCTCGCGTACCGTCCGGGCCACGCCGGCCGGACCGAGGTCGAGCGGGATGCCGAAGTATTCGAGCAGGTCGGCGGTGCCGCACGCGGATGACGCGGCGCGGTTGCCGTGCTTGACCACGGTGACCCCGGCGGCCGCCACGATGATGGCCGCCATCGTGGAGATGTTCACCGTGTGGGCCCGGTCGCCGCCGGTGCCCACCACGTCGATGGAATTCCCGCGGACGTCCTCGGGCAGGTCGACGGTGGTCGCGTTGGCCAGCATGGCCTCGACCAGCCCGGACAGTTCGGCCGGGGTCTCGCCCTTGGCCCGCAGTGCCACGGCGAAACCGGCCACCTGCACCGGGGTGGCGTTGCCCGCCATGATCTCGCCCATCGCCCAGGAGGTGTCCTGCGCCGGGAGCTCCTCGGAGCGCAGCAGGGCGCTCAGCAGGTTCGGCCAGGTTGGTGCGCCCATGGGGGCCTCCGTGAGGGCGAGGAGCGGACGAGGAGATGGTGAGCCGGCCCGCCGCGGAAGGCCGGCGGGCCGTTCGACGGGGAGGTGGTCAGCCCAGGGTGCCCATGGTGCCGAGGGGCACCGCCCCGCCGCGGCGGGCACGGAGCATGCCGGCGACGGTCTGACCCGTGGTGATCGGGTCGAGGGGGTAGATCAGGGTCTCGTCGACCTGCGCGAAAGCCGCCAGCCAGCGGTCGGCCGCACGGGCGATCACGACGCAGGTGGGCGGGGGAGTGGCGTACTCGTCCTTGGTCTGCCGCGCGATGCCCAGACCGCCGGCCGGGGACGCCTCGCCGTCGAGGACCATCAGGTCGATCTCGTACTCGTCGAGCAGCCGCCGGCACTCCTCCCAGGTGGAGGCATCGGCGAACTCGACCTTGAGGCCGGCCGCGGGGCGTACGCCGATCGCGAGTCGGATCTTGTCGCGGACCGCGCTGTCGTCGCTGTAGAGCAGGACCGTGTAACTGTCCGGCTCGGGCTTGGTGTCGTCGCTCATGATCTGCCCCGGCTTCCCACGCTCGTAGGTGCCCGCTGATGGTAGCGAACCGGTCATTCGGCGTCGGTCCGAGGTAGCGCCGGACCGGCCTCGTTTGTGATCTTGCTCGCGCCGGGCGTCGCGGCGGGCACGGCGGGCGGCGCCGTCGGGGCCGCCGCGGCCTGCTCGGCCTCGGCCCGGTCCAGGGCCCGGTCAATCCGTTTCGCCTCGCGTTCGGACTGTTTGACCCACTGCAGGACGAGGATGCCGAGCATCGTGACGCTGACCAGCTCACCGCCCGCCCAGAGCACGCCACCGGCCGTGACCTGGTCGTCGAACGGGTCCATCCAGCTCAGGTGCAGGTTCGGGTACCAGTCACCGCCGAGCAGGGTGCGGCTCTGCATGATCGTCAGGCCGAGCACGGTGTGGAACGGCACCGACAGCACCATGAGCAGCGCCCGGGCCGGGTAGGGCCAGCGGTTGGGCAGCGGGTCGAGGCCCAGCAGCGGCCAGAAGAACAGGCAGCCCGTGACGATGAAGTGCACGTGGATGAACTCGTGCAGCCAGGCGTGCTCGAGGGTCGCGCGGTACAGGCCGGTGAAGTAGAGGACGAACGGGTTCGCGATGAAGATCGCGAACGCCACCAGCGGGAACGTCAGGACCGTCGCGAACCGGCTGTGCACCACGGCGAGCACGATCTTGCGGCCCGGCTTCGGCAACGTACGCAGAGCCAGCGTCACCGGTGCGCCCAGCGCCAGGAAGATCGGACCCACCATGGACAGCACCATGTGCTGGATCATGTGCACGCTGAGCAGGGTTGTGTCGTACGCCTCGATGCCTGTGACGGTGACCGCAGCGATCGATCCGAGCCCGCCGGCGAGGAACGCCACGGTCCGCCCCGTGGCCCAGGTGTCGCCGCGCTGTCTGAGCCGGTGCACCCCGTACAGGTAGAGGGCCGCCGCGATCAGCATGAAGAGCGCGATGAGGCTGGTCAGACGGATCTGGGTGAAGATCTCGCCGGCGCTGAACGGTGGGGGGACAGTATCCCCCGCGGCCCGGACGAGCGTGGTCGTTTCGACGCGTTGCACCACTTCAGGCTAGGCCCAGGCAGGTTCCGCGCGTTCTACCGGGAGGCAACACGAACGGGATTAGGCCCCCCGCGACACGGAGAGGTGATCGCGGGGCAATAATGAGCCTCGTGACAGCGGCCCCAGCCATCGACAAGAGCCGGATCCACTCGCTGACCAGACCCAACATGGTCAGCGTGGGGACCATCGTGTGGCTCTCCAGTGAGCTCATGTTCTTCGCGGCGTTGTTCGCCATGTACTTCGCGATCCGCGCGGCGGACTACAGCCAGTGGGAACACCACACCGAGGCTCTCAACGTTCCGTACGCGACGACGTTCACGGTCATCCTCGTGCTCTCGTCCGTCACCTGCCAGCTCGGCGTGTTCGCGGCGGAGAAGGGTGACGTGTTCGCGCTGCGGCGATGGTTCACGATCACCTTCGTCATGGGCCTGATCTTCGTGCTCGGCCAGGCGAACGAGTACCGCACCCTCGTCGAGGAGGGTGTCAAGCTCAACGGTGACGGTTACGGCTCGATGTTCTACCTCACGACGGGCTTCCACGGCCTGCACGTCACGGGTGGTCTCATCGCCTTCATCGTCTACATGATCCGCACGACCATGGGCCGGTTCACCCCGGCGCAGGCGACGTCGGCGATCGTCGTGTCGTACTACTGGCACTTCGTCGATGTGGTGTGGATCGCGCTGTTCGCCATCATCTACTGGCTGCAGTAGCCCGCCGCCGTCCGTGAGTTCGAAGGTCAAGACCCAGAGGGATACAGCCCATGACTTCTGACACCCCCGCCGGACGGCGCTTCCGGGTGTTCAACCGGCGGCGGTCCGCGCCGAGCCGGGCGCGCAGGCGCCTCGGCGCCGCGGTCCGCATGCTCGCCGCGCTCGCCCTCGCCGGAGGCGTCTACACCGCCTTCGCCCCGGGCGCGTTCGCCGAGGAGGACCGGACACTCTCCACCGCCGCCCAGGAGGGCCAGGCCCTCTTCAACAACAGCTGTGTCACCTGCCACGGCCGCAACGCCGAGGGTGTCGAGGGCCGCGGCCCGAGCCTGGTCGGCGTGGGCTCCGCCTCCGTCGAGTTCCAGGTCGGCACCGGCCGGATGCCGATGACGCGCCAGGAGGCCCAGGCCGAGCAGAAGCGGCCGGTCTTCGACGAGACGCAGACCAAGCAGCTGGGGCAGTACATCCAAGAGCTCGGTGGCGGCCCGGAGATCCCGGACGGCAAGCTCAGCGCCAACGTCAAGACCAACCCCGAGGCGCTGGCCAAGGGTGGCGAGCTGTTCCGCCTCAACTGCGCGCAGTGCCACGGCAACGTCGGCGCCGGCGGTGCGCTCTCCTCCGGCAAGTTCGCGCCGGCTCTGCACGACCCGACCGAGGCGCAGATCTACGGCGCCATGCTGACCGGCCCGCAGAACATGCCGGTCTTCGGTGACAACCAGCTCACGCCGGAGCAGAAGACCGAGATCATCACGTACATCACGCAGCAGATCCAGGAGGACAAGGACCCGGGCGGTCTGTTCAACCTGGGTGGCTACGGCCCGGCGACCGAGGGTCTCGCGATCTTCATCGTCGGCATCACGATCCTGGTGTTCACTTCGCTGTGGATTGCGGGGAAGTCATGACCGTTACCGAGCACGGCTCACACGATTCCGGTGCCAAGCCGGTCGACGTCAACGACCCGCGGCTGTCGCGCTTCGACATCGTCCGCGAGGGCGCCCGGCGCGACGACATCGAGATCCTCGTCTACGAATCGCAGTTCCAGGGGACGAACTCCAAGGCGGAGAAGCGCGTCGTACGCAACATCTCCTCGCTGTTCATCATCTCCGGGCTCGCGGCGCTGGCGTTTGTCGTCTTCTTCATCATCTGGCCGTGGGAGTTCGAGCTCGGCCACACGCTGAGCGACTACTACACGCCGATCCTCGGCATCACCCTGGGCATCTCGCTGTTCGCCCTCGGCATCGCCATCCTGGCCTGGGCCAAGAAGCTGCTGCCGCACGAGGTCTCGATCCAGGACCGGCACAACAAGCCGTCCAGCGACGAGGACCGGCTGATCACCGGCCAGACCATGGCGTACCTCGTCGACGAGCTCGGCGTGCAGCGCCGGCCGCTGCTCAAGGGCGCGATCGCGCTGGGCATGGCGCCGCTCGGCCTGGCCGCGGCGGCCCCGCTCCTCGGCGGGCTGATCGAGAACCCGCACAAGGACGCCGAGCCGATGATGTACCACACCGGCTTCGACCCGGTGACCAACGACGGCGAGCTCGTCCGCCTCACCCGTGAGGACGGCAGCCCGATCCGTCCCGAGGACGTCAGCGTCGGCGGTCAGATGACCGTCTTCCCCGGCATCCCGCACGGCGCGACCAACCAGCACGCCGACTCGCCCACCCTGCTCGTGCACCTGCGGGCACAGGACGCCGAGGAAGCGCGGAACTCGGTCAACGCCGACAGCGTCAACAAGGGCGGCATGTTCGGCAACTACGTGGCGTACTCAAAGATCTGCACGCACGCCGGTTGCCCCGCTAGCCTGTACGAGCAGCAGACGAACCGGCTGCTCTGCCCGTGCCACCAGTCGCAGTTCCTGATCACCGACAACGCCCGTCCTATCTTCGGACCGGCCAGCCGCCGCCTGCCGCTTCTGCCCATCGAGGTGGACGAAGAGGGCTACTTCGTGGCAGCGTCTGACTTCCACGAAGCTGTTGGACCCGATTTCTGGGAGCGGCCATGAAACGCCGGAAGCTTGACCTCGCGCAAGTTCCCGCCAATGTCGGCAAGGGCGTCGACGACCGGTACAAGGTCGCAACCCCGCTGCGTGGCCTGCTGAACAAGGTCTTCCCGGACCACTGGTCGTTCCTGCTGGGCGAGATCGCGCTGTTCTCGTTCGTCGTGCTCCTGCTCAGCGGCGTGTTCCTGACGCTCTTCTTCGACCCGTCGATGAAGGAAGTCACCTACGACGGCCCCTACACCGCCCTGCGCGGCGTGGACATGTCGGCGGCGTACGCGTCCTCGCTGCACATCTCGTTCGAGGTGCGCGGTGGTCTGTTCATGCGGCAGATGCACCACTGGGCGGCGCTGCTGTTCATGGCGTCGATCGTCATCCACATGGCGCGGGTGTTCTTCACGGGTGCGTTCCGCAAGCCGCGTGAGGCCAACTGGACGATCGGCATCATCCTGTTCCTGCTCGGCTTCCTGGCCGGCTTCACCGGTTACTCGCTGCCGGACGACGGCCTGTCCGGTACGGGTCTGCGGATCGCCTCGGCGATCATGCTGTCCATCCCGGTCGTCGGCACCTGGGTCTCGGCCGCGATCTTCGGCGGTGAGTTCCCGGGCGAGTTCATCATCGGGCGCTTCTACATCGCGCACGTGCTGCTCATCCCCGGTGGCCTGCTCGCCCTGATCAGCGTTCACCTGGGCCTGGTCTTCGCGCAGAAGCACACCCAGTGGCCCGGCCCGCTGCGGACCAACGACAACGTCGTGGGCGAGCGCATGTTCCCGCGGTACGCGCTCAAGCAGGGCGGCTTCTTCATGGCCGTCTTCGGCACGATCGCGCTGCTGGCCGGCCTGTTCCAGATCAACCCGATCTGGCTCTTCGGGCCGTACCTCGCCTCCGCGGTGTCGTCCGCGAGCCAGCCGGACTGGTACGTCATGTTCATGGACGGCCTGGTCCGTCTCATGCCGGCCTGGCAGATCGACATCCCGATCGGTGACGGCTACGTCCTGCCGCCGCTGTTCTGGCCCGCGGTGGTCGGCCTCGGCGCGATCTTCACGCTGCCGATGCTCTATCCGACGATCGAGGCGCGGCGGACCAAGGACACCACGTCCCATCACCTGCTCCAGCGTCCGCGTGACGCACCGGAGCGTACGGGTGTCGGCGCCATGGCGTTCACGTTCTTCATCGTCGCCACGATCTCCGGTGCCAACGACGTCGTCGCGGACAAGTTCCACATCAGCCTGAACGCGATGACCTGGGCCGGCCGTATCGGCCTGGTTATCCTGCCGCCGCTGGCGTACTACATCGCGGTCCGGGTCTGCCTCGGCCTGCAGCAGCACGACCGTGAGGTCCTGGCCCACGGCGTCGAGACGGGCATCATCCGCCGCCTCGCCGACGGCCGCTTCGAGGAAGTCCACCAGCCGCTCGGCCCGGTCGACGACCACGGTCACCCGATCCCGCTCGAGTACGCGGGCTGGGTGGTCCCGAAGAAGATGAACCGCATCGGTGCCCTGGCGCCGGCCGTGAAGGGCTTCTTCTTCCCGGTCGAGACGCTCCCGGAAGCCCCGGTCTCCCCGGCGGTCCCGCCGCTGGCCGGCAAGGGCAGCCGCGAGGAGATCACCTCCGGCCGCTGATCCGGCGAGCACCACCAGTACCACGAAGAAGGGGACCCGCTCAGCGGGTCCCCTTCTCGCGTGCAGGAGTCAGTCGGCGTCGGGAAGGCCGATGGCGAAGGCATCCTCGAGGTCGTGCCGGGAGTAGGCGCGGAAGGCCACGTAGGTCTCCGTGTTCACCACGCCCGTGGTCTTCGAGATCCGGCCCGCGATGACCTCGGCGATATCGTCGAAGCGGGACACCCGCACGATGGCGATGAGGTCCGCGCCGCCGGCGACCGAGTAGACCTCGCTGACGCCGGGCAGGGCGGCCAGCGCTTCCGCGACCTCGGGGATCGAGTCGGTGGCGCAGTCGATGTGCACGATCGCGGTATTCACGCAAAGCTCCTCTGGTCGGCGTCGCCGTTCATGGTAGTCAGCGCACGATCGCGCCGGGCCGGGAGCGTCGGCCCCGCCCCGCCCCGCCCCGCCCCGCTTCGCCCCGCCCCGCTTCGCCCCGCCCCGCTTCGCCCCGCGCTGCGCTGCGCTGCCCTGCCCCGCCCCGCTCCGCTTCGCCCTGCCCTGCCCCGCTCCGCTTCGCCCTGCGCTGCCCTGCCCTGTGCTGCCCTGCCCTGCCCTGCGCTGCCCTGCCCTGTGCTGCCCTGCGCTGCGCTGCCCTGCGATCATGCCGGGCCGGAAGGCCGGCCCCGTCCGGAGTGCTGCCGGACGCGGACGGTCTCGGCCGGGTCGGCCTCGGCGGCGCTGAGTCGAGCGTTTGCGGCCTGTTCCTGCAGGACCAGCACGGCCAGGGCCAGGGCCAAGGCCAAGGCCGGGGCCAAGGCCAAGGCCAAGGCCGGGGCTGGGGCCGGGGCCGGGTCAGGCGGGCCGTCCGGGGTGGGCCGGGTTGCGAGAGCCGAGCCCTGTTGGCTGGACTGAGAGAGTCAAACCGGGTGAGTCGAGCCGGATGGGCCGGTCCGGGGTTGGCTGGGACCAGGTGGGCCGGGCCGGATGGGGTTGGGTCGACCGGGCTGGTCGGGTCACGCCGGCATGCTCGGGGAAGAGGACGTCGCCGGGTGAGGCCGGACGGGTCCGGGGGTGAGGTCGGTCAGCTGGGCTGGTCGGGGCCGGGCTGGTCGGGGCTGGCGGCTGGTCGGGGCCGGGTTGGCGGGGCCGGGTGGGCCTTGTGAGCCGGAAGCGTCAGGCCGGGACCGTCAGGGTGGTGCCGGCTCGGATCACGCCGGTCAGGGACTCGGCGGCGGTGACCGTCGCTCCTGGCCAGATCACGCTGCGGGTCACGTGGCCGGCGACCGTTGCTCCGGGGCCGATCACCGAGGCGGTGGTGGTGCCGGTGACGGTTGCGGTGGCGTCCACCAGGCCGGCTGCCGCGTGCAGGTTGGCCCGTAGGTAGTCGGCGGGGGTGCCGGTGTCGATGTAGGTGCCCGGGAACGCGACGAGCTCCAGCTCCCCGGCCGCCTCCGCCGGGCGCCAGACGGTGCGGACCAGGTCGGCGAAGGCCGGGGTGAGGTCGCGGACGTAGCTCCAGGGCAGGAGGGAGAAGCCCGCGAAGCAGTGGCCGCTGAACTCGCCGGTGCGGCCGGGCGCGGGCTCGGTGGTCAGCATGCGGACGGTGTCGCCGGTCCAGCCGTCGAGCAGGGCTGCGATGTCCTTGCCGGGTTCGCGGCCGCCCGCACCGGCGAGTTCAGCGGCCAGGTAGGCGTCCGCGTTGCCGACCAGGACGCCGCGTCCGGCGATCCAGTCGCGCAGCCGGCCCACGCCGCCGGAGGTGCCCAGCGGGCCGTCCGGTTCGACGGAGAGGTGCGCGCGGTCACCGACGTGGGTGACGACCTGGGTGGCCAGGTACGCCGCGTTGACGGCCACGCTCGACGGACCCTGGAGCCCGAGGCCGGCGACCCGGTGCAGCGCGTGGTCGAGGAGGGCGATGTTGCCGACCGGGCACAACGCCTTGGGCAGCAGCGTCGTGAGGGGACGTAGCCGTTGCCCCTCGCCCGCGGCCAGGATGATCGCGCAGACCCCGGGGGTGGTCATCCGATGCCGTACCGGCTCAGGACCCTGGCGGTGTTGGGGGTCAGGGTGGGCAGTTCGTCGACGGCGAACCAGTTTGCCTCGAGGACCTCGCCGCCGTCGACGACCAGGGGGGTGGTGGACGCCGGGACGTAGCCCATGAAGATCATGTCGACCCAGCCCTTGGCGTGCACGATGGCGTTGGGGACCGCCGGCTCGAGGTCGTCGGGGGCGATGACGACGCCGGATTCCTCGTGCAGCTCGCGGGCCGCGCCGACGTGCGGGGGCTCGGCCTTCTTGAGCAGGCCGGCCGGCAGGCCCCAGCCGCGGCCCGGGGGCTGGCGCAGGAGCAGGACGCGCCCGGGCTCCGGGGCTTCGGTGTCGCGGATGATGCAGACGGCGCCGACCAGGTATTTCGGGACGATCAGGCGCACGATCCGGCGGCGCAGCACGTGCGGCATCGAGTAGAACGCCTTGTATGCGGTGCCCCGCACCCGCCGAGGGATTTTCACGACCCCAAGGCTAGCGGTGCGGGTCATGCCGCTCAGTCCGGGTGGTCGACCAGGGCGATGAGCTGCTCGACGACCTGGTCGGGCTCGAGGTTGCGTTCGGTGACCGCCACCAGCATGGTCTCGAGGTCGGGGTAGCCGAGCTCTTCGGCGAGCCGGCGCAGCGGGACCTCACTGGCGAGGCCGCGGTCGTGCTTGCGCAGGGTCAGGCCGATGGTGGCGCGGCCGAGGCGGACCTTGTCCTGGATGCTGATGCCCGGTGCGGTGTCCTCGGCGAAGTAGCGGTTGATCTGCATCTGCGCCTGGGTCGACTTGACGAAGCCGAGCCATTCCTTGCGGGGGCCGCGGGGGGCACCGGGCTCCGGGTTCAGCTGGCCCTCGGTCTCGGTGAAGATCTCCAGGACGTCGCCGTCGCGCAGTTCCGAGCTGAGCGGGGCCAGCCGGCCGTTGATGGTCGCGGCGAGCGTCTGGTCACCCTTGCCGGGATTCAGCTCGTAGGCCAGGTCGACCGGGGTGGAGCCGGCCGGCAGCTCGAACGTCTGCCCCTTGGCGAACACGGTGACCTGGGCCTCGGCGAGGTCGCAGCGCAGCGAGGCGAGGAACTGGCCGGCGTCGGTGGCGTCCTCCTGCCAGTCGAGCACCCGTTTGAGCCAGGTCAGCTGGTCCTGGCCGAGGGCGTCCGCCTCCGACTTGGGATACCGGTAGCCGGTCGCGACGCCGAACTCGGCACATCGGTGCATGGAGACCGTACGGATGAGCACTTCGACCAGTCGCCCTTCCGGGCCGGTCACCGTCGTGTGCAGGGAACGGTAGAGGTTGTTCTTGGGGGAGGCGATGAAGTCCTTGAACCGGCCGGCCACCGGGCGCCACTGGCTGTGGATCGCGCCGAGCGCGGCGTAACAGTCGGTTTCCGGGCCGTCCACCACGACCACGATCCGGGGCAGGTCGAAGGGTACGGAATGACCGCCCGCGACCGTGTCCTTCCAGATCGAGTAGTAGTGCCGGGGCCGGGGCTGGACGTCGGCGCTGACCCGGTGGCGGCGCAGGGCCCCGCGGGCCTTGCCGGTGACCTCGGAGAGGTATTCACCCCAGCCGGGACGGTTCTTGACGTGCTCCTCGATGCGCGCGAAGGAGTCCGGCTCGAGGTGGTAGAGCACCACGTCGTCGAGGTCGCGCTTGAGGGCCTGGATGCCGAGCCGGTCGCAGAGCGGGACGAGGACGTCCAGCGTGGCCGTGGCGATCCGGGCCCGGGACGCGGGGGAGCGGACGCCGAGCGTGCGCATGTTGTGCAGCCGGTCGGCGAGCTTGATCACCAGCACCCGGACGTCCTTGCCGGCCGCGACGATCATCTTGCGGATGGTCTCGGCCTCGGCGACCTTGCCGTAGAACGCCTTGTCGAACTTGGTCACCCCGTCGACCAGGTGGGTCACCTCGGGGCCGAAGTCGCCGTTCAGCGTCTCCAGGGTGTAGCTGGTGTCCTCGACGGTGTCGTGCAGCAGCGCCGCGACCAGGGTCGTCGTGTCCATCCCGAGCTCGGCGCAGATCTGGGCCACGGCGAGCGGATGGGTGATGTACGGGTCACCGCTCTTGCGGAACTGGCCCCGGTGCATGTTCTCCGCGACCGCGTAGCTGCGGCGCAGGACGCCGGCGTCGGCGGACGGATGGATGGCGCGGTGGGTCCGGGTCAGAGTGGTGACCGGGTCGTCGTCATTGCCCTGAAAGCTCAGAAAGGACTTGAGCCGCTTGCTCAGCGGCGTGGGCAGGGCACGTCCCAGTACGGCGCCGTGGCCGGCGTCGACGTCCACTCGGACACCTCCTCACCGTCTCGCGCAACACCCGGATCGTCCAAGCGGACAAGTGCTCGCCATGTCCCGGGCGGATTCCTCGTCCGGCAGATCCTCTGACGACAAGGATATCCCCGGCATTCCCGCCACGTTCCCTACAGCCTAAGCGAGCGAGCGTCATCCGAACGGTCAGTTACCGATGAGCGAACGTATGACTCTCGACGTGACCCGGCCGCTTCCGCCCTGGTGAGAAGGCCGGTGAAGCGCGCAGCGCCACGTGCCGGTGACACCCAGTCGCCGGAAGTTTCCACCAGCCGGGTGTCGGGCCGGTCGAGCCAGGCGAGGATCCGCTCGGTCTCCTCGGCGGTCGCGGCCGGCACCGGCCCCGGTCCGGGTAGGACCGTCTCGGCCGTCGCCTGCGCCATGTCGAGCGTCGGCCGGGGATGCACCCGCGGCGGCGACGTCGCGGCGGCCGCCAGGCGACCGTGCCGGACCACGATGATCTCCCATCCGAAATCGTCGTTGCGCCGCGCCGCGACGAGCTCCCCGATGCGGGTCAGCGCGCCCAGCTTCTGCATCCGCACCATGGCCCGCAGCAGCGCCACGAGCCGGGACCGGATCACCGCGGCCTCCTCGTAACGCTGCTGCGCCGACAGCGTCTCGATCTTCTCCAGGAGCGCCTCGACCAGGGGTTCGGGGTCACCGTAGGTCGCGGTGCGGAACGGATCGGCGGCGCTCTCCGCGTACCGCTGGGGGGAGATCCTGTGCTCGCAGGGCGCCGGGCATTTCCCCAGCTCGGCCAGCGCGCAGGCCGGCGTGGTGGTCTTGATCGAGAGCTTGTGCGTGCACTGCCGCAGCGGGACCGCGTCATAGACCGCGGCGGCGGCCAGCTCCGCCGTCCTTCGCGAGCTGAACGGTCCGAGATAGGCCGCGCCGTCGTCGGCGAGCTGCCGGACCACGGACAGGCGGGGATAGACCTCGGCGGTCAGCTTCAGCCAGACGACGCGTTCCGGATACTTCGACCGCCGATTGTACGGAGGGGAGTGCGCGGCGATGAGTCGCAGCTCACGCACCTCGGCCTCGAGCGAGTGCGCACACTCGACGGCCTCCACCCGGGCCGCGGCGCCGATCATCTCGGACATCCGGGCCCGCTTCTCGCTCGCGGTGAAGTAGCTGCGCACCCGTTTCGCGATGTCGACCGACGTACCCACGTAGAGCGGGCGTTCGTCGGCGGCCCGGAAGATGTAGACGCCGGGCGCGTGCGGCAGCTCGTCGGCCAGGTGTTTCTTGCGCCGCTGCTGCGGGGTGACCGCCTTGCCGAACTCGATCGCGTCGCCCAGCGAGTACACCTTGAAGCTGCCGAGCCGCTCGATCAGCCCGTGCAGCACGTCGACGGTCGCCTTCGCGTCGTCGAGTGCCCGGTGGTTGGGCGTGACGGCCGCGCCGAAGAACTGGGCCAGCGTGCCGAGCTTGCGGTTGGGCACCTCGTCGCGGGTCAGCGCCCGCCGGGCCAGCGCGGCGGTGTCCACCACCCGCAGCTGCGGCCAGGCGTAACCGTGCCGGGCACAGGCGGCTTTCAGGAAACCGACATCGTACGGAGCGTTGTGCGCGACCAGCACTGCCCCGCGCAGGAACTCGAGCAGGCTGGGCAGCACCTGCTCGATCGGCGGGGCCGGAGCCAGCATCGCCTCGGTGATCCCGGTCAGCACGGTGATGAACGGCGGCAGGCGCTCCCCGGGGTTGACCAGGGTGCCGAACACCCCCAGCTCCTCGCCGCCGCGCACCTTGACGGCGCCGATCTCGGTGATGCCGCCGCCGTCCGGAGCCCCTCCGGTGGTCTCCAGGTCGAGCACCACGAACGTCGTGTCCCGCAGGGACAGCGCCGCGGGGTCGACGGAGCCGTCCGCGCTCAGGAGCGTGTCCAGAGTGCCCTGGACGTATGCCGGTTGTGCCACGGCGGGCACATTAGGCCGGGGGTACGACATTCCTGGGACGGCCCCCTGAAAACATCACTTGCTTCCGCAAGCTTTTACGCTGCCCACGGTGGGAGAATGAAAAGATGTCCGCGCCGCACGAGTACGACGCCACGCCTGCTGAGGAAGCGGCGCCCGTCGACGCGGACCCGACCGCCCTGCCGGAAATAACCGAAATATCGGACGCGGTCGAGGTCGGGGTGGCTGAAGGTGAGGTGGCTGTCGCCGGAGTGATCGACGCGGGAGCGACCGACGGCGGGGTGATCGACGCCGGGGTGATCGACGCCGGGGTGATCGACGCGGGAGCGGCCGACGGCGCGGTGATCGACGCCGGACTGACCGACGCCGGGGTGGTTGACGGCGGGGTGGGCGACGGCGGGGCTGAGCCGACGTTGCCGGAGCCCGTGCGGCAGCGGATCACCGTGCTCGCCGCCGCCGCGTTGCCCGGGATGCCGGCCGAGGAGATCCCGGTGCCGCTGCGCCGGGTCGCGCGGTTCGCGCCGAACCGGCGGGCCCGGCTCGGGGGGCCCGCGCTGGCCGCTCAGCTCGCCGCGGACCCGCTGTTCCGGCAGCGGATCGGCAGCCGGATCGTGACCGACTCCGGTGACCTGGGCGCGGCCGTGGCCGGTGGCATGGCGCCGGCCGCCGCGAACCCGGTCGAGGTCGCCGCGCTGGCCTATCTTGCCCGGCCCGAGGGCTGGCGGGCGCTGATCGAGGCGGCCGGGGAGACCGTGCGGGCCGAGGCCGACAGCGCCGCCGTCGCCCAGTTGGTGCAGGACGCCGAGCAACGGGCCGCGCGGGCCGAGCATGACCGCGCGGTCGCCCGGGTCGAGGCGGACAAGCTGCGTGACGAGCTGGTCCGGGTCCGGGAGGAGCTCGGCCAGCTGCGGGAGGAATCCCGGTCGGCCGCCCGGGCGCTGCGGGAGACCCAGGCCGCCCAGAAGCGGGCCGCCGACCTGCTGGCCACCGAGAAGGGGCGCACCGCCAAGATCGCCGCGGATCACGACGCCGAGCTGCGGCGGTTGCGCAGCCGGCTCTCGGAGGCGGAGACCCTCGCCGCCAGCGGCAAGCAGAGCGCCAAGGATGCCCGCGCCGCCGCCGACTCGCGCCTGTGGCTGCTGCTGGAGACGATTGGGCAGGCGGCCACCGGCCTGCGCCGCGAGCTCGCGATCGGCCCGGCCGACAAGCTCCCGGCCGATTTTGTCGCGGACACCGCCGCGGACCGGCCGGGTGCCGCCGAGCGTTCGCGCCCGCGGGCCCAGGACACCGACGACCCGGGCCGGCTCGACCAGCTGCTCGCTCTGCCCCGGGCGCACCTGATCGTCGACGGCTACAACGTGACCAAGCGCGGTTTCGCCGAGATGTCGCTCGAGCAGCAGCGCAAACGCCTGATCACCGGCCTCGGTGGGATCGCCGCGCAGACCGGCGACGAGGTCACCGTGGTGTTCGACGGCGCCGAACGGGTGCACGGGTTGCCCCCGGCGCCGCGCGGCGTCCGCGTGCTGTTCTCGCACAAGGGTGACACCGCCGACGAACTGATCCGCCAGCTGGTGCGGGCCGAACCGGCGGGCCGCCCGCTCGTGGTCATCTCGTCGGACCGGGAGGTCGCGGACGGGGTGCGCCGGCACGGCGCGTACCCGATGGGGGCCGACTCGTTGCTGCGGCGGCTGGCCCGGTCCTGAATTTTTGTCATACCCCTCGCATAGCGTGACCCTCACGGATGGTGGTTGGTTCGCGACACGCACTTCCCCCGGATCGCGGCCCGGCACCTCCCGCAGGAGGAGGAAGCGATGCTGATCGACTGCGGCCGCTGCCCCGGACGGGGGCGCGGATGTGAGGGATGCCTGATCAAGACGCTTGCCGAGACCCCCGAGGGCCTCGGTGACCTGACCCCCGGCGAGCTGCGCGCGATCGAGGTCCTCGAGATGGCCGGCTTCGACGTCGAGCTCCTGGAGACCCCCGACCCGCCGGTCGCCGTCCCGCTCTGGCGCCACCCCGGCAACGTGGCGTGATCAACCCGCCGGGCCACCGCCTCAGGGCGCATCTGACGGGTCACGACGGCCTGCGACGTGGTCCAGCTTCCGCCTCGCGGCGCGGTCCGATCACGCAGGTACAACACCGGTACCTCCGTGCCCGGCCCACTTGCGACGCGAAACCTGGACCACGTCTCGGCTCGCCGTGACCCGTCAGATGCGCCCTAGGATGGGCGCGTGACGCCTCGGGTGTGGGCTGCCGGCACTCTGGCAGTGCTTCTGGTCGGGTTGGTGGTCTATGCCCTGGTGGCGGTGCCGTGGCATCGACCGCCGGCGCCCCGGGCCGACCAGGTGGCCGCGCTGCGGGACTTCCCCGCGGACCAGGTGGCCCGGGGCCGGGCGTTCCACGCGGCGCTGCGCCCCGGGTCGTACGGGTCGATGGCGGTGGGTCTGGTCGTGACGCTGCTGCTCGGGCTGACGCCGCTGGGGGCGCGGCTGGTGACGTGGGCCGGGCGCCCGTTCGGGGATCACTGGGTGGCCCGGGCGGTGCTCGGCGGGCTGGTGATCGTGCTGGTCGTCGAGGTGGTGACGCTGCCGTTCGCGGCGTGGCGGCACCGGGTCGTGGTGGAGTACGGCATCTCGACCCAGACCTGGGGTGCCTGGGCGGCCGACCTCGCCAAGTCGTACGCCGTGGGGGCGGTGCTGGGCGGGCTGGCCCTGCTCGGGTTCTTCGCCGTGACCCGGTTCGCGCCGCGGTGGTGGTGGGCGTTCGGGGCCGCCGGGGCCGCTCTGCTGGTCGTGCTGCTCTCGTTCGTGCTGCCGGTGGTGGTCGAGCCGATCTTCAACAAGTTCACCCCGATGGCGGCCGGTCCGTTGCGCGACGACCTGCTGGGTCTCGCCGCCCGCGACGGCGTGCCCGTCAAGGATGTCCTGGTGGCCGACGCGTCGCGGCGGACCCGGGCGGTGAACGCGTACGTCTCGGGGTTCGGGCCGACCCGGCGGATCGTCGTCTACGACACGATGCTGACCGAGGCGACACCGGCCGAGGTGGTCTCGGTGACCGCCCACGAGCTGGGGCACGCCAAGCGGCAGGACGTGCTGACCGGCACGGTCATCGGTGCGCTCGGTGCCGCCGCCGCGGTGGTCGCGCTCTATCTGCTCGGGTCGCTGGGCTGGCTGCTGCGGTGGGCCGGCGCCGACGCGATGGGGGAGCCGCGGGCCGTCGCGCTGCTGCTCGCCCTGGTCACGCTCGCCGGGCTGGCCGGTGGCCCGGTGCAGGCGCTGGTCTCGCGCCGGGTCGAGGAGCGCGCCGACCGGCACGCGCTGGACCTGACCGGCGACCCGGCGACGTTCGCGTCGATGCAGCGCCGGCTCGGGACCGTCAACCTGTCCGATCCCGATCCGCCCGCCTGGGAGTATCTGATGTCCTCCTCGCACCCGTCCACCGTGGAACGCATGGCCGCGGCCCGTGCCTACGCCCGGGGCGAGCGCTGATGGCCCGTACCCTGCTGGTCACCAACGACTTCCCGCCCCGGCCCGGCGGGATCCAGCAGTTCGTGCACAACCTGGCCGTGCGCCAGCCCGCCGGTTCCGTGGTGGCGTACGCGTCGACGTGGCGGGGGGCGGAGAAGTTCGACGCCGAGCAGCCGTTCGAGGTGATCCGGGAGGACACCGGGGTGCTGCTGCCCACGCCCGCGGTGGCGCGGCGGGCGGCGCAGATCGCCCGGTCGCACGGCTGCGACAGCGTGTGGTTCGGCGCGGGGGCCCCGCTCGGGCTGCTGGCCGACGGGCTGCGCCGGCGGGCCGGGATCGAGCGGGCGGTGTCGCTCACCCACGGTCACGAGATCGGCTGGGCCGCGTTGCCCGGCGCGCGGCAGTTGCTGCGGAGCATCGCGCGCGGGAACGACGTGGTCACGTTCCTGACCGAGTTCCAGCGGGTGCGCCTGGACCGCGCGCTGCACGGGCTGACCTCGCTCGAGCGGCTCACGCCCGGCGTCGACGTGGACGCGTATAACCCGGGGGTGGACGGGTCAGGGGTCCGGGCCCGCCACGGGCTCGCCGGCCGGCCGGTGGTGGTGTGCGTGTCCCGGCTGGTGCCCCGCAAGGGCCAGGACATGCTGATCCGGGCGTTGCCGGAGATCCGGCGACGGGTCCCCGGTGCGGCGCTGCTGGTGGTGGGCGGTGGGCCGTACCGCAAGAAGCTCACGGCCCTGGCCCGCGCCGAGGGTGTCGCCTCCGATGTGGTCTTCACCGGGTCCGTCCCCTGGGCTGAGCTGCCCGCGCATTATGCGGCCGGCGACGTCTACGCGATGCCGTGCCGGACCCGGGGCGCCGGTCTGGACGTCGAGGGTCTGGGGATCGTCTACCTGGAGGCGTCGGCGACCGGGCTGCCCGTGGTGGCCGGCGACTCCGGCGGCGCCCCGGACGCGGTCCTGGAGGGCGAGACGGGCTACGTGGTCGGCGGCGGTGACGTGGCGTCGATCGCCGACCGGGTCGCGGGTCTGCTGGGCGATCCGGAGAAGGCGCGGCTCATGGGTGCGGCGGGCCGGGCCTGGGTCGAGCGGGAGTGGCGGTGGGAGACAAAGGCCGAGCGGCTGACCGCCCTGCTGCGTGCCAACTAATCTCACTCCTGGAATACATATGGACACTTTCCGTAGTTAAGCGGTAGGAACGGCTCAGAGCCCACGGGACGGGAGCCGTACATGCAGGATGCCCGCCAGCAGAGCGACGACGACCAACAGGAAGCAGTCGAAGAGGGCGAGCTTGCGCTGCCCTACTGGCTGACCAGCACCGAGGAAGCCGCGAACACCAGCATCGTGCACATGCTGCGGCGGTTGCCGCGGCTCCTGCGGTCCGCCTGGCTGCTGGCCTGGCACGCCAGCCCGGGCACCACCGCCGCGGTGGTGATCCTGCAGGTCCTCGGCGGGGTGGCCAGCGCCGCCGGCCTGATCAGCGTGGTTGGGGTCTTCGACGGGCTGCTGCGCGACGGGGCGACACCCGAGCGGGTCCGGGCCGCCGTACCCTCGCTGATCCTGCTGGTGGCGGCGATCGGGGTGCGGGGCGCGCTGAACTCCGCCGCCGCGTCGGCCAACGGCCGGCTCTCGCCGCAGGTGTACCAGGCCGCCGAGATGCGGCTGCTGGACCTCACGACCGGCGTCGGCCTGTCCACGTTCGACGACCCGGGCTGGCGCGACGCGATGGAACGGGCCCGCGACCGCGGCATCAACGCCGCCCAGCAGCTCGTCGACCAGGCCATCGCGCTGGGCACCAACCTGATCGGGCTGGTCGCGGCCGCGGGCGTGCTGACCGTGCTGCACCCGGTGCTGCTGCCGCTGCTGGTCTTCTCCGTGGTGCCGATCGCGTGGTCCTCGGCCCGGTCCGCCCGGCTGCGCTACCGCCTGCTGCTGCGCTTCATCGCGGTCTGGCGGCGCCAGCGGATGCTCGCCTACCTGCTCGCCGACCGGGATCCCGCGGCCGAGGTGCGGGCGTTCACGGTGCGCGGCTACCTGCTGGCCGAGATCAGGCGACTGCTGACCGCGGCCACCCGCGAGGAGGTCCGGCTCTCGACACGACAGATCAGGCTCGCGCTGTACGGGAACACGCTGAGCGGCCTCGTCACCGGCGTCACGTACGCGGTGCTGCTGTGGTTGCTGTGGACCGGCCGGATGGAACTCGCGGCGGGGGGCGCGGCGGCGTACGCGATCAGCATGGGTATCGGGAAGCTGACCGAGCTCGCCTACAGTGCCAACCGGGTCTTCGAGCAGGGGTTGTACTTCGCCGACTTCGAGGGGTTCTGCGAGCTCTCCCGCTCCCGGGCCGAGCCGGTGACCGGCGTGGCCGCGCCCGAGACGTTCACCGAGATCGTCCTGGACAAGGTCACGTTCAGCTATCCCGACGCGGAGCGCCCGGCCGTCCGGGACGTCAGCATGACGCTGCGCCGGGGGCAGATCATCGCGCTGGTCGGCGAGAACGGGTCCGGCAAGTCGACGCTGGCCAGCCTGCTCGCCGGGCTCTATCGGCCGGCGAGCGGCCAGGTCCGGTGGGACGGCCGGGACGTGACCGATTTCGATCCGGAGTCGGTGCGGCGGCGGGTGGCGGTGGTCATGCAGGAACCGACCCGCTGGCCGATGCCGGCCCGCACCACGATCAGCATCGGACGGTACGAGAAGGCGGTGCTCATGCCGGAGGTCGAGGCGGCGGCCCGGGCCGGTGACGCGCACGAGTTCGTGATGGAGCTGCCCCGGCAGTACGACACGCTGCTGTCGCGGGACTTCACCGACGGTGCCGACCTCTCCGGCGGGCAGTGGCAGCGGCTCGCGGTCAGCCGGGCGTTCTTCCGGGACGCGCCGCTGCTGATCTGCGACGAACCGACCGCGAACCTGGACGCCCGGGCCGAGCACGACGTGTACGACCGGTTGCGCGAGCTGGCCGCCGGGCGCACGGTCGTCCTGATCACCCATCGGATGGCGAGCGTGCGCGGGGCGGACCGGATCTATGTGCTCGACCACGGCTCGGTGGTGGAGGAAGGCGGCCACGAGGAGCTGATGGCGGTGGCGGGGACGTATTCCCAGCTGTTCACGTTGCAGGCCAACGCCTACCAGACAGCGGCGTAGCTCACAGGCGGGCGACCGGGTCCGCGTGCGAAAGTGGGCGGGTGGAGACGACCGGGCTGATCGTGGCGGCGATGGTGCTGCTGCTCGGCGTGGCCGCCGGGTGGTGGCGCCGCCGCACCGACGGCCGTCTGCGCACGACTGCTACGGAAAGAGGCACGGTGCCCGGGGGAGAAGAGGGCGAGCGGATCGAGGACGGGCTGCTGGCCGAGCTCGGGGTCGGGCCCGCCGACGCGACGCTGCTGCAGTTCTCGACGGCGTTCTGCGCGCCCTGCCGGGCACTGCGCCGGGTCAGCTCCGAGGTGGCCGAGCTGCTCCCGGGGGTACGCCACGTCGAGGTCGACGCCGAGAGCCATCTCGACGCGGTCCGGGCTCTGGGCATCTGGCGGACACCGACACTGCTCGTGCTCGATGGACGGGGCCGGGTCGTCAAGCGCGCTTCCGGCGTACCGTCGAAACCGCAGTTGATCTCGGTGTTGGGGGATCTGCTGCCGCCGGCGGCCACGTGACGGGATTCATGAGGATCTTGGCGCTCGGACGTGCGACAGTCCCTTCATGCAGCTCGATCCCCGTGGACCCCGGTTCGCCGCGGCACTGACCACCGTCGTCCTCGTCGCGGTCCTGGTGACCGGGTGGGGTGAGCTCGCGCTGTTCCAGACGCTGGTCTTCGCGCTCACCGCCGCCGACATCCGGCGCGGCCCCTACGCACTGCTGTACCGCTTCCTCGTCGCGCCCCGGCTCGGCCCGCCGGCCGAGCGGGAGGACGCCGCGCCGGTCCGCTTCGCGCAGCTGGTCGGCTTCGTCTTCCTCGTGGTCGCGTCGATCGGCTACCTGTCCGGCGCCCCCACGCTCGGCATGATCTGCACGGGGTTCGCCCTGTTCGCGGCGTTCCTCAACGCGGCGTTCGGGTTCTGCCTCGGCTGCGAGATGTATCTGGCGCTGCGCCGCCTGACCTCCCGCCCCGCCGCCTGAGAGGTTTTTCGCGGCGGGAGGTGTGCGGCGGCGGTGGGCCGGACCTCTAGGGTCGGCGTCATGACGCGCATCCTGCTGATCTCGGGAAGCATTCGTGCGGCTTCCCTGCACACCGCTGCGCTGCGGACGGCCGCCCAGGTCGCGCCCGAGGACATCACCGCCACAATGTACGAAGGGCTGCGGGGGCTGCCGGCCTACGTGCCGGGGGAGCAGCACGACGCCGTGACGCTGCTGCGGCACCAGGTGGCCACCGCGGACGGCCTGCTGCTCAGCACCCCGGAATACGGCGGGTCGCTGCCCGGCAGCCTGAAGAACCTGTTCGACTGGCTGATCGAGGGCCCGGAACTGTGGGACAAACCGGTGGCGTGGCTGTCGGTCGCCGCCGCCGGGCAGGACCAGGGTGCACTCGCGACACTGGAGAACGTGCTCGCGCACGGCAACGCGCGGGTGCTGCGGTCGGCGCTCATCCGGCTGCCGCTGCGACCCGAGGCGATCGGCGCGGACGGGCTGATCGAGGACGCTCAGCTGCACATGGCGATGCGGGACATGCTGCAGGCGTTCTCCCGGGCGGTGGCGCCCAAACCCACCGGCACGCCGTCCTGGCAGGTCAATTCGAGCTTGTACCCGATGGTCCCGCAGAAGCAGTTCTCAGCCCCGAAAACGCAGCGGGCGCCCCGCCATCTCCGCGAACCGTCCTAGAAAGTCGGGACACGCCGAGTACGTCCGGTTTCGTAATGATCACCGCCCGCAACCGAACCCGGGAGGGCCGGTGCGGGCGGTGGGACCACGTCAGAACTTGGGTGCGTCGGGGGCCTCGAGCAGTCCGAGCCGCAGCGCCGTCATCAGCGCCTGGGCCCGGTTGGCGGCACCCAGCTTCTCGTACAGCTTCGAGATGTGGGTCTTGGCGGTGGACTCCGACACGAACAACTGCTTGGCGATGCCGGCGACACTCATGCCATCGGCGAGCAGGCGCAGGACCTGACCCTCACGCGGGGAGAGCTGCGGGCCCGACGGCGCCAGCCGGCGCTTCATCGCCTCGGCCAGATCGGCCGCGGTGAACGCGCTGGGCGCCGACGCCGCGTGCCGGGCGGCTGCCACGACCTCGTCGGCGGGGGCGGTCTTGGGGACGAACGCGCTGGCCCCGGCCTCGAGAGCACCGAAGAGCTGATCGTCGCCGGCATACATCGTGAGGACCACGATGCCCATGTTGGCGTTGTTCTTGCGCAGCGCGCGGGTCGCTTCGAGGCCACTGCCGTCGGGCAGGCGAAGGTCCATGATGACCACGTCGGGCTGGAGCGCACCGGCCTGGCGGACGGCCTCGGCGGCCGTCGCGGCCTCACCGACGACCTCGAACTGCCGGTCCCGCTCGAACGCGTGCCGCAGCCCCTTACGGATCAGGTCGTGATCGTCGACGAGGAGCACCTTGGTGCGGGTCGTCGGCATCGGACTGGTCGACATGATCGGGTTACTCCCCCTCTGGTGCGGAAACGCTATCCCGCACGCTATCGCGCCGAGCGGATGTTCCAAGCACTACCGCAACGGTTGTCCCGCTGGGGTGTCGTGGACGGATCTCCAAGCGGCCCCGGATACGTTCCGCTCTCTCGGCCATGATCGCAAGGCCGTACCGCCCGTCCGGGCGGTCGTCGGCGAATCCCTTGCCGTCGTCGGAGACCTCGATCTGCGCGTACGGCGGGTCGACGGTGCACGTGACCCAGAGATTCGACGCCCCGGCGTGCTTACGGGCGTTGGTGATCGCCTCCTGGGCGATGCGCAGCAGTTCCGCCTCGGTCGCCGCCGGCAGCCGGGCGGTGGACTCGTCGAACGTGAAGTGCACCCGCAGGCCGGCCGACGTGCCCAGGGTGCGGGCGTACTCGGCGATCGCCGCCGCCAGCCCGCCGTTGCGGTCCACCTCGGAACGCAGCTCGAACAGGCTCAGCCGCAGCTCGGTGATCACCCGGGTGACCTCGCCGCGCAGCGTGCGCAGCTCCTCCGCGGTCTCCTCGGCCCCCTCCGGCAGCGTCGCCTGCGCGTTGTCGATGCCGTAGCCGACCATCACCAGCTCCTGCGCCACCCCGTCGTGGATCTCGCGGGCCAGGCGCTGACGTTCCTCATTGGTCGCGAGCGAGCGCACCTCGTCGAAGAGCAGGGCGGCCTCCAGCCGCAGCGCGGCCGGGCCGGTCAGTTCGGTCACGCTCGCGATCACCGACGACGGGTACGCGCTGGCGGTGTCCACCTCGAGGATGACCAGCCCGATGGTACGGACGCCGGCGACCAGCGGCACCACCAGTGACGACGAGGCGCCGGCGGACACCGAGCGGGCCTGCGACCGGTTGGCGGTGTGCGGCTGCTGGGTGGCCCACGCGTCCGCGATCGCCGAATCGGCGTCGAGCGTGACCTCCCAGTCCACCCGCTCGACCCCGGACTGGGCCAGCACGACCAGCCGGCCACCGCCGCTCGCCGACAGCACCGCGGTCCGGTCGGCCGGCACCACCGTGCGCAGCTCGTCCAGGAGGTGCTCGGAGATGCCGCCCGGGTCCAGGGTCGCGCCGGGCAGCGAACGGGCCACACTGCGCAGCTGGGTGAGCAGCCGGGTGGCCTCCGCGTACGGCTGGGGCTTGTTCTCGACCGGGGTCATCAGCTGGCGCATCGTGTCGGCCGCGAACGTGACGATCGCGCCGAGCACCAGCCACTGACCGCCGGCGGCGAGATAACCGGGCTGGGTGAGGATGGTCGGGTCGGCCCCGGTGATCACCCCGCCGACGACCATCGCCACCGCCGCGACGCCGAGCAGGGCGGCACACTCGGTGGGCCGGCGGCGTAGGGCCGCGGCCAGCAACGGCACCGCGAGGTACGGCAGGACGGCCTCGGCGCCGAAGCCGGCCTCGACGGTGTTGGTGAGGTTCGCGGCGGCGGCCACCGACCCGGCGGCGAGCCCGGTGACGGCGACCTCGGCGACCCGGCCGAGCGGCGCGATGATCCGGTGGTCCGGGGCGAAGAGCGCGGGCAGCCCGGCGATCAGCAGTAACGCGATCCAGCCCAGCTGACCCGGCTCATGGGTGGCGATCAGGGTGAGCGCCGCCACGAGAGCGAGCATGACGAGACGGGCGGCCACCACGAGGGGGTGGACACGCACGGGGACGCTGGCTGAGGCGGGCACGTGACGGATGGTAGCCGCACGGCACGGATCCGGCCCACTGACGGATGACCCCTTCTCCCCGCTCCCCGCGCGGGCGGCCGTCTCTCCCGCGTGGGCGGCCGTCTTCCCGCGCGGGCGGCCGGCCGGACCGTGGTGACGCGGTGGTGCGTCGTCGGGATCGGTCCGGGCACGCGGTAGCCTGCCTGCCATGGCGGACTCCTCGACGCAGTCGATCCAGGTCCAGGCGCCTCCTGCCGAGGTGGCCGCGGTGATCTGCGACTTCGACCGCTACCCGGAATGGGCGGACGCGGTGAAACTGGCCGAGGTCGTCGAGGAGTACGAGGACGGCTACGCCGCCCGCGTGCGCTTCGTCCTCGACGCGGGCCCGCTCGCCGACGATTATCAGCTCGACTACGCGTACGCGGAGGACCTGTCCCGCGTCGAATGGCACCTCGTCGCGCCGTCGAAGATGCAGAAAGTGCTCAACGGCTCATATGACCTGGCCGCGGATGCTGGCGGAAACACGACGGTGACGTACACCCTTGAGGTGGAGCTCACGGTCGGCATGCTGGGCATGTTCAAGCGCAAGGCCGAGAAAATGATCATGGACACGGCCCTGAAGGAGCTCAAGCGCCGCGTCGAGAGCCTCGCCAAGGCCTGACAGCCTGGGCCTGGACGACCCGCACCTGGACAACCTCGGCCCGCACGACCCGGGGCCGGCCAGGCCACGGCGGCACACTTCGCGGTCAGGGGGCAACACGATGGCAGCAAGCACAGGATCGGCACGCGAGGAAGCGGAACGACTCGTCGCCACGGTGCTGGCGATGGCATCCCAGGCCGGCGCCACGTCCGGAGGCGGCCTGGGTGACATGCTCACCGGGATCCTCGGGTCCGGCGGCAAGAAGGCGCATCAGGGCGGATCCTGGTCGACCGGGTCCGCGGAATGCTGCGTCTGCCCGGTCTGCCGGGCGATGGCGGCGATGAAGGACCCGAGCCCGGCGACCGCGGCCCGGCTGGCCTCGGGTGCGGGCGACCTCGCGACCGGGATGGCGGGCCTCATGCGCGGCTTCTCCGCGATGGCGGGCAGCGGGGGCGTCAAGCACCAGTCCGCCCCGCGCCCCGAGCCGACCCCCGACCAGTCCTGGTCGGCCGCGACCCGTACAACCGCGCCCCGGCCTCCCGCCGCCGACGCCGACGAGCCGACGATCGACGAGACCGCCGACCCGTGGACCGCGGCCACCCGCGAGGACGGCCGGTCCGCCCGCCGCGCGGCCGAGGAAGCCCGGCGCGTGGCGGAGGAAGCCCGGCGCGCGAAAGAAGAAGCCCGGCGCGTGGCCGAGGAAGCCCGGCGCGCGGAAGAAGAAGCCCGGCGCGTGGCCGAGGAATCCCACCGCGCGAAAGAAGGAGCCCGGCGCGCGGCCGAGGAATCCCACCGCGCCGAGGAATCCCACCGCGCCGAGGAACCCCACCGCGCCGAGGAAGCGGCCCGCCGCTCTCCGGCGGAAGCCCCTCGCGGTGCGGGAGGTACACCTCGCGCGGTGGCTGAGGACGGCGGGCGGTCGGTGTGGGAGCGGGCGGTGGCCGCGGACCGGCGGCCGGCCCGGCACGGAGCTCCGGGTCGCCCCGCCGGGGCCGGTGACGGCGCCCCGGTCGCGGGAGCGGAGGGGACCGGGGGCGGCGCTGCGGTCGGGGACCGCGGTGTGCGTACCGGAAATGATGCGGAAAAAGCCGTGACGCGCCCCACGGACCCATGGGCCGCAGCCGTCGCGAACTACGCGAAGAGGGACTCACCACGCGAAACCGCCGTGGCGGGAAGCGTCGGCGTAGATCATGATGTGGCGGCACATGGGACACCGGCCGGGGCCGGGGACCGCGGGGACCGGCCGGACGGGGACGTCGCCGGTGACGCGGAGTGACACAACAGAGGGGACGGACAGCGTGGCGCTGACCATCGGGATCGACGTCGGCGGCACGAAGGTGGCCGGCGGGGTGGTGGACGACGCGGGGACCGTGATCGCGCAGACGCGGCGGGAGACGCCGGCGGACGATCCGGCCGGCACCCGGGACACCATCGTCGCGGTCGCCACGGAGCTGGCGGCGCAGTACCCGGCCGCGAACGCGGTCGGGATCGGCGCGGCGGCCTGGATCGACGCGAGCGGGTCCACGGTGCTGTTCGCGCCGAACCTGGCCTGGCGCGACGAGCCGGTCCGCGACTACGTGGCGAAGGCCGTCGGGCTGCCGACCGTGCTGGAGAACGACGCGAACGTGGCCGCCTGGGCGGAGTTCCGCTTCGGGGCGGCCCGCGACGCCGACGACTCCATGGTGATGATCACCGTGGGGACCGGGATCGGCGGCGGGATCGTGCTCAACGGCGGGCTGTGGCGCGGTGCCCACGGGATCGCCGGTGAGCTCGGGCACATCCAGTCCGTCAACAACGGGCATCCCTGCGGCTGCGGCCGGCTCGGCTGTCTCGAGCAGTACGCGTCCGGCAAGGCGCTGATCCGGTTCGCCCGGGCCGGTGCGCGGCAGGAGCCGGAGCGGGCGCGGCAGCTGCTGGACCTGGCCGGCGGTGACCCGCTGGCGATCACCGGGCGGCAGATCACCGAGGCCGCCCAGGCCGGTGACGAGGTGGCCCGGGACGCGTTCGCGCAGATCGGTTACTGGCTCGGGGTCGCGATGGCCGACCTCGCGCAGGCTTTCGACCCGCAGGTGCTGGTTGTCGGGGGCGGGGTCATCGACGCCGGTGACCTGCTGATGGGGCCGACCGTCGCCACGTACGAGGAGCAGCTCGCGCAGCGTGAGCGGTTCCCGGTCGCGGTGATCAAGGCCGCGGAGACGGGCAACACGGCGGGCGTGCTGGGCGCGGCCGACCTGGCCCGCCGGATCTGAGGAGACGACGTGTCCGGGGTTTCCCTGCGGGTGCTCAGCTACAACGTGCACGGTCTGCGTGACGACCGGGCCGCGCTCAGCGGCCTGGTCCGCGAGATCGCCCCGGACGTCGTCATCGTGCAGGAGGCGCCGCGCCGGTTCCGGTGGCGGACCAGGTGCGCGGCGCTCGCCGACAGCTTCGGCATGGTGGTCGCCGAGGGCGGTATGCCCGCCCTCGGCAACCTGCTGCTGGTCAGCCTGCGGGTACGCGTGCACGAGACGTGGTGTCTGCGGTATCCGCTGACGCCCGGCCGGCACCTGCGCGGGGCGGCGTTCGCGCGCTGCTCGGTGCGGGGTGCCCGGTTCACCGTCTCCGGGTCGCACCTGGCCACCGATCCGGCCGAGCGGCCGACCCAGGCGGCGCTCTGGAAGGAGTCGCTGGCCGGGGTCGAGGGCCCGCTGGTGGCCGGCGGTGACCTGAACGAGGGGCCCGGCGGGGGTGCGTGGCGCACCGTCGCCGACGGGCTCACCGACACCGCCGGGCCGGGTGGCGGGTCCACGCTGACGTTCCCGGCGACGCTGCCCCGGCTGCGGCTCGACGGGCTGTTCGTCTCGCCCGGCATCGGGGTGAAGCACTACGAGGTGGTGGAGTCCGACGCCGCCCGGCGGGCCAGTGATCATCTTCCGGTGCTCGCGGAGCTGACGCTGCCTTCCGAGTAACGCTCGCTTCTGCGAGGATTCCCGGGTGCAAGACACCCCGGACATCGCCGGCCGGCACGACGCGGTTTGCGTGATCGGCGCGGGCGGCAGCGGCCTCGCCACCATCAAGAACCTGCGTGAGCAGGGATTCTCCGTCGACTGCTACGAGCGTGAGACGTCGGTCGGCGGTGCCTGGAACTGGCGCCACGACCGCAGCCCGGTCTACTCGACCATGCATCTCATCTCGTCGCGGCCGCTCACGGAATTCCCCGACTTCCCGATGCCCGACGACTGGCCCGACTATCCGCACCACAGCAAGCTGCTCGGTTACCTCGAGCGTTACGCGGAGCATTTCGGGCTGCGGGACGACATCTGGTTCGGCACCGAGGTGGTCGCGGTGACCCCGACCGGTGACGGCCGGTGGGACGTGACCACCCGCAGCACCGGGGGCGGCTCCGAGCGGGTCCAGCGGTATGCGGCGGTGATCGCCGCCAACGGGCACAACTGGGCGCCGAAGCCGCTTTCCGTGGACACCTCGGAATTCCAGGGCAAGGTCATGCACGCGTCGGCGTACAAGGACCCGGCTCAGTTGCGGGGCCGCAAGGTGCTGGTGATCGGTGGCGGCAACACCGGTTGCGACATCGCGGTGGAGGCGGCGCAGCAGGCCACGACGGTCTGGCACTCGACCCGGCGCGGCTACTGGTACGCCCCGAAGTACGTCTTCGGCCGTCCCGCCGACCAGGTCGACCACAAGATGCTGCAGCTGCGTCTCCCGCTGCGGCTGCGGCAGTGGCTCTATCACCGGACGCTGCGGATGACCGTCGGCGATGTCAGCCGGTTCGGGCTGCCCACCCCGGACCACCGGCCGTACGAGAGTCATCCGGTGGTCAACAGTCAGCTCGTGCACTACCTGGGGCACGGACGGATCAGCCCGGTCCCGGACGTGGCCCGGATGGAGGGCTCCACGGTGGAGTTCACCGACGGCCGGCGCGTCGAGCCGGACCTGGTCATCACCGCCACCGGCTACCTGCCGCGGTTCGAGTTCCTGGCGCCGGAGCTGCTCGACGTGGACGACGACGGCCGTCCCGACCTGCACCTGCACGCGTTCGCCCGGCGGCACCCGACGCTCGCCGTGGTCGGTCTGCTGCAGGCCGACGCCGGGCTGTTCCCGATGGCCCACTGGCAGAGCGTCGCGATCGCCCGCTGGCTGCGGCTGCGCCTCACCGATCCGGTCCGCGCGGCGGCGGTGCAGCAGCGCGAGTCGGAGCGCCCGCTGCGCAGCTGGACCCGGTTGCGGGTGGTGCCGTCGTCACGGCACTGGTTCGAGGTGGGCCACATCGATTATCTGCGGGCGGTCGAGGACCTGCTCGAACGGATGGAGACGGCGTCATGAGCTCGCGCGTGCTGCGGTTCGAGGACTGGACGTCACCGGTCCCGGCGACGAGGCGCGAGGTGCTCAGCGCGCTGCCGCACCCGGACGACGGTCAGCCCCCGCTGCTGTTCGTGCCCGGTCTCGGGCACGGCGCGTGGGCCTTCCGGGAGCATTGGCTCGGCCATGCGGCCCAGAGAGGCTTTTCCTCGTACGCCGTGAGCGCCCGTGCGGACGGGTCGCTTCGCGCGTACGTGCACGATGTCGTCCAGGTCGCGGCCGGCCTGCCGAAACAGGCCGTCCTCATCGGCCACGGCGTGGGTGCGCTGATCGTGGCGCACGCCCTCGCCCGCTATCCGGCCCGGGCCGCGGTGCTCTCGGCGCCGGTGATGGGCGGTTGGGCCACCCTGGGTTCGGCCCTGACGACCAATCCGCTGGGTACCATCCCCGCCGCGTTCGGTGGTGCCCTCAAGCTCAACCGCCGGCAGTTGTTCGCCGGCGACCTCCCGGAGGCGGACGGTTACCTGGCCCGGATGCGCCGCGAGCCGTCCGGCGTCTACCGCTCGGTGTTCGAGGCGCCGGAGCCGGGTGCCCCGGTCGGGTCCCCGCCGGTCCTGGTCGTGGGCAGCCCCGACGACCGGATCGTGCCCCGCACGTCGCTGGACCGGACCGCGGCCCGCTTCGGGAGCGCTCCGTTGCTCTTCCCGGGCATGGGCCACGACCTGATGCTGGACACCAACTGGCAGGAGCCGATCGATGCGATCCTCGATTGGCTCATCAAGGAGCTGGCGGCCTGAGTCTCAGCGGCGTAGTCCCGCCGCCACCCGGCCGGTCCGGTCCAGGGTCGTGAGGTAGGCACGGGCCCAGGCGATGATGTCGTGGGTGCTCAGGTGGGCGCGCATGGCGCTCATCCGGCGTTCCAGGTCGGCCGGGTCGGCTTCCATGGCGCGCAGCAGCGTCTCCTTGAGACCGTCGACGTCGTGCGGGTTGACCAGGAACGCGTCCGACAGCTCGTCGGCTGACCCGGCGAACTCGCTGAGCACCAGCGCCCCGGAGGCGTCCGCCCGGGCCGCGACGTACTCCTTGGCGACCAGGTTCATGCCGTCGCGCAGCGGCGTGACCACCATGACGTCGGCGGTCTGGTACAGCGCGGCTAGTTCGGCCCGGTCGAACGGCTGGATGAGGTAGTGGATGGCGGGCTCGCCGACCCGGCCGTACTCGCCGTTGATCCGGCCGACCTCGCCCTCGATCCGGTCGCGCAGCCGCCGGTAGCTCTCCACCCGTTCCCGGCTGGGCACCGCGACCTGCACCATCACGGTGTCGCGGACCTTGACCCGGCCGTCGCGCAGCAGTTCGCTGTACGCGGTGAGCCGGTGCTCGATGCCCTTGATGGGGTCGAGCCGGTCCATGCTGAGCAGCACCCGCCGCGGCCGGCCCAGGTCCTGGCGCAGCTGGGCGGCCCGTTCCCGGACGTCGCGCCGCGCCGCGAGCGACTGCATCTCGGCCACGTCGATCGACATCGGGAACGCCCCGGTGCGGATCGTGCGGCCGTCGAGGGTGATCTGGTCGTCGCCGGTGACCTCCGCGCCGAGCAGTTTCACCGCGAGCTGGGCGACGTTGTGCGCGGCCTGCGGGCGCTGGAAGCCGACGAGGTCCGCGCCCAGCATGCCGCGCAACAGGTCGAGCCGGCGCGGCAGCTGCATGAACAGTTCCGGCGGGGGGAACGGCACGTGCAGGAAGAAGCCGATGAGGACGTCGGGCCGGAGTTCGCGGATCAGCTGGGGGACCAGTTGCAGGTGGTAGTCCTGGACCCAGACCGTGCCACCGGGTTCGACCGCCTCGGCGGCGGCTTCCGCGAAGCGCCGGTTGACCGCGCGGTAGGTCTCCCACCAGCCCCGGTCGAAGACGGGCGGGAGCACCGCGTCGTGGTACAGCGGCCACAGGGTCGCGTTGGCGAAGCCCTCGTAGTACCCGGTGAGGTCCTTCTCGGACAGTCCCATCGGCCGGATCCGTAGCCGGCCGATGTCGGGCAGTGCCGGGGCGGGCCCGGCGCCACCGGCCCAGCCGACCCAGGTGGCCGGGGTGTCGTCGAGGATCGCGTGCAGAGCGCTGGCGAGGCCGCCGGGGCTGCGGCGCCATTCGCAGGCACCGTCCGGGGCGACGCTGTCATCCAGGGGGAGGCGGTTGGCGACGACCACGAGCGAGCTCTGGCGCATCACGAGAGGTTATCGGATGGTTACCCAGTGATACAACGACGAACTTTTATGTGTTGGTCACACGACGGCGCCGTCGTCCAGGTCATCGTCGTCGTCCCCGGTGCGTAGCCGCCAGACCAGCGTGACCGCGCCGGCCACGATCGCCGCGAACGCGATCAGCGTGACGTAGCTGGGGTCGATCGGCACCAGCCACGGGAACAGGAACAGCACGAAGCCCAGCACCACGCCGAGCACCCCGGCGACCGCGTACTTCGAGATGTGCGGCAGCGGGGGAGGCGGCGGCGGGATGTAGCGCTCGTCGTCGTCATCGTCGTCGGGCAGGTCGGCGCCGAACGTGTCCAGCCCGTCCAGCATCGAGGGCTCGTCCACCCGGTCGGTGCGGCGGCGGTTGTGCACCACCGGCCCCTCCGGGGCGGGCGGGGCCGGCTCCGGCGCTCGGCCGGCGTCGATGCCCTCGGCCTCGGGCCACGGCGGGGCGGCCGGGTCGGCGGTGTGGAAACCGGCCACGATCTTGGCCCACTCGGCGTCGACGTCGGGCTGGCTGCCGTTGGCGGGCTCGGGCCGGTCCGGCGCGGTCTGCGGGGTCGGGCCGACGCCCCCGGTCAGCTTCTGCAGGTGCTCACGGGCGGTGCCGAGGTGCTCGCGGTCGACGAAGAGCCGGTCGGTCGGCCGCGCCGGGAACGTGGTGGCCCGCAGGATCGGGTTGAGGTCGGCGGACGGCTGCAGGTAGGCGGCGATGCCCCCGGCCGCCAGCACGTCGAGCAGGTGTTCGCCCACGCGTGGATCCACGTCGCCCGCAGCCGCGTAGTCGGCCGCGTCGATCCCGTTGTCCCGCCGCCCACGACGAGCGCCACCCGCAGACACCCTGTAATCTCCTCGCCCCCGCGCTCCGCGCGCGCGTGCCTTGAATGGTGACACGACAGATGCCGGTTGCGGGAGTGCGTTGTGGCGTGCCGCTCCCGCTTCGTAGGCTTTTCCTGCCCCCCGGACCTCTGGCGCTCGGATAGGACACCGGTGTTCTACTGGCTGCTCAAGTACGTGTTCCTCGGACCTGCCATGAAATGTCTCTTCCGTCCCGATGTGTCGGGCCTCGAGAACATCCCCAGGTCCGGCCCGGTGATCCTGGCCTGCAACCACCTGTCCTTCTCCGACTCGATCTTCACACCCCTGGTGGTGAAACGCAGGGTGACATTCGTCGCCAAAGCGGAGTACTTCACCGGCAAAGGTCTCAAGGGCCTGCTCATGCGGCTCTTCTTCGTCGGCGCGGGGACGATCCCGGTCGACCGTTCGGGTGGGCAGGCGGCCCGGGCCGCGCTCGACACCCAGCTGCGGGTCCTGCGCTCGGGCAACATCGCGGGCATCTACCCCGAGGGCACCCGCTCCCCGGACGGCCGCCTGTACCGCGGGAAGACCGGCGTGGCCCGCCTCGCCCTGGAGAGCGGCGCGGTGGTCGTGCCGATCGCCCTGCTCAACACCGACGAGATCCAGCCCACCGGCACCCTGGTCCCCACCGTCAAGCGGATGCGCATGCGGGTCGGGCGCCCGATGGACTTCTCCGGCCGCCCGGCCGGTGACCGATTCGTCGAACGGGCGGTCACCGACGAGATCATGTACGAACTGATGACCCTGACCGGCCGCGAGTACGTCGACGTCTACGCCTCGACGCTCAAGACCGTGGGCAGCGGGCGGCCCGGGCCGTAGGTGGTGCCGGCGCGGTCGCGTTCGAGCCAGCCCGACTCGACCATCAGGCGGCGGGCTCCCGCGACGTCGGCGGTCAGTGTCGCGAGGCGGCGGTTGATCTCGTCCTCGGCGCAGAGGCCGTCGAGCGCGAGGTACCGGGCGAGGAGCTCGCCGAGCAGGGAATACCGGTCGCTGAGCGTCGGCGGGAACGTGGTCAGCCGGCCGTGGGCGAAGTTGCCGCGCAGCTGGGGGTAGTCGTCGAGCAGGGCGCTGATCGGCTGGAGCCGGTCGACCGCGGCCGCCGCGTCGCGCAGCCGGGACGGCTGGGCACGGTAGAACCCGTTGCCGGTGCCGGTCACGATGCCGGCCGCGACCAGGCGGGCGCAGGCGTCACCGACCTCGGGGAGCGGGCGGTCCACGGCGTAGGCGATCTCGGCCAGGGACGCGCCCTCGGTGCCCCGGCCGGCCAGCGCGGTGAACGCGGCCAGGCGGACGGGCACCGCGAGCTGGGTCAGGATCTCGGCGGCCTGTGCGGCATCGGCGGACATCCCGTCAACGTAGAAGCCCATGGCCGCCGAAGCATCCCTATTTCGTGGGGAGCCCGGCCATGACGTTCCACCGGGCCAGGTTGTGCTTGGCGTCGACGAGGGCGTCGTGGCGGCCCTGGGCGGTCGGCAACGGCGGTTTGCCCTTGTCGTCCCAGAGCTGGCGCAGATCCTTGGTGAACCGGGGGATGATCCGCGGCAGGGCCGGCATCGCACCCCAGAGCTGCGCGAGCGCCACGTGGTCGTACGACGCGTACCACGCCCAGAGCTCGATCTGCTCGTCGCGGCCCTTCACCGGCTCGGTGAGGAAGTCGTAGAGGTCGTCCCGGATGCGCTCGCGGGAGCGCCAGGCCGGGTCGCCGGGGGACGGCAGTTTGTCGAGCACGTTGCGGCGGACCCAGGGGATCGCCTTCGACTCGTCGAACTGGCTGGAAATGGCGTAGAACTCACGCCCGTGCTCGTCGACCATGCCGATGGACACGAGGTCGACCGTCAGGCCGTCCTCGATGAACTCGCAGTCGTAGAAATAGCGGTAGACCATCGCGGTCCATCCTTGCCTACTGCTCCCCGGCGTGTTCGCTCAGGGCCTCCCGCGCGTGCCGCAGCGCCTCGGCGTCGCCCCGGCGGGCCGCCCAGTCGGCCTGGACGGCCCAGCGGAAGCGGAGCATCACCGGCAGGGCGGCGTGCATCTCGTCCTCGGTGACCGGGCCGGCCGCGAGGTAGCCGTCGAGCAGTTCGGCGGCGGTGGCCTCGCCGCCCGCGTACACGACGGCGGCGGCCACGTCGTAGAGCAGCGGGCCGGTGCCGCTGGCGCCGCAGTCGAGCAGCCCGGCCCGGCCGGTGGCCGGATCGACGAGGAAGATCTCCGGGGCCGGGTCGCCGTGCAGGACACCGTAGGTGAGCCGGTCGGTGACGGTGAGCCGGGTCATCGCGGTGATCGCGGTGGTGACCGCGCGGTGCAGCCACGGCTCGGTGGTCAGGTGCGGGGCGTCCGGGTCGAGCTGGTTCCAGCGGCCGAGGCCGGGGTGGTGGAAGCGCTGCAGGGCCCGGTGCACCGCGCCCAGCCGGTCGCCCCAGAACTGCTGGTCGACCGGGTCGCGGCCGTCGAGGGTGCGGCCGGGGGCCCGGCGCAGCACGGCCATCGCGCCGTACGGGGTCTCCACGGTCAGCGCCCCGGCCAGCGTCCGGACCGGTTCGCCGGCCTCGATGCCGGTGGTGCGCAGGTGCTCGGTCGCCGCGAGCCCGGCCTCGACCGGTTGCCGGGCGGCGTGCTCGGCGAGGCGGGCCACGAAGCGCTCACCGCCCGCGGTCACGTCCCAGCCGTGGGAGAGCAGGCCCCCGGGGAGCACCGAGATCTCGGCGGGCACGAGGTGCCACTGGTCGCGCAGCATCGATCGAAGGAGCTCGTCATCCGGCACGGCGGCGATTATCTCTGTACGCACGGTGACGATGACGGACACCGTGGGCGATAGTTACGCGTGGCAATTGGGGGGTGTACAGAAAGCAACATCCGCGAAATGATCGAACGGTAGGCGCTGGAGGTATCAAATGGCGTTGATGACGCTCTTCATGCTAAGAGTGATCGTTCGCGTCGAGGGGCCGACGCCGGACAGCATTGTCGACGGTGGTCCCGACCGGGGGAAGGACTGACCGTGGATCATCGGCTGCCAGAGCCGGGTGACGCGCTTACTGGTGTGGAGATGTTCGCCGGGCTCGAGCCCGACGTGCGTCAGAGGGTGATAGCAGCCGCTGTCCCACGCACCTATCGCAAAGGCCAGATTCTGTGGGTTGAGCACGACCCCGGGGACTCGTTGATCGTCCTCCGCCGGGGTGCCGTCGCGGTGTTCCGCACCGCCTCCACCGGGGAAAGAGCGGTTCTCACCGTCGTCCGTCCGCCCGATGTGCTCGGTGAGGTGTCGTTGCTGGACGCCTCGACCCGGTCGGCCAGCGCGGAGGCCATCGAGGACAGTCAGGCGCTCGCGCTGTCCCGGGTGGCGTTCATGGATCTGGTCCACTCCAACCCCCGCATCCTCGACGCGGTGATGCGCTCGGTCGGCGGCCTCATCCGGCGCCTGACCGAGCAGAACGCCGATCACGTCTTCCTCGATCTGCCGGGCCGGGTCGCCAAGACCCTCGTACGCCTTGCGGGTGACAGTGCCGCCCCGATGATCACCATCGAGCTGAACCAGAGTCAGCTCGCGGAGATGGCCGGCGGCTCCCGGCAGAGCGTGAACCAGGCCATCGGATCGTTCGCCACGCGCGGCTGGCTGCGTACCGAAGGCCGGCGGATCGTGGTCACCGACGTGTCGGCGCTGCGCCGCAGAGCCGGCATGGCAGAACGCTGAATCTTGTCGTTTCGGTGGTCCTCACCCGGGAAGTCCAGGAGGACCACCGAGACGAAGGAGCACCTCCATGGACGAGCAGGCCAAGCGCGAGAAGCTGAAGGAACTGGTCAAGGACGCCCGGATCGGGATGCTGACCACCATGACCGCGACCGGCAAGCACGTCAGCCGGCCGATGGCGCTGCAGGAGGTCGAGTTCGACGGCGACCTGTGGTTCTTCACCTACAGCGACGCCGACCTGGTGGCCGAGATCCGGGTCAACCCGCAGGTGAACGTGTCGTTCAGCGACCCCAAGCAACACGCGTGGACGTCCGTGTCCGGTGCCGCGGTGCAGACCGACGACCGGGCCAAGGCCGAGCAGCTGTGGAACCCCATGCTCAAGGCGTGGTTCCCGGAAGGCCTCGACACCCCGAACCTCACCCTGGTCAAGGTGAACACCGAGTCGGCCGAGTACTGGGAGGCCGCGCACAGCTCCAAGGTGGTCACGCTGTTCGGCTACGCGAAGGCAGCGGTAACCGGAAAGACACCGGACGCGGGCGAGAACGAAACCGTCCAGTTGTAGCGGGGCGCGCTGGTTTGGTTGCGGAGAGCCGACTACAGTGCGCATGCGGCCCGCCTCCGGGCTTCTCGCGACCCGTTATTCCAGGGAGGACGAGCAAATCATGCGTATCGGCGTGCTCACCGGCGGCGGAGACTGCCCCGGGCTCAACGCGGTGATCCGGGCGGTGGTGCGCAAGGGCGTCGCCACCTACGGCCACGAGTTCGTCGGCTTCCGCGACGGCTGGAAGGGCCCGCTCGAGGGTCTGACGAAGCCGCTCGGGATCGCCGAGGTCCGGGGCATTCTGCCGCGCGGTGGCACCATCCTCGGCTCCTCGCGGACCAACCCCTTCAAGATCGAGGGCGGCGTCGAGAAGATCACCGCGAACCTCGCCGAACAGGGCGTGGACGCACTGATCGCGATCGGCGGCGAGGACACCCTGGGCGTCGCGACGCAGCTCGCCGAGCTTGGCGTCAAGGTCGTCGGCGTGCCCAAGACGATCGACAACGACCTCAACGCCACCGACTACACGTTCGGCTTCGACACCGCGGTCAACATCGCGATGGAGGCCATCGACCGGCTGCACACCACCGCCGAGTCGCACCACCGCACGCTGGTGGTCGAGGTCATGGGCCGGCACGCCGGCTGGATCGCGCTGCACGCCGGCCTCGCCGGTGGCGCCAACGTCATCCTGCTGCCCGAGCGCAAGTTCGATGTGGAGCAGGTCGCGACATACGTGACCAAGCGCTTCCAGGTCGAGTACGCCCCCATCGTGGTCGTCGCGGAGGGCGCGGAGCCGCTCGAGGGCCAGATGGTCACCCAGAACAAGGAACTCGACGCGTTCGGCCACGTGCGGCTCGGTGGCATCGGCATGTGGCTCGCCGAGACCCTCGAGAACAAGACCGGCAAGGAGGCCCGCACGGTCGTGCTCGGGCACATCCAGCGCGGTGGCACCCCGACCGCGTTCGACCGGGTGCTGGCGACCCGGTTCGGTCTGCAGGCCATCGACGCGGTCAACGACGGCGACTTCGGCAAGATGATGGCGCTGCGCGGCACCGACATCGTCCGGGTGCCGCTCGCCGACGGCACGGCCGAGCTCAAGACCGTACCGTTGGAGCGTTATGAAGAGGCCGAAGTCTTCTTCGGCAGCTAGCTGTCAGAGCAGGCCCTGCTCCGCCGACTGATAGTCCAGGCTTGGGTAGCGGCAGGGCCTGCCCCGGAAAACGGGAGTGTGCATGTCCGTCGTCGCCGTCATCGGCACCGGCAAGATCGGCGAGCTGGTCGTCTCCGGCCTGATCCGGGCCGGCCGCCCGGCAGAGCAGATCCTGGTGACGGCCCGCCGCCCGGAACGCGCCGCCGAGCTCGCGCAGCGCTACGGCGTGCGCAGCGTCGACAACCTCACCGCGGTCGTCGAGGCGGACATCCTGGCGATCGCGGTCAAGCCGCAGGACGCCGGCACGCTGCTCGACGAGATCCGCGCGAAGGTCCCGGCCGGCAAGCTGATCGTCTCGCTCTGCGCGGGCCTGCCGACCGGTTTCTTCGCGGCCCGGCTGCCCGAGGGCACCCCGGTCGTGCGGGTCATGACGAACACCCCGGCCCTGGTCGACGAGGCGATGACCGCGATCTCGGCCGGCCCGCACGCGACCGCCGAGCACCTGGCGGTCGCCGAGGAGATGTTCAAGCCGCTCGGCTCGACCATCCGGGTGCCGGAGTCGCAGCAGGACGCGGTCACGGCGCTGTCCGGCTCCGGGCCGGCCTATTTCTACCTGCTCGTCGAGGCGATGATCGACGCCGGGATCCTGCTCGGCCTGCCGCGCCAGGTCGCCCACGAGCTGATCGTGCAGACCGCGATCGGCTCGGCGGTCATGCTGCGCGATTCCGGTGAGCACCCGGTCAAGCTCCGCGAGGCGGTGACCAGCCCGGCGGGCACGACCATCTCGGCGATCCGCGAGCTCGAGAACCATGGGGTACGCGCGGCGCTGCTGTCCGCGCTGGAAGCGGCGCGCGACCGGGCCCGGGAGATCGCCGCCCAGAGCAGCTAGCTAGTACCAGATGGCGATGCTGGCGCCGTCGTTCTCCTCCGGAGGGCTGGGGTGGCTCAGGGCGGTGCCGGTGGCCATCCGGTGGGCGCTCCACGCGACCGCCGCCGCGTCCAGGATGTCGTCGGGCGGGGCCTGGCCGGCCGGGCCGAGGTTGTCGGGCAGCGCGATGCCGTGCTTCGCGAGCAGTTCCCGGCGGCGGGCCTGACCGGTCCAGGTCTTCTTCGCGTACGCGAGCGGCTCGCCGGCCATCTCGCGGAAGGACACCTCGGGGTGGGCCTCGAACAGCAGCCCCGGGTGGCGTTCCCAGATGGCGTTGGCCTCGAGCAGCTTGGGGCGCAGCGCCCAGGACTGCCGGCTGAGCCCGGCGCCGGTGAGCTCGCGGCAGACCCGGTTGGCGGCGGCGAAGTCGGCCTCCATCCAGACCGCGCGCGGTGGCACCCGGAAGACGCTGCTGCGGCGCGGGCCGAGCTGGTCGGCGGCGAGGGTGTCGGCCGCGCGCCAGCGGTCCGGGAGCATGCCGAGCGGGATGTCGACGCCGATCACCGCGGCGCCGGAGCTGCCCGCCACGATCTCGTACAGGGTGGAGGCCAGCATCGCGCGGCCGAACTGCCCGTCGCGGAGTTCGACGCCCACCCAGCCGAGCGCGTACGCGTCGACGCCGATCACATGGATGCTCATCCGCGGCTCAGCGGGGGAGCAGCTTCTCGACGACCGCCAGGATCTGCTCGTCCTGGGGTTCGGTCCGGGAGCCGAACCGCGCGGCCACCTCGCCGCCGGGTGCGACGACGAACTTCTCGAAGTTCCATCGGATGTCCTCGCCGTCACCGATCAGTTCCCGGTAGAGCGGGTGCCGGGCCGGACCGTTGACGTCGACCTTCTCCGTGAGCGGGAAGGAGACGCCGTAGTTGACCTGACAGAACTCGTCGATCTCGGCGGCCGTGCCGGGCTCCTGATCGCCGAACTGGTTGCAGGGGACACCGAGGACGGTCAGCCCGCGGGCGGCGTACGTCGCGTAAAGCTTTTCCAGGCCCGCGTACTGGGGCGTGAGGCCGCAGCGGGAGGCCACATTGACCACCAGGACGACATTGTCACGATGTTTCGCCAGGCCGGCGGGTCCGCCGGTGAGTGCGTCGATGTCGACGTCGTAGATGGTCATGTCGGCAGACTACGCGCTGTGCCTAGTTGAGTGCACGCCGTGGCGCCGTCTCTCGGAAAGTTACGACCTCGGGTATTCCTCGATGAGCTTCTTGACTGATGTTCGTTGATGTGACTACCGTCTCCTCATCTTTAGTTTGGAAAGTTTCCTAACTGTTGTTGAGGAGACGCAGTGAAGAGAACCCTCCGTCGCGCTATGTGGGCCGGGGCGATCGTGGCGGTCACCACCGCAGCGGTACCCATGGTCCAGGCGTCCGCCGCCGTCGCCTGCGCATCCCCCTGGAGCTCAACGGCGGTCTACACCAACGGCCTGACCGCCTCGCAGTCCGGCCACAACTACTCCGCCAAGTGGTGGACCCAGAACGAGAGCCCGGCCACGCACAGCGGCCAGTGGGACGTCTGGGCCGACCAGGGCACCTGTGACGGCGGAACCACGCCGCCGACGACGCCGCCCCCCACGACGCCGCCGACCACACCCCCCACCACCCCGCCGACCACCCCTCCCACGACCCCGCCGACCACGCCGCCGGGCACGGCCGGCAAGAACGTCGTCGGTTACTTCGCGGAGTGGGGCGTCTACGGCCGGAACTACCACGTCAAGAACCTCGTGACGAGCGGTTCCGCGTCGAAGCTGACGCACATCCTGTACGCGTTCGGCAACACCACCGGCGGGCAGTGCTCGATCGGTGACGCGTACGCCGACTACGACAAGGCGTACACCGCGGCCGACAGCGTCGACGGTGTCGCCGACACCTGGGACACCGGCGCCCTGCGCGGCTCGTTCAACCAGCTGCGCAAGCTCAAGAAGCAGTACCCGAACATCAAGGTGATCTGGTCGTTCGGCGGCTGGACCTGGTCCGGCGGCTTCACCCAGGCCGCCGCGAACCCGACCGCGTTCGCGAACTCCTGCTACAACCTGGTCAAGGACTCCCGCTGGGCCGATGTGTTCGACGGCATCGACGTCGACTGGGAGTACCCGAACGCCTGTGGCCTGAGCTGCGACGCGTCCGGCCCGCAGTCGTACAACAACGTGATCACCGCGTTGCGCAACAAGTTCGGTTCGTCCTTCCTGGTCACCTCGGCGATCTCGGCGGACGGCTCGAACGGCGGCAAGCTGGACGCGGCCGACTACGCGGCGGGCATCTCGAAGCTGAACCTGGTCTTCCCGATGACCTACGACTACTTCGGTGCGTTCGCCCCGCAGGGGCCGACCGCCCCGCACTCGCCGCTCACGTCGTACACCGGGATCCCGCAGCAGGGCTTCTGGTCCGACGCGGCGATCCAGAAGCTGAAGACCAAGGGCGTCCCGGCGAGCAAGATGCTGCTCGGCATCGGCTTCTACGGACGTGGCTGGACCGGCGTCAGCCAGTCGGCGCCGGGCGGTACCGCGAGCGGTGCGGCGACCGGGACGTACGAGCCGGGTATCGAGGACTACAAGGTCCTCAAGAACTCGTGCCCGGCCAACGGCACGGTCGGTGGTACGGCGTACGCGTTCTGCGGCAACAACTGGTGGAGCTACGACACCCCGGCGACCATCGGCACCAAGATGACGTACGCCAAGAACCAGGGTCTCGGCGGCGCGTTCTTCTGGGAGTTCTCCGGTGACACCAGCAACGGAGAGTTGATCACGGCGATCAAGAACGGTCTCAACTGATTCGTCTCATAGATCGGGGCGCCGGGCATCTGCCCGGCGCCCCTTTCGTGACGCTGGATAAGCTTCCGAGCATGCAGCGTGAGTGGCATCAGCTCAGTCATCCCGGTCTCGGTGCGACGGCACTGCAGACCTCCCGGCCGTCCACCGACTCCGCGGAGGACGCCGCGCTCGGCCTCGACCGCTGGCGCGAACTGCCGCGGTTGCAGATGCCGCCGTGGGCCGACATGAACGAGGTCGCCGAGGTCTGCAAGGTCCTCGACACCGTGCCGTCGATCGTCGCGCCCTACGAGGTCGACCAGCTCCGGCACCGCCTCGCCGAGGTCTGCGAGGGGCGCGCGTTCATGCTCCAGGGCGGCGACTGCGCCGAGACGTTCGCCGACAACACCGAGAGCCACCTGCTCGCCAACGCGCGCACGCTGCTGCAGATGGCGGTCGTGCTCACGTACGGCGCGTCGATGCCGGTGGTCAAGGTGGCCCGGGTCGCCGGTCAGTACACCAAGCCCCGGTCGTCGGCGAAGGACTCGCTCGGGCTGCCCGCGTACCGTGGCGATCTGATCAACTCGCTGGAGGCCAACGAGGCCGCGCGGGTCGCCGACCCGCAGCGGATGATCCGGGCCTACGCCAACAGCGCCGCGGCGATGAACATGCTCCGGGCCTACCTCGCCGGCGGCCTCGCCGACCTGGCCGGGCTGCACACCTGGAACAAGGACTTCGTGCGGGCCTCGCCGGCCGGCGAGCGCTACGAGGCCATCGCCCGCGAGATCGACCGGACGCTCGACTTCATCCGCGCCTGCGGCATGACCGACGACGAGGCGTTGCGTACGGTCAGCCTGTACTGCTCGCACGAGGCGCTCGCCCTCGAGTACGACCGGGCGCTCACCCGGGTGTCGGACGGCAAGGCCTACGGGCTCTCCGGGCACTTCCTGTGGATCGGTGAGCGCACCCGGCAGCTCGACCACGCGCACATCGACTACATCAGCCGCATCGCGAACCCGATCGGGGTGAAGCTCGGTCCCGGCACGTCGCCGGAGACGGCGCTGGAGCTGTGCGAGAAGCTCAACCCGGAGAACATCCCGGGGCGGCTCACCCTGATCAGCCGGATGGGCAACGGCAAGGTCCGTGACGCGTTGCCGGCGATCGTGGAGAAGGTGCACGCCAGTGGCGCCAAGGTGGTGTGGCAGTGCGACCCGATGCACGGCAACACCCACGAGTCGTCCAATGGCTACAAGACCCGCCACTTCGACCGGATCGTCGACGAGGTGCTCGGCTACTTCGAGGTGCACCGCGGGCTGGGCACCCACCCCGGTGGCATCCACGTCGAGCTGACCGGTGAGGACGTCACCGAATGCCTCGGTGGCGCCCAGGGCATTGAGGACCTCGACCTGCCGGACCGTTACGAGACCGCCTGCGACCCGCGCCTCAACACCCAGCAGAGCCTCGAACTGGCCTTCCTCGTCGCGGAGATGCTGCGTGGCTGACCTGCGCTCGGACACCGTCACCAAGCCCACCCCCGGGATGCGGGAGGCGATGGCGGGCGCCGAGGTGGGCGACGACGTGTACGCCGACGACCCCTCCGTCAACGCGCTCGAGGCACACGTCGCGGAGCTGTTCGGGCACGAGGCGGCACTGTTCTGCCCCACCGGCACGATGGCCAACCAGATCGGGCTGCAGCTGCTCGTCGCCCCGGGACACGAGCTGCTCGCCGGGTCGGACGCGCACGTGGTCACGTACGAGATGGGGGCCGCCGCCGCGCTCGGGGGCATCTCCACGCGTACCTGGCCGTCCTGGGGTGCCGCCCTGGACACCGACGCGATCGCGGCGATGATCCGCCCGCCCGGCTTCGGCGCGGTGCCGACCGCGGCGATCGCGGTGGAGCAGACCCACAACCTCGGCGGCGGGGGCATCGTGCCGCTGGCCACCCTGCACCGGCTCCAGGAGCTCGCCATCCTGGGCGGGGTGGCCCTGCACTGCGACGGGGCCCGGATCTGGCACGCGCACGTCGCCGACGGGGTGCCGCTGTTCACGTACGGTCAGCTGTTCGACACGCTGTCGGTCTGCCTGTCCAAAGGGCTCGGCGCACCGGTCGGCTCGCTGGTCATCGGGTCGCGGGAGCGGATCGCCCGGGCCCGGGTCCTCCGCAAGCGGATGGGCGGTGGCATGCGGCAGTCCGGCGTCCTCGCCGCGGCCGGCCGGTACGCCCTCGACCACCACGTCAAACGGCTCAAGCAGGACCACGCCCGGGCCCGCCGGCTGGCCGAGGCCCTGGAACCGTTCGGCGTCGTCGAGGCGTCGACGGTGCGCACCAACCTGGTCGCGCTCGACCTCACCAAGGCCCGGCTCGACGCGCCCGCGCTGGTCGCGGCCGCCCGCGAGCACGGTCTGCGGATGTCCGCGCTGCTGCCCCGCACGGCCCGCCTGGCCACCCACCTCGACCTGGACGACGACGACATCGACCAGGCCATTCTGGTCCTGCGCACCCTGCTGTCCTGACCTCGACATTCGGTACGACGTGGTTACATGCTCTGATGACCGAGCGGGCGACCGGAACCTTCACCACCACGTTCGAACCACTGCCGAGCAGCGACGAAACGCTCGGCCGGATGATCGTGTCGAAGACCATCGAGGGCGGTCTGCGGGGTACGGGACGTGCGGAGATGCTCTCGGTGGGCACCCCGATCGACGGCTCCGCGGGGTATGTCGCCATCGACCGGATCACCGGCACCCTGCACGGGCGGAGCGGCAGTTTCGTGCTCCAGCACTACGGCCTGATGGATCGGGGCTCGGGCACCCTGACCGTCCAGGTCGTCCCCGACTCCGGCACCGACGAGCTGACCGGCCTCACCGGCACGTTCAGCATCGACAACACCGGCGGTGAGCACCACTACGTCTTCGATTACGACGTGGCCGGTCCGGTCTGAGTCAGCCCAGCGTCGCGCTCGCCGCCCGGAGGTCGTCCAGGGCGGGCAGGGTGTGCTGGGCGAGGGTGGTGTCGTCGGCGTCGCGGCCGCCCTCGGACCACGCGGCGTAGCCCCGTTTGAACGCGAGGACCCCCATCTCGCCGGCCAGGGCCGCGGTCGGGCCGGGCACCCCGCGGGCGGCGAGCGCGGCGGTCATGGCGGCCGCGAGGCTGACGCTCTTGAGGGCGTCGCGTTCCTGGAGCTCGCCGCTGGTCGCGACCGCGGCCTTGAGGCGGGGGCCGAGCTCGCGGTTCATCGGGCCCATCGCGCCGGACGCGCGTTCGAGGCCGGCCGCCACCGCCTCGAGCGGGCTGGCGTCCGCGGGCGCCTCGGCGATCCCCTCGGCCAGCAGCCGGCTCAGTGCCTCCTGCCCGGCGACGAGCAGCTCGCGCTTGTCGGGGAAGTGCCGGAAGAACGTGCTCTTGGTGACGCCGGCGCGCTCGGCGATCTGCGCGACCGTGGTGGCGTCGTATCCCTGCTCGGTGAACAGGTCGACAGCGGCCAGGACCAGTCGTTCCCGCGCCCCGGGTTCCCATCGAGCCATGTGCCCATCATAGGCGATGGGACCTTTGTGCCATCACTCTGGTAGTGTGACGGGACAAGAGTCCCATCACCCTCGGGAGTATTCCATGCAGGTCTTCATCACCGGTGGCACCGGCCTGATCGGTTCCGCCGTCGTCGCCGAGCTGCTCGGCAACGGTCACACCGTGCTCGCGCTCGCCCGCTCCGACACCTCCGCGCGGGCCGCCGAGGAGGCCGGCGCCAAGACACTGCGCGGCGGTCTCGCCGACCTCGACGTCCTGCGCGCCGGAGCCGCCCAGGCCGACGGGGTCATCCACCTGGCGTTCAGCAACGACTTCAGCAGCGCCGAGGCGGTCGCCCGCTCGGTCGCCGAGGAGACCGCCGGCATCCTGGCCATGGGCGAGGAACTGGCCGGCACCGACCGTCCGTTCGTCGTCGTCTCGGGCACGCCCTGGGTTCCTGGCGCCGCCTCCACCGAGACCGACCCGCTGCCGCTCGACGGGCCGGTCGGCGGTCGCGGCCGGACGGTCATGGCGGCCCTCGAGCTCGCCTCCCGAGGGGTCCGCAGCACCGCCGTGCGGCTGCCGCGCACCGTGCACAACCGGGGCGAGGGCGGGTTCGCCGGGCTGCTGACCGCGATCGCCCGGCAGAGCGGGGTCTCCGGCTACCCGGGCGACGGCACCCAGCGCTGGCCGGCCGTGCACGCGCTCGACGCCGCCGTCCTGTTCCGGCTCGCCCTGGAGCAGGCCCCGGCCGGCACCGCGTGGCACGCCGTGGCCGACGAGGGCGACGCGGTGCGCGACATCGCCGGGGTCATCGGCCGGCGGCTGGGCCTGCCGGTCGCGTCGGTGCCGGCGGAGACGTTCGGGCCGCTCGGCGCGATCTTCGCGACCGACCAGCCGTCGTCCAGCGCCCGGACCCGCGAGACGCTCGGCTGGGAGCCCCGGCACCCGAGCCTGCTGGCGGACCTGGAGAACATCCAGCCCTGACAATGGGCGGATGAGATTCGTGCTCGCCGGCTCCGGGTTCCGCGCCGCGACGATCCACCGGGTGGCCTCGGTGTTGCCGGAGCTGAGCTGCGTGGGCGCCGTGGTGCGGGTGCCGGGCCGGTGTGCGCTGCCGGTGCCCGCGTTCGATGACCTGGCGCGGTGCGTGGCCGCGACCCGGCCGGACTTCCTGGTGACCGCGGTGCCCCGGACGGCGAACCCCGGCCTGATCATCGCGGCGGCCGGTCTCGGCCTGCCCGTGCTGGCCGAGACGCCGCCGGCCGCCGACGAGGCCGGTCTCCGGGCCCTCCTGGCGGCGGTGGGGGAGTCCGCTCCTGTGCAGGTGGCCGAGCAGTACCCGTTGATGCCCACGCACGCCGCCCGGCTCGCCGCGGTCCGCTCCGGCATCATCGGGACACCCACCCAGGTGCAGGTCTCCTCCACCCAGCAGCACCACGCGGTCGCGCTGATCCGGGCCTACCTCGGCGCCGGCCATGAGCCGGCCGTCATCCGCGCGGTCCGGACGGTCGCGCCGCTGGTGGATCCGCTGGACCGCGGCGGGTGGACCGACGACCCGCGGCCGAGACCGGCCACCACGACCATCGCCACCCTGGACTTCGGCGCCGGCCGGTCCGGTGTCTACGACTTCACCACCGGGCAGACCCGCAACATGCTGCGATTCCGCCGGCTGCTGGTCCGCGGCACCCACGGCGAGCTGCGCGACGACGAGATCGTGCACCTGCCCCGGGCCCGGACCGTCGTCCGGACGCCGCTGACCCGCCACCTCGGCACGATCACGCTCGGCGACCGGGTGCTGCACCGCGATCCGTACCCGGACCTGCGGTTCAACGACGACGAGATCGCGACCGCGACCCTGCTGCAGGCCACGGCCTTGTGGGTACGCGGTGCCGGGCCGCCGCCGTACCCCCTGATCGAGGGCGTGCGTGACCACGAGCTGGCACTAGCCGTCGAAAGGGCGGCCTCAGGCCGGTGATCTCAGGGTCTTCAGCAGGGCGATGTCGGCCGCGTGGCCCTCGTGCTCCTTGGACGGCGTCTCGACGATGACCGGGACGCCGGCGGTGGCCGGGTGGGCGAACAGCTCCGCGAACGGGGCCGTGCCGATGGTGCCGGCGCCGATGGTCTCGTGGCGGTCGCGGGTGGAGCCGCAGGCGTCCTTGGAGTCGTTGGCGTGGATCAGCTGGAGCCGGCCCGGCCCGACGGTGGCGATCAGCGCGTCCAGGGTGCCGGTCATGCCGCCGGGGGTGGCCAGGTCGTGCCCGGCCGCCCAGGCGTGGCAGGTGTCGAAACAGACGCCCAGCCAGGGGTGGTTCTCGACGGCCTCGAGGTAGGGACCGAGGTCCTCGACCTTGGAGGCGAGGCTGCGGCCGCCGCCCGCGCTCGGTTCGACGAGCAGCTTGGGCAGACCCTGCGCCGCGGCCCGGTCGAGCAGCGGGAGCAGCGCCTCGCGGAGCTGGTGCAGCGCCTTGTCGTCGTGGGCCGGGTCGACCGAGCTGCCCGCGTGGTAGACCACCGCGGTCGCGCCGATGGCCTGACCGCGGCGCAGGGCGTGGGTCAGCGTGTCGACCGAGCGCTCGACGGTCAGCTCGGTCGGCGATCCCAGATTCACGAGCAGAGAGGCATGGATGTACGCGGGGAGCGCCCGCTCGCCGCACCCGTCGCGGAACAGGGTGTCCTGCCTCGGGTCGCCGGGCGGCAGCGCCCAGCCCCGGGAGTTGGCGACGTAGACCTGTACCGCCTCCGAGCCCGCGGCGTCGGCGTAGGGCAGGGCCGCCCTGGCCAGCCCACCGGAGGTCTTCGTGTGCGATCCGATGCGGCGGGTCAGAGACAATTCAGCACGACCTCGGTCTGCGGCGGCACCTGGGTGTTGCCGCCCGGGCTCTGCTGGCGGACCAGGCCGTTGGGGTTGAACTGCACGCGGACCCGCAGGTTCATCCCCTCCAGCGTCTGCTGGGCCTGGGGGCAGGGCTGGTTGGTCAGGTCGGGGACGGTGACCAGCGGCGGGCCGTTGCTGATCCGGAGCTTGATCTCGGTGTCCTTCTCGACGCCCGTGCCGGGGTCGGGGGACTGGCTCAGGATCGAGTTGGCCGGTTCGTCGCTGTCCTGCCGTTCCTCGAGGACACGCAGCCCGAGGCCCTGCAGCTGTGCGCGGGCCTCGTCGATGCTCTTGCCCTTGACGTCGGGCACGCTGATCGGGGCCTTGCCCTTGCTGACCACGATGGTCACGGTCTCACCGGGTTTGAGCGACTCGCCGGCCTTGGGGTCGGACGAGATGACCACACCCTGCGGGACCGTGTCGCTGTACTTCGCGGTGCCTTCCTTGACCTTCAGCTTCGCGCCGTCGAGCTCACCCTTGGCCGCGGCCTGCTCCAGGCCGACGATGTCGGGCACCTGATAACGCTCGGGGCCCAGCGACAGCGTCACGTCGAGCACACCGCCCTTGAGCATGTTCTCGCCGGCCGGCGGGTTCTGGGCCAGCACCACGTCCTTGGGGGTGTTCTCGTCGTAGCGGCCGTCGTCGTAACGGATCGAGAAGCCGCCGGTGGTGGCCTGCTGCTCGGCGATCTGCCGGGTCGCGTTCACCAGCTGCGGTGCGTCGGTGTAGCGCCCGACCATGACCCACCAGGTGCTGCCGACGACGGTGAGGACCATCAGCGCGACGGCGACCATGATCAGCACCCGGCGCCGGTCGGTGCCACCGCCGTGGGCCGCGGCCGGCATCGGGGGCGCGGAGCGGCGGCGCTGGCCACCGCGGTGCACCGTGCCACCGCCCTGGTCGGGCAGCCGGGCCCAGGTGGGCCGGTCGCCCCCGGAGCGGGGGAACGGGGACGTCAGGGCCGGGACGACCGTGGTGGCGTCGGCGGCCGGCGGGCGCTGCGGGACCTGGCGCAGCAGCGCGGTCTCCACGTTGGCGGCGCCGAGGTCGTCGCGGACCACCTGGACCTCGGCCAGCAGCGCGCCGGCGTCGGTGGGGCGGGCGCCGGGGTCGCGGCGGGTGGCCCGGGCGACCAGGTCGTCGAGCGCCTTGGGTAGGCCCTTCACGACGCTGGACGGCGCGGGCACGTCGTTGTCGACGTGGCGCCAGGCGATCTCGACCGGCTCGCCGCCGTCGTAGGGCACCTTGCCGGTGAGCATCTCGAACAGCACGATGCCGGCCGAGTAGACGTCGGAACGGGCATCGGAGCGCCCGTCGGTGACCAGTTCCGGGGCGACGTACGCCACGGTGGCCATGAGCTGGCCGGAGTCGTCGGAGGAACTCGCCTCGACGGCGCGGGCGAGCCCGAAGTCGGCGACCTTCACCACGCTGTCGACGAGGTTGGCGAGCCCGCCGCTGGGCGCCTCGGCGACCAGGACGTTCTCCGGCTTGACGTCGCGGTGCACCAGGCCGGCGCGGTGCGCGGCGGCGATCGCGGCGAGCATCTGCTCCAGGATGGCCAGTGCCTCGACCGGGTTGAGCCGGCGGCGCTGGGTGAGCAGGTCGCGCAGGGTGCGGCCCTGGACGTACTCCATGACGAGGTAGGGCAGGCCCTGGTGACGGCCCTGGTCGTAGACCGCGACCACATTGGGGTGGGTCAGCCGGGCGATCGTCTTCGCCTCGTCGGTGAAGCGGTCGACGAAGTGCACGTTCGTCGCCTGCGACGGGTGAATGATCTTCAGGGCGACCGTGCGCTCGAGCCGGTCGTCCACGGCGGTGTACACGGTCGCCATGCCGCCACGGGCTACGCGCCCGGTGATCCGGTAGCGCCCGTCAATCGTCGTGCCGATCAACGTGTCGGCGACAGTCGTGTCCATCGGCGTGAAGTGTATGTGGCGTTTCCCGTGACGTGGACCAGGATCTGGTAGCTGAGACCGAACGGGTACTGCGCGGCGTGCCGACCTGCGCATTTGGAAGAAATTGCCCCGCGACGCCGGAGCGTCGCGGGGCAATTATCGTGAAAAATCGGATCAGTGCTTTTTGGCGCCCCAAGACGGCTTTGTCGGAGCTTCCGTGCTGGCCGCCGTCGACGGCTCCGTCGACGGGGACTCCGTGGCCGGGGTCGGCACCGGCGGATCGACCGGCGCGGGCGTCGGCACCGGGATGCCCGGATCCGGTGTCGCGGTGGCCGGGGTCGGCGCCGGCGGGCTCGAGCAGTCGCACGGCTTCGGCTCGGGGGTGGCCGGGGTGGTGGCCACCACTGTGGTGCGTGCCGGCACCGGAGTCGTGGTGACCGTGGCCCGCGTACCCGCGGGGGTCGGGCCCGTGGGGGTCGGGTCCGTGGTGACCGCGGTGGTGGGGGTGATCACCTGGATCGTGCTCCCCGCCGTCGGCGGCGTGGGCACGTCCACCACGCCCGGCAGGATCGCGGCACCCCGGCCGAAGCCCTCGTTCGACAGGTCCCGGCCCGGCGCCGCGGCGGCCAGCGGGTACGGCTCGCCGGCCACCCCGTCCCCGCCCAGCGCGCCGGCACCGTCGGCCACGACCAGATAACTGCCGGTCGCACCGGCCACCGCCAGAGCGCCGAACGCGGTGACCGCGACCACCCGGCGCGGCCGGCGCACCGGGGCCGGGCGCGCGTGGGCCGGCTTGAACGGCCGGGTGGACGGGAACGTCCCGGTTCCACCGAGGGTGCCCGTTGCGCCGAAAGTGCCCGTTCCGCCGAAAGTGCTCAGCCCGGCCGACGTCACGTTCTCCTCGGCGGGCTCCGGCCGGCCCAGGTCGTAGCGCACCGAGCGCCACGCGCCGGCCACCTCGTTGCGGGTCCTCCGCCACAGGGTCATCGCCACTGCTCTCCGATCTGCGTACGCCGGGCCTTCCCGGCTCCTTCGTGGGGCTCCGCGTGGTGCACCCGGAGCGCGGCATGGCACGCTGGTCGGGTGACCGAATCCGTAACCGACGGCCCGCAGGCCGGCCCGGCCGAGTGGATCAATCTGCCGGACGTGGCGGAGAAGCTCGATGTGTCGATCAGCAAGGTGCACCAGATGATCCGCGACGGCGTGCTGCTCGCGGTCCGTCGCGACGGCATCCGTGTGGTGCCGGCCGAGCTGGTGGCCAACGACACCGCGCTCAAGCACCTCCCTGGCGTCCTCACGCTGCTCCGCGACTCTGGGTACAACGACGAAGAGGCGCTCAAGTGGCTCTACGAGCCCGACGAGACGCTGGACGGGAGCGGCGCCAAAGGGCTCGGTGGTGACCGGGCCCGCGAGGTCAAGCGACGCGCGCAGGCGCTCGGGTTCTGATCCGGCCCGTATGCGGCATTTCTCATATCTGTTCGTGCTCGGCGGCTGCCTCGCCGCGGCACTGTGGCTGGAGCCCGTGCTCAAGGTCAACGTGCTGCGCCGGTGGCGCCGCCTGCTGCTGACGATGGTCCCGGTGCTGGTGGTCTTCGTGCTCTGGGACCTCGCGGCGATCGCGGCCGGGCACTGGACGTTCGACCCGGAGCAGACCACCGGCGTGCTCTTCCCCGGTGGCCTGCCGCTCGACGAGGTGCTCTTCTTCGTCGCGGTGCCGACCTGCGCGATCCTGGGCTTCGAGGCGGTCCGCGCGGTGCTGCGCCGGCCCGCGGGCGACGAATGAGCTACACCGTGGCGGCCCTGCTCGGGGTGGCCGGGGCGCTGGCCGTCGACCTGTTCGTGCTCCGGACCCGGCTGGTGCGCCGGGTGGTGTTCTGGGCCACCTACCCGATCATCATCACGTTCCAGCTGCTGTCCAACGGCATCCTCACCGGGCGCCACATCGTGATCTACGACCCGGACGCGATCATCGGGCTGCGGATCGCGTACGCGCCGGTGGAAGACCTTTTCTTCGGTTTTGCGCTGGTGCTGCTGACGCTCTCGGTGTGGGTCTGGCTCGGCCGCCGCGGGGTCCAGCCCGAGCCCCGCGCGGCCGGCCGCAGGTTCAGACGGCGCGCCGGGTAGCCGCGTCGGCCAGCTCCAGGAGCACCTCGCGGCCCTCGGGATCCAGCTCGGCGTTCTCCAGGGCGGCCAGGGCCGTGCCGGTCAGCGTCGTGATCCGCTCCTCGGTACGGGCCAGCGCCCCGGTCCCCGTGATGATCGAGCGCAGCCGGGTGATGCCCGCCGCGTCCAGGGCCTGGTCACCGAGACCCCGCTCCAGCTCGGCGCGCTCCGCCGGGCCGGCCGCCTCGAACGCGGTGGCGATCAGATACGTCCGCTTGCCCTCGCGCAGGTCGTCACCGGCGGGCTTGCCGGTCTGCCCCGGGTCGCCGAACACCCCCAGCACGTCGTCGCGGAACTGGAACGCCACCCCCAGGGCCAGCCCGTACGCGGAATAGGCCGCCCGCACCCCGTCCGGCGCCCCGGCCAGCGCGGCGCCGATCAGCAGCGGGCGCTCGACGGTGTACTTCGCCGACTTGTAATGGGCCACCTTGTCCGCCCGCTCCAGCGACGTGTCCCCGGTCACCGGGCTGAGCAGGTCGAGATACTGCCCGACGGTCACCTCGGTGCGCATCTCGTCGAAATCGCCCCGGGCCCGGGCCAGCGCCTCCAGGGCCACCCCCGAGGTGTGCAGGAGCTCGTCCGACCAGACCATCGCCAGGTCGCCGAGGAGCACCGCGGTGTTGTCGCCGAAATCACCGCCGTCGCCGCGCCAGCCGGCCGCCGCGTGCCGGGCCGCGAACCGCCGGTGCACCGAGGGCTCACCGCGCCGGGTGTCCGAACGGTCGATCAGGTCGTCGTGGATCAGCGCCGCGGCCTGCACCAGCTCGAGCGCGGACACCGCGGCCACGACCTGGTCGGAGTCGATCCCGCCGGCGCCCCGGTAACCCCAGTAGGCGAACGCCGGGCGCAGCCGTTTGCCGCCGCCCAGCACGAAGTCCTCGAGCGTGTCGGCCACGTCACCCAGGGCATCGTCGATCGTCAGCAACCGGGTGCGCTGGGCGGCGAGGAACGCGCCGAGCGCCTTGTCGACCCGGGGTCGCAGTCCGGCACGGTCGAGCGGGGAGGTGGCAGCGCTGGGGATCACGGCGCCCAACTTAGCCGGTAGAGTCGGGGCGTGGCTTTCGGTCTTCCCTCACGTCTCCCGGCATCCCCGTCGATCGGACATCTGATCCGCCGGCCCGAGCCGACGTTCTCGTTCGAGTTCATGCCGCCCAAGACGCGCGAGGCCGAGCAGATCCTCTGGCAGACGATCCGCGAGCTGGAGGCGCTGCGACCCGACTTCGTCTCCATCACCTACGGCGCCGGCGGCAGCTCCCGCGACACCACGGTCGACGTCTCCGAGCGGGTGGCGACCGAGACGACCCTGCTGCCGATGGCGCACCTCACCGCGGTCAACCACTCGGTCGCCGAGCTGCGCAACGTCATCGGGCGGCTGGCCGGTGCGGGCATCCGCAACGTGCTCGCCGTGCGTGGCGACCCGCCCGGCGACCCCAACGGCGAGTGGGTGCGGCACCCCGAGGGTGTGCACTACGCCGAGGATCTCGTCCGGCTCCTGCGCGAGGTGGGGGACTTCAGCGTCGGGGTGGCGGCCTTCCCGTACAAACACCCCCGCTCGGCGGACATCGAGGCCGACACCCGCAACTTCATCCGTAAGTGCCGGGCCGGCGCCGACTTCGCGATCACCCAGATGTTCTTCCAGGCCGACGAGTATCTCCGGCTGCGTGACCGGGTCGCCGCGGCCGGCTGTGACACCCCCATCGTGCCCGGCGTGATGCCGGTGCTGCGGATGGCGACGATCGCCCGCTCGGCGCAGCTCTCCGGCGCGCCGTTCCCGCGGGAGCTGCTGACCCGCTTCGAACGGGTCGCCGACGACGCCGACGCGGTGCGCCGGCTCGGCATCGAGCTGTGCAGCGAGATGTGTCAGCGGCTGCTCGACGAGGGTGTCCCGGGCATCCACTTCATCACCATGAACCGCTCCACCGCGACCCGCGAGGTCTGGCAGAACCTCGCCGCCGCGCCCGCCGCCGCCGCGTGAGGTGACCTGGGAGCAGTACGCCTCGGCGTGGTCCGCGCTGCACGGTGGCTTCGACCCGCGTACGGCGTCCGGGGTGGTCCGCGGCTGGGTCCGCCTGGCCTGGCGCGGCGGCAACCTGCTGGGCCGGCTGGGCGTCGGGCCGTCCACCGTCACCACGGCCGGCCTGTTCCTGTGCGTGCTGATCCCGTTCGTGCCGCTGGCCGCCGGTGCGGTGCTGGTGCTGCTGGCCGCGTTCGCCGACGCGCTCGACGGCGCGGTGGCCGTGGTGACCGGCAAGGTGAGCCGGCTCGGCTACGTGTACGACTCGGCCGCCGACCGGCTCGGCGAGCTGGCGTGGCTCGCCGCGTTCTGGGTGGCCGGCGTCCCGGGCTGGCTGGTCGTGGCCGGCCTGGCGGTGAGCTGGCTGCACGAGTACGTCCGGGCCCGGGCGACCGCCGGCGGCATGGCCGAGATCGGTGCGGTCACGGTGGGCGAACGGCCCACCCGGGTCTCGGTGGCGATCAGCGGCCTGGTGCTCGCGGCGGTGGCCGGCCTGGTCCACCCCGGCTGGGACACGACCGTCGCGGTGGTCGCGGTGGGCGTCTGGGTCACCCTCGGCCTGATCGGCTTCGCCCAGCTCACCGCCGCCGTCCGCCGGGCCCTGATCGATTAAACCCGTTGTCCGGTACGCCCATCCGTCCTACCTTTTCCTCATCGCCGAGCGCTGGGGAGGTGGCCCGCGATGAGCATGGTCCTCGTTCTGAACGCCGATTTCGGGCCGCTGCACCGGGTCAGCGTCCGGCACGCCATCCGCATGCTGTTCCGTGAGGTCGCGGTCGTGGAAGAGGTCCGGCCGGACGCCCGCATGGGGGTCTTCCCGATCCCGACCGTGGTCCGGCTGGTCAGTTACGTCGTGACCCGCTGGCGGCGGAGCCGGGGCCCGGGCTGGTCCCGTGGCGGTGTCCTCAACCGGGACGGCCGGCGCTGTGCGTACTGCGGGGGCGCCGCCTCGACCATCGACCACGTGCTGCCCCGCTCCCGTGGCGGTCAGAACTCGTGGAGCAACACCGTCGCCGCGTGCGGGCGCTGCAACCAGCGCAAGGGGGACCGCACCCCGGCGGAGGCGCGGATGCCGCTGAGCTGGACGCCCCGGGCGCCCAGCTGGACGGAGGCGGCCGCGTGGTGAGGACGACGGCCGGCGGGCACGCACGGGGGCCCGCCGGCCGTCCCCTTTCGTATCATCCGCTGCCGGACCATCGCGTTACGCTCGGTGGATGGCTCAGCAGGCTCCTCCCCGTACCGTCCGCGACCTCACCGGCATGCTCAACTCGGCGGGCCACGTCCTGGCGAACCGGCTGGCCGGGGCGCTGGCCGAGGTCGGCCTGACCGATCGCATGCAGTGCGTCCTGGTGCACGCGCTCGAGCAGGAACGCACCCAGATCCAGCTCGCGGTGCTTGCCGACCTCGACAAGACGACGATGGTCAGCCTGGTCGACGAAATGGAGCGCCGGGGCTTCGCCGAGCGCCGCCCCGCGCCGGCCGACCGCCGCGCCCGGATCGTCGTGGTCACCGACCTCGGCCGCCAGGTCGCCCAGCAGGGCCAGGAGATCGTCGATCGGGTACACGGCGCCGCCCTGGAGGCGCTGCCCGAGGCGGCCCGGTCCGCCCTGATCGAGGCGCTCACCCGGATCGTCGACGACGGCACCGACCCCGGCCCGAAGCCGGTGCGCCGCGTCCGTCAGCACCACGCCTCCTGACCCCGCCCGCCAGATCGATCCCTTGCAGATAGTCTGCTTCCGGATTATCTGTTACGGTCGTTCGCATGGATGCCCTGACGTCTGCCCGGAACCGGTCCGCGGCGCTCGCCGTGCTCTGCGCGGTGGCGCTCATGATCGTGCTGGACAGCACGATCGTGGCCGTCGCGGTGCCGGCCATCCAGTCCGGCCTCGGCTTCTCGTCCGCCGGCGTGGCCTGGGTCATCAACGGCTACCTGATCGGTTTCGCCGGACTGCTGCTGCTCGCCGGGCGGCTCGGCGACCTGGTCGGGGCGCGGGCGGTGTTCCTGGCCGGGCTGATCGTCTTCACCGTCGCGAGTGCGCTCTGCGGTCTCGCCCGCACCGCCGGATTCCTCGTGGCGGGCCGTTTCGTCCAGGGACTCGGCGGTGCGCTGGCCTCCGCCGTCATCATCGGGCTGATCGTGCGGCTGTATCCGGAGCCGGCCGCCCAGGCGCGGGCGATCGGCGTCTACAGCTTCACCCAGGCCGGCGGCGCGGCGGCCGGTTTCGTGGCGGGCGGCCTGCTCACCGATGCCGCCGGCTGGCCGGCGATCTTCCTGATCAACCTGCCGATCGGTGTCCTCGCCCTGGTCGCCGCGCTGCGGGTGATCCCCCGGGAGGCGGGTCCCGGCCTGCGGTCCGGGATGGACCTGCCGGGCGCGTCGCTGATCACCGCCGGTCTGTCGGCCGGCGTCTACGCGATCGTGGACGGCGGTTTCGCGTACGGGATCCTGGCCGTCCTGCTCGTGCTCGGTTTTCTGGTCCGCCAGCGGTTCGCGGCGAACCCGCTCGTGCCGTTGCGGGTCCTGCGCGAGCGCCGGCTCCTGATCGTCAGCGCCGCGATGGTGCTGATCTTCGCCACCGGCATGGGCTTCCAGTTCGTCAACACCCTGTTCCTGCAGCGTGTCCTCGGCTACGACCCGATCACCACCGCCCTCGCGTTCGTCCCCACCCCGGTGGCGATCGGGCTGGTCTCACTGGTCGTGGCGCCCCGCGTCACCGCTCGCCTCGGTCCCCGTCCGGTGCTGCTCGCCGGCCTGGCCGGCCTGCTCGCCGGTCTGCTGCTGCTCGCCCGGATGCCGGTCGGCGCGCGGTACGCGACCGACGTCCTGCCGGCGCTGGTCCTCATGGGCCTGGCCGTCGGCGTGGTCATCCCGGCGGTCATCATGCTGGTCATGGCCGGCGCCGCGCCACGCGACACCGGCCTGGTCTCGGGCCTGGCCAACACCGCTCAGCAGGCGGGTGGCGCGATCGGCCTGTCGATCCTCGCGGTGGTCGCCGCCCGGCTGACCGGATCGCGGGTGGCCGCCGGGACGGCCGAGGTGGCGGCGCTGCGCGACGGTTACTCGCGGGCCTTCCTCGTGGCGGCGGCGTTCGTGGCCGGAGCGATGGTCCTCGCTGCCCTCATCCCGGCTCCCCGCTCATCTGTCAACGTATCGTTGACAGATGAGCGATCTGGATCAGCTGGCTGAGATCGGCCCGGCCCGGGCCCGGCTCGACGAGCGAGAACTCGAGCTGATCGACCGGGCCCGGCAGGCCGGTGCCACCTGGACCGCGGTCGCCGCCGCGCTCGGGCTGGCCAGCCGGCAGGCCGCGGAACAGCGTCGGCAGCGCCTGGTCGCCGCGTCCCGCTCCCGGCGCCACGATGCGGATCTGCGGTACGCCCTGAGCATCGTCACCCTTCGCGAAGCGGTCACCGACCTGCACCGGAGCATCGCCGCCGACCGTCGCTGGGCCGACCGCCTCACCCGGGCCGACCTGGTGCGGGCGACGGTCTCGGCGGCACTCGACGCCCCGCCCGGTGCGCTGTTCGAGCTGGCCTCGCAAGCGGCCGCGGACCTGCGCGGTGCGGCTCTCCCCGGGTATGTCCGGCTCGCGTTCCGCAAGCTCCAGGATGCTCTGTCAACGCCTCGTTGACGGTCTTGCGCGACGATGGGGCAGGTTCCAAAGCTATGAGTCATGGTGACTCAACCCCTTCTGGCCCGCAACGCCGCGCTGTTCGTGGCGATCTCGCTGCTCGCGGGCTTCGGCAGCACCGCGATGTCCCTGGTCGCCGGCATCTGGACGCTCGACCTCACCGGCTCGCCGAGCCGGGCCGCGCTGGCCGGGCTGTTCGGGTACGCGCCAACCCTGGCCGGCCCCTGGCTAGGCGGCCTGGTCGACCGGCTCCCGCGGCGGCCCCTGCTGGTCGGCACGAACCTGCTGCTCGCGGCATCTGTGCTGCTCCTGCTCGGGGTCACTGCGGCGGACCGGGCCTGGCTGCTCTACGTCGTGTCCCTCGGCTACGGGCTGAGCTACGTCCTGCTCGACGCGGGCGAATCGGCGCTCCTGCCCGCCGCGCTGCCCTCGGACCGGCTCGGCTACGTCAACGGCTGGCGCTCCAGCGCCCAGGAAGGCATGAAGCTGGCGGCCCCGGGGGCCGGCGCCGGCCTGTACGCCTGGCACGGCGGCGCGGCGGTGGCCGTGCTCTGCGCGGTGCTCCCGCTGGTGGGGGCGGCACTGTATGCCTTGGTCCGGCCAGGCGACCGGCCCGCGACCACCCCGCCGGGGTCGTGGTCGGACTCTTCAGCGGCCACCGCCGACGGAAAGAACGTTCGTTCTCTCAGGGCGAGGTGCGCGGGCGAGGGCGAGCCGACCGGGGCGAGGTGGGCGGGTGAGGGCGAGCCGACCGGGGTGGGGAGCGCGGGTGAGGGCGAGCCGACCGGGGTGGGGAGCGCGGGTCAGGGCGAGCCGACCGGGGCGAGGTGGGCGGGTCAGGGCGAGCCGACCGGGGTGGGGAGCGGGGATGGGTTCCAGGCCGGGGTGGGGAGCGGGGGTGGGTTCCGGGACGGGCTGGCGGTGCTGGTCTCGGCCCGGGTGCCGCGGGTCACGGTCGGGGTGGCCGCTGTCGCCATCGCGATGTCGGCGTTCTCGACCGCCCCGCAGTATGCCGTCGTGCTGCACGACATGGCCCTGCCCAGCACGTTCCTCGGTGTCCTGCTCAGCGGCCAGGGCGCCGGGTCCGTCGTGGGCGGGCTGACCGTCGGGCGGGTGATCTCGCGATGGGGTGCACCGGCCGCCGCCGTCGCCGGGGCCGTGCTGTTCGCCGCCGGGCTGCTCGCCCGGTGCCTGCCGTGGTGGCCGGCGATGGTCGTGGGCGCGGTCGCCGGTGGGGTGGGTCTGCCGTGGACGCTCGTCGCGGCGGTCACCGCCGTGCAGACCCATGCTCCCGACCGGCTGCTCGGCCGGGTGTCCGCCACCGCGAACACCGTCATGTTCGGCCCGATCGCCCTGGCCAATCCGCTCGGTGCGGTGGCCGTGCACCTCGGTGGCCGGCCCGGGCTGGGCATCGCCGCCGCGGTCTGCCTGGGGGCCGCCGCCGTCGCGTCACGTGGCGGGGGTCAGGGCCGGAAGCCGAACGCGAGCAGGTCGGCCGGGTCCGAGGTCACGCACGCGACGTAGTTGTCCGGGCGGATCAGGAAGTAGGCCGGGGTGGTCACGTCGTAGGCGCGGTGAGCGTACCCATCGGGGTCGTCGATCTCGAAGGCCCGGACATCGTCGCCCAGCGGGACCGGCGGGGTGCCGAACGCGAGCAGTGTCCAGTGCGGGCCGCGGAGCAGGTCGAACACGCGGGCCCCGGCGGCCAGCGGGGCGTCCGGCGCGCGGTCTCCCGCTCGCACCGCGCCGGGGGTGGTCCGGTGGTCGAGGGCCAGCGGGCCACCCCGGTAGTTCAGGGACAGCTGGCGCAGCACCGGGTCGTCGCGGCGCATCGCGTCCTCGGTCGCCTCGGACTGCTTGGCGAGCAGGCGGGTGCTGATGCCTAGGACACCCGCGGCGACCGGCAACCGCTCCGCCTCGTACGTGTCCAGCAGTTTGTCGTCGCCGGTGGCCAGTTTCCAGCCGAGGTTGTACGCGTCCTGGACGCCGGTGTTCAGTCCCTGGCCCCCGGCGGGGGAGTGCACGTGCGCCGCGTCGCCGGCCAGGAAGACGTTGCCGACCCGGTAGCGGTCGACCATGCGGATGTTGGCGCGGAACGTGGAGGTCCAGGTCACCTCGTCCAAGGTCAGGTGCGGCACGGTCTCGGCCAGGACCTCGGTCACCGACGTCGCGAGCGGTGCCGTCAGCTGCCAGATGTCGGTGCCGGGCAGCGGGCAGAGACCCAGACGGGGGGTACGCCCGTCGGGCCCCGGCCAGATGTGCCAGACGTCGCGGCTGAGCTCGCCGCTCAGGCGGACGTCGGCGATCAGCATGGTCAGCGTCTCGTGGGTGTCGCCCTCGAAGCCGACGCCCAGCGCCTTACGCACCGTGCTGCGCCCGCCGTCCGCGCCGACCAGGTAGCGCACGGTCACCTCCTCGCCTGTGCTCAGGGTGACGTGGACGCCGTCTCCGTCCTCGCGCAGCGTGCTCACCCCGACGCCGAACTCGACCGTGCCCCCGAGTTCGGCGAGGCGCCCGGCCAGCAGCTCCCCGGTGCGCCACTGCGGAACCATCAGGGTGTTCGGGTACGGCACCTCGGGCGTCGGCTCGTGCAGCTCGTCCATCCGCCGGTCCATGTCGCCGTCCGGGGTGTGGATGCGCAGCGGGGGATAAACGGCGCCGCCGGCCAGGAAACGGTCGAGCACGCCGAGGTCCTCCAGCACCTCCAGGGTGCGCGGTTGCAGGCCCTTGCCCCGCGATCCCTCGAACGGCGCCGGCGCCAGCTCGACGATCCGGTGCGGCACGCCGCGTCGCCGCAGCTCGATGGCCAGGGTGAGCCCGGTCGGACCGGCGCCCGCGATCAGTACGTCCATGGTGACTCCTTCAGTGAATCAGGGTTCAGTGAATATGGATTCACCGTACGGCGGCTGATAATCTGCGTCAAGGGCAAGGAGGACGCGATGACGGTGGGCATGCGGCAGCAACAGGCCGCGCAGACGGGGGCGGAGCTCAAGGCGGCCGCGATCCGGGTCTTCGCGCGCCTCGGCTACCTCAACGCGAAGATCACCGACATCACCGCCGAGGCCGGTCGTGCGGCCGGCTCGTTCTACAAGCACTTCGCCAACAAGGAAGCGCTGCTCGAGTCGCTGCTCGCGGACATGCTGCGGCAGGCCGACGCGTCGGTGTCCGACGAGGGGCACAGCGACGACTTCAGCGACCGGGCGGCCATCCGTTTCCACATCGCCACGTTCTGGCACTTCTACCGGCGCAACCGGGTGGTGATGCAGGCGCTGCGGCAGGCCGCGATCGTCGACCCGGTCTTCGAGCAGCGGTCCCGCGAGCTGACCGACCCGGACGTCCACCACATCGCCGGCCACCTGGTCCGCGCCCGTGACGCCGGGCTGCGGCTGCCGGGCGACCCGCTGGTGCTGGCCAGTCTGTTCTCGGCGATGCTCTCGGCCTTCGCCGACGTCTGGCAGTCCGGCACCGGCCCGGAGCTGGGCCGCGACCTCGGCGACGACGAGGCGATCGAGACCCTGACGTCGTTCGTCTACGCCGGCATCGGCGGCAGCACGCCATAGTCGATGACGAGGGAGGCGCGTTCCCACGGGCGGCACTCGGCGAAGTAGAGCTTCTGGCCCTGGACGTAGCGGGCCTGTGACGGGTGCTCCGGGTCGGGATGGCTGCCGTCACGGGCCGCCATCCGGGGCACCGTCACCTCGAACGGGGCGGCCAGGAAGATCGTGAAGTCCCAGTGCCCGGCGAGCTCGTCACGATGCAGGAAGAGGCCGTCCACCACGACAGTGGCGCCGGCCGGCGCCTGGTGCCACGGCAGGTCGAGGAGTTCGTCGGTGTCGACGTCGTGCACGGCCGGGCGGTACCCGCCGGACCCGCCCGGGGCGAACGGTTCCAGGACGTTGGTGATGAGCGCCGGGTAGTCGTACGAGTCGAGCCAGAAGCCCTCGGGAGAGTGCCGTCCGCGACGGTGCCGGATCGCGCGGGGGTGGTGGAAGCCGTCCGCGCTGATGTGGACGGCGGGCCGGCCGGCCGCGTTCAGGTCGGCGACCAGGCGCCGGGCGAATGTCGTCTTGCCCACGCCGTCCACGCCGTCGACGGCCACCCGGCGTGCTTCGACGGGGATGATACTCATTCGAGACCTCCAGCGCAGGAAAGGGACAGCGAACTCACAGCTTGCCCGCTACGGTCCTCGGCGTGACTGAACAGCCCCCCATCTCCCATACTCCTTACGCGACGTACCCGGGTGCTCCCGCCCCGCAGAACACGTCGACCAACGGTTTCGCCATCGCCGCGCTGATCTTCGGCATCATCGGCGGCGTGCTGCTGAGCGTCATCTTCGGCATCGTCGGCCTCGTCCAGATCAAGAACCGCGGCCAGAAGGGCCGTGGCCTCGCGATCACCGGTCTGGTGCTGTCCGGCCTCTGGATCGTCGGCATCGTCGTCGGCGTGATCCTGCTGGTCGCCGCCGACAACAAGAAGAGCGCCCCGGACTACACCGGGGACATCTCGGTGACCCGCCTCGCGGTGGGTGACTGCCTCAACGGCCTGCAGGAGACGAGCGCGGTCGAGAACCTGCCCAAGGTGCCCTGCGCCGGGCAGCACGAGGGCGAGGTCTACGCGACGTTCGAGCTGAAGGCCGGTGCGTTCCCGGGCCTCGACGCGGTGACCAAGCAGGCCGACGACGGCTGCTCCGATCGCTTCAAGGCGTTCTCGGACACCGACGACGAGGCCATCGAGCTGTTCTACCTGCACCCGGTGGAATCCACCTGGACGCTCGACCGTGGCGTCACCTGCATCGCCACCAAGGCCGGTGGCCTCACCGGTTCGCTGAAGAAGTAACGCGGAAAAGGGCGGCCCCCGGCGGGGGCCGCCCTTTCTGTGTATCAGCTCCTGCGCAGTGCGTTGCGGTAGTCGGCGTTGAGCCGGCCGATCAGGGTGAGCGGGATGCCCTTGGGGCAGACCGTGGTGCACTCGCCCATGTTGGTGCAGCCGCCGAAGCCCGCGTCGTCCTGGGCCTCCAGCATGTCGATCACCCGGCTGTCGCGCTCCGGCTGGCCCTGCGGCATGAGGCCGAGGTGCGACACCTTGGCGGCGGTGAACAGCATCGACGAGCCGTTCGGGCAGGCCGCCACGCAGGCACCGCAGCCGATGCAGGTCGCCGCCTCGAACGCCAGGTCCGCGTCCGGCTTGGGCACCGGCGTGGAGTGCGCCTCGGGAGCCGTACCCGTCGGGGCCGTGATGTAGCCGCCGGCCTGGATGATGCCGTCGAACGCGCCGCGGTTGACGACCAGGTCCTTGATCACCGGGAACGGTGCCGCGCGCCACGGCTCGACGTCGATGGTGTCGCCGTCCTTGAACGAGCGCATGTGGAGCTGGCAGGTGGTGGTGGCCCGCTCCGGGCCGTGCGCGACACCGTTGATCATCACGCCGCAGGCGCCGCAGATGCCCTCACGACAGTCGTGGTCGAACGCGACCGGGTCGTCCCCGTCGAGGATCAGCTTCTCGTTGAGCACGTCGAGCATCTCGAGGAAGCTCGCGTCCGGCGAGATGTCCTTGACGTCGTACGACACCATCTTCCCGGAGGAAGACGGGCCGGCCTGACGCCACACGCGTACCTGGATGTCCATTACTTGTAGCTCCGCGTACTCGGGTGGACGTATTCGAATTCGAGCTTTTCCTTACGCAGCGTCGGCGCCTCGCCGGTGCCACCGAACTCCCACGCTCCGACGTAGCCGAACTCGTCGTCGTGGCGCAGGGCCTCCCCGTCGGGGGTCTGGCTCTCGGCGCGGAAGTGACCGCCGGCCGACTCCGCGCGGTGCAGTGCGTCGATGCACATCAGCTCGCCGAGCTCGAAGAAGTCGGCGACCCGGCCGGCCTTCTCGAGGTTCTGGTTGAGCTGCTCGCCGGTGCCGGGCACCTTCACCCGGGTCCAGAACTCCTCGCGCAGGCCGCGGATGAGCCCGATGGCCTTGGTCAGGCCCTCCTCGGTGCGTTCCATGCCGCAGTACTCCCACATGATGTGGCCGAGTTCGCGGTGGAACGAGTCCACGGTGCGGTCGCCGTTGATGCTCAGGAACGTCGCGATGCGGTCCTCGACCTGCTTCTGCGCGGCGACGACCTGCTCGTTGTCCTTCGACACCTTCTCGTACGGCCCGGAGGCGAGGTAGTTCGCCAACGTGTACGGCAGCACGAAGTAACCGTCGGCGAGCCCCTGCATCAACGCGGACGCGCCGAGCCGGTTGGCACCGTGGTCGGAGAAGTTGGCCTCGCCGACCACGAACAGCCCGGGGATCGTCGACTGCAGGTCGTAGTCGACCCAGAGACCGCCCATCGTGTAGTGCACGGCGGGATAGATGCGCATCGGCGTCTCGTACGGGTTCTCGCCGGTGATCCGCTGGTACATCTCGAAGAGGTTGCCGTACTTGGCCTCGACGGCCGGCTGGCCGAGCCGGTCGATCGCGTCGGCGAAGTCGAGGTAGACGCCCAGCCCACCGGGACCGACGCCGCGGCCCTCGTCGCAGACGTTCTTGGCCGCGCGCGACGCGATGTCGCGGGGCACCAGGTTGCCGAACGACGGGTAGATCCGCTCGAGGTAGTAGTCGCGCTCGTCCTCGGGGATGTCGCCCGGGGCGCGCTTGTCGTCACCGCGCTTGGGCACCCACACCCGGCCGTCGTTGCGCAGCGACTCGCTCATCAGCGTGAGCTTGCTCTGGTGCGACCCGGACTCGGGGATGCAGGTCGGGTGGATCTGCGTGTAGCAGGGGTTCGCGAACAGCGCGCCCTTGCGGTGTGCCCGCCAGCTCGCCGTGACGTTGCAGCCCTTGGCGTTGGTGGACAGGAAGAAGACGTTGCCGTAGCCGCCGGAGGCCAGCACCACCGCGTCCGCGAGGTCGGTGGTGATCTCGCCGGTGACCATGTCCCGGACGACGATGCCGCGGGCCTTGCCGTCCACGACGACCAGCTCGAGCATCTCGTGGCGGGCGAACATCTCGATGTTGCCGAGCCCGATCTGGCGTTCCATGGCCTGGTAGGCGCCGAGCAGCAGCTGCTGGCCGGTCTGGCCCCGGGCGTAGAACGTGCGCGACACCTGGGTGCCGCCGAACGAGCGGTTGTCGAGCAGGCCGCCGTACTCGCGGGCGAACGGGACGCCCTGGGCCACGCACTGGTCGATGATGTTCGCGCTGACCTCGGCGAGGCGGTAGACGTTCGACTCGCGGGCGCGGAAGTCGCCGCCCTTGACCGTGTCGTAGAACAGCCGGTACACCGAGTCGCCGTCGTTGCGGTAGTTCTTCGCGGCGTTGATGCCACCCTGCGCGGCGATCGAGTGCGCGCGCCGCGGGCTGTCCTGGTAGCAGTACGACCGGACCTTGTACCCGGCCTCGGCCAGCGTCGCCGCCGCCGAGCCGCCGGCCAGGCCGGTGCCGACCACGATGACGTTCAGCTTGCGGCGGTTGGCCGGGTTGACCAGCTTGGCCGAGAACTTGCGGCGTTCCCAGCGGGTCTCGATCGGTCCGTCCGGGGCCGCCGTGTCGGCGATGGGCTCGCCTTCGTTCCAGAAACTCATGTCAGTCCACCAATCCGGTGAGCACGGCGAACGGCACCGACAGGTAGCCGGCGACCAGGACGACGGAGAGGACCAGGGCGACGGCGCGGGCGATGTGCTCGCCGCGGGGACGCTGCTGGCCGAGCGTGCGGAACGCGCTCCACAGCCCGTGCCGCAGGTGGAAGCCGACGGCCACGATGGACAGCACGTAGAACAGCGTCACGTACCACTGCTCGGCCTTGAAGTCGGCGATGACCCGCGTGGACGGCTCGGTGTCGCCGCCGGCCGGGTTCAGCGTGCCGGTGGTCAGGTCGAGGATGTGGTAGATCACGAACAGCACGATGATGACACCGCCCCAGCGCATGGTCCGCGCCGCGTAGCTGCCCTGGACCTTGGGCCGGTGGGCGTACTTCACCGGCCGGGCCTTCCTGGCGCGGCGGGTCAGGATCGTGGCCGCGACGATGTGCCCCACGACCGCGACGACCAGCCCGAAACGCATGATCCACAGGAACCAGGCGTGCGGGAGCAGCGGCTCGGCGATGGTCCGCAGCCAGTGCGCGTAGTGGTCGAACGCGTCGGCGCCGAAGAAGATCTTCAGGTTGCCGATCATGTGCGCGTACAGGAAGCCGACGAGCAGCAGCCCGGTGACCGCCATGAGGATCTTGAGTGCGATCGAGGACCGCACGCCGTTGGGCCGGCGCTTGCCCTGCTTGGCCGGCACCGTGGTCGCCGGACCAGCCTTCGCCGCCGGGGTTGTACTGGTATCTACCGCCACACCTGGACGGTAGGAGCCATCCGTTGATTCGTCTAATGCATGATCGCCGGGGTAATCATAGACGTAAGCTATCGAGGTGCAGCTGCAGCAACTCCGGTACTTCTTAGCGGTGGAAGAAACTCGGCATTTCACCCAAGCGGCGGACATTCTAGGCGTATCGCAACCCACGTTGAGTAAGCAAATTCACAGCCTGGAGACGACGCTCGGCGCGCCGCTGTTCGAGCGCGCCCGCAACGCGGTCGTCCTGACCGCGGCCGGTGACACGCTGCTGCCCCTCGCCCGCCGGATGGTCGCCGACGCGGACGCCGCGAAGGACGCGGTCCAGGAGATCGTCGGGCTACGCCGCGGCCGGGTCCGGGTCGGTGCCACCCCCAGCCTCTGCTCGTCGCTGGTGCCGGCCGTGCTGCGCCGCTTCCACACCGAGCACCCGGACGTCGAACTGCTGGTCAACGAGGGCAGTTCGCAGGACATGATCGCCCACCTGCTGGCCCGCGACCTCGACCTCGCCCTGATCGTGCAGCCGGAGCACGGCGTCGACCCGTCCCTGCACGCGGCGCCGGTGCTGCGCGAGAGCCTGGTGGTGGCGTCGGTCCGCTCCGGGCCCCCGCCGACCGGCAAACCGCAGCTCGACCTGCCCGACCTGCGCGACACCCCGATGGTGATGTTCCGCGCCGGCTACGACCTGCGTGACGTCACGCTCGAGGCCTGCCGCCGGGCCGGTTTCACCCCGCGCTTCGCCGTCGAGGGCGGCGAGATGGACGCGGTGCTGTCCTTCGTCGAGGCCGGCCTCGGCGTGGCTCTCGTACCGAGCATGGTGCTGGTCAACCGCCCGCTGCTGCGCGCGACCCCGCTGGCCTCGCCCGGCATGCGCCGCACCATCGCCCTGGCCCACCGGCGGCGGGCGATCCTGCCGCACGCCGCCGAGGCCCTGCGCGCCACCGTCCTGGCACACATCGCGACCGGCGAGTTACCAGCCGGCGTCCAGCCGCTCTGACGGTTCGACGTGGTCCAGGCAGACCACGAGGTCGTACGCCTCCAGCACGTCGACCTCCTGCCATCCGTCGAGCACCCGGGTGCTCGACGGGCCGGTCATCTTCCCCCGGGCCGGCCGCAGATCCAGGATCCAGCCGCCCTCGGGCAGCGCCGACTCCACACTGTCGTCCCGGGCCGGGGGCAGCGCGACGTCCACGACCGCCACCCCACCCGGCTCGGCCGGGTCCCGGCGCCGGCTCGTCGTCACCCCGCCGACCGTGGTGACGGCGACGGACAGGTAGCCGGCATCCCGGAGGTGGGTGCCCATGGTGGGCACGCTCATCCCGGGCAGCGGCATGGGAACGCGCTGGATGTGGCTGTTCGCGGCACCGATGACAATCTTGGAACCGGGCGCCGGAACGGTCAGCGCGGTCTGCGCCATGCCCAGGTCCCGCGCGGCGTGATTGCCGCGCAACCCCTGGTCCAGCAGGACGGCGAGCCGCACCTGATGGCGCAGCTCCCGGTCCGCCCCGCGGGTCTCGAGACGGGTGAGCAGATCGGTGAGCAGGGCCGTCACCCGGTCGCGGTCCGCGCGGTCCAGTCCCGCGTACGCCTCGTGCGCGAGCAGCGGATGCCGGTTCGCATACCGCCCGGTCAGCTCGGCGAGCTCGGCGTCCTCACCCCGCACGATCCCGGGCACCGTCGGGGTCGCCGGGACGTCGAGCCCCAGGAACCCGAGCGGTGCGGTGGTGACCCGCATCCACGCCAGCAGCTCCCGGATCTCCGGTGTCTGTCCCATCCGGTTGGTGAGGCCGCGGGACGCGAGGTCGTCCAGCTCCCCGGGCCCGCCCCGGACCCACGCGTCGACCGCCCGCCCCTCGGCGAACCCGGACTCCAGCGCGTACCCATCGAAGCCGCAGCGTTCCACCAGCGGCTTGGTCAACCGCAGCCGCAGGTCCTGATACTGCTTGATCCAGTGCGCGCTCTCCCCGACGGCCACGATCCGGGCCTCCCGCACCGCCTCGACCAGCGGGGTCAGGTCATCGAGCGGCTCGGCGTGGTCGGCGGCATAGGTCCGGAATTCCGAGAGCATGCGCCGATGCTAGTCAGCGGACCCCGGGGTGGCTGACCACCCCGTTCAGGTGACATGGGGTGCACCGGTGGCCGGGGGTGTCCTACGCTTCCCAGCTGAAGCGACAAGGAGCAACGTTGATCCGCCCACCCGCGCCCGCCGCGCCCACCGCGATCACCGTCCGCTGTGTCGACGCCGACTGTCTCATCGTCGTGCTCACCGCATCGGGACGCTGGGACCCGGCGATGCGCCATCAGAGCGTCACCGTGCTGCGGGAATGCCTCGCCGGCCGGCCCGAGGGCCTGATCATCGACCTGACCGGGCTCGACGACCGCGCCGCACTGAGTGTGCCGATCTGGGCCGAGGCCCGGCACCTCGGCTCGGCTATCCTCCCGCCGGTCCCGGTCGTCTACTGCGTCACCCCGCACACCGGCCTCGCCCAGGCTCTGGTGCCGGTCCACCCGACCGTGGGGCAGGCCCACGCCGCACTGCTCGGCGAGTAGTCAGGCCGGGCCGATGGCGTCGGCGACGATCCGGGCGGACAGGGTGACCATGGGCAGGCCCCCACCGGGGTGGGTGGAGCCGCCGACCAGGAACAAGCCGTCGACCGGGCCGCGGTTCGCCGGCCGGAGCAGACCGCCCGCCGTACCGTAGATGGCACCGCCCGGCGCCGCGGTGGCGGTGGCCAGGTCGGCGGGCGTGCGGGTCTCGAGGAAGCGCAGCCGGTCGCGGACGTCCAGGCCGCGGGCGGCGAGCACGGCGAGGACATGCTCCGCGTACGCGTCCGCGAGCCCCGCCCGGGTCCAGTCCACGGTGTCCGCCGCGGTGCCGTGCCGGGGCGCGTTGACCAGCACGAACCAGGCCTCGGCGCCGGCCGGGTGCACCGCGGGATCCGCGGCCCGGGTCACGAACACGGTGGGGTCCGAGGCGGGCCGGGCGCGCCGGCCGTGGGCCGGGTCGCCGAAGACGGCGTCGAACTCGGCGTCGTAGTCACGCGGGAAGAACACCGTGTGGTGGGCCAGCTGGGGGGTCTCCCCGTCGACACCGAGCAGCATGACGAAGCCGGCGAGGCTGCGGTCCGCGAGTCCGGCGAGCCGGTCCGGGGCGGGCAGCAGGTCGCGGTACAGCACCGTGGCGTCCACGTCGGAGACCACCACGTCCGCCGGGACCGCCTCGCCCGACGCCAGCACGACACCGGTGGCCCGGCCCGCGGTCGTGGTGATCGAGGTGACCTCCGACGACAGGTGGATCCGCACCCCGAGCGCCTCGCAGCGCTGCCGCAGCGCGGTGGCCAGCACGCCCAGGCCGCCGGGGAGGTACCAGCCGCCGAACGCGAGTTCGGCGTAGGGGACAGCGGCGAGCGCGGCCGGGGCCCGGCGCGGATCGGCGCCGGTGTACGTCGCGTACCGGTCGAGCAGCATCCGCAGCCGCCGGTCCCGCAGGTAGCGCCGGCCGAGCCCGCGCAGCGACCGTCCCGGCGCGATCGCGAGCAGGTCGCCGACCCGCCACGACAACCGGGCCAGGCTGGCCGGGGTGACCTCGCGCTGCAGCACCGACCGCCAGGACGCGCCCCAGATCCGCTCGGCCCGGTGCCAGAAGCGGCGCCAGTCGGCGGCGGCCGCGGCCCCGAACGCGTCGGCGACCCGCTCGGCGAAGACGTCCGGGTCGGACGACGAGTCCAGCACCGAGCCGTCCGGGAACACGTGGCGCACCACCGGGTCGAGCGGCGTCGCGTTCAGGTCGAGCCCGAGATCGGTGAAGACCTGGGGCAGGGTCAGCAGGCTGGGACCGGTGTCGAACAGGAAGCCGTCGCGCTCGTGACGGCCGAGTTTGCCACCGGGCGTCGCCGCGCGTTCGTGCACCGTGACGTCATGTCCGGAGTCCGCCAGCCGGATGGCCGCGGCCAGCCCGCCGACGCCCGCGCCGATCACCACGATCCTGCTCATACCGTCCGTCCTCGCCAGGTCAGGAGCCCGCGCCGGCGCAGTGCGAACGAGCGCACCACCAGCCAGGCGAACAGCACGATGGAGACCGGGTGGGCCAGCGCGTCGGGCCGGCTCCGCCCGCCGGTCGCGGCCGCGCTGACCACCCGCCCGAGCACCCCGGTCAGGTACGCGGTCAGGGACCAGGCCGCGAGATCCAGCCGGGCCATGGCCAGGAACACGACCGTGGCGATCGCCGGGGCCGCGTACAGGAAGAGGAGCAGGACCACGACGGCGGCCGCACCGGTCGCTGATCCGAACGACGCCCACAGTGACTTGCTGTAGCCGTCGGCCAGCTCCCGCCATGACGAGTACATGTGACATGTCGCCAGCCGTGACCCGTCCGCGAGCGCGATCCGGCCGCCGGAGCGTTTCACCGCCCGGGCCAGCGCGATGTCCTCCAGCACGTCGGCCCGGACCGCCGCGTGCCCGCCGGCCCGCTCGTACCCGGCCCGGTCGATCACCAGCCACTGCCCGCCGGCCGCGGCCAGCGACGGCCGCGGGGAGCGTTCCATCATCCGGACCGGCAGGAACGTCAGCCAGGACCATTGCAGCAGCGGTTGCACCAACCGCCCGGAACCGGCGATCCGCGGGTACGGCGAGAGCAACGTGGCCCCCGCCGACCGCAACAAGGCGACGCCTCCCGCCACGGCATCCGGGGCGAGCACCACGTCGGCGTCCACGAACACCAGCACGTCGGCATCCCGCGCCGCCGCCGCCAGCCGGTCGCAGGCGTGCGGTTTGCCCAGCCACCCGTCCGGCAGCGCGGCCCCGGTCAGCAGGTGCACCTTGTCGCCGGCGATCTCGCGGACCAGGTCGGCGGTGCCGTCGGTGGACCCGTCGTCGAGGACGTAGATCTCCAGCTCCGGCACGCCGCTCTGCCCCAGCAGCGATTCCAGGCAGGGTGTCACCCGGCCGGCCTCGTCCCGCAGCGGCAGCAGCACCGCGACCCGCTCGGTGACCACCGCCCGGCGTGGCGGGCGCCGCAGCAGCGCCGCGTTGATGAGGGTGTGCCCGGTGAGCGCCACCCATGGCAGCAGGGCGAACCACGGCAGCAGGGCAGTCCACGGCAGCGGGGCAGTCCACGGCAGCAGCGTGGCCCCGATCATCCGGCCCGTCCCGCCCGCAGCCGCACGGCGAGCGGCAGCACGGCCGCGCCCATGAGCAGCCCGCCCCACAGCGCTGACCCGGGAAGATCCAGGAAGACCGCGTGGGCGAGCACGGACGAAGCGTACGTCCAGAACCAGAGCGCGAACATCGGTGCGTCGCGGTCTCCCGGGGTGCCGCCGGCCGGGCCGGTCAGCGCGCGCAGGGCGGTCATCAGGACCAGGGCGAAGCCGAGCCAGCCCGCATAGTTGCCGATCGGGATGCCGGGCACCCCGGGCAGCGCGGGGATGGGGGAGTGCCAGAGCCAGTAGCCCTCGGCGACCATCTGCGGGTCGAGGAACAGGTCCCAGGCGGCGAGCCCGAGCGCCGCGACGGCCACCCGCAGTGCCGGGGCGCGGGTCAGCCGCACGGCCGCGAGCCAGGCCGGCCACGCCATCCAGGTCCAGGCCAGCGGGATGATCAGCGGTACGCCGAGGAGTTTCGGCCCCAGCTGCCCGGAGTAGTCGTAGGTGCCGAACGGGAAGCCGGTGGCCACCCCGATCGCCTCGACCGCGAAGCCGCCCACGGTCGCGGTGGCCACCAGGGCGAGCGCCGCGCGGGGACCCCGGCTCCAGGCCGCGTGGGCGACCGAGAGCAGGTAGCCGAGCAGCACCGTCGTCACGGTCATGGCGGCCCGGACCCCGCCCGAGGTCAGCGGATAGCTGATCTGGACCAGGACCAGGACACCGAGCAGCGCCCACAGGCCGGTGCCGTGGCGCGGGGGGTTAAATGCCGACAATGCCGGGAACGCCCTCGACCGGGGCGCGTTCGGTGAGCGGCAGGTCGCGTCCGAGGATCGCGAACGCCCGCTCGTCGCCGGGGAAGAAGAAGTCGCGCAGGACGTCCTCGAAGCCGAACCGCCGGTACAACCGCCAGGCCCGGGAGCGCTGCTCGTCGGCCTCCGGCGTCGACAGCAGGACGGTCTCGCCGTGCGCCATCGTCAGCAGCGCGCGCAGCTGGCGGGCGCCGATGCCGTGGCCCTGGGCGCTCGGGCGCACGTGCAGCTCGACGACCTCGAAACAGGTGCCCAGCCAGCGGTCCCGGTCGGTCTCCGGCAGCGCCGAACGGACCTGGTCGTGCCACCACTGACCGGTGCTGGACGCGTAGCCGTAGCCGAAGCCGGCCAGGTGGCCCTCGGTGGTCAGCGTCGCGACCGCCCGGAAGCCACCGCGGCGCACGTGGGCGCCGATGTATCCACGACGGGTCTGCAGCAGCTCGGCGCGGTAACCCATCGCCTCGCCGTACACGCTGACCACGTCGTCCAGCCGCCGGAGCATGTCGTCCGGCTGCCAGGGGACGAGCCTCATCTCGCTCCTTCCCGCCAGCCCAGCACGGTTGTGTCGCCACTGATGTCGCGCACCGCGAAACGGGCGAACAGATCCTCCGCGTACCACTGTGCGGAAGGGGTCCGGGCGATCACCGCGCGGTGCTCCGGCTGACGGTACGCGAACGCGGTGAGCTCCGCCGAGCTGCTCCACACCGTGACGGTGCCCTGCCAGCCCACCGGCGCCTCACCGATGCCGAAGCGGGCGAGCAGCCCGGGCGCCGCGGCGAGCTCCCGCGCGACCGGTGGCACCGCGTTCCAGAACGTGAGGGCCCGCGACGGCCGCAGCCGGGCCCGGGTCAGGGCCAGGACCATGCCTTCGGTACGACCACCGCGCGGCTCCCCGAACGGTGTCCGGCGCGACCATCGGCCCCGGCTGGCGATCGGCGTCAGATCGACCCGGGCCCGCCCCGCGGCCAGCCGGTCCCACCCGGCACCCACCGAGCCCAGGTCACCACCGCCGTCGTTGTCCCACGCGAGCACCGCGGCGAACCGGGTCAGGTCGGCGTCGCCGGGCCCGAAGCTCGTGCCGGTCCCGGTGCCGAGGAGCTTGCCGAACGTCACGCCGGGCAGCCGCCGCAGCCGCCGCGGATCGGTCGCCATCCGGACGAGGGCGCCGCCGACCGCTCGCCGCGGCACTCGCCACACGTGCAGGGTGACCAGCGGCGGAACCGGATTCATGCCTGCACGCTATACCGGGGCGTCACGTCGCCGGCTTGCGCACCAGCACGGTGACCCGCAGCCGGTGGTAGGACGTGGTCTCCCGGGCGACGTACAACCGCCGGAGCGCGGTGCGCTGAGCGGCCGGCAGCTGCGACAGCACCGATCCCGTGGGGTCGGTCGCGACGAGCCAGATCCGCTGGGTCGTGCCCAGACAGGCGATGAGGTCCGGGCAGGCCTTCCGCTTCCAGGAGTACGCGTTCTCCGGCGGCACGTCCCACAGGACCTCCCGTGGCTGCTCCGATCGGGGCTGGTCGCGCCACTCGTACCGGAAACCCCGGTGCGCGTACGGGTAGTTGGCGAACACGATGCCGTCCCCGGGCTGCTCCAGCGCCCTGATGTGGGCGGCCGCCTCGCGGTACCCGAACCCGGTCCGGGAGAACTCGTGGCGGAGGCCGGTCTGCTGGGGCCAGCCCAGGAACGCCAGGATCGCGACGGCGGCCACCCCGGCGGCCACGATCTTCGCGGTGAACCCGGGGCCGGCCGGCTCGCCGGCGAACCGGCGCAGGGCGACGCCGGCGAGCAGCAGCCACGCCGGGACGGTGAAGAGCATGTAGCGCGGGTAGAAGAAGTGGAAGTCGGGGAACGTGTAATACGCGATCACCGGCGGCAGCAGGGCCCACGTCGCGAGGAAACCGGCGGTCCACCGCTGTTGCTTCTCGAACGCGAGCATGATCACCGCGATCAGCCCCAGGGCCACGGCGAAGCCGGCCACCCCGGCGTTCATGAACACGTCCTCGGGGAAGGCCTGCACCCGCGCCCACGTGTTGGGGGGAACCCAGCTGATCTGCCCGTTCTGGGTGCTTCCCTTGAGGGCCAGCGGCGAGAAGGTGACAACCGCCACGATCACCGCGAGGGGCCAGCCGATCAGCAGGCGGAGCCGTTCCCGGCCCCCGCTCGCGAGCGCGGCCCGGAGCACCAGCAGAAAGTGTGCGGCCAGGGCCATGGCGCTGACGACATGGCTGAAACCGATCGCCATCACCGCGAGCGAGTACAGCACCCAGCGTCCGACGGTCGGCCGCTCCAGCGCCCGCAGCAGCAGCCAGATCGCGGTCACCGTGGCGAGCGTCGCCATCGCGTAGGGACGCGCCTCCTGCCCGTACCGGGAAACGGCCGGGACCAGCGCGACCAGCAGTCCGGCCAGAATTCCCGCGGGTGCGTCGAAGAGCCGCCGCCCGATGAGCGCGAGCACCCCGGCAGCCAGGGCCATGCTCAGGGCGGACGGCATCCGCAGGGAGGTCTCGGAATCCCCGAACACCGCGATCCAGCCGTGCATGAACACGTAGTACGGCAGCAGGACGATGTCCACCGACTGGATCAGCTTGCGGAGATCGGGGAACGTGAGCGTCGCCGACCACCACGTCGCGTTTTCATCCGCCCACAGCTGTCGGTGACCGATCTCGATCAGCATCACGATCAGCGTCACGACGAACGGCGGCAGCATGACCCGCACGCTGCCGGATTCCCACGGCCGGACCCGGCGCTTGGCGGCTACCTGCGTCTCCTGATCGTGATCGGGGGTCGTATCCGCAGGTGCAGCCGTGTCGGCGGCCATAAAAAAGACTCCGAAGGTGAAGGAACGACGTGGAAGCTGCTCATCTTAGAGGGGCTCCGCACTCTCCCCGACCCCGCAGCTGTCCCGCCGTCAGCGTGAGTCATCGATCATGATTGACGACTCTGTCAGGCCAGCGCCGCGCTGAGGAGCGTCACTGCCGCGATCAGGCCGGCCCGGGGGGTTTCCCGCCAGTCCGCGGCCAGGGGTTCGAGGCCGGTGGAGTGCGGATAGCGGTCGCGCAGGTCCGGGATCTGGCGCGCGGTGGACGCGGCGTGGGCCAGCCAGGCGGTGGTGCCCGCGTCGTCCATGCGCCGGTAGGCCGCGCTGGTCTCGGCCGCCGAGCGGGCCACCGCGTACAGCGTGGTGATGGCCGGCGGCCGCAGCCGGGCCGGGACCTGCCAGGTGGTGAGCACCGTGGCCAGGCGTTCGAGCCATTCCTGCTCGTGGGGGCCCTGGGACCACGGCCGGCCGGGCAGCCAGGGGTGGGCCAGGTAGACCGCGAACAGGTGGCCCGCCCAGGCCTGGAGGTCGTCGCCGAGGGTGGCGCCCGGGTCGGTCCAGGCCGGCATCGCCGAGGCGTGGTCGCTCATCAGGGCGAGCAGGTTCTCCTTGGTCCCCACGTAGGGGTAGAGCGCCATCGGGGTCTTGCCGAAACGGGCCGCCACCAACCGGGTCGACACCGCGGCCAGACCGTCATGGTCCGCGATGGCGATGGCGGCCTCGAGGATCTCGTCCAGGTCGAGCTGCTGGCGGGGGCCGCGCCGGGGAGTGGGCAGCGCGGTTCCGTGGTGGCGCCACAGGCGGCGGACGTGCGCGTCGACATCCATAGTCCTTACACTATAAGGAGTTTCCGGACGGAAGGGGAGAGTCATGGATGTCACGGTGCTGGGCGAGGGGCCCGCGGTGCTGCTGCCGGTCGGCACGGCGATCACCGAGGGGGAGGCCGCGGACAGGGCGCGGGCGTGGGGCGCCGGCCAGAACCTGGGGCACGCGCTGGCGACCGGGCTGGTCGAGGCCGGTTTTCAGGTGATCGCCGCCGACTACGAGGCCCACCTGCGGGCGCATCCGCGCCCGGACGACCTCGACGCCGGGGCGCTCGCCGGTGACCTGCTGGGCATCGCCGACGCGGCCGGGGTCGAGCGGTTCGCCTACTACGGATACTCCTGGCTCGGGCTGGCGGGGCTCCAGCTCGCGATCCGCACCGACCGGCTGACCGCGGTCGCGATGGGTGGCTTCCCGCCGCTCGACGGCCCCTACGAGGCGATGCTGAAGGTCACCCACGCGACCCATCGGGCGGCGGTGGAGCAGGGGTCCGAGCCGGTTCCCGAGGCGGAGCCGGGCGACTGGGACGCGGCCGGGATCAGCCTCGACCCGGACCAGACCCGGCAGTACGTCACGCTGTATGAATCCCTGCGGGGCTTCGACGAGCGGGCGGCCCTCGCCGGGGTGCGCGTCCCCCGGCTGGCGTTCGCCGGGGCCGACGACACCATTGTCTACAGTGCGAAGTGGGGCGATGCCACGGTCGTGATCGGGGACGCGCTGCGACGCAACGCCGCGGAGCTGATCGCGCTCGGGTGGCGCGTACGGGTGATCGAGAAGGCCGACCACCTGGTGGCCATGCAGGCGGCGCAGGTCCTCCCGATCCTGATCCCGTTCCTGCGGGAGGCTACGGGAGGTCAGGTGGCGGCGATCGGCAGCTGACGACCCTGCTCGGCGACGCGCTGCCGGAGGCCGGGCTCGACCGGCTCGGCGCGTCACCGGGCCGGCTGCGCGCCTCCGCCGAGGTGCCGGAGCAGGAAATCGGCGGTGGTGTCGGCCGCCTCGGTGACGTAGGGATCGACGTCGTACAGGTCGATGTGCTGCTTGGCGTCCAGCCAGTGGATCTCCTTGGGGCCCGGCGCCGCCAGGTAGGCCGCCTCGGCGAGCTCGGGGGAGCAGTAGTCGTCGGTGCGGCCGTGCACGATCAGCAGCGGCGTCCCGCCGAGCAGCGGGGCCGCGCCGAGCGCGTCGAGCGTCATCAGGGAGTGCAGCGAGCCGTACGTGACCCGGTTCTCCCAGTGCTCGGCCGCCGACCGGCCGGTGCCGTAGTACTCGTACGGTTCGGCACCGCCCATCGCCGCCGGCCCGTCACCGGCGGTGACCGCGGGCAGCTCCTCCTCGTAACGGTCGATGAACGAGCGGATCGCGCCGCGGTACCCCTGCGGGTCGGCCGCGGCGAAACGGGCCGGGCTGTTGTAGGCGCCGGCGATGCCCGCGGCGACGGCGATCCGCGGGTCGGTCGCGGCGGCCCGGACCGCGTACCCGCCACCGAGACAGATGCCGACGACGCCGATGCGCTCCGGATCCACCTCCGGGTGCTCGGCGAGCAGGCCGACCGCGGCCCGCAGGTCGGCGAGTTTGCCCTGGCTGTCCTCGTGGGCCCGGCGGCCGCCGCTCTCGCCGAAACCCCGGTGGTCGAACGCGAGGGTGGTGAGTCCGCGCCGGTGCAACTCCGCCGCGTATCGGCCGGTGACCTGCTCCTTGACGCCGGTGAACGGCCCGGTGAGCACGACGGCGGGGGCGCCGGGGGTGACCCGCAGCTCCCCGGCCAGCTCGATGCCGTCGGCGGTGAACGTGATTCGCATGGCTCGACGGTAAGCGCGTTCGTCCGATCAGGACAGAAGGCACTTCGCGGTACCCTTATCCGTGTCTCTGGTCGTTCCTGATGTGCTCGAAGAGGGCTGCACCACGCGGCAGGCCCTCGAACGCCTCGCGTCCAAGTGGCGGGTCCTGCTCATCTACGCCCTGATGGACGGCCCGCAGCGGCACGCCGTCCTGCGCCGCCGGGTCGCGGGCATCACGCAGAAGGTGCTGACCGAGACGTTGCGGGACATGGAGGCCGACGGCCTGGTGGAGCGCCGGGTGCTCAAGGAGGCCCCACCGCGGCACGTCGAGTATTCCCTGACCGAGCTGGGCCGCACGCTGGAGGAGCCACTCGCCGCCATCTGCGAGTGGGCCACCAAGCACGGCCGGGCGTGACTCAGCCGCGGATCTTGGCGAACGTCGCGGTCGCCACCGCGGGCAGCGCCTTCGCGGCACCGTCGACGTCGCCGCCCTCGTCGAGTTCGTTGACGCTGATGCTGAGGTACATGTTGCCGTCCCAGGCCTCCAGCTGCGGGCCCGTGATCTCGTCGACGTACGTGAACGCGGCGGTGCCCACACCCGGCACCTCGGTCAGCTCGACGCCGGACTTCTCCTGCACCCCGCGGAAGCCGTCGTAGATGATCTTGCCGTCGGCGCCCTTGACGGACTGCGTGCGTACCGTGACGGTGAATTTGTCGTAGGACTTGGCGCAGTTGACCTGCGAGCCGACGGTGGAGCTGATGAGGCCCTCGTCGCGGATCTGCGAGGCGCCCAGCACCGCGTCCATGGCGGTCGTGTCGACGTTGTCGCAGCCCTTGCCGGACGGCTGGTACGTGACGCCGGTCGCGCCCGGGGTCTGCTTGCTTTCCGTGGTGCTGTCGTCACTGCCGCCGCAGGCTGTCGCGCCGAGCAGCGTCATGACGGTGAGGCTCGTGACGAGCCCGATCCTGCCCCCGTGTGAGTTCATGGCAGCGAGTTTCCCGGAGCCGATCCGCCCTGGTCAGCCGGGGTCTCCCGGGGTTGTGCATCCCACCGCGTCCGGGGTTGCGCCTTGAGTAGATCTTGTGATGTGACCTAGTCTCAGAAGGTCGACGCATTGAAACGTTTAAATATGTGGTGATCACCGCCCCGCGCAACTCCCCCCACCGAGGAGAAACCGCATGGCCCCGCACATCCCCCGAAAACTCGTCGCGCTCGCCGCCGCCACCGTCCTGGCCGGCAGCGGGTTCGCCGCCACCCGGGCGGACGCCGCCCCGGCGCTCGTCACGACCCCGGTCAGCCTCACCGGCGCGCACTGGATCTGGTCCGACGACGGCGATCCGGCCACGAACGTCCCCGCCGGCACCCGCTACCTGCGCCGCACCTTCACCGCCCCGTCCGGGCCCTACACCGACGCCCAGCTCGTGGTCGCCGGCGATGACAACGTTGACGTCTGGCTCAACGACACGTATCTGGCCGGCTCCCCGCGCGGCACCGACTCGTGGAAACGCGCGCAGTACGTCGACCTCGCCGCGGCGCTCAAGCCCGGCGCCAACACGCTCACCGTCGCCGCCCGCAACACCAGCGCGGGTGCCGCCGGAGTGCTCGGCCGGGTCCGCATCGCCGGCGCCGGCTCGACCGTCGACCTGGTCACCGACGGGACGTGGCAGGCCGCGGCGAGCGTGCCGCAGACCTGGAGCGCGGCCCGGGACGCCGGTGCCTACGGCGTGGCGCCCTGGCGGCTGGACGTCGTGGCGCCCAGCTCCGGCAGCGCCTCCCCGGTCAGCCTCGCCGGGCTGACCACCGAACGCCGCACCGACCCCGTCGGGATCGACGCGCCGAAGCCGCGGTTCGGCTGGCGGCTCGTCTCCGCGGCCAACGGCCAGCTCCAGGGCCGCTACCAGGTCACCGTCGGCACGAGCGCCGGTGCCGCCGACGTCTGGGACAGCGGTCAGGTCGCCTCGGCTGCGAGCACCGACGTCGCGTACGGTGGCCCGGCGCTGGCCGGCAACCGCACCTACCACTGGCGGGTGCGGGTCTGGGACGCCCAGGGCCGGGCGAGCGCGTGGAGCGCGCCGGCCCGGTTCGACACCGGCGTGACCACGTGGCAGGCCGACTTCATCGGGGGCCCGGCCGGCGCGACGATCACCGGCGCCTCCTGGATCTGGTATCCCGAGGGCGACCCGGCCGTCGAGGCCCCGGCCGCCCAGCGGTATTTCCGGCGCACCGTCGACCTCGCCGCACCCGGCTCGGCCACCCTGGTGGTGACCGGTGACGACACCGCCGACGTGTGGGTCAACGGCACCCCGGTCGCCGCCTCCCGCCGGGCCACCGACTCGTGGAAACGGGCCACCACCGTGGACGTCTCGGCCTACCTGCGGGCCGGGGCCAACACGATCGCGATCGCCGCGACCAACACCAGCGCCGGACCGGCCGGCCTGCTCGCGAAACTCGTCGCGGGGACGACGACCGTGGTCAGCGACGGTTCGTGGAAGACGTCGCAGACCGGCCCGGCCGGCTGGGAGCGGTCCGGCTTCGACGACAGCGGGTGGCCGGCGGCCAGGGTCACCGCGGCGTACGGGGCCGGCCCGTGGGGAGCCCAGGTGGCGGTGCCGAACCCGGCGCCGTACCTCAGCAAGGCGTTCACGGTCGCCAAGCCGGTCGCCCGCGCACGGCTCTTCGCCACCGCGCTCGGCCTGCAGGACACCTACCTCAACGGCGCGAAGGTCGGCACCGAACGCCTCGGCCCCGGCTGGACCGACTACAGCAAGCGCCTGCAGTACAGCGGTTTCGACGTGACCCGGAGCCTCAGGCAGGGCGACAACAACCTGGGCGCGCTGCTGGGCAACGGCTGGTACTCGGGGAACATCGGCTTCGCGGGCAACCAGCGCTACGGCACCGCACCGTGGTACTCGGCGGAGTTGTCCATCGAGTACACCGACGGAACGCGCGCTGACGTGCGTACCGATGGAAGTTGGTCCTCGTCGCCCAGCACGATCGTGTCCGACGACCTGTACCACGGCGAGGATCAGGACGCCCGCGTCGCGGGTGGCCCGCGGCCGGTCACGGTCCGCACCGGCGCGAAGCCGCACCTCGTCGCCCAGGTCGACCCGGGGGTGACCGTCCAGCAGGAACTGCGGCCGGTCGCGATCACCCAGCCGAGACCCGGGGTGTGGATCGCCGACCTCGGCCAGAACTTCGCCGGCTGGAACCGGCTCAAGGCGACCGGACCGGCCGGCACCCGCGTCACGCTGCGGCACGGCGAGATCCTCAACGCCGACGGCACGCTGTACACCGCGAACCTGCGCGCCGCCCAGGCCACCGACACGTTCACCCTGGCCGGCACCGGTGCGCAGGAGGTCTTCGAACCGCACTTCACGGTGCACGGCTACCGCTACGTCGAGATCACCGGATTCCCCGGCACCGTCACCGCGGACAACCTGACCGGGCTCGCGGCCTGGACCGACGGCGCCGAGACCGGTGACTTCACCACGAGCGACCCGCTGATCAACCAGGTGCAGCACAACATCCTCTGGGGCGCCCGCTCCAACATGCTGTCCATCCCGACCGACTGCCCGCAACGCGACGAACGCCTCGGCTGGACCGGCGACATCGCGTCGTTCGGCGCCACCTCGACGTTCAACTTCGACGCCCACGGCCTGCTCGACAAGTTCGCCGACGACCTCGTCGACGCGCAACGGGCCGACGGCGCGTTCACCGACGTGGCGCCGGCCGTGATCGACGGCGCGGGCAAGGCCGGCTGGGCCGACGCGGGCGTGATCGTGCCCTGGACGCTGTGGCAGCGCTACGGCGACCTCAGCGCCGCCGACCGGCACTTCACGGCCATGGCGCGGTATGTGGACTACCTCCGCTCGACCGCGGGCGCCGACCTCATCCGCGACCACGAGACGTTCGGCGACTGGCTCAACGTCCAGGACGAGACGGCCCGCGACCTGACCAGCACGGCGTTCTTCGGATACTCGGCCCGGCTGCTCTCGCGGATGGCCGCGGCGACCGGCCGCACCGCCGAGGCGGCGTCCTACGGAACGCTCGCCGACCGGATCGCGACGGCGTTCACCAGCCGGTTCATCGCCGCGGACGGCACGGTCAGCGGCAACAGCCAGACCGGGTACGTGCTCCCGCTCGCGTTCGGCCTGGTTCCGCCGTCACTCACCCAGGCCGTGGCGGACAAACTCGCCGCCAAGGTCGCGTCGCGCAACGGTCACCTGTCGGTCGGTTTCATGGGCGTGGAAAATCTGCTCCCGGTGCTGGCCACCCACGGTCACCTCGACACGGCGTACCAGATCCTGCAGCAGCCGGACTACCCCGGCTGGGGCTACATGAACTCCCGCGGAGCGACCACCATCTGGGAGCGCTGGGACGGCATCCGGCCCGACGGCACCCTGCAGGACGTCGGCATGAACTCCTTCAACCACTACGGCCTCGGCTCGGTCGGCGACTGGCTCTACCGCACCGTCGGCGGCGTCGCCCCGGCGGCGCCGGGATACAAGCAGGTGCTGATCGCCCCCAAGCCGGGCGGGACACTCACGTCCGCATCAAGTTCCCTCACCACGGGGTACGGCCCGACGAGCGCATCCTGGCAGCGAAGCGGATCAAGGTTGTCGCTCAAGGTCGTCATCCCACCCAACACCACGTCCACGGTCCAGGTGCCGGCCCCCACGGCGGCAGCGGTGACAGCCCCACCGGAAGCAGTCCCCCAGGGCTACACCGACGGCGCGGCAACCTACGCCCTCCCCTCAGGCACCTACACCTTCACCGTCGCCTAGCTCATTTGCTCTTTCCGCCCGGGGTGTCCAGTCTTCTGGACACCCCGGGCGGCAACTCGCTGGTATCGCGGATCGATTGAGGCCGACCACGATGCTTTGGCGCGCCTGTTGGCCGTGGTTGCTCCGGCTCAACTGGCGGCGGTCGCGGTGCCCTCCGGTTTCGACTGGGAGGACAGGCGGGCGGTTGTGGAGCGGATAGCCACGCTGGATCAGCCGAGCCCCGCCCTGGAACAGGGCGGAGGCGGGCCGTAGGTCTTTGCGCCAGGGCGCGTAGTGACGCTCCGAGCCGTCACCGTGATCGGCCAGTGGGACCACCGCACGGAGCCCGGCTGCTGTCTCCGCGGCCTGCTCCGGCAGATGCCGGGTGATCAGCTCCCACGCGGGTACGAAGAGTTCCTGCCACCGGGCCGCTTCGTCGTCGGTCAGCCGGGCCAGCGGGACGGCGTGATAGCCGTCGCGATACGGGCTGGCGTCCTCGAGGCGTAACCGGCATCCCCGCCCGTCGAGCTCGTCACGCTGCTCCGGTGGCCGAGAGCCGCGTCAGATCCGCGGCGACCCGGGCACTGATGTGGCGGATCAACTTCAGCATGTCAGCACAGTAGACGGAAGCATTGCGGAAACCGTCCGACGCTCGGTAGCGATGGGCGTAATGTCCGCCACCGCAGACATCCCGGACCTCGCAGCGAAGACAGTCGTCGCCGAGAGCTCGCAGCCCGATCTGCCGGGCGGCCACGCCGGGATGATCGAGCGCCGCCTCGAACCCGTCACGAAGCACATTCAGGCCGGTGTCACACGCCCCCTGGTAGGCGGATTTCAACGAGTCGACCTGCTCGATCGCACCGTCGGTCTCGATCACCACGACCGCCACCGGACTCAGGCCGACCTGCTCGGACTGACTCGTACCGCCGAGCACCAACGCCAGCACGTCCTCGAAAAGGCGGATGGCGACCTCTTGGCGGGGAGCGTCGTACCAGCGGTCGAAGATCGCGATCAGCCAGTCCGCGTGCGGCGCCGGGCCGCTACCGTCCGGGCGGAACGGCGGCGCCGACCAGTTGGCATGGGGGATGAGGAGGTCGAGAGCGGGTGGCCGGTAGGAGATCAGGGCCTCGTAGCAGGCGATCGGGTCGGTGGTCGGGTCGACAGTGCAGAGCAGCCCGGCGAAGGACGCTCGATACGGTTCCGAGGCGAGCAGCAGGAGCGCTCGGTCGACCTCGGCATGACTGCCCTTGCCGTTCGCGCGGAGCCGATGGCGATCGTGATCCGCGGGCGTGCCGTCGAGGCTGACCCCGATGCCGACCCCACGGGCGTGCAGGCGTTTCAGGGTGGCCTCGTCGAGCAGGACGCCGTTCGTCTGCATCTGCACGTCGAGGCGGCCGAGACCGTCGAAGGCCCGGTGGAATGCTCCGACCACCTCGTCGAGGCGGGCCGCACCGGCGAGGAGCGGCTCACCGCCGTGCAGCACCAGGCGCATGCTGTCGAGCTGGTGGGTGCGGGCGTGGTCGGCCATCCGCCCGGCGGCGGCCCGCGCGATGTGCGGTTCCATCAGCAGGGGACGCGTCCGCCAGGACTGGTCGGCCATCTCGTAGACGTAGCAGTAATCGCAGGCCAGGTTGCAGCGTTGATGGACCTTGAGCACGACGTCACGGAACGGCGTCGGGCACCAGCCGGTGGCACGCAGCGCCGCCACGTCGAGGGCCCGGTGCGGCCACCGGGGCGCCGGGGCGACGATCGGCAGCGAGGTGGGTCGAACGGTGGGCATGAGGTCCTTCCGGCGGTCCGGCTCCGCGTCCGATGCTAGAAAGGTGGCGGCTCGATGTCACCTTCGCCCCGGTTGCCCTGGGCCATCGCCAGCGCCTGCGGGTGATCCTGACCCTGGGCGGCACGCAGCGCGTCGAGGCTCGGCTCGATGAGGGTCAGTGCGGTCGCCGGCTCCCGGTCGCGCAGCAGCAACCCGAGGTTGACCGCGCCGGTCAGCATGTCTGGACGCTGGTCCCGGCGGGCCTCGCGGTCCGCGCGGTGCGGTCGTGTCGCGGACCGAACCGCTCGTGAACACCCTCACCCCGGACAAGCACTCGGGAAGTGGATTCGCGGAGCTGTACCAGGCGCTGGCGGCGAAGTTCGCGTGACCGATCGGGTCTTGTGACTAGTTGCTCAACGACTATGATGGGCGCATGGACGAACTTGATCTGGCCGGCGCGCGCGAGCTGAAGACCCTGCTGGGAGTGAGCCAGCAGCGCGTCTATCAGCTCACCAAGCTCCGGGGTTTCCCGGACCCGGTCGCCGAGCTCGCGCAGGGTCGCATCTGGCTGGCCGGGGAGGTGCGGACCTGGATCGTTCAGCGCCGGGCCGCCCGGGGCGGGACCCGCGCATGAACCGGTTCAGGTGGCGGGTGTGGGAAGCCGGGAAAGGGGAACAGGGATATGTATGGCGATCGATATTGAGGAATTGACGATCTGTCCCGCACGAATCACGCTCGACGCGGCGCAGCTGGCGTTCTTCGGCGGGCTCCCCGCGGACGCGCCGAGTGTGCAGTCGGAGCTGGGCTGCGAGCTCGAACAGGGGCACGAGGGCTCCCATGCCGCGCTGGGCCAGCAGGTCGACGCCACCATGTGGTGGATCCAGTGGACGTTGAGCGCGTCCGAGATCAATCCGTACACGTGGTGCCCGGAACGGCAGGACGCCGTCGAGAGCCGGGTCGAAACGGATTGTCACCTGTTCGTCGGGCACCCCGGCCGGCATTCCTCCGCGGAGCGCTCCTGGCACCGCGCGGAGGTGGCCTGAACCGGTACACGTGGGCGGTGAGCGTGGACATCGTCCCCGTCCTGGCCCACGATGGTGGTGATGATCCCGTTCCTGGCCACGATGATCGCCGCCGGTGCGCTGGCCGCTCCGGCGCCGGCGCAGCCGGTGTGCACGGTCGCCGATCCGCGGGCGGCCGAGATCTCCGGGCTGGTCGCGTTCCCCGACGGCGGGTACGCCGTCATGAACGACGGATCGGACGACCCGGACCGCCGGAAGATCTTCTTCCTGAACGGGCGGTGCGAGGTGACCCGGTCGGTGGCGTACCCGTCCCGGCCCCGCGACACCGAGGACATGGCCCGCGCGCCGGACGGCACACTGTGGATCGCGGACATCGGCGACAACAGCGGCTCGCGGGAGACCATCGGGTTGTGGCGGCTGGCCCCCGGCGCGCGGAAACCCAAGCTGTACCGGATGAGCTATCCGGACGGCGCGCACGACGCCGAGGCGCTGCTGCTCGCACCGGACGGCACCCCGATCGTGGTGACCAAGGGCGTCGGTGCCGCGGGCGTCTACGTACCCGGGAAGAAGCTGAAGACCGGCCGCACCACGCCGCTGGACCGGGCCGGTGCCGTCACCCTGCCGATCAGTGACACCAGCAATCCGTACGGGCTGGCCGGCCGGCTCGTGATCACCGGCGGGGCGGTGAGCCCGGACGGATCGCGGGCGGTGCTCCGTACCTATGCGGACGCGTTTGAATTCGGCGTGACCGGCGGTGACGTGCTCGGCGCGATCACGACGGGGTCGCCGCGCCGGGTGGCGTTGCCGGACGAGCCGCAGGGCGAGTCGATCGCCTACAGCGCGGACGGATCGGCGCTGCTCACCGTGTCGGAGGGCCGCAAGCCACCACTGCTGCGATATCCCGTCGCCGCGCCGGCCCCGACGGCTTCCCCCTCCGCGCCGCCTCCCTCGACCGCGGCATCGCCCTCGTCGGCCGCGGCGCCGCTGGTCAGCAGCGAGCCCGCCGATCGCGGGATGCTGCTGACCGCCGTCCTGCTCCTGCTGTTCGTGGGTGCCCCGATCGGACTGCTCGCCTACCGGCGGCTCGCCCGCTGAACGAGGGCGGCGACGGTTGCCGCGCTGTCGTCGGTCAGGCTTTCCAGGGCGTACGAGGTCGGCCAGAACCCGCCGGCCTCGTCGAGCGCCGCCTCACCGCTGAAGCCCAGGGTCGAATAGCGCGCCTTGTCCATGAGCCCGCTGCGGAAGAACACGATGACCTTCCCGGCCCGCGCCCACCCCGGCTGCCCGTAGTAGAGCTTCGGCGTCAACTCGGGTGCCGCGTCCGCGACCACGGTGAGCAGGCGTTGCGCCGTGGCCCGATCGGGTAGCGGCATCTCGGCGATCTTCGCCAGCACAGCGGACTCCTCGGCGGCCGCCTTCTCCGCGGCACCGGTGCGCCGGGACCCGGCCTTCAACTCGGCCGCCCGGTCCTTCATGGCGGCACGTTCTTCCGCGGAGAACTTCGGTGATGAACTCATCCATTCACGCTACGAGAGGCGCGTACGCCGCGCTTCTCGATTCCTGATCGACACGGTGTGACCATGGTCCGATGGATCAGCGCATTCTCGTCACCGGCGCCCGGCGCGGCATCGGCGCGGCCCTCGCCATCGGTCTCGCCCGCCCCGGCGTCACCCTGCTGCTGCACCACCTGGACGCCGCCGGCCAGGCCGGGGACGTGGCCCGCCGCTGCCGCGACCTGGGCGCGAGCACGAGGCTGCTGGACGCCGACCTGAGCGACCCCGCCGCGGTGACCGCGATGGCCGCCCGCGCCGGCGACGTCGACGTCCTGGTCAACAACGCGGCCCGGGCCTCCAACGTGCCGATCGGCGAGATGACCACCGGGGAGTGGGGATCCACGTTCGCGGTCAACGTCACCGCACCCATGCTGCTCGCCCAGACCCTCGGCGCGGGCATGACCGTACGAGGCTGGGGGCGCATCATCAACGTCGTGTCACCGACGGTGGCGCTGGGCGGGCCGTCCGGACCCGCGTACGTGGCGAGCAAGGCCGCCCTGATCGGCCTGACCCGTTCCCTGGCCCGAGCCCTCGGCCCGGCCGGGGTGACGGTCAACGCGCTCTCACCCGGCGCGATCCGCACCGAGGGCGAGGACGAACTCGAGGAGGCCGAGCGGGCGGCCGGCCGGGACGTCCCCGATCACCAGGCCCCGTTGGCGGCGACCCAGGCGGTGCCGCGCGGCCTGACCCCCGAGGACCTGGTCGATACGGTACGGCTGCTGGCCGCCCCCGGCTCGGCGGCGCTGACCGGCCAGGTCCTCGAGGTCGGCGGCGGCCTGGTCTTCCGCTGACGCCCGGTCGCTGCGACGCGTAGGAGTCGTGGACCGGGTCAGGACGGGGTCCGGTTCCTGGTGACGAGGCCCTTGATGAGGCGGTAGGCGCCGTACAGCATGGGTCCCCAGGCGACGATGTAGAACGTCGCGCCGGACGAGAGGGTCCAGAGCGTGATGATGATGCCGGCGAGCAGCCAGACAGCGCCGAAACCGATGTCGCGGCGGGCGCGGGTCTGCGCCTCGGCGTCCTGGGCGGCTCGCTGGACGCGTTGTGCTCGCGCGGCTTCCTCGGCGTCCTCGATCGGGGGCTGATAGGCGCGCTGTGCGGGCGGCCGGCCCGGGTAGGCCGGAGGCTGCGCCGCGGGCGGGGCCGGCGGGGTCGGGGCCGGGGCCGGTGGTGGGGGAGTGGATTCGTACGAGGGGTGGTTGTCGAAGGTCGGGTCCGGGAAGGTCATGGCGTTGCCCCCGTTGCGGTTTGTCAGCTGACCGGGATGCCGTGCTGGTCGAGCATCCCCATGAGGTGGTCGAGGAGCGGGTCGCGGCCGTCGGTGATCTCGACCGGTAGTGCGATCGTCCGGCCCGGCCGGGTCACCAGCCGGGTCACCAGCCGGTAGTGGACGAGTTTGCCCCTGTCCTCGCCGGCCTTCTGGAGGAACGGCTTGAGCTCGGCGATCTCGTTCCAGGCGTACGCGGTCACCCGGCCGTTCTTGCGGTGCACGAAGCCGCCCGTGTACACGTGGTAGGACTGGGCGCCACGCACGAACGACCTGATGACCAGGACGATCGCGACCACGGTGGCGAAACACAGCAGGTTGGCCACCCAGCCGAGGACGTCCTCGAGCAGGCCCGAGGCTTTCGGGCCGAGGACGCCCAGCAGCACGAACGCCAGGATGCAGCCGGCCAGCAGGAGCAGGGACAACCCACCGGAGATCGCCGGGCTCAGGAGATACCGGCTGGCCAGGCGTCGTCCGAGCCCGCGGGCCAGGGCGGCACCGGTGATCTCGGCGGGTGGTTCTTCGCCGTACGGTTCGGGCTCGGTCATGGTCTGCCCCCGGGCGACGGCCGGCGCCGTCTGATGGCCCGCCGGATGCGGTAGAGGATCATCAGCAGGCCGCCGGTGATCATCAGCCAGACCTGCATCGGCAGGTGCGGCAGGTGCCACCCGTCGCGCTCGGCGTCCGGTGCCGCCGCCGGCTCCGCACCAGGGCCCGCGTCCGGCTGCGTGTCCGCGTCCTGCTGGGCTTCCGTGTCCGGCTGGGCTTCCGTGTCAGGCTGGGCTTCCGTATCAGGCTGGGCACGAGCGGCGACACCGAGCCAGGTACGGCCGGACGGGTCGGCCGCGGCGGCGGTGAACGAGCGGGCCGCCGCGTCCGCCGCCCCGGGCCATCGTTGGCGGAAGGTCTGCTCGTCCACCGGAGCGAGGTTCACCTGAGCGAAGTCCACCCCGCCGTACGAGTAGGTGTAGCGGTAGACCTTGGAGCCGCGCTTCACGTCCCGCACGATCGTGAACTCGCCGTGGTGGTATGACGTGACGTACTTGTCGAACGTCGTGCGTGGCTTCCAGTCGTCCTTGAGCGGCCAGGCGTGGACGGTGCCGCGGTCGATCAGATCCGCGACCGGCCCGGTCCCGGGGTTCGCCCGGTACCACTCGGCGCCGACCCGGCTGAGGTACACCCGGCGCAGGTCGGCGTACTCGGGCGCGGTGTTCACCCGCTTGATCAGCGCCGGCAGCAGGTAGGTGCGGTACAGGTCCTCGAGGTGCTTGCCGGCCGCCTCGTTCCTGGCCGGGCATTTCGCCCCGTCGACCGCGTCGGTGCCGGGCTCGAGGAAGACCCGCTCCACCCGTACGGTCAGTGGTGCGTCCAGGATGTAGAGGCCACCGTTCTCCTCGCGGACCTGTGCCGGCTCCGGGACGATCCACGTGCGCACGGTGACGCACGGCTGTTCCCCGTACCGTTCGCGCAGGGTGTCGAGGCCGGCCCAGTATTTCCTGCCGGTGGCGGTGTCGGGATGCACCTCGGCGGCCAGGGTGGTCTTCATCCGCAGGTCGGCCTCGAGCAGGACCTTGCCGGCCTCGGTGCTGCCGAGACGTTTCTCGACGATCTGGTCGGGCTGGTTGGGGTTGAGGTTGACCCAGTTCGTCTCGGGCGGAAGGCTCAGCCAGACGAAGAACGCGTCGGACGCCAGCAGCGCGGCCCGGCGTCCCTGGTCGAGCCTCGTGGCGCTGTCGGCCGCCGTCGGTGTGCCTTTCGCGGCGGCCGCGTCGAACGCGAAGCGTGTGCCGGTCCCGGCACCGGGACCGGCGACGTACCGCAGCTCGAGGGTCGAGAAGTCGATACCACCGAGGTCCGTCCTACCGGCCAGCGCGTCGGCCAGCGCGCCGTTCGCCGGCCCGGTTCCCGGGGGTGCGCCCACCTGCGCGCCCGCGAACGCTCGGGCAGCCTTCCGGTAGTCCCGGCCGGCAGCGAGATACGCGTCGTAGAAGCTCTTGATCAGCGCTTTGATCTCGTCCAGGGTGGTGGCATCGCCGATGTCCAGGTAGAGCATCGGCGTCCGGGCCTCCGCGGGGAGGGTCATGTCGTACAGCCCGGGGAACCAGCGGACGAACAGTCCCCGGTCGATGGCGTTGTTGGGGTTGAGGTTCGTCTGACAGAAGTTCGGCGCTCGGGAGCACGGGATGAGCTCGGACAGGCCGGCGAACACGGCGGTCGTCAGATCCTTGCCCAGCGCGGATTTCAGGTAGAGATAGGCCAGCTTCTCGGCATGCACATCGTTGAGGGTGGTCAGGCCGCCGAATCCGGGTGCCTGGTTGCCGCGGTACTCCACGCTGCTTTCCGGCTCCCAGCCGGAGGCACCACGGCGGTAGATGTCTACCCATGTCCTGGTGAGGCTGTCGGCCTGCGGCGGCAAGCTCGCGGTGACGATGCACTTGAGGACACCGTTGTCGTAGTAGAGGAACACCGCGACGTTGCGTCCCCAGGGGATCCCGGACCGGTGGGCGTCGCGGTACTGCAGGGCCGGCTCGTAGAGCGGGTTGCCGAACGGGACGGGCTGAAGCCAGGCGTCCCGCGGAACCGGATCAAGCGCTGCTCGTGCGGGTGTGCCGGCGGTGGTGACGAACAGCGTGATCAGGACGGTGAGCGCGGCCACGAACCGCCGGAGGAATCCCTGACGCGCGGTCATGCGTCGTCCTCGCTCTGGAGCTCGACCACCTTGTACGACCAGAATGTCCGAGCTGCCAGGGCGTCCGGGTCCACCGCCGCCAGCTCACGGCGGAAGGCGGCGGTGCCGTCATCGCCGGCGTGCCGGATCAGGGCGAAATAGCGCCCGGCGGTGAGGAGGAAGAGTCCGACGTCCGAGTTGACGAAGTCCGGTGGATCGGACTCGGCCGGGTCGGGCGGCCATTGCAGCACCACCCCGGTGTCCAGCTCGACCACGAAGATCGGTATGCCCGCCGACCCGGCGATCGGAAGGCAGCGACGGCCGGCGCGCTCGAACGGCGCCAGGGCGTCCCCGTGCTCGAAGTCGAGGCCCCAGATCGGCTCGGTGGGCAGCCCGACCCCGGTCAGGAAAGCGCGGGTGCGCTCGGGCACCGTGTCATCGATCTCGGCTGTCACCGGAGCCAGCGAATCACCCCAGAGACGCCGGATCTCCCCCGTGAGATCCATCGCGATCCTCCTTCAAGGACCTTACGGTCCCGCGGAGCACGGTACAACGCTTCGACAAGTGTCGATCTTGTGGTCGCTGTCATCAGATGGATCCACCCCGCATCCCGTACGGAGCTGGGCGCGTTAGGGCTGGTAGAACGTGGGGAAGGTGGCGCGGTGGACAGTTCGGTGGCAACCGTGCGGTATCGGGCACGCCGGTGGGTCCTGGGGCCGGACGACCGGGTCACCGTGGGGCGCGGCAGCCGGTGCACGGTCCGGCTGCCCGACGACGGTCACCTTTCCCGGCTGGCCGCGGCGATCCAGCTGGTCGGCGGCGCTGTCCTGGTGAGCAACACGTCGGCCACCAAACCGTTCGTGGTACGGCCACCGGTCGGTGAGGACCTGGTGGTGGCACCCGGCGCGGCCATCGGGCCCCCGTGCGGGCGGTTCGCCGTCGTGCTGGCCGGCTCGCTGGGTGACGAGTTCGTGGAGGTCGACGGGCCGGCGCGGGAATCGGCGCCGATGCGGCCGGGGATCGTGACCCGGTCGGCCGACACCTTCACCGGGCCCGACCGGTTCACCGCGGCTCAGCACCGGGTGGTCGCCGAACTGTGCCGCCCGCTGCTCACCGGTTCCGGGACGGCCGCGCGCCCCGCGACGTACGCGGAGATCGGCGAACGTCTCGGCCTGAGTCCGCAGTACGTCCGCAATGTTCTCAAGGTCGTCCGCGAGAATCTGACCGGTTACGGCATTCCCGGAATGGTCGCCGCCGAGCAGATCCCGAATGACGATTTCCGGCTTCCGCTGGCGCGGTGGGCATTGTGGAACGGTTGGGTGAACCGCGGCGACCTGGGTGATCCCAGTGGAGAATGAGACCGGTGCGGCCACCGGGGGGCCGGCGGTGCTTCCGGCGCCGCGTCCCAACGGCCTGTTCGCGGGACCGCCCGAGGCCCCGGACCGATTCGAGTTGCTCGGTGAGCCCCGGCGCGGCGGCGAGGGCCTGACCTGGCGCGCCAGCTATCACGGGGAGCTCCGGTCGGCGGTGCCGCTCGCGGTCAAGGCCCTGCACCGGCCGGACGGGGCCGATGACGACTGGCCGTCCGAGGACATTCTCCAACGGTGGAAGGACCGCACGGTGCTGCTCCAGCACCTGCATCTGGAACGGCTGGTATGGCTCAACGAGGTATTCGTCGGCGCCGCCCCACATCACCGGGGTGAGTCAAGCGCCGGTCCGCGGGTGCCCTATGTGGTCATGGAATGGCTCGACGGCCCGACCCTGGCCGAGCTGATCGGTGGCGAACCGGCGACCGCGGGCACCCTGGGCCAGCGCATGCAATACGTCCACGAGGTCGCCGAGGCCCTGCACGAACTGCACGCGGCGAGCAGATCCGCGGGCAATCCGAGTCTGCACCGGGACGTGAAGCCGGGCAATTGCATCGTTCATCCGGCGCGGGGTGTGGTGCTGATCGACGTGGACGGGATCCGGACCGCCGACGACGGATTCGACCCGGCCGGAATGCACACGCCGGCGTACACGGCACCGGAGATCCTGCGGAATCCGTATCGGCCCCGGGAGGATTCCGGAGACCGGTACGCGCTCGGGGCCCTGGCCGTTCTGTGTCTGCTCGGCGAGGATCCACCGGCCGCCGGCGCGGCATTGCCGGATCTGGTCGCGCCCCGGATCCGCGCCGTGGCCCGGACGGCCGGGGTGAACGATCCCGGCGCCCTGGTGGCCCAGGTCCTCGCCATGCTCCGCTCGGATCCGGCCGGCCGGCCCGCCGACGGACCGCGGTGGGCTCAGGAACTGCGCCGGCTCGCCATTTCCCGTACGCGGAAAGCGCCTCGCCGTTGGCCCTTTCTGGTGGCCGCCGGATCGGTGGCTCTCGCGGCGGCCGGCGGCGGAATGGCGGTCGCCGCCCCGTGGGGGTCCGGCGCCCACCCGACGGCCCCGGTCACCGTGTCCAGCGACCCGGCCGCGCCGTCGCCGTCGCCGTCGCCGCCGGTGCCGTCACCGCGCATCTCCGCCGCGCCGAGCACGCGCACAAGCGTCGCCACCAGCACCGTTGTCGCCAAGCTCCCTCGCTCGTCGCCCACGCCACCGCCCTCGGCATTACCCTCGCCCTCGGCATCGCCCTCGGCGTCGATGGCCGGCGCCACGGTCCCCACGACCGGGAAAATCACCGCACCGGCGGCCCGATCCGACGTACAGAGATGTGCTTATGTCTCGGGAACGGCTCGGCTCGCGGCCGGAAAGACATTGATCCTCGCCGTGCGCAACCTGAACAACGACGAGCCCGAAGAATGGTACGTCCAATTCCCGCGCGGCTGGAAAGAACCGTCCACACTGTCCGTCTGGGAAGGCGTCGAATTCTTTCCGGGCGCACCCGGTCAGCATTACGAGATCGGCCTGTTCGCGGTCGACCTGGACGTCGCCAGAGCGGCGCACGCGGCCGGCGTCGGGCCCAGCAACGACCTGGCCGACAGCGCCACCGAACTGGCCACCCGTGAGGTCGTCCAGATCGCCGGCGGCGACGGCAGCGACTGCGGCTGACGAGTGATGCACCCCCGTACTATTGCGCGCTCCTGATCCACGCTGAACTGCTCCTATCGGTCGGAAACACCATTTATAGGAGTGGTCATGCGCAAGCTCATCCACCATGCCGCCCGGCTCACCGTCGCGGCCCTCGCCCTCAGCCTGCTCCCGTTCACCGCGGTCCCCGCCCAGGCCGGCGCGGGAACATTCCGGCTCAGCGCCGGCGAACAACTCGGCACCGACGCCCGCCTGGTCTCCCCGAACGGCCGGTTCGTCCTGGTCATGCAGTCCGACGGCAACCTCGTCGAGTACGCGCCCGGCGGCGTCGCGGTGTGGTCCACCGGCACGAACCGGGCCGGCTCGATCGTCCGCATGCAGACCGACGGCAACCTGGTCGTCGTCGCCCCCGGCAACATCTCCGTCTGGTGGACCGGCACCCACGGCAACCCGAACGCCGCCCTCGAACTGCAGGACGACGGCAACGCGGTGGTGTACGGGGCAGGCCACGTCGCCCGCTGGGCCTCCGGCGTCCGCAACGGGGGAGGTGGCGGTGCCGGCGACCGCATCGCGTCGATCGCCCGCGGCGAGGCCGCCAACCCCGGCCGCAACAGGGAGAACGGCGCGAACTGCAACTACTACTCCGGGGCGCTGAACGTGGGCAGCAGGTGCGCCGGCGGCTGGCGGTCCGAGGCCTGGTGCGCCGACTTCGCCCGCTGGGTGTGGGGCCAGGCCGGGGTGAACACCGCCGGCCTGACCGCCGGGGCGATCAGCTTCCAGACGTACGGCACCAGCCACGGCACCTGGCACTCCGGCTCCGCCCTGGCCGGCGTGCAGGCCGGTGACGTGATCGGCTGGAACTTCGGCGGCAGCACCGCGAACGACCACGTGGGCGTGGTGGTAGCGGTCGGCGGTGACACGGTGACGACCGTCGACGGAAACTACAACGACCGCATCACCACCCGTACGATCCGGCGCGGAACCGCGGGCGTCTCGGGATACACCCACCCGTAAGCACGCAGCGCCCGCCGGAACGGATCCGGCGGGCGCCCGTACTGGATCAACCGGCGGGTTCCGCGTCCTGCCGCACATAGGACAGCCCGTCCAGCTGCAAATCGGAGAACCCGTAGCCGAACCCCGTATCGACCGGATCAATCCGCCAGCGGAAGGTCTGCGGCGCCCGGTCCGGAAAATGCAGGGTCAGCTTCTCCCCGGAAATCACCACGGTGCCGGCCCGCAACACACCGATCCGGCCGTTCGCCTGCTCCGCGTCACCATCGGAGGAGAAGGTGTACGACCAGTTCGCGGTCGCGCCGTCGGTGCCCCCGGACCAGGTGCCGACCAGCTCGGCCGGAACCGGCGTCCTGGGCAGCGTGCTGCTGTCACTGCCACCGGTGTCGCCGCCGCCGCGCTCCCGGATGACGAGCACGGCGGCGAGCAGGGCCACCACCAGCACAATGCCACCGATGACAGCGAACAATTGCCCCGTCGACATCCCCGTACGGTTGTCGATCCGATTGTCCCGACCGGCCGCATAGGCCGCGCCCCCATGCGCCGGCCGGGCGTGCTCCGGCTCAGGATCCGCGGTGTGCTTGCTCAATCTCGTCCCGATCTCGATGACGGCCGCGGTCCCGGTGAGCACCACAAGGCCCACAATCCAGCCGACCCTGTGGGGAGCGTCGCTGACAACATTCGTGGCGATCCCGACACCCACACTCACCACCACGGTCGCCGCACCGGCAACAACCTGCCGCCGCCGATCCGACATGGCAACCTTCCAGCCGCAGCGCTACCGCTTCGGAAGGTTATCCACGCCAGGAGATCGACGGTGCTGCTGTCACTCTTATGAGCACACTGCCCTGGTGCGGACGACCGGCAAGGTCGCCCGCACCAGGACCCCCGTTGATGACCTGATCAGGCTTTGACCCATGCGGTGCAGTAGGTGGCATACGGGTCGCACAGGCGCCACGACGCCACGGTGTAGGAAATCGCGTGGACCTGGTAGAAATCGTTGTCGATGCCGTAATACCGAATCGTGCGCCCACCCGGAACCTGGACATCGATCCACACCCGGCCATGACCCGCGGCCAGATCCCAGATGCCGAAGTATTTGGTGCTGCCGACGGTGTCGAGTTGAGCCTGCCCGCTCGTCACCCCCAGGTGGATCGTCTTGAGCACCCTGCTGGACGCGGCGTTCGCGGGCCCGGCCCCGATCCCCACCAGAGCGACCACCATCACCACAGCCGCCAGCATCTTCTTGATCATCGCGAGTCTCCGTCCCTTGGTTACGTTCGACTCGATCGTTCCGGCCAGGGCGGCGAAGGCGCCACATGTACCTGTCCCTGACCTGCGGATATCTGACCCCGGGGACAGATAGGCCCCGCGCGACGGAAGGCATCGGGGCGGTCGGTGCCGGCAGACCGGTTGGGTGCAGGTGCGCGTTGCTCGTACCTGCAACGGGTTGCTGTGGCAAGCGTGAGCCATCTCATGGCCGCCGAGGACGACAGTCCAGAGGACTGCCCAGTTCACCCGGAAGGCGCCGCCCATCGCGGCGGCAAGGCTCCACTCGGCTCAGGAAGTCGCAGGTCAATCACCCCGCGTTCCGATCCCGCTACCAGCCCGCACGATGCCCCTGATTCACCTGTGCGTCGCCTGTGGACCGTTCTGCTACGCCTCGGACGGTGACGGTGAGGGCCTGGACAAGGACTTAGAAGATCTTTAATCTTTCGATGCCGTTCGGGCATTACATGGGGGAACTTCTCGGTGACACACAATCATGCTGTCTTTTGTCGTCAGTACTTCACTGCAGGTCTCGTGGCCGTCCTCGTCGCCGCGGCGACACCACTGGCTGCTCCGGCGGTAGCGCGAGCTGCCCCTGCGGTCGCAGCGGTGCCGCGGGTCGCACCGGATCAGAGCAGCGCGTTACGGCTCGCGCAGCAGCTGAAAATTCATGTCGAGTGATCTTGAGCGGGCCGTTCATGACCTATTGGTCGAGGGATTGACAGATTGGGTGCCGGTAGACCAAATCATTGACATTGCGCGCGAGATTGCCGCAAGGAGCAGTTATGGCTTTGTCGATATCGCGCGCAATTTGATAACCACTTTAATTCAGGATGATCTTATGATGCCGGGTGATATTGGTTCTGAAGGATTCGAAAGATGGGCAGGGGTGCCGGAAGATTTGATCGCAAGAGTGGTTAATCAGTGCCAGGATATGGATTGGCTCCCGCAAGGGGCCGGCTGCTGGCTAGCTAATACAGATATCGGCAATCGGCTGGCCGTGCAGTAGTGGAGCCATACCGCGACTTACACGCGTCGGACTTGCTTACGTAGAGTGCCATATGCGTGCGCTGACCTCTGGATGCCGGCCTGCGTCGCTGCGATGTCAGCAGGCTGGTGTCCCCGATGACATTATGTCCGCGACCGCTCCGAGTTGGCCGATCACGTGATCACCACTGCGATGAACGCCCTGGCCCCGTCCAGGTGGGTCGCGGCGGGCGAGGCTACGGCAACAACACCGGCCTGCGGGCCCGGATCCGACCGCGAATACCTGTGGGCCCGGGTCCCGATCCGGGTGTTCTGGCGGCCCGCACGCGGCCCTTGGCTGCTCACCCGGCGCAACATCAGCACCGGCGAGCTGGCCTACCGCGTCTGTTACGAACCTCGCAAAACTCGATTGATGGACCTCGCCCGCATCGCCGGCAGCCGCCGGGCGGTCGAGGAATGCTTCCAGCAGGCCAAGAACCAGGTCGGCCTGGACGAATACCGAGTCCGCGACAGGCGGGCCTGGTACGACATCACCTTGTCCATGGCCGCCCACGCCTGGCTCGTCGTCGCCAGAAACCTTGCCCTGAAAGGGGAACCTGCACCAGCGAGCACATGATGATCGGCTACGCCGTACCCGAGATCCGACGCCTGCTCGCCGCACTGACCGTCCGCTGCCACCAGCCGAAACAGCATGTCTGGTGGTGGTCACGCTGGCGACGCAGACGCCAATACCAAGCCCGCCTCAGCCACTACAAACGCCAAGGCTAACCACTCCGATGAATGCCGTTTCGGTATTAGATGTGCGATTGTCGGCTAGCGCACTGACGGCAGGATGGTGTAGCCAGGGGCGGCAGCTAAATGCCATTGATTTTGTCTATTGGCGACAGCTGGTAATAGCGGCGTACTGTTCTTTCGGAGCGGCCAATCCGAGCGGCAATTTCGGCGGGATGCATTGCGGGATCCATTTTGAGCCAGAAGGCTACGGAATTCGCTGTATCTACCCGCGCGGGACGGTCGGCGCTAAAAGTGTTCTTGGCTCCTCTGATGCCAGACGGCCCCGTTGGGGTAAGTTCATTTACCGATGCCGATATGCTGTTGCTGCCCATGGCGGGAAATTGGCAGTTTTGATTGACGGATCCCCATGAGGAGACTCTGGGTTTTCCGGGTTTATGGTCCCGTTGGCCACCGCCTTGGCCCGTCGGGCACGCGCTCCATATCGGAGTCTCAAAGCTGGGAAGCGTCGCCTTGTCGGATGCGGGAGCACCATCGGAGTCTCTAGGACCTGGTGACTGTCGGAAGGCGACTTTCCCGGAACTCGAACGAGAGTAGGTGGAAGATCTTTGGCTAAACGGTGTAGCGTCCGGCGATCTCCACAAGGCTGACGCTGGCGACGAGGACGAGTCTGTCGACGGAAATCGGCAGGAGGAAGAGAAGCTCCAGCGTAGGTTTCGCCGTACCGGGCGGCAACGCCTGCCATGTGCCAGTAGGAGACCCAGGCGGCGATCGCGGCGATGACCGCAGCCGCGAGGAGCCGTACGACGGCGAGGGCTTGGTGGTTGGCGGGGACCCGGGAGACCAGCCATGGCATCGACGTCGAGGTGGTAACCCGCAAAGCGGAGAAAGGTTTCCGGGTTCTGCCACGTCGACGGGTAGCCGAGCGGACCTGTGGCTGGCTGATACAGCACCGTCGCCTCGCCCGAGACTACGAGGCTTTGCCGCAACGATCACGCACCACGATTCATTGGGCGATGGCTAACGCAATGTCCCGCAGGCTGACCCAGGAATCCACCCAAACCTGGCATGACTACTATGCCAGGACCGACCGAAACGGACGTCATCGGATCAGATGCCCCCTTAGATGTCTCCTCGCTGACTGCTCGGATGTTCCACAACCTGGCCAGGCGGGTGCGTACTAACGCGGATGGCGACTGGTTATCCGTACCGCCATGGCTTCTCTAACCACAGAACGTGCTCGCACAAAATCGCAGTGACACGGACCGGTAGGTATGAGGCGGTACGGCATCTGACCGATAGTCCAATCATGACGAATCAGACTTTTAATCTTTAGCTTTAGTTTCCTGGTCAAGGGTGCGGGCGTCGAGATCTGAAGGCTTTGTCTGTGGGCGCCCTTTGTTGGATTAATCGTCGATATTGCGGTGATTCTGGTCTTCGCTACTCTGCCGCCGGCGTCTTCGGCTCCGATGCCCTTTGCCGGCGGCAGGGATGTTCTGTAGCTGAAGAGCAGCACCACCAGAACGATCGTCGCCAGTAGCCATATCGCTATTCGTCTCACCAGCCGAACCGTTCGCGATGGATCTGGGCGGCGGGGACGCCCGTTGCGCGGGCTGCTGCTCGCACCGCTTCCGTCCAGGGGTCCGGGCCGCATATGTACAGGTCATGGCTGGCGATGTCCGGGGCCAGGGATTGCAGTGCTGCCGCGTCCGTGTAGTCCGCGTATTCCATCGGCAGCCATGATCTCGGGTGCGCGCGCGGGCCGATCAGGGGGACCAAACGGACGCCTCGGCGGTCGGCCAGCCATTCGATCTCGGCCAGGAAGGCTACCTCGTCGGGGTGGCGGGCCCGGTAGATGAGGGTGGCCTGGCCGTGGCCGTAGGGGAGGTCCCACAACAGGGCCAGCAGTGGGGTTATGCCGACCCCGCAGGCCAGCATTGTCACCGGGCCGCCTCGGTAGGATTCGGCGGTCAAGCGGCCGTAGGGGCCTTCGATCAGGACCTTTGTTCCCGGGGTCAGGTGGGCTACCCGGGCGCTGCCGTCACCTAATTGTTTGACCGTGATTCTCAGCTGGTTGCCGTTGGGCGGGCCGGACAGCGAGAAGGGGTTTCCTCGGGTCCATCCTGGACCGTCGAGGAAGCGCCAGACGAAGAATTGTCCTGCTCGGACCGGGAGGCGGTCCAGGCGGCGGCCGCGGAAATGGACCGACACCAGGCCGTGTGCTTCCGGGACGACGTGGTCGACCACCAATCTGTGCCGGAGGGTACGCCATAGCGGGCGCAGCACTCGGAACAGCACCACGCTGCCGGCGGCCAGCAGGTACAGGGTCCACCAATAGGCGCGCGCCGCTGGGCTGGATCTGAACTCCGTGCCTGTCCACAGCATGTGCGGCAAGGCTAGGGCTACGCCCAGGTACGCGTACAGATGAAGGAGGTGCCATGACTCGTAGCGCAAGCGGCGACGGGCTTTTCGTACCGAAGTCGTCACGACCATGACCAGTGCGGCGGTGGCTGCTGTCGCCAAAAGCATGCCGGGGTAATTGATGACGAGGTCCAGGAACTGGACGAAAATGTTGCCGCTCGCCGCGTAGGCGAATGTTGCCAGCGCGATGTGCGCTATGAGCAGGTGGAACGACGTGAAACCGGCCCAGCGGTGCCAGCGGGCGAGGGTGTCCTGGCCGAAAGCGCGTTCGATCAGCGGGATCCGGGCCATCAGTACGACCTGGATGAGCAGCAGGTCCGCTGACCAGAGCGCGGCCAGTCGCCCGGCCGAGCCGGCGGTCGGATCGCTGACGCCGCCATTCTTGGCCCACAGGGCGGTGACCACGAGCAGGCTCAGGCCGGCCGTGGTGCTCGCGGCGCCGGCCCACCAGCGCGGGGTCGGGCCGACACGGGGAAGCATGAGCAGTAACGTACAAACGCTAAAGCCCTGGTGGCAGGGGTGAGTGAAGAAGATAATGCGCAGGGCCGATAAGGGTTATCGGGGCCCGGGTCGCGCCGTCTCCTAAAGACCCACGGCCTGCGTGCTGGAGTCCCACAGCCGTCCGGCGAGCCCGAGATCGGTCTTCGGCACGGTCACGTCATGACCCACGTAATAGGCGCCGTCGGTGAGCTCCGCGCCGGGTGTCGTCATCAGCCAGACCAACAGGGCCCCGGCGTCTTTCGGGCTGGTCAGGAACGGCCACGTCTTGTAGAAGAAACGGGTCATCCGGCCGGCACCGAAATTGGTGCGCACCACGCCCGGGTGGAACGACACCGACAATACGTCCGGCCAGCGCCGGGCCGCTTCCGCCGCGAACAGGATGTTCGCCGCCTTGGCCGCGCCGTAGGCCCGCCACGCATTCCAGGACCCGGGGTCGCCGGTGAAATCGTCCGGATCGACGCGGGCGCGCCGATGCGCTTCCGAGGAGGTGCTCACCACCCGGCCGCCGCTCAGCCGGTCCCGCAGCAGATTGGCCAGCAGGAACGGCCCGAGATGGTTGCTCTGGGCGGTCGCCTCGAAGCCGTCCACGGTTTTCCGGTACGCGTTCAGCATGCCACCGGCGTTGCTGGCGAGAACATCGATCTTCTCGTACGCGGGTTCGCCGCGAATGTGATCGGCGAGTTTGCGCACATCGTCGAGCGACTCGAAGTCGGCCCGGAACTCGTCGGGCTCGGGGCCCTTCGCGACACGCCGGATCTCCGCCATCGCGGCACCCAACCGGCGCGGGTCGCGGCCCACCACGAGCACCCGGTCACCGGTCGCGGCCAGCTGTTTCGCCGCCTCGAGGCCGACACCTGAGCTGGCGCCCGTGATCACGATCGTGCGCATGCGGTGTTCCTGCTTTCTACGGTACGTACTCGATGATCGTCACCGGGGCGTCGAACGTCCAGCCGAGCTTCTCATAGAGTGCCCGCCCGTCATCGGTCGCGACCAGCACCGCCCGGAACTCGCCGAGGCCGGTCAGCCGGTTGCTCAGCAGCGTCATCGCGGCCCGGCCGAGCCCTTGCCGCTGGTGCGCGGGCTCCGTGCCGACCTGATCGAAGACTACGACGTCACCGGCGATCCCGGCACGGGCCCAGGCGGCTGCCCCGCCGTCCGCCGCTCGCACGGTCACCTGCACGACGTCGTTCCCGTCATCGCGTACGGCTGCGGTGTATCCGTCGGGCAGGGTGACCTGACCGGTCTCTTTTATCAGCCGGTGCATCAGGTGAGCGGGCTCACGGGCCTGCCAGCCCGCGGCCATCGGCACCCGGTCCGCCGGGGCACTCACCTTGATCCAGGTGTGCGGTTCGGTGGGAAGCCCGGTCACCCGCACCACGTCAGCGCCGTCATGCAGCAGGTAACGGGCGGATTCCCCGGGTACGCCGGTCGGGATGTACCACCCACCGGCCCGTGGCGTGGGTGCCACGGTGTGCCGTGACACCGCCCAGCCATGAGCCCAATCGGACATCAGGGTCGAACGGCTCGGTGAACTGGTCACGCCGGGATTTTACGGAGCGGGCGGCTCGGCGTCAGCGTTGTTTTTTTGTCAGAGGGGGGTGTTACTCTCTCCAGTAGTTAGAACGAGTGTTCGATAGGTTCGAACGGCTGTTCCAGACGGTGTCCTTCCTCGGAGGGTGCCCGGAGCGCGCCGGAGAGCACATCGACCACCCGTCCTGACCGCGGGAGCCACGTTTCGCGGCGAGGCTCCCCGGGTGCGGCACCCGCGAAGTGCCGCACCGAGGTTCCGGGCATTCGCGGGCCCGGAACCTACCCAGGCAGGACCGCCGTCCGCCGCCCACGACCCCCGGGCAGCGGGCGACGGCCCCGCCGGAGAAGTCCGGCCGGGTGTGGTGTGGGGAAGCTTCACACCCGGCCGGCAACCCCGCTGTGCCTTCCTCAGCAGCGGAATCGGTTCGACCAGAACGTCGGATGCGACACACGCGAGGAGAAACCCATGGGGAGCAACCCGGCACCAAGCCCGAGGCAACCCAGCCCAGGCCTCACCATCACCCCGGCCCACCCCGAGCCGTCCACCATGCCCGCCCTCTGGGACGCGGAGTTGTGGGATGCCGGGCGTGACTCCCTCGTCCGGAGACCCCGACGGGAGGACCCCGCTCCTGACCCGGCCGGATTGCGGGGGTTCGGGCCACAGGAGCCCGCCCTCTGGGAGCCCGGCGTGTGGCCGGTCGAGCCTTCCTCCCCTGCCCCTGAGACGGGTGTCCCCACGGCGCGTGCCCCCGAGGCGCGTGTTCCTGAATCCCGGGAGGTTTCCGCTCAGGGCGAGCTTCCGCTGCCGGGCCGGTTCTCCCCGGAGGCCGTGACGCAGCAGGCTGGTCGGCGGCCGGTCGAGCCGCAGGTGGTCGAGCCGCAGGTGGTCGAGCCGCGTGTGGTTGAGCCGCGTGTGGTCGAGCCTCATGTGGTGGGGCCGCGGGCTTACGGCCTGGCTCATGCCCCCACCGCCGGCACCCAGGCGGCGCCCACGGTTCCCGCGAATCTGCTGCCCAACCGCACCCCCGCGCAGCTGCTCGCCATCGCCCACCAGGGCCTGACGGAAGCAACCCGAACCCGGCCCGACGGACTCCGGTACGCGGCCGCCCACCTCGCCGCCCTGCGCGCGGCCGCCGCGGTGCTCGCCGCCCGGGCCCGGCCGGCCGCGCCCACCAGACGCAACCAGGTGACCAGCGTGTGGTCCTTGCTCGTGCTAGTGGCACCCGAGTTCGGCGACTGGGCCACCTACTTCGCACTCGGGGCCAGCAAACGCTCCGCCGCCGAAGCGGGCATCCCCCGCGTGGTCACGGCCCGCGAGGCAGACGACCTCTTGCAGGCAGCAGAAGACTTCGTGTCGATGGTGCAGTCGGCCCTGGGGCTGACCTACCAGCCCAGTCTCGAGGCCGCCTGACAGCGGCTCCCGCCCACCCGGCACTCCCTTACCGCCCACCGGCCCTCCACGCCGGCCGGTCTTGATACCTGCCCGTCCTGGTCGGCCGGGTTCGGCACCGCTCCGGTTCGGCACCGCTCTGACCCGGCACCGCTCCGGTTCGGCACCGCTCTGACCCGGTGCCCGCTGGCTTTGTCCGCTGACGGCGGTCGCTTGGCCGGGTCGCTTGGCCGGGTCGCTTGGCCGGGTCCGGCGGCCGTTGGGCCTGCTCGCTGTCTGGGCCTCGTGACCGTTGGTCCGGTGATCGTTTGCATCGGGCGTCTGGTTCGGGCCGTGGCGGGCTTCGGACCGTCGTGCTCGGCGGCGTTGGTGCTGGTGATGCCGATGGTGACGGTGTCAGCGCGGTGGTAGCGGCGCTGGCAGCTGTGACGGGTGACGGCATTGGCGGTGGGGCTGTGCCGGCGGGGAATGGTGCGGGGCGCCTCTGCCCGGCTCATTCGGTGCGTGGCCGAGGCGGTCCTGGTGACCGCGAAGGACGGTGGGGCGCTGCCAGGCCGAACCCGGCACCTTCTGTTTGACCGGGAGGCCGGGGGCGGGCAGAGCCTTGAAGATCAACTTGGTGAATGTGTACAGCGGGGCGGGGACGATGGCCGGGCGCATGATCAACGGTGCTTCGGCTCTTGCTGAGCTGGTCCGGCCTGCGGGGGAGGTCGACGACGGGGGGATGCAGCGGGTTCTTCCCGTATTGCCTGAACTGGGAGGACTTTTTCCGTGGCGGGGGCTTCGGCGGGGGAGCACCGTCGCGGTCGGGCTGACCTTCGACACCTCTGCCGAGCGCGGGCGGGGGCTGGGGGTGCCGGCGGCTCGGGGGCGGGGGGTGCCGGTTGGGCGGGGGGTGGGTCATGCCGTTGGGCGACGGCCTCCGGTGGCCGGGGTGGGGAGTGGGAGTACCGCTCTTCTGCTGGCACTTCTCTCCGCTGCCTCGCACGCCGGATCGTGGTGTGCGGTGGTCGGGGTGCCTTCGCTGGGGGCGCTGGCCGCTGCGGAGAGCGGTGTCGCGCTGGACCGGCTCGCGTTGGTTCCCCATCCGGGTCCTGATTGGGCCACGGTGGTCGCCGCGCTCATCGATGGCGTCGATGTTGTCGTTCTTGCTGTTCCGGGGCAGGTCTCGGCTTCGATCACGAGCCGGTTGGTGGCGCGGGCCCGGCAGCGGGGGTGTGTGCTGATGCCCTACGGGCAGTGGGACGGGGCCGATGTCACTCTGCAGGTCACCCAGGGCCGGTGGGAAGGGCTGGGGGACGGGCGGGGGCGGCTGCGGCGGCGGAAGGTGACCGTCGTGGCTCGCGGGCGGGGGGCTGCCGCGCGGCCCAAGGAGCTGAGTTTGTGGATGCCGGCGATGGCGTCCACGATGCCGCGGATCCCTCCCGCTCCCGACGAGGTCCGCGATGAAGCCCGCGATGAGGTCCGCGGTGAAGCCCGCGGTGAAGCCCGCGATGAGGTCCACGATGAAGCCCGCGACGGCGGCCGTGATGAAGCCCGCGACGGCGGCTGGGGAGAGGCCCGCGACGGTGGGTGGGGGGAAGTCCTCGGCGGCGGCCGCGCGGGGGTGGGGGCGCCGGGGCGGGTGGGGCCTGCTCGGCGGGGTGGGCTGTGGGCGGTGGATGCGGGATGAGCCGGACTTTGCTGGTGTGGTGCCCGGACTGGCCGGTGGTGGCCGCGGAGATCGTGGACGGGGTTTCCGCTCAGGGGGCCGTTGTCGTGCTGCATGCCAACCGGGTGGTCGCCTGTTCCGAGGCGGCCCGGGCGGAGGGGATCCGGCGGGGGCTGCGGCGCCGGGAGGCGCAGAGCCGGTGTCCTCAGCTGGTCGTCGTCGAGCATGATCCGGGGCGGGATGCCCGGGCGTTCGAGCCGGTGGTCGCCGCTGTCGAGGAGGTTGCCGCCGGCGTCGAGGTGGTCCGGCCCGGCGTTTGCGCGGTCGCCGCCCGGGGGCCGGCCCGGTATTTCGGGGGTGAGGAGGCCGCCGCCGAGCGGGTTGTCGAACAGGTCGCCCAGGCCTGTGGGGTGGAGAGCCAGGCGGGGATCGCCGACGGGGTGTTCGCCGCCGGCCTGGCCGCCCGGGCCGGGCAGATCGTCGCCGACGGGCGTACCCCGGAATTCTTGGCCGGGGTGACCGTCGAAGCGCTGGAGCGGCCCGCCCTGACCGACCTGTTGCGGCGGTTGGGGGTGACGACGCTGGGGGAGTTCGCGAAGCTGCCGAGATCGGATGTGCTGAGCCGGTTCGGGTTCGACGGGGCGCTGGCCCACCGGCTGGCGGCCGGGCTGGATCATCGGGCGCTGGCGGTGCGGACGCCGCCCCGGGACCTGGAGGTGAGCGGGGAGTACGACGAGCCGCTCGAACGGGTCGACGTGGCCGCCTTCGCGGGGCGGGCGCTGGCCGAGCGGTTGCACGAGCTGCTGGCGTCGTACGGGCTGGCCTGCACCCGGCTGGGCATCGAGGCGGTCACCGCCGACGGTCAGGAGCTGCACCGGGTGTGGCGGCACGACGGGCTGCTCACCGCCGCGGCCATCGCCGAGCGGGTCCGGTGGCAGCTCGACGGGTGGCTGACCGGGGCCCGGCGCGGGACGGCGGCGCGGCCGACCGCGGGGCTGGTCCGGTTGCGGCTGGTGCCCGGCGGCGTCATCGTCCATCTTGGATTGCAGCCGGGGCTGTGGGGGGACGCGGGGGCCGAACGGGAGCGGGCGCACCGGGCGCTGAGCCGGGTGCAGGGGCTGCTCGGGCCGGAGTCCGTGGTCACCGCGGTGGTGGGTGGGGGACGATCGGCCGACGACCAGATCAGGTTCGTGCCGTGGGGTGACGAGCGGGTGCCGGCCCGGCCCGCGGCGGCGGCTCCGCAGCCCGTACCGATGAAGGTTGTCGCTCTTGAGGAACCGGAACCGGAAGACGGAGCGCGGCCGCCGGAGAAGGGTCCGCCCTGGCCCGGTCGTCTTCCGGCGCCCGCGCCGGCGCTGGTGCCGGAGCAGCCGATGCCGGCGCTGGTGCTGGACGCGGCGGGGGAGCCGGTCGGGGTCAGTGCGCGGCTGGAGCTGACCGGGAAGCCCGCGGTGCTGCTGCTGGACGGCCCGGTGGAGATCGTCGGGTGGGCCGGGCCGTGGCCGGTGGACGAGCGGTGGTGGGCGCCGGGCGAATCGCGGCGCCGGGCCCGGTTCCAGATAGCGGTGGCCGACGGGCGGGCCTTTCTGATGTCACTGACCGCGGGTCACTGGGCGATAGAAGCGATCTATGACTGAGAACGGCCGGGTACGGGCTGGGAGGCGCGGGCGATGAGTTTCCATAATCCGCCGGTGTCGTGGGGTGAGCTGGAGGGCAAGCTCACCGGTAAGCGGCATCTGCAGGTCGTCGACGGGGACGGCGGGGATGCGCCGGCCTGGAGCCGGAAACGGGAGCGTTACGAGGCGCCCGCGTTCATCAAGAAGGTCAGCGACGACCGATACGCCGAATTGCACTGTCACACGAATTTCAGTTTTCTCGACGGGGCCAGCCATCCCGAGGAACTGGCCGAGGAGGCCGCCCGGCTCGGATTGACCGCGCTCGCCGTCACCGATCACGACGGTTTCTACGGGGTGGTGCGGTTCTCGCAGGCCGCGCGGGAGCTGGGTCTGCCCACCGTCTTCGGCGCCGAGTTGTCGCTGGATCTGGCGAAACCGCAGAACGGCGAGGCCGATCCGGAGGGCCGGCATCTGCTCGCCCTCGCGCACGGACCGGAGGGGTACGCCCGCCTGGCCCGGACCATTTCCCGGGGTCAGCTCGACGGCGCGGAGAAGGGCAAGCCGGCGTACGGGGACCTGGAGCGGATCGCCGACGTCCTGCGCGACCACGTCCTGGTGCTGACCGGGTGCCGCAAGGGCAGCGTGCCGCGGGCCCTGGCCACCGAGGGGGTGACCGGCGCGGCTCGGGAGCTGGACCGGCTGGTGCGGCTGTTCGGGCGGGGCAACGTCGTCGTGGAGCTGACCGCGCTCGGTGACCCGTACGACGACGACCGTAACGATGTGTTGTTCGAGCTGGCCCGCAGCCGGAAGCTGGAGGTGGTGGCGACCGGGAACGTGCACTATGCGACCCCGGGCCGGCGGCGGCTGGCGACCGCGCTCGCCGCGGTGCGGGCCCGGCGTGGCCTGGACGACATGGACGGCTGGCTGCCCGCCGCCGGGACCGCGCACCTGCGCAGCGGTGCCGAGATGAAACGGCTGTTCGCGGCGTATCCGGGGGCGGTGGAGAACGCCGCGATGTTCGGTGACGATCTCGCGTTCGACCTGAACCTGGTGGCGCCGCGGCTGCCGTCGTTCGACATCGAGGGCCGCACCGAGATGAGCCTGCTGCGGGAGTTGACCATGCGGGGCGCGCGGGAGCGGTACGGCCCGCCGCAGGCCCATCCGAGAGCGTATGAGCAGCTGGAGCACGAGCTGCGGATGATCGAGGAGCTGAACTTCCCCGGCTACTTCCTGGTGGTCGAGGACATCGTGGCGTTCTGCCGGGACAGGAAGATCTACGCGCAGGGGCGGGGTTCGGCGGCGAACTCCGCGGTCTGTTACGCGCTGTACATCACCAATGTGGACGCTGTGCGGTACGACCTGCTGTTCGAGCGGTTCCTGGCACCGGAGCGGGACGGCCCGCCGGACATCGACGTCGACATCGAGTCCGACCGGCGCGAGGAGGTCATCCAGTACGTGTACACCAAGTACGGCCGCGAGCACACCGCCCAGGTCGCGAACGTCATCTCGTACCGGCCGCGGTCGGCGGTGCGGGACATGGCCAAGGCGTTCGGGTTCTCGCCGGGGCAGCAGGACGCGTGGAGCAAGCAGATCGACCGGTGGGGCAGCGTCGCCCAGCTCGACGTGGAGGACATCCCGGAGCACGTGGTCGACTTCGCGAACCAGGTGCAGGGTTTCCCGCGTCACCTGGGCATCCACTCCGGGGGCATGGTCATCTGCGACCGGCCGATCATCGAGGTCTGCCCGGTCGAGTGGGGGCGGATGCCGGGCCGCACGGTGTTGCAGTGGGACAAGGACGACTGCGCGGCGGTCGAGCTGGTCAAGTTCGACCTGCTGGGGCTCGGGATGCTGTCGGCGCTGCACTACGCGTACGACATGATCGAGTCCGATCTGGACATCGGCACGATGCGGCTCGACGACGACCAGGTGTACGCGATGCTGTGCCGGGCCGATTCGGTCGGCGTCTTCCAGGTGGAGAGCCGCGCACAGATGGCCACGCTGCCCCGGCTCAAGCCGCGGGAGTTCTACGACCTGGTGGTCGAGGTCGCGCTGATCCGCCCGGGGCCGATCCAGGGCGGCTCGGTGCACCCGTTCATCAGGCGCAAGAACGGGCTCGAGGAAGTCACCTATCCGCACCCGCTCATGCGTAACGCGCTGGAGAAGACGCTCGGTGTCCCGTTGTTCCAGGAACAGCTCATGCAGCTCGCCATCGACGTCGCCGGCTTCGACCCGGCCGGGGCGGATCAGTTGCGCCGCGCGATGGGATCAAAAAGGTCCGCGGAGAAGATGGAGCGGATCAAGAAGCGGTTGTACGACGGAATGGCGGACCGTGGCATCACCGGTGACCTCGCCGACGAGCTCTTCATGAAGCTGTCCGCGTTCGCCAACTACGGGTTCCCGGAGAGCCACGCGATGAGTTTCGCCTATCTCGTGTACGCGAGCGCGTGGCTCAAGCGGTATCACCCGGCCCCGTTCTGCGCGGCTCTGCTCAACGCGCAGCCGATGGGTTTCTACTCGCCGCAGTCGCTGGTCGACGACGCGCGCCGGCACGGGGTCGAGGTGCGCCGGCCGGACATCAACCGCAGTGCCGCCGCGGCGACGCTGGAGTCGACGCCGGCCACCCGGTGGGGCGCCCTGCCGGACGAGCCGCCGCACGCGTGGGGGCTGGGTGGGCCGGCCGTGCGGATGGGGCTGTCGAGTGTCCGCACGCTCGGAGCCGAGCTGGCGGAGCGGATCGAGGAGGAACGGCGCACTTCTGGGCCGTACCGTGACATGAACGATCTTGCCCGGCGGACCGGGTGTTCGACCGCCCACCTGGAGGCCCTCGCGACCGCCGATGCTTTTGCCGGTTTCGGTCTGTCGCGCCGGGAGGCGTTGTGGGCGGCGGGTGCCGCGGCGCAGGACCGGCCGGACCGCCTGCCCGGCACGATCACCGGGACGAGCGCGCCGACCCTGCCCGGCATGGGTGACGTGGACGCGCTCGTCGCGGACGTGTGGGCGACCGGGTTGTCCCCGGACGCGCACCCGGCGCAGTTCATCCGGGCCGAGATGCAGCGCCGGGGTGCGGTGCCGATCAACCGGCTGGGCCGGGTCGAGGCCGGCACCCGGATCCGGGCCGGTGGCATCGTCACCCACCGGCAGCGGCCGGCGACCGCGGGCGGGGTCACGTTCATCAACCTGGAGGACGAGACCGGGATGTTGAATGTGACCTGCTCACCGGGGTTGTGGCAGCGCTACCGGCGGGTGGCCCGGACCAGCTCGGCGCTGATCGTGCGCGGGCGGCTGGAGAAGTCGGAAGGGGTGCTCAACCTGGTGGCGGACCGGCTGGAGGCGCTCACCCCGCCGGTGACCCCCGCGTCCCGTGACTTCCGCTGAGCAGACCGTATATTTCCGTTCTGCGTGTCTTGCACCTTTTATCGGGTAGACCGGATGCGCGAGAAGGGGAGTGTTGCCATGATCCGCACCATCGTCCTGTCCACGGTCCTGCTGGCCGCCGCCGCCGCACCGGCCGAGGCTGCCGCCCCGCGTACCGAACTGCGGTTGAGTTATCAGGCGGAAGCCGGTTACGCCGCGGCGGTCGTGCTCCGCTGCGACCCGGCCGGCGGGCCGCATCCGAGGAAGGGCAACGCCTGCAAGGCGCTGGCGAAGGCCGGCGGTGACCCGGCGAGGCTCAAGCCGGCCAAGGCGATGTGCACGATGGAGTATTCCCCGGTCACGGCCGCTGTCCGGGGTTCGTGGAGGGGCACGAAAATCGACTGGTCGCGCACATTCGGCAATGCGTGTCAGATGCGGGTGGCAACCGGAATTGTGATGATCTTCTAAATTGTCACCTTTCTGTCAGTTGGGCCGCGCACCCGCCATTCACTGGTGAGCGTCTATACCTTCAGACCGGGAATTACCCGGTCCTTGGGGAGGACGCATGCGTCTGGCTTTGCTGTCAGGTCTCGTCTCGATCACTGTCGGAGCTCTGGGCACACCGGCCCACGGTTCCCCTGTTGTCGCCGAACCACCCGCTTCCGCCCGCGCCACCTCGGTCACGCTGATCACCGGTGACCGGGTCGTTCTCGGCGCGAGCGGAAGCACCGCCGTCCAGCCCGGTCCCGGGCGCGCCGGCACGCGCTTCGTCACCACCCGCACGAAGCAGGGCCGGTCGGTCATCCCGGTCGACGCGTTGCCGCTGCTGAAAGCCGGCCGGCTCGACGAACGGCTGTTCAACGTCACGACGCTGGCCGAAGCCGGCTACACCGACGAGCTGCCGCTGCTGGTCGAGGGCCGGTCCCGGCGCGCGTCCGCGGTCGACGGCGTCACGGTCAAACGCGACCTGCCGGTCGTCGGGGCGGTCGCGGTCCGTGCGGACCGGCAGGGCCGGGCCGAGCTCTGGAAGACCCTCACCACGGGTACGAACTCGGCGCGCTCGCTGCGGGCCGGGGTCGACCACATCTGGCTCGACGGCAAGCGCAAGATCAGCCTCGACGTGAGTGTGCCGCAGATCGGGGCTCCCGCCGCGTGGCAGGCCGGTCTCGACGGCACCGGCGTCACCGTCGCGGTGCTGGACACCGGCATCGACGCCACCCATCCGGACCTGGCCGGGCAGATCGCGGAGTCGGCGAACTTCACCACCACCGCGTCCACCGACGACGAGGTGGGCCACGGCACGCACGTCGCGTCGACCATCGCCGGCACCGGTGCCGCGTCGGGTGGCCGCTACAAGGGCGTGGCCCCCGGTGCGAAGCTGGCGATCGGCAAGGTCTGCGGCACCTCGTTCTGCGAGGAGTCCGACATCCTGGCCGGCATGGCCTGGGCCGCGACCAGGGCCCCGGTCGTCAACATGAGCCTCGGTGGTGGCGACAGCGAGAGCATCGACCCGCTCGAAGCCGCGGTCAACGACCTCACCGCGCAGTACGGCACGCTGTTCGTCATCGCGGCCGGCAACGCCGGAGGCGACGCCACGGTCGGGTCCCCGGCCAGCGCCGACGCCGCGCTCGCGGTCGGTGCCGTCGACCGTGACGACCAGCTCGCCGACTTCTCCAGCCGCGGCCCCCGGGTCGGCGACAACGCGATCAAGCCTGAGATCACCGCGCCCGGCGTCGAGATCGTCGCGGCGAAGGCGGCGCACGACGTGATCGGCGGGCCGGCGCCCGTCGCGGGATATTCCAGCCTGTCCGGCACCTCGATGGCCACCCCGCACGTCGCGGGGGCCGCGGCGATCCTCACCCAGCAGCACCCGGGCTGGTCGCCGAACCAGCGCAAGACCGTCCTCATGGGAGCGGCGCAGCCGACCGAGGGTGTCACCGTGTACGGCCAGGGCGCCGGCCGGGTCGACGTGGCCCGGGCGATCACCCAGCAGGTCGCCGTCGACGAGGGCACGGTCAGCTTTCGGGGCGGGCTCTGGCCGCACGACGACGACCAGCCCGAGACCAGGACGGTGACCTACCGCAACGACGGCACCACCGCGGTCACCCTGTCGCTCGCGTTGTCCGCGCCCGCCGAGGTGTTCACCCTCGCCGCCACCACCCTCACCGTGCCGGCCGGCGGCACGGCCACCACCACGATCACCGCGGACACCAGCGCCGACGTCGAGGACGGCTTCCACAGCGGTTACCTCACCGCCACCGCCGCGGGTGGGCTCCGGGTCGAGACCCCGGTCGGGGTGTTCCGCGAGCCGGAGAGCTACAACGTCGCCATCGACGTGATCGACCGCGCCGGCAACCCCGCCGAGAATTCCCTCGTGGTCCTGTTCGAGCACAACACCGGCTCGACCCACGAGCTGCAGGGCTCCGGCACCAAGCGGCTGCCCAAGGGGGAGTACGGCCTGTTCTCCTTCATCGGTGACGAGGACACGACCCTGCTCGCCCAGCCCCGGCTGTTCGTCACCGATGACTCCACGATCAGGGTCGACGCCCGGGTGGCGAAGCCGGTCAAGGTCACCGTGCCGACGGCCGGGGCGGTGAACACCCTGCTCGTGGCGAGTGCCGAATGGCAGACCGACGCCGTCTGGCTCGGCGCGGGCGCCGGTGGTGACGACACCGTTGCGCTCTACACCGGACAGCTCGGGCCGCGGACCCCGTTCGAGCCGTTCACCGCCTCGATCAACGCGTCGTACGCCAGGGCGGACGCGGCGGGGACGCTGCACAACAGCCCGTACACGTACGACCTGGCCTGGTTCTCCGAAGGGACGATGTACGACGGGTTCCGCAAGAACGTCCGGACCCGTGACCTCGCCACCATCAAGGCCTCGTACGCCGCCGCGGCCACCGGGGCGACCGGGGTCAAGGCCAACTCGGCCCGGCACGGCGACGCCGGTTCCTGGTCGGTGTACATCCCGTTCGACCTGCCGTTCCAGCGCACCGAGTACGTCAACACCGACGGCGGCGCCACCTGGGCCGCGGACTTCTACCAGCAGGCCCCGCCGCCCACCGAGGACGACTGGCCGGTCGACCTCAGCTACCTGTCCCAGCCGCCGGCCCAGCTGCGCGCCGGTAAGACGTACCGGCAGGAATGGAACAAGGGCGTCTTCGCGCCGAGCGTGGCCGGTGTCTCGTCGCCGTACGACTTCGTGTTCCGGATCGGCGACACCCTGTACGCGTCGCCGCCCACCCACGGGGACGGTGCCGGGCACCCCGGGTATTCCACGCTGGACTCGGCCCGGCTCGCGCTGTACCGCGACGGCAAGCCGGTCAGCGCGACCGACACCGAGTACGGCCAGTTCGAGCTGCCGGCCGGGCCCGGCAACTACCGCCTCGACCTGGTCGTGAACCGGAGCGCGCCGCACACCCTGTCGACGAAGGTGACCGGCTCGTGGACGTTCCGTTCCGGGCACGTCGCGGGTGCGGACCCGCAGCGGATCGCGATGTCCACGATCCGCTGGAGCCCACCGCTGAGCGACCACAACGTCGGCCGCGCCGGCCGGGTGGTCACCGTGCCGGTCCACGTCGACCAGCAGGTGGCGTCACGGGTCGGCAAGGTCACCACCGAGGTCTCGTTCGACGACGGCCGGACCTGGCGGCCGGTGCCGGTGAAGGGCTCCGGTGACCACCGCAGCATCGAGATCCGGCACCCTGGCCGGGCCGGCTTCGTCTCGCTGCGCGGCACGGCGACCACCCGGGCCGGCACGGTCGGCCAGACCGTGATCCGGGCGTACCCGATCAGCTGACATCCAGCACCCGGGGTGACGGGCCACGGTCCGTCACCCCGGCTCGGAGCCGGGCAGCTCGCGCATGCGGGGGACGGGGGAGAACAGGACGAACAGCACGCCGGTCACCGCGCCGACCGCGCCGATCCACAGTGCCGCGTGCACCCCGATCAGCGTGCCGAGGGTTCCGCCGAGCAGCGCACCGATCGGGCGTACCCCGTAGTTGACCGTGCGCTGGGCGCCTTTGACCAGGGAGAGCCGGGAGTGCGGGGTGGCCGCGGTCTGCAGGGAACCGACCCCGATGTCGAGGATCATCACGCCGAGGCAGGACAGGAACTCCGCGGCCAGCAGCATGCCGATCACCACCGGCTGAGGGCCGCCGGCGAGCGGGATCAGGATCAGGGGGAGCGGGAACGCCAGGTAGCCGAGGACCACGATCGGGCCGATGCCGAAACTGCGGGTGAGCGGGCCGGCGACCGCGGCACCCAGCAGCCCGCCGATCGACGCGATGCCGATCAGCGCGCCGAGCATGCCGGGCGAGATGCCCAGCACCGTGGTCACATAGAGGATCAGCAGCGCGTGGAAGACGTAGTTGAACAGGTTGATCGTGGTGGCGCCGAGCAGGAGCTGCCGCAGCACCGCGGAGCGGAAGATGAACGCGAGCCCGGAGCCGATCCCGAGGCCGGCACCCTCCGATCGGGAGCCGGCGTGCTCCGGCGGGGCGATCCGGGACAGCAGCAGGGCCGATCCGAGGTACGACAACACGTCCGCCACCAGCGCGAACGGCGCGGTGAGCACCTGCACGAGGATGCCGCCCGCGCTCGGGCCGGCCACGAACGACATGGCCCGGGCGCCGTTGGTCAGCGAGTTGGCGGCGATGTAGTCCGGCCGCTCCACCACCGACGCGAAGAGGCTGCCGTCGGCCACCTCGTAGAGAACGGTGAGCGTGCCGATGGCGAAGGACAGCGCGTAGAGGTGCCACAGGTGCAGCACCCCGGTGAACGCCAGCACCGGCACCACCGCGAGCAGCGCGGCCCGGCCCAGGTCGGCACCGATCATGACCTTGCGCTTGTCGGTCCGCCGGTCCACCCATGCCCCGGCGAGCAGCGAGAGGAAGAGGTTCGGCAGCAGCGCCGCGGCGGTCAGGTAGCCCATCTCGGCCGGGCCGGCACCGATCGTCAGCACGGCGAGCAGCGGGATCGCGATGAGCGAGATCTGGTCGCCGACCATCGACACGACGTGGGCGGACCAGTAGCGCCGGAACACCCGGTCGCGGAGCAGCACCGGTCCGGTCCCCGGCCGGGTCTCGGTGGTCACGGCGCGCCGTCCTCGGGTGTGGGTATCGCCATCTGGACGACGGCGACCGGGCGGGAGCCCTCGGCTCGCGCGGACCTGTCCCGGAACGGCTCGAGCAGCGCCTCGACCTGCTCGTTGAGGGCGACCAGCTGCTCCGCGGTCACATAGATCATCTCGTCGCTGAATCCGGCCGCGTTGCGCCACTCGGCGGGCTCGTCGCCGCGGATCGCCAGATAGGCCTCGGTCCGCCGGATGTAGTGCCGGAAGATCGCCGTGTTCAGCTGGTCGGTCGCGACCCGGGTCTCCGGGTCGTCCGAGTCGTCGGTCCAGGACGTGCTGCTCGCGGTCGCCTGCCAGGGCCGCTCCCGCCCGTCGGCCGCGGGCGCCCGTTCGGCCAGCCCGTACTTCGCGAGCTGCCGCAGGTGGAACGAGCAGTTCGGCACGTTCTCGTCCAGGGCGGCGGCGCACTGGGTGGCGGTCATCGGCCCGTTGCGCCGCAGCATCCCGATCAGGCTGAGCCGCAACGGGTGCGCGTAGGCGCGCAGTGCCCGCGGGTCGTCCAGCCGGATCGTCGTACGTTCTTCGGGAGCCATACGCTAGAGAATGCTTTATAAACACAGCTTTAGCAACACTCCTCTAGCATCTGCTGGCGGGGGCGGGCGCCCGGCGCGCCGTCCCGCCTGCTGGGCGGGGCCGATACGCTGCGGATGTGGACACCGCATCGACGCGAACCCCCCGACCGCCCGTCTCCGTGCGCACCGCCGCCGTCTGGGCGGTGCTGCGCCGGGAGCTGGACCGGCACGCCGGCCGGGAGCTGACCGTGCTCGACGTCGGCGGCGGCACCGGTGGATTCGCCGTCCCGCTGGCCGAGCTCGGGCACACGGTCACCGTGGTCGACGCCAGCCCCGACGCCCTCGCCGCCCTCACCCGCCGGGCCGCCGACGCCGGCGTCGCCGGCCGGGTCCGCGCCGTGCAGGGCGACGGCGACGCCCTCTCCGGCCTGGTCGAGCCGGGCAGCGTCGACCTCATCCTGTGCCACGCTGTCCTCGAGGTCGTCGACGACCCGGCCGAGGTCGTCACCGCGGTCACCACCGCCCTGCGCCCCGGCGGCGCCCTCAGCCTGCTGGTCGCGAGCCGCGCCGCCGCGATCCTCGCCCGCGCCGTCAACGGCCACCTCGGCGCGGCATCGGCCCTGCTCACCGACCCGGACGGCCGGGCCGGCCAGCGCGACAACCTGCGCCGGCGCTATGACGCGGAGTCGGCCGCGGCCCTGCTCGGCGCCGCGGGCCTCACCGTCGAGGAGACCCACGGGGTGCGGGTCCTCACCGACCTGCTGCCGCCCGCGGTCGTCGAGGGCGACCCCCGCACCATGCTGGAGCTGGAGCTCGCGCTGGCGGCCCGCCCACCGTTCCGCGACATCGCCGCCCAGCTGCACGTCTTCGCCCGCCGCCCATGATCCCGCCGCCACCGGTCCCGCCGCCCCTGGTTCCGCTGGGGGACCCGCTCGCCGTGGTGCGGCCCGCGTACGGCCGGGGCAGCCTGGCCGACCTGCTACCCAGCGTGTCGGCGGTGCTCGGGGTGCCCGGTGCCACGGACGTGCTGGGGCTGGGTGGGCGGCTCGGGGACGTCGACCGGGTGGCCGTGCTGCTGATCGACGGGCTCGGCGCGTACCAGATGGGGTTGGCCTCGGCGCACGCGCCGATCCTGGCGCAGCTGGACGGGGACACGCTGACCTCGGGTTTTCCGTCCACGACGCCGGTCAGCCTGGCGACGCTGGGGACCGGGGCGCCGCCGGGGGAGCACGGGATCCTCGGGTTCACCGTGCGCAGACCGGACGGCGGCGTGCTCAACCACATCCAGTGGGGGTCGGATCCCGATCCGGCGAGCTGGCAGCCGCTGCCCACCCGGTTCGAGACCGCGGTCGGCGCCGGGATCCCCGCGACCCTGGTGACCAGACCGGGATTCCGGGGCAGCGGGCTGACCACCGCCTGTTACCGCGGTGCCGCTTTTGTCGGTGCCGCCGATCCGGACGCCCTCGTCGCCGGCATGCTCGAAGCTCTGGACCGACCCGGCATCGTGTACGGATACCACCCCGACCTGGACCACCACGGTCACGGCAGCGGGGTCGGTTCGCCGGCATGGATCACCGCCGCGGTCGAGGTGGGGCGGCTGATCACCCGGCTCGCCGAGCGGCTGCCACCGCGCTGCGCCCTGCTGGTCACCGCCGATCACGGACAGCTGAACATCCCCGCCGAGGGGCGTCGTGACCTGGCCCTCGAGCCCGACCTCGCGGCCGGGGTGACCGGGGTGGCCGGCGAGCCCCGGATGCGTCACCTCTCTGTCGAGCCGGGGGCCGTGGACGACGTCGTCGCGGCGTACTCGCAGCTCTCCGCGCTGGTCCTGACGCGGGACGGCGCCATCGCCGAGGGGCTGTTCGGCCCGGTCCCCGACGCTCACCGGGGCCGGATCGGGGACGTCGTGGTCGCCTGCCTCGACCACGAGGTCGTGCTGGCCGGTGGCTGGGAACCGCCGAACGTCGGCCGTCTCGTGGCGTACCACGGGTCACTCACCGCCGCCGAGATGACCGTTCCGCTGCTCAGTTGTGTCACACCCCCGCTCTAGTCTCTGCCGGTGGGAAGAAGTCAGGCGATCGGGCGCGGCTCCGACCCGCGGTTCGGGCCGGAGGCCGACGACGCGGGATGCACCATCCTGCACGTCGACATGGACGCGTTCTTCGCGTCGGTCGAGGTGCGCCGGCGCCCCGAGCTGCGGGGACGCCCCGTCGTGGTCGGTGGTGTGGGCCCGCGCGGGGTGGTCAGCTCGGCCAGCTACGAGGCCCGGCGATACGGCATCCGCAGCGCGATGCCGGCCGCCCGGGCACGGGCGCTCTGCCCGCACGCGGTGTTCCTGCCACCGGACTTCGACGGGTACAACGCCGCCTCCCGGGCCGTCATGCAGATCTTCCGGGACGTGACCCCACTGGTCGAGCCGTTGTCGCTGGACGAGGCGTTCCTCGACGTGACCGGGGCCCAGCGGCTGCTCGGCCGGCCCGCGGTGATCGCCCGGGCGATCCGCGACAAGGTCCTCGAACAGCAGCGGCTGACCTGCTCGGTGGGGGTCGCGCCGAGCAAGTTCGTGGCCAAGCTCGGCTCCACGCGGGCCAAGCCGGACGGCATGATCGTCGTCCCGGCCGGCCAGGTGCTCGAGTTCCTGCACCCCCTGCCGGTCGACGCGCTCTGGGGCGTCGGTGAGAAGGCCGCCGAGCACCTGCACCGCCTCGGCCTCGCCACCGTCGGCGACCTGGCCAACGCGCCGGCCCGGATGCTGCGGTCGTCGCTCGGTGAGGCGTCCGCCACCCACCTGCACGAGCTGGCCTGGGGCCGCGACCCGCGCCGGGTCGTCCCCGAGCACGAGGAGAAGTCGATCGGTGCCGAGCTGACCTACGACACCGACGTCCTGGACCGCGCGGTCCTGCGGCGCAGCCTGCTCTCGCTCGCCGAGAAGGTCGGTGCCCGGCTGCGCGGCGGCGCTCTCGTGGGTCGCACGGTGTCGATCAAGGTGCGGATGGCGGACTTCCGTACGGTCAGCCGGTCCCGCACGATCCCGACGACGACCGATATGTCCCGCGAGATCTTCGAGACCTCCTGGGCGCTGTTCCAGGTGCTGGACCCGGCCGAGCCGATCCGCCTGCTCGGCGTCCGGGTGGAGGGTCTTGCCCCCGCCGCCGGCGCCGCACGACAGCTCACGCTGGGCGAACCCGAGCGCGGCTGGCGCGAGGCGGAGGCCGCGGCGGACGCCGTGGCGGCCCGGTTCGGGCGTGCGGTTCTGGGTCCCGCCAGTCTTTTGGGACGAACCAACCCTCGGAGAACCGAAAATCACCCGCACTCGACGGTCGTCCCGCTTTCCGACCCGCCAACCCCCTCGTAGACTTGCGGTAAGGCAGCCGGTCGGCTGTCTCGCACCATCGGCCCGCCTGCACCTCAGCCGGAGGGCCGGACATGCGCCCGGGGAGGAATGCCGTGCCGCTCTCGGAGCACGAACAGCGGCTGTTCGATCAGATCGAGCGGTCGCTTGCCGAGGACCCCAAGTTCGCCTCGGCTGTGCGCAACAGTGACCCGCGGTTCCACGCCCGCCGTCGGCTAGTCGTCGCGGTGCTCGTGGGCATCCTGGGTCTAGCACTGGTTGTCTATGGCACGGTGAGCAAAAGTACGCCGCTCGGTGTGGCCGGCTTCGTGGTGATGCTGGCCGCCGCCGCGTTCGGGATCCAGAGCCGCCGCAAGGGGCAGTCACCGGACCTGCACGTCGTCGGCGGCACCGCGACCCGTCGCACCCGCCAGGCCCGTCGAGGTGGCTTCATCGAACGCCTCGAGGACCGCTGGCGCCAACGCCCGGAAGGCCACCGATAGCAGTGGATCCCCGCTAACCCACCAGAACGCCGACCCGGCGGCCGTCCAGGCCGCCGTCGCCGTGTGGACCCCAGCGGGGATCCCACCCGAGCGGCATCTCCCGAGGTGCCGCTCATACCCATGTGCAACACCCGGTCATTCGCCGGTGCAGCGCATCGGTGTGACCGACCTGATGCGGCTGGACGGTGATCTGGAGAACGCCGCGGCGTTGTCGAACAGGCGCCCGCCGGAGCCGGGCTACCCGTGTTCCGGTGCCCCGGCCCGCCAGCCGAGAAGGATCGCGCTGAGAGCCTGTTCGGCGAGTCGCCGGGCGCGCTGGTTGCCGTCGGTGCCGAGGTGGCCGAGCGAGGCTATGCCGTACAGCGTGCCCCAGATGATCTCGCAGGCCTCGTCGGGGTCGGCAAGGACCACGTCGTGTGCGTCCGACCAGGTGGTGAGCAGTTCCTTGAGGACGTCGACAGCTGGTTCCGCGGCGCGCCGGCGCTCGTCCGCTCCGACTGCGGTGCCGTTCATGACGTCGTAGAGGTGCGGGTGCGCGCCGGCGAACCGGACGTAATCCGACGCGATCCGCATCATGCGCCGGTCGATGCCGGGCTCCTGGGCGGCTTGCCGGAACTGGTCCAGCATCAGGCGGTGGCCGTGCGCGACGAGTTCCAGCACCAGGGCGTCCTTGTTGGCGAAGTGCTGGTAGACGACGGGCGCGGAGTATTCGACGTCGGTCGCGATGCGCCGGATCGTCAGCGCCGCGGCACCCTCGGTCTCGAGGACGTGCAGGGCAGCCTCGATGATCCGTTCGCGGGTGCTCGCCCGTTCGCGGGCTCGTCTGGTGTGGGTCGGCATGGTCGGTCACCTTGCTGGAGATGGTGTCCACGGACACTAGCCGCCGCCCTTGACGGCGCCGTCACGGCGTCGCTAACTTAACAGCGTTAGGTAATCTAACAATGTTAGATATCGGGGCGGACGTGCGCCGCACCCGACCGACCGTTTCAAGGAGAAAGCTGTCATGGCCGAACATGTCATCATCGGCGCCGGTTCCATCGGTACGAACGTCGCCCGGCTGCTCGCCGACCACGGCGAGAGTGTCCGGATCGTCACGCGCAGCGGCTCCGGCCCCGATCACCCCCTGATCATGCGGGTCGCCGCCGACGCATCCGACCCGTCGCGCCTGACCGAGCTGTCCCGCGGCGCGAAAGTGATCTACCACTGTGCGAACCCGCCCTCATACACGACGTGGGAACGCTTGCTACCACCGATGCAGACGGCAGCGATCACTGCCGCAAAGGCGAACGACGCCGTCCTGGCGCTCACCGGCAGTCTCTACGCCTACGGCCGGCAGCCCGGCGGCCGGATGAACGAGCACACCCCCATGGCCGCTACCGGCCGCAAAGGGCGCCTACGCAAACGGATGTGGGAACAGGCCCGCGCCGCCGGCATCCGCACCGTCGAGGTCCGCGGTGCCGACTACATCGGCAAAGACGCGGCCGGCCTCTACGCCATGGTCATCGAGCCGGCCCTGATGAAGGGCCGCGCCGCCTGGATCCCCGGCCACCTGGACATGCCGCACACCTTCACCGTCAACCGCGACATGGCCAAGGCCTTGACCACGCTCGCCCAGGACCAACGTGCCTGGGGCCGGGCCTGGCACGTGCCGTCCCCGCCGGCCGTCACCATCCGCGAGCTGGCGCACCGCTACGCCGTCGCCGCGGGTCGGCCACCGATCACCTTGATTCAAATGCCACGCTTCGCGATGCGTACGGCTGGACTGGTCATACCGATCGCCCGCGAGACGGCCGAGATGGACTACCAGTGGTACGCCCCGTTTCACATGGACGCGACGGAGACCGCTGACACCTTCGGCCTGACCGCCACCGACCTCGACACCGCCATCCGCGACCAGGTCGGCACGATCACGTCCTGAACACGCCGAGGCGGTTCGACTCCGCGGAAACGGGACGGACGTGACCTGCCACTCCGTGAGTGCTTTGCCGTCCGGCATGCTTGCTCGACTAGCCTGCTCTGGTGGCAGCAACCGAACTGGACGAGTTGATCGTGGCTGACAGCGCGGCGTTGCGTGCGTGGCTGGTGGACAACCACGCCGCTTCCCCCGGGGTGTGGCTCGCTCTGACCCGGAAGGGCGGCTCTGTCACCACGGTGACCTGGCAGCAGATGGTCGACGAGGGACTGTGCTTCGGCTGGATCGACGGGCAGGCGCGCAAGCGCGACGACGCGAGTTCCTGGCGGCGGTTCACCCCGCGCCGGTCCCGCAGCATCTGGTCGCAACGCAACGTCGCCAACGTGGCCCGGCTGGAGGCGGCCGGTCTGATGCTGCCCGCCGGCCGCGCCGCGGTGGACGCCGCCAAGGCCGACGGGCGGTGGACGGCTGCCTACGCGCCGCCGTCGGAAGCGGTGGTGCCGGCCGACCTGCTGGCCGCGATCGCCGCCGAACCGGCGGCACAGGCGATGTTCGACGTGCTCACCAAGGCGAACATCTTCTCCCTCATCGGCCGGGTCAACGCCGTCAAGCGGCCCGAGACCCGGACCCGGAAGATCGCCGAGTTCGTGGCCATGCTGGCCCGGCACGAGACGTTCCACCCGCAGCGAGCCAGACCGGCGAGCCCGCCAACCCCCTGACGGGCCATCGTGGTCACCCCGTCCTCCGCCGGTCCCGGGGTGGGAAAGGCCTTTACCTGGCCCGGTTGGCCAGCATCCGCCGAGGGTTGAACCGCGAGGACGCCTCCCGCAGCTTGCTGAGCGAAGCCATCCACCGGGTGGAGGACTCACCGAGATCGGTCCGCCACCGCAGCATGACCGAGGGCGGCAGGAGCAGAGCCGTCAGCCGGGTACGGGCCGTGGCCGAGGCGGACATGCCCTTGCGGACCTCGGCGAGCGCCTCCGTGAGGCCTTCACCGCGCAACGGCTTGCGGGCGTACCGGGCTCGTTCCTCGGCCTGGCCCAGCAGGGTGGCCGCCTGGGCGGTGCCCGCCTCGAGCTCAGCTTCGCGGATGAGGCGCTGGGCGGTGTGCCGGGGGGTCTCGGTCGGGTCGACCGGGACCCGGAAGTCGAGCATGGTGTCGACCAGTTCGTCCCAGGCGGCGTGGGCGTCCTCGCGGGCCTGGATCGTCTCGGTGGTGACGGTGACCTCGACGCCGGGGCTGCCGGGTGGGGCGGCGGTCGACGAACTCACCGTGATCGGGGCGGTGGCCGCGTGCCGGCGTTTGCGGACCAGGATCCGGCGCAGGGCCGGGACCAGCAGCAACGCGAGCAGCAGGGCGAGGCCGGCCACGATCAGCAGGGCTGTGGTCGAGAAGCCGGAGCCGGCCGGGGTGCTCGTGCCGCCGGCGGCGCCCGCGTCCACGTCGCGGTCGGGGCGGGCGGCGGAGCCGGTGCCGGCCGAGCTGGACGCACCCGGGGCGGCCGTGGCCGACTCGCTGGCCTCCGGTGCCGCGCGGCGGTCGTTGTCGGGGGCCCAGGCCGAGCGGCTGGAGCCGACCACGTCCGCGGCCGGGGTGGCGTCGAACGGGACCCAGCCGAAGCCGTCGAGGTAGACCTCGGTCCAGGCGTGGGCGTTGCGGTTGGTGAGGACGTACGCGTCGCCGTCGCGGGTGCTGCCCCGGGTGAAGCCGAACGCCACCCGGGCCGGGATGCCGGCCGCGCGGGCCATCCAGGCGAGCGCCGCCGCGTACTGCTGGCAGTAGCCCTGCTTGTTCTCGAGGAACGCGGCGATGGCCGACGCGTTGCCGTCCGCGTTCGCGGTCAGGCTGTACGAGAACCCGTTGTCCTTGGAGAAGTGCCGGTACAACGCCATGATCTTGTCGTACGGGGTGTCCAGGCCGTCGGTCAGCTGCTCGACCAGCGCCTCGACCGCGGGATCGTCGGGGACGGTGGTCAGCTGGGTCACGAGGGCGCTGTCGGAGGGCAGCGGCTCGGAGCGGCGCAGCTGGTTGGGCGTGTACTTGGCCCGGACGTAGTCGAACGAGTATTTCTGGCCGCGGGTGGTCGAGCGGTTGGAGAAGATCACCTGGGCGTTGCGGTCGTAGGACCAGGCGCCGTCGAGACCGTCCATGTCGACCGTCGCGGCGTAGACCGGGGCGAGGGCCTGGGCGAAGTCGTTCGTGATCTCCACGTCGGCGCGGTAGGTCTGGAAGTCGCCGCCCTGGGTGTCCGGGTTCTGGCGGGGGTCCTCCAGGCCGCTGGAGAGCGGCCGCCCGGTCGGTGTGCGGTTGCTGAAGCCCTCGTCGCTGAGCACGTCGGCGATGCCGAAACGCAGGTAGAACGGGTCCGGCTCGTTGGTCGTCACCTTGACGTAGTTCGTGGTGGTGGTCGTGGTGAGCTGCCCGGAGAGCGCGGAGAACAGGTTGATGCGCCCGTTGCCGCCACCGCCCGTACCGCTGCCGCCCACGCCCGATCCCGCCTGGGTGAGCTGGTTGAGCAGCCCGGTGTTGAGGCCGGGCACGATCAGCGGGAGCAGGACGGCCGCGGCGACGCCGATGATGGCGAGCCGGCGCCCGGCGGCGGCCAGCGGTGAGGGTTCCCAGACGTCCACGTCGCGCCCGTCACCGGTGAAGCGGCGGCCGAAGCGGCGGACCCGGTCGACGTTGTCGGCGACCAGCAGCCAGAGGAAACCGACCGCGCCGACGATGAACGACAGGACCGGGACGCTGTCGATGTAGACGGCGACCGGGACCGAGTAGATGGCCAGCATCGGCAGGCCGGCCAGCGCCGGCCGCCGGGCCACCACGGTGAGCAGGTCGACCGCGATCGCGACCGAGCCGATCCCCAGCGCGGCGATGAAGAGCAGGCCGTCGCGGTCCGGCACCGGGACCCCGTACGCGCGGGTGTCGTTGCCGGCCTCGGAGAAGAGCTCCCCGAAGTGGGCGAAGGTCCCGGGTGTCGGGATCAGCGACAGGAACTCCTCCTGGCTGGGGAACATCCAGGTGAGCGTGAGCAGCAGCACCAGCACCATGCCGGCGGCCTGAGCCCAGGTGGGGAAGCGCAGGGTGCGGGTGAGCACCGCGGCTCCCGCGACGAGGGCCACCGTCAGCGTGCACTGCAGCAGCCAGGTCCAGGTGTCGAAGATCGCCGAGAGGGGGGCCGCCGACAGCAGTGTCGCGGCGGCCGCCACCAGCCCGAGCCGTCGTCGGCCGGTCACAGAGGGACTCCTGTCATCACATTCCCGATACGGTCTCGGCCATCGCCGCGCGGTAGGCGAAACCCTGCGAGCCACGCCCGGCCGAGGGCCAGAGCGTCGCCAGCGAGTCGCCGTGTGCCACGGGCAGGGAGCGCCAGCCGCTGCGGACGAGCGCCAGTGTCGTCCCGGCGTGCTGCCGGTCGGCCTCCTGACGGTCGGCGGGTGTCATGTTCACCCAGGTGGAGCTGTCGACGGAGAAGGCGATACAGGTCGCGCCGTTGCTGCGCAGCCCGGTCAGCACCTGCGCCTCGGCGGTGGTGAGCAGGCCGAACAGGCCGATCACCAGGCCGCCGTCGGTGCGCCGGCGGACCGTCTCGACGAGGGTCGAGATGTCGCCGTCGGTGGTCGGTTTGACGTCGGCGAGGGTGTCCAGGATCGCGCCCTCGCCACCCATCTCGTTGGCGTCGAGGTCGATGCCCGTACCCGTGACGAGGCGCAGTTTGTAGCCCGCGTGCCGCAGGTGGACCGAGATGCTGGCGGCGGCCGACACCGCCCATTCGAAGCTGGCGGTCGGGCCCTCGCCGCGGTGGGCGTAGAGCCGGGTGTCGAGCACGACCGTCGCCCGTGACTCCCACGGTTGTTCCTCACGGCGGACCATGAGCTCACCGGTCCGGGCGGTGGAGCGCCAGTGCACCCGGCGCAGGTCGTCGCCGCGGCGGTATTCCCGGGTGGCGGCGTCGTCCTCGCCGTGCACGGCGACCGAGCGGGCCCGGCTGTCCCCGGTGCCGGCGTACTCCCCGGCGAGGCGGACCGCGGGCAGCGCGACGACCTGCGGGATGACGGTGAGGCTGTCGACGCTGGGGAACGAGCGGGTCAGCTCGCACAGGCCGAACGGGTCGGTCAGCCGGATGACCAGCGGGCCGACCGGGTAACGGCCGCGGACGTCGGCGCGCACGGTGTAGGCCACCGAGCTGGCCATGTGCGCCCCGAGTCGCTCGAGCACCACCCGGGGGCGGCTGCCGAGCGCGTACGGCAGGCGGTCCTCGAGCAGGAGGGTGCCGGTGGGCAGCCGGGACAGGTTCTGCAGGCGCAGGATCACCCGCGCGCTGGAGCCGACCGGCGCGCGGCCCGGCTCCAGCGAACGGGTGCACGCCAGTTTGTAGCGGCTGCGCCCGACGTAGGCGGCGGCCAGCAACGGCAGCGCCGCCAGCAGGATCGCGACCCGCAGCAGGTCCTTCTCGCCGAGGATGATCGCCGAGATGCCGGCGGCCACCGCGGCGGCGAGGAACGACCGGCCGCGGGTCGACAGACCCCGCATCGCCTCCCGCATGTCAGAGACCCCGGGACTCGTACTGCGCCCGGCCGTCGCCGTTGGTGGTGGCCCGGGTGTCGTACGGGTTGCGGGCCCGGTCGTGCGGCAACGGCAGCCGGTGCACGATCTCCGACACGATGGTGTCGGTGGTGCGCCGGTTGAGCTGCGCGTCCGCGGTCGGGATGAGGCGGTGCGCCATCACCGGCACGGCCAGCGCCTGCAGGTCGTCGGGCAGGACGTAGTCGCGGCCCTCGAGCGCGGCGACGGCCTTCGCGGTCCGGATGAGCTGCAGCGTCGACCGGGGCGAGGCGCCCAGCCGGAGCTCCGGCGTCTCACGGGTCGCGTTGACGAACGCGATGGCGTACTGCTGGACGGCCTCGGCGGCGTGCACCTGACGGACCGTGGCGATCATCCGGCGCATCAACGCGGCGTCCGCGACGGCGCGCAGGCTGCTCAGCGGGTCGAGGGCGCCGTGCCCGTTCAGCATCGCCAGCTCGGCGCGCGGGTCGGGGTAGCCCATGGCGATCCGGGCGGTGAACCGGTCGCGCTGCGCCTCGGGCAGCGGGTAGGTCCCCTCCATCTCGATGGGGTTCTGCGTCGCGATGACCATGAACGGAGCCTGCAGCTCGTACGTGGTGCCGTCGACCGTGACCTGGCGCTCCTCCATGCACTCGAGCAGCGCGGACTGGGTCTTCGGCGACGCCCGGTTGATCTCGTCGCCGACCACCAGGTTGGCGAAGACCGCGCCCGGCTTGAACTCGAAGTCGCGCGTCTCCTGGTTGTAGACGCTGACGCCGGTCACATCGCTGGGCAGCAGGTCGGGCGTGAACTGGATGCGGCGCACCGAGCAGTCGATCGACCGCGCGAGCGCTTTCGCCAGTTTGGTCTTGCCGACACCGGGCACATCCTCGATGAGCAGGTGTCCCTCGGCGAGCATGACCGCGAGCGCCAGCTTGACCGTCGCGCCCTTGCCTTCGATGACCTGCTCGATGTTGCCGATGATGGCGCTACTCGCGGCGCGGAACTCGTCGTCTGTCAACGGTCCGACGGGCGCGTCCCAGGTAGGGGTTGTCACGGGCCTCCTCCATGTCGTTCAGGCTCCTTCCTACGTGACCACGCCGAAAGGAAACCGAAGGCCGGCGCTCGCCGCCCGTTCCCCCACAGGTTAGCCCGATCACAGCAACTCGTGAGAGGCGCCGTAAACACGATTACGTCCCGTGGTCAACCGGACACGCATATCGACTGGGTTGCGAAATCGCCCATCCGGACACCGGTCGTCGCCGCGGAGGTCGTACGGGTATCATCTGGGCATGGTCTCTGGCTTCCTGCTTCTTAGCTAGCCGCGCGGTTCCTCCGAACCAGCGCGGCGCCCCCTCGTGGAAGGGGGCTTTTTTATGTCCAGGGCCAGGCTGATCTTTCCCGCGGCGGAAAACTGAAGTTCAAAGAGCTGTGAACGAAAACGAGATGGTGACGATGAGCGAGTCCGAAACCGGAACGGACGTCCCGGCGTTCCGTTACACGGCCGCGATGGCCAACGAGATCGAGCCGCGCTGGCAGGACTTCTGGGCCCGGAACGGCACGTTCCACGCCCCGAACCCGACCGGTGACCTGGCCGATCCCTCGCACCCGCGCGCGGGCGCCCCGAAGCTGCACGTGCAGGACATGTTCCCGTACCCGTCGGGCGCCGGCCTGCACGTCGGGCACCCGCTGGGCTACATCGGCACCGACTCGTACACCCGCTACAAGCGGATGACCGGCTTCAACGTGCTGCACCCGATGGGCTTCGACGCGTTCGGCCTGCCCGCCGAGCAGTACGCGGTCCAGACCGGCACGCACCCGCGCACCACCACCGAGCAGAACGTCGAGCGTTACCGGATCCAGCTGCGCCGGCTGGGCCTGGCGTACGACGACCGGCGCTCGGTCTCGACCACCGACCCGGAGTACTACCGCTGGACCCAGTGGATCTTCCTGCAGGTCTTCAACTCCTGGTTCGACCGCGACCTGCGCAAGGCCCGCCCGATCACCGAGTTGATCACCTCGCTGGAAGACGGCACGCGGGAAACGCCGGACGGCCGGAACTGGGCTGAGCTGTCCGCGGTCGAGCGCCGTACGGTCATCGACGGCTACCGCCTGGCCTACGTCAGTGAGGCGCCGGTCAACTGGTGCCCCGGGCTGGGCACCGTGCTGGCCAACGAGGAGGTCACCCCGGACGGCCGCAGCGAGCGCGGCAACTTCCCGGTCTTCCAGCGGTCGCTGCGGCAGTGGAAGATGCGCATCACCGAGTACGCCGACCGGCTGGTCGAGGACCTGGACGTGATGGACTGGCCCGAGCCGGTCAAGCTGATGCAGCGCAACTGGATCGGGCGTTCGCGGGGTGCGCACGTCGACTTCGCGATGGACGGCGACGACCGCGTCTCGGTGTTCACCACCCGCCCAGACACGCTGTTCGGCGCCACCTACATGGTGCTGGCGCCGGAGCACGCGCTGGTCGACACGATCGTGCCGGCGAAGTGGCCGGACCGGACCCGCCCGGTGTGGACCGGCGGCCACCCGACCCCGGAAGCGGCGGTGGCCGCCTATCGCGCGCAGGCCGCGGCCAAGACCGAGGAGGAGCGCACCGCCGAGGGCAAGGTCAAGACCGGCGTCTTCACCGGCGCGTACGCGACGAACCCGGTCAACGGCACCCGCGTCCCGGTCTTCATCGCCGACTACGTGCTGGCCGGGTACGGCACCGGCGCGATCATGGCGGTGCCCGGGCACGACACCCGCGACTGGGACTTCGCCGAGACGTTCGACCTGCCGGTCATCCGTACCATCGAGGTCCCGAAGGGCCACGACGGCGTCTGGACCGGCGACGGTCCGGTGGTCAACTCCGACTTCCTGGACGGTATGGGGATGGTCGACGCCAAGGCGGCGATGATCTCCTGGCTGGAGGAGAAGGGGCACGGCAAGGGCGCCACGACCTACCGGCTGCGTGACTGGCTGTTCAGCCGGCAGCGTTACTGGGGCGAGCCGTTCCCGATCGTCTACGACGAGACCGGGCTGCCGATCGCCCTGCCCGACACCATGCTGCCCGTCGAGCTGCCGGACGTGGACGACTTCTCGCCGCGTACGTTCGACCCGGACGACGCCGACAGCGAGCCGGAGACGCCGCTGTCGCGCAAGAAGGACTGGGTGCAGGTCGAGCTGGACCTGGGCGACGGCCTGAAGACCTACACCCGCGAGACCAACACCATGCCGCAGTGGGCCGGCTCCTGCTGGTACGAGCTGCGCTACCTGGACCCCGGTAACGACAAGGTTCTGGTCGACCCCGAGAACGAGGCCTACTGGATGGGCCCGCGCGGCGAGGGCGACCCGGGCGGCGTCGACCTGTACGTGGGTGGCGTCGAGCACGCCGTGCTGCACCTGCTGTACGCCCGCTTCTGGCACAAGGTCCTGTACGACCTGGGCCACGTCTCGTCGTTCGAGCCGTTCAAGAAGCTGTACAACCAGGGCTACGTCCAGGCCTTCGCCTACCGTGACTCGCGGGGCTTCCCGGTCGAGGCGTCCGAGGTCGTCGAGCGCGACGGCAAGTGGTTCCACGGCGACGTGGAGGTGGCCCGCGAGTACGGCAAGATGGGCAAGTCGCTGAAGAACGTGGTCACCCCGGACGAGATGGCCGAGGAGTACGGCGCCGACACGTTCCGCGTGTACGAGATGGCGATGGGCCCGCTGGACGCGTCGCGCCCCTGGGACACCCGCGCGGTCATCGGCTCGCAGCGCTTCCTGCAGCGCGCTTACCGCCTGGTCGTCGACGAGGAGACCGGTGCGATCCGGGCCGGCGACACCGAGCTGGACGCCAAGACCCGCCGCGTCCTGCACCGCGTCATCGACGGCGTCCGCGCCGACATGGAGGAACTGCGCTTCAACACCGCGATCGCCAAGCTGATCGAGCTGACCAACGCACTGACCCCGCTGCCCACGGTGTCCCGCGAGGCGGTCGAGCCGCTGGTGTTGATGATGTCGCCGTTCGCCCCGCACCTGGCCGAGGAGCTGTGGCGCAAGCTGGGTCACGACGACACCCTGGCCTACGCGGACTTCCCGGTCGCCGACCCGGCTCAGCTGAAGGCCGAGTCGATCACCTATCCGGTGCAGATCAACGGCAAGGTCCGCGGCCGGGTCGAGGTCGCGCCGGACACGACCGAGGACGCCGTACGCGCGGCGGCGCTGGAAGCGATCGCCGAGGCGCTGGCCGGACGCGAGCCCCGCAAGGTGATCGTGGTCAAGGGACGGCTGGTCAGCGTCGTCGTCTGATCCGGTACCAACTGGTGGAAAAGGCTCGCTCCGGCGGGCCTTTTCCGCGTCACAATGCCGGCATGCCCGACGTGCAGCATCTCACCCCGCTGACCAGGCCCCTGGACGCCACCGTGCGCCCGCCGGGCTCCAAGAGCATCACCAACCGCGCGCTCGTCTGCGCCGCGCTCGCCCCCGGCACCTCCACGCTGACCGGCGCGCTCTTCGCCGACGACACCCGGGCGATGATGGACGCGGTGGCCGCGCTGGGCGCGTCGGTCACCGCTGACCCCTCATCTCGTACGGTCACCGTGGCCGGCCCCTGCTCGAAGGGCGGGCCCGTCGACGCGCGGCAGTCCGGCACCACCTCGCGTTTCATCCTGCCCGCGGCGGCACTGCTCGGCGCCCGCACGGTCGTCGACGGCACACCGCAGCTGCGGGCCCGCCCGTTCGGCCCGGTCCTGGACGCGCTGCGCCAGGTCGGCGCCGAGGTCGAGGAGCTGGGTGAGCCGGGCTGCCTGCCGGCCGCCGTCCGGGGGCCGTCGCGCGGGGGAGAGGTCCAGGTCAGCGGGCACATCTCCAGCCAGTTCCTGTCCGGGCTGCTGATGGCCGGCCCGCTGATGCGCGACGGGCTGACGGTGGCGCTGACCTCGCCGCTGGTCTCGGTGCCGTACGTCGAGATGACCAGGGCGGTCATGGCCGCTTTCGGCGTCGTCGTCACCGGCCTCACGGTCCCCGCCGGGGCCTACCGTCCGACCGATTACGCGGTGGAACCCGACGCGACCGCCGCCTCCTACTTCCTGGGCGCGGCGGCGGTGGCCGGCGGCCGGGTCACGGTCTCCGGGCTGGGCACCGACAGCCTGCAGGGTGACGTCGGGTTCGCGGACGTCCTCGCCCGGATGGGCGCAACGGTGTCCCGCACCGACACCTCGATGACGGTCAGCTCCACCGGCCGCCTGCACGGCGTCGACGTCGACATGGCCGACATCTCGGACACCGCCCAGACGCTGGCGGCGGTGGCGGTCTTCGCGGACTCCCCGACCCGGGTCCGCGGCATCGGCTTCATCCGCGGCAAGGAGACCGACCGCATCGCGGCCGTGGTCACCGAGCTGCGCCGGGCGGGCATCGACGCCACCGAGGACGAGGACGGTTTCACGATCAACCCGGGCCGGCCCCGGCCCACCCGGTTCGCCACGTACGAGGACCATCGCATGGCCATGAGCCTGTCCCTGCTGGGCCTGCGCGCCCCGGGCATCGAGATCGCCGATCCCGGCTGCGTGGCCAAGACCTACCCCGGCTACTTCCAGGACCTCGCCGCGCTGTCCTGAGCGGCCGGTCCGTCGTCGGGCCGACATGCAAGAAGCCCGGCGGTGGTGGTCACCGGCCGGGCTTCTTGTCGTGCTTGGTCAGGCGGTCGCGGCGGCAGCGGTCATGGCGGCAGCGGTCATGGCGGCGGCCGCGGTGCGCTTGGCGGCCAGGCGCCAGCGGAAGACGATCGTGGTGGTGAGGCCGATGCCGATCGCGGCCGGGGCCAGGGTCAGCGGGTTCAGCGAGCCCGGGGCGGCCACCGCGGCGCCGATCACCGCGTAGGAGACGGCCGACGGGATCGAGGCGAGCGTGGTGCCGAGCAGGTAGCGCTTGCGGCAGACCGACGTCGTGCCGTACGCGTAGCCGATGAGGCCGAACGGCGCGAGCGGGAGGAAGCGGACCAGCAGGACCGCCGACAGGCCACGGCGGTTGAGCCAGCCGTCGAGGCGTTCCATCTTGCTGCCGTTCTTGGCGCCGAGGGCGCCGCGGCCGGCCCAGCGGCCCGCGTAGTAGGTGGCGACCGCGGCGATCACCGCGGCGGCCAGCGCGGTGGCGGCACCCGTCGCCGGGCCCAGCAGGGCGCCGCAGGCCACCGTGATGGCCGTGCGGGGCACCAGGACGGAGAGCAGGAGACCGCCGACCACCGCGACCACGATGGCCGCGGCCGGGCCGAGCGCCACGATCGAGTCGGCGATGGCCTGCAGCGGCAGCACCATGGCGGCCACACCGAGGCCGGCGACGACCGCCCCGAGGACACCGAAGCGCAGGAGGCGGTGCCGCCGGCTCATCGGCGTGGCCACCTCGTCGGTGGTCACGAGGTCGGCGGCAGGGGCGGCCGTGAGCTGCTGGCTGGCCTGAGGGTCCGCGGCGGGGGTGTTGATGCCCCGCGGGGCGATCAGGATGTCAGTCATGCAGGCGTACCGCCCCTACTTTTCGTCGGTCCAGGAAAGTGCTGGTCTGGCGTGCCATCGGGTGCTGGTGGTGCGTGCTGGGTCAGACGGTACTCGCGGCGGCGAGTCGTTCGCCGCGGAGGCGTTCGGCCCAGGTGTCGTCGAGAGGTTGAAGACTATCCGCGCCGATCGCCCAACGCAGTAGCAGATCGGCTATAGCTGGGTTGCGAGCGAGTGCGGGGCCGTGGGCGTACGTGCCGAGGATCTTCCCGTTCCAAGCGCCCTCGGTCTGCCCGTCATTCCCGATCCCGGCGGTGACCCGCGCGAGGGGGGCGACGCCGGCGCCGAGATGGGTACGGCCGCCGTGGTTCTCGAAGCCGGTCAGCGGGGGCAGCCCGAGCCGCGGGTCGATGTCGCCGCGGACCTCGCCGACCGCGCGGGTCTCGCCCCGGTCCGAGTTGATGTCGAGCAGGTCGAGGCCGCGGCACTGGGCGCCCTTGGCGTAGAACGAACCGCCGAAGAGCTGGTAGCCCGCGCAGATCGCCAGCACGGCCGCACCCTGGTTGACCGCGCGGTGCAGGCCGCCGTCGGCGATGAGCCGTTGCGCGGCGAGCGCCTGGGGGCCGTCCTCGCCGCCACCGATCAGGTAGATGTCGGCGGTCGCGGGCATGGCCTGGTCGGAGCGCACCTGGTAGGTCTCCACCGGGATGCCGCGCAGGGCGGCGCGACGGGCCAGGATCAGCATGTTGCCCCGGTCGCCGTACGTCGACAGCAGGTCGGGGTAGATCCAGACGATCCGCAGAGTGCTCTCACTCATGGTTTTTCCTCGTTTGTCCGCGGCGGGCAGGCTCAGTTGACACGGTCCAGCTCCGCTCGGATGTCCTGGAACGCCGTGTAGTTGGCGATCACCTCGAGTCGTCCCGGCGGGGTGGCCTGGACTGCCTCGTCGAAGGTAAGCACGTGCCGGAACGCCACTTCGTTCACCTCGAGGCGCACAGCGAGGTCGTAGGCCCGGTCGCCGGTGATGTAGACAGGCCGTCCCCGCAGCGGCGAGAAGTCGACGTCGTAGAGCCACGACGTGTCGAAACCGTCGGGGTCACGGGCGTTGATGGACAGCAGGGTCGGCGCGGTCTCGGCCATGTCGAAGGCCTCGAGCCAGCTCGCCGGGTTCTTCGCCAGCAGCAGCCGGATGTTGCGCCCGTCCCGGTCGACCTGGGCGTAGCGCCCGGCGACCGACGCGACGCTCGCCAGCCGCGGCACGGCTTCTATCGGGCGGACACCGAACTCCGCGGCGACGGCGAGCGCGGTGGCCGCGTTGCCGACGTTGACGTGGCCCGGCAGCTGCAGCTTGACCAGGTGCCAGTCGCCCTTGGGGTCCAGCACGCCGTCGTCCTCGACGGACCACTGCGCCTTGGGGCGGCGCAGCGTGCAGCCGGTGCACCACCAGTCGCCGTCGGCGCGGTTGATCGGGGAGCCGCACTCCGGGCAGACCCAGGAGTCGTCGGTCCAGCGCTGGCCGGCGCTGAACCAGCTCACGTGCGCCACGTTGACCGCGGCCCAGACCACCATCGGGTCGTCGGCGTTGGCGACCACGGCGACGTCGGGGTGGGCGGCGAGTGCGGTGCGCCACATCTGCGCCATCATCGCCACCTCCTTGGCCCGGTCGAGCTGGTCGCGCGAGAGGTTGAGCAGGGCCACGACCCGGGGCGTGGTCTCCTCGATGACCCGGGCCAGGTAGTGCTCGTCCACCTCCAGCACGGCGAACGGGGTCGCCCCGGCCTTCGCCAGTGCGGACGTGTGCCCGGTGGGCATGTTGGCGCCGAAGGAATTGGTGGCGACCGGGCCCAGCACCCCGAGGGCCGCCGCCGCGAAACGTGTCGTAGTCGTCTTGCCGTTGGTGCCCGAGACGAGCGCGATGGCCCGCCCGGACGCGAGGTTGCGCAGCAGGTCCGGATCGATCTTGAGACCGATCCACCCGCCGATCACCGAGCCGTCACCGCGGCCCGCCACCCTGGAGAGGGCGGCAGCACCGCGCGAGACCGAACTCGCGACCTTGGCCCGCAGGGGCATTTTCCCGTCCGTCACGGTGGCGAGGGTACCGGAAACGGACACTACGTCGAGTGGTCCCAGGTGGGCCTGTGGACAACCGCACCGCTCCTCCGGCCGCCCTCCTCCGAAAGGATGATCAACCAGGGTCGTCCGGTGCCGTATTAGCGCCGGTAGGGGTGTTTGCGATGGCAATAGTCCGACCTGGTGGGCGTCCATGATCAGCCCGGCTGCGGCTTTTTGTGTGTTCTGATTCACCCGTAACCATCGGCGCAGTGTGATCGACCATGCGCACAGGGTCGCGGCATTTGTCACGGCGCGGTTACAAAGCGGACATCGGCTCGCGTGCCAATTACTCACAGTGATGACGGTGGGGCTAACGGTCGGCGGAAAATTCAGGTAGCAAGGACGGGCCGGTGAGCACCCGCTCGCCGCTCGCATCGAACGGATCACGCCGAGCCCTGCCCCGGTCCGTTCGGAGCGACCGACGAACTCGAACGACCAAAACAGGCAGACGGGGGCAGGGACGGGGGACCCATAACCGGTCCGATCACGAGCCGAACAGACTCGCGGACCTTGGGGTGAAGTCGTCTTCCTGGCGACCGGGCACACCTTCCCGCCCGAACCCGACAGCTAACCTCGCAGGCGTGCCGGAGGGATATCTCTACCGTGCACGAACGCAGTTCGAGCCGTGGCCGCCGCATGTCCGTCGGTACCGGAACAGCAGCACTGTCCCTGGGACTCTGCCTCTGCGCCGGCCAACTGGTCGCGACCCCGGCAGCCTCCGCCGCAGCAGCGCCCGTCACCGCGGCCCCCGTGGTCAAGGCGGCAGCGGCGGCGAAGGTCACCCCCAAGATCGCCAACCGCTACTCCGCTCGCACCATCAAGTGGGGTCAGAAGGTCTCCGTGACCGCCAAGGTGATCAACCCCAAGACCGGCAAGGTCGTGACCAGCGGATCCGTACGCTTGCAGGCCAAGCGCAACGGCAAGTGGGTCACCATTGCCACCAAGAAGCTGAACAAGGGCGGCACGGCCACCCTGACGACGAAGCCCACGGGCAGCGTCCGGCTCCACACGCAGTACACCGGCAGCGGCTCCGTCAAGGCGCTCAACTCCGGCAGCGTCCGGATCACGGTCAAGAACAGCGGCGCGAAGATCCTGGCCGAGGCCAAGAAGCACAAGGGCGCTCTTTACAAGTACGGTGCGTCGGGCCCCAAGCGCTTCGACTGCTCGGGCTTCACCAAGTACGTGTACAAGAAGGCCGCGGGTAAGAGCCTGCCCCACAAGGCGAACTCGCAGCAGAACTACGGCAAGTCCGTCAGCAAGAGCAAGAAGCAGGTCGGTGACCTGATCGTCTTCCGCTCGGGCGGCCACGGCTACCACGCCGGCATCTACGCGGGTGGCGGCTACATCTACGACTCGCCGCACTCGGGAGCCCGGGTCGGCAAGCACAAGATCTGGAGCAGCAACTACGTCGTACGCCGCCTCGCGGCCTGACGACCTCCGGATCGCCGGGAAGTAGAGCGGCCAGGCACCGAAGATAAGCAGTGGACAGTTCAGCAGGGCGCGGCCTTCCACAGGCCGCGCCCTGCTGTCGTCCGGCACCGGCCCGGTCGGGGCTGTCCCCGGCGCTGCGCAGCGCATCGTGCAGCCTGGTGAATCGGCCTCTCTGCCTCCCTCGGCCGCCTGCTTCCCTCGGCCGCCTGCTTCCCTCGGCCGCCTGCTTCCCTCGGCCGCCTGCTTCCCTCGGCCGCCTGCTTCCCTCGGCCGCCTGCCTCCCTCGGCCGGGCTGCCTCTCCACCCACCTCGGTCGGGCGGTCCTGTCCTGGCATCCTCCGGTTGCCGGTAGAACGATCGTTCTTTCTTCCTGTTTGGGCTGCCGGCCGTTCCCGGCGCCGTCGAGGTGCGCCCGAGCGGTGGGCCCGCCTGGCGCGAGAAGGCTCTCCGTCCGTCGCGGTCGGCCGAGCGGTGCGCCCGCCTGGCGTGGGGAGGGTGTCTGTTGCGGTCGGCCGGGCCCGCGTGGTGCGAGAGAGGCCGTCGCGGTCGGCCTAGCGGTGCGCCCGCCTGGCGTGGGAGGAGTGTCCGTCGCAGTCGGTTGAGCGGTGCGTCCGTCCGGTGAGGGAGTGGGCGCATCCATCCGGGCCGGTCCTGAGCGAGGTGGATCCGTCTCTACCGTCGTGCGGGAGACGTGTCCGGTGGGGGATTGTGCGCCTCCGTCCGGGCCGATCCGTCTCGGCCGTCGAGCGGGAGGATGCCGCCGGCGGTGGGTGGCGGTCGTGGGTGGTGTGGGGTGGGCAACAGCCTGCGGTAGCGGGTGGTCCGGGCAGGGGTGGGTGGCTGATGGGGGCGTGGGGGTTGATTTTTCCCTCCACTTCGCTTCCTCTCTTTCCTCCACTTCCCTCCCCTGAGGGCATTTTGGGGCCTGGAACGCCCGAAATCGGTGGAGTTTCGTGCCCGGGTGGGCGGCTTGTCGGAAAGTGGACCATGGTCTGAGGGCTGAAGCCCTCCACCCCCGCTCCACCGCGTCTGACGTGCGGATTCGTCTGCGAATACGGTTCGCGGACGGGCCGATTCCGGTTGCGGGTGGAGGGAAGTGGAGTAAGGTGGAGCGCAGTGGCAGGCCGGACTGGACCTGCCGGCCCGAGTGAACCAGGCGGACCGCGAAGCCGCCGAATGGGCAGGGGGGTGGCCGGATGTTCCTCGGCACGCACACCCCTCGCCTGGATGACAAGGGCCGGTTGATTCTTCCGGCGAAGTTCCGGGACGAGCTGGCGGGAGGTGTCGTGATCACCAAGGGGCAGGAGCGTTGCCTGTACGTGTTCCCGATGCCGGAGTTCCAGCGGATCGCGGAGCAGTTGCGGGACCAGCCCGTCACCCACAAGGCTGCCCGGTCCTACAGCCGGGTGTTCTTCGCCAGTGCGCACGACGAGATCCCTGACCGGCAGGGGCGGGTCACCATCCCCGTCCACCTGCGGGAGTATGCGGCTCTCGACCGTGAGCTCGTGGTGATCGGGGCGAGTACCCGGGTGGAGATCTGGGACAAGCAGTCCTGGGAGCAGTACCTCTCGGCGAGCGAGGACGATTTCGCCGACATCGAGGAGGGGGTGCTGCCCGGCGGACTGTAGGCGTGGCATCTGCCGGCCGTCGAGACGGTCCGGACGTCGCTGCCGCCGTACTGCGAGATCTCCAGCCGCTCCCGCTCCTGGCGCCTCTTCCCCGGCGCCAGGCGTGTGTCCAGAGGGCGCGCCCGAACGGCAAACGGGCACGAGCGGATGGGGATCTGGCGGTACGGAACGACGTCTGGCGGTAGTACGGACGACCGGAACACAGACCACCGGAACACACCGGTGTACGGATGGCACGCGCGAGAAAGAGCTGGGGCTATGGGGGTCGACATGGGGGAGCTGCGAGGCACGCATGTGCCGGTGCTGCTCGAGCGGTGCATCGAGCTGCTGGCCCCCGCGCTGGATCGGCCCGGGGCGGTGCACGTCGACTTCACTCTCGGACTCGGCGGGCATGCCGAGGCGGTGCTGGAGCGGTATCCGGACGTCACGCTGGTCGGGCTCGACCGCGACCCCGAGGCGCTGGCCCACGCGCGGCATCGACTGGCTCGTTTCGAGGCGCGTACCCATCTCGTGCACGCGGTCTTCGACGAGCTGCCGGAGGCGCTCGCCGAGCTGAAGCTGCCGGCGTTCCACAGTGGGCTGATGGACCTGGGTGTGTCCTCGTTGCAGCTGGACGAGGCGGACCGCGGGTTCGCGTATTCGAAGGACGCTCCGCTGGACATGCGGATGAACCAGTCCGACGGGCCCACCGCGGAGGACGTCGTCAACGGGTACGAGCCGGGTGAACTGGTCCGGATCCTGCGGGTGTACGGCGAGGAGAAGTTCGCCACCCGGGTGGTGTCGTCGATCGTCAAGCAACGGGCGAAGGCACGCATCGTCTCGACGAGCCTGCTCGCCGACCTGGTGCGGGACGCGATTCCGGCCGCCGCGCGGCGTACGGGTGGAAATCCTGCGAAAAGAACGTTTCAGGCACTGCGCATCGAGGTAAACGGGGAGCTCGCCGCCTTGGAGAACGCGTTGCCGTCCGCTCTGGACCGGCTCGCGCCCCGAGGGCGATTTGTCGTCATGTCGTACCACTCTCTTGAGGATCGGATCGTCAAGCGCGCCCTGGCCGAGAGGGCGCGCAGCACCGGCCCGATCGATCTGCCGGTCGAGTTGCCGGGCACCGGTCCGAGTCTGCGGTTGCTGACCCGGGGGTCGGAACCGCCGACGGAACAGGAAGTGGCGGAGAACCCGCGTGCGGCTTCGGTGAAGCTGCGCGCGGCGGAACGGATCGACGAGCACGAGCCGGCATCGGGGGCCGCCCGCGAACGGGCCCGGATGCCGGTGGCCGGGGGACGAGGGCGGGAACGCCCGGGGGCAAGGAAGAAGGGGGAGGGGCATTGAGCGAGCGCAGGACAGCGGCGTCGCGGTCGGGGGGCCGGACCGCGAGCCAGACGGACAAGAGCCGGTGGAAGCCGGCCGGCATCAGGGGGACCGCGCGGGGGGCGCGGGATTTCCCGGTCGACGGTGCCACGGCGCTGAAGCTCGACGCCGACCAGCAGCGGGCCGGTGGCCTGCGTGAGGGCGCGGCCACGCCGCGCCTGAGGGTCGCACCGCCGGCACCGATCAACGCGCCCCGGGCGCCGTTCATCGCACTGGTGGTGGGCATCGTGATCGCTGGTGTCCTCGGCATTCTGTTGATCAACACGAAGACGGCGGAGAATTCGTTCAAGCTGGATTCGCTGGAGAAGCAGCAGAGCACTCTGGACGCGCGGCAGCAGGCGCTGAAGAACGAGATCGACCTGAACAAGATGCCGGGCAGCCTGGACGCGGCGGCGAAGCGGCTCGGCCTGGTCAAGGCCGACTCGCCGGCGTTCATCCGGATGCCGGACGGGAAGATCATCGGCGTGATGACGCCGGCGAACGGTGAGCCTGCCGTCACCGCCCAGGACTCGGCAACACCGGACGCGCCGGCGGATCCGGCGGGCACCGCCCCGGTCGCGGGGCAGTAGCGGGGTGCCGCGTTCAGACGGGACGCCGCGCCGGGGCCAGGATCCCCGGCGCGGTTCTTCGTCCCAAGACCAGACTCCTGAGGACGAGGAGCGGGGCTTCGGCGGGATCGGCGAGGCCCGTGCGTACACGCCGCGTGGCCGGACCGTGCGCGAGAGCAGCGACCAGCGCAGCCGTTCGCCGCGCGCCGGCCGGACCGGTGACCCCTTCCGCCCGTCGTTGCAGGTCCTGGACGGCGGGCGGCCGTCGCGGGACCGCCGGCACGAAGAGGCCGACCGGCGGCGCGAGGGCGAGCGGGAACTGCCGCCGCAGCGCCGGGCCCGGGCTGATAAAGGCGATAAATCCGATAAGGGCAAGGGTACGACCGCGAGGCGGCGCACGGCCGAGGAGAAGGAACGGCGCACCCGCACCGAGCCGACGCGCGCGACCGCGGGAACCGGCCGCACCCGCTCGACCGCGAACCCCCGCCGTGGCACCACAGCGAGCACCCGCCGGGACGGCGCAGCGGGCACGGGCCGGGACGGTTCCGCGAGCACCCGCCGGGATGGCACAGCGGGCACCCGACGGGGGAGTGCGGCGGGCGCGCGGGAAAGCAGCGTGCGAGGAAGCCGGGCCCGGGAGACCAGCGCGCGGGAGAGCGGTGCGCGAGATGGCGGTGCGCGAGATGGCGGTGTCCGGGTCGGCAGGGCGCGGGACGGCGGCGACCGTGCGGGGCGGGGCGGCCTGCGCGATGGCGGGGGCCGGAGCGGCGCGCGCGACGGCGGGGGCCGGGGTGGTGCTGGTGAGCGGGCCAGGACGGGGAGCGGTGGGCGGCTGCGGGCGGAATCGCGCCCGGGTTCGCGTACCGATGGCTTCCGGGTTGTCCCGGCGGAGCCGCCCAAACTTGCCAGCAGCAGCAAACGGCTGCGGCTGGGCACGGTGCTCGCGCTGACGTTGTTCGCGACCATCGGGGTGCGCCTCGTCGTGCTGCAGGTCATGGATTCGCCCGCGTCCGCGCAGAGTCTGCTGGAGCAGCGTCAGAAGCGGCTCATCGAGGTGGTTCTCCCGGCGCCGCGCGGCAGCATCACCGACCGTAACGGCGCCGTGCTCGCGCACAGTGTCGCGGCCCGGCACATCTATGCCGACCCGGAGATGGTGACCGATCCGGTGGGCGCCTCGGCCCAGCTCGCGCCGCTGCTCGGGGTGCCGCAGTCGAAGCTGATGCAGCTGATGGCGAAGAAGAAACGGCCCGGCGGTGGTGAGTCCCGGTTCGAGTATCTGGCCCGGGGCGTCGACATCGCGGTGGCGGACAAGATCAAGAAGTTGGACCTGGACGGTATCGGCTGGGGCCGTGACGAGCGGCGTGACGTGCCGGGCGCCGACCTGGCCGCGAACCTGATCGGTTTCACCGGCGAGGACCACACCGGTCTGGAGGGCATCGAGGCGCGGTACAACGACGTGCTGCGCGGTGTCGACGGCAAGAAGGTGTACGAGACCGGTAACGGTGACCTCGCCAAGGAGATCCCGGGCGGGTACAAGCGGGAGACCGCCGCCGCCCCCGGCTCCTCGGTGCAGCTCACCATCGACAGCTTCCTGCAGTTCGACGTGCAGCAGTACCTCCAGCAGTACATGGAGGAGGTCAGTGCCACCGTCGGCGGCGCGGTCGTGATGGACGCCCGGACCGGCGAGGTCCTCGCGCAGGCGAGCTACCCGACGTACAACGCGCAGAAGCCGCTCGACTTCAAGCCGGCCGAGCGTGACGACGCGGTGTCCAGTGTGATCACCGACCCGGGGTCGACGCACAAGGCGTTCACCATCGGGGCGGCCCTGCAGGAGGGGGTGATCACCAAGGATTCGGAGATCACCGTCGGCAAGGCGCTGGAGCTCGGCGGGACGACGTTCCCCGACACGCACCCGTTCCCGGCCGGCACGAAGCTGACCATCCCGCAGGTGCTGGCGTACTCCTCGAACGTGGGGACGATCCGGATCGGTCAGAAGCTCGGCAAGGAGAAGCTCTACGAGTACCAGCAGAAGTTCGGGCTGGGCCGGTCGACCGACGAGGGGATGCCCGCCGAGGCGTCCGGGGCGCTGCTCGCACCGGCCGACTGGAGCGGTTCGTCGTACGGTTCGGTGCCGATCGGGCACAGCGTGGACGCGACCCTGCTGCAGATGGTGGCCGGGTACGCGGCGATCGCCAACGACGGGACGTACATCCAGCCGCACCTGATCAAGTCGACGACGTCGGGGAACACCGGCAAGGTCACCGCGGCGGCCCCGCCGGAGACGCACCGGGTGCTGAGCCCCGAGGTCGCCTCGGAGCTGCGCGAGATGATGGAGGCCGTGGTCGACGCCAAGGGCGCCACCGGGGGCAAGGCGAAGGTCGAGGGCTACCGGATCTCCGGCAAGACCGGCACCGGCAACCTGCTCATCAACGGCCGGTACACCAAGCACAACGCGAGCTCGTTCATCGGCATGGCGCCGGCCGAGAACCCGCGGTTCGTGGTCGGTGTCTTCGCGGACGTGGCGACCGGCACCGGCGGCGACGTGGCCGCTCCGGCGTTCAGCAAGATGATGTCCGCGGCGCTCGTGCAATACCGTGTGCCACCGTCCGGTACCCCCGCGCCGAGATTCGACTGGAAGGAATAGCGCGCCCGTATGGCGTTCGCAGCGGTGTGCGTGTCACCGGGTAGGGTCTGACGCCGTGCCTGGCATTCCCCGTCCCCAGACTGTCCGGCCGTATCGGCTGGCCGACCTAGCGGTGCTGGTTGAGGCTGTTCCAGCCGTCAACGACGCCGACAACGACGCCGCGATCACCGGTGTCACCCACGCCAGCGGCGAGGTCCGGCCCGGTGATCTCTACGCCGCGCTGCCCGGAGCCCGCCGGCACGGCGCCGAGTTCGCCGGTGCCGCCGCCGAGGCCGGTGCCGTCGCGGTCCTGACCGACCCGGCCGGCCGGGAGCTCGCCGCCGGTGCCGGGCTGCCGGTGGTGGTCGTGCCGGATCCGCGCGCGGTGCTCGGTGTGGCCGCGTCCGCGATCTACGGCGACCCCTCGGCCCGCCTGACCGTGATCGGGCTGACCGGGACGGCGGGCAAGACCTCCACCGCGTACCTGGTCGAGTCGGGCCTGCGGGCCGCCGGGCTGACCACCGGCCTGATCGGCACGGTCGAGACCCGCCTCGGCGACCTGGTGGTCACGAGCGCGCGGACCACCCCGGAGGCCACCGACCTGCACGCGATCCTCGCGGCGGCCGTCGAGCTCGGGGTCACCGCGGTCGTGATGGAGGTGTCCAGCCACGCGCTGTCCATGGGCCGGGTCGGCGGGGTGCGGTTCACCGTCGGCGGCTACACCAACTTCGGCCTCGACCACCTGGACTTCCACACCGACGTGGACGACTACTTCGCCGCGAAGGCCAAACTGTTCGACGGCCGCTGCCGCTTCGAGGTGCTCAACGCCGACGACCCGGCGCTGAAGCCGCTCGGCAAGCCGGCCACGATCACGTACTCGGCGGACGGCGACCCGGCGGCGACCTGGCACGCCGAGGACGTCGTGGTGGCCGGCGAGGGCCAGACGTTCGTGGCCGTCGGTCCCGGCGGTCCGCTCCGGGCCGGGGTGGCACTGCCCGGCCGGCACAACGTGGCCAATGCGCTGCTCGCCCTCGGTTCGCTGACCGCGGCCGGGATCGACCCCCAGACGGCCGCTGACGGCATCGCGGCGTGTCCCGGGGTCCCCGGTCGGCTGGAGCGGGTGACCGTCCCCGGCGACGTGCTCGGCTTCGTCGACTACGCGCACAAGCCGGACGCGATCGTGGCCGCCCTGACCGCGCTTCGTGACCTGGCGACGGCCCGTGGTGGCCGGCTCGTCTGCGTCATCGGGGCCGGCGGTGACCGGGACACCGGCAAGCGGCCGCTGATGGGCGCCGCCGCCGCGCGCGGCTCGGACGTCGTGGTGGTCACCGACGACAACCCGCGCACCGAGGACCCGCAGGTCGTACGCACCGCGGTCCGCCAGGGGGCGGAGTCGCTATCCAAGCCTGGACTATCAGTCGGCGGAACGCAGGCCGGCGCGGCTGCGAAGATCATCGAAGTGGCGGGCCGCCGGCCCGCCATCGACGAGGCGGTGCGGCTCGCCGGTCCCGGCGACATCGTGGCCGTCCTCGGCAAAGGACACGAGCGAGGCCAGGAGGTGAACGGCGAGGTGCTGCCGTTCGACGACCGGATCGAGCTGGCCGCGGCGCTGGAAGCCCGCGCGGGCGGTGCCGCTTGATCCGCATGACACTGGGTGAGATCGCCGCGGTGACCGGGGGACGGGTCGTCAACGCCGACCCGGCCACGACGGTGAGCGGGCCGGTCGAGTACGACTCGCGCGCCCCGATGCCTGACGGGCTGTTCGTAGCGTTCGAGGGCGAGAACGTCGACGGTCACGCCTACGCCGCCGGCGCGGTCGCCGCCGGGGCCGCCGCGGTGCTGGGGACCCGGGACACCGGTCAGCCCGGCGTGGTGGTCGGCGAGCAGCTCGCCGCGCTGGCGAAGCTCGCGCACGAGGTCGTCGGCCGGCTGCCGGAGCTGACCGTGGTGGGGCTGACCGGGTCGTCCGGCAAGACCACGACGAAGGACTACATCGGGCAGCTGCTCGCTCGGCTCGGTGCGACCGTGGCGCCCCCGGGCTCGCCCAACAACGAGCTCGGCTTCCCGTGCACGGTGCTCAAGGCGACCCCGGACACCCGGTTCCTGGTGCTGGAGATGGGCGCCCGGGGGATCGGGCACCTCGCCTACCTGGCCGGGATCGCGGCACCTTCCGTCGGCGCGGTGCTGAACGTGGGCGCCGCGCACATCGGCGAGTTCGGTTCGATCGAGGGCACCGCCCGGGCCAAGGGCGAGCTGGTCGAGAGCCTGCCCGCGGACGGCGTCGCGATCCTCAACGCCGACGATCCGCTGGTCGCCGCGATGGCGTCGCGGACCCGGGCGCGGGTCGTGCTCACCGGTGAGAACCCCGAGGCGACGGTACGCGCTGAGCACGTGAGCGTGGATCCGCGGGGCCGGGCGTCGTACACCCTGGTGGTGGGACGTGAGAGTGCGCCGGTGCGCCTCGCGGTGACCGGGCGGCACCAGGTCGCGAACACCCTCGCCGCCGCGGCCGTCGCGCTGGAGGCCGGGATGCCGCTCGCGGACGTGGCCGTCGCGCTGGGTGCGGTGGGCATCGTCTCGAGCCGCCGGATGGACGTGTTCGACCGCCCGGACGGGGTCACCGTCATCGACGACTCGTACAACGCCAACCCGTCCTCGACCGCCGCCGCGTTGCGGGCACTGGTGTCGATGGGCGGGGACGGCCGCACGATCGCCGTGCTCGGTTACATGGCCGAGCTGGGCGAGCAGGAGGTCGCCGGCCATGAGGAGGTCGGGCGGCTCGCCGCGGAGCTGGGCGTCGACCGGCTCGTCGCGGTGGCCGAGGCCGCCCCGGTGCTCGACGGCGCGGCCGGCGTACCGGGATGGAAGGGTGAGGCTGTCGCCGTGGCCGACCAGGCGGAGGCGATCGCGGCGGTGACGGGCGATCTGCGCCCGGGAGATGTCGTGCTGGTCAAGGGTTCGCGGTACCGGACGTGGAAGGTGGCCGACGCGCTGCGCGCGGAGCCGGCCACTGGGGAGGTTGGCCCGTGAGGGCAGTCATCGTCGCGGCCGCGGTCGCGTTCATCATCTCGTTGTTCGGCACCCCGGTGGCGATCAAGGTGTTCACCGCGCTGAAGGCGGGCCAGCCGATCCGGTCGGTCGGCCCGGCCACGCACCAGGGCAAGCGGGGCACCCCCACGATGGGTGGCGTGGCGTTCATCATCGCCACGGTGCTCGCGTACGTCGCCGGGCACATCGCCCTGACGACGCTGCCCGAGGCCCAGATCGCCCAGGTCAAGCCGACCATGACCGCGCTGGTGCTGCTCGGTCTGTTCGTCTTCTGCGGGGCGGTCGGCTTCCTGGACGACTTCCTCAAGGTGCGCAAGCGCAACTCGGCGGGCCTGAGCGCGAAGGGCAAACTGCTGGGCCAGCTCCTGGTCGGCGGTGGCCTGGGCGTGGCCGCGCTGTACGTGCCCAGCACCAACCTGCAGACCGTGGCCAGCGAGCACATCTCGTTCATCCGCGACATCAGCTTCCTCGACGTCGGCAAGGTCGGCTCGGTCCTGGTGTTCGTCTTCGTCATCATGTCGATGTCGAACGGCGTGAACCTCACCGACGGCCTCGACGGTCTCGCCACCGGCGCGTCGATCCTGGTGCTCGGCGCGTACTCGCTGATCGGGTTCTGGCAGTACCGGCACTGGTGCGGTGACATCAACTACACCGGCAGCTACTGCTACGAGGTACGGGATCCGTTGGAGGTCACGCTCATCGCGGCCGCGGCGGCCGGGGCCTGTGTGGGCTTCCTGTGGTGGAACACGTCGCCGGCCCGGATCTTCATGGGTGACACCGGCGCGCTCGGCCTGGGCGGTCTCATCGGCGGCCTGGCCATGGCGACCCGCACCACGCTGCTGTCGATCGTCATCGGCGGCCTCTTCGTGATCATCACGATGTCGGTCGTCATCCAGATCATCTCGTTCAAGACCACCGGCAAGCGGGTCTTCCGGATGTCGCCGCTGCAGCACCACTTCGAGCTGGCCGGATGGAGCGAGGTCAACATCGTGGTGCGGTTCTGGATCGTCGCCGGCATCTTCGTGGCGATCGGTCTGGGCCTGTTCTACAGCGACTTCCTCGCGGCAATGGGATAGATCTCTTCCGACACGCCAGGTGCGCATCCCGGGCCTGGCGTGTCGCCGCACCATGATGGTGGGCATGGGGGAGGACAAGCTCGAGTCCCGGACCACGGTCACCGTGTCGCCGGCCGCCACCGTGCAGCCCGCGCCACCGCCGCTGAAGCCGAGGTCGCTCAGCCAGCAGCTGCTGCCCGCGGTGCACGGCATGCTCGCGCGGCCGCTGTCCTCGTACTATCTGCTGATCGCGAGCAGTGGCCTGTTGCTGCTGATCGGCCTCACCATGGTCTTCTCGGCCACCAGCGTGAAGGCGTACGCGGAGGACGGCAACGCGTTCTCGGCGGTCCAGAGCCAGCTGATCTTCGCGGTGCTCGGTCTGCTCGGGTTCTGGGTGTGCCAGCGGCTGCCCGCGAGCACGCTGCGTTTCCTCGGCATCTACGTCCTCGGCGTGGCCGTGCTGCTGCTCGGGGTGCTCGACCTGCTCGGCGCGCTGGGCGCGGTCGGGGTGCTGCCCACCTCGCAGAACGGCGAGGTCGTCACGCTCGGCCCGCTGACCGGCAACCTGCTGTGGCTGTACATCGGCCCGGTCGGTCTGCAGCCCGCCGAGTTCGTCAAGTTCGGCGTCGTGCTCTGGGGCGCCGACATCATCGTGCGCAAGGGCGCGTCGCTCGGCTACTGGCGCGAGTTGTCGATGCCGCTGTTCCCGGTGGTCGGCGTGCTGTTCATCCTTGTCGGCTACAACGACCTCGGCACCATGCTGGTGCTGCTGGCCCTGATCGTCGGCCTGCTCTGGGCCGCCGGGGTGCGCCTGCGGGTGTTCAGCGCGCTCGGGGTGCTCGGCCTCGCCGGGATCGGCCTGCTGATCGCCGCGGCGTCGCGCGGCGCGGGCTCGGGCAGCGCCGGCGAGCCGAACTACCGGCTGCTGCGCATCACCATGTGGCTGCACATGCCGGAGAACTGCGACCTCGGCTACTGCTACCAGATCCTGCAGGCTCGCTCCGCCATCTACGAGGGTGGCTGGTTCGGCGTCGGACTCGGCAAGGGCGCGCTCAAGTGGAACTGGCTGCCGGCCGCCGACAACGACTTCATCTACGCCGTCGTCGCCGAGGAGCTGGGTGTGGTCGGGTGCATGGTGATCGCGGTGCTGTTCGCTGTGCTCGCGTACACCGGGTTCCGGATCGCCCGCCGCGTCGACGACCCGTTCCGCCGGCTCGCCGCGACCGCCATCACCACCTGGCTCGTCGCGCAGGCGGTGATCAACATGGGTGGCGTGATCGGCCTGCTGCCGCTGACCGGCGTGCCGCTGCCGCTCATCTCCGCAGGTGGCAGCGCGTTGACCGTGACGATGGCGGCGCTGGGCATCCTCGCCGCGTGTGCCCGGGCCGAACCGGACGCCGCGCGGGCCCTGCACGCCCGTCCGCCGTCGCGGTGGGTGCGGCTAGTCTGGGCCCCGCTGCCGCCGCTCCCCCCACCGCGGCGGCCGGGTTCGTCGCGCCCCTCCACCCGGGCACCCGTGAACAAGGGGGGTGTGAGGAGGCGGTGATGGGTTCGCTCCGGTCGGTGGTGCTCGCCGGGGGAGGCACCGGCGGTCACATCTATCCGCTGCTCGCCTTCGCCGACGCGTTGCGCCGCCACTTCCCCGAGGTGCGGATCACCACCCTCGGCAGCCCCAAGGGCATGGAGAACGAGCTGATCCCACCCGCGGGGTACGACCTGCGGGTCATCCCGGCGTTCCAGCTCCCGCGCTCGGTCAACCTGAACCTGCTGCGCACCCCGGACCGGATGTACAAGTCCGCGCACGCGGCCGGCCAGATCCTGGACGAGGTCAAGGCGGACGTGGTGGTCGGCTTCGGCGGCTACGTGTCGGTCCCGGCCTACCTGGCGGCCTGGCGGCGTGAGCTGCCCATTGTCATCCACGAGGTGAACGTGCCGCCCGGGGTCGCCAACCGGATGGGCATGAAGTTCACCAAGAACATCGCGGTCGGGTTCCCCGGTCAGCCCGCGGCGGCCGAGTCGTTGCGCGACGCGAAGGTGGTCGGGGTGCCGCTGCGCACCGCCATCGCCCGGATGGACCGGCCCACGCTGCGCCCGCAGGCCCTGCAGCACTTCGGCCTGCGCCCCGACCTGCCGGTGCTGTTCGTCTCCGGCGGCTCTTCCGGGGCCCGGACGATCAACCTCGCGGTGGCCGGCGCGGCCAAGAAGCTGTCCCACGCGGGCATCCAGGTGCTGCACGTGCAGGGCGGGCGCAACGACCCGTTCGACGTGCCCAGCGACCTGCCGGTGCCCTATGTCGTGGTCCCCTACCTGTCGGACATGCAGCTCGGATACGCTGCCGCGGACCTGATGCTCTGCCGGGGCGGCGCGATCACGGTCGCCGAGACCACGGCGATCGGCATGCCGGCCGTCTACGTGCCGTACCCGCACAGCAACCAGGAACAGAAACGCAACGCGCTGCCCGTGGTCGACGCCGGCGGTGGTCTGCTGGTCGACAACGCCGAGCTCACGCCGGAGTGGATCGAGCAGACCATCATCCCGCTCGCCCGCGATCCACAGCGGCTGTCCGTGATGGGCGGCGCCGCCGGCTCCTACGGCCGGCGGGACGGCGACGAGGCACTGCTGGACTTCGTCGTCGAGGCGGTGGCGGCACGATGACCGTATCGACGATTGGGAGAGTGGCCCTGTGAACACGGCGCAGCTGAAGCCGGCCGGCGGTCTGACCGCCGAGGACCTAGGCACGGTCCACCTCATCGGCATCGGCGGTGTCGGCATGGGCGGTCTCGCCCGGCTGCTGCTCACCCGCGGTGTGCCGGTCTCCGGCAGCGAGCTGCGGGAGTGGCCGGCCCTGGTGGCGCTGCGCGCGCTCGGCGGCACGGTGCACATGGCGCACGAGGCGTCCAACCTCGACGGCGTCGACACGGTCGTGTACTCCACGGCGATCCCGTTCGAGCACGTCGAGCTCGCCGAGGCGCGCCGCCGGGGCCTGCGGGTGCTGCACCGCTCCGAGGCGCTGGCCGCCGCGATGACCGGGCGCCGCACGATCGCGGTGGCCGGCACCCACGGCAAGACCACCACCACCTCGATCATGACGGTGATCCTGCAGCACGCCGGCGAGGACCCGTCGTTCGTGATCGGTGGCGAGATCTCCGCGGCCGGCTCCAACGGCCACCACGGCTCCGGCGGTTACTTCGTGGCCGAGGCGGACGAGAGCGACAAGTCGTTCCTCGTCTACCGCCCGCACGTCGCGATCATCACCAACATCGAGGGCGACCACCTCAACAACTGGGGCGACCTCGACGGACTCAAGGCCGGCTTCCTGGAGTTCGCCGAGCTCACCGACCCGGACGGGTTCGTCGTGACCTGCGCCGACGACGAGGGTGTGCACGGCATGGTCGAGGCGCTGCGCGCCAAGGGCCGGACCGTCTACACGTACGGGGAGAGCGAAGGCGCCGACCTGCGGATCACCGATGTGGTCACCGGCCCCCAGGGGGTGCGCTTCCAGGCAACGCTCGACGGGAAGCCGCTGGGGGAGATCTCCCTCGCGTTGCCGGGCCACCACATGGGCCTGAACAGCGCCGCCGCGGTGCTCACCGCGCTGCGGCTGGGCCTGCCGCTCGACAAGATCACCGAGGCGCTCGCGTCGTTCCCGGGGGTGCGGCGGCGCTTCGAGCGCAAGGGCACGGTCGCCGGGGTCCGGGTCTACGACGAGTACGCCTACCACCCGACGTCGGTCAAGGCGGCGCTGCGGACGTTGCGCGACGTGGCCGGCGACGGGCGGCTGGTCGTGGTCTTCCAGCCCTACCGCGTGTACCGCACCCGTGACCTGCAGGCCGAGCTGGCCGAGGGGCTGGCGATCGCCGACGAGGTGATCGTCATGGAGGTCTTCGGGCCGGGGGAGACCCGCGGGCCCGGCGAGGGCGGTGTCGCGCTCACCGCGGCCGTCGACCTCCCCGCCGAGCACAAGATCTTCGTGCCGTCGTGGGAGGACGTCCCGGCCGAGGTCGTGCGCCGCAGCCGGCCGGGTGACGTCGTGGTGACGATGGGTGCGCCGCCGATCTCGCTGATGGGCGACGAGCTCCTGGTGGCGCTCGCCGAAAGCTGATCCATTCCGGTCCGGGGGTAACCATGAGTGACGGCGGTGGGCGGAACTGGCGGTTGGTGCGGGCGGACACGGACGCCGTACCCCCGTCGGTCCGGCGGTTCATGGCCCGCGCCCGCCGGCGCCGGCTGCGGGCGGTGCTGCCGTGGGCGGTCGCGCTGGGCGTGGCCGTCGTGCTCGGCGCCCTCGGCTGGACCGTGTACGCGACGTCGGTGCTGGGCGTGCGCGACGTCGAGGTGGTGGGCACCGAGCTGGTCACCCCGCAGCAGGTCGAGGACGCCGCGGCGGTGCGGATGAACGAGCCGCTCGCCCGGGTCGACCTCGACGCGGTGCGGGCCCGGGTGCAGGCCCTGCCGGCGGTGGAGCGGGCGATCGTGTCGCGCGGCTGGCCCTCGACGCTCAAGGTGCAGGTCGTGGAGCGGACGCCGGTGGCCGCCGTACCCGTGGGTGAGGCCTTCGCTCTGATCGACGCCGAGGGCGTGCCCTATCGCACGGTCGCGCAGGCCCCGGAGGATCTGCCGGTGGCAAAGCTCGCGGAGCCCGGCCCGGCGGACATCGAGACCCGCGCCGCGCTGGTGGTGCTCGGCTCGCTGACCGACGAGCTGCGCGAGCAACTGATCTCCGTGTCGGTGCCGGCGCCGGCACAGGTCACGCTGAAACTCCGGATGGGCCGGACCATCGTCTGGGGCGACGACACCCAGAGCGAGAGCAAGGCACAGGTCGCCACAGTGCTGTTGAAACGCGACGGCGACTGGATCGATGTGAGCGCGCCCACTGTGGTGACCATTCGCTGAGTGTGGCGTTATCAACCGGACAGAGTGCGTCAAACGGCGCATTCCGTCGCAGGTTACGGCTGAGTCGGATACTCGCCTCGTAAGCGGACGCCGACACGCCGCGTCGGTCCTTGGATCGGGCGACACGTCCGCTTACGTTGCCCCGAGAGGTTGAGTAGTTGACATAACACTAAGCCTCTAGTAGAGGGTGAGGGTTTCCTCGCCCTCCCTTGTAGCGAGCGGACGTCGGTGGCTGTTCTCCGAGGAAGAACAGCTGGGGCCTCGACGTTCGCCAACCCTGGAAGGGAAGGCTGAGCCCGATGACACCTCCGCACAATTATCTGGCGGTCATCAAGGTCGTCGGCATCGGTGGCGGCGGCGTGAACGCCGTGAACCGCATGATCGAGGTAGGGCTCAAGGGAGTCGAGTTCATCGCGATCAACACCGATGCCCAGGCGCTTCTGATGTCCGACGCCGACGTCAAGCTCGACGTCGGCCGCGAACTGACCCGTGGTCTCGGCGCCGGTGCGCAGCCCGAGGTCGGCAAGAACGCCGCCGAGGACCACCGCGACGAGATCGAGGAAGTCCTCAAGGGCGCCGACATGGTGTTCGTGACCTGCGGCGAGGGCGGCGGCACGGGTACGGGCGGAGCGCCCGTGGTGGCCAACATCGCCCGCAAGCTCGGGGCGCTGACCATCGGTGTGGTCACCCGGCCGTTCTCGTTCGAGGGCAAGCGCCGTCAGGTGCAGGCCGAGTCCGGCATCGACGAACTGCGCAACCAGTGCGACACGCTGATCGTGATCCCGAACGACCGGCTGCTCGCTCTCGGTGACCGCGGCATCAGCATGATGGACGCGTTCCGGCAGGCCGACCAGGTGCTGCTCTCCGGCGTGCAGGGGATCACCGACCTGATCACCACCCCGGGTCTGATCAACCTGGACTTCGCCGACGTCAAGAGCGTCATGAGCGGTGCCGGTAGCGCCCTCATGGGTATCGGCAGCGCCCGCGGCGACAACCGCGCGGTCGAGGCGGCCGAGAAGGCGATCTCCAGCCCGCTGCTGGAGCAGAGCATGGACGGCGCCCGCGGCGTGCTGCTCTCCATCGCCGGCGGGTCCGACCTGGGCCTGTTCGAGATCAACGACGCGGCGCAGCTGGTCACCGACGCGGCCCACCCGGACGCCAACATCATTTTCGGCGCGGTCATCGACGACGCACTGGGCGACGAGGTCCGGGTCACCGTCATCGCCGCCGGTTTCGACGGGGGCACACCCTCGTACAAGCCGGTGGAGCAGGCCCGCAAGGTCGCGCCGCAGGCCGCCGCGCCGGTGTCCACGCCCAGCGTGCCCGCGCCGGTGAACCCGCCGGCGTCGACCCCGCCCGCGGCGACCACGCCGCCGCCGCGCCGGGTGCTCTTCGACGACGTCGACGTGCCGGACTTCCTGAAGAACGGCTCCTGAGGAACTTCTTTCTTGACGGCTCTCTCCGCTGAGGCGCGCCGCGCCGAGCTCGCCACCTCGCTCGCCGAGGTGACCGGGCGGATCGCGCGCGCCTGCGCGGCGGCCGATCGCGACCCGGGCTCCGTCGCCCTGGTCGCGATCACCAAGACCTATCCCGCGTCGGACGTCGCCCTGCTCGCTTCGCTGGGCGTCACGGACGTGGGCGAGAACAAGGACCAGGAGGCGGCGGCCAAGGCCGCCGCCGTGGACGCGCCGCTGCGCTGGCACTTCGTCGGCCAGCTGCAGCGCAACAAGGCGAAATCGGTCGTGACCTACGCCGATGTGGTCGAGTCGGTCGATTCGGTGCGGCTCGCCACCGCCCTGGGCGCGGCCGCGGCCCGGCTGCGGGAGCGGCCGCTCGACGTCCTCATCCAGGTGAGCCTCGACGGCGACCCGGCGCGCGGGGGAGCGGTCGACGCCTCTTCGCCGGATCCCGAGCGGGATCTCGCTCGGATCGCCGACGCGATCGCCTCGGCCGATGGGCTGCGGCTGGGCGGAGTGATGGCCGTCGCTCCCCGCGACTGGGAGCCGTTGCGGGCCTTCGATGAACTGGCTGGTATCGCCGCCCGGTTGCGGGCCGTCCATCCCGGGGCCACAGTCATCTCCGCGGGGATGAGCGGCGACCTTGAGCAGGCCGTGACGCGCGGGGCGACACACGTACGGATCGGTAGTTCTTTGCTCGGGATGCGAAACACGCTGCGGTAGCCTTGCGGCGGGCAGCAAACTACATACGTGTTGTTCACGCGCGACGTGCTCCCGGTCCTCGCCAGGATCGGCCGCCGCGCCCGACGACGCAGCGTCGTGACGGGTGCCGTGGTCCGAAAAGGTTTGAAGATCGCGGAATCCGTGCAAGGGGGGACGCGGCTCGCAGGGGGTGCGGGCCGCATTAAGACGGAGGTGGGGGCATGGACGAGCGGTTCGGCGCCGAAGGTCTGGTGATCGCATGAGCGCTCTTCGCAAGGCTGGTGTTTGGCTCGGTCTCGTCGAGGAGGACGACCAGTACGACGACCGTGGCTACCGCGACAGCGGCTACCGCGAGCGGGAGCGTGACCGGGATCGCGACCGGGACCGGGACACCGGTTACCGCTACGCGGACGAGTACGCCGACGACGAGGACGAGGTTGACGAGGCTCCCGCGCTGCCGCGTGCCCGCACCTCGGACCGGGGCAGCGGACGCCTCGAGCGGGCCGCCGCGGCACTCGACCGCGAGGACCACGACCACGACCGGGGCGAGCGCGCCAGCGTGCGTTCCATCACCCGGCCGCACGTCCCGGCGAGCGAGCCGGCCTACACGGGCCGGGAGAACATCGCGCTGGCCCCGCAGACGCAGGTGCACCAGCGGCCCGCCGAGGAGGAGCAGCGTTACCAGATCACCACGCTGCACCCGACGACGTACCGTGAGGCGCGCACCATCGGGGAGCACTTCCGCGACGGCGTGCCGGTGATCATCAATCTCACCGAGATGGACGAGAGCGACGCCCGCCGGCTGGTCGACTTCGCGGCCGGACTCGCGTTCGGTCTGCGCGGTACGATCGAGCGCGTGACCAACCGGGTTTTCCTGCTCTCACCGGCCAACGTCCAGGTCACCGCTGAGGACAAGGCCAAGATCGCTGAGGGCGGTTTCTTCACCCAGAGTTGACCCCTAACGAGGGACCCGCCTGACGTGCTGTCGATCGTGTTACAGATCATCTATCTGTTGGTCTATCTCTTCTTCCTGACGCTGCTCGCCAGGTTCGTGCTGGGTGCGGTGCTGCAGTACGGGCGCCGCTGGCAGCCGGGACGCGGCGCCTCGGCGGCATTGGAGTCGGTGTGGAGCGTCACTGATCCACCCCTCAAGGCGTTGAGGCGTGTGATCCCACCGCTTCGAATTGGTACCGTGAGTTTGGACCTGGCGTCCCTGGTCCTGCTGGTTATCCTGTTCGTGCTTTTGAACTTCGTGTTAGCGCGCCTGATCTTGCAGACCTCCTGACCGAGGCCGGCCCGATCAGCTGCGCCCCACGCGGCCGCAACTGACCCGAGGAGTTTCGATGCCGCTGACCCCGGCCGACGTGCACAACGTCGCCTTCAAGAAGCCCCCGATCGGCAAGCGGGGGTATGACGAGGAGGAGGTCGACGCCTTCCTGGACGAGGTCGAGCGTGAGCTCGCCCGTCTGATCGAGGAGAACAACGAGCTGCGAGCCCAGGTGGAGCGCGGCGGACGGGGTGGCGCACCAGCCGGCCCGAGCGCCGACCCGCGGATGGCCGCCGAGCTCAATGACATCAAGGCGCAGCTCGACCGCGTCCAGCGTGACAAGTCCGCCGCCGAGCAGGCGGCCCGCCAGATGCAGGCCGAGCTCGAGTCGGTCCGCGCCCAGGGCCCCGGCGCCGGCGCCTCCCCGTCCGGTGGTGGTGACGGCGAGCAGCAGGCACTGCGCGTCCTCATGATGGCCCAGCGCACCGCCGACGACCACGTGTCCGACGCGCGTCGCGAGGCCGACAAGCTCCTCTCCGACGCCCGCTCCAAGGCGGAGGAGGTCACCCGGGAGGCCCGGGCCAAGGCCGACGCCCTCGAGCGGGACGCGCGCCAGCGCCACCAGGAAGCCATGGGCGGCCTGGATGCGAAGCGCTCGGCCCTGCAGAAGCACATCGAGGAGCTCAAGCAGTTCGAGCGCGAGTACCGCACGCGCCTGAAGGCTTACCTCGAGAGCCAGCTGCGCGACCTCGACGGCCGTGGCCAGGGACTGGAGACCGAACTCTCCCGTGCCGACGCCAACCGCGCGGTCGGCGGATCGGGCGGTCTCGCCGCGGCGGGCCTGGCCGGATCGTATGGCGGCAGTCGCGCCAATTCGATCGAGACGGGCCGCTGAGCCCCGCATCACCCCTCGTGCGAAACCACTCTCCACTGCGGCGGGGATGAGCCATGATCGTAGCCAGCCTCCTGCTCATCCTCGTCGCCGTAACACTGCTGATCCTCGGCCTCACCGGCGGATCGAGCACCCTGCTCATCAGCTCCATCGTCGCCAGCCTGCTGGCCGCGGTGGCCCTGGTGATCGGCGCGCGGCAGACGGCCACCCGCCGCTCCGCGTACGGCGATCCCCTCCCCGCCGACGCCGACCCCCTGTTCCCGCCCGAGGCCGCCTACGCGGCCACCGCGGGCCCGGGCACCCCCACCACGCCCGGAACGACCAGTTCCCGGGCGGCCGCCGGACCCGGCTCCAGGACACCCACCGGACCCGGCTCCCGCACCTCGTCCACATCCGGCTTCACCGCCGCCCGCGACGCCGACGACCTGTCCGGGTCTGAGACGTCCGCTTTCGACCCGCCCGTGTCTGACCCGTCCGCGCTGGACGAGGACCCCTACGACCGCACCGAACCGGACCGTGCCGCCGCGTACGCCGCGGGTCAGCGCGACGCCGAGGAGGGCCTCACCGGCCCACCCCGGGCGGCGGACGAACCGGACGACCTCCACCAGGACCCGGCGCCGACCCAGCATCCGAGTCCCGGCGAGGCACTGCACGAGGACCACTCACCGGCAGCCCACCACGACACCGGCGCGGACCGCACCCCGTACTCGGGAACGGACGCGACCCGCACCGGCCGTCGTGGCCCGGGCTCCCCGGAAGAGGACCCCGAGGGCTACATCTCCCCCGACTACGACCAGGCAGCCTCGGTGATCGACGCGGCCCGGACCCAGGAGGACGACTCCTGGCGTCGGACGCCGGGTGCGGGTGAACCGTGGGAACGCGACCAGCCGTCCTCCTCGACCACGGACGACTCTTCGACGGAGCCGACCGTCACCCGCCTCGCTGAATCCGATGTCGCAGCGCCGTCCGGCATCGATGACGGTCCGGAGGCTTCCGCGGGGCCGGATGCCCTCGGCCAGCAGAGCGCGGGCCGGAGCTACGCCGCGGAAGAGGCTTCATCCGGGCCGGCCGCTGAGCCGGTCGCCCGGGACGCCGACTTCGCGGCTCCGGACCCGGAGGATCCCGACGACGAGCCGTTGCCCCAGGCGGTACGCCCGTCCGACGCGGTCCGGATCGCCCGGATGGACGCTGAGGTCATGGTGGTCGACGGCCGCCCGCGCTATCACATGGCGGACTGCCCGCATCTGACAGGCAGGTCGACCGAGGCGCTCCCGGTCGCGGAAGCGGTCGAACTCGGCTTCAGCCCGTGCGGGCTGTGCCGCCCGGTCGACCGTCTGGTGGCCGCCGCGGCCCGCCGATGATGTAGTCCGGCCGGCGGCCCGGTGGTGATCGACCTGGGAACGGGTCGATCGCTGCCGGGCCGCGGTGCGTGACCGGGGGTGGTCACTCACCGTCGTGGGCTGGCCCCGGTGGGGTGGGGAATCGATGATCGGGACAATGGGGCATGGCCAAACGGCGCCCGTCCCGACCTGATCCTGCCCCGGCATCGAGCGGCTCCGTCACCTCGCGCCGGGTGGCAGGGACGCCCGGTGCGGGGCCGGTTCCGGTCGCGGTGCGGGTGCGGCCGGGTGCCGGGCGTACCCGGGTCGGTGGGCGTTACGAGGGGCCGCACGGGCCCGCGGTGATCGTGGCCGTCGGGGCTCCCGCGGTGGACGGCAAGGCTACCGAGGCCGTACGGCGGGCGCTGGCTTCCGCTCTGGGTGTGCGGCCGGCCGCGGTCGAGCTCAAGATCGGTGCCGTCAGCCGGGACAAGGTCTTCGTCGTCGAGGGGGCCGTCGGTGCGAAGCTCGCAGAACTGCTCGATGGCGCCCCGTGAGCGGTGGGCTCGACCTGGGGCTGCTGCTCGGGGCCGGGGTACTGCTCGTCGCGGTCGGCGCGGTCCGGCTCTCCACCCGGGTCGGGGTGCCCAGTCTGCTGGTCTATCTGCTGATCGGGATGGTGATCGGGGAGGCCGGGCTGGGGATCCGGTTCGACGACGCCGAGCTCACCCGTACCCTCGGATTCTGCGCTCTGATCATGATCATCGCCGAGGGCGGGCTGACCGCCCGCTGGAGCACCTTGCGGCCCGTCCTGGGGCTGTCGGCGACGCTGTCCACGCTCGGGGTCGCGGTCAGTGTCGCGGTGGTCGGTGGCGCGGTGCACTGGGTGCTGGGGATCGACTGGCGGCTGGCCCTGCTCTACGGTGCCGTCCTCTCCTCGACCGATGCCGCCGCCGTCTTCGCCACCCTGCGGCGCCTGCGGCTGCCACCGCGGCTGGTCGCCACGCTCGAGGCCGAGTCCGGGATGAACGACGCCCCGGTGGTGCTGCTGGTCGTTCTGCTCTCGGTCCCGGTTCCCGCCGGTCACCCCTGGTGGTACGAACTTCTCCTCGTCGGGTACGAACTGAGCGCCGGCACCGCGGTCGGACTGGCCGTGGGATGGGCCGGCCGGTGGCTGCTGCGGCATGCCGCGTTGCCGTCCGCCGGGCTGTATCCGATCGCGGCCGTCGGGTTGACCGTGCTCGCCTATGCCGTGGGGGCGGTGGCGCACGCCTCCGGGTTCCTGGCCGTCTATGCCGCCGGGGTGGTGCTCGGGAACGGGCGGTTGCCGCACCGGCGGGCGATCCTGGGGTTCGCCGACGGACTGGCGTGGGTGGCCCAGATCGGGCTCTTCGTCCTGCTGGGGCTGCTGGTGTCGCCGGCCGAGCTGTCCGCCGCGGTGGGGCCGGCGCTGGTGGTCGGGCTGGTGCTGGTGCTGCTGGCCCGGCCGCTGTCGGTGTGGGTGTCGGCGGTGGCCGCCCGTCGTTCGCGGGCGCTGGGCTGGCGGGGGCAGGCGTTCCTGTCGTGGGCCGGGTTGCGCGGTGCGGTGCCGATCGTGCTGGCGACCATCCCGTTGTCCAGTGCGGCCCCGGGTGCCGACGGGCTGTTCAACGCGGTGTTCGTGCTCGTCATCGTGTTCACGCTGGTGCAGGCCACGACGCTGGCTCCGGTCGCCCGGCGGCTGGGGATCACCGCGCCCGCGGAGGCGGCCGAGGTGCACGTGGAGGCCGCGCCGCTGGAGCGGATGCACGCCGATCTGCTCCAGATCGACGTCGCGCCGGGGTCGTTGCTGGCCGGGGTGCACATCGACGAGCTGCGCCTGCCGGTCGGGGCGAGTGTCACCCTGGTCGTGCGGGCCGGTGCCGGCTTCGTGCCAGGACCGGACACCAGGTTGCGTACGGGTGACAGTTTGCTGATCGTGGCCACCTCCGACGTGCGGGATGTCGCCGAGCGCCGGCTGCGGGCGGTGAGCCGCCGGGGGCGGCTGGCCCGGTGGTTCGGCGAGGACGGCGCCGATCATGCGTGACCGGCCCGGCGGGTCGGGAATCCGACCGGGGCACCTGGGCGGTTCGTCCTGGTTGGGGATGACCGGGGCGGTGTGCCGTGTTGTCGCGGCTCTTCACGTTCCGTATCCTTGCCACCCATCGGTGTGGCCGCGAGGGCGGTAGTGCCGCCGATGGACCAGGGGACAGCGCGGCCGGGGGGCTGCGCGCGGACCGCGTGGGGGCGCGGCCGGATCACCGACGGGCGGGAGCGGCGGGCGGCCGCGGACCCGCCGACACCACGACCGATTTCAGCCGCGCCCGGCGCGGCTCAGGGGGAGCGACGATGGCCAAGGTAACCGAGAAGGCCGCGCCCGAGCGGTCCCGCAGCGCGGAAGAGACCGAGCGGATCCGGGTAGCGCTGGTCGAGCGCCGCGACGAGCTGCAGACGGAGTACGACCAGTCGCTCACCGAGGCGACCGCCGCCCAGCGGGAACGGCTCGAGGACTCCGCCGGCGACGACCAGGCCGACACCGGCACGAAGACGTTCGAGCGTGAGCAGGAGATCACTCTGGCGAACAATCTGCTGGAGCGGGTCACACAGGTGGAACGCGCCATCGAGCGGCTCGGCGAGGGCAACTACGGTTGGTGCGAGCGATGCGGCAACGCCATCCCCGTCGAGCGGCTGGCGGCGTTCCCCGTCGCGACTCGCTGTGTGGCCTGCAAGCAGTTGGAGGAACGACGCTGAACGCGGACGAGGCAACGGGCGGCACCGCCGGGGCCGGCCCGGCGGACGAGACCGCGGGCGGGACCGCCCCGGTCGGCATGCCGGTGGACGACGCCCGGCCCGGCTTCACCGCCAGGGCCGTGGCGGTGCTGGGGATCACCGCACTGCTCGCGGTGATCATCGACCAGGTCGTCAAGGAACTCTCGACGAACGGCCTGACCGAGGGGGAGCCCGTACGCATCCTCGGTGGTCTGGTCTATCTGTCCCTGCTGCGCAACAGCGGGGCCGCGTTCAGCCTGGGCAGCGGCTACACCTGGGTGTTCCCGCTGGTGACCCTCGTGGTGATCGGCTGGATCGGGTGGATGGCCACCAAGCTGCGCTCGGTGCCCTGGGCGGTCGCGCTGGGCCTCGTGCTCGGCGGCGCGCTCGGCAACCTGGGGGACCGGCTGTTCCGGGCCCCCGGCGTGTTCCAGGGGCACGTGGTCGACATGATCAGCCTCTTCGGTCCGTACGGGGAGTATTTCGCGGTGTTCAACATCGCCGACAGCTGCCTCAGCGTGGGCGTCGTCCTCGCGGTCCTGCTCGAGTTGACCGGGCGTCAGCGGGACGGTTCCCAGCCCGCCCGGAAGGTGGCTTCCTCATGACCGCGCGCTCCCTGCCCGTACCCGACGGTCTGGACGGCATGCGTCTCGACCAGGCCGTGTCGCGTCTCTTCGGCCTGTCCCGCACGGCGGCCGCGTCCCTGGTCGAGGCCGGCGACGCGCTGGTCGACGGCTACCCGCGGCCGAAATCCGACAAGGTCGCGGCCGGGTCGTGGCTCGAGGTCACGCTGCCCGCGCCGGTCACCGCCCCCACGCTGGTGGCCGAGCCGGTGCACGGGATGAGCATCGTCTACAGCGACGACGACATCGTGGTGGTCGACAAGCCGGTCGGCGTCGCCGCGCACCCCAGCCCCGGCTGGACCGGGCCGACCGTGATCAGCGGGCTGCTCGCGATGGGGCAGAACGTCGCCACCAGCGGCGCCGCCGAGCGTCAGGGCATCGTGCACCGCCTCGACGTCGGCACCACCGGGCTGATGGTCGTCGCGAAGAGCGAGATCGCGTACAGCGTGCTCAAGCGCGCGTTCAAGGAGCGCGAGGTCGACAAGCGCTACCACGCGATCGTCCAGGGGCACCTCGACCCGCTGCGCGGCACCATCGACGCGCCGATCGACCGGCACCCGACCGCCGACTACAAGTTCGCGGTCATGAACGACGGCAAGCCCAGCGTGACGCACTACGACACGATCGAGGCGTTCCGGTCGGCGAGCCTGATCGACGTCAAGCTGGAGACCGGCCGGACCCACCAGATCCGGGTCCACTTCTCCGCGATGCGCCACCCGTGCGTGGGCGATGTCACGTATGGTGCGGACCCGACCCTCGCCGCCCGGCTGCGGCTCGGCCGACAGTGGCTGCACGCCCGTGAGCTGGGCTTCGTCCACCCGCGCACGCACGACGAGGTCCGGTTCGTCAGCGAATACCCGGCCGACCTCGAGTACGCGATGGACACGCTCCGCGACGCGAACTGAGAACCTGCCGTAGGGGGAGCTTGCATGTGGCCCGGGGACCGCATGATGCCACCGCTGGTACGCGGCCGGGCCCACCCGGGTCCCGGCCCGCTCCGGCTGCGCGTCATGACCGGGCTGGCCCTCGCGGCGGCCGCGGCGCTGCTGGTCACCGTGGTCCTCAGCACCGACCGGGGACCCCTGGCCGAGCACCCCGCCGGTGACGTCGTCCGGGTCGGGGTGGTCGACGGCCAGTCCGTCTCCGGCTACCTGCGGTCCACCCGAGGCGAGCTGACCGCGATGATCCCGTCCGGCGGCACCCCGACCGCCGGGGACACCTGGGCGCTGGTCAGCCTCGCGGCCTACGTCGCCCCCGACGACCTGCGCGGCCTGCTCGGCGACGTGCCGGTCGCCCAGGTGTACGCGCGGGCCCCGATGGCCGGGCCCCGGACCCCGGTCGTCCGGATCCCCGTCTACCGGATGCCCGAGGACGTGGTCACCGGCCTGCTCGACGCCGCGGTCGCCCGGGACGTGGAACAGGCCGACTACCGCAAGCTCGGCGGCGAGCTGCACGGCGACGGCGACAACGAACAACGGCTGCGCCGGGCGTACGACACCGCCGCGCGCACCGCCGCCGCCGAGTCGGCGGCCTTCCGCGCGCGCTGTGCCTGCGTCTTCGCCGCGGTCGTCCGGGCCGGCCCGTCGGCGCTGGATTTGATCGCCGCCCGCTCCGACGTTCGAGCGGTCGACCCGGCACCGGAGGTACGCAGCCTCGACCGCACCGAATTCCGCCCGGTCCGGCCCGAGGAGACAACGACCGTCCCCGATGAGGAAAGCCCCTCCGGGCCGATAGTTTCGGCCCCGTCGGCGGTTGCCCCGGAAACCTCCGCGCCACTACCCTCATCGTCCGGGGCCGGTGTGACATCAGCCTCATCCGACAGGCGCAGCACGTCCGCCCCGGCACCGGAGGAGAGCACCGCCGCACCGTCCGTGCCGCCCACCGATCCGGTCCCCGAGCAGCGGACCACCGATCCGGGAGCATCCCAGGGCGCTCCCGGGCGTTGAGACTGCGTCGGCACACATCCGTGCCGGCGTCCGGAGACGTACTGACAGTCGCGGGAGCCGTACGCCCGCCCGGCGCCGATGGGTGACCAAGAGCGCGCGTATTTGCGGCCCGCAGGTGTGGCCCGAATAGGGTAGGCGTCCGTAGCCTGTGCAGGACAGTGCACCGGATGGTTGCCACAAGCAGTGTCAGGTGGCTGAACGGTTACGCGTTGTGGTCTGCCTTCCGGGCGGGCATCTCGCCTTCCGGGCGGGCATGGGGTCTGTCCTCCGGGCAGGCATCGAGCAGGAATCGACTGAGCACCGAGTAGGCGCTGGGAGGACGAGCCGTGGACGGGACCGAGACCGGCTGGGGCCGGCCTGCGGAACCAGCACCTCGCTGGCGAGCGCTGCTCGACCGGGCTCGTCACGGTTCCCGCACCGAGCAGGAAGCCCGCGAGGCCGAGCAGGACGACGAGGCCGAGGCCCGGCGACAGGCCGGCCAGCCGCCGCTGCCCAACCGCCCGCAGGGCCGCCCGTTCAACCCGCTCGACCCGCGCACGCGCGACCAGTCGCCGCAGCCCTACTCCCCGCCGGCGCCGCCGCCACTGAACCCTCTCGATCGCCGCCCCGGCCGGGCCGGCCTCGGCGAACGCCTGGGCGCCACCGAACAACCCGAGCGCGGCGGTCTGCCGGACCGCGGTCTGCCGGACCGCGGTCTGCCGGACCGCGGTCTGCCGGACCGCGGTCTGCCGGACCGCGGTCTGCCGGACCGCGGTCTGCCGGACCGCGGCCTGCTGGGCGAACGCGGCCCTCAGCCCCTTCCTGAGCGAAACGGCCTGCCCGAGCGTGGTGGCCTGCCCGAGCGTGGTGGCCTGCCCGAGCGGAACGGTCTTGCTGAGCGAAACGGCCTGCCTGAACGGAACGGTCTTGCCGAGCGGGGTGGGCTGCCTGAGTGGGGTGGTCTCTCCGAGCGTGGCGGTCTGCCCGAGCGTGGCGGTCTGCCCGAGCGTGGCGGTCTGCCCGAGCGCGGCGGCCTGCCCGAGCGCGGCGGCCTGCCCGAGCGCGGCGGCCTGCCTGATCGGGGTGGAATGTCCGATCGGGGGCCGGGTTCGGTGGCCGACCGTGGTGGGCTTCCGGAGCGGGCCCCGCTGGAGCGCGGTCCCATGGGCGACCGGCCGATGGGTGACCGCTCCATGGGTGACCGCTCCATGGGTGAGCACCCGATGGGTGACCGGCCGATGGGCGATCGACTCCTCGGCGACCGTTCTCTGAGCGACCGTTCTCTGAGCGACCGTTCTCTGAGCGACCGTTCTCTGAGCGACCGTTCTCCGGGTGAGCGTGCCCCGGGGGACCATGCCCCGGGTGAGCGTGCTCCGGGGGGCGAGCGGGGTGCTGAGTGGGGCAGCCAGCCGTCGCCGGGTGGTCCTCTCGAGTCTCGCCGGCAGTCGCGGATCGGGGAGGGTTTCCAGGCCCGGTCGGACGCCGAACCGCACAGCTTCTTCAACCCCGCCACCCGGCCCTCGCCGCCGATCGGGCGGGGTGGGCCGGATCAGGTGCCGCCGCGCGGTGCCGCGTCGGTCGGGTCGGCCTCGGTGCCGCAGCCCGCCGCGGGGCTCGCGCCGCCCGTACCCGCGCCGTTCCAGGCCCCGGTGCAGTCACCGATGCACCCGGCGCCCCCGCGGCAGGCTCCGGTGCCGCAGCAGGCCCCGCCCAGCGCGCTGTATGAGCCCGCGCCCACCCACCCGGGATCCGGTCAGCCGGGCTTCGGTCAGCCCGCGCCCACCCACCCGGGTCCCGGCCAGCCCGGCCACATTCAGCCCGGCCAGCCCGGACCCGGCCAGCCCGGCCCTAACCAGCCGGGGCCCAACCACCAGCCCGTGCCGCATCAGGGCGTGCCTCATCAGGGGGCGCCGCAGCAGAACGCGCCGAGTCCGACCTCGCCGGCGCCGGCGCGGATCGAGTGGCGGCATCAGAGCCGGCCGGAGCCGGAGAACCGCGCGGTCTCGATTCTTCGGCGGAAGCTGGGCAAGCCTCGGGTGCTGGCGTTCGCCAACCCGAAGGGTGGCGTGCACAAGACCACCGCGACGGTGCTGGCCGCGGCCACGGTCGGCAGTGTCCGGGGCCGGGGTGTGCTGGCCTGGGACGACAACGAGCTGCGGGGCACCCTGGGGCTGCGGGCCGGCAGTGCCCGGCACGCGCGCACGATCCGGCACCTGGTCGGCGACCTGATCGAGATCGAGAACATGCACGGTAACGACCTGATGCAGTTCTTCGACGGCTACCTGCGGCATGCCTCCGACGGATCGTACGACGTGCTGGCGGGCGAGGAAAATCCGCGCTTCGCCCAGCGCCTGGACCAGAGCACCGTCAGCCGGGTGATGGACCTGCTGCGGCGTACCCATGATGTGATCTGTGTGGACACCGGCAACAACGTGGAGAGCGTCAACTGGCAGACCGTGATGCGCAGTGCCGATCAGCTGGTCGTCACGACGGTGCCGCGCGAGGATGCCGCGTTCACCGCCGACTGGATGCTGGACGTGCTCAACGAGACCGGCCAGGAGGAGCTCGTCGCGAACGCGGTGACGCTGATCTCCTGCCCGTCGCCGGGGAAGCTCCCGCTGCTCGACGATCTGGCCAAGCACTTCGCCACCCGTACCCGGGCTGTCGCGGTTGTTCCTTACGACCCGGCGCTGGAAGTCGGGTCATCGATCGAGTACGGAGTGCTACAACCCGAGACCAAGCAGGCCTGGCTGCGGGCGGCAGCTGTGATGATCGAGCCATTCGCCGAATAGATCGGGTGTCACCGGTGCCGTCGGTACCTCCCCGGGTCTAGGCTCGCAGGGCTGTATCTGCCGCAGGCGTTAGGGGGCCCTGGGTGTCTGACTCGTTCGTGCACCTGCACGTGCACACCGAGTATTCGATGCTCGACGGAGCCGCCCGGGTGAAGGAGCTGCTCGCCGAGGCGAACCGGCTCGGCATGCCCGCCGCGGCGATCACCGACCACGGGAACATGCACGGGGCGTACGACTTCTACACGCAGGCGAAAGCCGCGGGTGTCACGCCGGTGATCGGGGTGGAGGCCTACGTCGCCCCCGAGTCGCGGCTGCACAAGAAGCGCGTCAAGTGGGGCCGGCCGGAGCAGAAGAGCGACGACATCTCCGGCAACGGCGCCTACACCCACATGACCATGTGGGCCCGCAACGCGGTCGGTCTCAAGAACCTGTTCCGGCTCAACTCGCGGGGCTCCATCGAGGGCCAGCTCGGCAAGTACCCGCGGATGGATTTCGACATCATCGCGGAGCACGCCGAGGGCATCATGGGCACCACCGGCTGCCCGTCCGGTGCCGTGCAGACCCGGCTGCGGCTGGGCCAGTTCGACGAGGCGCTGGCGTCCGCGGCGCAGTATCAGGAAGCCCTGGGCAAGGACAACTACTTCCTCGAGATCATGGACCACGGCCTGTCCATCGAGAAGCGGGTCCGTGACGGGCTGCTCGAGATCGGCAAGAAGCTCGACATCAAGCCGCTGGTGACCAACGACTCGCACTACACCCACGAGGCCCAGGCCGCGGCCCACGACGTGCTGCTGTGTGTGCAGACCGGCAGCAACGTGGCCGACCCCAACCGGTTCCGGTTCGACGGCGCCGGTTACTTCGTGAAGTCGGCCGACCAGATGCGCGCCGTCGACTCCTCCGAGGCCTGGCAGCAGGGGTGCCGCAACACCCTGCTGGTGGCGGAGCGCGTCGACATCGACGGCATGTTCACGTTCAAGAATCTCATGCCCCGGTTCCCGATCCCGGAGGGTTACTCCGAGGAGGAATTCTTCCGGCACACCGCGTTCGAGGGGCTCCGGGCCCGCTTCCCGGGCGGCATCCCGGACTCGCACATCAAGCAGGCGGAGTACGAGCTCGGGATCATCATCCAGATGGGCTTCCCGTCGTACTTCCTCGTGGTCGCCGACTTCATCCAGTGGTCCAAGCGCAACGGCATCGCGGTGGGCCCGGGGCGTGGCTCGGCGGCGGGGTCGCTGATCGCGTACGCGATGGGTATCACCGACCTCGACCCCATCCCGCACGGCCTGATCTTCGAGCGGTTCCTCAACCCCGAGCGCATCTCGATGCCCGACGTCGACATCGACTTCGACGAGCGCCGGCGGGCCGAGGTCATCAAGTACGTCACCGACCGCTGGGGCGAGGACAAGGTCGCCCAGATCGCCACGTTCGGCACGATCAAGGCGAAGGCCGCCATCAAGGATGCCTCCCGCGTCCTCGGTTTCCCGTACGCCGTGGGCGACCAGATCACCAAGGCGATGCCGCCGGACGTGATGGGCAAGGGCATCACGCTGGGTGGCATCTTCAACAAGGACGACAAGCGGTACAGCGAGGCCGGTGAGGTCAGGTCGCTGTACGAGCAGAATCCCGACGTCAAGAAGGTCATCGACACCGCGCGGGGCATCGAGGGCCTGATCCGGCAGACGGGTGTGCACGCGGCCGGCGTCATCATGAGCGCCGAGCCGATCATCGACCACATCCCGCTGATGCGGCGCCCGGCCGACGGCGTGATCATCACGCAGTTCGACTACCCGACGTGTGAGACGCTCGGCCTGCTCAAGATGGACTTCCTGGGCCTGCGAAATCTGACGATCATCGATGACGCGGTCAAGAACATCAAGCTCAACCACGACCTGGACCTCGACCTGCTGGGTCTGCCGCTGGACGACCCCAAGGCGTACGACCTGCTGGCGCGCGGTGACACCCTGGGCGTGTTCCAGCTCGACGGCGGCCCGATGCGCTCGCTGCTGCGGTTGATGAAGCCCGACAACTTCGAGGACATCTCCGCCGTCCTGGCGCTGTACCGCCCCGGCCCGATGGGCGTCGACTCGCACACCAACTACGCGCTGCGCAAGAACAAGCTGCAGGACATCACCCCGATCCACCCGGAGCTCGAGGAGCCCCTGCGGGAGATCCTGGAGCCCACCCACGGCCTGATCGTGTACCAGGAGCAGGTGCAGCGCGCCGCGCAGATCCTCGCCGGTTACACCCTCGGCCAGGCCGACCTGCTGCGCCGGGCCATGGGCAAGAAGAAGAAGGAGATCCTCGAGAAGGAGTTCAAGCCGTTCCTGGCGGGCTGTCAGCAGAACGGTTACTCCGACGAGGCCACCCAGGCGGTGTGGGACGTCCTGGTCCCGTTCGCCGGGTATGCGTTCAACAAGGCGCACTCCGCGGCGTACGGCCTGGTGTCCTACTGGACGGCCTACCTGAAGGCGCACTACCCGGCCGAGTACATGGGTGGTCTGCTGACCAGTGTCGGTGACGACAAGGACAAGATGGCGATGTATCTGGCCGAGTGCCGGCGCATGGGCATCCAGGTCCTCCCGCCCGACGTCAACCAGTCCGCCGGCCCGTTCACCCCGGTCGGCAAGGACATCCGCTTCGGTCTCGGCGCGGTCCGCAACGTCGGCCACAACGTGGTCGAGGCCATCGTCCGGGGCCACAAGGAGAAGGGCGACTACACCAGCTTCTACGACTTCCTGTCGAAGGTGGACGCGGTCGCCTGCAACAAGAGGACGATCGAGTCGCTGATCAAGGCCGGCGCGTTCGACTCCATGGGGCACAGCCGCAAGGGCCTGCTCGCGGTGCACGCCGAGGCCATCGACGCGTTCGCGGACGTGAAGCGCAAGGAGGCCGCGGGGCAGTTCGACCTGTTCGGGGCGTTCGGCGACGAGAACGGCGGGGCCGCGACCGTGGCCATGCCGACGATCACCGACAGTGAGTGGGACAAGCGCGACAAGCTGTCCTTCGAACGCGAGATGCTCGGTCTGTACGTCTCCGACCACCCGCTCGCCGGCCTGGAGCAGATGCTCGCGAACGCGGCGGACACCTCCATCGCGTCGCTGAACGAGGACGGTTCGGTCCCGGACGGCCAGGTCGTGACGCTGGCCGGCATCCTGACCGGGGTCCAGCGGCGGATCACCAAGCAGGGCCGGGCGTGGGCGTCGGCGACGCTCGAGGACCTGGCCGGCGGGGTGGAGGCGCTGTTCTTCCCGAACACCTACGAGGTCATCGGCCAGTACATCGCCGAGGACGCGATCGTGGTGGTCAAGGGCCGCATCGACCGCCGCGACGACACCCCGCGGATCATGGCGATGGACATGTCGATGCCGGACGTGACGCACAACCCGGACTCGAAGCCGATCACGCTGACCATGCCGATCACCCGGTGCACCCCGCCGCTGGTGGCCGATCTCAAGGAGATCCTGGTCAGCCACCCCGGTGACGCCGAGGTGCATGTCCACCTGCTCAACGGCAGCCGCAAGACGGTGATGCGGCTGGGCGGTTTCAAGGTCGCGCCGACGCCCGCGCTGCGGGCCGACCTGAAGATGATCCTCGGTCCGTCGGCGGTCGCGTGATGGTCCGCAGCGGACGTCCAGCCGGACCTGGCAGGATCGGGGCGTGAACCCGAACCACCAGGACCCGAACCACCCGGACTCGGCGCACCAGGATCCGAACCACCAGGATCCGATGCAGCGGCGCGACGATCCGGACCCGGTCTATCTGTACGGTCCTCCGCCCGGCCCGGAAGCGGTCGAGTCCGGCGACCAGGGCCCCGAGGAGGGCTGGACGATTGTCGAGCCGCCGCGGGTGAAGCGCCCCTGGCGGCGTACGCTGCTGGTCGCGGTCGTGATCATCGTGGTGATGGCGGTCGCTGGCGCCGCTCTCGGGCTGCTCTGGGCCTGGCTCGCGCCGACGGTGCCGGTGGTGAACGCCGGCGGCAACGGCATCGTGGTCAACGACCCGTCGCCGGAGGAGTACATCGCTGCCGACGGCTGGTTCACGCTCATCGGTTTCGGGTTCGGCCTGGTCGCCGCGATCGTCGCGTGGCTGGTGCTGCGCCGCGACCGGGGTCCGGCGATCCTGATCGGGGTGACGCTCGGTGGCCTGCTCTCGGCGCTGACCATGTGGGCGGTCGGCCGGCTGGTCGGGCTGTCCGCGTGGAACGACTGGCAGCAGAGCTCGGCCGCGGGCGACTCGTACGACCGCCCGCCGGACCTCCACGCCCACGGCGCGCTGCTGGTCACCGCGTTCGCGGCGGTGATCGTCACGACGCTGCTGGCCGGCTGGTCGAACGACCCCGACCTGGACCTGCCCGGCGCGAAGCCCGGTTACGGCCGTGACCTCGCACCGGCCGGCGAGGCCGGGACGGAACTCAGTTCGGGCTCACCGGCCGGGCCAGATCCGACAGCGGCACCGGCACCGCCCGCACCCTCGCCAGCAGACCCGCCTCGCGGTTGAGCAACCGCAGCTCGGCCCGCAGCCGGGCCGCGGTGTCGGGGGCGGCGAGCAGGTCCTGACGCTCGTCGGTGGTCAGCTGCGCGGTGGCCGCGACGAGGTGCGACAGCACGGTCGGGTCGTCCGGCACCTGGTCGAGCACCTCGGAGTCGGGGCGCAGCAGGTCGAGGTAGGTGCGGAACGCGGCCAGCACCCGCGGCGCGAGCAGCGCGGCGATGTCGCCGCGGGACTCCTCGTCCGGCAGCCACTCCACCTCGGCGGTCAGGTAGGGATGCGGTGACTCCGCGGTGATGGCCAGCACCCGGAACCGCCGCCGGCCCACCGTGACGATGTCGAAACGGCCGTCCGGCAGCTCGGTCACCTGACGCAGCTCCGCCGTGCAGCCCACGGCGTAGAGCTGGTCGGCGGAGACCGGCGGCCCGTCGGGGCGCTCCCCGTCGCCGTCGCCGGACGTGGTCTCGAACGCGGCCGGGGCCTCGAGGCCCTGCCGCATCGTGACCACGCCGAACTCGTGCGGATCGTCATCGGTCGTGGCGACGAGATCGCGCACGAGTGTGCGATACCGCTCCTCGAAGATGTGCAGGGGCAGCACCAGGCCGGGGAAGAGCACCGTGCCCAGCGGGAAAACCGGGAGAATCGCGCCCACCGGACGAGACTATCGCCCTTGTTTGCGCTCCGCCCCCTCCGTACGGCCGCGATCTTTTCGTCGCGCCCGGGTTTCCGGAGGCGGTGCGGCCGGGAAAAGCCGCAAAGTGGCAGTTCCCACTGCCTGGAACCGGGTCCGGGGGCCCTCGGCCCGGCGGCCTAGACTTGGCGGCGTGTTGAACCGGATCGACCTGCGCGGTTCCCTTCGGGACCCGCGCGGTCTGCTGCCCCGTGCCCAGCTCGACGTCTCCCAGGCGGTCGAGACGATCAGGCCCGTCGTGGAGGCGGTCCGGGAGCATGGTTTCTCAGCGATCCGCGAGGCCACCGAGAAGTTCGACGGGGTACGCCTCGAGCGGCTGCGCGTGCCGGTGGAGACGATCCGGGCCGCGGCCGAGACACTCGACCCCGACGTCCGCGCCGCCCTGCTGGTGTCGATCGAGCGGGCCCGCAAGGTGCACGCCGACCAGCGCCGCACCGACGTCACCACCCAGGTCGTACCCGGTGGTTCGGTCACCGAGCGCTGGGTGCCGGTGTCCCGGGTCGGTCTCTACGTCCCCGGCGGTCTCGCCGTGCTGGCCTCCACCGTCGTGATGAACGTGGTGCCCGCCCAGGCGGCCGGCGTCGAGTCGCTGGTCGTGGCGAGCCCGCCGCAGGCCTCCAACAACGGCCTGCCCGACCCGACGATCCTCGGCGCCTGCGCGCTGCTCGGCGTGACCGAGGTCTACGCGGTCGGTGGCGCTCAGGCGATCGCGATGCTGGGTTACGGCAGCGCCGGACGGTCCGGTGCCGCCGACGAGGCCGGCTTCGAGCACTGCGCGCCGGTCGACGTGATCACCGGGCCGGGCAACATCTGGGTGACCGCGGCCAAGCGGCTGCTGCAGGGCACGGTCGGCATCGACGCCGAGGCCGGCCCGACCGAGATCGCGATCCTGGCCGACGACACCGCCGCCCCGGCGCACGTCGCCGCCGACCTGATCAGCCAGGCCGAGCACGACCCGCTCGCGGCGAGCGTGCTGGTCACCGACTCCCCGGCGCTGGCCGACGCGGTCGACGCCGAGCTCGCGGTCCAGGTGCCCGTGACCAAGCACGAGGCCCGGATCCGCGAGTCGCTGGCCGGCCGGCAGTCCGGTGTGGTCCTGGTCGACGACCTCGAACAGGGGCTCGCCGTGGTCGACGCGTACGCCGCCGAGCACCTCGAGATCCAGACCCGCGACGCCCGCGCCCTCGCCATGCGGGTCCGCAACGCCGGGGCCGTCTTCGTCGGCGCCTTCTCGCCGGTGTCGCTCGGTGACTACGCGGCCGGCTCCAACCACGTCCTGCCCACGGCGGGTTGCGCGCGGCACTCGTCCGGCCTGTCGGTCCAGTCGTTCCTGCGCGGCATCCACGTCGTCGAGTACGACGAGGCCGCCCTGCGGGAGACCGCCCCGCACGTGGTCGCGCTCGCCAACGCCGAGGACCTGCCCGCACACGGTCAGGCCGTGACCGCCCGCTTCCCCCGGGGAGAGTCGTGACCACGATCGACGATCTGCCGATCCGCGACGACCTGCGGGGCCAGACGCCGTACGGCGCTCCCCAGCTGGATGTCGCGGTGCGGCTGAACACCAACGAGAACTCGTACCCGGTGCCGGACGCCGTGGTCGACGCGATCGGCAAAGCCGTCCAGGCGGAGCTGCGCGACCTCAACCGCTACCCGGACCGGGACGCGGTCGCCCTGCGCACCGACCTCGCCGACTACCTCGGTCACGGCCTCGGCGTCGCGAACGTGTGGGCGGCCAACGGCTCCAACGAGGTCCAGCAGCAGCTGCTGCAGGCGTTCGCCGGGCCCGGCCGGGTCGCGCTCGGCTTCGGCCCGTCGTATTCGATGCACCCGCTGCTCGCGGTCGGCACCGGCACCCGCTGGGTGGGCGCGCTGCGCGATCCCGACTTCGCGCTGACCCCCGCGGCCGCCGTCGCGCAGATCGCGGAGCACCGGCCCGACCTGGTGTTCCTGTGCTCGCCCAACAACCCGACCGGCACCGCGCTCGACCCCGAGGTGGTGACCGCGGTGCTCGGGGCCGCGCCCGGCATGGTGATCGTCGACGAGGCCTACGCCGAGTTCGCCCGCCCCGGCGTCCCGAGCGCGCTGGCGCTGCTGCCCGGCCACCCGCGCCTGGTCGTGACCCGCACGATGAGCAAGGCGTTCGGCTTCGCCGGCGGCCGCCTCGGCTACCTCGCCGCCGACCCGGCCGTGGTCGACGCCGTCCAGCTCGTCCGCCTGCCCTACCACCTGTCGGCGCTGACCCAGGCCGCCGCCCGGGCCGCACTGTCGCAGCGGGACGCGCTGCTCGCGACCGTGGACGCGATCAAGGCGCAGCGCGACCGGATCGTCGCGACGTTGCGTGCGCGGGGGGTGCCGGTCGCCGACAGCGACGCCAACTTCGTGCTGTTCGCCACCGACCCCGACCAGAAGGCCGTCTGGCAGGCGTTCCTCGACCGCGGGGTGCTGATCCGCGACGTCGGCCTGCCCGGCTGGCTGCGGGTCACCGCCGGCGACCCCACCGAGACATCCGCGTTCCTGACCGCCGCCGAGGAGATCCTGTCGTGAGCCGCACCGCCCGCATCGAGCGCGTCACCAACGAGACCAAGGTGCTGGTCGAGATCGACCTCGACGGCACCGGCAAGGGCGATCTAGCCACCGGCGTCGGCTTCTACGACCACATGCTCAACCAGCTCGCCAAGCACGGCGGCTTCGACCTGACCGTGCGCACCGAGGGCGACCTCGAGATCGACGCGCACCACACCATGGAGGACACCGCGCTGGCGCTGGGCGAGGCGTTCGCCCGGGCGCTCGGCGACAAGGCCGGCATCCGGCGGTACGGCTCGGCGACCATCCCGATGGACGAGGTGCTCTGCCGCGCCGCGATCGACCTGTCCGGCCGTCCGTACGTGGTGCACGACGAGCCGCAGCTCGCGCCGTACATCGGGCCGGTCTACCCGACCAGCATGACCCGGCACATCTTCGAGTCGTTCGGCCACGCCGCCAAGGTGACCCTGCACGTCAGCGTGCTGCGGGCGGCCCGTGACGGCGGTTACCCGGACGCCCACCACGTCGTCGAGGCGCAGTTCAAGGCGTTCTCCCGGGCACTGCGTGAGGCCGTCGAGATCGACCCGCGCAACGCCGGGGCGCTCCCGTCGACGAAGGGCGTGCTGTGAGCCTGGTCCCGCTGCTGCTGCTCGGCCTCGCCGGCATCCTGGTCGGCGGCGTGATCACCCTGGTCCAGCAGAAGGCGACGAAGTTCTCCATCGGCCTGGTCGGGGTGCTCGCCCTGATCGCGCTCGCCGGTGGGGTGCTGTGGATGATCCCGGGGGAGTCATGACCGACGTCGTCATCCTCGACTACGGGTCCGGCAACCTGCGCTCGGCCGAGCGCGCGGTCGCGCGTACCGGCGTGACCGTCACGGTGACCGACGACCTGGCCGCCGCCGCCGCCGCGGACGGGCTGGTCGTGCCCGGGGTCGGCGCCTACGCGGCCTGCATGGCCGGCATCGGCAAGCTCGGAGCCGGGCCGGTCATCGCGGAACGGGTCGCGGCCGGCCGGCCGGTGCTCGGCATCTGCGTCGGCATGCAGATCCTGTTCGAGTCCGGCCTCGAGCACGGCGTCGAGACCCGTGGCCTCGGGCTGCTGCCCGGTGCCGTCACCAAGCTCACCGCACGGCGCATCCCGCACATGGGCTGGAACACGGTCACCACCCCGGCCGGCACGGTGCTGCTCGACGGGCTCGCCGGCGACACGCGGTTCTACTTCGTACACTCGTATGCCGCCTCTGATCTGGCCGCCCTCGACGCGGCCGGCGCCAAGGTGACCACCGCGGCCCACGACCAGCCGTTCGCCGCCGTGGTCGAGCACGGCGCGCTGTCGGCCGCGCAGTTCCACCCGGAGAAGTCGGCCGACGCCGGCTACGCGCTGCTGCGCAACTGGGTCACCGGGCTCTGACGGATGAGCAAGGAAAGGGCCCGCCGCCGGGCCGAACGGACCGCCGTCCTGGAACGCGAGAAGGCGGCCCGTGCCCGTAAGGTCGCACGGCGCAACGGGCGCCGGGCCCTGGTCCGCAAACTCACCCCGCAACGCCGCGGGTCCGGGCGCCTCTACCGGCGCAGCCGGTCCCAGCGGGCCGGGATCATCGCGATCCCGGTGGCCGCGGCGGCGCTGATCTGGTTCCTGGTGCCGGACATCGCGCTCCGGATCGTACTCATCGCCCTGATCGTTCTCGTCCTCCCGGCCGTGGTCGTCGTCGTCCTCGGCCGCCGGTGATAAGGAGTTTTCCGTGACTCTCTCCCTGCTGCCCGCCGTCGACGTCGCGGACGGTCAGGCGGTGCGCCTCGTCCAGGGTGCCGCCGGCTCCGAGACCAGCTACGGTGACCCGCTCGAAGCCGCCCTCGCGTGGCAGAACGACGGTGCCGAATGGGTGCACCTGGTCGACCTCGACGCCGCGTTCGGCCGGGGCTCCAACGCCGCGCTGCTGGCCGGTGTCGTCGACCGGCTCGACGTCAAGGTCGAGCTCTCCGGCGGCATCCGCGACGACGAGTCGCTGCGCGCGGCGCTCGCCACCGGCGCCGCCCGGGTGAACATCGGCACGGCCGCGCTCGAGGACCCGGAGTGGTGCGACCGCATCTGCGGCGAGTTCGGCGACCGGGTCGCCATCGGCCTCGACGTCCGCGGCCGCACCCTGTCCGCCCGCGGCTGGACCCGCGACGGCGGCGACCTGTGGGAGGTCCTCGAACGCCTCGACAAGGCCGGCGCGGCCCGCTACGTCGTCACGGACATCACCAAGGACGGCACCATGAAGGGCCCGAACCTCGAGCTGCTGCGGGACGTCTGTTCGCGTACGGCCGCACCGGTCATCGCGAGCGGCGGCGTCTCCACCCTGGACGACCTGCGCGCCCTGACCACCCTCGAGCCGATCGGCGTCGAGGGCGTCATCGCGGGCAAGGCCCTGTACGCCGGAGCCTTCACCGTCGCCGAGGCGCTGGCGGCCCTGGCATGACGGTGGCGGTGCGGGTGATTCCCTGTCTCGACGTGGACGCGGGGCGGGTGGTGAAGGGCGTCAATTTCGTCGACCTCCGCGACGCCGGTGATCCGGTCGAGCTGGCCGCCGCCTACGACGCGGCCGGTGCCGACGAGCTGACGTTCCTGGACGTGACCGCGTCGTCGGACGACCGGGGCACGATGCTCGACGTGGTGCGGCGCACCGCCGAGTCGGTGTTCATCCCGCTGACCGTGGGTGGCGGGGTGCGCTCGGTGGAGAACGTCGACACCCTGCTGCGGGCCGGGGCTGACAAGGTGGGTGTGAACACGGCCGCCATCAACCGGCCCGAGCTGATCGCCGAGATCGCCGACCGGTTCGGCAACCAGGTCCTCGTGCTCTCGCTGGACGTGCGCCGGCAGGCCGATCAGCCCAGCGGGTGGGAGGTCACCACGCACGGCGGCCGCCGCAGCGCGGGCCTCGACGCGGTCGCGTGGGCTCGCCGGGTCGCCGAGCTGGGTGCCGGGGAGATCCTGCTGAACTCCATGGACGCCGACGGCACCAAGGCGGGATTCGACCTGGGCCTGATCGCGGCGGTGCGGGCGGTCGTCGGCATCCCGGTGATCGCCAGCGGGGGAGCGGGTGCGGTCGAGCACTTCCCGCCCGCGGTCGAGGCCGGGGCCGACGCGGTGCTCGCGGCCAGTGTCTTCCACTTCGGCGAGCTGACCATCGGCCAGGTCAAGGACAGTCTGCGCGCGGCCGGCAACCCGGTCCGGCGGTAAGGGCGCCCGACCGGATCAGCGGTCGTCGGCGAGGCGCAGCGAATACTCGCGGACCGCGGCGTTGTAGGTCTTGTCGTCCAGTTCCCAGTCCGACTCGCCGGGGGTCGCCGCGCGGTTGAGCTGGGTCTGCAGCGTCACCACGGCCGAGGACAGGCCGCTGAACGGGCGGGTGCGCCAGAGCTGTTCGCCGGCCGGGGCCACCTCGACGATGTCGTCGTCGACGGTGAGCAGGCCCGCGCCGGTCAGGCGGCGGACCGCCTCCTCCAGCTCCGTGCGGCTGGGGACGCTGTGGTGCAGGAAGTCGGCCGCGGCGAGGACGTCGGCCAGGCTGGCGCCGGTCACCGGCAGGGCGGCGTGCAGGGCCCGGTCACGCTCGAGGCGTTCGGCGATGACCGCGGACACGAAGATCCAAGCGTCGTTCCAGTGCCACCCGCCAGCCCCCATGTCGTCATGATGCCGTCTGGTCGCCCAACCGGAAAGCGATTGTGTCGCGATGATCACCAAGCTGTGTCCAGGGGGCGGACATTTCACCCGGTCGGTCCATTCAGGATGGTACGAGCTCCGGGCGCGGTGCGGGGACCGCGAAGATCGGCATCAGCAGCTGGACGAGCGGTCCGATGGCCAGGGCGTACGCGATGGTGCCGACCCCCGCGGTGCCGCCCAGCACCAGGCCCACCGCCAGCACCGTCACCTCGATCGAGGTCCGCACCAGGCGGATCGACAGCCGGGGGAAACGGTGCACGATCCCGGTCATCAGGCCGTCGCGCGGGCCGGGCCCGAAGCGGGCGCCGATGTACATGGCGGTGGCGACCGCGTTGAGCAGGATGCCGGTGACCAGGAAGCCGATCCGCGCCGGCAGGCCGTCGCCGGCGTCGAGCACGGACAGCGCGTACTGCGCCACGAAACCGATGATCACCAGGTTGGCGACGGTGCCGAAGCCCGGTCGCTGCCGCAGCGGGATCCAGATCAGCATCACCACGGCGCCGGCGATCAGGGCCACCCACCCGAAACCCAGCCCGGTGGTCCGCGACGCGCCCTGGTGGAAGACGTCCCAGGGGTTGCCGCCGAGGCTGGAGTCGACCATGAATCCGGTGCTGACGCCGTACAGCACCAGGCCGGTGAAGAGCTGCGTCACCCGGCGCGGGAGGCGGTTGCCAAGATCCTTCATAACTGCCACTCTGAAGGCCAATCCACGGCTCTGACAGAGCCAATTCGCGGGCGGTGGTTATGACGACGTCGGTGCGAGGGGGCCAATTGGCTCGCCTGCTCGGTCAGTGGCACTCCCTGCCGGGCCGGCACCGCAGTCCCGACTATGCCGCCCTCGCCGGCGCCGTCCGAGGGCTGCTCAGCGACGGCCGGCTGCCCCTCGGGGTCCGGGTCCCGGCCGAACGCGAGCTCGCCGAGTCGCTCGGCATCAGCCGGACGACCGTCACCGCCGCGTACCGGAGCCTGCGCGAGAGCAACCACCTGACCAGCCGGCGCGGCGCCGGGAGCTGGACCACCCTGCCGAACGGGCACCGGGTGGCCACCTCCGGGCTCTGGACCCCGATCGATGACCTCGACATGATCGACCTGGGGGTGGCCGCGTCCGCCGCCCCGGCCGAGCTGGTCCCCGCCGCCCGCGCCGCCGCCGAGGACCTGCCCCGCTTCCTGGGCAGCGCCGGGTACAACCCCACCGGCCTGGGCGAACTGCGCGACGCCGTCGCCGCCGCGTACACCGCGCGCGGCGTACGGACCAGCCCCGAGCAGATCCTCATCACCAACGGCACCCAGCAGGCCCTCGACCTCGTCCTGCGCCTCAGCGTCCCGGCCGGCGCCCCGGTGCTGGTGGAGACCCCGACCTATCCCAACGCGCTGGCCGCGCTCGCCGCCCGCCGCGCCCGGATCAGCACCCACGGGCTCGATTCCGCGACCGGCTGGGATGCCGAACTGCTGCTCGGCGCGCTGCGGCAGACCCGGCCCCGGCTCGCGTACCTCATCCCGGAATTCCAGAATCCCACCGGCCACCTCATGTCGGCCGAGCTGCGGGAACGGCTCGTGGCCGCGGCCCATGCGACGGGCACCGAGCTGGTCGTCGACGAATCGTTCGTCGACCTGCCCCTCGGCGGCACCGTGCTGCCGCCACCCGTCGCGGTCTTCGACCGGCACTCGCGGGTCGTCTCGATCGGCGGCATGAGCAAGGCCTACTGGGGTGGCATCCGGATCGGCTGGGTCCGCGCCTCGGCCCCGCTGGTGCAGCGCCTGGCCGCGCTGCGCGTCGGCGTCGACATGGGCAGCCCGGTCCTCGAACAGCTCGTCGCGGTGCGCCTGCTCCGCGACGCCACCGCGATCGTGACGGCTCGCCGCACCCAGCTCGCCGAACGCCGCGACGCCCTGGTCACGGCGCTGCGCGAACACCTACCGGAATGGCAGTTCACGCTGCCCACCGGCGGTGCGACGATCTGGGCGGAGCTGGACGGCCCGATCTCCAGCGCGCTGGCCCGCGCCGCCGAGGAGGTCGGTGTGCGCCTCGCCCCCGGCCCCCGCTTCGGCCTCGACGGCACCCTCGAGCGCTTCATCCGGTTGCCGTACGCGCTGCCGGCCGAGGATCTGATCGAGGCCGTCAAGCGCATCGCGTCGGTCCGCTACGACCTCGACCGGGCCGCGCGGCCGGAATGGCGCACCCCGGCGGTCATCGCCTGACTCAGGCCGTGGGACAGGCTTTCGGCGTGGTCAGCGTCGCCCCCGACAGGGCCTGCCGGACCAGGGCGGACACCGCCGGGTTCGTCGGCAGCTCACTGTGCGAGACGGTCAGGCCAGGACAAAGACCCTGCATCGGTACGTTCACCGCGCCGTCCAGCCGCGCCGAATCCGGCGGTTGCACGGTCTCGTCGTCCTCGGTCCAGATCGACAGCCAGGGCAGCCCGGACGGCAGGTCGTCGTCGGCGATCCCGGTCAGCAGGTCGCTGCCCGGGGCGAGCTGACGGCAGGCGACCGGGCAGGAGTCCGGGGCCAGTGCCGCGCCCAGCCCGGCGAGCCGGGTCCCGTGCAACGGCGAACCGAGCGTGACGACGCGGCGGGCAAACCTGGCCCCGTCGTGCCGCTGCACCCAGAGCCGGGCGACCACGCCACCGGCGGAGTACCCGACGATGTCGACCGAGGGTGCCCCGTCGTCGAGCGCGGTCCGCACCGCCTGCTCGAGCGTCCCGGCCGACACGACCAGGTCACCGGTGCCATCCCCGGGCAGCGCCACCACCCGTGCCGGCCGGCCGTCGGCCTCCAGCAGCTCGGCGAGCCTGGTCAGGGCGGTGGTGCTGCCGCCGTACCCGGGGACCAGCAGCACGGTCCCGGCGGCGGCCTGATCCGGGCCAGGCCGGTCGCGCTCCCCGGCCCCGCGCACCACGAACACCACCGCGACCGCGGCCAGCACGACGGCGGCGGCGGTGACCAGAGCGATCCAGCGTCCGCGAGTCACCGCCCCATCATGCAACCGCCCCGGGCGGCGGGGGATCACATCTGGACGAGCGACCCCGCGTACATCTTGTCGATCTCGTCGGCGAAGTTGGCCTCGACGCTGCGGCGCTTGATCTTCATGGAGGGGGTGATCTCGCCGCGTTCGATGCTGAGGTCGCGGGGCAGGATGGCGAACTTCTTCACCGTCTCCCAGCGGTTGAGCTTGGCGTTGAGCTGGTCGATGTAGTCGGCGACCAGCTTCTGGGTCTCCGCGGCGACGGCGATCTCCTCGTAGCTGCGCCCGGCCAGCGGGCCGCCCGCCGCCCAGGCCACGATGGCTTCCTCGTCGAGGCTGATCAGCATGGTGACGAAGTTGCGGGCCTGACCGACGACGACCGCCTGCGACGTGTACGGGCAGACCGCCTTGAACATGCCCTCGATCGCCGACGGCGCGATGTACTTGCCGCCGGACGTCTTGACCAGGTCCTTCTTGCGGTCGGTGACCTTGAGGTAGTTGTCGGCGTCGAGCTCGCCGATGTCGCCGGTGCGCAGGAAGCCGTCCTCGGTGAACGCCTCGGCGGTCTCCTTGGGCAGGTTGTGGTAGCCGCGCATGACCGTTCTGCCGCGCAGCAGGATCTCACCGTCGGCGTCGATCCTGCATTCGAGGTCGCCGAGCGGCTGACCGACCGTGCCGATCTTGATCTTGCGGTGCCGGTTGCAGAAGTCGGCGGCGCTGGCCTCGGTGAGGCCGTAGCCCTCCATGATCGGGAGGTTGGCCGCGGCGAAGAACTCGGCGATGTCGCGGCTCAGCGGGGCCGAACCCGAGACCAGGGCGCGCATCCGGCCGCCGAGGCGCTGCTGGAGCTTGGAGAAGACGAGCTTCTCGGCGAGGGCGTACTGCGCCTTGAGCGGGGCCGGGACCGGCTTGCCGGCCTGTTCCAGGGCGACCTTGCGCTTGCCGGTGGCCACCGCCCAGTGGAAGATCTTCGTCTTCAGGCCGCCGGAGCCGGTCGCCGTGGTGACCGTCTTGTTGTAGACCTTCTCGAAGATCCGCGGGGCGCCGCACATCAGCGTCGGCTTGACCACCGACAGCATGTCGACGAGCTTGTCGACCCGGCCGTCGACGTAGGTCGGCACCCCCACGTGGATGATGCCGCAGGTCAGCGACTTGCCGAACGAGTGCGACAGCGGGAGCCAGAGGAACTGCAGGTCGGTGGGCTCGAACAGGCCCACCCCGGACTGCGCGACGCCCTGCCAGCACCAGCCGCCGTGGGTCAGCTCCACGCCCTTGGGCCGGCCGGTGGTGCCGGACGTGTAGATCAGCGTGGCGATGTTGTCCGGGCCGATGCCGTCCGCGATCCGCTCGATGAGGTCGGGCGTCGTGGCCAGGGCCGCGCGGCCGCGCTCCTCGAGCTCGGCGAGGGTGAGCTGGGGCGGCTGGGCCGACGCGTCGGCGAGACCGTCGATGACCACCAGGTGGGTCAGCGAGGTCTCGACACCGGAGAGCTTCAGTGCCTGCCGCGGGTTCTCGGCGAAGAGCACCTTGGACCCCGAGTCGGCGACGATGAACGCGGCGTCCTCGGGCTCGGTGGTCGGGTAGACCGTGGTGGTCGCGCCGCCGGCGAGGTTGATGCCGAGGTCGGCGAGGATCCACTCGATGCGGGTGCCGGACAGGATGGAGACGCGGTCCTCGAGGCCGATGCCGAGCTCCGCGAGCCCGGCCGCGATCGCCTTGGCCCGCTCGCCGATCTGCGACCAGGTCAGCCAGGTGATGCCCGTGTCATCCGCGGTGGGGACGGCGAACGCTTTGTCCTCCGGGGTTTTCCGCACCCGCTGCAGCAGCATGTCGGGAATCGACCGGTAGGGAACCTCGAGAGCCATCGGCGCCGCCTCTTTGCGTCTGTGTGGGGCTGTAACAGCCGTGTTACCGAAGGGTATTGCCCCGGACTCGCGGGCACCAGCCCACCCCGGACCTGCGTTGATCCTATCCGCGCCGCTCGGGCCGTTACTGAAAGGCACTTAACAGTCAGCGATATGGTTGTTTCGATATAGGCACCTATCGACTGTTTGGCCCTACTGTCGGGGGCCAGGATCTTTCTTCCCCCAAAGAAGACGGTGCCCGGGCTGGTCGGCCCGGGCACCGTTTTCTGGTGGTACGCGTACAGAACGCCGATCAGTCGTCGGAACCGTGCCCGCCCTTGTCGTCCGAGCCGTGCCGCCCGTGGTCGTCCCCGCCCTTGTCGTCCGAGCCGCGGCCCCGGTTGTCGGACCGGTGGCGCAGGACCTCGCCGGTCGTGCGGTCGACGTCGATGTCGTGCTCGACGCCGCCGGTGACGACGTCGATGTCCCAGACCGCCCGGCCGTGCTCGGTCTCGCGCTCCACCGACGCGACGTGACCGCCGCCGGCGACCCGGATCGCGATCGCCTTGGCCGCGTCCAGGCTGATCCCCGACGCCGAGGCGGCCGACGAGGAGCTTGCCGACGCCGATGCCGACGGCAACGGGGACGCCGATGCCGACGGGGACGCCGATGCCGAGTCGTCCGTTGCGGAGGGTGACGGGGAGGCCGCATCGTCGGTGAAGCTGGGGTCGTCGGTGAAGCTGGGGGACGGCGTGATGACGTCGCCGTTCGGCTTCATCGGCACGGCGCCGTTGTCGTCGGCGCCGTCCGAGGCCAGTGCCACCCCGCCGACGGCGAGGGCGGCGAACGCGCCGGCGGCCAGGGCGGAAGCGGTGCGAAGCCTGATCATGTGAACCTCCGGTGTCTCGTGAACTTGACACCGGAAGAGTGCCGCGCCGCAGGCTATGGGGGCGCTGTGTGATCCCTAAGCTCCGGTAAAGGCCGTCGCGCCGAGCTCCACGCGCACCCGCGCCCCGCCGCCCGGGGCTGCCTCCACCCGCAGGCTCCCGCCGGCGGTCTCCGCGGCCCGCCGGGCGATGTCGAGACCGAGCCCGGTCGAGCCGCTGCCGGACGAGCCCCGGTCCAACGCCCGCGCCGGGAACCCGGGACCATGGTCACTGACCGTGAGAACAGCGCCGCCCCCGGGCCGGGGCGTCAGGGCCACGGCGAGCGCCGTGCCGTCCGGTGTGTGCGCGAAGACGTTGCCGAGCAGCGCGTCGAGGGCCGCCGCCAGCTCGTCGGCGGATATCGCCACGGGCAGGGGTGCGGACGGGAGCTCACGGCGTACCTCCCGGTCGGTGTCCTCGGCCAGGACGGTCCAGAAGGCGACCCGGTCGGTGACCACCGCCGTGGCGTCGCAGGCCTGTCTCTCGCCGCCCCGGCGGCGGGCCTGCTGGATGACCACCGTGACGGCCCGCTCGATGCTGTCCGCGGCCGCCGCGACCCGGGCCGCTTCCTCGGTGTCCCGCAGCGACTCCACCTCGAGCCGCAACGCGGTCAACGGCGTCCGCAGCCGGTGCGAGAGATCGGCGACCTGCTCGCGTTCCTCGCGCAGCAGATCCTGGATGCGCGCGGCGAGATGGTTGAGCGCCCCGGCGACCTCACGCACCTCGGGCGGCCCGGCGGGGGACGCCCGCGCGGACAGCTCGGCACGCGCGAGCCGGTGCGAGACCGCGGCGAGCTCGGCGATCGGGGCGACCAGCGACCGCGCCAGCCGGTCGGCGACGAGCAGTCCGATCGCGACCAGCGTCAGCCCCAGACCGGCCAGCACCAGCCAGGACCGGGTCACCCCCCGGGTCAGTTCGGCATCGGGCACCACGGTCCGGATCACGTAGCGGCCCCGGGTGCTGACCACCGGCACGACGAACTCGCGCCCGGCCGGCGTCGCCACCACGAAAGCCCCGGTCCGGGCCGAGGCCAGCCGCACCGCCGGGGTCCGTCCGGCCGGGGCGCCGAGCACCGAACCGTCCGGGGTGAAGATGCTGACCGGCAGCGGCTGCCCCTCGGCGGAGAGCGCCAGCACGTCGTCGGAACTGCTGCCGATCAGCGGCACGATGCTCTGCAGCGACGCGGTGGCCCGGCTGACCGCGCGGTCCGCGGCCACCTGCCGCACCAGCACCGCCAACGGCACCAGGAACGCGATCAGGACCAGGCAGGTGGTCGCGGCGACCAGCAGGGTCAGGCGCCGTCTCACCCGGGCCCACTCAGCCGTACGCCGACCCCGCGCACCGTGTGCAGATAGCGCGGTGCCTGCGCGGTCTCCCCGAGCTTGCGGCGCAGCCACGACAGATGCACGTCGACGGTCTTGTCCGCCCCGCCGTAGGGCACCTGCCACACCTCGCTGAGCAGCTCCCGCTTGGTCACCACCTGACCGGCCCGCGCGGCGAGGTGGTGCAGCAGGTCGAACTCGCGCGGCGTCAGGTCCAGCGACGTCCCGTCCAGGCTGGCGGTCCGCGCCCCGGCGTCGATCCGGAGCCCGCCGACGATCAGCGCCACCGGTTTCGAGCCGGCCGACTCGCCCCGCCGCAGCACCGCGCGGACCCGCGCGTCGAGCTGCGCGGCGGTGAACGGCTTGACCACGTAGTCGTCGGCGCCGGCGTCCAGCACCCGGACGATCTCGGCCTCGTCGTCCCGGGCGGTCGCCACGATCACCGGGATGGTGCTCACCGCCCGCAGCATCCGCAGCAGTTCCTTGCCGTCCAGGTCGGGCAGCCCCAGGTCGAGCACGATCAGGTCGGGCCGTTCGGCGAGCGCGGTCTGCAGCCCGTCCATCGCGGTGTGCGAGGCGGCGACGGCATGACCGCGCTCCCGCAGGGCCCGCAGCAGATTGGTACGGATCGCCGCGTCATCCTCGATCAGAAGCAGGTGGGCCACTCGCGCACGCTATCCGACCGGGCCGCCCCGGCCGCGTCCCTTAACCCTCTTTTATCGTCCCCCTGGGTGAGTCTTAGCGCCGGGCCGGGCATAGTCGGCCAGGTGAAACGTCGCACGCTCATCGTCCTGGCCGGCTGGCTCGGCGCGGCCGTGCTCGCCGTCGTCGTCGGCATCACGGCGATCAGCGTCCTCCGCGCCGGCCTGACCTCCTCCGCCGACCGCCCCCTGACCGCGGCTGAGGTCGACCGCCTGCTCCGCGACCTGCCGTCGGAGCCGGCTCCGTCGCCATCGGCCCCGTCGCCATCGGCTTCGCAGGGGGTGGGCACCTCACCACCACCTGAGGTCACCAGCCGGACCCTTGCCACGGCCGGCGGCACGGTGGTCGCCCGCTGCCCGGCCGGCCGGCCGGAGATCGTCTCCGCGGCCCCCCGCCCGGGCTTCGCCCTGCACGAACAGCACGGCGCCGAAGGCGAGTTCCGGGGCACGTCCGACAACCACAACCGGGTCAAGTTCACCATCACCTGCGCCGGCACCACCCCCACCCTCACCCTCCGCACCTCCGGCGGCGGGGACGACGACTGATCAACGGCGAGGCCCACCAGGCCGCCCTCGACCCCTGCATCCGCCTCCACCGCCGCCCGCAAACGGGAGGTGCCACCCCTGTCCCCCGCCTCACGGCGGTCAGGTCGAACGGAACCGCCGGCTGAACACGGCCGACGCCCCGTGTGGGTAACTCGCGTCCGGCAGGTAGCCGTCGCAACCCCGGCAGAACGGATATGCGTCGACGCGCGATCCGGTTGCATCCAGCGCTGCTCGGACGCTCATGAGCCGGACGCTATGGCCGAGATCTGACGAGAGCGACGTTTGCTCAGATTGTCGTATGACTACTAGTCTCGGGTGAACCGCTGGGTCGCAGGTAGTCGCTACCTCAGGGAACTGTTGTGCGCACTTCGCGAGGGCGCGGTGCCGCGCGGCGAAGATTTCCTGCTCCAGAAAGAGCTATACCCCGGGTCGCATGCAAGCAGAGGCGGGTCCCGGGGCGTACAAGAGGGAGCCTAGCACGATGGCTGACAACACAGGAAGCGCATCGGAGGGCCCGATCGCCGAGGGGGGTCAGGAATTGATCAGGAAGTTCCTCTCGGAACCACGCTTTCAGCGCTACAGACGCGACTGTGCGGGTGACGACGGCGAGGCATGGCGCCTCTACTGGTGGAATGTCGAGGTATCGTCCGCGTTCTATCCTGCTCTGCACTGCCTGGAGATAGCGTTGCGGAACGCCTTTCATGAGGCGTTGGCATCCCACCACGGTCGGGGTGACTGGTGGAATGCGGTGACCCTGCCCGGTGTCGGTACCCGGATGGTGGAGGAGGCCACGGAGAAGCTGCGTCGCTCATTGCCGCAACCTGGCGCCGACGACGTCGTCGCGGCATTGACGTTCGGGTTCTGGGTTTCGCTGTTGAGCCGGTCCAACGAAGTCGCCCTGTGGAGGCCGGCCCTCTATCGAGTCTTCCGGCCCGGCTATCGCGGGCCGAGGGGTGAGATGCATCGACGGATCGAACATCTGCGCTTGTTCCGGAACCGGATCATGCATCACGAGCCGATCTACTGGAGGCGCCTGGTCCGGGACCGTTCCAGCATCTACGACCTGGTGGAGAACGTGGTTCCTGAGATGGGCCCGGAAATGCGAAGGATCGATCCGCTGCCGGGAGTTCTCGCCCGGAATCCCCTTCGCCGCTGATCGCGCTGTGTGTATGCGAGGGGTTCGAGAGCGGGCGGCAGACTGGGGGGATGGATCTGGTTGTCGACCTCGAGGGGCGTGGGGAGCGGACGGTCCGGGTCTACCGGGCGCTGCGGGAGGCCATCGTGGACGGGCGGCTGGTCGCCGGGCACCGGTTGCCGGCTACCCGGGTGCTGGCCGCTGACCTCGGCGTTTCGCGCAACAGTGTGGCCACCGCCTATGAGCGGCTGGTCGCCGAGGGGTATCTGGTCGCCCGGATCGGGGCCGGGACGTTCGTGGCCGACGTGCGATCGGAGCCGGTTCCCCGGCGGGCGGCGGCCGATCCGCTCACGCCGCGGGCGGGGTGGAGCTTCACGCCACGGGCCTCGGACGGCGACGAGCCCAAGCCACGGTACGACTTCCGCAGCGGCATCCCGGACGCGACGCTGTTCCCGTTCGAGACGTGGCGGCGGTTCGTGGCGGCGGAGTTGCGGCTGCGGGCGCATGATCCCGGCGGGTATGCCGGGCCGGCCGGGCATCCGGGTCTGCGGGCCGCGGTCGCCCGCTATCTGGGGTATTCCCGTTCTTTGCGGGTCACGGCCGACGATGTGCTGATCACCAACGGTACCCAGCATGCCCTCGATCTGATCGGCCGTGTCCTGCTGGCTCCCGGTGACGTGGTCGCGGTCGAGGAGCCGGGGTATCCGCCCGCGCGGCGGTTGTTCGCGTCGCTGGGGGCGCGCGTGGTCGGCGTACCCGTCGATGGTGCGGGGTTGGTCGTCGATGCCCTGCCGGAGGACGCGCGGATCGTCTATGCGACGCCGTCGCACCAGTTCCCGCTGGGGCGGCCGATGAGTCTCGCCCGGCGGCACGCGTTGCTGGACTGGGCGCGGCGCAAGCAGGTCGCGTTGCTGGAGGACGACTACGACAGCGAGTTCCGGTATTCGGCCCGGCCGCTGGAACCGTTGCACAGCCTCGACACCGCGGGGCGGGTGCTCTATCTCGGCACGTTCTCCAAGACGATGATCCCCAGCGTGCGGACCGGTTTTGTGATCGCGCCACCGGCGTTGCGGTCCGCCCTGGCCGCGGCACGCCAGCTCGGTGACGGGTACGGCCAGATCGCCGTCCAGGCCGCGCTGGCCCGCTTCATCGACGAGGGGCAGCTGGCCCGGCATGTCCGCAGGGCCGCGAAGGCGTACGCGGACCGCCGCTCCCGGATCGTCGCCGCGCTCAGCGGTCATCCCGGGCTGGACGTGGTCGAGTCCGCGGCCGGGTTGCACGTCACGGCGCTCAGCCGGCGACCACCCGCCCCGAACCGGGTGGTCGCCGCGCTCGCGGCCAAGGGGGTGGCCGTCGAGGATCTCGCGGACTACGGCAGTGGGACCGGGTTCGTGTTCGGGTTCGGCGCGATCGACCCGGCGGTGCTGGACGAGGGGATGGCGCTCTTCCTGGACGAGCTGTAGAGCACCGCCGCCCCGGCCACGGCCAGGCTCCACAGTGCGGGCCGGCCGGTCAGCACGAGCAGGCCGCAGACCGCGACCAGGGCCAGTCCGGCACCGCGCCGGGTCCAGCCGCGGGGCAGCAGGCGCAACGCGGCGGCCGTACCGAGGATGTAGACCAGCGTGAAACAACCGGTGACCAGCAACATCGTGGTTTTCAGGTCGAACGGGAGGGCGAACGCCGCGATCGCGCCCAGGGTCACGAAGACCAGCGATCTCCGGACCGTGCCGAACGGGCGGGCCGGCAGCGCGCCTTCGGCCGCGAGCGCCGCGCCGAGCCGGGAGGTGCCGGCGATGTACGCGTTCATCGCCCCGATGGTGAGCAGCACCGCGACGACGGCGGTGAGCGCCCGGACCGGGCCGCCCAGGCCGGCCGCGAGCAGGTCGGCGAGCGGTGCCGGGCTGTCGCCGGCGGCCGGGCCGAGCACGAGGACGCTGGTCGCGGCGACCGCGAGGTAGAGCACGCCGACGACGAGGACCGCGGCGCCGGTCGCGAGCGGGACGTCGCGGCGCGGGTCGCGGTAGTCGCCGGACAGCGAACTGACCGCCTCCCAGCCGGCGAATCCCCAGACCAGCACCGCCGCGGCGGCGCCGACACCCGCCCAGCCGTGCGGGGCGAACGGGGTGAGGTTGGCGAGCCGGGCGTGCGGCAGCGCGGCGACGACGGTGACCACGAGCAGGGCGGCGAGGGTGGCGGTCAGGCCCAGTTGTGCCCGGCCGGAGATCCGCAGCCCGAACCAGTTCATCGTGACGACCACGGTGAGGCAGAACAGGAACGTGGCCAGCACGGTGGTCCGGCCGCCGCCCAGCACGTCGGCGACGTAGCCGCCGGCGAACGCGGCCGCCGCCGGGGTGCCCAGCGGGACGGCGAAGAAGAAGCACCAGCCGACGGCCGCGGCGGCGCGCGGGCCGAAGGCCAGACGGACGTAGGTGGAGACGCCGCCGGCCCCCGGATAACGGGCTCCGAGCGCCGCGAAGGTCCAGGCCAGGGGAGCGGAGAGCAGGATCAGGACGAGCCAGGCGAGCAGCGACGCGGGTCCGGCCTCGGCCGCGGCCAGCGCCGGCATCGAGATGACCCCGGTGCCGAGGACGGCGCCGACGGACAGGGCTGTGCCTTGGGCACGGGAGAGGGCCATGACGTCGACCGTAGGCAGTCGATTGGCCCCCTGTCCGGGCCAATCAAGCCTGGATCGGAAGGGCCAATCCGGTGGGTACGGCGATCAGCGGCCGAGTTTCGCCGTCCGGAGGGACTGGTCGCCGGTGACCTCGACGCGGGAGACGCGCTGGCGGCCGGACAGGAAGAGCACCAGTTCGCCCGGGGCGCCGGTGAGGGTGGCCGTGGGTTCGCCGTCGCCGATCTGCAGGACGCCGTGACCGGGCGCCTCGATCCGGACCGGCTGGAACGGGCGCAGCGTCATCCGCGACGTCAGCTTCACGCCCTTCCAGAGCGCGAGCTCGAAGTCCTTGTCCAGCGGGCGGGGCTCCCAGCCGGGCTGCGCACGGCGCACGTCCTCGTGGTGGATGAAGAACTCGGTGCCGTTGGTCAGCCGGTCGACGAGCGGGATCGGGCTCCAGGCCGGCGGGTTGCGCAGCTCCTCGACGATCGCGGGGTACGGCGCGCCGGTCTTGGCCGCGCGCACCTTCTCGGCGTGCCCGGCCAGCGCGGGGACCACCGAACCGGCCGCGGTGTCCGGGCGGCGCTCGCGGACCACGACGTGCGCGGCGAGGTCACGGGTGGTCCAGCCCTCGCAGCAGGTCGGCGCGTCCGGCCCGGCCGCTAGCAGGCTGTCGGCGAGCAGGTGGCGCTCGGTACGCGCGAAGTCCGTCATGCATCGATCTTAGGCTGTCGATGATCGCGGGGCTGCGCGCGGCTGTAATTGTGGACACAATGTAAATCCCGTGGTTTCCGGCGGGCGATTCGGCAGGATGGATCGGTAAGGCCGGTACGGCCGGCGGGCGCTTACTTCAGGGCGGGGAACCAGTGACCACGAGGGCCAGCACGGACGTGCTGGGACGGGGCCTGCGGGTGCTCGGCCGCGCGATCCGCACCGAGCCGCGGCTCTTCATCATCGGCGCGGCCGGCAGCAGCCTGTTCGGCCTGCTCGTCATCGCCAACTCCTACGTCGTCGGCGCGGTCACCGGCCGCGTGGTCGTGCCGGCGTTCACCGAGCACCGGGCCGGGGTGCGCGAGCTCGCGGTGATCGCCGCGGTGTTCGTCGGCATCTCCGTGCTGCGGGTCGCCAGCATCTTCGGCCGCCGACTCGGTGCAGGTTACATGCAGTTCGCGCTGCAGGCCCGCTACCGGCGCGCGGTCACCCGGCGCTACCTGGCCCTGCCCCCGGCATGGCACCAGAAGCACTCGACCGGCACGTTGCTGTCCAACGCGAACTCCGACGTGGAGGCCGCTTTCGTACCCATCGCGCCGTTGCCGTTCGCGGTCGGCACCATCGTCATGATCGTCGCCGCGGTGGTGTCGCTGTTCTTCACCGACTGGGTGCTCGCGCTGGTCGGGGTGTTCCTGTTCCCGGCCCTGTTCGGCCTCAACTATGTCTATTCGCGGCGGATGTCCCCGCGGCAGATCCGCGCCCAGCAACTGCGCGGCAAGGTCAGCGCGGTCGCGCACGAGAGCTTCGACGGCGCGCTGGTGGTCAAGACCATGGGCCGCGAGGCCGACGAGTCACGCCGGTTCCGGGTGCACGTCAGCGAGCTGCGCGACGCGCTGATCTCGGTCGGCCGGCTGCGCGGCGCGTTCGACCCGGTCATGGACGCGCTGCCCAGCATCGGCACGCTCGCCGTCCTGCTGCTCGGCGCGTGGCGGCTGCAGAGCGGCGCGATCACCGTCGCCGAGGTGGTCAGCGTCGCGTTCCTGTTCACCGTGCTGGCCTTCCCGGTACGCGCGATCGGCTGGGTGGTCGCCGAACTGCCGCGCAGCGTCGCCGGCTGGGAGCGGGTCCAGGCCGTCCTCGGCGCCACCGGCGACCTCGCCTACGGCACGGCCACCACCCCCGGCACCGGCCCGGCCGCGCTCATCTTCGATCAGGTCTCCTTCTCGTACGCGGGTGGCGCCGACGTGCTGCACGACGTCTCCTTCACCGTCCCGGCCGGTAAAACCGTGGCGCTGGTCGGCGCGACCGGCTCCGGCAAGTCGACGATCGCGTCGCTCGCCGTGCGCCTCGTCGACCCGGCCGGCGGCACCGTCTCGGTGGACGGCGTGCCCCTGCCCGAGCTGACCGCGTCCGCGCTGGCCGGGACGTCCGCGCTGGTCCCGCAGATCCCGTTCGTGTTCGACGACACCGTGCGCGGCAACGTCACCCTCGACCGCGACGGGATCGACGACGACGCGACCTGGAAGGCACTGCGGATGGCCCAGGCCGAGGGCTTCGTCGAGAAGCTGCCCGGCGGGCTGGACACCGCGGTCGGCGAGCGCGGCACCTCGCTCTCCGGCGGCCAGCGCCAGCGGCTCACCCTCGCCCGCGCGCTCGCCGGACGGCCCCGGCTGCTCGTGCTCGACGACGCGACCAGCGCGGTCGACCCGCGGGTCGAGGCGGCCGTCCTCGCGTCGCTGCGGGACAAGGACGCGGGCGCGTCGATCCTGGTCGTGGCCTACCGGCGGGCCACGATCGCGCTCGCCGACGAGGTGGTCTACCTCGAGGACGGCAAGGTCGTCGCCACCGGCACCCACACCGCGTTGATGGCCTCCGAGCCCGGTTATCTGGGGCTCGTCACCGCGTACGAGAAAAATGACGAGGTCGAGGTCCAAGCGTGACCACCGCAGTAGTCGAACCTGAAGAAGGCACCCTCGCGACCGTCCGGCGCGGCATCGCGCTGTCGCCGGAGCTGCGTCCCGGGCTGGCCGGCACCCTGGTGCTGGCGCTCGTCTCGATGCTCGGCCGGGTCGCCGTGCCGATCGCCGTGCAGCAGGGCATCGACCGGGGCATCCGCGCCCCCGGCGGGCCGCACCTCGACGTCATCGCGGTGATCGTGCTGATCGCGGTCGGCCTGCTGGTGATCTCCACGGTCTGCGGATACCTCATGACCCGCCGGCTGTTCACGGTCAGCGAGACCGCGCTGGCATCGCTGCGGGCCCGCACGTTCCGGCACATCCACGACCTGTCCATGCTGCACCAGCAGTCCGAGCGGCGCGGGTCGCTGGTCTCCCGGGTCACCGGCGACATCGACCAGATCACCCAGTTCCTGCAGACCGGCGGCGTGCAGCTGATGCTGACCGCCGGCCAGGTCGTGGTCACCACCGTGGTCATGCTCGTCTACTCGTGGCAGCTCACCCTGGTGGTGTTCCTCGCGTTCGTGCCCGCCGTCATCGTGATCCGGCTGTATCAGCGCCGGCTCGCCGGCGTCTACCGCATCGTGCGGGAACGCACCGGGATCATGCTCGGCGCGGTCGCCGAGAGCGTCGTCGGCGCGACCGTCATCCGCGCGTACGGCGTGGCCGGGCGTACCGGCAAGCGCCTCGACACCGCGATCGACAGCCTGCGGGTGGCCCAGCAACGCGCGCTGCGGACCAGTGTGACGAGCTTCTCCACCGGTGAGCTGGCCGCCGGGGTCGCGCTGGCCGCGGTGGTCGTGGTCGGGGTCCTCATGGGCGTCGGCGGCGGGCTGACCGTCGGCAAGCTGACCGCGTTCCTGTTCCTGGTCACGCTGTTCATCCAGCCGGTGCAGATCGCCACCGAGGTGCTCAACGAGGCGCAGAACGCGGTGGCCGGCTGGCGGCGGGTGCTCGACGTGCTCGACATCGACCCGGACGTCGCCGACCCCGACCTCGACGGTGTCGCTCTGCCGCCGGGGCCGCTGTCCGTACGCTTCGCCGACGTCTCGTACCGCTATCCCGGCGGCCCGGTCGTGCTCTCCGGTGTCGACCTGGAGATCCCGGCCCGCACCAAGGTCGCGGTCGTCGGCGAGACCGGCAGCGGCAAGACCACGTTCGCCAAGCTGCTCACCCGGCTGATGGACCCGGCCGGCGGCGAGGTGCTGCTCGGCGGCACGCCGCTGACCACGGTGCGGTTCGACTCGCTGCGCTCGCGGGTGGTCATGGTGCCGCAGGACGGTTTCCTGTTCGACGCCACGGTCGCCGAGAACATCCGCTTCGCCCGCCCCGAGATCACCGCCGACGAGATGGAGCTCGCGTTCTACGAGCTGGGCCTCGACGACTGGCTGTCCGGGCTGCCGCAGCGGCTCGACACGCCGGTCGGCGAACGCGGTGAGGCCCTCAGCGTGGGGGAGCGGCAGCTGGTGGCGCTGGTCCGGGCGTACGTCGCGGACCCCGACCTGCTCGTGCTGGACGAGGCGACCAGTGCGGTCGACCCGGCCACCGAGGTGCGCCTGCAGCGCGCGCTCGACGCGGTCACCCGCGGCCGGACGACGGTGGCCATCGCGCACCGGCTCTCCACCGCGGAGTCCGCCGACGAGGTGATCGTCGTCGACGCCGGCCGGGTGGTGCAGCGCGGGCCGCACGCCGCGCTGGTCGCCGATCGCGATTCCATCTACGCGAAGCTGTACGCCAGCTGGCTGGAGCAGACACGTTGAGATCCCGGCACTCCGTTGTGCCGGGATCTCAACAGTCCTTTAGCGGGCGTAGAACTCGACGACGAGCTGCTCGTCACACACCACGGGGACCTCGGAGCGCAGCGCCTTGCGGATCACCGTCGTACGCAGGTCCTCCACCACGGTGGACAGGTACGGCGCGGTGGGTCCGTCGAGGTGCGCGCCGGTGGCCGCGATCTGGAACGGCGGCTTCTGCCGGCTGCTCTCACGGACCTCGACGACCTGACCCGGCTTGAGCCGGTAGGACGGGCGGTCCACCTTCTTGCCGTCCACCGTGAAGTGGCCGTGGGCGACGAGCTGCCGCGCCTGGTAGATCGTGCGGGCGAGACCGGCGCGCTGCACGGTGGCGTCGAGCCGGCTCTCCAGGAACGCGACCAGGTTCTCGCCCGTCTTGCCCTCGCGACGGTGGGCTTCGTCGTACGCCGCACGCATCTGGGTCTCACTGATGTTGTACTGGTGCCGCAGGCGCTGCTTCTCGAGCAGCCGGACCTGGTAGTCGGACGCCTTACGCCGTCCGCGGCCGTGCACGCCGGGCGGGAACGGGCGCCGCTCGAAGTACTTCACACATTTGCGGGTCAGAGGGATGCCGAGAGCCCGCGACAGCCGGGCCTTGGGTCGGGAGTTGTTCACGGGCGATCTTTCTTCCTCCGGGGCAGGTGTTACGGTTAGCCTCGCCTTACTAAGGTAAGGCTAACCGATGCCCGGAGGATCCTGACATGCAGCCCACCCATGCCGAGGTCGCGCGAACACTTGCGGCCGGCCATCTGCCCGCCACCGCGCACATCGCCTGCCGACCGGGACCGCATCCGGTGCGGCACGTCACCGATGCCCAGGGCCGGGTGCTGCTGCTCTCGCCCCGCGACGGAGCCGTGACCGCGGCTCTGCGCCCCGGCCCGGACGTGGACGACACCGCGCTGGTCCTGGACATCGCCGACGTCCCGCCGGTCGCCGGCGCCCCGTCGCTGGGCCGCGTCTGGGTGGCCGGCTGGGCCACCCTGCTCGAAGGCGAGGAGGCCCGCCAGGCGGCGCTCGACTACGCCGACACGGACGCGGCGTCCGACCTGCTCGACATCAACGACACCCAGGTCATCCACCGGATGGACGTGGCCGAGGTGCGATACGAACGCAACAATGTGCTGGTCGACGTCGACCCGGACGACTACGCCGAGGCGACCCCCGACCCGCTGCGCCAGATCGAGTTCGACCTGATCGCCGACCTCTCCGACCACCACGTCACGGAGATGTCCGACTACGTGCGCCGCCAGCTCGGCCCGGCCGCCCGGCCCGGCGACGACCCCCGCGTCGTCCGCCTCGACCGGTACGGCTTCCTGGTCCGCACCGGCAAGCGCCTCGCCCGGTTGTCCTTCCCCCGCCCGGTCACCGACCGCCACGACCTGGCCCACCTGCTGCACCCGGTGCTCTGCCACCGCTGCGCCCACCAGGAGGAAGCCGCCTGACCTGGTGGCCTCCGCGCACCACCAGGTCGCGGGACCGTCGCTACCGGCTTTCGGAGGCTGGCCCTCACCATCGCCGCGCATCACCGAGATCTCGGTCATGCCGGGAAGGTCGCCGGACTAATAGCGCCCAGTCCCCGTTACAGCGCGAGAATCCGTTCCAGGAACTCTGTGTAGCTCCGCATCGCAATCCGCATACTCTCGGTATCCGGTGCCGAGGTGTCCCGGAGCGGGTCGAGCTCGTCCCGCTCGGCCAGCATCGACGCACTGAGCTCCTGGACCGCCTCGGTGAGCAGCCCCCGGGCCCGGGTCAGCGCCGCCACCGGGTCATCCACGAACTGAGCTTTCACCTCGTGCCACTCGCCGCGGAACTGTTCCCCGGCGGCAGGATCCCAGAACGAGATCGACGTCTCACCCACGTCACCGGGCCGCAACCGAGCCGAACCAGCAGCCTCCACGCCGGCCATCGGCTCACCCGCCCCGGTCCCGCCCGCCCCGGTCCTGTGTGGCTCGGCCACGTCTGCCTCGGCCCTGACCGGCTCGGCCCTGACCGGCTCGGCCCTGACCGGCTCGGCCCTGACCGGCTCGGCCATGTCTGCCTCGACCCTGCCCGCTTCGGCCTGGTCGGGCTCGGTCCCGGTCTCGCCCGCCGTGGTGTCGCCCGCGGTGGTCCCGGCCGTCTTGGTCCTTGCGTCGTCTGCTTCGGCCGATTCTGCCCTGACCTCGGCCGTCCTGGGCCCGTCTGCCAGGGTTGCGTCTGCCACGGTTGCGTCTGCCACGGTTGCCCCAGCACCGGTCCAGCTTGCCCCGGTCTGGCCTGTGCTGGTCTGGCCTGCATCGGTCCGGCCTGTGCCGGTCCGGCCTGTGCCGGTCACGGCGGCAATGGTCGCGCTGGTAACGGTTCCGGCCGCATCGGTTCCGGCCACCGTCTGGCCTGCGTCGTCTGTCTCCGTGAGGCGTTCCGGTTCCCCGACGGCCGCGATCGACTCGTTCTTCTCGGAGAACGTCGCCGTGCTCCAGGCCGCCAGGGGACGCACTTCCTCCTCCGCCGGCTCCGCGCGCCCCGCCAGTTCCTCCGGGCTGTCCACGTTGATCATGGACAACGCCGCGTATCCGGCGTCCGACTCAGTGCCTGCCGCTCGGCCGGCTTCCGTTCCAGCGCTGTTCGCGGTGCCGATGCCAGGTCCGGTGTGGAGCCCCGTCTCGGTGCCGGTCACTGTTTCCGCGGCGGCCTCGGTCTCCGGGACCACCTGGTAACCGGCCGGGCCGTCGTCGTCGGACCGGTCCCCTTCCTCCGCCGCGGCACGGCGACCGCCACGGTAGGAGTCCGGCGCCGATTCCAGCACGTCCTCCTCGCGGCTCCGGCGCCGGCCACCGGGCTGCTGCGGCGTACCCGTCGGAAGTCCCCGGACCGGCGCCGGGTGCAGCGGGTTCGGCGGCAGCGGGTCGACCCGTGCGGCGGCCGGCGTCGCGTCGGCCGCGGTCGGCTGGGGTGCCGTGGGCAGGTCGGACAGTTCGTCGTGGACCGCGGCTGCCCCGCTCGCGGTGGGCGGACCCGACACCGGCCAGGACGACACCGGTGCCGCGGACGGCTGCTCGGCGGCGGGCTGGGAGTGGTAGGTCGCCCGGTAGTGCTCCTCCTCGCTCACCGGCTGTCCGCTGACCGGCGCCGAAGCGGCGGTGAACGGGGCAGGCGGAGCCCATGGGCTGAGCGGTACGGGCTCGGAGGACACGTCGCCGGTCCCGGTCGCCGGTGTGTCCCGGTGCTGGGGCTCCGCGGGCGGGACCTGCGCCGAACCGGTGGCCGGGCGGGGGACCTGCGCCGAGCCGGTGGCCGTGGGCGGGACCGGGGCGGAACCGGTCGCCGGGCCGAGCGGATCGGTCAGGTAGTCAGGGGCGTGCTGCCCCCGGCCCCGGTCGACGTTCTCGGCGCCGTTCTCGCCCCAACTCGGGGAATCCCACGCGGGCGCGTCCGAACGGGGCATGTCCCACGCCTGGCCCGGGGTGTCCCAGGCCGGCGCCTCCGGGTGGCGCGAGTCGAAGTCCTGGAACTCCGCTTCGGGCTCCTCGGCACGGGGCTCGGGCACCGGCGGGTTGCCGGCCGCGGCGAACGGCGACGGGGCGTACAAGGGTGGGGTCTCCGGCGGATGCGGCGCGAACGGTGACCGCGACATCGACAGCGGGTTGCTCGGCGCCGGAGGTGTCCCGTACTCATCGTGGGAGTCGTCCTCCGAAGCGCTGTGCCCGTTGATACGGTGCCCGTTCGTCTCCACGGGTCCGAGGCCTCCCTGGTCGTCCCAACGTGCTACTGACACCTCACCGAGCAGCATGTCACCGCGCCGCCGGTTACCGAGGGCCACCATCTCGGTGTCCCCGTCCATGGTCCTGCCCTGCTCCGGCTCAGGCTCCGGCTCGTCACGCGACACCGGATCCGGAGTCGGCTCGGCATCGCCCGCCCATGCCGCCTCGAAGGCACTCACCGTCTCGTCCGGCCCGGCGTCGTGGGGCTCCTGAGCGACACCGAACGCCGGCCAGTGCCGATCAGCCCCCGGTACGAACGGTTCGGTCACCCGGAAAGGCTCGGCGACCGGCTGCACGGGCTCCGCGTTGGCAGCGGTCTCCGGGCGCTCGGCCGAGGACGCTTCACGGTCAGCAGGAGGTTGCGCGGCGGACCAGTCGCCCAGACCGAAATCCGGCCGGCGGTCGTCCTGATGAAAACCGTTCCGCCCGAATGGGGAAGGTTGCCCGAATGGAGTGGCACGCCCGAAAGGCGCAGGATGTTCGACCGGAGCCGGCTGCCCGGAGGCAGTGGGCTGGTCGCCGTCACCGGGCTGGTCACCAGCGGTGGTCTGCATGCTCGGATTGGTCCGCGTGCCCGCAAGGGGCTGCATGTCCGCAAGGGGCTGCATGTCCGCGGCGGGTTGTTCGTCGGAAACAGGCTGCACCCCGGGGGTGGCCTGCCCGTCGGCAACAGGCTGCTTGCCGGCGGTCGGCCGCTCGCCGGCATGGGGGTACGTGCCCGTGGCGGACCACTCGTCGGCAGCGGGTTGTCCGAAGGCGACCTCCGGCCCGGGCGCGATGGGCTGCCCGGCCGGAGCCGATCGGTCCCGACCTGCGGGCTGCTCGATCGCGCCGGGTTGCCCGGCTCCTGCCAACCGTCCAAGAGGCGCGGGTTGCCCGTGCGATGCGGGTTGCCCGTGCGGTGCGGGCTGTCCGTGCGGTGCGGGCTGTCCGTGCGGTGCGGGCTGTCCGTGCGGTGCGGGCTGCTCGAACGAGGCGGGTTGCCCGGGCGGGCCGGGTTGCGTGGACGGGTCGGGTCGACCGAACGGGGCAGGCTGTTCGAAGGCGGCCGGCCGGCCGAACGCTGCGGGTCGGCCGAACGGCGCGGGTCGGCTGAACGCGGCAGGCTGCTCGAACGGGGTCCGATCCGGGGCGGCGGACCGGTCCGGGGCGGCGGACCGGTCAATTGCGGCTGGCTGGTCTGAGGCAGCGGGATGACCAGAGGCGGCGGCCCGGTCCGAGTCGGCGGGATCGCCGGAGGCGGCTGGATCGGCTGAGGTTGCGGCCTGGTTCGAGGCGGTGGGCCGATCGAACCCGGTGGCCTGGTCAAACCCGGCCCGTTGGTCGAACCCGGCCCGTTGGTCGAACCCGGCCCGTTGGTCGAACGCGGCAAGCGGGTCGAGCCTGGCGTGCTGGTGGGAACTGGCGGCCTGGTGAGAACCGGCCCGTTGGTCGAATGCGGCACGTGGGTCGAGCTTGGCCTGCTGGTGGGAACTGGCGGCCTGGTGAGAACCGGCCCGTTGGTCGAATGCGGCACGTGGGTCGAGCCTGGCGTGCTGGTCGGAACCGGCAGCCTGGTCGGAAGCGGCCCGCTGGTTGGAACCGGCGTGCTGGTCGGAACCGGCGGGCTGGTCGGAACCGGCGGGCCGGGCCGGGGCGACGGGGCGGCCGAACGGTGCGGGCCGGTCGGGGGCGGGGGGCTGGTCCGGGGTCGGTGGGCGCTGCTGGGGTGGGGCGGCCGCCGGCTGGGCCTGGGGATCGGGTTCCTGGCGGAGATGCTGGGAGGCGAGCCGGAGCGGGTCCGAGGGGGCCGGGCGGGGCGTCGGGCGTTCGAACGCGGGGAACGAACCGGTCGGGAACGTGGCGGCCCGGGCCGGGGTGACGCCCCGGGGGAAGGGTTCCGGGATCGCCGCGGGGGTCGCCTGGCTGCCGCCGGAGGCCTCCGGGCTGCCGTTCGGGGCTGCCGGGCCATTGGAGGCGACGGGGCGGTCGAATGCCCACTGGCCGAAACCTGAGCGGCCAGGCGCCGGCGGCGGGGTGACCCGGCCGGCCGCGGTCCCGGGCGCCCGGGACGGTGCCGGGTTGGTGGGTGCCGGGTTGGTGGGTGCCGGGTCTGCGGGTGCCGGGGGGAACGATCGCGCTGCGGGGAAGGCCGCGGCGGCGGGGGAGAACGGCCGGATCGAGTCCTCGTCCCCCTGGGTGGGGAAGGCCGAGCGCGCTGAAGGCGCCGGACGGTCCGCGAAGGGCGGACGGCCGTTGAAGGCCGGGCCGTCGCCGGGGGCCGGGCCGTAGCCGGGGGCCGGGCCGTCGCCGGGGGCCGGGCCGTCGCCGGGGGCCGGGCCGTCGCCGGGGGCCGAGCCGTCGCCGCGGGCTGGGCGGTCACCGAAGGCTGCGCGGTCACCGAAGGCTGGGCGGTCGCCGGGGGCCGGGAGGTTCGGCGGGGGCGGAGCGGAAGACGGTGCCGGGTCCTCGGGCCGGGGTGGGCCGTCAGCGGGGGCCGGGTGGTCGGAAGGGGCCGGGTGGTCGGAAGGGGCCGGCCAGAAGCGGTCCGGGCCACGCGATTGGCGGCCGTCGTCGGGGGTGGCCGTCGGCTCCATCTGAACGTGACTCCTGTCGCGGTGGCGGCGCGTGGCCTGCCGGATGGGCCAGCGGGTGCGGGTGCGGCACCTTGACCGGCGCGGCGCACGACGACGGTACCGTCACCGGCACGGCGGTCACACCCCCTGTGCGGCTCCGTGACCGGATCGTGGGCTATCGGGTACGCCACGTGGACACTCGCGGTGGATGCGAGACAATCTGGCACTGTGCCAGTTACCGACCTCGAGAACCAGCCCGCCCGTCCGTCCTCCCTCGATCCGGCGATCGCCGCCCTGCTCAGTCGTAGCACCGATGGCCTGGTCGCCGCCATCGTGCGGGAGCATGACACCGGCGACGTCCTGATGCTGGCGTGGATGGACGACGAGGCGTTGCACCGCACGCTCACGTCCGGGCGGGCCACGTACTGGTCCCGGAGCCGGCAGGAATACTGGGTGAAGGGCGCTACGTCCGGTCACCACCAGTATGTGCGGTCGGTAGCCCTCGATTGTGACGGTGACGCTCTGTTGGTCACGGTCGATCAGGTGGGCGCCGCCTGCCACACCGGCACGCACACCTGTTTCTCGCAGCAGATCCCGGTCAGCAAGCCCGAGGGGAACTCATGACCAGCGGTACCGTCGTACCCGATGAGGCCGGTTTCCTCAGCCAGGCCGCGCGCCGCCGGGTCGTTCCCGTCACCCGGCGGCTGCTCGCCGACGGTGAGACGCCCGTCGGGGTGTATCGCAAGCTCGCCGGTGGCCCGGGCACGTTCCTGCTGGAGTCCGCGGAGCAGGGTGCCGGGTCCGCCGCCTGGTCGCGGTACTCCTTCATCGGCGTCCGCAGCGCGGCCACGCTGGTCGAGCGGGACGGGCAGGCGGCGTGGCTGGGCAGTCCCCCGGACGGCGTACCCCTCGATGGTGACCCTGTTGTCGCCCTGCGGGAGACGGTCGCGGCGCTGACCGCCCCGGAGGACCCGGGGACCAGTGCCGAGCTGCCGCCGCTGACCGGTGGGATGGTCGGTTATCTGAGCTATGACCTGATCCGGCGTTTCGAGCGGTTGCCCGTCACCGCGACCGACGACGTGCCGCTGCCCGAGCTGGGCATGATGCTCGCCACCGACCTGGTCGTGCTGGACCATTTCGACGGCTCGGCGATCCTGGTGGCCAACGCGGTGCTGCCGGCGGACGCCGGTGACGCGGCGGCCCGGGCGGCGTACCACCAGGCGGTCGGTCGTCTCGACGCCATGACCACCGCGTTGTCGCGGCCCACCCCGCCGATGATCTCCACGGTGGAGCGGGTGAAGCCGGGCGAGGTGATCAGCCGGACGGCTCCGGGTGACTACCAGAAGGCCGTCGAGACCGCGAAGGAGGCGATCCGGGCCGGCGAGTGCTTCCAGATCGTCGTCGCGCAGCGGTTCGAACGGGCCACCGACGCCGACCCGCTGGATGTCTACCGGGTGCTGCGGGCGACGAACCCCAGTCCGTACATGTATCTGTTGCGGTTCGACGATTTTGACATTGTCGGTTCGTCGCCGGAGGCACACCTCAAGGTCACCGCCGAGGACGACGGCGCGCGCCGGGCGATGCTGCATCCGATCGCCGGTACGCGCTGGCGCGGTGCGACCCCGGAGCTGGACAACGCGCTGGCCGCGGAGCTGCTCGCGGACCCGAAGGAACGCTCGGAGCACGTCATGCTGGTCGACCTGGGCCGCAACGACCTGGGCCGGGTCTGTCGCGCCGGCACGGTCGAGGTGCCGGATTTCGCCAGGATCGAGCGGTACAGCCACGTCATGCACATCGTGTCGACCGTGGTGGGCGAGCTGCGCGACGATCAGAGCGCGTTCGACGCCCTGGCCGCGACGTTCCCGGCGGGCACGCTCTCCGGGGCGCCCAAGGTCCGGGCCATGGAGATCATCGAGAGCCTCGAACCAACCCGCAGAGGACTGTACGGAGGGACTGTCGGCTACTTCGGTTTCGGCGGTGACCTGGACATGGCGATCGCCATCCGCACCGCTCTGATGCGCGCCGGCACCGCCTACGTGGGAGCGGGAGCGGGCATCGTGGCCGACTCCGATCCGGTCGCCGAGGAACAGGAGACCCGCAACAAGGCCGCCGCGGTCCTCGCCGCGATCGCCGCCGCCGAGACCCTGCGGGCAGCCCGCTGATGCCCGCCGACGATCCCACCACCCCGGCCGCCGCCCTGCCGGAGAAAGCCGGTCCCGCGCCGGCCGGAACAGCGGAGAGCGGGCCCGTGCAGGCCGGGTCCGGGGAGAGCGGGCCGTCGCCGGCGTATCAGCTCGGTGCGGCGGTGGTGCTCTGCGTGCTCGGTGCCGGCCTGGTCTGGTATCTCGCCTCCCGGGTCTGGACGGCCACGCTCGTGTCCGGGGTCAAGACCGACGAGACCGGTGCGGACGTGGCGCCGCTGGTGCCGGCACTGGCCCTGGTCGGGCTGGCCGCGGGCGGGGCGCTGCTGGCCACCCGGGGGCTGTTCCGGCGGATCCTGGGCGCGTTCGTGATGGTGGCCGGCCTCGCGGCGGGCGTCGCGGCGGTCATCGGCTGGACGTCGGTGCCCGCGGGGCCCAGCTCCAAGGTGACGGTCTACATGGTCGGGTGCGTGCTCGGCGGGATCGTGATCGCGCTGGGTGGCCTGTGGGCCCTGCGCCTGGGTCACCGGTGGCCGGCGATGGGTGCCCGCTACGAGCGCGGGGCGACCACGGCGCCGGCGGTCGACGACGACGGCCGGGTGGACGCCCGCGCGGCCTGGGACGCCCTCGACCGCGGCGACGACCCGACAAACCGGTGAGCCCGCGCCGACGGCGGTGAGGCCCGGAGGCGGCTCGGCCGGCCGGTAGGCCCGGCGGGCGGGAAGCTCAGCGGGCGGGAAGCTCAGCGGGCGGGAAGCTCAGCGGGCGGGGGAGACGCGGGTGCGGGTGGGGCGGTTGTTGCGGGGGCGGGGGCGCGCCGCGAGGGCCGCCACCATCTCGTCGACGTCCGCGCGGGCCTGGGCGCGGGCCTGGTCGGCGCGCATCGCCTCGTAGGCGTTGCCCTGGGCGGTGCGGACGTTGCGTTCGCCGACGATTTTCCGTTCCATGCCGGCGAGCATCTCGGCGGCGTACGAGACGACTGAGCGGGAGACGGCGATGAAACCGGTCTCTTCGACGACCATGTCAGCTCCACAAGGCGTAAGTCGGCAGCAAACTCGTGAACCAGTGTGCCCGAACCCCATCGTGCCGCAGTCGTATTTCAGCTGCGTGACACCACCGTCACAGTCGTCCGGGGTCAGCCGATCATCCAGGGTGCCGCAGGTCCGCGCGGTGGCGTGCGGCGAAACGCCCGGGGCGCGTGTGACAGAAGTGACACCTGCTCGCCCGGCAGCGCATTATGCCGCAGTCCATCTCGTGAGGATCGCCATACCCCGGGGGGCTGGACAGGACGGCGGCCACCTAGCATCGGGCCGAGGACACCCGGAGAGGGGAGTCGTTAGGTGACATCCGATCAGCGTGGTGCGGGACCGCAGAACGTGCTCGAGGAAATCCTCGCGGGGGTTCGCGAGGACGTAGCGGTCCGGCAGGAGAACGTCTCGCTCGACCAGGTGCGCGACCTCGCCGCGGCAGCTCCGCCGGCGATCGACGCGTACGCGGCGTTGCGTAAACCCGGTGTGGCGGTGATCGCGGAGGTGAAGCGGTCGTCGCCGTCCAAGGGCGCGCTCGCCGACATCCCCGATCCTGCCGTCCTGGCCGGAGAATATGCCGCCGGAGGCGCGCGCTGTATCAGCGTGCTGACCGAGGGCCGATGGTTCGGCGGGTCGCTGGCCGACCTGACCGCGGTGCGTGCGGCTGTCGGCGTGCCGGTGCTTCGCAAGGACTTCGTCGTCTCCAGCTACCAGGTGCACGAGGCCCGGGCCCACGGCGCCGACCTCGTCCTGCTGATCGTGGCGGCGCTCGAGCAGAACGTCCTGACGGGCCTGCTCGAGCGGATCGAGTCGCTGGGTATGACCGCGCTCGTCGAGGTGCACAACGAGGAAGAGGCCGACCGGGCACTGGACGCCGGTGCGCGGGTCATCGGGGTCAACGCCCGGGACCTGCGGACTCTCGAGGTGGACCGGTCGGTGTTCGAGCGGATCGCGCCGGGCCTGCCCAACAACGTCGTGAAGATCGCCGAGTCGGGGGTGCGCGGGCCGCACGACCTGATCCGGTACGCCTCCGCGGGGGCCGACGCGGTGCTGGTCGGCGAGGGCCTTGTCACCCAGAAGAGTCCCCGGGACGCGGTGGCGGAGCTGGTCAACGCCGGTAACCACCCGGCGACCCCGAGGCCCGTGCGATGACCGCACCCTCGTTGCCGGACCTGGCCGGGCACTTCGGCCGCTTCGGTGGGCGGTTCGTGCCCGAGGCGCTGGTCAAGGCGCTCGACGAGCTCGACGCCGCGTACCGTTCGGCCAAGACCGACCCGGTCTTCCAGGAGCGGTTCACGGGTCTGCTGCGCGACTACGCGGGCACGCCCTCGCTGCTGTACAGGGCGGAGCGGCTGTCGGCCGCGATCGGTGCGGAGGTCCTGCTCAAGCGGGAGGACCTCAACCACACCGGCGCGCACAAGGTCCGCAACGTGCTCGGGCAGGCGCTGCTGGCGAAGCGGATGGGCAAGCCGCGGGTGATCGCGGAGACCGGGGCCGGCCAGCACGGCGTCGCCAGTGCCACCGCGGCCGCGCTGCTCGACCTGGAGTGCGTCGTCTACATGGGCGAGACCGACACCGAGCGGCAGGCGCTGAACGTGGCGCGGATGCGGATGCTCGGCGCCACGGTCATCCCGGTGACGAACGGCTCGCGCACGCTCAAGGACGCGCTCAACGAGGCGCTGCGGGACTGGGTCTCCAGCGTCGACACCACGCACTACCTGCTCGGCACCGCCGCCGGGCCGCACCCGTTCCCGGAGATCGTCCGGGACTTCGTGGGCGGCATCGGCATCGAGGCCCGCGAGCAGTGCCTGACCCAGCTGGGCCGGCTGCCGGACGCGGTCGCGGCGTGCGTGGGCGGCGGGTCCAACGCGATCGGCATCTTCCACGCGTTCGTGCCGGACGAGGGCGTACGCCTGTACGGCTTCGAGGCCGGCGGCGACGGGGTGGAGACCGGGCGGCACGCGGCGTCGATCACCGGCGGCTCGTCGGGGGTCCTGCACGGCGCCCGCACGTACGTGCTGCAGGACGACGACGGCCAGACGGTCGAGTCGCACTCGATCTCGGCCGGCCTGGACTACCCGGGTGTCGGGCCGGAGCACGCGTGGCTGCACGACACCGGCCGGGCGGTCTACGAGCCGGTCACCGACGACGAGGCGATGGCCGCGTTCAAGCTGCTGTGCCGCACCGAGGGGATCATCCCGGCGATCGAGAGCGCGCACGCGCTCGCGGGTGCGCAGCGGATCGTCCCGCGGCTCACCGAGGAGCTGGGCCGGACGCCCACGATCGTGATCAACCTGTCCGGCCGCGGTGACAAGGACGTGCACACCGCCGGTGCGTATTTCGGCATTCTGGACAAGAACGAAGTGATCGTCCCGGGGGAAGTCACGTGAGCATCGCCGACACGTTCGGGAAGGCGAAGGCCGAGGGACGTTCGGTGCTGGTCGGCTGCATGCCGGCCGGTTTCCCGAACGTGGACGACTCGATCAGGTCGATGGTCGCGATGGCCGAGTCCGGCTGCGACGTCATCGAGGTCGAGCTGCCGTACTCCGATCCGGTGATGGACGGCCCGGTCATCCAGAAGGCCAGCGACATCGCGCTGGCCGGCGGGGTGCGCACCCGGGACACCCTGAAGATCATCGAGGCGGTCGCCGGCACCGGTGCCACGGTCGTCCTGATGACCTACTGGAACCCGGTCGAGAAGTACGGCGTGGACGCGTTCGCCCGTGACCTCGCCGCCGCCGGCGCCACCGGCATGATCACGCCGGACCTGATCCCGGACGAGGCCGGCGAGTGGATCGCCGCCGCGGACCGCTACGCGATCGACCGTACGTTCCTGGTGTCTCCCTCGTCGACCGGCGAGCGCCTGGCCATGACCGTCGGCAACTGCCGGGGCTTCGTCTACGCGACCGCGCTGATGGGGGTCACCGGAGCCCGTACCAGCGTGTCCTCGCAGGCCCCCGAGCTCGTCGCCCGGATCCGCGCGGTGGACCCGGGGATGCCGGTCGGGGTCGGTCTGGGGGTCGGCACCGGCGCGCAGGCGGCCGAGGTCGCGGCGTTCGCCGACGGGGTGATCGTGGGCAGCGCGCTCATCCGGTGTGTCCTGGAGGCTCCGGATCTCGCCACCGGGCACCGTAACCTGCGCGCGTTGAGTGCCGAGTTGGCCGAAGGCGTCCGCGCGGGCCAGCCCGCTTGATGATTCCCCCGCCGTCCGGCGGTAAGGTGCGCCCGTGAATTACGCCGCTATTCCCAGCCCGACGACGTCGGTGTGGCACCTCCTCGGCCTTCCCGTGCGGGCGTACGCGCTCTGCATCGTGCTCGGCATCGTGGTGGGCGTCCTCATCATGGAGCAGCGGCTGCGCCGCCGTGGGGTGGCGCCGTGGGCGTCGCTGGACATGGCGGTGTGGGCGGTGCCGTTCGGCATCATCGGGGCCCGGATCTACCACGTCATCAGTTCACCGGCGGACTACTTCGGCGACGGCGGTGAGCCGTTGCGGGTCTTCCAGATCTGGGAGGGCGGCCTCGGCATCTGGGGCGCCGTCGCCGGTGGCGCGCTCGGCGCCTGGCTGGCCGCCCGCCAGCTGGGCCTGCCGCTGTCGGTCTTCGCCGACGCGATCGCGCCCGCGCTGCCGGTCTCGCAGGCCATCGGCCGGTTCGGCAACTGGTTCAACAACGAGCTGTACGGCAGCGTCACCACGCTCCCGTGGGGTCTGCGGGTGCACGACATGGACCGGGCCAATCCCGGTCACGCCACCGTCATCGACGGCCAGGCGGTCACCCTGCCGGACCTCTACCACCCCACTTTCCTGTACGAAGCACTGTGGGACGTCGGCGTGGCGGTGCTCGTCTGGCTGCTCGACCGCAAGTTCAAGTTCGGCCGGGGACGCGCGTTCGCCATCTACGTCATGGCGTACACGGTCGGCCGCTGCTGGATCGAGATGCTGCGCATCGACGACGCCAACCACTTCTTCGGCGTACGCCTGAACGTCTTCACGGCGATCGTGGTGTTCCTCGGGGCGCTCATCTTCTTCCTGCTGGTGAAGGGGCCCCGCGAGTACGTCGTGCCGATCGACGCCCCGGACACCGCGCCGGAGCCGGCCGCGGAGAGCGACGTCAGCCAGGTCGACGTGGCGGGACCGCGGGAGGCCGCCAAGGCGCCCAAGGCCTATCAGGTCGTGAGCGAGGAAGAATTCCGGGAGTACGAACGTACGGGAATCCTGACGCGCAAGGGTGAGCCCGAGCCCGAGCCCGAGCCCGCTCCCGAGCCCGGCCCGGTGGAAGCCCCCGCCGAGTCCGCCGCCGACGAGCGTTAGGGACCGGGGCCCGGGCATGCGCACGGCCGTGGTCGTGGGCGCGGGTATGGCCGGGCTGGCCGCCGCCGGCGCGCTGGCCCGCGACGGCTGGCGGGTGACCCTGCTGGAACGCGGTGAACGGGTCGCGGCGCCACCGACCGCGCTGGTGCTGTGGCCCAACGGCCGCCGGGCCCTGGACGCGCTCGACCCCGACGGCGGCTGGTCGGCGATCGCCGCCCCGCTGCCCGACGGCGGTGTCCGCCGCCCCGACGGCCAGTTCCTGGTCGCCCCGCACACCCGGCCGGGCGCGGGCCCGGCACCCGCGGTCGTACACCTGGAGGACCTGTACGACGCCCTGGTCGCGGGTCTCGGCGAGAACGTCGAGATCCGTACCGGGGTCGAGATCACGAAGGTCCGGACCCACCGGGTGACGCGTCCCGCGGTGGGTGACGGCCGGGTCTTCTACGACGCCGACCTGATCGTGGCGGCGGACGGCATCGACAGCCCGATCCGGCACGCGCTCGCCCCCGAGGCGGTCGTCGTCGGCTCCGGTTTCGCCGCGTGGCAGGCGGTCGTCCCGGCGTTCCGGGCCCCGGCGCTCGCCCCCGACCAGGCCGCCGGCGGGGAGACCCTCGGTGCGGGCTACCGCTTCGTGTCGATGCCGCTGGGCGGGCGGGCAGCCGGCCGGGGCGGGGTCTACTGGGTGGCCACCGCGGCGGGCGCACCCCGCCCGGAGCCGCCGGCGACCCAGCTGGCCCTGCTGTGCCGGTGGTTCGCCGCGTGGCACCCGCCGGTCGGGGAGCTGCTCGCCGCCACCCGTCCGGAGGATCTCGTCCCGCAGGAGGTCCGCGAGCTGCGGCCGTTGCCGCGGTCCTACAGCTTCCGGTGCGGCACCGGGGGTGTGGTGCTGCTGGGCGACGCCGCCCACGCGATGCCGCACCACCTGGGCCAGGGCGCGTGTCTCGCGTTCGAGGACGCCGCCACGCTGCGCTCGCTGGTGGCCACCGCCGAGCCCGGCGCCGAGCTGGGTGCGGCGGTCGAGCAGTACGACCGGGCCCGGCGTCCGCGGACGGCGTCGGTGGTGCGCCAGACCCGCCGGATGTCCGCGGTCGTGCAGGCCCGCGGCCGGCTGGCCCTGCGCGCCCGCAACGCCGCCCTGGGCTCGCTGCGCCCGCGCATCCTCGGCCACGCCCACGGCTCGGCCGCCGACTGGCAGCCCCCGGAATAGCCCTCAGCCGGCAGCCGGCGGGACAGCTCAGCCGGCAGCCGGCGGGACGGCCCAGCCGGTCCGGCGGGCTCAGATGGTCGCGGCGGCGGGGGCGGCGATGCAGGCCGTGCCGGCGCGGCGGAAGCCGATCCGGGAGTACAACCGGGCGATGTCGTCGTCGCCGGCGGACAGGAAGACCACGTCGTCGCCGGATTCGAGGGCCCGGCGGGCGAGGTTGGCGGTCAGCTGCGACGCGTAACCGTGCCGGCGGGCCGATGGCAACGTGGCCACCCCGGCGACCTCGGCGACGCCGCCCACCCGCTGGACCGTGCCGCAGGCCAGGATGCCGGTCCCCGGTGCCTCGACGACCGCGCTGAGCAACCGCCCGGCGGCGTGCGCCCGGGTCTGTTCGGCGATGACGTCCGCGCCGGGGGCCGGCACCGCGTCGCGCTGCTCGGGACCGGCCGGCCCGATGACCAGCGCACCGGCCGTCGCGGTGCCGGGCGTGGCCGCCGGGGCGCCGAAACCGAGCCGGGACACCGCCTGCGACGCCGCGATGTCGGCGGCGAACCCCGGTGCGTCCGGGTCGAGGAACCGGACGGCCGCCCCGGGGATGGGCAACTCCGGCACCAGGGCCGCGCGGTCCAGCACCAGCAGCGGCGCGAGCAGCACGTCCAGCCCGGCCGAGCGGGCCACCGCGAGCAGATCCGGCGTGGTCTCGTGCACCCATTCGAAAGCCTCGGGTACGCCGAGCTCTCGTTGCCGGGCCCGTACAGCGGTAACATCAGCGGCGGACGGCGTCTCGGCGCCGTTCTTCCCGGATGGGCGGGGCCGGGCGTAATAGGGCCACCCCGCGCCCTCACGGACGAAGAGCACGAAGCCCCCGATGTCCTCCGCCACCGCGGCGGCACGGGGCACGGCGTCGTAGAAACGCTCCAGCCTGGGGAAGATCTCGGTATCCTCTAGCGCCACCGCGCGAGACTATCGAACCCGAGCCGAGCCTGTGTGATCTACAAGCACAAGTGCACCTGGCGGAGATCGGCGACGACTAACGTAGTATCTAGAGACTTTGCAGGGCCGACGTCGTCCCGACTTTGAATGGAAACACCAGTGACGATCGGAGGCCCGGTGGCTTTTGCGCACCCCCAGGGGACGAACCAGGGGCTTTACGACCCGGCCAGCGAGCGCGACGCGTGTGGTGTCGCGTTCGTCGCGGACCTGCACGGCCGCCGCTCGCATGACGTGGTCGCCAAGGGCCTTTCCGCCCTGATCCGGCTGGACCACCGTGGCGCCCGCGGTGCCGAGTACAACACCGGCGACGGCGCCGGCATTATGATCCAGGTCCCGGACACGTTCCTGCGCGGGATCGTCGATTTCGAGCTGCCCGCCCCCGGCGCGTACGCCACGGGTCTGGTCTTCCTGCCCACCGACGCCTCCGACGCCGCCCGGGCCATCGCGGTCTTCGAGAAGTACGCCCTGGTCGAGGGCGCCGAGATCCTGGGCTGGCGGGACGTCCCGGTGGACCCGTCCGGGCTGGGCGAGTCGGCCGAGGCCGCCCGTCCCACGATCAAGCAGGTCTTCATCGCGGCGGACCGGATCACCGGCGCCCGCACCGGGGAGCCGCTGAGCGGCCAGGAGCTCGACATCGTCGCGTTCTGCGTGCGCAAGCAGGCCGAACGCGAGACCCAGCAGCGCGGCATCGGCGCCTACTTCCCGTCGCTGTCGGCGCGGACCATCACGTACAAGGGCATGCTCACGCCGGACCAGCTGCCGGAATTCTTCCCGGACCTGACCGACGAGCGGGTGGACAGCGCGATCGCGCTGGTGCACTCGCGGTTCTCCACGAACACGTTCCCGTCGTGGCCGCTCGCCCACCCGTACCGCTTCATCGCGCACAACGGCGAGATCAACACCATCCGGGGCAACAAGAACTGGATGGCCGCCCGCGAGGCGCTGCTGAAGTCGCCGAACGTGCCGGGCAACATCAAGCGGCTGTTCCCCATCTGCACGCCCGAGGCGTCCGACTCGGCGAACTTCGACGCCGTGCTCGAGCTGCTGCACCTCTCCGGTCGCAGCCTGCCGCACTCGGTGCTGATGATGATCCCGGAGGCCTGGGAGAACGACCCGGGCATGGACGCCGCGCGGCGGTCGTTCTACCGCTTCCACGCGAGCCTCATGGAGCCGTGGGACGGCCCGGCCTCGGTGGCGTTCACCGACGGCACGATCATCGGTGCCGTGCTGGACCGCAACGGCCTGCGCCCCGGCCGCTGGTGGCACACCAGCGACGGCCTGGTGGTGCTGGGTTCCGAGGCGGGCGTGCTCGACCTCGACCCGTCGACGGTCGTCGCCAAGGGCCGGCTCCAGCCGGGCCGGATGTTCCTGGTCGACACCGCGGCCGGCCGGATCGTGCACGACGACGAGATCAAGGCCGAGCTGGCCGCCGCGCAGCCCTACGACGAGTGGCTGCACGCCGGGCTGATCGACCTCAAGGACCTGCCGCCGCGCGAGCACATCATCTACACGCACGACTCGGTGATGCGCCGCCAGCAGATCTTCGGTTACAGCGAGGAGGAGCTGAAGATCCTCGTCGCCCCGATGGCGCGCGCCGGTGCCGAGCCGCTCGGCTCGATGGGTACGGACACCCCGATCTCCCCGCTGTCGACCCGGCCCCGGCTGCTGTTCGACTATTTCCACCAGATGTTCGCCCAGGTCACCAACCCTCCGCTGGACGCGATCCGCGAGGAGATGGTGACCAGCCTGTCGATGACCATCGGGCCCGAGGGCAACCTGCTCGACCCGGGCCCGTCGAGCTGCCGGCAGATCGTGGTGCCGTACCCGATCCTCGACAACGACGAGCTCGCCAAGCTGCTCTCCATCGACGAGGACGGCGACCTGCCCGGGTTCAAGGCGGTCCGGGTCTCCGGGCTGTACCCGTTGCGGGACGGCGCGGCCGGCATCAAGGCCCGGCTGACCCAGATCTGCCGGCACGTGTCGGAGGCGATCGAGGACGGCGTACGCATCCTGGTGCTCTCCGACCGCGACTCCAACGCCGACCTGGCGCCGATCCCGTCGCTGCTGCTCACCGCCGCCGTGCACCAGCACCTCGTGCGCGAGCAGACCCGTACCCAGGTCGCGCTCGTGGTGGAGAGCGGCGACTGCCGGGAGGTGCACCACGCGGCCGTGCTCATCGGGTACGGCGCCGCGGCGGTCAACCCGTACCTCGCGTTCGAGACGGTCGACGACCTCATCGCGACCGGCCCGCTCGCCGGGATGGAGTCGCAGAAGGCGGTCCGCAACTACGTCAAGGCGCTCGGCAAGGGCGTCCTGAAGATCATGTCCAAGATGGGCATCTCGACGGTGTCGTCGTACTGCGGCGCGCAGGTGTTCGAGGCCGTCGGCCTGGACAACAAGCTGCTGCAGCGCTACTTCGCCGGCACCTCCGGGCGGATCGGCGGCTCCGGCCTGGCCGAGATCCACGCCGAGGTGGCCGCCCGGCACGACAAGGCGTACCCGAAGAACCCGGCCGAGCGCAGCCACCGCCGCCTCGAGGTCGGCGGCGAGTATCAGTGGCGTCGTGAGGGCGAGGTCCACCTGTTCAACCCGGAGACCGTCTTCCTGCTGCAGCACGCCACCCGCAGCAAGCAGTACGACGTCTTCAAGCAGTACACCGAGAAGGTCGACGGGCTGTCCGCGAAGGCGGGTTCGCTGCGCGGGCTGTTCCGCTTCAGCCCGGACCGGGTGCCGGTGCCGCTGGACGAGGTCGAGCCGGCGTCGGAGATCGTGAAGCGCTTCGCGACCGGTGCCATGTCCTACGGCTCGATCTCCGCGGAGTCGCACGAGACCCTGGCCATCGCCATGAACCGGCTCGGCGCCAAGTCGAACACCGGTGAGGGCGGCGAGGACGTCGAGCGGCTGTACGACCCGGCGCGGCGCTCCAGCGTCAAGCAGATCGCGTCCGGCCGCTTCGGCGTGACCAGCGAATACCTCGTGAACGCGGACGACCTGCAGATCAAGATGGCGCAGGGCGCGAAGCCGGGCGAGGGTGGCCAGCTGCCCGGCAACAAGGTGTGGCCGTGGATCGCCAAGACCCGCCACGCGACGCCGGGCGTCGGGCTCATCTCGCCGCCGCCGCACCACGACATCTACTCCATCGAGGACCTCGCGCAGCTGGTCCACGACCTCAAGAACGTCAACCCCGCGGCCCGCGTACACGTGAAGCTGGTGTCCGAGATCGGGGTCGGCACCGTCGCGGCCGGCGTGGCCAAGCTCAAGGCCGACGTCATCCTGATCTCCGGCCACGACGGCGGGACGGGCGCGTCGCCGCTCAACTCGCTCAAGCACGCCGGTTCGCCCTGGGAGCTCGGCCTGGCCGAGGCGCAGCAGACGTTGCTGCTCAACAAGCTGCGCGACCGGGTCACCGTGCAGGTCGACGGCCAGCTCAAGACCGGCCGCGACGTGATCATCGCGGCGCTGCTCGGCGCCGAGGAGTTCGGCTTCGCGACCGCGCCGCTGATCGTGTCCGGCTGCATCATGATGCGCGTCTGTCACCTGGACACCTGTCCGGTCGGCATCGCGACGCAGAATCCGGTGCTGCGCGAGCGGTACACCGGCAAGCCCGAGTTCGTCGAGAACTTCTTCCTGTTCCTCGCCGAGGAGGTCCGCGGTTACCTGGCCGAACTGGGCTTCCGCACCATCGACGAGGCGATCGGGCACGCCGAGGTGCTCGACGTGCTGCCCGCGGTCGACCACTGGAAGGCCAAGGGCCTCGACCTCGCGCCGGTGCTGTTCGTGCCGGAGCTGCCCGAGGGCGCGTCGCGCCGCGGCATCGTCGCGCAGGACCACGGCCTGGACAAGGCGCTCGACAACGAGCTGATCGCGCTGGCCCAGCCGGCGCTCACCGGGGGCCACGAGGTCCGGGCCGAGGTCCGGGTCCGCAACGACCACCGCAGCGTCGGCGCGATGCTCGGCGGCGAGGTCACCCGGCGTTACGGCGGCAACGGCCTGCCGGACAACACCATCTCGTTCACCCTGCGGGGCACCGGTGGCCAGTCGTTCGGCGCGTTCCTGCCGCGCGGCGTGACGCTGCGGCTCATCGGCGACACCAACGACTACGTCGCCAAGGGCCTGTCCGGCGGCCGGGTCGCGATCCGTCCCGCCGAGGACGCGCCGTTCGTCGCCGAGGACAACATCATCGCGGGCAACACCATCCTGTACGGGGCCACGGGCGGCGAGGTGTTCCTGCGCGGCAAGGCGGGGGAGCGGTTCGCGGTCCGCAACTCCGGCGCCTCCGCGGTCGTGGAGGGCGTCGGCGACCACGGCTGCGAGTACATGACCGGTGGCCACGTGGTGGTGCTCGGCCCGGTCGGGCGCAACTTCGCGGCCGGCATGAGCGGCGGCACCGCGTACCTGCTGGATCTCGATCCCTCGAAGGTGAACCCGGAGCTGGTCGACCTGGCGCCGCTCACCGCCGAGGAGCGGGAGACGCTGCACACGCTGGTGACCCGGCACCTCGACGAGACCGGTTCGGCGGTGGCCGAGCGGCTGCTCGAGGACTGGCCGGCCGCGGTGACGGGCTTCACCGCCGTCGTGCCGCGCGACTACAAGCGAGTGATGGAACTGATCAAGACCGCCGAGGCTGCCGGTCGCAACGTCGACGAGGCGGTTATGGGGGTCACCCGTGCCTGATCCGAACGGTTTCCTGAGGTACGAGCGGCAGCTGCCCGCGCGCAGGCCGGTGCCGGTCCGCATCCGGGACTGGAGCGAGGTGTACCCGCCGGCCGGCGAGGAGCTCATCCGCGACCAGGCCACCCGGTGCATGGACTGCGGCATCCCGTTCTGTCACGAGGGCTGTCCGCTGGGCAACCGCATCCCGGACTGGAACGACCTGGTCCGGACCGGTGCGTGGGCGTCGGCGGCGGAGAGCCTGCACGCGACGAACAACTTCCCGGAGTTCACCGGGCGGCTCTGCCCCGCGCCCTGCGAGGCGGCCTGTGTGCTCGGCATCGCCGACGACCCGGTCACCATCAAGCAGGTCGAGGTGGAGATCGCCAACCACGCGTTCGACCTCGGGTACGTCCAGCCGCAGCCGCCGGTCACGCTCTCCGGCAAGTCGGTCGCCGTGGTCGGCTCCGGGCCCGCGGGCCTGGCCGCCGCCCAGCAGCTGGCCCGGGCCGGGCACGCGGTGACGGTGTTCGAGCGCGACGACCGCATCGGCGGCCTGCTGCGGTACGGCATCCCGGACTTCAAGCTGGAGAAGGAGCGCATCGACGCCCGGATGGCCCAGATGGTGGCCGAGGGTGTCGAGTTCCGCACCGGCGTGAACGTCGGGGTCGACGTGTCCGCGGCCGAGCTGCGCGAGCGGTTCGACGCGGTGCTGCTCACCTGTGGCGCGCTCACCGGCCGCGACACCCCGGGCACCCCGGGGCGCGAGCTGAACGGCGTACACCTGGCCATGGACCACCTCGTCCCGGCCAACCGGGTCGTGGCGGGCCTGCAGCCGTTCGCGGAGATCGACGCGGCCGGCAAGCACGTCGTGATCATCGGTGGCGGTGACACCGGCGCGGACTGCCTCGGCGTCGCCCACCGTCAGGGCGCGGCCGAGGTCATCCAGCTCGACCAGTACCCCCTGCCCCCGGACACCCGCGTCGCCGGCCTGCACCCGTGGCCGACCTGGCCGGTCATCCTGCGCAACTACGCCGCGCACGAGGAGGGCGGCGAACGCGTCTTCGGGGTGGCCGTGCAGGAGTTCGTGGACGACGGCGACGGCAACGTCGCCGCGGTCCGGGTCGCCGAGGTCGTCGTCGAACGCATCGACGGCGTCCGTACGATCACCGTCACCCCGGGCTCCGAGCGGGACCTGCGCGCCGAGCTGGTGCTGCTCGCCATCGGCTTCGAGGGCACCGAGCAGCAGCCGCTGCTCGAGCAGTTCGGCGTGACGCGCAACCCGCGCGGCGCGGTGGACGCCCGCGACGACTGGCAGACCGAGGCCGACGGCGTCTTCGTGGCCGGTGACATGCACCGCGGCGCGTCCCTGATCGTGTGGGCGATCGCGGAGGGCCGGTCCGCGGCCGCCGCCATCCACACCTACCTGGGTGCCTACGGCGAGCTGCCGGCTCCGGTGTCCCCGTCCTCGCAGCCGCTCGCGGCGACCCGCTGACGACCGGGCCCGGCGTCCGCGCCGGGCCCTGTCCCGTTCTCCCGCGGCATCCCGGTCCCGTTCTCCCGCAGCATCATCGCGTGATGGCGGCGCCACAGTTCCAGCTCGGCGGGGTCGGCGCCGCACGCGTGCAGCAGCGGCGCGACCAGGGTTTCCCAGTCGGGCGGTGCGCCGACCGCGCCGGCCAGCATGTCGTCGACCCGGCGCTGGTCCAGCCCCAGTCGCCGGACCAGGTGCGGCACGGAGAGCCCGGACGTCCGGACCGCTCGGTCCACATCCGCGCAGAAGTCGCTGACGGCGTTGCCTGGCATGTGCTTCCCCAGCCCTTCCCGACCAGCGAGACCCCGCGGAAGAACCTAGTGGCAAACGTGCGGGCGCGATGCCCCGCTCGCCGGGTGGCGCCCGCTCCTCTGGCAACGATCCGGGGCCCGTGAGGCGATGCCCGGGCCGGCGACACTCCCGTACACCCGCACTCGTGGGGTGCGGAACGGCGGTCGCCGTCGGAGAAGGTCGCGGGGCCGATAAGCTGAGGTCGTATCGCGGTGCCTGACGCCCGCATCGGCGCGGGGCGACGCGCCCGCAGCTTCACCACCCCTGACGGGGGTCGGCCGGCGGGCCGACCCGAAAGAGAGACTAGCCTGATGGCTGTGACACGCCGCGCAAAGATCGTCTGCACCATGGGTCCCGCCACCGCCTCCCCCGAGCGCATGCTCGGTCTGGTCGAGGCCGGCATGGACGTCGCCCGAATGAACTTCAGCCACGGCAGCCACGAGGACCACCAGAAGGTCTACGAGCTGGTCCGGGCCGCCGCGAAGCAGACCGGCCGTGCCGTCGCCGTCCTCGGCGACCTCCAGGGCCCGAAGATCCGCCTCGGGAAGTTCGCCAACGGGCCGCACGTGTGGGCCACCGGTGACATCGTGACCATCACGAGCGACGACATCCTCGGCACCCCCGACCGGGTGTCCTGCACCTACAAGAAGCTGCCGCAGGAGGTCAAGGTCGGCGACCGCCTCCTCATCGACGACGGCAAGGTGGCCATCGAGGTCACCGACGTCGCCGGCAACGACATCACCTGCCTGGTCACCGAGGGTGGCCCGGTCTCCAACAACAAGGGCGTCTCGCTGCCCAACGTCGCGGTCAGCGTGCCGGCCATGAGCGACAAGGACGAGGAAGACCTCCGGTTCGCGCTCGGCCTGGGTGTCGACCTGATCGCGCTCTCGTTCGTCCGCTCGCCCGACGACATGAAGCTCGTCCAGCAGATCATGGCGGAGGAGGGACGCACCGTCCCGGTCATCGCCAAGGTCGAGAAGCCCGAGGCGGTCGAGCACCTCGAGGCCATCGTGCTGGCGTTCGACGGCGTCATGGTGGCCCGTGGTGACCTGGGTGTCGAGCTCCCGCTCGACCAGGTGCCGCTGGTGCAGAAGCGCGCGGTCCAGCTCTGCCGCGAGAACGCCAAGCCGGTCATCGTCGCCACCCAGATGCTCGACTCGATGATCGAGAATTCCCGCCCGACCCGCGCCGAGGCCTCCGACGTGGCCAACGCGGTGCTCGACGGTGCGGACGCCGTGATGCTCTCCGGTGAGACCTCGGTGGGCAAATACCCCGTCCTCACGGTCAGCACCATGGCCAAGATCGTCACCACCACCGAGGGCGGCGACTTCGGTGTGCCGGTCCTGCAGCACGACCCGCGTACCCACAGCGGCGCGCTGACGGTCGCGGCGTCCCGCATCGCCTCCAACATCGGCGCCAAGGCCCTCGTCGCGTTCTCCCAGACCGGCGACACGGTCCGCCGCCTCAGCCGGCTGCACAGCGACCTCCCGCTGCTCGCGTTCACCCCGGTCCCCGAGGTCCGCGACCAGCTCGCCCTCTCCTGGGGTGTCGAGACGTTCCTGACGGACTTCGTCCAGCACACCGACGACATGTTCCGCCAGGTCGACCAGGCGCTTCTCGGCCTCGGCCTGGCCAAGCCCGGCGAGTACGTCGTCGTGGTGGCCGGCAGCCCGCCGAACGCCCCCGGCTCCACCAACACCCTGCGCGTCCACCAGCTCGGATCGCTCGTCGACCCGGGCACCGTGTGACCGTGGCTCCTTCCGGCCAGGCCGCCGTCGACCAGCTGCTCGAGGTTCTCGACCTCAAGCAGCTGGACACGGACCGTTTCCAGGGCGAGAGCCCTCAGGTGGGCGCCCAGCGCGTCTTCGGCGGCCAGGTCGCGGGCCAGGCCCTCGTGGCGGCGGGACGCACGGTCGACCCGTCCCGCGCCGTGCACAGCCTGCACGGCTACTTCGTGCGCCCCGGCGACCCCACGGTGCCGATCGACTTCACCGTGGAGACGATCCGCGACGGCCGCTCGTTCTCGGTCCGCCGCTCCACGGCCCAGCAGCACGGCAAGACCATCTTCTTCATGTCGGCGTCGTTCCAGGTCCACGAACAGGGCCTCGACCACCACACGCCGGCGCCGCACGACCTCCCCGGCCCGGAGGACACCCCGACGGCCCAGGACTGGCTCGCGCGCTATCCCGAGCGGCAGGCGTCCTTCAACGCCTCCCCGCAGGCGATCGACGTCCGTTACGTCGGCACCCCCGGCTGGGTGCCCCCGGGCGACCGGGCCGCGGCCGACCAGCAGCGGGTCTGGATGCGGATCAACGGCACGCTCCCGGACGACCCGCTGATCCACGCCTGCGCGCTCACCTACGCCTCGGACCTGTCGCTGCTCGACTCGGTCCTGTCCGTGCACGGCGAGGTGTGGGGTCCCGGCGGCGTGATCGGCGCGAGCCTCGACCACGCCCTCTGGCTGCATCGCCCGTTCCGGGCCGACGAATGGTTCCTGTACGACTGCACCAGCCCGTCCGCCTCCGGCAGCCGGGGCCTGGCCAGCGGCCGCATGTTCACCCGGGACGGCACCCACATCGCGAGCGCGGTCCAGGAGGGCCTGCTCCGCAAGATCGGCGCCTGACCCGGCTCCGGACACAGAAGTGCCTCGCCGGCTGCGGGACCCCGGCCCGGCGACTGACCGGTTGGGTGGTCCCGCCTCCGGCGAGGCGGGGGAGTGGCTTCCTCGGACGGGCGTCAGTCCACCATCCGGCTGCGCATGATGATCGAGGTGTCGTCCATGCCGGGCCCGGCCGCCTCCGCGGCCCGTCCCGCCGGGTCCAGCAGCGGCAGCGATGCCGGGGTGTGGCCCGACGCCGACGCGTTGGCCGCCGCCAAGGCCGCTGCCTGGGCCGCCGCGGCAGCCGCGCTCGCCTGGGCCGGGTCGGGCAGTTCGGCGCCCTCGGCGGTGTCCGGGATCTCGACCTGACGGGCCTGGTCGGCCGCGGCCCGGGCGGCGGTTCCCGGGGCGGCCGCGCCGGTCACCCCGGCCAGGGCGAGCATCGCGTCCAGGTCGGCGGTGGTCCGCACCACCTCGTCGTGGAACGAGCCGGTGGGGCCCGGTCCGGCCCCGATCTGGGTGGCGGTGACGTGCGGTACCGGCATGCCCGTGGCGCCGGTGTCCAGCGGCACCGCCCGGTCGCTGGTGCCCGAGGGCCGGGCGAGATCCGCCATGCCGGCGGCGGACGGCCGGCTCGGGGCGGCCGCGCGGTGCCGGGGCGTCGTGCCCCGCTGCGGTGCGTCGTCGAAGTCCGCCATGCCGGCCGTGTATCCGGCGACCCCGATCGCCCGTTCGGGCGGGAGCTCCAGCAGGTGCTGCGCGCGGGTCCCGGCCGAGGCCTCCCGCAGGCGCAGCGACGCGACGAGGTCCGCGACGCCACGGATCAGGGCGGCACCGCCGAGGATCACGACGACCAGTTCGGCCGTACGCGCGTAGGAGCCGGCGGCGAAGAATCCCAGCGCGACCTCCGTCACACCCACGACCGTGAGCAGTCCCCAGATCCGGTCGCTCTCCCGGGTCAGCATGGCGATCGCCAGGTCGGCGGCGCCGCGGACCATGAGGTACCACCCGATGAGCGCGGCCGGCGTGGTCCACGACGACGTGTCGCCGTCGGTGATCAGGATGGCGCCGGTCGCCGCGAACAGGACGGTCATGCCGGCGTTCAGCCACCACGTGCGGGTCCCGGCGAGGGCCCGGACCGCCTCGGTGACCGCTGCGAACAGGATGACCGGCCCGGCGACCTGGGCGATGTCGGCCGGTTCGAGCCGCAGCACGCTCCAGGCGACCGCCAGCCAGGCCACGCCCGCGAACAAGAGGAAGCCCCACATCCCGTCACGGACGACGGTCAGGGGCGATGATCCGGACCACAACATGGAGCCTCCCGCATTGCTGGTACTGCCATGACAACACCAGCCATGACCAGCAATCCGGCCTTTCCCGGAAATACCTCAGGTGCGCGCCCGGCGCTCAGGCCGTGATCGAGGACACGCGCAGGCTCTCGGAGCAGTACCGTGAGGGAGACCGGTTCCGGCCCCTGAACAGGGCCGGAACAACGTCGGTAGGTGTGCCGAGGGCGGGACTTGAACCCGCACGCCCTTTCGAGCAGAGCATTTTGAGTGCCCCGTGTCTGCCATTCCACCACCCCGGCATGCTCGATTCGCCACAACCAAGGTCACGGCGATACGAGCAGGACACACACTACCTACTACGCTGTCAGAGGTGACACCCAGATACCCGGGTGTCGCACCATCGGGAGTGTTGGGGGTAAGGGTTTCGTGGCCGACACGCAGGCGAGTGCCGAGCGCAGGCGGGTGTTGATCGCCGAGGACGAGGCTCTGATCCGGCTCGACCTGGCCGAGATGCTGGTCGAAGAGGGTTATGACGTCGTCGGGGAAGCCGGTGACGGCGAGACCGCCGTACGCCTCGCCGAGGATCTCTCTCCGGACCTGGTGATCCTCGACATCAAGATGCCGATCATGGATGGCCTCGCGGCCGCGGAGCGGATCGCCGGCGGCCGTATCGCCCCGGTGGTGATCCTGACCGCGTTCAGCCAGCGCGACCTGGTCGAGCGGGCCCGCGCGGCCGGTGCGATGGCCTACCTGGTCAAGCCGTTCCAGAAATCGGACCTGGTGCCGGCGATCGAGATCGCGCTGTCCCGCTATTCGGAGATCTCCGCCCTCGAGTCCGAGGTGGCGGGCCTCACCGATCGGCTGGAGACGCGCAAGAGCGTCGAGCGCGCCAAGGGCGAGCTCATGACGAAGTATTCGATGACCGAGCCGCAGGCCTTCAAGTGGATCCAGCGCACCGCGATGGATCACCGCATGACGATGCGCGAGGTCGCCGACCGGATCCTCGCCGAGGGCGAGGAGACCGAGACCGCCACCGAGGCGCCACCACCGCAGTCATGACCACGCCCGGCCGCCGGCGACCGTACCCCCGGGTGCGCGCATCGCCGGTGGCCGCGCGGGTTCTCGCGGTGGCGGTCCTGCTCGCGGCCGGCTGTGACCCGGCCCCTTCCGAACCGGCCCCGCCGGTTGCGGCGCCGCTGTCGCTGCCCTGGCAGGTTGTGGAGCTGCCGGTGCCGCCGGGTGCTCCGGGCCGGGTGATGCTGCGGGATGTGACGTTCTGCCCCGGCCACTGGTTCGCGGTGGGTGCGGTGGCGGACGTCAAGGGCGGCACCCGCCCGGCGGCGTGGTCGAGCCCCGACGCGGTGACCTGGTCGGCGCTGCCGATCGAGGCGAAGACCTATTACGGCGACCAGAACATCCTGGCGACGGTGGCCTGCCGGGACGGCCGGATGGCCGCGGTCGGCGCCAAGGTCGGCGGCGCGCACGGCAACCCCCGGACCAGCTCCTGGTATCAAACGCCGGCCGGCGCGCTGCGGGAGGTGACCGCCCCGTTCGAGCTGTACGGCGGCCCACAGGCGATCAACGTGACGCGGCTGCACGCCGGTCCGGCCGGATGGCTCATCACCGGCAACCGGATGTCCGGCGCCGCCGCGTGGCTGTCCCCCGACGCGGCGACATTCGCGATCAAGGAGCGCGCACCGGGGCTGGCCTCGAGTGCGGCGGGGGAGACCTGGGCGTTCGACGGCACCCCGGCCGACGATGGATGGCTGATCGTAGGCGGCTGGTTACCGTCCGGCAGGATCGACCGGGACGTGGCCGGCTGGCGCTCGGTGGACGGTGCGGTGTGGACGCCGGTACCCGCCGCGGAGCCGACCAGTGATTACGAAGAATTGCAGCGAGTGGTCACCGCCGATGTCCCGGTGGCTCTCGGTGTTCGGGGCGGCAAGTTCGGAGCGTGGCGCCTCGAGTCCGGCTCGTGGCGGCCGGCCGGCACGTTCGGCACGGTTCCCCCTGGTGGGAAAGCCGGCGTTCGATCTCTCAGCGGTGCTCTGCTGGCGGCGACCACCGACGGCAGTGCCTACTCTGTGTGGTCCTCATCGGATGGTGGCCGGAAATGGCTACCCGTGGTGATGCCTGAGCCGACGGTGATCGGCGGCGAGGGTGCGGTCGCGGTGGCCGCCGGTGCGGGGCATTGGGTGGTTGCTGTCGACAATGCCCGGGATGCACTAATTTATCTGACTGAAACACCCGGTTAACGCGCCAGCTTTGTTACATGGGCCACTCAGGCAGCCGACCCCTGGCTTAACGTGCATGCCTTCGTAACGGTTTGGCAAGCGTCACGTTTGAAGCTTACGCAGCAAATCTGAGACAAGTACGCTGCGCCATCACAAGCAGTAAGCAGGTGCTGCGGTTCGGACGCCCGGGGACGGCGACGAACACGTGGTGAACCCGTCCGCGGCGCCGCGCCTGCACCTGGATGAAAGGTCATAAGCCTTGAGGCGAAACTTTGTACGAGCTCTCGGCGTCGTGGGTCTCTCCGCGTCGCTGCTGGCAATGGCAGCCTGTCAGGACGCCGGGGGCGACGACACGGACGCCGCCGCCGGCTGTGGCGGCAAGATCGCGATCTTCGGTGCCTTCACCGGCGCCAACGCGGGTCTGGTCATCCCCTCGCTGAACGGTGCCAAGCTGGCCCTGAAGCAGTTCACGGCGGCCAACCCCGACTGCAAGGTCACCATGCAGGAGTTCGACACCCAGGGCACCCCGGAGCAGGCGACGCCGATCGCCAACCAGGTCGCCCAGGACACGTCGTTCACCTCGGTCATCGGTGGTCACTTCTCCGGTGAGTCCAAGGCGACCATGGCGACCTACAACGCCGCGGGCCTGGTCATGGTCAGCCCGTCGGCCACCGCCGCCGAGCTCACCACGCTGGGCAACAAGAACTTCTTCCGCGTGGTCGGCAACGACAACACCCAGGGCGACGCGGCTGTCACCTACATCAAGAACACGCTCAAGGCGCAGAAGGTCTTCGTCATCGACGACGGCCAGACCTACGGCGTGGGCATCATCGACCGGGTCAAGGCCGGTCTCGGCGCGACGGTCGTCAACTCGGACAAGGTCCAGACCGACCAGGCCAACTTCGACGCCACCATCTCGAAGATCAAGTCTTCGCAGGCGGACGTCATCGCGTACGGCGGCTACACCAACGAGGCTGCCCCGCTGCTCAAGCAGGCTCGCGCGGCCGGCGTCACCGCCAAGTTCCTCGGCTTCGACGGCCTGTACGACCCCGGTTTCCCCAAGGGTGCCGGTGCCGCCTCTGACGGCGCGGTCGTGACCTGCCCGTGTCTGCCCGCCGAGGAGGCCGGTGGCACGTTCGCCGCCGACTACACCAAGGAGTACGGCGAGGCTCCGGGCTCGTACGGCGCCGAGGGCTACGACGGTGCGACGATCATCCTCGAGGGTTACAAGGCCGGCAAGAAGACCCGCGCCGAGCTGCTCGAGTGGGTCAAGGCGTACGACAAGCAGGGTGTCTCGAAGTACCTGAAGTTCGACGAGAACGGCGACGTGGACAAGAGCAAGGTCGTCATCTGGGCGTACGACGTGGCCTCCGGTGGCTTCAAGCCGCAGCAGGAGATCAAGCTCAGCTAGTAAGCCGGTTCCAGGACGCGGCCGGAGGCAGCAGCCTCCGGCCGCGTCTGGTGCAAAAGGAGACTTCGTGAACTTCGATGAACTCTTCGGGCACCTGGGCCAGCACACGGTGGACGGCTTGGCGAAGGGCTCGATCTACGCGCTCATCGCCCTCGGCTACACCCTGGTCTACGGCGTTCTGAAGCTGATCAACTTTGCCCACTCCGAGGTGTTCATGGTCGGCACCTTCGCCGTCCTCGGGGTGTGGAACCTGATGGGTGCCGACGGCAGCGAGGGTCTGGGCATGACCCTGGTCCTGCTCGCCGTGGGTCTGCTGGCCGGCGCGCTCGCGTCGGGTGCCACCGCGGTCGCGACCGAACGGATCGCGTACCGCCGACTGCGGCGGATGAACGCCCCGCCGCTGATCTTCCTGATCACGGCCATCGGTGTGTCGCAGGTGCTGTCCGAGACGTTCGGTCTCTGGCAGGGCCGGCTCATCGTCGGCATGCCGACCCTGGTCGAGCAGAAGGTCGCGTTCAGCATCTTCGGCACCGACGTGACCAACACGCAGTTGCTCACGATCATCGCGGCTCTCGTGATGATGGTGCTGCTGGACCAGTTCATCAACCGCACCCGCTACGGCCGGGGTGTGCGGGCGGTGGCCCAGAACCCGGACGCCGCCGCGCTGATGGGTGTCAACAAAGACCGCGTCATCATGCTGATCTTCCTGCTCGGCGGCCTGCTGGCGGGCGCCGCCGCGCTGCTCTACTCGGTCCGGTACGGCAACACCCGCTTCAACGTCGGCTTCATCCTGGGCCTCAAGGCGTTCACGGCGGCGGTTCTCGGCGGCATCGGCAACCTGCGGGGCGCCCTGCTGGGCGGCCTGGTCCTCGGTGTGGTCGAGGTCTACGCGGCGACGCTGACCACCTCGAGCTGGGAGGATGTGGCAGCGTTCATCGTGCTGGTCGTGGTGCTGTTGTTCCGGCCGACCGGCTTGCTCGGAGAATCGTTGGGGAGGGCACGCGCATGAGCGAGACAACACAGAGCGGACCCCTCGGCGCTGTGAAGGGTTTCTTCGGCGGTGTCGGAGAACGCTGGCGTGGCCTGCCCAAGTGGCAGCGCGCCATCGGTTTCCTGGCCTTCGTGGCGTTCCTGTACTACCTGCCGTTGCTGGGCATCCCCGGCCTCACGTGGCTGCGTACCGACTCGATCGAGGGCGGCAACAACTGGGCGGGTGTGCTCTTCACCTGTGCCATCTATGTGCTGATCGCGCTCGGCCTGAACGTGGTCATCGGTCTGGCCGGCCTGCTCGACCTCGGCTACGTCGGCTTCTTCGCGGTCGGCGCGTACAGCGTCGCGCTGTTCGGTTCCCGGCAGTCGCCGGTCGTCGCGGCGATCCAGGAGAAGTTCGACCTGTCCCAGGACTGGGCGGTCGCCTGGGCGATCTGCATCCCGATCGCGCTGGCGCTCGCGATGATCTCCGGTGTCATCCTCGGCTGGCCCACCCTGCGGCTGCGCGGTGACTACCTGGCGATCGTGACCCTGGGCTTCGGCGAGATCATCCGGATCGTGGTCCGGAACTCCACCGAGTGGTCCGGCGGTGCCGCGGGTGTCGCGGCCATCCCCGGTCCGCAGGGCGCGCCCTCGGCCGACAACCAGATCTTCGGTCTCATCGACGCGAAGCCCTGGTACTGGCTGGCGCTGAGCGTGGTGCTGCTGGTGGTCTTCCTGGTGCGGCGGCTGGAGAACAGCCGGGTCGGCCGGGCATGGCTGGCGGTCCGCGAGGACGAGGACGCGGCGGCCGTGATGGGCGTCGACGGCTTCAAGTTCAAGCTGTGGGCGTTCGCCATCGGCGCGGCGCTGGGTGGCCTGTCCGGCTTCCTGTTCGCGAGCCGGCAGGGCTTCATCGAGCCCAACCAGTTCAACGCCAACCTGTCGATCCTGTTCGTCGCGATGGTCGTCGTCGGCGGATCTGGCAACATGGCTGGTGCGGCGCTGGGCGCGGTGCTGCTGGCGTACCTTCCGGAGCGCTTCCGTGACTTCGCGGAATACCGCTTCCTGGTCTTCGGCCTCGCGCTCGTTCTGGTCATGCTCCTTCGCCCGCAGGGCCTGCTGCCGAGCCGGCGGCGTGCCCGTGAGCTGAAGGACCGTCGGGAGGAGGTGCCCGCGAGTGTCTGAGCGTGAGGTACTTATCGACGTCGACCACGTCACCCTGCGCTTCGGCGGTGTGGTGGCGCTCAACGACGTCAGTTTCAAGCTCTACAAAGGTGAGATCCTGGGGCTGATCGGCCCGAACGGCGCCGGCAAGACGACCTGCTTCAACGTCATGACCGGTGTCTACAAGCCGACGTCCGGTGCGGTGCAGTTCGACAACAAGACGATCACCGGCAAGAAGCCGCACGAGATCAACCGCATGGGCGTCGCCCGTACGTTCCAGAACATCCGGTTGTTCCCCGAGATGACGGCGCTCGAGAACGTCATGGTGGGAACCGACTCCCGGCACTTCACCAGCGTCCCGGGGGCGCTCTTCCGGCTCTACCGCAAGAAGGCCAAGCCGGAGGAACTGCCGGTGGTGGACGCCACCAACGGCATCGTGCGGGCATGGCAGCAGGTCCGGCTCACGTCCGCGAAGATCTTCGGGATCTCGCGGCACGCGCTGGAGGAGCGGGCGGGTGAGCGCAAGTCGCTCGACCTGCTGCGCCTCGTGGGTATCGAGCACCGGGCGAACGACCAGGCCCGCAACCTGCCGTACGGCGACCAGCGGCGGCTGGAGATCGCCCGGGCGCTCGCGACCGAGCCGAAGCTGCTGTGTCTCGACGAGCCGGCGGCCGGCTTCAACCCCGCGGAGAAGGAGGAGCTGAACCAGCTCATCCGCAAGATCCGCGACATGGGGTTCACCGTGCTGCTGATCGAGCACGACATGCGGCTGGTCATGGGCGTCACCGACCGGATCGTGGTGCTGGAGTTCGGCAAGAAGATCGCCGAGGGCGTCCCGGCCGAGATCCGCGACGACCCGAAGGTGATCGCCGCCTACCTGGGGGAGTCCGCTGATGCTGCTTGAGCTTGAGGAAGTCACCCTCAAATACGGTCGCATCGAGGCGCTGCACGGCATCAGCCTGCAGGTCGAAGAGGGCGAGATCGTGGCGCTGATCGGTGCCAACGGCGCCGGCAAGACGTCCACGATGCGCGCTGTGTCCGGGCTCAACCCGCTCGCCGGCGGCAAGATCAAGTTCAACGGCGAGGACATCACCGGGGTACGAGCGGACCTGCGCGTTCCCATGGGTATCTGCCAGTCACCCGAGGGCCGGGGCGTCTTCCCCGGTATGACGGTGCGGGAGAACCTGGACATGGGGGCGTACACCCGTCGCGACGGTGACGGCATCGCCGCCGACCTGGAGCGGGTGTTCGGTCTGTTCCCGCGTCTGCTGGAGCGGGCCAAGCAGGCCGCCGGCACCCTGTCCGGCGGCGAGCAGCAGATGCTCGCGGTCGGCCGGGCGCTGATGAGCCGTCCGAAGCTGCTGTTGCTGGACGAGCCGTCCATGGGTCTCGCACCCATGATCATCCGGCAGATCTTCGACATCATCACGGAGATCAACCAGCAGGGCACCACCGTGCTGCTGGTGGAACAGAACGCCCAGCAGGCACTGTCGCGGGCACACCGCGGTTACGTGCTCGAGACCGGCAAGATCGTGAAGGCGGGTACCGGACAGGACCTGCTCGTCGATCCCGCGGTCAAAGAGGCGTATCTCGGCGTCGCCTGATCCTCATGCGGTCACGGGGCGCTTGCGCGTGCAAGCGCCCCGTGTCGTTTCCCCGGTGACGATTCTTGTCGTACCCGGCGACTAGAGTTCCCTCCCGTGAGCGACGACATCCAGACCCCCCGACTGCTGCTGCTGGATGGCCACTCGCTGGCCTATCGCGCCTTCCACGCGCTGCCGGTGGAAAACTTCTCCACCGCCACGGGCCAGGCGACGAACGCGGTGTTCGGCTTCACCTCGATGCTGATCAACATGCTCCGCGACGAGAAGCCGACGCACATCGCGGTCGCGTTCGACGTCGCCCGCACCACGTTCCGCACCGAGATCTTCCCGGAGTACAAAGCCGGTCGCTCCGAGACCCCCAAGCCGTTCCTGGGCCAGGTCAGCCTCGTCAAAGAGGTGCTCGAGGCGCTGCGCATCCCGGTCCTGGAGAAGCCCGGTTACGAGGCCGACGACATCATCGGCACGCTCACCACCCAGGCCCGCGCGCAGGATTTCGACGTCCTCATCTCGACCGGCGACCGGGACTCGTTCCAGCTCTCCGGCGAGAAGGTGACGATTCTCTACCCGGTGCGCGGGGTGTCCGAGGTCTGGCGGATGACCCCCGACGCCATCGAGGCGAAATACGGTATCCGCCCGGAGCGCTATCGCGACAAGGCCGCCCTCGTCGGCGACTCGAGCGACAACCTGCAGGGTGTGCCGGGCGTCGGTGACAAGACCGCCGCGAAATGGATCAATCAGTACGGCAGCCTCGACGAGATCATCGCGCGGGTCGACGAGTTCAAGGGCAAGGCCGGCGAGAACCTGCGCGCCCACCTCCCCGGCGTCATGCGGAACTACGACCTGAACAAGCTCGTGCTCGACCTGGAGCTGCCGCTCGGCCCGCAGGACCTCAAGTGGCAGGGCTGGGACCGCGAGGCGGTGCACCAGGTCTTCGACGCCCTCGAGTTCCGGGTGCTGCGCGAGCGGCTGTATTCGTACCTCGACGCGGTCGAGCCCGAGGCCGAGGCCGGCTTCGACCTCGACGGCATCGTGCTGGGCACCGGTCACGTCGCGGCCTGGCTCGCCGCCCACGCCGCGAGCGCCCCGGTCGGCGTCGCGGTCACCGGCACGTTCGGCCGCGGCACCGGCACGCTCACCGGCGTCGCGGTGGCCACCGGCGACGGCCCGGCCGCCTGGTTCGACCCGGCCGCCCTCGACGAGAAGGACGAACACGCGGTCGCCGCCTGGTTCGCCGACCCGGCCCGGCCCAAGATCGTCCACGACGCCAAGCCCGCGATGCTCGCGGTCCGCGCCCACGGCTGGACCCTCGACGGGGTGCGCGTCGACACCGCCCTCGCGGCCTACCTCGCCAAGCCCGACCAGCGGGCCTACGACCTCAACGACCTCGCCCTGCGCTACCTCAAGCGCGAGCTGCGCGTCGACGCCCCCGACAACGGTCAGCTCACCCTCGAGGGCTTCGGCGAGACCGGCGACGAGAGCACCGCCGAGCAGAACCTCATGCTCCGGGCCCGCGCCACCCTCGACCTCGCCGACACCCTCATCGAGGAGCTCTCCCGCGACGACGGCGCGTCCCAGCGCCTGCTGGCCGAGGTCGAGCAGCCCCTCGAGATCGTGCTCGGCCAGATGGAACACGTCGGCATCGCCGCCGACACCGACTACCTGCACGAGCTCGAGTCGCATTTCGCGGCCGAGGTGAAATCGGCCCAGCAGGCGGCCCACGAGGTGGTCGGCCGCGAGTTCAACCTCGGCTCGCCCAAGCAGCTCCAGGAGATCCTCTTCGTCGAGCGCAACCTCCCGAAGACCAAGAAGATCAAGTCCGGCTGGACCACGGACGCCGACGCGCTGCAGCACCTGCACACCCAGACCGGCGACCCGCTCCTCGCCCACCTGCTGCGCCACCGCGACGTCGCCAAGCTCAAGTCCACCGTGGACGGCCTGCTCAAATCGGTCTCCGACGACGGCCGCATCCACACCACGTTCAACCAGACCGTCGCGGCGACCGGCCGGCTCTCCTCGACCGACCCCAACCTGCAGAACATCCCGATCCGCACCGAGGAGGGCCGCCGCATCCGCCGCGCCTTCGTGGTCGGCCAGGGCTACGAGTCGCTGCTCACCGCCGACTACAGCCAGATCGAGATGCGCATCATGGCCCACCTCTCCGAGGACGAGGCCCTGATCGCGGCATTCAACTCCGGCGCCGACTTCCACGCCGCCACCGCCTCCTCGGTCTTCCACGTCCCAGTCGAGGAGGTCGTCCCCGACCAGCGCCGCAAGATCAAGGCCATGAACTACGGTCTGGCGTACGGCCTGAGCGCGTTCGGCCTCTCCAACCAGCTCGGCATCACCACCGAGGAAGCCCGCGGCCTGATGAACGAATACTTCGAACGCTTCGGCGGGGTCCGCGACTACCTCCAGGCCGTGGTCCGCAGAGCAGTCCAGGACGGCTACACCGCAACCATCCTCGGCCGCCGCCGCTACCTCCCCGACCTGAGCAGCGACAACCGCCAGCGCCGCGAAATGGCCGAACGCATGGCCCTCAACGCCCCCATCCAGGGCTCAGCCGCGGACATCATCAAGGTAGCCATGCTCAACGTCGACAAGGCCCTGCGAGAATCCGGCCTCAAGAGCCGCATGCTCCTCCAGGTCCACGACGAACTGGTCTTCGACATGGCCCCCGGCGAAAAAGCCCAGCTCGAAGCGCTCGTCCGCCAGCAGATGGGCGAGGCCTACCCCCTGTCGGTCCCCCTGGAAGTCTCCGTAGGAATCGGCCAGGACTGGAACGGAGCCGACCACTGACCCGGCCGCCCCGCCCTGGCCGCACTCGACCGGGCGGCCTGCTCTGGCCGCACTCGACCGGGCGGCCTGCTCTGGCCGCGCTCAACCGGGCGGCCTGGCCTTGCCTGGCCGCTCTGACCTGGCCGCACCCACCCGGTCCGCCCTGCCCCGGGTGGGTGCGGCCCACGCTGGACCGCGGTGGCGTCAGCCATCAAGATCGAGCTGACTCCCCACGCCGGCCGGGCACAGGTCCGGCCCCGCACCCGAATTTCGGGCGGCACGCCGCGGATCCGTAAAGCGCAGCCGCAGCCGGGGCGTGCCTGGTCGACTCACGGCGCAGCCAGTCGCCCGCCCGGTTGCGGGCGGCGGAAGCATCGCGGTCGTGCCCCGTGCTCCCTTGGGCCGGAGTGGTCTCGGATGCGCCTCGGTGGGGGCGGCCAGGGTCGGTGCAGCCCGATCCGGAAGATCCCGGCCCGCGGCGCCCGATCTGAGAACGACCCGGCCTGTGCAGCAATCTCAAGTCTGGTGGCCAGGTCCGATGGTGGCCAGGTCCGATCGCGGTCGGGGTTGATTACCGTCCGTCCTGGTCCTGGCCGGTCCTGGTCCTGGCCGGTCCCGGTCTCGGTCTCGGTCTCGGTCTCGGTTGAGGGTTGATCGCAGACTGGGTTGATCGCGGCCTCCGGTGCTCCTGGCCTCCGGTGCTCCTGGCCTGCGTTGATCGCGGGCTGCGTTGATCGCGCCGGCCGGGGATGTGTTGATCAAGGCTTCGGGGCTCGTAGCCTTGCCGTTCTGTATGCGTGTGGTCTTGGCGCGCTGCCTGTCTCTGTCGACGCGGTCAGGGGCGGGATTGCCGGGCCTCTCGTCGTTGTCTTTCGGTATCGCGACGATCGTGGCGTACCCGTGGGCGTCGTTGCGTCCCGCGGCACTCGGCCGTGTGGTCCTCGATGCTGTCGACGGCTTGCTGTCCGGGCCGTAGTTCCGTCCAGGCCGGCATCCCTGGTCGCCGCGCCGGGGCGGCAGGCCGGTCCTTGTTTCCCCGCTCCGGTGCCTTTGTCGGGCCACCGTTCATGTCGACCGGACGGTGTTCCCGGGGGCTGGGACTTTCGGGCAGGAGCGGCAGACTTTCGGGCTTTCGTACATTGTGGTGGACAGGTCTTTTATTACTGACTGGTAATGGACCGTCCACCTCGGACTTCGTCTGACCTGGCACTCTGTGGCCGCGGAATTTTCGATAATGCATTCTGGCTCAGCGCATCGAGGATCTTGCGGAGTGCAGCGAAATGTCAATTTCTTGTGTGGACGGCTTGCTCGCTTCTGCAAAGGTGGGCTTATGCCAAGCACTTCCATCGAGATGACATCGCTGTCGGGGGCGTGGGCTCCGGTGGTCCGCCGGCCGCTCGAGGCCGACCAGGCGAGTGCCTTCGCTCCGATGTTCAAAGCCCTCGGCGATCCGGTGCGCCTTCGCCTGCTCTCCATGATCGCCTCCGCCGGTGGGGGAGAGGTCTGCGTCTGCGATCTGACCGGTTCCTTCAACCTGACCGGACCGACGATCTCGCACCATCTGAAGGTTCTCCGCGAGGCGGGGCTGGTGGACAGCGACCGCCGGGGCACGTGGGTCTACTACCGGCTCGTCCCGGCCGCCCTGGTGCTCCTGACCGGCCTGCTCGACATAACCTCGGCCGCGGCCACGATCTGAGGCTGCGGCCATGTTCTGAGGCTGCGGCCATGATCTGAGGCCGCGACCATGATCTGAGGCAGCGGCCCCACCGGTGACGTCGCAGAGGGGTTGGCGGACCCCGGCGCGGCGGCGAGAGAGCGCCCTACTTCTTCTTCAGCGGGTCGTGTCCCCAGTTCATGAGGGAATACCGCCAGGCCGTGTCCGTGACGTCTCCGGACGGGCGCTGGGCCAGGTGCCGGTGGACGTACCCGGTCACCTTGCGCATATGAGCCTCATCCGCGTCTGTCAGGTCCGCCTTCCTGGTGTGCAGGATCTTGATGATCTTCCGGCCGCTGTCGTGGCCCACCGATTCTCCGCCGGACGCCGGTTTCTGGCCGACGTCGCGGGACTCGCCGGTTTCCAGCCACTTCGAGAGCTCCGCGGCGGTCATGTTCACCGCCTCGCGGAACGGGGCGTGGACGTCGTCAGTCATGGTGGAGCGCCTCCGGCTTGTGGACCGCCGTACCCCCGGTCTTGTCGCTCTTGACCTTGAACTGGGGTTCGTCCGGGGAGGCCTTGACGGTCCGGCCCGCCTCCTCCGTGTGCGAGGTGACCTTTTTCTCCACCGTTCCGTGGACCTTGTGACCGTGGCTGTTCCAGGTGACCTTGTCACCTTTCTCAAGACTCATGGCTGGGGAATACCCCCAGGTCAGGGGAGATAACAGACGAAGATCGCGGTGCCCGGGAAGAGCCGGCCGCGCAGCGGGCTCCACTGGCCCCAGATCTGTTCGTGCCCCGGGGGCCATTCCGGTTCGATCAGGTCGGTGAGGACGAAGCCCGCCGCCACCACCTCGCGGATCCGGTCGCCCAGGGTGCGGTGCTGCTCCACGTACGTGGGGACGCCGTCCTCGTCCTGCTCCACGTACGGGCGGCGGTCGAAGTAGGGGTGGACCGCGAGGAGTCCTTCCTTGCCCGGTTCGTCGAGGAAGACCCACCTCATGGGGTGGGTGATCGAGAAGACCCACGTGCCTCCCGGGCGCAGGACGCGGGCGACCTCGTTCATCAGCTCGCCCGAGTCCGCCACGAACGGGATGGCGCCGAAGGCCGTGCACACGGTGTCGAAGGACGAGGTCGCGAACGGGAGGGCCAACGCGTCGGCCTGCACGAGCGGTACCCGTACCCCCGAACGGTCCGCGGCCTGCTGCGCCTGGCGCAGCATCCCCCCGCTGAGGTCCATCGCGATCACGTCGGCGCCCTGCCCGTCGAGCCAGCGGGCCGCCGCGGCCGCTCCGCACCCGAGTTCGAGCACCCGCTTGCCGCGGACGTCACCCAGAAGGTGGACGTCGGCCTCGCGGACGCCTTCCGGGCACCAGATGAAATCGACATCACCCAGGAAGGCGCCGTGTTCCTCCTGGTAGTCGTCCGCGTCGAGGTCCCACCAGTGCCGGCTGGCGACGCGGCTCTCGTCGTCGGTCACGGTGCGGCGCAGCGTGGCGGCCTGTCCGGTCGGTTGCTCTTCGATCACGACGCAACGGTACGGCCAGAGCGCGGCCCGCCTCCACGGACGGGCCCCGAGGGCGAGGGGATCGACCGGTGGCCGCGGTTCGGTTAAGATCAACAAGCGGCAGGTGAGCCTGAAGTGGCACAAAACAGCCTTGATGGCGGGTTTTGGGGGACCAATCTGGTTCGGTCCTCAGGAGGCCTTGCAACCTGTGGTAATGCGCACGGTAAGCTAGTCGATGCGCTCGCGGAATCGTGTGCCTCGGCAGGGAGCAGGTTCCGCAAGTCGTCGGTCCCAGCATGATTCTGCTCGCTTGGCCATGGGTCGTTTGCCCAGGTCACCGGATGTTCGTGCTGCGCCCGTCGCCAGTTCCGCGGCCGCGCTGACACCACGAAACCATCCGTTCGGAGCAACAGTCCACATGACGAGCAGCATCGAGGCCACCTCGAGCGCCAACAGGGTCACTATCGACGATCTTGGCTCGGAGGAAGCTTTCCTCGCAGCCATCGACGAGACCATCAAGTACTTCAACGACGGCGATATTGTCGAAGGCACCGTCGTCAAGGTCGATCGGGACGAGGTCCTGCTCGACATCGGCTACAAGACCGAGGGCGTCATCCCCTCGCGCGAGTTGTCGATCAAGCACGACGTGGACCCCGCGGAAGTGGTGTCGGTCGGTGACCACATCGAAGCCCTCGTCCTCACTAAGGAGGACAAGGAAGGTCGCCTGATCCTCTCGAAGAAGCGCGCGCAGTACGAGCGCGCTTGGGGCACCATCGAGAAGATCAAGGAGGACGACGGCGTCGTTCGCGGCTCCGTCATCGAGGTCGTCAAGGGTGGCCTCATCCTCGACATCGGCCTGCGTGGCTTCCTCCCCGCCTCCCTGGTGGAGATGCGTCGTGTGCGCGACCTCCAGCCGTACGTGGGCCGTGAGCTCGAAGCCAAGATCATCGAGCTGGACAAGAACCGCAACAACGTGGTCCTGTCCCGCCGTGCGTGGCTCGAGCAGACCCAGTCCGAGGTCCGCACCGAGTTCCTCAACAAGCTCCAGAAGGGCCAGGTCCGCAAGGGCGTCGTGTCCTCCATCGTCAACTTCGGTGCCTTCGTGGACCTGGGTGGCGTGGACGGCCTCGTGCACGTCTCCGAGCTCTCCTGGAAGCACATCGACCACCCGTCCGAGGTCGTCGAGGTCGGCCAGGAGGTCGAGGTCGAGGTCCTGGACGTCGACCTGGACCGCGAGCGCGTCTCGCTGTCGCTGAAGGCGACCCAGGAAGACCCGTGGCGCCAGTTCGCCCGCACCCACGCGATCAACCAGATCGTCCCGGGTAAGGTCACCAAGCTGGTTCCGTTCGGTGCGTTCGTCCGCGTGGACGACGGCATCGAGGGCCTGGTGCACATCTCCGAGCTGGCCGAGCGTCACGTCGAGCTGCCGGAGCAGGTCGTCCAGGTCGGTTCCGACGTCCTCGTCAAGGTCATCGACATCGACCTCGAGCGTCGCCGGATCTCGCTGTCGCTCAAGCAGGCCAACGAGGGCTTCGTCGAGGGCGAGGAGCACTTCGACCCCACCCTCTACGGCATGGCTGCCACGTACGACAACGAGGGCAACTACATCTACCCGGAGGGCTTCGACCCCGAGACGGGCGAGTGGCTCGAGGGCTTCGACAAGCAGCGCGAGACGTGGGAGAAGCAGTACGCCGACGCCCGCGAGCGCTGGGAGGCCCACACCAAGCAGGTGCAGGCGTCCCGCGACGCCGACGCCGAGGCCGCGCTCAACCCGCAGCCTGTCGGTGCCGTCACCACGTCGTCGTCCTCGACGTCGACCTCCTCCTCCACGAGCTCGTCCGCTCCGGCGCGCTCGAACGAGGAGCCGGCCGGCACGCTGGCCACCGATGAGGCTCTCGCCGCTCTGCGCGAGAAGCTCGCCGGCGGCAAGTGATCATCTGATCCACCGCTTCCGCCCCCCGGCCTCACCGCCGGGGAGCGGGAGCACCTCGCTCCGGCCTGGGACGCCAGGCCGCGACGGGACCCCAAGAGCCGCCCACCCCGCACTCCGGTGCCCGGTGGGCGGCTTTTTCATGGGTTGACCGGGGTGGATACTGGGCGCGTGCTCAAGGTGGGGTTGACCGGCGGGATCGGTGCCGGCAAAAGTGCCGTCGCGCGACGGCTGCGGCATCTCGGTGCCGTCATCGTCGACGCCGACAAACTGGCCCGCGAGGTCGTCGCCGCCGGCACCGACGGCCTGGCCGCGGTGGTCGAGGCGTTCGGGCCGGGGGTGCTCGGCGCGGACGGCGAGCTCGACCGCCCCGCGCTCGGCGCCCTCGTCTTCGGTGACGACGGCGCCCGCCGCCGGCTCGAGGAGATCATCCACCCCCGGGTCCGCGCCCGTACGGCCGAACTGACCGCCGCCGCCCCGGCCGGGGCGATCGTGGTCAACGACGTCCCGCTGCTCGTGGAGACCGGGCTCGCCCCGACCTATCACCTGGTCGTCGTCGTCCAGGCCGACGCCGCCACCCGGATCGCCCGCCTCGCCGCGACGCGTGGCATGCCCGAGGACCAGGCCGCCGCCCGGATCGCCGCCCAGGCCGGTGACGACGACCGCCGCGCCGCCGCCGACGTGGTCCTGGTGAACAACGGCACCCGGGCCGAGCTGGAATCACAGGTCGATCGGCTGTGGCGCGAGCGGCTCCGGCCGTACGAGAGGAATCTCGGTCTCCGCAGGCATGCCCCGGCCGACAAGATCCTGCGGGTCGCGGAGCCGGACCCGGAATGGCCGGCACAGGCGGCCCGGCTGATCGCCCGGATCAGCCACGCGCTCAGGCCTTCGATCGGCGCGGCCGGCATCGCGCACATCGGCTCGACCGCCGTGCCCGGTCTCCCGGCGAAGGACCTGATCGACCTGATGCTCACCGTCGCGACCCTGGACGAGGCGGACAAGATCGCCGGCACCCTGGCCGCGGCCGGTCTGCCGCGACGTCAGGGAGAATGGGCCGACAACGCCCGCGGCGTCCCCGGCAAGACCTGGCCCAAGCGGTTCCACGGCAGCGCCGACCCGGGCCGGTCCGTCAACCTGCACGTACGGGTGAACGGCTCCCCGGGCTGGCGTTTCGCCCTCCTCATGCGCGACCACCTGCGCGCCGTCCCCGCGGCCCGCGACGAGTACGCGGCGTCGAAGTTACGCTGGGCGGCCGAGCACGGGGACGTGGCCGGCTACGCGGAGGCGAAGGAGCCCTGGTTCGACGCCGAGGCCACGGCGGCGCACGAGTGGGCCGTGGCGACCGGCTGGAGTCCGCCGGCCTCCTGAGCCACTCAGCGGCGCCGACGTTTCCCCTGCCACTGTGCGCGCCGAGGTTCCCAGCTGCCGGACGGCCGGTCGGCGCTCTCGGCGTGGCGTGTGCCGAGGCTGCGGTCCGGTCCCGCCCGTCGGCACCCGACGGTGGCGCCGGACCGAATGTGCACCCGCCGAACGCCGCCGCCGAAACTTGTCGTACCCCCGACGTACGGTAGGTCCATGGCGCTCGACATCCCACGACTCGACGGCACTTTCCAGGTCGTCAGCGACTACCAGCCGGCCGGTGACCAGCCCACGGCCATCGCCGAGCTGGAGCGCCGGGTGCGCCGCGGCGATCGCAACACGGTCCTGCTCGGCGCGACCGGCACCGGCAAGAGCGCGACGACCGCGTGGCTCATCGAGAAGCTGCAGCGGCCCGCGCTCGTCCTCGCGCCCAACAAGACCCTGTGCGCGCAGCTCGCCAAGGAGTTCCGCGAGCTCATGCCGCATAACGCCGTCGAATACTTCGTCAGCTACTACGACTACTACCAGCCCGAGGCGTACATCGCCCAGACCGACACGTACATCGAGAAGGACTCGTCGGTCAACGAGGAGGTCGAGCGGCTTCGGCACTCGGCCACCATGTCGCTGCTCACCCGCCGCGACGTCATCGTGGTCGCCACCGTGTCCGCGATCTACGGCCTGGGCACCCCGCAGGAATACCTCGAACGCGCCGTCCGGGTGAAGGTCGGCGGCGAGGTCGACCGCGACAAGCTGTTGCGCCGGCTGGTCGACATCCAGTACTCCCGCAACGACATGGCGTTCCAGCGCGGCACGTTCCGGGTCCGGGGCGACACCCTCGAGATCATCCCGGCGTACGAAGAACTGGCCGTGCGCGTGGAGCTCTTCGGCGACGAGATCGAGAAGCTCTACTACCTGCACCCGCTCACCGGCGAGATCGTCCGTGAGGTGGACGAGCTGGTCATCTTCCCCGCGACCCACTATGCGGCCGGTCCGGAGCGGATGGAACGCGCCATCGGCCAGATCGAGGTCGAGCTCGCCGAGCGGCTGGCCGAGTTCGAACGCCAGGGCAAGCTGCTGGAGGCTCAGCGGCTGCGGATGCGCACCACCTACGACATCGAGATGATGCGGCAGGTCGGCTTCTGCAACGGCATCGAGAACTATTCGATGCACATGGACGGCCGTAACCCCGGCGACCCGGCGTACACCCTGCTCGACTACTTCCCGGACGACTTCGTCACCGTCATCGACGAGTCCCACGTGACCATCCCGCAGATCGGCGGGATGTACGAAGGCGACGCCTCCCGCAAGCGCATCCTCATCGAGCACGGCTTCCGCCTGCCCAGCGCCGCCGACAACCGCCCGCTGCGCTTCGACGAGTTCCTCGAACGCGTCGGCCAGATGGTGTTCCTGTCCGCGACCCCCGGCCCCTGGGAGATGGGCGAGGCCCAGGGCGAGTTCGTCGAGCAGGTCATCCGCCCCACCGGCCTCGTCGACCCCCAGGTCGTGGTCAAGCCCACCAAGGGCCAGATCGACGACCTCATGCACGAGATCAAGCTGCGGACGGACAAGGACGAGCGAGTCCTGGTGACCACCCTCACCAAGAAGATGTCCGAGGACCTGACCGACTACCTCCTCGAGAACGGCATCCGGGTCCGCTACCTGCACTCCGAGGTGGACACCCTGCGCCGCGTCGAGCTGCTCAAGGAGCTCCGCAAGGGCGATTACGACGTCCTGGTCGGCATCAACCTGCTCCGCGAGGGCCTCGACCTGCCCGAGGTCTCCCTGGTCGCCATCCTCGACGCGGACAAGGAGGGCTTCCTCCGCAGCGCCCGCTCCCTCATCCAGACCATCGGCCGGGCCGCCCGTAACGTCTCGGGCGAGGTCCACATGTACGCGGACAAGATGACCCCGTCCATGACCGCCGCCATCGAGGAGACCGACCGCCGCCGGGCCAAGCAGGTCGCCCACAACAAGGCCAACGGCATCAGCCCCGAGCCCCTGCGCAAAAAGATCCACGACATCCTCGACGACATCTACAAAGAGGCCGAGGACACCGACGCCGTGGTCGGCGGCAACGTCGTGGGCGGAGGCGGCCGCCAGATGTCCCGCGGCAAGGGCCCGGTCCCCGAAACCCGCTCCCGGTCCCGGGCCTCCACCACCCCGGCCCGCGAAGGCATGGCCCGCGCGGAACTGGCCCAGCTGATCCAGGACCTCAACGACCAGATGCTGGCAGCAGCCCGAGAGCTCCAGTTCGAGCTGGCAGCCCGCATCCGCGACGAGGTCTCCGAGCTCAAAAAAGAACTCCGAGGCATGGACGTAGCCGGCGTCCGCTGACCCCAGCCCAACCCGTCTGCCGCTCCCACCGCACTCACCCCGCGGTGGGATCGGGCCAGGCCAATGGCGCTGGCCTACGTCCTGGCTCGCCTTGCTTGTCCCGGCCCGCTCTGCCCTGCTCGCACTATCCGGCCCGGCCCTGCTCGTGCCGTCCCGGCCCGCTCTGCCCTGCTCGCACTACCCGGCCCGGCCCGGCCCTGCTCGTGCCGTCCCGGCCCGCTCTGCCCTGCTCGCACTACCCGGCCCGGCCCTGCTCGTGCCGTCCGGCCTTCCCTGCCAGCCCTGCTCGCGCCGCCGGTGCCGGACCGCTATGCCTGTTCGGCCTGGCTCGGCCCGGCCCGGCCTGGCTCGGCTCGGCCCGGCCCGGCCCGGCCCGCCTCGGCCCGGCCCGGCTCGGCTCGCCTTGGCCCGGCTCGGCTCGCCTTGGCCCGGCTCGGCTCGCCTTGGCCCGGCTCGGCTCGCCTTGGCCCGGCTCGGCTCGGCCCGGCTTTGCTGGCCCGGCTTTGCTGGCCCGGCTTGCGCTGCGCGGCTCGCGTGGCCCGTTCTGGCCTGGCCTGCCCTGCTGGCCCGGCTTGCGCTGCGTCCGACGGCCGGCCCTGCCCTGCCCGCTCGGGCGGGGAGGGCTCACCTGCCCTGTTCCGCCCCTCCCTGCTTCGCACTGTTCTACCCATCGTTGGCCGGTCGGGGGTCGGCATCGATCGGCGATTTGTCGGTTGCACGCTGTTTTCTGGGCTGAGTGCTTACCGGGGTCACAGCTGCCGGGCGCGGGCTGGTGGGTGGCTGGGGAAAGTCGGTGGGGGATCAGGGTGGGGATTATTACGCTGGCGGCCGTGACTTCTCTGGGAACTGTTTCCTGGGCCGGTGGTTCGCCGGGGGATTTTGCTGAGCTTGTCGGCCTGGCCGCGCGGTGTCTTGCCGCTGATGGTGGGCTTCCGCTGGCCGCCGATCCTGGATTTGTGAGATCTCGGTGGACGGGGGAGGGCGTGCTGGATGTGCGGGGCCGGTCGCAGGCTGGCCGGCTCGTTGCTGCCGGTGCCGTTCGGCCCGCGGGTGGTGGGGCGATTTTTGTGGGGCTGGTCGACCCGGTCGCTCGGGGTAGGGGGCTGGGTGGGCACCTGGTGGACTGGGGGCTGCGGACGGCCGGCCGGTTCGGTGGGGGTGTGACGGTAGAGACCGAGTCGGTCACGCCGGGGGCGACCGAACTCTTTGCCGCCCGGGGGCTTCGGCGGGTGTTTGCCGAGGATGTAATGCGGTGCGACGTGGCTGCCGGCGTACCGGATGGGGGTTGGGCTGGCCATGTTGACCTGGCGGCTTGGTCGGGGGCGACTGCCGGGCGGTTCTTCTCGGTCTATGAGGCCGCTTTCCGGGAGCGTCCGGGGTTTCCGGGGTGGTCCGCGCAGGAGTGGATCTCGGATCTGGTCGAGGACGATGAGTTCCGGCCCGAGTGGTGCGTGCTTGCGGTGCTTCCTGGTGTGGGGGATGCCGGGTTCGTGACTGCCGCGGACGGGTGGATCGTTCAGGTCGGGGTAATTCCGGCGGCCCGGGGGCGGGGGCTCGGGGCGGCTCTGGTGACGGAGACCTTGCGGCGGATGCGGGCCGCGGGTGCGGATGAGGCATGGCTTGATGTCAATGTTGATAACCCGGCCGTGAGTTTGTATCGGCGGCTGGGATTTGCGCATCGCGGCCAGCGTGCCCGGTTCGCGTCGGTCTGAGGGGTTGAAAAGCCGGCCTTCAGGGCGAGTGCGCGGCGCCGGTCCCGCTGAGTGAGGCACCGGACCGAGAGCAGGGGGCGAGGCACTGGGCTCAGGAATGAGGCGCTGGGCGAAGGGGTGATGCGAAGGGGCGAGCCGGGCTCAGGAGTGGAGGTGTTGCCCCGGTGGGGGGCCTGAGGGCAAGGGGCTGGGGTATTGGCTCGCGAGAGCGGGCATCGAGCTCAAGGGCGGGCCGCCGATCTGATCAAGAGCAAACCGCCTAGCCTCCTAGGATGCTCTGAAGGGGGTGTTGTTACTCATCGTTACCGGGCGGTCCGGGTGGCATTGCCGTGCGTGGTGGGATTGCTGTGATGCCGCAGCGTGAGGCCGGCTGTCCGTCGGCAGGTACGGATGGCCGCGCAGGCTGCGGGGATGGTGGCAGGGTGCGACCCCGCAAGCAGCCAGTTAGCACCTTCGACCTGGGCTGAGTCCGGTTTGGGAAGTGCTGGCGGAGAGAGCCCGGACACGGTTGGCTGGGGGCATGTGTCACTTCGGGACGCGATGCGACACAATGGTTTCTGTAGGAGGGGAGTATTCCCCCGTGCCGGTCTCGTCAGCACGGTCTGCATTCGAGAGGATGCGCCCGGGGCCGGTGGTTCTTGTCCGCCGGGCAAGAGCGGAAGAGACCTCCGACAGTCGCACATCGTCGCGCCGTTCTCCCCGGACCTCGCGATGGTGCCCCGTGTCTGCCGGAGGTTCTTGTTGAACGTGTCTGCCTGGGTCTGGATCGCCACCCTCGGTGCTCTTGCGATCATGCTCGCCGTCGATCTGCTGATCGTCGGGCGACGGCCCCACGAGCCCTCCATGAAAGAAGCCGGCGGCTGGGTCGCCTTCTATGTCGCGCTCGCCCTGGTGTTCGGTCTCGGGGTGTGGCTGGTCGCGGGTGGGCAGCCGGCCGGCGAGTTCTACACCGGATGGCTCACCGAGTATTCGCTGAGCGTCGACAACCTGTTCATTTTCATGATCATTATGGCCCGGTTCAGCGTGCCCCGGCAGTTCCAGCAGAAGGTGCTGCTGATCGGGATCGTGCTGGCGCTGATCATGCGGGGTGCGTTCATCGCCGCCGGGGCCGCGTTGATCCAGCAGTTCTCGTGGGTGTTCTACCTGTTCGGCGCGTTCCTGGTCTATACCGCGATCACGCTGCTGAAGAACGGCGACGAGGAGGAGGAGTTCACCGAGAACATCCTCATCCGCTGGGCCAAGCGGCTCTTCCCGATCTCCAGTTCGTTCGACAGCGGCAAGATGACGGTGGTCAGCGAGACCGGCAAGCGGCTGTTCACGCCGATGCTCATCGTGATGATCGCGATCGGGACCACCGACCTGATCTTCGCGCTCGACTCGATCCCGGCGATCTTCGGTATCACCAAGGAGCCCTACCTGGTCTTCACCGCGAACGTGTTCGCGCTGATGGGCCTGCGGCAGCTCTACTTCCTGCTCGGTGGCCTGCTCGAACGCCTGGTCTACCTGAACATCGGGCTGTCGTTCGTGCTCGCGTTCATCGGTGTGAAGCTGTTCCTCGAGGCGTTGCACACCAACACGCTGGGCTTCATCAACGGCGGGCACGGGGTGCACTGGGCGCCGGAGATCCCGATCTGGCTGTCGCTGCTCGTGATCCTGGGCACGCTCGGGGTCGCCACCGCCGCGAGCCTGATCAAGACGTCACGGGACCGCAAGAAAGAGCTGATCAACTTCTGACAGGACACAAAAACGCTCCCCGGGTACGCGTACCCGGGGAGCGTTTTTGTCTGCTTCTAGCCCTGGTGCTTGCGGCGGGAAGCCGCCCGGCCGCGGGTCTGCTGGTCGAGGACGACCTTGCGGATCCGGATCGCGGACGGGGTCACCTCGACGCACTCGTCCTCGCGGCAGAACTCGAGGGACTGCTCCAGGGACAGCTTGCGCGGCGGGATCACCTTTTCGGTGTTGTCCGCGCTCGCGGCCCGCATGTTGGTGAGCTTCTTCTCCTTGGTGATGTTGACGTCCATGTCGTCCTCGCGGGAGTTCTCGCCGACGATCATGCCTTCGTAGACCTCGGTGGTCGGCTCGACGAAGAGCTGGCCGCGCTCCTGCAGGTTGATCATGGCGAATCCGGTGACCACGCCAGCGCGGTCGGCGACCAGCGAGCCGTTCTGGCGGGTGCGGAGCTCGCCGTACCACGGCTCGTAGGACTCGAACAGATGGTGCATGATGCCGGTGCCGCGGGTCTCCGTGAGGAATTCCGTCCGGAAACCGATGAGGCCACGGGCCGGGACGAGCCACTCCATGCGGAGCCAGCCGGTGCCGTGGTTGATCAGCTCTTCCATCCGGCCCTTGCGGGTGGACAGCAGCGTGGTGATGGCGCCCATGAACTCGTCGGGGGCGTCGATGGTGAGGCGCTCGACCGGCTCGTGGACCTTGCCGTCGATGGTCTTGGTGACCACCTGGGGCTTGCCGACGGTCAGCTCGTAGGACTCGCGGCGCATCTGCTCGACCAGGATGGCGAGGGCGAGCTCACCACGGCCCTGGACCTCCCAGGCGTCGGGCCGCTCGGTGTTGAGGATCCGCAGCGAGACGTTGCCGATGAGTTCCTTGTCGAGGCGGTCCTTGACCATCCGGGCGGTGACCTTGGCGCCCTTGACCTTGCCGACCAGCGGTGAGGTGTTGGTGCCGAGGACCATCGAGATGGCCGGCTCGTCGACGGTGATCAGCGGCAGCGGGATCGGGTTCTCCGGGTCGGCGAGCGTCTCACCGATCATGATGTCGGAGATGCCGGCGATGGCCATGATGTCGCCGGGGCCGGCGCTCTCGGCGGGCTTGCGCTCGAGGCCCTCGGTGATCAGCAGCTCGGAGATGCGCACGTTGCTGACCGTGCCGTCGGTCTTGCACCAGGCCACGGTCTGGCCCTTGCGGATCGTGCCCTCGTGCACGCGGCAGAGCGCGAGCCGGCCGAGGAACGGCGAGGCGTCGAGGTTGACGACGTGGGCCTGCAGCGGCGCGCCCTCGGTGTAGGTCGGGGCCGGGATGGTCTCGAGGATCGTGCTGAACAGCGCCTGCAGGTCGGTGGCGTCCTCGGGGACGGTGCCGTCCTTGGGCTGGGTCAGCGACGCGACGCCGTCGCGGGCGCACGCGTAGACGATCGGGAACTCGATCTGCGACTCGTCGGCGTCCAGGTCGAAGAAGAGGGCGTACGTATCGTCGACGACCTCTTTGATCCGGGCGTCGGGACGGTCGACCTTGTTGATGATCAGGATGATCGGCAGCTTGGCGGCGAGCGCCTTGCGCAGCACGAAGCGGGTCTGCGGCAGCGGGCCCTCGGACGCGTCGACGAGCAGCGCGACGCCGTCGACCATGGTGAGGCCGCGCTCGACCTCACCGCCGAAGTCGGCGTGGCCGGGAGTGTCGATGATGTTGATGGTGACGGGCTCGCCGGACTCCGGCTGGTAACTGATCGCCGTGTTCTTGGCGAGAATGGTGATGCCCTTTTCGCGCTCAAGATCCCCAGAGTCCATGGCGCGGTCGGCCATCTCGCCGCGGGCGTGGATCTGGCCACCCTGCCGCAGCATGGCGTCCACCAGGGTCGTTTTGCCATGGTCCACGTGGGCGATGATGGCGACGTTGCGTAGGTCGGTGCGGGTCTGCATACCACCATTGTCCCCGGTCTTGGTTGCTGTCGCCGCCCCGGGGTCCATCGCCGGAACCGGTTGCGGCAGGCGTCCTTTACGTCCCTTTTGCCGGGCGGCTACGGTGTCGTCGCGCTGCTAGCGTTCGGGCATCCCGCCGGGCGAACGTGAGAGGGGTCCCTCGATGGATCGCAGGTTGTCCTGGTTCGCCGGTGGGGTGGTGGCCCTGATCGTGGCCGGTGGGTGTGGCCTGGGCGGGAACGACGCCCAGCCCGTCCCGGTCGCGGCCGTGCCCACGCAGACGTCCGAGGTGCCGGCGTCCGAGGCGCCGGCGTCCGAGGCGCCTACCGCCGAGTCGGCCGTCGAGACGGAGTCGCCGTCGCCTTCCGCGTCGACGAAGACGAAGAAGGCGAAAGCGAAGCCGAAACCGTCCCGGACCTCGGCCACGCCGACCGAGGACCCGAACAACTTCCAGCTGCCGGAGTGCGCGCACTACGAGGGCAAGGCGGTCTCGAAGGCCAAGGCCAAGGCGGCGCTGAAGGCCGCGGCGGCCAGGCGGTACTGGCCCGGGTCGGCGCCCGGGCTCACGGTGCCGGGCCGGCTGGTGATCGCCACGGCCTGGCACGAGAGCGGCTGGACCTCGAACGTCGTCAACTGTGACGGTGGTCATGGCCTGATGCAGGTGATGCCGGACACCGAGGCGTTCATCAACCAGCGCTTCGAGCAGTCCTACGACGCGACGGACTACAAGCAGAACGCGGTGCTCGGGGCCAACTACCTCGCCTGGCTCACGAAGGCGTTCGGCGACACGCACTTCAAAGGGTCCTACGACCTGAGTGCCAAGAAGTGCCGGACCCACGCCAGCCCGTGTCTGCTGAACATGGTCATCGCGGGTTACAACATGGGCCGCGGGGCGGTCGACGCCGCGTACGAGGACAAGGAGATCCCCAACCCGGGGTATGTCGACAGCGTCCGTTCGCTGATGACGTCCTGCTTCTGCGACAAGTACTGACCCCTGGGCCGGGTCGGACGCGGTCAGTGGGGCGAGCTATGCTGGTGGGCGAACCTGAGCCTATGCTGCGCCGCTCCATGTTTTTTGACCCATGAACCAGCGCGTTAGTAGAGTCTCGGGGTTGTCGCGCGTTGAGATGCTGGCGAGCTCCTGAATTTGGCCCGTGCAGCACACACTAAGGAGCTTTGCGTAATGCCGCCCAAGAAAAAGACCCATGAGGTAACCCTCGCGCTTGAGGCGGGTAACGCCGCGATGGTGGACCTCGGTAAGATGCTCGGCCCGACGGGCGCCAACATGCGCGCCGTCAAGGTCGAGTACGACGAGGCGACGTCGAAGAACCGTGGCGAGATCATCCCGGTCGTCGTCAGCGTCTACGAGGACCGCTCGCACTCGCTGATCTACAAGACGCCGCCGACGAGCTCCCTGATCCGCAAGGCTTTGGGCATCCAGTCGGGCGCGTCCAACCCGCTGACCCAGACGGTGGGCACGCTGAGCACCGAACAGATCACGAGCATCGCGGAGCGCAAGCGCCCCGACCTGAACGCGAACGACCTCGACGCCGCTATCAAGGTCGTCGCCGGCACCGCGCGCTCCATGGGCGTCAAGGTCGCCGAGTAACCCAGTACTTCACCGACGGCGCGGTTCCCCACGGGGAGCCGCGCCGTCGGCATTGGTGGGCAAGAGCTCAGGCTTTGCCGACGATGTCGTCGATCAGGCCGTACTCCCTGGCCTCCTCGGCGGACAGGCTGCGACCGGTCGACAGGTCGTCCTCGACCCGGCTGCGGGTCTGCCCGGTCACCTCGACGAGACGCAGGATGACCTCCTCCAGCTCCCGCAGGTGCTGCCCGGCGGCGCGGGCGACCTCGTCGGCCGTACCCGTGACGCCGGCCGCCCGGGGTTCCACCAGCCGGAACCGGGCGTGCCGGTATGCCGATCGTTTCCGGGCGGCGGCCAGCACGGCCAGGACCGCACCGCCGGCCTCGGAGGTCACCAGCGCGTGGACCGGGGCGGTCATCGCGTCGATCACGTCGAGGACCGCGTGGGCCGCGTTGAGGTCACCGCCGGAGCTCGACACGTGCAGCTGCACCGGCTCCGGGCCGGCGGCGTCGAGGGTGAGCAGCGCCGCGGCCGTGCCCGAGGCGGTGTGCGTGGTCAGCGGGCCCCGGATCATCACGATCCGCTGGTCGAAGAGGCGTTCCTCCAGCCAGCCGGGGACGCCGGGACCGGCCCCGCCGGGGCTGCCGGGCGGCCAGGAATCGGGCGACGGCTGCCCCGGCTGCCAGCGCATCGGGTCGTGATGCATGTCCATCTTCCCGACTGTACGTATCACCAGCCGCGAGCGCGCCACTCCGCCAGGTGGGGGCGTTCCGCGCCGAGGGTGGAGTCGTTGCCGTGGCCCGGGTAGAACCACGTGTCGTCCGGGAGCCGGCCGAAGACCTTGGCCTCGACGTCGTCGATGAGCGAGGTGAAGTTCTGCTCGCCGCGGGTGCCGCCGACGCCGCCCGGGAAGAGGCTGTCACCGGTGAACAGGTGGGCGATGCCGTCCGGTTCGCGGTACAGCAGGATGATCGACCCCGGGGTGTGCCCCACCACGTGGATCACCTCGAGCGTGCGGTCGCCGACCGCGATGGTGTCCCCGTCACGGACCGGGTCGGTGACCACCGGGATCGCTTCCGCGTCGTCGGCACCGGCGTAGGAGCGGGCGCCGGTTGCTTTGACGACGTCGGCGAGCGCTCCGTGGTGGTCGTAGTGCTGGTGGGTGGTGATCACCGCGGCCAGCCCGGCGTCCCCGATCAGGTCGAGCAGGGTCGCGGTGTCGTTGGCCGCGTCGATGAGGACCTGGGTCCCGTCGGTGGTGCTGCGCAGCAGGTAGGCGTTGTTGTCGAGGGTGCCGACCGAGACCTTGGTGACGGACAGCCCGGTCAGTTCACGGACCGCCGGCGCCGAGCCCCGGCTCACGTTTCCGGTGTAGGTCATGGTCACTTCCATCTCGCGGGTACGGGGAGCTCCCCATCGGGGGCAACGGTCAGGCCGGCGCCGTCCGCGCGGCCGGTCAGCCAGGCGGCGATCGCCCGGCTCGGGCCACCGATCACCGGGGTGCTGCCGGTGACCTCGCCCAGGGTCACCGGGTGGTCGAGGCCCTGGGGGCGCAGGATCAGCGGCGCCGTCCCCGGCGTGGCGTCGGTGGCGACCTCGCGCAGCAGCCGCAGCGCGAACGCGTCCGACCAGTCCTCCGGGGTGTAGCCGGCGTCCAGGTCGACGTGGTGCACCTCCACCTCGCGCAGCCGCGCCCACGGCACCGCCGCCGCGGACTTGCCGATCGAGGGCACCAGGAACGTCCAGGCCTCGGCGGTCATGGCGGCCGCCGCGTCCGCGAACCGCTCGTGGGCGTCGCGGACGTCGGCGATCTGCTCGCTCAACGGCCGGCCGTGACCGGCCTCGATGCCCTCCGCGCGGGCCGTCGGCGTCGGGTACGCGGGTGTCGGCACGCCGGTCCGGGCCCAGGTCAGCAGGTTGGTGTAGGCGTCGGCGTTGCGGGCGACATGCGTTAGCACATGGCCGGTCGTCCAGCCGGGCAGCAGCGACGCCCGGGTCAGGGCGCCGGGTTCCAGCCGCTCGGCGGTGCTCAGCAGCCGTTCCGTCGCCTGATCGACATCGGTCATGAGGACCAGCGGATCCATCGTCACCCCCCAGACCCTAGTCGCCCGGCCGGAATTCGCTTTCCCGGCGGTGGCGCCGACCGTACCGTTCGGGGCAGACGCGTCGGGAACAACGGAGAAGGAGGTAGGGAAGCCGTGCTTCTTCATCACCACAGGGGATCGCTCATGTCTGAACTGCCCGCGCTGGGCTGGGACGCCACTCTCGCGTCCGCCTATCGCCCCTTCGACCGGTCCGACACCGCCGCCGGGCGGGTGCTGCGTGCCGATCGTGGGATCTGCACCGTTTTGGCCGCCGACGGGGTGCACCGCGCCAGCCTCGCCGGCAACCTGCTGATCAGTGCCGCCGCCGACCCGGCCGACCTGCCCTGTGCCGGCGACTGGGTGGTGCTGCGGCGCTGGCCGGACCGGCGGACCACCGTCGATCTGGTGCTGCCGCGGCGGACCGCGCTCGTACGGCGTACCGCTGACAAGGACTCCCGTGGCCAGATGCTGGCCGCCAACATGGACACCGTCGCGGTTGTCGAACCGGTGCACCCGGCGCCGGACGACGGCCGGATCGAGCGCCTCCTGGCCCTGGCCTGGGAGTCCGGGGCGCAACCGATCGTCGTCCTGTCCAAGTGCGACACCGCGGGCGATCCCGGGGCGATCGCGCGCCAGCTCAGCGACATAGCCCCGGGGGTACGCGTCCTGCCGGTCAGCGCCCGTACCGGAGCCGGCCTGGACGAGCTGCGCGAGTTCGTCGCGCCCGGACGCACGCTCGCGTTGCTGGGCCGGTCCGGTGCGGGCAAATCCTCCCTGGTCAACGCGCTCGCCGGCACCGACGTGATGGGGATCCAGGAGATCCGGCGCGCGGACGGCAAGGGGCGGCACACCACCGCCTATCGCAACCTCGTCCCGATTCCCGGCGGCGGTGCGGTGCTGGACACCCCCGGCATCCGCGGGGTGGGTCTGCTCGACACCGGTGGCGGGCTCGAACGGGCCTTCGCGGACGTCGCCGAGGTGGTGGCCCGGTGCCGGTTCGGTGACTGTGGTCACGGCGCCGAGCCGGGCTGCGCGGTCCGCGAGGCGCTGGCGGACGGCACCCTCACGGCCCGGCGCTGGGAGAACTGGCGCAAACTGAGCCATGAGGTCGCCGTCGAGAGCGGCCGCAAGGCCGCCCGGCTCGCCGCCACCAACCGTCGCCGGCCCCGGACGTGACACCGGGGTGACACCGGGCTCTGGCAAACTGCCCGGGTGCCCACGGCCGAGGAGACGATCGACGCGGAACGTCCCGGCGGCGTGCCGGAGCTAAACCGCGGCCGGATGGGGCTGTGGGCACTGCTGAGCTACCCGGTTCTCGCCGTGGTGGTGATGAGTCAGCTCTGGATCAACCCCGCCGGGCGGGTGCTCTCGGCGAACGAGGACGACTACGGCTTCTTCCTGTTCGTGCTGGGGCACGGCGAGCGGGTGCTGTTCCACGGTGACAACCCGCTGTTCACCGACCGGATGAACGTGCCGGACGGCGTCAACCTGATGGCGAACACGTCGGTGCTGGCGCTGACCGTGCCGTTCGCGCCGGTCACCCACGTGTTCGGCCCGGGCCTGTCGCTGGTGCTGCTGCTGACCCTCAGCCTCGCCGGCACGGCTGCGGCGTGGTGGTGGTTGCTCTCCCGGCATCTCGTACGCTCGCCGCTCGCCGCCTGGGTCGGCGGACTGTGGTGCGGCTTCTGCCCGGCGATGGTGTCGCACGCCAACGGGCACCTGAACTTCGTCGCCCAGTTCCTCGTCCCGTTCATCGTGTGGCAGGTGCTGCGGCTGCGCGAGCCCGGCCGGGCCGTGCGGGGCGGGGTGGTCCTGGGGCTGCTGATCGTGCTGCAGGTCTTTCTCAACGAGGAGATCCTGCTCTTCACCGCGATGGCCCTGCTGGTGTTCGTCGCCGCCTACGCCGCGTTCGACGTCGCTCTCGTACGGGAGGCCGCCGCCCGTTTCCTGCTGGGGCTGACAGTGGCCGCCGGCACCGCGCTGGTGTTCCTGGCCTACCCGCTGTGGTTCCAGTTCACCGGGCCGCAGAGCTACGCCGGGCAGCCGTTCGAGCCGGGCCGGTTCGTCACCGACCTGGCCGCCGTCGGCGCGTACGCCCGGCAGTCGCTGGCCGGCAACGCCGCGATCGCCCGGACCCTGGGCGTCAGCCCGACCGAGGACGACTCGTTCTGGGGCCTGCCCATGGTGGTGCTGCTCGTGGTGGCCGCCGTGCTGCTGTGGCGTAACCTCGCCGCCCGGGCGGCGTTCGTCGCCGCGTTCGCGCTGCTGGTCGCGTCGCTGGGGCCGCGGCTGCGGGTGGCCGGGCACGACACCGGCATCGTGATGCCGTTCGCGCTGATCCAGCACCTGCCGATCGTCGACCTGGTCAGCGTCGTCCGGTTCGCGATGGTGCCCTCCACGATCATCGGGGTGCTGCTCGCGCTGGCCGTCGACCGGGTGCCGGCGCTCACCCGCCGGCGGCGTACGGCTTTCTGGATCGGTCTGGCCCTGGCCCTGGTCCCGGTGCTGCCCAAGCCGTTGCCCGCGATCACGTCCGACCCGTTGCCGCCGTTCATCGCGCAGCAGATGTGGCAGCGGTACGTCCCCGAGGGCAGCACCCTGCTGACCGTGCCCGTGCCCGAGGTCACGTTCGGGCGGGAGGGCATGCGCTGGTTCGCGCTCTCCAACCTGGCCTACCCGGTGCCGCGCGGATATTTCATGGGTCCGCAGAATCCGCCGGGCGACCGCACCGGTTCGTGGAACGCCGCCCCGCGGCCCACCAGTGACCTGCTGGTCCGCGCGGAGAGGTACGGTCGGAAGCCGGTGCTCACGGACGCCGACCGGACGGCCGCGGTCACCGACCTCACCTACTGGCGGGCCGCCGCGGTGGTCCTGGAGCCACGCACGAAGAACCACGACCTGCTGCTGGCGGTCCTCACGGACCTGCTCGGATCCGGTCCGCAGCTGGTCGGCGGCGTCCAGATGTGGGACGTCCGGCCGCTCGTTCACCCCGGCGGGTGACGGGAATGACCGGCGTGTCCCGGGCGCTGTCATCTCACGGCGGAAAACTTGTCGTACCCCCTAGCTAGGGTGACGGCGCCCATTGTCCTGACGTAAACGGAGTGGCTGGCTGTGGCCGACCGATTGATCATCCGTGGCGCGCGCGAGCACAACCTGCGCGACGTCAACCTCGACCTGCCCCGCGATGCGATGATCGTGTTCACGGGGCTCTCCGGCTCGGGCAAGTCCAGCCTCGCCTTCGACACGATCTTCGCGGAGGGGCAGCGGCGGTACGTCGAGTCGCTGTCGTCGTACGCGCGGCAGTTCCTCGGGCAGATGGACAAGCCCGACGTCGACTTCATCGAGGGCCTGTCCCCGGCCGTCTCGATCGACCAGAAATCGACCTCCCGCAACCCGCGGTCGACGGTCGGCACGATCACCGAGGTGTACGACTACCTGCGGCTGCTCTTCGCGCGTACCGGCATCCCGCACTGCCCGGTCTGTGGCGAGCTGATCTCCAAACAGAGCCCGCAGCAGATCGTCGACCGGGTCCTCGCGATGAAGGAGGGCACCCGCTTCATGGTGCTCGCCCCGGTCATCCGCGGCCGCAAGGGCGAGTACGTCGACCTGTTCGCCGAGCTGCAGGCCAAGGGCTATGCGCGGGCCCGGGTCGACGGCACGGTGTATCCGTTGTCGGAGCCGCCGAAGCTCAAGAAGCAGGAGAAGCACACCATCGAGGTGGTCGTCGACCGGCTCTCGGTGAAGGACTCCAGCAAGCAGCGGCTGACCGACTCGGTCGAGTCCGCGCTGGGCCTGTCCGCCGGCATCGTGCTGCTCGACTTCGTCGACGTGCCCGAGGGTGACCCCAACCGCGAGCGGCTCTTCTCCGAGCACCTGGCCTGCCCGAACGAGCACCCCCTGGCCATCGAGGATCTCGAGCCGCGGGTCTTCTCGTTCAACGCACCGTACGGCGCCTGCCCGGAATGCACCGGTCTGGGCACCAAGAAAGAGGTCGACCCGGAGCTGATCATCCCGGACGACGAGCGCAGCCTGCGTGAGGGCGCGGTCCAGCCCTGGTCCGGCGGCACCACGCTCGAATACTTCCTGCGCCTGCTCGAAGCGCTCGGCAAGGCGGAGGGCTTCAGCGTCGACACCCCCTGGCGGGCCCTGCCCAGCCGCGCGCAGAAGACGATCCTGTTCGGCTCCGAGGACCAGGTCCACGTCCGATACCGCAACAAGTACGGGCGTGAGCGCTCGTATTACACCGGTTTCGAGGGCGTCATCCAGTGGATCGAACGCCGGCACAACGACACCGAGAGTGACTGGTCGCGCGACAAGTACGAGGGCTACATGCGCGACATCCCGTGCCCCACGTGCGGCGGCACCCGGCTCAAGCCCGAGGTGCTGGCCGTCACGATCGCCGGGAAGAGCATCGCCGAGGTCTGCAACCTGTCCATCGGTGAGTGCGCCGAGCTGCTCTCCGGCATGGAGCTCGACGACCGGCAGAAACTGATCTCCGAGCGGGTGCTCAAGGAGATCAACGCGCGGCTGCAGTTCCTGGTCGACGTCGGCCTCGACTACCTGTCGCTGGACCGCGGCGCCGGCACCCTGTCCGGCGGCGAGGCCCAGCGGATCCGGCTCGCCACCCAGATCGGCTCCGGCCTGGTCGGCGTCCTGTACGTGCTCGACGAGCCGTCGATCGGCCTGCACCAGCGCGACAACCACCGGCTCATCGAGACCCTCGTGCGGCTCAAGAAGCTCGGCAACACGCTGATCGTGGTCGAGCACGACGAGGACACCATCCGCACCGCCGACTGGATCGTCGACATCGGCCCCGGCGCCGGCGAGCACGGCGGTCACATCGTGCACAGCGGTTCGGTCAAGGGGCTGCTCGCCAACAAGGAGTCCCCGACCGGGGCCTACCTGTCCGGCCGCAAGAAGATCCCGATGCCGGCCATCCGCCGCCCGCAGACCGCCGGCCGGGAGCTGGTCGTGCAGGGCGCCCGCGAGCACAACCTGCGCAACCTCACCGTGCCGTTCCCGCTCGGGCAGTTCATCGCGGTCACCGGCGTCAGCGGCTCCGGCAAGTCGACGCTGGTCAACGACATCCTCTACACCGTGCTGGCCAACCAGGTCAACGGCGCCCGGATGGTCCCCGGCCGGCACCTGCGCATCACCGGCCTCGACAACGTCGACAAGGTCGTCGGCGTGGACCAGTCACCGATCGGCCGCACGCCGCGCTCCAACCCCGCGACGTACACCGGTGTCTTCGACCACGTCCGCAAGCTGTTCGCCGAGACCCCCGAGGCGAAGGTCCGCGGCTACGGCCCCGGCCGTTTCTCCTTCAACGTCAAGGGCGGCCGCTGCGAGAACTGCTCCGGCGACGGCACGATCAAGATCGAGATGAACTTCCTGCCCGACGTGTACGTGCCGTGCGAGGTCTGCAAGGGCGCCCGCTACAACCGCGAGACGCTCGAGGTGCGGTACAAGGGCAAGACGATCTCCGAGGTCCTGGAGATGCCGATCGAGGAAGGCGCGGCGTTCTTCGAGGCCATCACCGGCATCCACCGCCACCTCAAGACCCTGGTCGACGTCGGCCTCGGCTACGTCCGGCTCGGCCAGAGCGCCCCGACCCTGTCCGGCGGCGAGGCCCAGCGCGTCAAACTCGCCTCCGAACTGCAGAAACGCTCCACCGGCCGGACGGTCTACGTGCTCGACGAGCCCACCACCGGCCTGCACTTCGAGGACATCCGCAAACTCCTGCTGGTCCTCAACGGCCTGGTTGACAAGGGCAACACGGTCATCACGATCGAGCACAACCTCGACGTCATCAAGAACGCCGACTGGCTCATCGACATGGGCCCCGAGGGCGGCAGCAAGGGCGGCCTGGTCCTGGCCACCGGCACCCCCGAGGAGATCGCCGAGGTCCCCGGCAGCCACACCGGCCAGTACCTGCGCCCCATGCTCGGCCTGGAAGGCGAGCCCCGGGGCGCCGACGCGGCCACCGCCCGCGCGGCCAAGGCCAACGGCACGAAGACAACGGCCCCCACCAAGGCTGCCCCCACCAAGGCAACCGCTTCGAAGGCGGCCGCTTCGAAGACGGCGCCCTCCAGGGCGGCCACGTCGAAGGCGGCGGGCTCGAAGGCCGCTGCGGCGGCGGCCTCGGCCGAGGCGGAGCCGGCGGCCAAGCCCAAGGCCACCCGGCCCCGAGCCAAAGCCGCAACCGCGCCGAAGGCCTGACCCACCCCGGCCCGCTCCACCCGGGGCCGGCCCGCCTTTTCCTTGGCGGATCCGCCGTCCGGGCGGAGAAACTTTAAGGCACAGGTAACTCACAGCTATGGCGTGCGCCCCGTCCGCAACCTGCGAGAACGGGGTGCGCGCCGCTGTGTTCGCCGAAACGCGCCGGAAATCGGCAGTTCCGGGCGGATAATTTCCTCGACGAGCCATGAACCACATCCGGGAGCCGTGCGTATCTACAAGCAACGCCGTGTGACCTCATCACACGGAACAGCGGGTACATCGAAGGGTTTGGCGAACAGATGACTGACGTGCAGATGAGGCCCGAAGCCGAGATCCCGGCCACCGACGAGAAGGCCGCCGGCGTCTCCACGGCCACCTCCCGGCGTGTCGTGCTCACGGGCGCCGGAGCACTCGGCGCAGGATGCCTCCTCGCCGCCTGCGGTACGGACACCACCACCGCCGGCACGACCGGCGCCAACGGCGGCGACTTCAGCAACGACCCCGTCCCGGCCGGCAGTGCCACGGCCGGCGCGAACGGCGGCTCCTCCTCGGGCGGCTCCACGCTCGCCGCGGTGGCCGACGTCCCCGAGGGGGGCGGCATCATCAAGGGTGACTACGTCATCACGCAGCCGCAGGCCGGCACGTTCAAGGCGTTCAGCAAGATCTGCACCCACCAGGGCTGCCCGGTCACCAAGATCGACGGCGACAACATCTTCTGCCCGTGCCACAACAGCACGTTCTCGATCGCGGACGGCTCGCCCACCGGCGGCCCGGCCACCAAGGCGCTGCCCGAGACCAAGGTCAAGGTGGACGGCGACAACGTCGTCTCGGCGTAACCGGTCCATACCGCTCTGACCTGGGGCCGGCCTGGTGGTCACCGTGCGACGGTCACCACGTCCCTGCCGGCAGCGCCGGCCCCACCAGACTTCCCGGCCGGAGGTACGGCGCCGTGGCGGCGGCAACGGGCCTCCGGCCGGGGAAACATGTCAGAGGGTCTCGCTAGTGTGGAGTGGTGCCTGACCCGTCCAGCTACCGCCCGGCGCCCGGGACCATTCCGGACGCACCGGGCGTCTACCGCTTCCGCGACCCGACCGGCCGCGTCATCTACGTGGGCAAGGCCAAGAGCCTCCGCAGCCGGCTGAATTCGTACTTCGCCGACACCTGGACCCTGCACGCGCGCACCCAGCAGATGGTGACCACGGCCTCCGCCGTCGACTGGGTCACCGTCGGCAGCGAGGTCGAGGCGCTGCAGCTCGAATTCTCCTGGATCAAGGAGTTCGACCCGCGGTTCAACGTCAAGTACCGCGACGACAAGTCCTACCCGTTCCTCGCGGTCACGCTCAACGAGGAATACCCCCGGCTCCAGGTCATGCGTGGTGCCAAGCGCAAAGGCGTGCGCTACTTCGGCCCGTACAGTCATGCCTGGGCGATCCGGGAAACCCTGGATCTCCTCCTGCGGGTCTTCCCGGCGCGCACCTGCTCGGCCGGCGTCTTCAAGCGGTCCGGGCAGATCGGCCGGCCCTGCCTGCTCGGTTACATCGGCAAATGCTCCGCGCCCTGCGTCGGCACGGTCAGCGCCGAGCAGCACCGGGCCATCGTCGACGACTTCTGCGACTTCATGGCCGGCCGCACCGACGCGTTCGTCAAACGCCTCGAGAACGACATGCTCGACGCCTCCGAGCAGCTGGAATTCGAGAAGGCCGCCCGTCTGCGCGACGACATCGCCGCACTGCGCAAGGCGATGGAGAAGCAGACCGTCGTGCTCGGCGACGGCACCGACGCCGACGTGGTCGCGTTCGCCGAGGACCCGCTCGAGGCCGCGGTCCAGGTCTTCCACGTCCGCGACGGGCGGGTGCGCGGCCAGCGCGGCTGGGTCGTGGAAAAGGTCGAGGACCTGACGACCGGAGACCTTGTGCACCACTTCTGCACCCAGGTGTACGGCGATGAGCACGGCGAAGGTGACGTGCCCCGTGAGTTGCTGGTGCCGGCCCTGCCCCCGGACGCCGAAGCGCTCGAGAACTGGCTCTCCGAACACCGCGGCAGCCGCGTGAGCCTGCGCGTGCCCCAGCGCGGCGACAAGCGTTCCCTGCTCGAGACGGTCGCCCGCAACGCGGGGGAGTCCCTGCAACGCCACAAACTGAAGCGCGCCGGCGACCTCACCACCCGCAGCAAAGCCCTCGACGAGATCGCCGAGGCCCTCGGCATGGAGACGGCCCCGCTGCGCATCGAGTGCTTCGACGTCTCCCACATCCAGGCGACGGACGTGGTGGCCAGCATGGTCGTCTTCGAGGACGGCCTGGCCCGCAAGAGCGAATACCGCCGCTTCGCGATCCGCGGCAACGCCGACGGCAGCGGCCTCGACGACCTGGCCGCCATGAGCGAGGTCATGCGCCGCCGCTTCGCCCGCTACCGGGCCGACGTCACCGCAGCCGAGCCTGCCCCCGCCGCAGCCGAGCCCGACCGGGCCCCAGCCGAGCCTGACCCAGCCGAGCCTGACCCAGCCGAGCCTGACCCAGCCGAGCCCGGCGGTGGCGACGGGACGGCGGCCAACGACCTACCCGGCATCGACCCGCTGACCGGCAAGCCCCGCCGCTTCGCCTACCCACCCCAGCTCGTCGTGGTCGACGGCGGCCAACCGCAGGTCAACGCGGTGGCGGCGGTCCTGTCCGAGATGGGCATCACCGATGTGGCCCTGTGCGGCCTGGCCAAGCGCCTCGAGGAGGTCTGGCTCCCGGGCGACGACTTCCCGGTCATCCTGCCCCGCACGTCAGAGGCGCTCTACCTGCTGCAACGGGTCCGCGACGAGGCCCACCGCTTCGCGATCACGTTCCACCGCCAGCGCCGCTCCAAGCGCATGACAGCCTCCGGCCTGGACAACATCCCCGGCCTGGGCGAAACCCGCCGCAAGGCGCTGCTCCGCCACTTCGGCTCCCTCAAACGCCTCGGCCAGGCCACCCCCGAGGAGATCGCCGAGGTCCCCGGCATCGGCCGCCGGACAGCGGAAGCCATCCTCACCGCCCTGGACGGCGAGACCACCCCCAAGCCGGCGGCCGGTGCCAAGCGCGCAGACGGCGCCGAGGCCGCGGAGGGTGCCAGGCCCGCAGACGGTGCCAGGCCTGCGGAGGGTGCCAGGCCTGCGGAGGGTGCTGGGCCCGCAGACGGTGCTGGGCCCGCAGACGGTGCTAGGCCCGCAGACGGTGCTAGGCCCGCGGACGGTGCCGAGCCCGGCAGAAGTGTCGAGGCCGGGGCCGCGGAGGGTGTCAGGTCGGCCGACGGTGCCGGGCTGGCCGACGGTGCCAGGCTGGCCGACGGTGCCAAGCCCGGCAGAAGTGTCGAGCCTGCGGCCGGCGCCGAGGCTGCCGAGGGTGTCAGACCGGCCGACGGTGCCAAGTCCGGCAGCGGTATCGGGGCCGGCGGCGGTGGCTGGTCCGGGTCCATGACCGGGGTCGGATCCGAGCCTGTCGCAGCAGCCGGATCCGAGCCCGGCCCCACCGGGATCGGAGCAAATCAACTGAGCCCGGCCGTCATGGGCGGAGCCGGCAAGACCAAGCCGGGAGGCGCCAGGCCCCGAGCCGCGCGACCGCCGGTGCAGCCGCCCGCGATCGTGGAGGCCAGAGAGGGCTGACGAACCCGCTGCCCGCGATCCTGCTGCCGGACAGGGTCGAGGTCACCGCGCCCATGTCCGGCTGACTCCGCTGCGGGAAACCTGAGGCATGCCCTCGCGGCCCGACCTCACCCTGCCCGCCGGCCTGGGCCGACGAGGTGGCCCTCGGGTCTGACCGACGAGCGGACCCATGGGCGGGGTCTACAGGTTCGGCCGCCGGGGCCGGCTCATCGGCTGGCCCACCGGCCCTGCTTGATCGAGCCGAGGGTGCGGCTGTCGGTTGAAGACGGCGTGCTTGCCCGGGCCGTCTCGCCCGGCTGGCTTGGCTTACCCGGGCCGTCTCGCGCCGGGCGGTCTTACTGGGCCGTCTTGCCGGGCGGTCTTACTGGGCCCTCCGGCCGGGCCGTCTGGCCGGGCCGTCTGGCCGGGCCGTCTGGCCGGGCGGTCTTACTGGGCCCTCCGGCCGGGCCGTCTTGCCGGGCCGTCTTGCCGGGCCGTCTTGCCGGGCCGTCTGGCCCAGGCCGTCTGGCCGGGCAAGACCGCCCGGCCGTCTCGCCCAGGCCGGCTTGGCCTGGCTTGGCTGGGCGGGTCGGGGTGGGGTTCTCGGGTGGGTGATCTTGCCTTGGTGGGATGGGTTGGCGGGTGCATTCGGTTACGGGTGGGGGACGCGGGGTGAGCTGGACTTTCTGGAATAGGGATGTTCGGTGGCATGGTTGATTTGAAGGGTGAAATGCCCGTTGGTGTGGTGAGAGCCACCCTGGGTGGTGGATCGGCAAGCGGACATCATGTCCGGCGGCCCCGGGTGGTCCGTTCGGCCTAGGATGCAGTGTCCACCCGGACCGGGTGGGCAAGCAGCGGTGCAGGAGGAGTGCGTGACCGAGTCGATGCCGGAGTTCGCTCCGGAGCCGTCGCCGGACGAGGAGAGTACGGACCTCGTGGTGGTGACCGGGGTTTCCGGTGGTGGCCGCAGTACGGTCGCCCGTGCCCTGGAGAACGTCGGCTTCTATGTCGTCGACAATCTGCCGCAGGCGTTGATGCTGGACATGGCCCAGCTCGCGTTCGCCGCGGGTGGGGCCGCCCGGCGGACCGCGATGGTGCTGGATGTCCGGAGCCGGGCGTTCTCCACCGATCTTGCCGGCGCGGTGCGGGCGTTGAAGGAGCGGGGTTTCTCGCCTCGGGTGGTGTTCGTGGACGCCGATGACGAGGTGCTGATCCGGCGCTTCGAGTCGGTGCGGCGGTCGCATCCGTTGCAGGGGGACGGGCGGCTGGCCGATGGGATCGCCGCTGAGCGCAAGCTGCTCGAGGAGGCCCGCGAGCAGGCTGACGTGATCATCGACACCAGTCATCTGAACGTGAATCAGCTGCGGCGGCGGGTGGAGGAGCTGTTCGGCGGCGAGGATGCTCGCAAGCTGCGGATCACCGTGCTGTCGTTCGGCTTCAAGTATGGCCTGCCGCCGGACGCCGATTATGTGCTGGACGCGCGTTTCCTGCCGAACCCGTTCTGGGTGCCGGAGCTGCGCGAGCACACCGGGCTGGAGGAGGGCGTCAGCAATTATGTCCTCGGCCAGGAAGGCGCCAACGATTTTGTCGGCACGTATGCGAATCTCATCGCGTCGACCGCTCCCGGGTTCGAGCGGGAGGGCAAGCGCTATCTGACCGTCGCGGTGGGGTGCACCGGGGGGAAGCACCGCAGTGTCGCGATCACCGAGGAGCTGACGTCCCGGTTGCGGGACATCCGGTTGTCCGCGCATGCCTCGCACCGGGATCTGGGGCGCGAATGAGCCGTCCGCTGAAGGTGGTCGCTTTCGGTGGGGGGCACGGGCTGGCGGTGTCGCTCAACGCGCTGCGCCGGTCCGCCTCACCGGGCCGGCTCGACATCACCGCGGTCGTCACGGTGGGGGACAACGGTGGGTCGAGCGGCCGGCTGCGGGCCGAGCGTGATGCCCAGCTGCCGCCGGGTGATCTGCGGATGGCGCTGGCCGCGCTGGCCGGTGCCGGGTCCGATCATCAGATGACCGTGAAGCTGCTGCAGCACCGTTTTGCCCCGATCGGCAACCCGGACCGCCGGGCCGGCGAGCGGCGGGTCAGCGGTGCCCATGATCCGCTGGCCGGGCACGCGGTCGGCAATCTGCTGCTGCTCGGGCTGATGGAGCTGACCGGTGACCCGGTCGAGGCGTTGCGGCATGCCGGGGCGATGGTCGGGGCGCAGGGCCAGGTCCTGCCGATGGCCTGTCACGCGGTCGGGATCGAGGCCGATGTGCGTGGCGGGGATCCGTCCCGTCCGGATGATGTGGTCACCGTGCGGGGGCAGCACGCGGTCGCGGTCACGACCGGGCACGTGGAGGCCGTACGCATCGTGCCTGAATCGCCGCCGGCGTGCCCTGACGCGCTGGAGGCGATCGCCGGGGCCGACTGGTTGATCTTCGGTCCGGGCAGTTGGTACACCAGTGTGCTGCCGCATCTGCTGGTGCCGGAGCTGGCCGCCGCTATCGTGGCGAGCCCGGCGCGGCGGCTGGTGACGCTCAATCTGGCGGCCGACAACGAGACCGCCGGGCTGTCGGTGGCCGATCATCTGGCCGCCCTGCACTGGTATCTGCCGCAGCTCCGGGTCGATACCGTGCTCGCCGACGTGAAATGGGTCGGGGAGCCGGATCCGGTGCACCGCGCGGCCGAGGCGCTGGGTGCGAAATTGGTGCTGGCCCCGCTGGCGGTGGCCGACGGCAGTCCCAGGCATGATCCTGAGTCGTTGGGCACAGCACTGGTGCCGGTCCTCGGTGTCGATCGTTAAAGCAACTGGCGTACCGCGAAACAAGCATGAGGTGACTTCGAGATGGCGATGACGGCAGCGGTGAAGGACGAGCTGAGCCGGGTCGACGTGCCCAAGCCGTGCTGCCGCCGTGCGGAGATGGCCGCCCTCCTGCGGTTCGCGGGCGGGCTGCACATCGTCTCCGGCCGGGTGGTCGTCGAGGCCGAGCTGGACACCGGGGCGGTCGCGCGGCGGCTGCGGCGGGAGATCGCCGAGGTGTACGGGTACCAGAGCGAGGTGCACGTGCTGGCCTCCGGTGGCCTGCGCAAGGGCAGCCACTACATCGTGCGGATCGTGAAGGACGGCGAGGCGCTCGCGCGGCAGACCGGCCTGCTCGACGTGCGGGGCCGTCCGGTCCGGGGGCTGCCCCCGCACGTGGTGTCGGCGAACGTCTGCTGCGCGGTCGCCGCGTGGCGGGGTGCGTTCATGGCGCACGGCTCGCTCACCGAGCCGGGCCGGTCCAGCGCCCTGGAGATCACCTGTCCGGGTCCGGAGGCCGCGCTCGCCCTGCGTGGCGCCGCGCGCCGGATCGGGATCACCGCCAAGGAGCGCGAGGTGCGCGGCGTCGACCGGGTCGTGATCAAGGACGGGGACGCGATCGCCGCGCTGCTCACCCGCATAGGAGCGCATTCCAGCGTGCTCGCCTGGGAGGAGCGCCGGGTACGCCGTGAGGTGCGCGCCACCGCGAACAGGCTCGCCAACTTCGACGACGCCAACCTGCGCCGTTCCGCCCGGGCCGCAGTCGCCGCCGCCGCTCGGGTGACCCGGGCGCTGGAGATCCTCGCCGAGGAGGCCCCGAACCACCTGACGTCGGCCGGCCGGCTGCGTCTGGAGCACCGCCAGGCGAGCCTGGAGGAGCTGGGCGCGCTGGCCGACCCGCCGCTGACCAAGGACGCGATCGCGGGCCGGATCCGCCGGTTGCTCGCCCTGGCCGACAAGCGGGCCCGTGACCTGGGCATTCCTGACACCGAGGCGGCCGTCACCCCGGAGATGATGGCCTGCTGACCAGGTCGCGCAGCTCGGCCACGAGCCCGTCCAGCCAGCCGGCGGACCCGGGGATCGCGGCCAGGCCCTCGTCGACCAGCCAGCGCAGGGTGAGCACGGTCCAGCACATCCCGCCGGTGGTCAGCTCGTCGGCGACCTCCGCGGGGCCGGTGCCGGTCTCACGGGCGTAGACCTCGGCCAGCCCGGGCTCCCCGGTCTCCCGGATCAGGCAGTACAGATCGCCCAGGTGGGAGTGCAGGTAGGCGAGCGGCCAGTCGACGGCGACCAGCCGGCCGCCGGGGGTGTGGACGAGGTTCTTCGGGTGGAAGTCGCCGTGCACGATCGTGTCCGGTCGTGCCGCCGCCCGCTCCAGCCGCTCGATCAGCTCCCGGGCCGGTTCGTCCAGCGCACCGGCGAGATCCGGGCGCACGGCCGCCAGCCCGGCACCCGCCCGCCGCGCGATGCCGGCGAAATCGGCGGTCGATCGGCGCAGGCCGGCCCCGATCGACGGGTCGGCGGCCAGGGCATTCGTCGCGGTGGCGCGCATCCGCACCAGCGTGCGGACGGCCTCGCGGTAGCCGCCGGGGCTGGGCCGCTGCTCCAGGTTGTCGCGCCCGGCGTCCTCGAGCACGAGCGGATCGACGCCGAGCAGCCGCGGCGCGTCGAGGCCCAGGGGCACGATCAAGCGCTGATAGCGGTCGGCCTCGGCGGCCATCTCACCGCTGCCGCGTTTGACGATCACGGACCGTACGGGTGCCCCGGCGAGCTCGACCCGCCACACCTCGGACAGCCCCCACTTGCGGAGCAGCTCCGCCGCGACAACCCTGCCTCCATGCGCTTGTTGATGCTCGGCGGCACGAAGTACATCGGCCGGTACGTCGTCGAGGACGCGCTCGCTGCGGGACATGACGTCACTGTGTTCCACCGGGGGCGTACCGGCAAAGACCTTTTCCCCGAGGTGCCCCGCCTCGTGGGTGACCGGGACGGTGACCTGTCCGCGCTGACCACCGGGACCTGGGACGCGGTCCTCGACTTCAGCGGGTTCGAGCCCGGCGAGGTCACGGCGACCGCCGAACTGCTCGCCCCGCGCGCCGGTCACTACGTCTTCATGTCGTCGATCGCGGTCTACCCGCCGTCGTCACAGGCGGGCCGCACCGAGGACGCGGAGACCATCACGTCGCCCGCGGACGCGTACGGTCCGCTCAAGGCCGCCTGTGAACGCGCGGCCGAGGCCGCGATGCCGGGCCGGAGCACCGCGATCCGCGCGGGCCTGGTGATCGGGCCCGGCGACCCGTTCGGCGCGTTCTGCGCCTGGGCGATCGCGATGGCCGGCGCCGGCGAGGTCCCGTGCGCGGCCCGCCCCGAGCAGCCGTTGCAGACCACGGACGTGCGTGACCTGGCCGCCTTCATGGTGCGGGCCGCGACCGGGCCGCTGCCCGGGATCTTCAACGTCGTGTCCCCGCCGACCACGTTCGCGGAGCTGCTGGAGACGTGCCGGCGGGTGGGCGGCGGGACGGCCACGGTCCGCTGGAACGAGACGGAGAACGTCGACGGGTTCGTCGTGCAGCCCCGCGACGGCAGCGACGACGGCGTGTTCCAGCTCTCCGATTCCCGGGCGCGGGCGGCGGGCTACCGGCCCCGGCCGTTCGCCGGGACCGCCGCCGACGTGATCGGGTGGATCCGCCGGGCCCGCCCCACGTTCACCAGCCCGCACTGAGGTCAGGACGGCGTGGGTGACCGGTTGAGCAGCACCCGGCCGAGGAGCAGGGTGCCGAGGCCGGCGACGACGACGCTGAGCAGCCCCACGCGCAGGCCGGCGTGGTCGGCGACGAGGCCGACCAGCGGGGGTGAGGCCAGGAAACCGATCCGCAGCACCCAGCTGACCACCGTGAGACCCAGGCCCGGTGGCAGGCCGGGCAGTTCGTCGGCGGTGTGCATCGCGGCCGGGACCAGGGTCGCCGTGCCGAGGCCGGCCAGCGCGAAGCCGATCAGGGCCGAGCCCACCGACGGGAACGCGAGTGCGCCTGCCATGCCCGCCGCGGCCAGCGCACCCCCGAGCCGTGTCGCCGTGCGCTGGCCGAAGCGGTCCACCGCCCGGTCGCCGACGAGGCGACCGGCCGTCATCGCGACCTGGAGGGCCACGAACGCGAGACCTGCCGTCGCCGCGGTCGCGCCGAGGTCGCCGGTCAGGAACAGGGCACCCCAGGACGCTCCCGCGTCCTCCACCAGGGCGCCGAACAGTGCGAGGCACCCGAGCGCGGCCAGCATCCAGACCGTTCTTCTCCCCAGCGACGCCGTGGGCCGGGGTGCTTGCGACCGTTCCGCGTCGTCGGGGCCGGGCAACAGGTAGCGGTACGCGACCACGGCCACCACGCTGAACACGCCGCCCGCCACCACGAGGTGGAGCAGCAGCGGAACGCCCAGCCCGGCCGCCGCGGAGCCCATGAGGCCGCCCAGGACCGCGCCGATGCTCCACACGCCGTGGAACGAGTTGACGATCGAGCGCCCGTAGATCCGCTGGACCCGCAGGCCGTGGGCGTTCTGGGCGACGTCCACGACCGCATCGGCCGCGCCCGAGGCGAACAGCACCAGAGCCAGCAGCCACCAGCTGGGTACGACCGCGACCAGGGCGAACGCGGCGGCGACCAGCGGGATGCCGAACGCGGCGGCCCGGGCCGAGCCGAGCAGCCGCAGCGCCACGGACGCGAACAGGCCGCCGGTCAGCGCGCCCAGCGGACCGGCCGCCAGCGCCGTGCCGAGCAGGGCGTTGCTGAGCTCCAGGTGCTCCTTGATCTCGGGGTACCGGGGGACGACGTTGGCGAACAACGCGCCGTTGGTCAGGAAGACGACGGCGACGGCCGCCCGGGCCCGCCGGACCCCGGGCGGCACCGCGACAGTGGTCATGAGAAGCGCTGCACCGCTTCGGTCACCTGGGTCTCGCTCACCGGGAAGCCGGGGAAGCGGGAGAGCCGCACCAGCGGGATGGCCCGCATCATCTGGCCGTTCTTCGGGTCGAACAGCATGTCGTGGAACGCGCCGGTGAGGCTGGTGCGCAGCCACTCGCCGGCCGCCGGGTGCGCCAGCCACGCGTCGGCGGTCGACTCGACGGTCAGCGGTGTCACGACGTCGTCACCCTCGAGCGTGATCGTCGTGTCCATGCGGATGTCGCGGGAGGAGGAGCCGACCCGGATGCCGAACTCACCGCCCTCGACGGTCCAGTTCCGCAGTGCCGGGTGCCAGAACGCGAACGCGCGCCGGTCGAGCTCGACGGTGACCCGCTTGCTCTCGCCGGGCTCGAGCGTGACCTGGGCGAACCCGCGCAGCTCCTGCTCGGGGCGGTAGACGCTGGCCTGCGGGTCGCTCACGTAGACCTGCACGGTCTCCGTCCCGGCGCGGGCTCCGCTGTTGGTCACCGTGAGGGAGACCTGGGCGGTGTCGGTCCCGGTCGTGACATCGAGATCCCCGTACGAGAACGTGGTGTACGAGAGCCCGTGGCCGAACGGGTACGCGACGTCGAGCTGGTGGGCGTCGTACCAGCGGTAGCCGATGAGCAGGCCCTCGCCGTACCGGACGTGGCCGTGCTCGCCGGGGAACGCGCCGACCGTGGGGTTGTCCGCGTAGCGCACCGGGACCGTCTCGGCGAGCTTGCCGGCCGGGTTGACGACGCCGAGCAGCAGGTCCGCGGTGGCCGCGCCGCCGGCCTGACCGAGCAGCCAGCCCTCGAGGATCGCCTTGGCCCGGTGCTGCCACGGCGCGACGGTGACGACCGAGCCGTTGGACAGCACCACGGCCACGTTGTCGTTGACGTCGGCCACGGCGTTCAGCAGGTCGATCTGATGCTGCGGCAGGTCCATGTGGGCGCGGTCGTAGCCCTCCGACTCGTACGACGGGGGCAGGCCCAGGAACAGCACGGCGACCTCGGCGTCACGGGCGGCGGCGACGGCGGCCTCGACCAGCGCCGGGTCGGCCTGTTCGGACTCGATGACGAAGCCGGGGGCGAAGACGACGTCGGTGGCGGCCCGGAGCGCGTCCAGCGCGGTGTCGACCCGGGTCGGGTTGACCTGCGACGAGCCGGCGCCCTGGAACCGCGGGGAGCGGGCGAACTCGCCGATCACCGCGATCGGGCCGCCGCCGGTGGCCAGGGGGAGCAGGCCGCCGTCGTTCTTGAGCAGCACGGCGCTGGCGGCGGCGGCCTCCCGGGCGAGCACGTGGTGCGCGTCGACGTCGAAGCCCTGACCGGGGGCGAGCGCGGGGATCGCCTTGTTCACCAGGTCGAGCACCCGGGTGACGGCCAGGTCGACGTCCTTCTCGCTGAGGGTGCCGGCGGCCACCGCGTCGAGGATGACCGTGGTCCCGCCGCCCCCGGAGGACGGCATCTCCAGGTCGAGGCCGGCGTGCACCCCGGCGTCCCGCTCGTTGACCGCGCCCCAGTCGGAGACGACCAGGCCCTGGTATCCCCACTCGTCGCGGAGCACGTCGGTGAGCAGCCAGCGGTCCTCGCTCGCGTACACGCCGTTGATCCGGTTGTAGGAGCACATGACGGTCCACGGCTGGGCGCCGGTGACGACCCGCTCGAACGCCGGCAGGTAGATCTCGCGCAGCGTGCGCTCGTCGACGTCGGCGGAGACCGTCATCCGGTCGGTCTCCTGGTTGTTGGCGGCGAAGTGCTTCAGCGACGTGCCGACGCCCTCGCTCTGGATGCCGTTGACCAGCGCGGTGCCGAGTTCGCCGGCGAGGTTCGGATCCTCGGAGAAGTATTCGAAGTTGCGCCCGCACAGCGGCGAGCGCTTCATGTTGATGCCGGGGCCGAGCAGCACCGCGACCTCCTCGGCGCGGCACTCGCGGCCGAGCGCGGCGCCGATGCGCGTCAGCAGATCGGGGTTCCAGGTGGAGGCGAGACCGGCGGCGGGCGGGAAGCAGGTGGCCGGGACACTGTCGTGCAGCCCGACGTGGTCGGCCTCGCCGGCCTGCTTGCGCAGCCCGTGCGGGCCGTCGGTGACCATCACCGCCGGGATCCCCAGGCGCTCGACGCCCTGGGTGTGCCAGAAGTCGGAGCCGTCGAGCAGCCCGGCCTTCTCCTCCAGGGTCAGGGCGCTGACCAGGGTCGGGACATCTAGCGCGGCTGCTCGTTCTTCGCTCATAACCTGACTGTAACAATGAAAACCTCCGCGTGGAAGTTTTTGGGTGCCTACGATGGGGCGATGACCGAAGAGGCGCTCACCGTCCGGCGCGGTTCCTACGAAAAGGGCGTCCGGCGGCGGCGGGAGATCCTCGACCGGGCCATCGAGGTGTTCGCCGAGCGCGGCGCCCAGGGCACGTCGCTGCGGGCGATCGGGGAGGCCATCGGGGTCTCGCACGCGGCGCTCAAGCACTACTTCGACTCCCGCGAGGAGTTGCTGATCGAGGTCTACCGGGCCGCCGAGGAGCGGCTGACCGCCGGTGACCCGCCGATCGGGGAGACCTCCGTGGTGGGCGTGATGACCCAGGCGGCGCGGCGCAACCACGGGGTGCCGGGGCTCGTGCAGCTCTACTCGACGCTGGTGGCCAGCGCGCTGGAGAACGGCCACGACGCGGCGCGCACCTTCTTCTCCGCGCGCTTCTCGGGGCTGCGGGAGGTGCTCGCCGAGCGGGTGCGCGACGAGCAGCGGGCCGGGCGGATCCGGGCCGACCTGTCCCCGGAGGCCGTGGCCGCGCTGATCATCGGCGCCTCGGACGGGCTCCAGACACAGTGGCTGCTGGATCCGGCGGTGGACATCGAGGAGTCGTTGGCACTGCTCGAATCGTTGCTGGAGCAGCCCTCGCCGTCAGTCCCGCTTCAGCCCGGAAGGGGCCAACGGCCCTGATCGCTACGGCCCGCCCACCAGGGGACGGGGCCGGGATTTCTGCGCCTGTGAAACCGTATGCGCGTACCGGAAAATGAATTCAGGAATGCGACCCTGAGGTAACGATAAGGTCGCGCCCCGCAGTAAGCGGTCGGAGGCTGCTCGGTTAGGGTCTTGGTTGACGGCGACGCTGCCGGGCTAGGACGGCCGACGCGCGAACCAGGTCGGCCCGAAGACCTCCGCCGGTCGCTTCCGGCGGACCGAAATGAGGAGATCCACCTGTGACCATCCGGGTTGGCATCAACGGCTTCGGCCGCATCGGCCGCAACTTCTTCCGCGCTGTGCAGGCGTCCGGCGCCGACATCGAGATCGTCGGCGTCAACGACCTGACCGACAACGCGACCCTTGCCCACCTGCTGAAGTACGACAGCATCCTGGGCCGTCTGCCCTACGAGGTGAAGGCCACCGCCGACGAGATCACCGTCGCGGGCAAGACCTTCAAGGCGTTCGCCGAGCGCGACCCGGCCAACCTGCACTGGGGCGACCTGGGCGCCGACGTCGTCATCGAGTCGACCGGCTTCTTCACCGACGCCGTCAAGGCGAAGGCGCACGTCGACAACGGCGCGAAGAAGGTCATCATCTCGGCGCCGGCCAAGAACGAGGACATCACGATCGTGATGGGCGTCAACGACGACAAGTACGACGCGTCGAAGCACACCATCATCTCCAACGCGTCCTGCACCACGAACTGCCTGGCGCCGATGGCGAAGGTCCTGAACGACACGATCGGCATCGAGCGTGGCCTCATGACCACGATCCACGCCTACACCCAGGACCAGAACCTGCAGGACGGCCCGCACAAGGACCTGCGCCGCGCCCGCGCCGCCGCCCTCAACGTGGTGCCGACCTCGACCGGTGCCGCCAAGGCCGTCAGCCTGGTGCTGCCGGAGCTCAAGGGCCGCCTCGACGGCTTCGCGATGCGCGTGCCGATCCCGACCGGCTCGGCCACCGACCTGACGTTCCAGGCCAAGAAGGAGACCTCGGTCGACGAGGTCAACGCCGCCATCAAGGCCGCGGCCGAGGGCCCGCTCAAGGGCATCCTGGTCTACACCGAGGACGAGATCGTCTCCTCGGACATCGTCACCGACCCGGCGTCCTGCATCTTCGACGCCGGCCTGACCAAGGTCATCGGCAACCAGGTCAAGGTCGTCGGCTGGTACGACAACGAGTGGGGCTACTCGAACCGCCTCGTCGACCTGGTCAAGCTGGTCGGCTGAGCTGACGTGAAGACTCTCGACGACCTGCTCGGCGAGGGTGTCTCGGGTCGGCGCGTGCTCGTGCGCGCCGACCTGAACGTCCCGTTCGACAAGAGCGACCCCACTGTCATCAGCGACGACGGCCGCATCCGGGCGGTGCTGCCGACCCTCGTCGCCCTGCGCGACGCGGGCGCCAAGGTGATCGTCATGTCCCACCTCGGCCGTCCCAAGGGCGCGCCGGACCCCGCTTTCACGCTCGCCCCGGTCGCCTCGCGGCTCGGCGAGCTGCTCGGTGCGCCCGTTGTCTTCGCCTCGGACACCGTGGGTTCCTCGGCGACCGAGGCCGCGGCCGCGCTGCTCGGCGGCCAGGTGCTGCTGCTGGAGAACCTGCGCTTCAACGCCGGTGAGACGGCCAAGGACGACGCCTCGCGGGGTGCGTTCGCGGACGAGCTCGCCGCGCTGGCCGACGTCTACGTCGACGACGCGTTCGGTGCCGTGCACCGCAAGCACGCCTCGGTGTACGACGTACCGGCCCGGCTCCCGCACTACGCGGGCGGCCTGGTCGTGCGCGAGGTCGAGGTGCTGCGCAAGGTCACCGAGACGCCCGAGAAGCCGTACGTGGTCGTGCTCGGTGGCTCGAAGGTCTCCGACAAGCTCGCCGTCATCAAGGCGCTGCTGCCGAAGGTCGACAAGCTGCTCGTCGGCGGCGGCATGTGTTTCACGTTCCTCAAGGCCCAGGGCCACGAGGTCGGGAAGTCGCTGCTCGAGGCCGAGATGATCGAGACCTGCGCCGCGCTCCTGGCGGAAGCCGATGGGCGCATCGTCCTGCCGGTCGACGTGGTGGCGGCTACGGCGTTCTCGGCCGACGCGGACCACGAGATCGTCGGCGTGGCGGACATCCCGGCCGAACAGCTCGGTCTCGACATCGGCCCGAGGTCGGTGGCGCTGTTCAACGAGGCGATCGCGTCGGCGAGGACGGTGTTCTGGAACGGCCCGATGGGCGTGTTCGAGCTCGCACCGTTCGCCGCCGGCACCCGCGGCGTGGCCGAGGCGATCACCAAGATCGACGGCTTCTCCGTGGTGGGCGGTGGCGATTCCGCCGCGGCCGTGCGCACGCTCGGCATCGACGAGTCCGGCTTCGGGCACATCTCGACCGGTGGCGGCGCCTCCCTGGAATACCTCGAGGGCAAGACCCTGCCGGGTCTGGCCGCGCTGGAGAGCTGATCCATGACCGGGGCGACTCCCCGCACCCCGATCATGGCCGGCAACTGGAAGATGAACCTCGATCACCGTGAGGCGAATCTCCTGGTCCAGAAACTCGCTGCCAGCCTCACCCCGAAACAACTGACCGACGTCGAGACGGTGGTCCTGCCGCCGTTCACCGACCTGCGCACCGTGCAGACCGCGATCGACGGCGACAAGCTGCTGATCAAGTACGGCGCGCAGGACCTGTCACCGCACAAGAGCGGCGCCTACACCGGCGACGTCTCCGGTGTGATGCTGGCCAAGCTCGGCTGCTCGTACGTCACCGTCGGGCACTCCGAGCGCCGCCAGCACCACCACGAGGACGACACGGTGGTCAACGCCAAGGCGAAAGCGGCCCTGGCGAACGGCATCACACCGATCGTCTGCGTGGGCGAGGGCCCGGACGTGCGCGAGGCCGGCGAGCAGGTGGCGCACTGCGTCGCCCAGCTCACCGGTGCGCTCGCCGGGTTCAAGGCCGAGCAGGTGAGCAAGATCGTCGTCGCCTACGAACCGATCTGGGCGATCGGCACCGGTAAGACCGCGACCCCCGAGGACGCCCAGGAGGTGTGTGCCGCCCTGCGGGCCGCGCTCGCCGAGAAGTACGGCGCCGAGGTGGCCGAGGTCGTCCGGATCCAGTACGGCGGCTCCGTGAAGGCGGGCAACATCGCCGCGATCATGGCCAAGCCGGACGTGGACGGCGCCCTCGTCGGGGGTGCCAGCCTGGTCGCGGACGAGTTCGTATCGATCGTCCGGTTCCGCGAGCACGTCCAGCGTTAGAGGTATCGTGAGAAACCGGCTGCCCCAGGGCGGCCGGTTTCCGCTGCGCCCGCTATTGTGGGGGCGCTGCTGTGCCCTTCGAGAGGATTGACCCGACCATGCCGATCGGCTTCGCGTACACGTTGATCGTGTTGCTGCTCATCTCGAGCATCCTGCTGACTCTGCTCGTCCTGCTGCACCGCGGCAAGGGCGGCGGCATGTCCAGCATGTTCGGTGGCGGTGTCACCTCCAGCCTGGCCGGCTCCTCGGTCGCGGAGAAGAACCTCGACCGATACACGGTGCTCGTGGGCATCATCTGGTTCGCCTGCATCGTCGGCCTTGGGCTGTGGCTCAAGGTGAACCAGGGTTCCTGAAACACATTGTTTACGCACGGTCCCTGACCGTGCGTCGGTAACTCTTCCTGAGTCGCTCCGCGAGTCGTAGACTTCCCCGCGCGGTCCGGTCCTTTCCGGGCCGCGCGGTTGTTTCTTCACCGCTCTACGACCGCCGGCCCCCTCGGCGAAGACGCCCCTTGACAGGCAGGAGTGACTCCGTGTCCAGTGGCAGCGCGATCCGCGGCAGCCGTATCGGGTCCAGCCCGATGCGCCCCGACGAGCGCAGCGAACCCGCACCCCGTCGGGAGGTGACGTACTGGTGTGCCGCCGGCCACGAGGTCGAGGTCCGCTTCGCCGCCGACGTCGTCCCGCCGGACACCTGGGACTGCACCCGCTGTGGTCAGCCCGGTGGCCTCGACCGTAACAACCCGCCCGGCCGCCTGCGGGCCGAGCCGTACAAATCGCACCTCGCGTATGTGAAGGAGCGCCGCTCGGACGCCGACGGCGAGGCCATCCTCGCCGAGGCGCTCGCCAAGGTCCGCCGCCGGCGCGGCCGGGACTGACGCCATCGAGGACCCGCGGGGCATGCCCCGCGGGTCCTCGGCGTTTCTACCGGATCTCGTACGCCCTGAGCACCGTCTGCGTGATGGTGCCGCCGGGCCTCTATGCGGTGTGGCCGGGTGATCAGCTCGTCTCGCGGCCCAGGTAGACGACGTTGCCCGCGTCTGGCACCGTCAGCTCGTGAAAGCCGAGCCGGTTGTAGAAGGCGCGCGCCGCCGTGTTGCCCGGCGCCATGCCCAGGTGCACCCGCGCCACCCCGGCCCGCCGCAGGCCGGCGAGGAACGCGGCGATCAGGCCCCGGCCGAAGCCCCGCCCCTGCCACTCGGGCAGCAGGTCGATGTGCAGATGCGCCGGATAGCCGGCGAGCTCCGGCACGACCATCCGCTCCGGGTGGTGGTGCAGGAAGAGCATGCTGTCATCGGAGTCGGCGGGATACCGGTCCGCGACGGCCGGCAGCCACTCGTCCCGGTACCGCCGGGCGAAGACGGCCGTGTCCGCGGTGCCGAGCACGTATCCGACCGCCGCCCCGGAGCCGTCGTCGAGGACGTGGGCGTGCTCGGGTTCGAGGGTCGCGTACGGCACCGCGAAGATGTCGCCGAGAAGCCGGTCGGTCAGGAACTTCCCGCGGGCGTCACCGCCCGCGTCACCGGTCCGGACGCAGATCTCATAGAGGGCTTCGAGGTCACTGGGCTGGTAAGCACGGATCACGGGCTGCACGGCGCGATTCTAGGTCGTCCGCCGCTGTGACCGGCATCACTTCAAAGGCGCCAACCTTTTCCGGCGCCGCGCGTCCCTCCCTGCGAGAGCACCACCACCGACCCCGCAGGAGATCCGCGATGCGCAAGATCGTCCAGGCCGCCATCGGCACCGCAGCGTTCGTCGTCGTGGGCGGGATCTCCGCCGCGGCGTTCGCCGACACCTCCGCGCCGGCCCCCGCCCCCGTGACCTCACCCGTCGCCACCTCATCTGCTGCCGCCGAACCGACCACCTCGCCTGCCGCCGCCGCTCCGACCACCTCACCTGCTGCCGCCGCACCTGCCGAACCGACCGCCTCGCCCGCGGCCGTCACCACGGCCCGGCCGCGGACCCCGCGCCACGCGCCGACCGCCGCGCCCGCCGTCACGCCGGGCAACCCGGGCCCCACCGTCTCTCTGGTGCCGCCCCGGGTCTCGCCGACGCCGGCCCGTCCGGCCGCGACCGCCTCGCCGGTGCCGGCGGATCCCGCCGCGACGGTTTCGCCGGCACCCTCGCGGCACGTCACGCCGAAGCCGACCGTCTCGGCCCGCTGATGCACTTCGTCGGGGTTCTGCCGGCACCGCTGCTGCGGTGGCTGCGCGCGGTCGTGTCCGGTTCCGGAGCCCCGGTCCGCGACACGGCCGGCCCCGGCGAGGGCTCCGGCCCACCCGCGATCAACGAGCTGTACCACGCGCGTCGCCTCAGCCTGGTCCGCCTGGCGGTGCTCATGGTCGACGACCTGCCCACCGCGGAGGACATCGTCCAGGACGTGTTCGCCGCGCTCTACCGCCGGCACGGCTCCAGCCTGAACACCATCGCGGACCCGGACGCGTACCTGACCTCCGGTGTCCTGAACGCCGCCCGGTCCGCCCTGCGCCGCCGCCGGACCGCCCGTGCCTACGTGCCGCCCCCGCCGGATGCGGCCCCGGCCGCCGAGGACCAGGTCCTGCTGGCGGTCGAGGATCGCCAGGTGATGGACGCGCTGCGCGGGCTGACCGCCCGTCAACGCCAGGTGGTGGTGCTGCGCTACTGGTCGGAGCTGTCCGAGCAGGAGATCGCCGAGACCCTGCGGGTGTCCCGGGGAACGGTCAAATCAACCGCCAGCCGAGCCCTGACCATCCTCCGAGACCAGCTGGGAGACCGACGATGAGCGCTGTCGAGGCCCGACTCCGCACCGCGCTCGCGGCCCGGGCGGCCCAGGTGACCACCGCGCAACTGCAGCCCGCCCGGCCCCCGACCCTGCACGAGCCGGGTCGCTCCCCGCGCCGCTGGTGGCTCGCGCTGGCCGCGGGGGCGGTGGCGGCGGTCGCGCTGGCGGTGGCGGTCGCGCTTCCCCACCTTCCGGTACGCCGTGAGCGCCCCGACGCCCCGGCGGTCCCCGTGGCCCCGCCCTCCCCGTCGACCCCGGCCTCCCCGTCGACCCCGCCCTCCCCGTCGTCCCTCGCCTCGCCCACCGCCACACGGGCACCGTCACCTTCCGCTGCGGCGTCCTCCCCGACCACCCCGCCGCGCTCGGTGTCGCCGGACCCGTCGCCACCCGTCGCCGATCCCGGTGCGGCCGCCCCGACCGTCTCGCCACCCGGCACGCCCGAGGCCCCGGACAGCGCTCCTCTGGCTACACCGGGTGACACCATGGGCGAATGAACTGGACGCTGGAAGTAGTGGTGGTGCCCGTCGCCGACATCGACCGGGCGAAGGAGTTCTATGCCGGGAAACTGGGCTTCGTCCTCGACCACGATGTCGTGTTCAACGACGATGTCCGGATCGTGCAGCTCACCCCACCGGGCTCGGGCTGCTCGATCGTCATCGGCAAGGGTGCGGTCCCCGACATGCCTCCCGGTTCCCTCAAAGGCCTCCAGCTGGTGGTCCCCGACATCAACAAGGCCCACGCCGAGCTGGTGGAACGAGGCGTGGCGGTCAGCGACGTCCAGAAGATGGGCGAGAACCCCACGCCCACCCCGGACCCTCTGGACAACGTCGGCTTCGTCTTCTTCGCCGACCCCGACGGCAACGGCTGGGCGGTCCAGCAGATCTCCTCCCGCGCCTGACCCGAGGCCTCCGGCCGGCCGGACCTGGCACCGTTGTGCGCCCGTCCAGCGCTCCCCACGGCCCCTCGTTCCACGATCGGGCCACTGTTGATGAGAGTCAGCAGCGGGCCAAGATCCGGACCAGGTGGCCGTCACATGGGTGCCGCCATCGCGCCGTGGCCTTTCCGCTGGAGCGCGTGGAACTCCTCGCGGCGGCCCTCCCGCTCGCTGCGGCCCAGTTCCACCGAGGTCTCCACCAGGGCCCGCGCCCGGCCGTGACGCCGGGTTTCGTACGCGTCGAAGGCCTTGTCCAGGCTGGGACGCGCCGTGATCTCCTCGGCCAGGACCACCGCGTCCTCGATGGCCAGGGCCGCGCCGCTCACCAGCTGTGGTGAGGGGGAGTGGGCGGCGTCGCCGGCGAGGACGGTGCGGGCGGCGTGCCAGGGGCCCTCGACGAACAGGACCTGGACCGGGCGGCGCACGACCTGGGCCGGGACGGTGATGCCGTCACGGACCTCGGCGAACCGGCCACCGAACGGCGCCAGCAGGGCCCGCATGCGTGCGGCCAGCTCGGCCTCGGGCACGGTGCCCGGGTCGTCACTGCTCTCGGTGAGGAAGACGTAGGCCTTGCCGGGGGAGATGGGTATCAGACCGGTGGTGAACGTCGGACCGGCGAAGGTGTAGATGTCGGTGGCCCACTCGGGACGGTCGACCAGGGCCCGCCAGACCATCTGGCCCGTGTACCAGGGGTCGCCGGGCAGACCCAGCTGTGCGCGGGTGCGGGACCGGACGCCGTCGGCGCCGACCGCGTAGTCGACGGTCCGGGTGCTGCCGTCGCTGAGGCTCGCGGTGACCCCACCCTCGCCGGACGACAGCGACTCGACCGACAACCCGGTGCGCAACGTGGCGCCCAGCTCGGCGGCGCGCTCTCGGAGGACGGCGTGCAGCACCGGGCGGCCGATGCCCACCTCGGCGGGCTTGCCGGGCCCGAGCACGCTCGGGAGCTCCATGACGTTTCGCACGGTGCCGATGGCGTCACAGTGGAGCGTACGGAAAACGGGGTAGCCGGCTTCGACGCAGGCGTCCGCGAGGCCGACCGCCCGGAGCGCCCGGATCGCGGGGCCGGTGAGGCTCAGGCCCCAGCCGGCGACCTTCCAGTCGGGCCGCACCTCGATGACCTCGACCTCGATACCCGCCTGCCGCGCGGCGACCGCATGGGTCAGTCCCGCGATCCCACCGCCGATCACCAGCACCGATCGTGGCCCGACGTCTCGTTTCATGACTGCCCGCTCCTCTGTGCCGCTGCCGTGTCGCCGGTTCCCAGTGTGGAGGGGCAGGGTGCCCGGAAACAGTGGTCATCGGTCTACGTATCGATCGACTTAAGTATTTGGCGATTGAGCCGATGGTCGCTGGCCGGATAGACCATCGGCGCAAGAAGCTGGAGCGGAGCCGAAGGCAGGCGGCGCGGTGGGGGGAAGGCGGTGGCAGGGGCGTGTTGGTGGGGTGGTGGGAAAGCGGCGGGCGGGGACGGGGAGGCCGTGCCACGAGGTCTGGATTCGGGCGGCCAGGAGGGGCAGGCCGGGGCCGTCCAGGTCGGCGAGTGCGGCGGGCCGGCCTGATATCGCCATGCTCAGGGCCTCGGCGGGGCCCTGCACCAGTGCCCCGTCGTCGCTGGGAGCGGGAGGCCAGATGGTGTCGGTGGCGGACAGGACGAGTCCGTCGAGCCGGTGTGGGGGGATCAGGGCCGGTGCTGCATGGGGGGAGACCAGGTAGTCCAGCAGCGCGCGCCAGTGCTCGAGGGGTACGTCCGCCGCGAGGCCGAGTGGCCGGACCATGTCTCGCAGGTGGAGGCAGCTGTCCGCGAACGGGCCCATCGGTCCGACGCGGGCCGGGGTCAGGCGGTCGGTGGCGTGCGAGCGCAGCAGTTCGGTCAGTTCGGTGACCGGTCGACGGGCCAGTTGCCGGGCGAAGTGGTCGACGGTGCGGTCGGTGTCGCCGCGGAAGCGGATCGCGGTCACGGCGAATCGTCCGAACCCGATCAGCGTCGGCTGGACGAGGTGTGCGGCGAGATGGCGCACCGTCCAGCCGGCGCAGAGCGTGGGGGTGTTCCACTGGGCGCCGGACAGCGTGTCCAGGATGTCAGCGATCGCCAGCCGGTTGGCCGTGGTCCACTCGTGGATCATGGGGATCCTCCTTGGTCTGCGCTCTGCGGCGTACATCCCGGTTCAGGGCCCGCAACACTTTCCTGGCCGCTGTGATCTCCTCGTCGGTGCAGTCCTGGGCCATGCCCGCCAGGTGGCGCAGCTCGTCCGTGCGGACCCCGGCGATCGCGGCCGCGCCCGCCGCGGTGAGGCTGACCAGCGACGATCGGCGATGCGCGGGATTGTGGTGGGTGGTGACGTGGCCCAGGGCGATCAGGTCGTTGATGTGTCGCTGGACGCCCTGGCGGGGCAGGTCGAGCCGGTCGCCGATGGCCGGGACGGTTGCCGGGCCGTGGTCGTCGAGGATCTCCAGGACCGCACGGGATCCGACGCTCAGGCCGGCCGGGCGCAGGGACACCTCCACGACCCGGGCCGAGTTGAGTACCAGGGGGCGAACGTGGCGCAGGACGTCGTACAGGGCGGCTCCGCGATCCTGCGACATGACAACAATGATGTCATGATGAGGAGGTGATCGTCGATTTCGAAGCCGAGTTGTGGATCTGGGCAGCCCGGCGGACCGAGACCTGGACGTTTGTGAGTCTGCCCATCGACGCGTCCGAGGAGCTCCGGGAGCGGGCCGGGGGACTGACCCGCGGGTTCGGCTCGCTGCGGGTGCGGGCCACCATCGGCACGACCGTGTGGAAGACCTCGATCTTCCCGGACAAGGACCGGGGCAGCTACGTGCTGCCGGTCAAGAAAGCGGTTCGCAAGGCCGAGGCTCTCGAGCCGGGGGACCGTACGGCGGCGACGGTGGAAATTCTGGATCTATGACAGAACCGCCCCGCGGAGTGGTCCACGGGGCGGCGCGAGCACGGCGTCAGCGCTTGGCGGCAGCGGCGGTGTCGAGGAGCCAGAGCGTGCGGGACGTGCCCTGGGCGCGGGCGGCGGGCAGCGATTCGTCGCCGCCGAGGGCCGCGCCGACCGAGACCGCCTTGTCCGGGCCGGCCGCCACGAGCCAGACCTCCTGGGCCGAGCGGATCGTCGCCATGGACAGCGAGATGCGGGTGGGCGGCGGCTTGGGGCTGTTGTGGACCGCGATCGCCGTGCCCGTCTTCGTGGCGTCCGGGTGGTCCGGGAAGAGCGAGGCCACGTGGCCGTCCTCGCCGACGCCGAGCATCAGCACGTCGAACGTCGGGCTGCCCAGCCCACCGGCGTAACGGGCGGCGGCGGCCTCCGCGTCGTCGCCGTCCGGGCCGTCCGACGCCGGCATGGCGTGGATCCGGGCCGGGTCGAGCGGGAGGGCGTCGAGCAGTGCCTCGCGGGCCTGGGTCTCGTTGCGGTCCGGGTCACCGGCCGGCAGGAACCGCTCGTCGCCCCAGTACAGGTCGACGCGGGACCAGTCGATGGCGGCCGACGCGGGCAGGTCCTTGACCGCGCGCAGCACCTTCGCGGCGACCCGGCCGCCGGTCAGGACGATGTCGGCGCGCCCGCGGACCGCCTGCGCGTCGATGATCTTCGTGACCAGGCGGGCGGCCACGGACGCCGCCAGGACGTCGGCGTCGGGAACCACCACCACTACGGTCTCGCTCATGGGACCCCTTGCTCTCTGCCTACAGTGAAGAAAAGGGGCCGTCCGCCCAGCCAGGCGGAACGGCCCCGTCGATCTTAGTTCGGCCTCAGGCGGCCGAACCGCCAGGTCCGGCCATCGCGGCCTCGTCGCCCGCGCGGGCGGCCAGGGCCGGGTCCTTCCAGACGTGTACGCGCATCGGCGGCTTCTGGTCGAGGTCCTTCATGCCGGCCATCGCGCCGAGTGCCTCGCCGTAGATCTGGTCCGGGTCGAGCCGGCGCAGCTCCTCGGCCAGCTCGTCACCGACCGGACGCTTGGGCAGCGGCATGTAACGCGGCTCCTGGCCCGTACGGCTGAAGAGCGCTGTGCCCTCGTCGCGGGTGACCGAGACGCAGTCGCCGTTGGCGCACTGCAGCTCGACCGAGTGCATCCGTGGCGCGCGGTCGGTCTTCTCCCAGACCGGCTCGATGCCGAGGCGGGACTTAAGCCAGCCGCACATCAGGGCCGCCGTGGGGTCGTCGCCGGGGGCGATGACGGTGGCTCCGGTGACGCGTTCCTCGGTGGTGTCGAACGCGCCCGCGACCAGGGTGCGCCACAGGGTGATCCGGGTCCAGGTGAGGTCCGTGTCGCCCGGGGCGTAGTCGAGGGCCCGCTGCTTGAGCGCGGCGACCGGGTCGACGGCGAGCTTGCTGTCGGTGATCCGGCGGTCCGCGACGACGCCCAGGAAGTCGTTGGCGATGACGTCCGGCGGGGCGCTGTGCCACCAGGTGACCACCGGGACGTCCGGGGCCAGCAGCGGCATGACGACGGACTCGGCGTGCAGCGCGAGCCGGCCGTACATGCGCATCACGACGGCCTCGGCCGGGCCGAGCCGGCCACCCACGACGATCTCGGCGTCGAGGCGGCTGCGGCCCTCCAGGTCGGAGCGGACCACGATGAGCAGGCGGCACGGGTGTGCCGACGCCGCGATGGTCGCCGCGGCCTCGGCCTCACGGACCTGCTTCTCCTCCACGACGGACACGAGCGTGAGGGCGAGGCCGGAGGCCACACCACCCGCGCTGCGCCGTTCGGCGGCGAGGGCCTTGACGACCTCGTTGCCGGTGGTGTCCCACAAGCCGATCATGCTCGCCTCCAAGCACGGCCCTCGCGGGCCAGCATCTGGTCCGCAGCGCGCGGACCCCACTCACCCGACCGGTACGGCTCGGGTTTGGTGCCCGCCCAGGCCGCTTCGAGCGGGTCGATGACCCGCCAGCTCTGCTCGATCTCGGCGGCGTCCGGGAACAGCGAACGGTCGCCGACGAGCACGTCGAGCACGAGTCGTTCGTACGCCTCCGGGCTGGACTCGGTGAACGCCTCGCCGTACTGGAAGTCCATCGCGATGTCGCGGACCTCCATGGTGGTGCCGGGGACCTTGGAGCCGAACTTCAGCACCACGCCCTCGTCCGGCTGCACGCGGATGACCAGCTGGTTGTTGCCCAGCATCTCCACGTCGGCGGGGTCGAACGGCAGGTGCGGCGCCTGCTTGAACAGGATCGCGATCTCGGTGACCCGGCGCGGCATGCGCTTGCCCACGCGGACGAAGAACGGGACACCCGCCCAGCGCCGGTTCTGGATGCCGAGGCGGACGGCCACATAGGTCTCCGTGGTGGAGTCGGCGGGCACGCCCTTCTCCTCCAGGTAACCCACGGCGCGTTCACCGGCGACCCAGCCCGGGAGGTACTGCCCGCGGACCGAACCCTCGCTGATGTCCTGGGGGATGCTGATGGCCTTGAGGACCTTCAGCTTCTCGGCGCCGATGTCGATGGAGTCGAAGCTCGTGGGCTCCTCCATGCCGACCAGGGCGAGCAGCTGCAGCAGGTGGTTCTGCAGGACGTCACGGGCGGCACCGGAGGCGTCGTAGAACGCGGCCCGGGAGCCGATGCCGACGTCCTCGGCCATGGTGATCTGCACCGAGTCGACGTACTTGGAATTCCAGACCGGCTCGAACAAGCTGTTGGCGAAGCGCAGCGCCAGGATGTTCTGGACCGTCTCCTTGCCGAGGTAGTGGTCGATCCGGAAGACGTCCTCCGGGGTGAAGACCTCGTCGACGAGCTGGTTGAGCGACTTGGCGGTGGCGAGGTCGTTGCCGAACGGCTTCTCGACCACGACGCGGCGCCAGCCACCGGATTTCGCGTTGTCCGCCATCCCGGTGCGGTTCAGCTGGTTGAGCACCAGCGGGAACGCGGCCGGCGGGATGGAGAAGTAGAACGCGACGTTGCCCGCGATGCCGTTGCGCTCGCGCAGGTCGTCGAGGGTCTCCGCGAGGTGGTCGAACGCCTCGTCGTCGTCGAACGAGCCGGGGACGAACTGGAACTGGCTGGCGAGGCGCTGCCAGACGTCCTCCCGCCACGGTGTCCGGGCACCCTTCTTGGCGGCCGCGTAGGCGAGCGACTCGAAGTCGCCGTCGCCCCAGTCGCGCCGGGCGAAGCCGAGCACGACGAAACCGGGCGGCAACAGACCCCGGTTCGCGAGGTCGTACACGGCCGGGATCAGTTTCTTTCGCGACAGGTCACCGGTGACTCCGAAGATCACCAGAGCGCACGGCTCCGGGATCCTGGGCAGCCGTCGGTCCTGTGCTGTACGCAGCGGATTACCCACGTGTCCCATCCTGCCAGCTTTTTGTCGTCCCGAAGGGTTACAGCCAAGGGTCGGGCCCGCAACATCTGCACGAGCCGTGTTGCTCCGTGCCGGTCCGCGGACCCGGGACGGCGATCCACGGGAAGATCCATTCCGCAGGTCACCGTTGTGGTAGAAGACGTCCGGAGCCGGAAAAGACTACGACGGACAGATGATCATGGACGGCCGCGGGGAAGGCACACGGGACACGGGCATGATCTGAAGTGGTGAAGAACACGTGACCCGCGGCCTGCCCGCGGCGGAGAACCGCCGCGGGCAGGCCGGTGATCACTTGGCGGCGTCGCTCGGGTTGCTCGCACCCTTGGCGGCGGCCTCGAGGGACTTCTTGACGTCCTCGAGCAGCTCGGACCAGCTTGCCTCGAACTTCTGCACGCCCTCGTCCTCGAGGACCTTGAAGACGTCCTCGAGGTCGACACCGATGGCGGCGACGTCGTCCATGACCTTCTGGGCCGTGCCGTACGAGCCGGTCACGGTGTCGCCCCGGGTGTCGCCGTGGTCCTCGTACGCCCGGATGACCGCTTCCGGCATGGTGTTGACCACACCGGGAGCGATGAGCTCCTCGACGTAGATGGTGTCCTTGTATGCCGGGTTCTTGGTCCCGGTCGACGCCCACAGCGGACGCTGCGGGAGGGCACCGGCGGCGGCCAGCGTCTTCCAGCGGTCGGTCGCGAAGACCTCCTCGTACGCCTGGTACGCGAGCTGCGCGTTGGCGACGGCGGCCTTGCCCTTGAGCGCCTTGGCCTCGTCCGAGCCGATCTTGTCGAGACGCTTGTCGATCTCGGTGTCCACGCGGGAGACGAAGAACGAGGCGACCGAGCCGATCTTGCTCAGGTCGTGACCGTTCGCCTTGGCCTGCTCGATGCCGGCCAGGAACGCGTCCATGACGGCCTTGTAGCGCTCGAGCGAGAAGATCAGCGTCACGTTGACGCTGATGCCCTCGGCCAGGGTCGCGGTGATCGCCGGCAGGCCCGCCTTGGTCGCCGGGATCTTGATGTAGACGTTCGGCCGGTCGACGAGCCACCAGAGCGTCTTCGCCTCGGCCTGCGTCTTCTCGGTCAGGTGCGCGCTGCGCGGGTCCACCTCGATGGAGACCCGGCCGTCGACGCCATCGGTCGCGTCGTACTGCGGGCGCAGCACCTCGGCGGCCCAGCGGACGTCGTACGAGGTGAGCAGACGCACGGCCTCCTCGACCGTGACGCCCTGCGCGGCGAGGTCCTTGAGCTGGTCGTCGTACGCGGAGGCGTCGGCCAGCGCGGAGGCGAAGATGCTCGGGTTGGTGGTCACACCCGCCACGTGCTGCTCGTTGAGCAGCTTGGCGAGCGAACCGGTCTGCAGCCGGACGCGGGAGAGGTCGTCGAGCCACACCGCTACACCCGCAGCGGAGAGCTCAGCCAGCCTGTCAGTCATCGGTACTCCTCAGTTTCCGGTCTTGTGACCGGTGATCTCGCCGACCTTGGCCAGGGCGGCGTTGGCCTTGGCCACCACGTTGTCCGCGGTGAAGCCGAACTGCTCGAAAAGAATCTTGGCGGGGGCGCTCGCGCCGTAGTGCTCGATGCTCACGGGCTCGCCGGCGTCGCCGAGGATACGGTCCCAGCTCATCCGGATCCCGGCCTCGACGGTTACGCGGGCCTTAACACCGTGCGGCAGAACTTCCTGCTGGTACGCGGTGTCCTGCTCGTAGAACCACTCGAGACACGGCATCGACACGACCCGGGTCGGGGTGCCCTCGGCCTCGAGGCGCTCCTGGGCGGTCAGGCAGAGCTGGACCTCGGAGCCGGTGCCGATGAGGATGACCTTGGGCTCGCCGCCGGTCGCCTCGGACAGGATGTAGCCGCCCTTGAGGGTGCCCTCGGCCGACGCGTACTTGTCGCGGTCGACGGTCGGGAGGTTCTGCCGGGACAGCGCCAGCGCGGTCGGCCGGTCGTTGTGCTCCAGCGCGCCACGCCAGGCCCATGCGGTCTCGTTGGCGTCGGCCGGGCGGACCACGTCGAGGCCGACGATCGCGCGCAGCGCGGTCAGCGTCTCGATCGGCTGGTGCGTCGGGCCGTCCTCGCCGAGGCCGATCGAGTCGTGCGTCCACACGAACGTGACCGGCAGCTTCATCAGCGCGGACAGGCGGACCGAGCCGCGCATGTAGTCGCTGAAGACCAGGAACGTGCCACCGTACGGGCGGGTGCCGCCGTGCACGGTGATGCCGTTCAGGATCGAGCCCATACCGTGCTCGCGGATGCCGAAGTGCAGCGTACGGCCGTACTCGTTGCCCGGGAACGCCTTGGTCGCGTACTCGGCGGGGATGAAGGAAGGCTCGCCCTTCATCGTGGTGTTGTTGCTCTCGGCGAGGTCGGCCGAACCGCCCCACAGCTCCGGCAGGACCGGTGCGAGCGCGTCGAGCACCTTGCCGGAAGCGGCGCGGGTGGCGATGCCCTTGGCGTCGGCCGGGAAGACCGGCAGCGCCTCGGCCCAGCCCTCGGGCAGCTTCTTGGCGGCGAGACGGTCGAAGAGCGCCTTGCCCTCGGCGTTGCCCGCGGCCCAGGCCTCGAACGCCTTGTCCCACTCGGCGTGCGCCGCGCGGCCCCGCTCGACGACCGTGCGGGTGTGCTCGAGCACCTCGGGCGCGACGTCGAACGTGGTGTTCGCGTCGAAGCCGAGGATCTCCTTGGTGGCCTTGACCTCGTCGGCACCGAGCGCGGAGCCGTGGATCTTGCCGGTGTTCTGCTTGTTCGGCGCCGGGTAGCCGATGATCGTGCGCAGCACGATGAACGACGGCTTGTCGGTGACGGCCTTGGCCGCCTCGATCGCGGCCCAGAGCTCGGGGACGTCTTCCTTGTAGGCGCCCTTCTCCGGGTCATCCTTGCGCCAGTCGACGGTCTGGACATGCCAGCCGTACGCCGCGTAACGCGCGCCGACGTCCTCGTTCTTGGCGATCCGGGTGTCGTCCTCGATGGAGATCTCGTTGTCGTCGTAGATCACCGTGAGGTTGCCGAGCTTCTGGACCGAGGCCACCGCGCTCGACTCGTGGCTGACGCCCTCTTCGATGTCGCCGTCGGAGCACAGCGCGAAGATCTGGTGGTCGAAGAGCGACTCGCCGTCGGTGCTCGGGTCGAACAGGCCACGCTCGCGGCGGGCGGCCATCGCCATGCCGACCGCGTTGCCGATGCCCTGGCCCAGCGGGCCGGTGGTGATCTCGACGCCGGGGGTGTGGCCGTACTCCGGGTGACCCGGAGTGAGCGAGTCCCACTGGCGCAGCGAGCTCAGGTCGTCGATCGACAGACCGAAGCCGTTCAGGAACAGCTGGACATACAGAGTGAGGCTCGAGTGGCCGCACGACAGCACGAAGCGGTCCCGGCCGGCCCAGTGCGGGTCCGTCGGGTCGTGCCGCATCACCTTGTTGAACAGCAGGTATGCGGCCGGCGCCAGGCTCATGGCGGTGCCGGGGTGGCCGTTCCCGGCCTTCTCCACGGCATCCATCGCCAGTACCCGTGCGGTGTCGACCGCACGGCGGTCGAGGTCGGTCCAGTCAAATTCGTTGGCCACGTCGGTTGTGCTCCTCGGGGCATGGTGGTGGAACCCTTTTGAGTTGACCCTATCCATTCCCTCTAAACCACCGTCGGCGGATACGTGCAGGCCCATACGCTGAGAGCGGACAGCCGGGGCCCGGTGCTGTGACGCCGTACACGCTCGCCGGGCCGTCCGAAGGACTGCCCAGGCTGCGCGTAGTGTGTCCCAACGTGCCGCCCGGCCCCGCCCGGCAGCGGTCCACGAAATACGCCCTCGCCGATGCCGGAAGGTGGCAGTCCGTGAGCATGATCACCGAGCGACCCGCCGAGGGGCAGTCGCCGGGCCAGCTGGAGAAGGCGTCTCGCCCCAGTGCTCGAGCCCTCTTCGGGGCGTACCTCTCGTTGACCAAGCCCCAGATCGTCGAACTCCTGCTGGTGACGACCATCCCGGCGATGATGCTGGCGGCCGGCGGCTGGCCCGATCTGGGACTCCTCGCGGTGGTCCTCGTCGGTGGCGCGCTCGCCGCGGGAGCCGCGACGACGTTCAACTGCTACATCGACCGCGACATCGACGAAGTGATGCGGCGCACCAAGCGTCGGCCGCTGCCGCAGCACACGCTGACGCCCCGCGCCGTGCTCGTCTTCGGCACCGTCCTGACGGTGGTCTCGCTCGTGCTGATGGCGACGTTCACGAACTGGCTCGCCACCGCGATGACCGCGGCGTCCATCTTCTACTACGACGTCATCTACACCATCTGGTTGAAGCGACGCACCCCGACGAACACGTTCTGGGGCGGCATCTGCGGCGCGGCGCCGGTTCTCATCGCCTGGGCGGCCGTCACCGGCAGCGTGGGCCCGGTCGCCTGGGCGCTGTTCGCGGTGGTCTTCTTCTGGCAGATGCCGCATTTCTACCCGCTGGCCATCAAGTACAAGGACGACTACGCCCGGGCCGGCATCCCCATGCTGCCCGTGGTGCGCTCGGCCCGTCGGGTGAACACGGAGATCCTGCTCTTCACGGTGCTCACCCTGGTGTCCTCGTTCGCGGCCTGGCCGCTGGGCACGGACATCGGCGTGGGCCCGATCTACGGCATCACGGCCATCGTGTCGGGCGCCTTCTTCCTCCTGGAAGCGCTCCGCCTGGTCGGCCGCTCCCGCCGGGGAGAGCCCCTCAAGGCCATGCGCCTGTTCCACTGGTCCATCACGTACCTGACGATCCTCTTCATCGCGGTCGCGGTCGACGCACTAGTCTGATCGCGCGGTCGACTTCCTTGATGATGTTGCATTGAGTGACTTCAATGCCGAACCGTCGCACACTCTGCCCGTTTTCCACCCCGGGAAGGTGACGGAATGTCACTCGATGGAGGGAACACGCGACTACCGGATAATTCGGACCATATCGGGTCAGAGCAATGCTACGTTCCGGTAAACCCGCAGGTAATTGGCATCACAAAATGCCCCGCCACCTTCGCGGCCCGGGCAAATGCGTGCCTACGCTGCTTGTCATGGCAGACGGTTCCGATACGACATTGACCGCGGGCATCAAAACCTTCGCCACCGGTCACGGCGGCGCCAAGGCGGTCATTGAGTACGTAGGCAAGCGAGGCGCCCGCATCGTCCTGGTCGGCCAGGACGGCGAATGGACCGACCAGTTCGCCGCCGGCGGCACCGATGTGGCCCGCAAGGCCTGCGAGAAGGCCGGCGTCGAAGTGGAGAACGAGTGGGAACGCGAGCTGATGGACCAGATGCGCCCCAGCAACGATCTCTGGCGTTCGATGTCACGCCGGAGCATGGCGCGATGACTCTCTGAACTCTCCCTGTTCGGCGCGGCCCGGGATCCCCGGGCCGCTTTCGTGTCCGGACTGCTTGGACCAAGAGCAAACCGGTTCGCCCGTACGTGCGGTGCTGCGACCAGTAATGGCAGCTCGGATCGATCGTGCGGTTGCCTGCCGGCTTCCCGGTCGCTCCCGTGCCGGCCGCCGCCGTGCGTGCACGAATTCGGGATCACGCGGAGTCGTGCCGACCGTGAAGCGGCGTGTTCACTCGCCCTGTGCCTTTCCCGCTGTGCGCGGCCTTCTGCGCCCGGGCAGGTCTTCGCGCTCCTCGTGATGTCTCCGCCTGGGCCTTCGTGGGGCCGGGCGCCTGACCCTCGACACGTTCACAGCCTCGCGGCCCCCGCTGCCCGACCTGCCCGGAGGGTGGCGCGCCGAGGTTGCGCGTGGGGAGGGGTGCGCGATGTCCGGCTCCCGGCCGAGCGGATCGTCGCGACGGTTGGCCGTGCCGGAATCAGCGACGCGGGACGTAAAGAAAGAACGGTCGTTCTTGCCCACGACAATCCCGAGCGCGTGGAGCCGGTGCGAGGAATGCGGTAGGGAGGGCGGCGCGGGCAGGTGGCGCCGGGCGGGCGGCGCCGGGCGGGCGGCGGGGAAGCGCGGTGACGAGGGTGCGGGGCGCCGGTACGCGAGGGGGAGCGCGGCTTGAGGGGGAGCGCGGCTTGAGGGCTGGTGGGGCGGCCTTGACCGTGTGGCCGGGTCTGCCGGTGGGGACCGGGTCAGATGGCCGGTGCGGGCTCCGGGGTGGCTGCCGGGGACGGCGACGGGCTGCCCTCTGTCTGGGCCGGGCGTTCGCGCAGGCGCCAGAGGACGTTCAGGGTTGCCACCCAGACCAGGGCTGCTCCCAGGAGGTGGAAACCGACCAGGACGACCGGGAGGTGGGTGAAGTACTGGACGAAGCCGATCAGGCCCTGGGCGAGCTCCACCACGATGAGCAGCCCGGCCGCCCGGATCGCCGTCGCCGGGGCGTGGACCGCTCGCAGGGCGAACCAGAGCGCCACCGAGAGGCCGATGAGCAGCATGACCAGGTCCGCGTGGGCCTGGGAGATGGTTGCCGGGTCGAGGCCGTTGCGTTTGGCGTCCGCGTCGCCGGCGTGGGGGCCGCTGCCGGTGACGATCACGCCGACCACGATCACGGCCGCGCTCACCACCGCCGTCAGGGCCGCCAGGTGGTACAGGGGGCGGGCGACGAGGGGGCGGGCCGGGGCGTCGCCTTCCTCGGTGCGGCGCCAGAGGGCGTACGTGAGGGCGATCAGTGCCATCGAGAGCAGGAAGTGCAGCCCGACCACCCACGGGTTGAGGTTGGTCAGGACCGTGATGCCACCGATGACGCCCTGGCCGGGGATGCCGAGGCCGGCGGCGAGCGAGAGCATGACGAGCGAGCGGCGGCGGGGCTTGCGCAGCAGCGCGGCGATGAACGTGGCCAGGGCGATGACGCCGAGCACGATGCCGAGCACGCGGTTGCCGAACTCGATGATGCCGTAGACGCCCATCTCGGGAGTCGTCACATACGACTCGTCGGTGCATTTGGGCCAGGTCGGGCAGCCCAGCCCGGAGCTGGTGAGCCGGACCGCGGCACCCGTGACGACCAGCGCGATGTTGGCGATCAGGGACGCTAGGGCCAGGGGGCGCAGGAGGGTCGTCTTGCTCACGCGAGGCATGCTACGCCCGAATTTGATCTTGTTATCGAGCGCCTCCGTGAGCCGGTGTCATGAATCACCGGGGCGTCGGTTTGCAGGGGCGCGCGGAAATACGTAACGTTGCCGTAGTGAAATACGTCGTGGGGTCCAGGGGAAGTCAGGTGACCGCTCCGGTCGCCGGCCCCCGCGCACCCCTCGACGGCAGGCGCGCGCCTCTCGACGGCAAGGCAGCCGACGGGCGTACCCGCGACCGGGTTGCGCAGTTGCTCTTCGACTGCGGCGGCGCGACCGCCGCGGAGCTGGGCGGCCAGCTCGGCCTCAGCCCGGCCGCCATCCGTAAGCACCTCGACGCGATGCTCGCCGACCACCTGGTCGAGGCCCGGGAGACGACACCGCGCGGGCCCCGGGGCCGCGGCCGGCCCGCCAAGGTGTTCGTGCTCACCGCCGCCGCCCGCGAGGGTTTCCCGCACTTCTACGACGGCATCGCCACCGCCGCTCTGCGCTGGATCGCCGAGCACGGCGGTCCCGCCGCCGTCGACGCCTTCGCGGCCGCCCAGGTGACCGCGCTGGAGGAGCGTTGCCGCACGGCCATGCTCGAGGCGGGCGAGGATCCTCTCGCCCGGGCGGAGGCACTCGCCAATGCCCTGACCGCCGAGGGTTACGCTGCCAACGCGACCACGATCGCTTCCGGCGGGCAGCTGTGCCAGCACCACTGCCCGGTGGCGCACGTGGCCGCCGAGTTCCCTCAGCTGTGCGACGCCGAGACCGCGGTCATTTCGCGGCTCATCGGCACCCACGTGCAGCGTCTCGCCACCATCGCGCACGGCGACGGGGTGTGCACCACGCACATCCCCGCCCCGCAGTGCGCACCAGTTGTAACCAACGCAATCACGGTTAGGACGGATAGATGACCGACCAGATCGTCACTCAGGAAGAGCACCTCGCCGCTCTTGGTAAATACGAGTACGGCTGGGCCGACGCCGACACCGCGGGTGCCACCGCGAAGCGTGGTCTGTCCGAAGACGTGGTGCGCAACATCTCCGCTCTGAAGAACGAGCCGCAGTGGATGCTCGACCTGCGGCTCAAGGGTCTGCGCCTGTTCGGCCGCAAGCCCATGCCGAACTGGGGCGCCGACCTCACCGGCATCGACTTCCAGAACATCAAGTACTTCGTGCGCTCCACCGAGAAGCAGGCCGCCACGTGGGAGGACCTGCCCGCGGACATCAAGGCGACGTACGACAAGCTGGGCATCCCCGAGGCGGAGAAGCAGCGCCTCGTCTCCGGTGTCGCGGCTCAGTACGAGTCCGAGGTCGTCTACCACAAGATCCGTGAGGACCTCGAGGAGCAGGGCGTCCTGTTCCTCGACACCGACACGGCGCTGCGCGAGCACGAGGAACTCTTCAGGGAGTACTTCGGCACGGTGATCCCGGTCGGCGACAACAAGTTCGCCGCGCTGAACACCTCCGTGTGGTCCGGCGGCTCGTTCATCTACGTGCCCAAGGGTGTCCACGTGGACATCCCGCTGCAGGCCTACTTCCGGATCAACACCGAGAACATGGGCCAGTTCGAGCGGACGCTGATCATCGCCGACGAGGGCAGCTACATCCACTACGTGGAGGGCTGTACCGCGCCGATCTACTCGTCCGACTCGCTGCACTCCGCGGTCGTCGAGATCGTCGTCAAGAAGAACGCCCGGGTGCGGTACACGACCATCCAGAACTGGTCGAACAACGTGTACAACCTGGTCACCAAGCGCGCCACCTGCGAAGAGGGCGCGACCATGGAGTGGGTCGACGGCAACATCGGCTCCAAGGTGACGATGAAGTACCCGGCCGTCTACATGACCGGCGCGCACGCCAAGGGCGAGGTCCTCTCCATCGCCATGGCCGGCGCGGGTCAGCACCAGGACTCGGGCGCCAAGATGGTGCACGCCGCGCCGCACACCTCCTCGACGATCATCAGCAAGTCGATCGCCCGGGGTGGTGGCCGCACGTCCTACCGGGGCCTGGTCCAGGTGCTCGACGGCTCGCACCACAGCGCCAGCACGGTCAAGTGCGACGCGCTGCTGGTCGACACGATTTCGCGCTCGGACACGTACCCGTACGTCGACATCCGCGAGGACGACGTGAACATGGGTCACGAGGCGACCGTCTCCAAGGTCAGCGACGACCAGCTCTTCTACCTGATGAGCCGGGGCCTGACCGAGGACGAGGCGATGGCGATGATCGTCCGTGGCTTCATCGAGCCGATCGCCAAGGAGCTCCCCATGGAGTACGCCCTGGAGCTCAACCGCCTGATCGAGCTGCAGATGGAGGGCGCGGTCGGCTGACCGCCGCCCCTCCCGTCAACCTCAACGCCGAGAACTAGGAAGACATGACTACCGAGGCCATGGCCCCGCCGAGCACCAAGTCGCAGGTGCTGCGCTCCTTCGACGTCACCGACTTCCCGGCCGTCAACGGCCTGGAGGAGGAGTGGCGCTTCACCCCGGTCAAGCGGCTCGGCTCGCTGATCACGGCCACCACCCTGTCCGGCACGGCACCGGGGTTCACCCCCGGTGACCTGCCGGCGGGGGTCTCGGTGACGAGTGTCGACGCGGGCAAGGTCGACCCGGTGCTGACCCCGTTCGACCGGGTCAGCGCCCTCGCGTTCGGTTCGGCCGCCGCGGTGACCCTGATCGACGTCGCGCCGGACACCGTCTCGGACGTCCCGGCCGTGATCAAGGTCGTCGGCGGTGGCGGCGACGCGGCGGCCGCCCGCACCTACGTACGGGTCGGCAACTTCGCCAAGGTCACCATCGTGCTGGAGCAGACCGGCACGGCGACCGTCGCCGACAACATCGAGGTCGTCCTCGGCGACAGCGCGCAGCTGACGTTCGTCACGACGGCCGAGTGGGACGCCGGGTCGGTGCAGGCCCAGCACCTCAAGTTCCGGGTCGGCCGGGACGCCCGCGTCCAGCACGTGCAGGTCTCGCTCGGTGGTGACCTGGTCCGCCAGTTCGCGTCCGTCGAGTACACCGGCCGTGGTGGCGACGCCGAGCTCTGGGGGATCTACTTCGCCGACGCCGGCCAGCACATCGAGCAGCGTCAGCTCGTCGACCACTCGGTCCCGAACTGCCGCAGCTACGTCGGCTACCGCGGTGCGCTGCAGGGCGAGTCGGCGCATACCGTCTGGGTCGGCGACGTGCTGATCCGCGCGGAGGCGACCGGCACCGACACGTACGAGATCAACCGCAACCTGGTGCTGACCGACGGCGCCCGCGCCGACTCGGTGCCGAACCTCGAGATCGAGACCGGCGAGATCGTCGGCGCCGGCCACGCGAGTGCGACCGGCCGCTTCGACGAGGAGCAGCTGTTCTACCTCATGGCCCGGGGCATCCCCGAGGGTGAGGCACGCAAGCTCGTGGTGCGCGGCTTCTTCGCCGAACTGATCAACAAGATCCCCGTCGAGGAGCTGCGCGAGCGCCTCGGTGACGCCATCGAGTCGCGGCTGGCGAAGGCCGGAGCCTGACCGATGAGCTTCGAGCTGGTCGGCCGCTCCGGCGACGTGGCGAAGGGCGACGTGCTCTCGGTGGAGATCGAGGGCGTGGAGGTCGCGGTCGTTCATGCGGACGACGACAACTTCTATGCCGTACGCGACGAGTGCAGTCACGCCGCGGTAGCCCTCTCCGAGGGTGAGCTGGACGGCTGCTTGATCGAGTGCTGGCTGCACGGCTCGCGCTTCGACCTGCGTACCGGTGCACCCTCCGGTCTGCCCGCCACCGAGCCGGTGGCGGTTTTCCCCGTCGAGATCCGCGACGGCGACATCTACGTTTCGACGACACCGAGTAATGGAGTAGAGCCGTGAGCACCCTGGAGATCCGCGACCTGCAGGTTTCGGTCAAGCTGCCCGAGGGCGAGCTGAAGCCGATCCTGGCCGGGGTCGACCTCACCGTGAAGTCCGGCGAGACCCACGCCATCATGGGGCCGAACGGCTCCGGCAAGTCGACGCTGGCCTACTCCATCGCCGGCCACCCGAAGTACGAGATCACCGGTGGTCAGGTCAGCCTCGACGGCGAGGACGTCCTCGCGATGACGGTGGACGAGCGCGCCCGGGCCGGCCTGTTCCTGGCGATGCAGTACCCCGTCGAGGTGCCCGGCGTGTCGGTGGCCAACTTCCTGCGTACCGCGAAGACCGCGATCGACGGCGAGGCGCCGAAGCTGCGCACCTGGGCCGGCGAGCTGCGGACCGCGATGGAGCGCATCCAGATGGACCCGGCGTTCGCCCAGCGCAACGTCAACGAGGGCTTCTCCGGCGGTGAGAAGAAGCGCCACGAGATCATGCAGCTCGAGCTGCTCAAGCCCAAGATGGCGATCCTCGACGAGACCGACTCCGGCCTCGACATCGACGCGCTGCGCGTCGTCAGCGAGGGTGTCAACCGGGTCCGCAGCACCGGCGAGACCGGTCTGCTACTGATCACGCACTACACCCGGATCCTGCGCTACATCAAGCCGGACTTCGTACACGTCTTCGTCGCCGGCAAGATCGTCGAAGAGGGCGGCCCGGAGCTGGCCGAGCAGCTCGAAGCCGACGGCTACGAGCGCTACACCACGGGCGTCAAGGCCTGATCATGGGCTTCGATGTGATCCGCGTCCGCGGCGATTTCCCCATCCTGCGCCGGGAGATCAACGGTCATCCGCTGGTCTATCTCGACAGTGCCAACACGTCGCAGAAACCGCGCCAGGTGATCGAGGCGATGCAGGATCACCTGGAACGGCACAACGGCAACGTGTCGCGCTCGGTGCACACGCTGGGCACCGAGTCGACCACCGCCTACGAGGGCGCCCGGGCGAAGGTCGCGGCCTTCATCGGCGCGGCGTCGCCCGAGGAGGTGGTGTTCACCAAGAACTCCACCGAGGCGATCAACCTCGTGGCGTGGACGGCGCCGCAGTTCCTGTCGCTCGGCCCGGGTGACGAGATCGTGGTCTCCGAGATGGAGCACCACTCCAACCTCGTGCCGTGGCAGATGCTGTGCGAGCGGACCGGCGCGACCCTGCGCTGGTTCGGTGTCACCGACGAGGGCCGGCTCGACGAGTCGACGCTGACCGAGCTGGTCAACGAGCGCACGAAGCTGGTCTCGGTCGTGCACATGTCCAACATCCTGGGCACGGTCAACGACCCGGCGCGGATCGTCGCCCGGGCCCGCGAGGTCGGCGCGCTGGTGATGCTCGACTGCTCCCAGTCGGTGCCGCACTTCCCGGTCGACGTGGCACAGCTCGGCGTCGACTACATCGCGTTCACCGGCCACAAGATGCTCGGCCCGACCGGCATCGGTGTTCTGTGGGGGCGTGCCGAGCTGCTGGAACGCATGCCGCCGTTCCTGGCCGGCGGGTCGACCATCGAGACCGTGACGATGGCCGGCACGACGTTCGCGCCGCCGCCCGCGCGGTTCGAGGGCGGTACGCCGCCGATCACCGAGGCCATCGGTCTCGGCGCCGCCGTCGACTACCTGACGGCGCTGGGCATGGACAACGTCCACCGCCACGAGCAGGAGATCACCGCGTACGCCCTGAAGGCGCTCGCGGACGTCCCCGGCGTCCGGATCTTCGGGCCGGCCACCCCGGAAGGACGTGGCGGCACGGTGTCGTTCGCCGTCGACGGGGTGCACCCGCACGATGTCGGGCAGATTCTCGACGATCTCGGTGTTGAGGTACGGGTGGGGCACCACTGCGCACGACCGGTGTGCACCCGGTTCGGGGTTCCGGCGATGACCAGGGCCTCGTTCTACCTCTACACGACGACCGATGAGATCGACGCCCTGGTGCGCGGTCTGGAGCAGGTGCGGAAGGTGTTCGCCTGATGATCGACTCGCTCTACCAGGAGATCATCCTGGACCATTACAAGCACCCGCACGGTCGCGGACTGCGCGACCCGTTCGCGGGCGAGGCCCACCACGTCAACCCGACGTGCGGCGACGAGATCACGCTGCGGGTCACCGAAGACCTTTCCGACATCTCGTACGACGGCATGGGCTGCTCGATCAGCCAGGCCTCGGCCTCCGTGCTGTACGAGCTGCTCAAGGGCCGCCGGCCGGCCGAGGTCACGGAGATCCACGAGGCGTTCGTCGCCCTCATGCAGGGCCGCGGCCAGGTGGAACCGGACGAGGACGTGCTCGGTGACGCGATCGCGTTCGCCGGCGTCGCGAAGTACCCGGCCCGGGTCAAGTGCGCCCTGCTGCCGTGGATGGCTTTCAAGGACGCGGCGGCTCGCGCCGGTGTCAGCGTCAACCCGGAGGTGACAGCATGACCGACAAGACCATCGAAGACATCGCCGAGACTGCGGCGGACACGGCAGGACCGGACGACGCCACGTCGCCACTGGTCGCCGCAGAACCGGTCGCCGCGGCCCCCACCGAGGCTCCGGCCGTGGAGAGCGTGCCAGCCTCCGAGGTCGCGGGCACGGTCGTGTCCAAGGCATCGGTCGCCGACGTCGAAGAGGCGATGAAGGACGTCGTCGACCCCGAACTCGGCATCAACGTGGTCGACCTCGGCCTCGTCTACGACGCGTTCGTCGACGACGACAACGTGGTCACCCTCGACATGACCCTGACGTCGGCGGCCTGCCCGCTGACCGACGTGATCGAGGACCAGACCCGTCAGGCCCTGACCACGGGCCCGGGCGGCGGCCTGGTCAAGGACTTCCGGATCAACTGGGTGTGGCTCCCGCCGTGGGGCCCCGACAAGATCACCGACGACGGCCGCGAGCAGCTACGGGCGCTCGGCTTCAACGTCTGATCCACCTGTTCCACAGAACCGCCGGGCGCCGCGTGCGCCCGGCGGTTTTTGTCGGGTGGTGCTGGTAGTGATCCGGCATGGACCCCATCGATCTGATCGATGACCGCGCCACCGCCTTCCGCACCGCGGTGGCGGCGGCGGACCTCGGCGCCCGCGTGCCCGGCTGCCCGGACTGGACGGTCCGCGACCTGGTCGCCCACCTCGGCCGGGTCCACCGCTTCTGGGCGGCCGCGATCAAAGCCGGCCCCTCCGACAGCCCGCCCCCGGAAGACGCGATCGGCCCGGTCAGCCCGCTCACGACGGATGCCGTCGGGTGGGCAGGGAAAAAGTCTGGTGGCGCGCCCGCGATGGATGCCGCCGGGTGGGCAGGGGAAGAGGCCGGTGGCGCGCCCACGACGGATGCCGCCGGGTCGGCGGGGGAAAAGTTTGGTGGCGCGCCCGCGATGGATGCCGCCGGGTGGGCAGGGGAAGAGGCCGGCGGCGCGCCCATGACGGATGCCGCCGGGCCGCCTACGGCCAAGGCCGGTGGGCCGCCCACAGCCAAGGCCGGCGGGCCGGCTGCCGGGGATCTGCTTGCCTGGTCCGAGGCGTCCACCGGGCTGCTGCTCGCCGCGTTGCGGGCCGCCGATCCCGGCGACGGGTGCTGGACGTGGTGGGGTGCGTCCGGCGCGCCGATGACCGTCGGTGCGGTCGCGCGCCACCAGGTCATGAGGCGGCCGTGCACGCCTACGACGCCCAGGCTTCCGGCGGTGACCCGCAGCCGATCCCGGCGGCCGTCGCGGTCGACTGCGTTCCCGAGTTCCTGCAGGTGGGCCTCGGCTCGCTAGGTCCGTGGCCCGGGCGTCCGGCCCGGCTCGCGTTCGCCGCCGTGGAGGGACCCACCTGGATCCTCGATCCGACCCCGTCCGGTGCCACGCTCGACCCGGCGCCGAGTGGCGATCCGCTCGCCACGATCCAGGGTCCGGCGGCTGTTCCGCTACGGCCGGGTCGCGGCGACGGAGCTCACGATCACCGGTGACCTCGGCGTTCCCGGCGCGCTGACCGCGTGGATCAAAGCAGCTCAGAGATGCTTGGACGCCTCGCGGACCGACAATGGGGACAAGTGTGCGCGGTGGCCGGCCAGGTAGCCGCGCACCGCGTCCGGGTCGGTCCGGGCGTGGTGGCGCAGGGCCCAGCCGATGGCTTTGCGGACGAAGAAGTCGGGGTGGCCCGCCTGCATGTCGCAGTAGTCGAACAGCCGATCGGTGTCGGTCGCCGCGCCGTGGTGCAGCTGGTGCAGGATCGCGGTGCGGACCAGCCACATGTTGTCGTCGGCGGCCCACTCGTCCATGGTCGCGGTCAGGGCCGGGTGGCGTCGCACCAGCGTGCCCACGAAACGGGTGGACAGCGGGTCGACGGTGTCCCACCAGGAGTGGGTGACGATCAGCTCACGTGCCGTACCGATGAAGTCCGGGCCCGGCACCGCCGCGTGGGTCCGCAGATAATCGCAGGCGAAGTACTGGTATTCGCGTTCCGGCAGCTCCCAGCAGGCCAGCGCGACCTGGCGCAGGTCGTCCGGGGACGGCGTGGGCAGTCCGGCCACGACCTCGCGGCTCAGGATCCGCCGGGCCGGCGTCGCGATGCCGAGGAACGGGAACCGGTCACGCATGTACGCGGCCGCGGCCACCGCCCGTCGCGGGTCCCGGGCCCGGCCGAACGCCGGGACGAGCCGGGCCACGACCGCTGTGGTCAGCGAGGACGACATGGGCCGATCCTGCCACCGTAGGGTGTTCCCATGAGCGCACGACCCGCGGCCGGCGGGGGACGCTGGGTCGATGTGGCCCCCGAACGGCTGACCCGCTGGCTGGAGAATTTCGCGTCCCGGCACGACGGCTACACGATCGAGGGCCTGATGATCACGGGTACGGACGGTGCCACAGCCGAGCTCTCGCCCCCACCCGGCGCCCCCACGGTCACCGGGCTTGACGAGCTGGCCACGGTCGCCGCCGAGCCGCGCCGGCTGGGCCTGTTGCTGGCTCGCAAGGGTGCCGTCGCCGTCGGCATCGCGGAGGGCACGAAGCTGGTCACCTCGAAGGTCGACACGCATTACGTCCAGGGCCGGACCGCTGCGGGCGGCTGGTCGCAGCAGCGCTTCGCCCGCCGGCGCGACAACCAGGCCAAGGCGGCGGCCGCCGACGGCGCGGCCATCGCGGCCCGGATCCTGCTCCCGGAGGTACGCGCCCTGAGCGCGCTGATCACCGGTGGTGACCACACCGCGGTGGACACGATCCTCGCGACGCCGCAGCTGAGCGCGCTGAGATCGTTGCGGCACGAGCGGTTCCTGGACGTCCCGGAGCCCCGCCGCGCGGTGCTCGAGGAGGCCATCGCCCAGGCCCGGGCGATCCGGGTCCTGGTGACCTGAGTGGCCGGTGCGTCCCCGCGGTGGATAGGGTCCGATCATGGGTGTGGTCGCTGAACTGATCCTGGTCCGTCACGGTCAGAGCGCGTCGAACGTCGCGTTCCCGAAGGCCAACGCCGCCGGGCTGGTGGATTCCGGGCTGACCGGCCGGGACACCGATGTCGAGCTGACGCCGTTCGGGGTCGAGCAGGCGAAGGCGGTCGGGCGGTGGCTCGCCGGGCTGCCCGCGGAGCTGGTGCCCGAGGTCGTGATCACGTCACCGTACCTGCGGGCCCGGGAGACGTGGCGGATCGCGGCGGCCGCGTCGGGTCTGGCGTTCGCCGCGCCGTCGACGGACGACCGGCTGGTCGACCGCCTGCTCGGTGATCTGGAGATGCTGACCGAGGCCGCGGTGGCCCAGCGTTTCCCGGACGAGCCGGCCCGCTACCTGCGGGCGGGCGCCTACCTGTACAAACCGCCGAACGGCGAGGCTTTCGGCGACATCGCCGTCCGGTTGGCCTCGTTCCTGGCCGATCTGAACCGGGATCATGCGGGACGGCGGGTCATCGTGACCGCCCACGACTCGGTGGTGCTCATGATGCGGTCCGTCATCGAGGGCCTGGACCTGGACGGGACGGCACGGATCGCCGATTCCGGCCACGTCCGGAACGCCTCGATCACCCGTTTCGACGGTGCGTCCGGCAAGCTGCTCCTCGACCACTACAACACCGTCGACCATCTGCCGGTCGAGGAGTCATAGCACCATCAGGACGGCCAGCGCGGCGATCACCGCGCTGGAGACCAGTGTGGTGACGGTGCGGGCGCGGGGGCCGGTCAGGAACCGTCCGGCGAGGGAGCCGCTCGCGGCGATGAGCAGTTGCCAGCTCGTGGACGCGAGGAACGCCCCCACGACGAACCACGCTCCGCCGCCGTCCCCGCCCCGGCCCAGCACCAGTGCGGCGAAGTACACGACGGTGACCGGGTTGAGCAGGGTGAGCCCCAGGACACCGAGGTAGGCCCTGGTGGGGCTGCTGCCGTCCGTACCCTCCGCCGGGGTTGTGCGGTTGACCGCCGTCCACCCGGCCAGGGTGAGCAGCACCGCGGCGGCCGCCCACCGCAGAGCAGTGGCCAGCGGGGCGATGGCCTCGGCCAGGGCGGTGCCACCGATGATCGCCAGTGCCGCATAGACGCCGTCGGCTGTCGCGGCACCGAGCCCCGCCGCCGCGCCCGTGCGGAAACAGACCCGGGCGCTGAGGCCGGCGATGAGCACGCCGATCGCGCCGACGGGCACGGCAACCCCGTAACCGGCGATCGCTCCGGCCAGGAAATCCGCGATCATGACAGGGGTACGGGCACCGCGCGGCCGCCGGGGACCCGCTGCTGTCGCGTGGCCCGGACGGGGGCGGCACGGTCAGCGGTCGGCGGGAGCACGGTGGCGGTCACGTCGGCATCATGGTTCGCCCGGGCGCGGATCCGCCATCGATTTTGCCGCGCGCACTGTGGTCTGATGGGTGCAGGGGAGGCGGATCGCATGGAATCGCTGGTGCTCGCCGCGTTGCTGTTCCTGACCGCTCAGGCCGGGGCGAAGTCCGATGTCGTCACGCGGCGTTTCGGTCTGGCCGCGGGGGACGCGGCCGCCCGGTTGCTCGATGTGGCGCGCTCGCGGATGCGCGGGAACGACGCCGCGCGGCCGGTGCTCGAACGGTTCGAGGCGGAACCCGGTGATCCGGTTCACTTCACGGCGCTGCGCCGGCAGCTGAACGTGCTGCGCGTGCGGGACGAGGGGTTCCACCAGCGGCTCAGCGAGCTCACCGGGGAGGTCCGGGCGGCTTCCGAGGCGCTGTGGGAGGGTCTCGAGCGGGCCGGGCGGGAGATCCAGCAGGGGATCGACCCCGGCGACATCGCATTCCTCGCGGGCGATCGGGTCACGGCCGAGATCGAGGGCCTGCGGGTGCGCCTGCGGGCCGTCACCGCGGTGTGGGACGGCGCCGGCGGGCCGGATTCGCCGCAAGCGGTCGAGCTCCGGCTCCTGATCGGCCGGCTCGACGAGGCCGTGGACGCCTATCTGGGGAACTGATCGGCCGGGCCGCTCAGGAAGCGGCCCGGCCGAGATGGATCAGGAGACCGCGCCGGCGGCGAAGGTGTCGCAGCTCTTCGGGGAGCCGCTCTTGTAGCCCTCGCTGAACCATTGCTGGCGCTGGGCACTCGTACCGTGGGTGAACTCGGCGGGGTTGACCGTGCCGCCGGACTGCTGCTGCAGGGTGTCGTCGCCGATCTTGCTGGCGGTCTGCAGGCCCTCCTCGATGTCCTGGGTGGTGATGCTCTTGAAGATCTTCTTGCCGCTGGCGGTGTCCGTGCCGGTGGCGTTCTTGGCCCAGGCTCCCGCGTAGCAGTCGGCCTGCAGCTCGAGCTTGACGCTCAGCGCGTTGGCCTGGTCGGGGTCACGTTCCTGCTGGCGGCGCATGGCCGCCTCGGTGCCGGCGAGGTCCTGGATGTGGTGGCCGTACTCGTGGGCCAGCACGTAGGGCTGCGCGAACTCGCCCGGGGCGCCGAGCTGCTGGGCGAGCACGTCGTAGAAGCTCAGGTCGATGTAGACCTTGTCGTCCGCGGGGCAGTAGAAGGGCCCGACGCCGGAGTCCGCCGCGCCGCAGCCGGTGTTGACCCGGTTGGCGAACAGCGTGGTCTTCGCCGGCTTGTAGGAGCCGTCGAAGTTCTGCGGGTAGGCATCGGTCCAGTAGTCCTGGATCGAGTTGACGAACAGCGTGTTGCGGCAGTCGAGCTGCTTGGTGGCATCCGACTCCGAGCACTTCTGGGTCAGCGAGGTGTTGTCCCCCGTCTGGGTGGAGCCGCTGTCGCTGCCTCCGAGGGTATTGATGCCGAAGTAGCCGCCGACGAGGGCTATGAGCACCGTCACGATGATGCCCGTGAGGCCGCCACCACCGATCGGGAGGCCGCCGATGCCGCCACCGCCTCCACCACCGGATGATCGCTGGTCGTCGATCTGACTGGTGTCGATCTCAGCGTTCTCGTTGAGTTCCATGCCGTCCTCCCGGGCGAGTCTCGCCGCGTGTACCCGATGATCTTGCCGCTTAATCGGGTGAGTGGTGTCATCCGCGGCCGGGTACAATTTGCGTGTGCTGCTCTGCGAAGGCTGACCTGCCCTGCCCCGACCCGTGTTTTCCCCGGTCGGGGCTTCCGTGTGCCTGAGCCAGCCTTCTTCCCGAGAGCGAGAGTTTTTCCCCGATGATTACCGCCACTGGCCTGGAACTGCGCGCCGGCGCCCGGATCCTGATCTCCCCCACCACGCTCCGGGTGCAGCCCGGGGACAGGATCGGCCTGGTCGGGCGCAACGGCGCCGGCAAGACCACCACGCTGAAGGTGCTGGCCGGCGAGGGCGCGCCCTACGCCGGTGAGGTGACCCGTACGAGTGAGGTTGGTTACCTTCCGCAGGACCCGCGGACCGGTGACCTGAACGTCACCGCGCGCGACCGGGTGCTGTCCGCCCGGGGTCTCGACGTGCTGCTCACCGAGATGCAGAAGCTCGAGGTCGAGCTCGAGGAGAGCTCCGACGAGAAGCTGGTCCGGCGGTACGGCGTGGTGGAGGACCAGTTCGCCAGCCTCGGCGGTTACGCGGCCGAGTCCGAGGCGGCCCGGATCTGTTCCAACCTCGGGCTGCCGGACCGCGCGCTGGCGCAGACGATCGGCACGCTCTCCGGCGGTCAGCGCCGCCGGATCGAGCTGGCCCGGATCCTGTTCCAGAACTCCGGTCAGAACGGCAAGGGCATCCTGCTGCTCGACGAGCCGACCAACCACCTCGACCACGACTCGATCACCTGGCTGCGCGGTTACATCGCCAACCACAAGGGCGGGCTGATCGTGATCAGCCACGACGTCGAGCTGCTGGACGCCGTGGTCAACCGGGTCTGGTATCTCGATGCCAACCGGTCCGTGGTCGACATGTACAACATGGGCTGGAAGACGTACCTCGAGGCGCGGGAGACCGACGAGCGCCGCCGCCGCCGGGAGCGGGCCAACGCCGAGAAGAAGGCCGGTGCGCTGTTCGCGCAGGCCGACAAGATGCGGGCCAAGGCCACCAAGACGATCGCCGCGCAGAACATGGCCAAGCGGGCCGAGAAGCTGATCGGTGGCCTGGAGGAGGTCCGGGTCTCCGACAAGGTCGCCAAGGTCCGCTTCCCGAACCCGGTGCCGTGCGGCAAGACCCCGCTGACCGCGCACGGGCTGTCGAAGTCGTACGGCTCGCTCGAGATCTTCACCGACGTGGACGTGGCGGTCGACCGCGGTTCCCGGGTTGCCATCCTCGGCCTGAACGGCGCGGGCAAGACCACGCTGCTGCGGATCCTCGGCGGGCACCTGAAGTCCGACACCGGTGAGGTGCGCCCGGGCCACGGCCTGCGGCTGGGCTACTACGCCCAGGAGCACGAGACGCTGGACGTGGACCGGACGATCCTGGACCACATGCGCAGTGCCGGTTCGGAGCAGACCGACACCGAGCTGCGCAAGATCCTCGGCGCGTTCCTCTTCTCGGGTGACGACGTCGACAAGCCGGCCGGGGTGCTCTCCGGCGGCGAGAAGACCCGGCTGGCCCTGGCCACGCTGGTCTGCTCGGGCGCCAACGTGCTGCTGCTCGACGAGCCGACGAACAACCTCGACCCGGTGAGCCGCGAGCAGGTGCTCGACGCCATCGCCAACTACCCGGGTGCGATCGTCCTGGTCACCCACGACGCGGGTGCCGTGCAGGCGCTCAAGCCGGACCGGGCGATCCTGCTGCCCGACGGCGACGAGGACGCGTGGAGCGACGACCTGTTGGAGCTCGTCGAGCTCGCGTAGCGATCCCGTTGGATCGAGGATCATCGGCATTCTCAGTTGTCAACTGGTGCCCACACAGACAGTGCGACCTTTGCCCGCCACTGGTCACACCGCAACAGCATCCGGGCGTCCCTCACACGGTGAGGGACGCCCGTTCGGGCAGTGGATCGAGCCCCATCGTGACCGAGTGCTACACGCTGCGTGACATCGTTGTCGGTCGTCGACGATGATGATGTTTGTGCAGGTCATCCTGCCTTGATCGACGGCGGATCGCGGGTATTTCCGGGTAGCCGTTAACGTTCTCATCCGTTCGGCCGCCCTCTCTTTTCGCGCCCGAACGGACATCGGCGCCAACTGTCTGACATTGATGTGCTTGGTCATCGTCGGGTTCCTGACACTGGTAAAAGGGCACGTTCGCTAAGCCGAGATACCTAGCGCATGATCGTTGGAGGCGGTCTAATAGGTGGGACCGTATCGAACCGCACAGTCTGGGACGTGAGGATTCAACATGGCAGCCACCGGCACAGCCACCAGCACTGAGAAGGGTCGTCGAATCGTCGGAAGCGAGCGTCAGACCCTCGCCAAGGACCTGGTGAAGCGATACACCTCCGGAGAGAGCATTCGCGCACTGGCCGCGTCGACCGGCCGGTCGTACGGATTCGTGCACCGCGTGCTCACCGAGTCCGGCGTGCAACTGCGGCAGCGTGGCGGTGCCCGTCGCCGTAAGAAGGCGTGACGACCAGCGCAGCCTCGGCATCGGAGGCCGGCGTCCGGTACGTGCAGGACGGGCCGGTCGCGTCGGTGACGTTGTGCCGGCCCGACGTCCTCAATGCGCAGACGCCGGCGATGTGGGCCGAGCTGGGCAACATTTCGCGGAAATTACCGGGTGACGTGCGAGTCGTCATTGTCCGCGGCGAGGGACGTGCTTTTTCGGCGGGACTCGACTTGTCGGTGGCGCGTGGCGACGGCGATTCCTCGTTGTCCCAACTCGCTCGGTTGTCCCCGGAAGAGAGCGCGGAACGGATTGCCGGCTTCCAGGATGCATTTACCTGGCTGAGGCGTCCCTCTCTGGTCACCATCGCGGCAGTGCAGGGTCATGCGATCGGCGCCGGATTCCAGCTCGCACTGAACTGCGACATGCGCGTCCTCGCCGATGACGCGCGGTTCTCGATGGCCGAGGTGACACTCGGACTGGTGCCCGACCTCGGCGGCACCAAACGGCTCACCGAACTGGTCGGGCCGTCCCGGGCACTGGAGATCTGCCTCACCGGACGCCGGATCCCGGCGGACGAGGCGGACCGGATCGGACTGGCCACCGCCGTCGTGCCCCGTGACGAGCTGGACGCCGCGGTGCGGGACCTGAGCGCCGCCGTGCTGGCTGCCCCGGCCGGAGCGGTCGCCGAGATCAAGGCGCTGATCCACGAGGCGTCCGGGCGGACGTACCCCGAGCAGGACCGGGCCGAGCGGGAGGCGCAGACCCGCCGCGTGCGCGATCTGGCCGGGCTGGAATAGGGAACACCGGCCGGTCCCGGGAAGTTGTCGTACCCGGCGGGCACAATGTGCCTGCCGCTACGACGCCGCCCGGGAGGTGACGGATGATGGGACCCACGTCCGGTGGGAACAACTGGGCCATGCTGCGCTCGCTCCAGAATTCCGAGCGGGTCACCCAGCACCAGCTGACCCGGGGCACCACGCGGCGCATCCTGCGCTTCGCCGTGCCCTACCGGCGCGACATCTCGGTCTTCCTCGTCACCGTGGTGTTCGCGGCCGTGATCGGTGTCGCGACACCGGTCCTGGCCGGGCACGTGGTCAACGCGATCACGTCGGGCGGATCGGAGGCGGCCGCCACCGTCATCCGGCTCGCCCTGACCATCGCCGCGCTCGCCGTCGTCGACGCGCTGTTCTCCCTCGCCCAGCGGTGGTATTCGGCCCGCATCGGCGAGGGCATCATCCTCGACCTGCGCACCCGGGTCTACGACCACGTGCAGCGGATGCCCCTGCAGTTCTTCACCCGCACCCAGACCGGGGCGCTGGTCAGCAGGCTCAACAACGACGTCACCGGCGCCCAGCGGGCGTTCACGTCGACCCTGTCCGGGGTGGTCAGCAACGTCATCCAGCTGGTGCTCACCGCCGCGGTGATGTTCAGTCTGTCCTGGCAGATCACCGCGCTGTCACTGGTGCTGCTGCCGCTGTTCATCATCCCCGCGCGCCGGGTCGGCAAGAAACTCGCCGAGATCACCCGGGAGTCCTACAACCTCGACGCCAAGATGAACGCGACGATGACCGAGCGCTTCAACGTCTCCGGCGCGCTGCTGGTCAAGTTGTTCGGCCGGCCGGACGCGGAGGCCGGCCACTTCGGTGACCGGGCCCGCCGGGTCCGGGACATCGGCGTCCAGCAGGCCATGTTCTCCCGTACCTTCTTCGTCGCGATGCTGCTGGTCGCGTCCCTGGCCCAGGCCCTGACGTACGGTCTCGGCGGCTGGCTCGCGGTCACCGGCAGCGTCACGGCGGGCACCGTGGTCACCATGGCCCTGCTGCTGACCCGGCTGTACGGCCCGCTCACCGCGCTCAGCAACGTGCGGGTCGACGTGATGAGCGCGCTCGTGTCGTTCGACCGCGTCTTCGAGGTCCTCGACCTGAAGCCCGGCATCGAGGAGAAGCCGGACGCGGTCGCCATCGCGCCCGGAGCCGGCCGCGTCGAGTTCCGCGACGTGCACTTTCGGTACCCCAGCGCCGACGAGGTCTCGCTGGCCACCCTCGAGGACGTCACCGCCCTCGACCGTACCGAGAACGCCCCGGTCCTGCGCGGTGTCGACTTCAGCGTCGAGCCGGGCCAGATGGTGGCCCTGGTCGGCCCGTCCGGCGCCGGCAAGTCGACCACCTCCATGCTGGTGTCCCGGGTCTACGACGTGACCGGGGGCGCGGTCCTGGTCGGCGGCGTCGACGTCCGCGACGCGACCCTCGACTCGCTGCGCGACACCATCGGCGTGGTCACCCAGGATTCCCACCTGTTCCACGAGAGCATCGCCGAGAACCTGCGCTACGCCAGCCCCGGCGCCACCGAGGAGCAGATGTGGGCGGCCCTGGAGGCGGCCCAGGTCGGCGACCTCGTGCGAGCACTGCCCACCGGCCTCGACACGGTGGTGGGCGAGCGCGGCTACCGCTTCTCCGGCGGCGAGAAACAGCGCATCGCGATCGCCCGCCTCCTGCTCAAGCACCCGTCGATCGTCATCCTCGACGAGGCCACCGCCCACCTTGACAGCGAGTCCGAGGCCGCGGTCCAGCGAGCCCTGTCCGCGGCTCTCGAGGGCCGCACCGCCCTCGTGATCGCCCATCGCCTGTCCACCGTCCGCGACGCCGACCTGATCCTGGTCCTCGACGGCGGCCGCATCGTCGAGCGCGGCCGCCACGACGACCTCGTCACAGCGGGCGGCCTCTACGCTGAGCTCTACCGCACCCAGTTCGCCGACAGCCGCCCGCTGCTCCCCGCCAAGGCGGAGTGATCAGGCGATCTTCATGCTGTAGACGACGACCGAGTGGTCCGAGTACGCCGTGTCGATCACTCCGCACCAGCGCCACGGCTGGGTGCTGAAGATGTGGTCGAACTTGACACCCCACACCGTGGTGGAGCGACCGGTGCGCAGCGGGTTCGTGGCGTCGGACTGGTCACACTCGCGGTAACCGGTGGTGCCGTTCCAGTACAGCCCGGCCGGCCACACCCAGTCGCGCGAGCTGTCGCCCGCCCAGTCCGGCGGCACCACGTTCAGGTCGCCACCGAAAGCCACGTGGTCGTACTGGTCGACGACGGCCTTGACCTCGGCCAGCTGGTCGTCCGCGTAATCCCAGGTGGGGTGGTCCGGGTTCACGCCGTACCGGGAGATGTGCAGGTTGCAGAGCCGGATGTTGTCGAAGTAGGTGGCGGTGGCGCACTGCTGGACGCTGTTCTGCCCGTTCCACGGCTGGGTGGTCTCGATGATCTGGGGGTTCGACAGACCCGCGTGGATCACGATGGCGGTGCCGTACCGGTCCTGACGGCTGCTGTTGTCCTCGCCGCACCGGCTGTTGGTCAGCACGCCGTTGTTCGAGTAGTAGTACGGCGCGAAGTTCTTGCTCCACCCCGATCCGAGCTGACCCATCAGGGTGGTCAGGTCGTTCTCGCAGATCTCCTGGAGCAGCATGGCCTGGACGTAGTTGTTGGCCACCTGGGACTTGATGATCGCGAGCTTGTCGGCGAAGGTCCCGTAACCGGCGCAGTTCCAGCTGGCCCGCTGGGAGTCGCACATGTTCCACGACATCAGTTGCAGGTTCGTCCCGGCGGGCGCTGCGGCCGCGGCCGGCGTGACCGGTATGAGTGCGGCGAGCACGAGCAGGGCGCCGGCGAAGGCGGTGCGAAGCTTCCTCAAGAGTTCTCCCCGAAGTAGTTGATCAATCGACCACTGTAGAGAGTGGGGAGATCGCGTGCTGCCCCGTTGCTCCGGAACGCGGTTCAGAGCAGGGTGAGGGCCTCGGCGTAATGGCAGGCGGTGCGGTGGCCCTGGCCCCGGTCGATCAGGGCCGGCGTCTCGGTGACGCAGGCTTCGCGTTCGGGATCGCTCAGCCGGCCGGCGAACGTGGGGCAGCGGGTGCGGAAGCGGCAGCCGCTCGGCGGGGTGATCGGGCTGGGGACGTCGCCGGTCAGGGTGATGCGGCGGCGGGTGCGTTCCTTGTGCGGGTCGGGCAGCGGGATCGCCGAGATGAGGGCCTGGGTGTACGGGTGTGCGGCGCGCCGGAAGAGTTCCTCGACCGGGGCGGTCTCCACGATGCGGCCCGAATACATCACCGCGACCCGGTCGGCGATGTGGCGCACCACCGACAGGTCGTGGGAGATGAACAGGTAGGACAGGCCGTACTCGTCCTGGAGGTCCTCCAGGAGGTTGACGATGCCGGCCCGGATGGAGACGTCCAGGGCGGAGACCGGCTCGTCCAGGACCAGGAACCTCGGGCGCAGCGCCAGGGCCCGGGCCACACCGATGCGCTGGCGCTGGCCGCCGGAGAACTCGTGGGCGTACCGGTTGCCGTGCTCGGTGTCGAGGCCGACCGTGCGCAGCAGGTCACGGACCTTGGCCCGGCCCTCGGCGGCGGTGCCGTACCGGTCGTGGACGCGCAGCGGCTCGGCGATGATCTCGCTGACCGTCATCCGGGGGTCCAGTGAGGAGTACGGGTCCTGGAAGACGATCTGCATCTCCTCGCGCAGCGGGCGCATCCGGGCCCGGGACAGCGGCACGATGTCGCGGCCCTGGAAGCGGACCTCGCCGGCGGTGGCCTGTTCGAGGTTGAGCAGCAGCCGGCCGGTGGTGGTCTTGCCGCAGCCGGATTCGCCGACCAGGCCCAGCGTCTCGTGGGGGAGGATGTCGAAGTCGACGCCGCAGACCGCGTGGACCTCGCCGGTGCGCCGCCGGACGATGCCGCGCGAGCGCACCGGGAAGTGTTTGACCAGGCCGCGGACGGAGACGATGGGTGCCGTCATGGGAGCTCCGAGTGGAAGTGGCAGGCGGCGAGGTGGTCCGGGGCAGCGGTACCGGTCAGGACCGGTTCGGTGTCGTCGCAGAGGTCCGCCGAGCGGGGGCAGCGCGGCGCGAACGGGCAGCCGGGCGGCAGCGTCAGCAGCGACGGCGGCGCGCCGGTGATCGGGGTGAGGCGGGGGCGGCCGGCTTCGTCGATCCGGGGCAGGCTGTCGAGCAGGCCGAGCGTGTACGGCATCCGGGGCCGGTAGAAGATCTCGTCGACGGTGCCGGTCTCGACGAGTTTCCCGGCGTACATCACCGCGACCCGGTCGGTGTGCCCGGCGATGACGCCGAGGTCGTGGGTGATCAGGACCAGCGCGGCGCCGGTCCGGGCGCGGGCCGCCTCGAGGGCTTCGAGGACCTGGGCCTGCACGGTGACGTCGAGGGCGGTGGTCGGTTCGTCGGCGATGATCAGGTCGGGATCGTTGGCCATGGCGATCGCGATGACGACCCGCTGCCGCATGCCGCCGGACAGTTCGTGGGGGTAGTCGCGGGCCCGGTCGCGCGGTGCGGGGATGCCGACGACGTCGAGGAGTTCGGCGGCCCGGTGCAGTGCGTCCTTCTTGGACACCCGGTGGTGGGCGCGGATGGCCTCGGCGATCTGGGCGCCGACCGGGTACACCGGGTTCAGCGACGTCAGCGGGTCCTGGAAGATCATCGCCACGCGACGGCCGCGGATCCTCGAGAGCTCGGCGTCCGTACGCCCGAGCAGCTCCTCGCCGAACAGCTTGACCGAACCGGTGACCCGTGCGCCGCGCGGCAGCAGGCCCATCACCGCGAGCGAGCTGACCGACTTGCCGGAGCCGGACTCGCCGACGATGCCCAGCGCGTCACCGGGCCGCACCTGGTACGAGACGCCGCGCACCGCCCGCAGCGGCCCGTCCTCGGTGGGGAATTCGACGGTCAGGTCCTCGACGGACAGCAACGTCATGCGCGCACCCTCGTCTGCTTGGGGTCGAAAGCGTCGCGCAGGCCGTCGCCGATGAAGTTGACGGTCAGCGCGACGGCGATGATGAACAGGCCGGGGAAGTAGAACAGCCACGGCCGGGTGTTGACCGCGTCCTTGTTGATCGACACGAGCAGCCCGAGCGAGGTGTCCGGGGCCTGCACGCCGACGCCGAGGAACGACAGCGCCGCCTCGCCGAGGATGCCGGTGGCGATGGTGAGGGTCGCGGTGACGATGATCGGGCCGAGCGCGTTGGGCAGCAGGTGGCGCAGGACGATCCGGGTGTTGCCGGCGCCGAGGGCCCGGGCGGCCTCGACGAACTCCTGCTCGCGCAGGGCGAGGACCACGCCACGGACCACCCGGGACACGTACGGCCAGGTGAGCGCGCCGAGCACGACCGCGATCGCCCACCAGCGGCTCTGACCCACGCCCTGGGCGGCGACGGCCGCGGCGACCGCGATCGACGGCAGGGTGAGGACCACGTCGACGAGGCGCATCATGATCAGGTCGAGCCGGCCGCGGTGGAGGCCGGCGATCGCACCCCAGAGCGCGCCGAACACCGTACCGATCAGGGCGATCGCGAGGGCGATCTTGACCGACTGCTGGGTGCCGCGCATGACCTGGGCGAAGGTGTCGTGTCCGATCTGGTCGGTGCCGAACGGATGGGTCGCGGACGGCGGCTGGGAGAGGTCGTCGGTGATGTCCGCGTAGCCGTACCGCCACAGCAGGGGACCGGCGAACGCGAACAGCACCACCACGAGGAGTACGCCCAGACTGGTCACCGCCGCACGGTGCCGCAGGAACCGGCGCAGCACCAGTTCGGTCTGGGTGCGCACCACGACCGGGCGGCGGCTATCCATGGCGGATCCTCGGGTCCAGGACGGCGTACAGCACGTCGGCGACGACATTGAAGATGATCACCACGAACCCGGCGAGCAGCAGCCAGCCGGCCACCGCGTCGGTGTCGGCGCGGGCCACCCCGGTCAGCAGCATCCGGCCCAGACCGTTCCAGTTGAAGACGGTCTCGGTGATCACCGCCCCGCCGAGGATCGCCGCGACGTCCAGGGCGGTGACGGTGACCAGCGGGATCAGCGCGGTCCGCAGCACGTGCCGGACCAGTACCTTGCGCCAGGTCAGCCCCTTGGCCCGGGCCAGGCGGACGTAGTCGGAGTTCAGCACCTCCAGGACGGCGGCGCGCTGGTACCGGCTCCACGCCGCGTACGAGACGAGGCCCAGCGCGATCGTCGGCAGCACCAGGTGCCCGGCGACGTCGGCGATCTTCGCCCCGGGGGACAGTCCGCTGTAACCCTGCGACGTCTCGCCGATGGTGTAGAACACCGTGGTGCCGGTGGCCTTGTTGTAGCGCACGGCGAGGTCTTTGAGTACGATCGCGACCCAGAACAGCGGCATGGCCAGGAACACGAAACCGGTCAGCGTCAGCGCGTAGTCGGACTTCGAGTACTGCCGGACCGCGCCGAGCACGTCGGTGAGCACGGCGAACACGAGCGCGAGCAGCATCGCGCCGACGACCAGCCGCAACGTCACGGTCGCCGACCGGGACAGGTTGGCCCCGATGTCGTACGTGCTCTGCACCGACTCACCGAGGTCACCGTGCAGCACACCCCACAGCCAGTGGCCGTATCGCACGACGATGGGGTCGTCCAGGCCGAGCCGCGCGGTCTCCATGTCGATGGTCCGCTGCGGCGCCGGCGGGTTGCGCAGTCTCAGCGGTTCGAGCGGGTCACCCGAGAGGGCGACCAGGGCATAGGACAAAAAAGACGCGACGATGAGTACGGGCACCGCGGCCAGCAGGCGCCGGACGACGTAGGCGAGCATCTAGTTCGTACCCGCCGGGTGTCCCCACTCCTCGGTGTTGAACGTCGGCCCGGTGACCGTGGCGTTCGGCCGGATGTTGACGTAACCGGACTGGGCCGCGATGAAGTTGGCGCGCTGGAACAGGGGGAGCACGTAGTAGTCCGCGGCCATCAGCGCGTCGGCCTGGTTGAGCAGCTCGGCACCCTTCGCCTCGTCGAGCCCGGCCTGCACGCCCTGTTTCAGCAGTGTCTCGGCCTGATCGTTGGCCCAGTGCCCGTAGTTCGTCTCGCTGTCCTTGCCCCAGAGCTGGTCGGCGATGGCGAAGAAGAACGGCGAGGTGACCCACGCGTACACGATCAGGTCGAAGTCGCCGGAGCTGAGCGCGTCGTTGAGGTTGTTGGTGGGCTGGATGCTCATGGTGATGCCGAGCTGCTTGAGCGTGGCCTGGACCAGCTCCCCGGTGGCGGCCCGGTTGACGTTGCCCTCCGTGTGCCGGAACCGCAGTGTGACCGGCTCGCCGGCCGGCGTGGTGAGCTGTGTGCCGACCCCGCCGTAACCCGCGTCGGTCAGCACCTTCTTCGCGGCCTCGAGGTCACCCGCGCCGGCCCCGGACGCGCTGAGCACGTCCTTGTAATGCGCGCTGCCCGGCACGAAGTTGTGGCTCAGCAACGGTTTCGCGTCCTTCCAGAACGTGCCGACCGTACGGTCGATGATGCGCTGCACGTCGATGGCCCGGAAGATCGCCTCGCGCAGGGCCTTGTCCTTGAGGAACGTGTTCTCGAGGTTGAGGTCGATGTGTTCCCAGGAGAGCCCGCCGCTGACCCGGTGATTGACCTCGGTCAGGTTCTGCACCTGCGTCACCATGTCGAAGTTGGGCTGCGGGTCACCGGCGTTGATCTCGCCGTTCTGCAGCGCCGGGACGAACGACGACTGGTCGGTCACGATCTTGAAGATCAGCTTCTCCAGCGACGGTTTCGTGCCCCACCACCTCGGGTTCGGCACCTCGACCAGCTCCTGGCCCTCGGCGTAGCTCTCGATCATGAAGGGGCCGCCGGACCACGCCGGCTGCGTCGCCTTGAACCACTCCCAGGATCTCGCCAGCCCCGCGGGCGTACCGTCGTCGCCGTTCTGCTTGGCCAGGTGCGCCGGGTAGATCGTGCTGAACAGGTCTTTCCAGTCCGGATAGGTCTTGCCCGGCTGCAGCGTCGCGGTGACCGTCCTGCCGCCGTCCGCACCGGTGACGCTCGCCATCAGGTCGTACCCGGCGTTGCTGGACGAGCCGCAGGCCGGGCAGTCCCTGGTGTTGCGCGCCCGGAACTGGTAGGCGAAGTCGTCGGCGGTGATCGGCACGCCGTCGCTCCACACCGCCTCCGGCTTGATCGTGTACGTGATGGTCTGCGGCGAGGTGGCGGTGAGCTCGGGCTCCGCGGCCATCAGCGTGGTGTTCAACGTGGCCTTGAAGTCCGAGCCGCTGTAATAGACGCTCGGCACCAGCGGCCGGAGCATCACCGACGTGGCGTAGTGCCCGCCGTCCTCGCTGACCGTGTTCCAGGTGGTCCGGTCCTGCTCCTCGTAGAACACCATCGTGCCGCCGGGCTCGGTCGTGCCGGTGTTGCAGGTCAGCGGTGACTCGCCGCAGGAGTCGAAGCCAAGTTCCCGATTCGGATCGGAGTCGTCACCGCTGCACGCGGTGAGGGCGAGCACGGTCACGGTCAGGATCGCGGTCAGTCTGACGGTCATGGTGTCCTCCGGAGCGTCGCCGGGCGCGGAGTTACAGCGTGAGTACATCCGACTCCACGGAGTGCCGATGCGATAGATCGTTGCATCGACATGTGACTATCTCGTTACCCGGCGGGCGTTACCCGGCGAGCGTTATCCGGCGGGCGTTATCCGGCGGGCGTGGCCCGGAGCACCGCGTAGGCGGCGCCCAGTGTCTCCACTGTGTAGTGCGCGTTGAGGCCGCTCGGGTTCGGCAGGACGTGCACCGGGACGCCGCCGATCGTCGAGGACTGCGGGCCCGTCGTGGCCTTCGGCCGGCCGAACGCGGTCCGGTAGGCGGTCACCCCCAGGATCGCGAGGCATCCGGGCCGCCACCGTGCGACCAGCTCGGCGAGCACCTCGCCGCCGGCCTTGAGCTCGGCGGGGGAGAGCTCGTCGGCCCGCGCCGTCGCCCGGGCCACCACGTTCGTGATGCCGAGACCCAGGCCGGGCAGCAGTCCCTGCTCCGACGGGTGCAGGCGGCGCGGGGTGAGGCCGGCCAGGTGCAGGGCCGGCCAGAAACGGTTGCCGGGCCGGGCGAAATGGTGGCCGGTGGCCGCAGAATACAGACTCGGATTGATGCCGGAGAACAGGATCCGCAGATCAGGACCGACCAGATCCGGCACCGTACGGCCGGCCGCCGCCGCGATCTCCTCGGGAGACGGTTTCACAGCATCCGCAGGGAGCCGCCGTCGACCGGGATCTGCAGCCCGGTGAGGTAACTCGCGGCCGGGGACAGCACGAACGCCGCCACCCGGCCGAACTCCTCCGGGCGCCCGAGCCGGCCCAGCGGCACCTTCGTGGCGGCGTCGGCCTCGGCGCGCGCGGCGTCACCACTGGCCGCGAAGATCTCGCGGTTGCGGTCGGTCAGCACCCGTCCGGGCAGCAGGCTCACCACCCGGATGCCGCGCGGACCCAGCTCGTCGGCCATGTCCTTGGCGACCCCGGCGAGACCCGGCCGCAGTCCGTTGGACAGGCCCAGCCCGGGCAGCGGCACCCGGGTGGACGTGGACAGCACGAACACCAGCGAGCCGCCCTCGGACAGCGCCGCCGCGAACGTGCGGGCCGCCCGGACGACGCCGAGGAAGACCGTCTCGAACGCGTCGCGCCAGTCGTCGTCGGCGTGCTGCAGGGCGGTGCCGAGCTTCGGGCCACCGACCGAGATCAGCGCGCCGTCGAAGCGGCCGAAGCGCTCCATCGCGGTATGCACGAGCAGCTCAGGGGTGCCCGGATCGGTCAGGTCGGCCGCGACGCCGGTGCTCGCGGGACCGAGGTTGGCCACCGCCTCGTCCACCGAGGACGGGGTGCGCGCCGAGATCACCACCCGGGCGCCGTCGTCGGCCAGGGCCCGCGCGGTGGCGTAGCCGAGGCCCTTCGAGGCGCCGGTGAGGACATAGACGCGGTCGGTCAGCCCCAGATCCATGGCTCTGATCCTGCCACTACCGGGTCCGCAGGAAGCGGGCCGTCCCGTCGTTCGCCGGAAGGAATGACTCGACGGCCAGTTCCGACAGCGTGACGTCGAGCGGCGTGCCGAGCACCGAGGTCACGCTGAAGAAGACCAGTTCCGTGCCGTCCACGTCGAGGCGCAGCGGCACGACGGGCCCGGCCGGCGTGCCCGTGACCGTCCCGCCGGGCAGGTCCAGCAGCTCGCCGTGCAGGGCCCGCAGGACCGGATCGCCGGTCGCGCCCGCCTGGTGGTCCAGCTGGTGCAGCAGATGGGTACGCCACTGGGCGAGGTTGGCGATGCGCGGAGCGACCCCGTCCGGGTGCAGCGCCAGCCGCAGGACGTTGACCGGCGGCTCCAGCAGGGCGGGAGCGGCGCCCGCGGTGAGCAGAGCACTCGCCTCGTTGCCGTCGATCAGCGTCCAGTGCCGGTCGATCAGCACCGCCGGGTAGGGCTCGTGCCCGCGCAGCACGTCACGCAGCGACCCGAGCACGGCGGCCAGGTCCGGGCCGTCGAGCGCGTGCTCCGGATGCGCCGGTGCGAAACCGCCGGCCAGCAGCAACGCGTTCTGGGCCCGCAGGGGTACCCCCAGCTCGCGCGCCAGCCGCAGGATCATCTCCCGGGTCGGCCGGGAGCGCCCGGTCTCCACGAACGACAGGTGCCGCGCGGACACCCCGGTGCGGGTCGAGAGCTCGAGCTGGCTCAGCCTGCGGTTCCCCCGCCATTCCCGCAGCAGGACACCCACGTCACCCATGGTCGTTACCTCCGAGGTAATCGTCACGCTTACCCGTACCGGTGAGAGTGGACCTCATGAGTGACATGGTCAAGAAGTACCTGGACATCTGGAACGAGACCGATCCGGTGGTGCGGCGCGCGGCGATCGCGGACGTGTTCGCCGCGGACGTCCGATACACCGACCCGCTCGCCGCGGTCACCGGCCCCGACGGGCTGGACGCGGTGATCGCCGGGGTGCACCGGCAGTTCCCCGGGCTGGCCTTCACGGCGGGCGAGCTGGACGACGCCCATCACGACCAGGCCCGGTTCACGTGGCGGCTCGGCGAGGCCGTCGAGGGCTTCGACGTGATCACGCTGGACGCCGACGGGCGGATCAGCGCGGTGTACGGCTTCCTGGACCGGGTGCCCGGCTGAGATACACCCGGCCGGCGACCTGGAGCACGACGGTGCCGGCGGCGGTGCGCAACGCGGGGAACCGGCGCCGGTGGCCGTCGTCGTGCATCGTCGCCTCCCGGGTGGCCAGCTCCACGAGCGCGAGCGGGGGGAGCGCACCCCGGGCCCGCAGGACGCGGGCGAAGGCCCAGCCGTCGCGCAGGGAGCCCTGGGTGGGCCGGGCCGCGGCCCAGGCCGACCATGCGCCCATCCACCCGGGGCCGAGCGCGGTGGCCGTCATCGGCCAGTGCCGGGCGACCTCACCGGCCCGTTTGCGCAGCAGCGCGACCCGGGCGACCTCCACCAGCCGGGTGTCGAAACCCGGCGGGACGGGGGCGCCCGCGGTCAGCGCCGCGACCAGCGCGGCCTGCCGCTCGGCGAGCGAGCTCACCGGGTGACCGGCGGATGACCGGAGGCGGCCGCGATCGCGTCGAGCTCGGCGCTCAGCTCGGCCGCGGGCGGGTAGTCACCGTCGCGTTCCAGCATCAGCGCCGGGGGCCGGTGCCGGGCGCACAGGTCGGCGACCAGGTCGAGGACCTCGGCCGGCACCGCGTCGGTGTGCGTGTCGTGATACACCCCGTCGTGCGACGAACCGCCCGCGACGTGGCAGTACGCGATCCGCTCCAGCGGGATCCGGGTGAACAGCGCGGCCGGGTCGGTGCCCCGGTTGAGCGCGTTCGCGTACACGTTGGCCACGTCGAGCAGCAGCAGCGCGTCCGTACGCTCGAGGATCTCGGTGAGGAACGCGCCCTCGTCGAGTTCGTCGTCCGGCCAGTCGAACAGCGCCGCGATCGGTTCCAGCGCGATCGGGACGTCGAGCTCGGCCTGGGTCCGCTTCACGTTGGCGACCACCGCGTCGACCGCCTCGCGGGTGCGCGGCACCGGCAGCAGGTGCCCGGCCTCGACGCCGCCGGCCCGGACGAACGCGATGTGCTCGCTGACCAGGGGGGCGTGCAGGCGCCGGGCCACCTCGGCGAGGTGGGTCACCCGTTCGGGGCTGACCGGCTCGGCGCCGCCCAGCGACAGCTTCACGCCGTGCGGCACCACGGCCACGCCCCGCTCCAGCAGCTCGCCCAGCCCGGCCGGCAGGTCGCCGTGGGCGTGCACGGACTCGGCGACCACCTCGGCGAAGCGCAGGCCGGGGAGCCGGGCCACGTAGCCGGCGATCTCCGGCCGCCAGCCGATCCCGACGCCGTACGCGGTGGTCATCCGCCGCACCCTCCGCCACCGCCGCAGGAACTGCCACCACCGCACGAGCTGCTGCCACTGCTGCAGCTGGAGGCGGTGCTGTTGTACGAGCTGTCGGAGAACCCGGTGCCGCCGCCGCTGGTGAGATCGGTGTGCCGCTGGATCTCCGCCTCGGCCGCGAACGCCGGGTCCATCGTGTAGAGCGCGGCCGCGCCGAACAGGGCCACGCCCATCGCCGCACCGGTCGCGCCGTACGTCGCGTAGGCGGGCGACTGCCGCGGGGCGAGGTACTGGTGCTGGGCCCGGAGCTGGTCCAGCGCCTTGACCGTGGCGTTCGTGGCCCAGCGGGTCTTCTTGCGCAGCGTCAGGGTCATGCCCAGCGCGAAGATGATGGCGATGACCAGGAAGGTGACCGGCTTGTCGTTGAGATACCCGGCCACCGCCCGGGCGACCCCGAGCGCCACCAGGGCGAACCCGGCGTACACCCAGATCCGGGCCGATCGCGCGGTGCTCGCGCCGACCGCGTGGCCGCTGGTCTCCAGGCCGGTGCGCAGCTGCTCCAGCGCCGAGCGCACCCAGTTGTCGGCCGCCGCGTCCCGGGCCCGGACGCGCTGTCCGGCCACGTTGTAGACGGCGGTGTCGAGCGGGGTCACGCCGGAGGGCAGCGGGCCGGTCTGCTGCAGGGTCTTGCCGGGGCCGCTGCTGATCGCCCCGGCGGTGCGCAGCGCGCCCATCGAGGCGTAGAGAGCGAGCCTCTCCCCACCGTTGAGGTAGGCGACCTGCTGCGGCCCGAGCGAGGTCACCGACAGCTTGCGGTCGCCCGCGAACAGGATCCGCCGGTGGATCGCGGCGAGCAGGACGAGAGCCACGGTGGCCCCGATGTAGAAGACGAGGAACGTCGGACCGGGAATGCCCCAGGTGTCCATGCTGACCTCCCGTTATGTGCCGCTGCTGACCCTCATTGTGCAGGTCGGCGCAACAGCCGGGTCAGCGGCGCCGGACGGCTTCCTCCACGACATCGAGGACCCTGCTCAGTTCGCCCGCCGGGCGGCCGGTCGCGAGGTGCAGCACGAGCCCGTCGTACGCCAGCTCGAGGAACTGGGTCAGCACCTCGACCGGCACGTCGTCGCGCAGCACCCCGGCCTCGTGCTGGCGTTCCAGCCGCTCGCGGGTGGCGGAGGCGATGGCCGCGGACCGCTCGGTCCAGCGCTTGGCGAACTCGGGGTCGGTGCGCAGCCGCCGGGACACCTCCAGCTGGCTGCCGAGCCACCCGGCGGTGTCCGTGCTGGCGCCGGCGCGTTCCAGCAGGTCCCGCATGACCTGGACCAGCCCGTTGCGGGCCACGGTCTCGGCCATCGCGGCGGCGTCGTCCTCGGCCACCGCGAGGAACAGCGATTCCTTGTCGCGAAAATGGTGGAAAATCGCGCCCCGGGACAGCCCGGTGGCCTCCTCGAGGCGGCGCACGGTGGCGCCCTCGTAGCCGTGGCGCGCGAAACACCCACGCGCTGCCCCGAGGATCTCGTGGCGGCGGGCCTCTAGCTGGTCCTGGCTTACCCTGGGCACAAAAGTGATGGTGTCATGACAGCTCCGCCGCTTGCAATCCGTACGTACGGCTTGGGATCGGCTTCTCATGCTGCTGAAACACCCATCCTGCCCGATCTTTGTTAACACTCCTGCACTGTTCGCGCCCGCATTCACTCACGTACAGTGCCCGGGTGCCCCTTGTCTTCCTGGCTCTGGACGACACCCTGCTCGACCGCAGCGGTGGCTTCAAGCTGTGGGCCAAGGGCTTCCTCGACGAGATCGCCGCCCCGCAGGAAGACCTCGACTGGTTGCTGTCCGTGGATGCCGACGGCCTGACGTCGCGCTGGGACCTCGCCGACGCGCTGCGCGAGCGCTACCAGCTGGACATCCCCTCCATCGATCTGGTCGAGGAACTGCACGAGGGCCCGCTGGCCTACGAACGCCTCGATCCGCTGGTCGCCTGTGCGCTGCAGATCGCCGGGGACGCCGGCTGGGTGCCGGTGGTGGTCACCAACGGCGCCCACGAGCAGCAGGAGAGCCGGATAAGGCGCACCGGGCTGGACCGCTACGTCGCCGACTGGGTGATCTCCGAGCAGGCCGGCGTCAGCAAACCCAACCCGCGCATCTTCGCCCTGGCCGCCCAGCGGGTCCGGATGCGGCTCGGCGGCGCCTGGATCGTCGGTGACAGCCCCGAGGCCGACATCGGCGGGGCCGCCGCGATGGGCCTGCCCAGCGTGTGGCTGCACCGCGGCCGGGACTGGATCGACAAGCGCTTCGCCCCGACCCGGGTGTGCGGCAACGTGATCCAGGGCCTCTCCGCGATCATGACGCCGCGCTGATTGTTAATTCGGTTGCGCCCCGGTCGGGCGCCCGGCAGAGTTGCTCCCGCACCGCACGTCGCGGGTGCTCGCAGATGAAGGAGGTGAACCTCATGGCCGTCGCTGTCCTCCGCCACGCCCAGGTTCAGCACGTTTCTTTCTTCATCTCCGAGGAGACCCTCCAGTGCGAGAGCACGATTCTTCCGGTCCGGCCACCATGGGCCGCGGCCGTCGCAAGTTCGACGACGACGAGTCCGATTTCCTGAAACGCGGGCGCCTCGAGCCCCAGCTGACCGAGGACCCCGACCTGCCCGAGGTCGGCGACCGCTGGTCTACCTGGGACGGGTCCCTGAAAGGCCCCGAGCCGCGACCCGACTGGGTCCGCACCGAGCACGGGGCCGTCGACACCGAGCTCGGCATGCTCAAGACCGGCAAGGAAGCCGACGTCTTCCTGGTCCGCCGGGCGGTCCCGGCCACCGGCGAGGTGAGCATGCTGGCCGCCAAGCGGTACCGCGACGGCGACCACCGGATGTTCCACCGCGACGCCGGCTATCTCGAGGGCCGCCGGGTCCGCCGGTCCCGGGAGAACCGGGCGATGACCAACCGCACCGCGTTCGGCAAACAGATGATCGCCGGTCAGTGGGCGGCGGCGGAGTTCGACGCCCTCTCCCGGCTCTGGCAGGTCGGGCAGGAAGGCGGCACGATCTCGGTGCCGTACCCGGTCCAGCTGATCGGCACCGAGCTGATGCTGGAATTCATCGGCGACTGGGAGACCGGTGAGGCGGCACCCCGCCTCGCCCAGGTCCGCCCGGACCCGGACGGTCTCGCCGACCTCTGGCGCCAGATGGTGGACGCCCTGAGCATCCTGTCCCGGGCCCAGGTCGCGCACGGCGACCTGTCGCCGTACAACACGATGGTCCACCACGGCCGGCTGATCATCATTGACCTCCCGCAGGTGGTCGACCTGATCGCCAACCCGCAGGGCGGCGAGTTCCTCGCCCGGGACGTGCGCAACGTCGCCTCGTGGTTCACCGCGCGTGGTCTGCGCGTCGACATCGAGGAGCTGATCGAGCGTCTCAGCTTCGAAGCGGGTCTGCGGTAGGCGTTCCGCGGCCGCCTCCCATGAGGCGGCCGCGTTCACGTCACTGCAGGTAACCCTCGACCTCGCCGGCCGAGTGCGCCTGCTGCTCGTCCGGGTCGGTGCCGAACTCCCGGGCCGCCCGCCGCCGGCGCAGCAGGTCCCAGCACTGGTCGAGGGCGACCTCGACGTCCTTCAGCCGGGCGTGCTCCTCGTCCGCGGTGAGCTTGCCCTCGGCCAGCTGCGTGCGCAGCTGGTGTTCCTCGTCGACCAGACCGTGGATCCGGCCCAGCACCTCTTTGTCATCCATGCGCGAAGCGTAGAACAACGGTCCGCCTGGCACTCTTGGCGGATGGACTTCCGCTGGGCCTACAAATCCGCCGTCACCGTCTTCACCGATCTGGTCTACCGGGTGCCGGCCGACCGGTGGGACGGCCCCGGCCTCGGCGACTGGAGCCTGCGCGAACTGGCCGGGCACACCGTGAGCTCAGCATTGCGCCAGGTGCCCGGGGTGCTGGCCACCCCCGGCCCGGCGGTGATCGTCGAGGCACCCGAGGGTTACTGGGCGTCGACCCCGCCGGCCGCCGACGACGCGAAGGCGGCGGGGGAGGCCCTGGGCGACGATCCGGGCGCCCGGGTCGCCGAGTACGCCCGGCAGGCCACCCGCGCGTTGTCGGCCGCCGGGGACAACGACGTGATCGCGGTGCCGGCCGGCGGGATGCGGGTGCGCACCTGGATCCCCACCCGCACCTTCGAACTGGTCGTGCACGGCCTCGACGTCGCGGCGGCCGCGGGGGTGCCGGTCGAGTACGCGACCGGCGTCGTCGCCGAGATGACCCAGCAGGCGGTGGCGATCGCGGCGACCGGCCGGGACAGCACCTTCGTCCTGCGCGCCCTCACCGGCCGCGCGACACTGCCGCCGGGCTATTCGGTGCTGTCGGCGACCACGACGTGAGGCCCGCGCCGCCGCCCCGGCGCCGCCGCCGAAATCCCGTGGTGAGGCAGCGGAAGGTCGGATAGCGTCCCCGCGCATGGACGCCATCGGAGAAAAAGAGATCCGGTCTTCCTTCGTCAACTGCAGCAAGGGTGAGGCGAGCCGGGTCAAGATGCCCGCCGGCCTGACCGACGGCGGGGTGGCCTGGGACGATCTGGATTTTCTGGCCTGGACCGACCCGGGGGCGCCGTTGCGGGCGCTGCTGGTCGTCCCGGGTGAGCGCGGCCTGACCGGGCTCGTGCTGCGGCGCCCCGAGGCCCGGCGGGCCAGCGCGATGCGGTCGAGCATGTGCCAGGTCTGCCTGACCGACCATGCCGGGTCGGGGGTGGCGCTGTTCGTGGCGCCGCTGGCCGGGGCCGCCGGGCGTAACGGCAACACCGTCGGCCAGTATCTCTGCGCCGATCTCGCGTGCTCGCTCTATCTGCGGGGCAAGCGGCAGCCGAAACTGCGGCTGATCCGCCGGGAGGAGACGCTCAGCCTGCGGGAACGGATCGACCGGGCGCTGACGAACCTGGCCGCGTTCACCGACCGGGTGGTCGCGGGCTGACGGGAGGGCGGGTCACGGGAGGGCGGCCACGAAGACCGCTACCGAGCGGGGTGGCACGGTCAGGGTGCCGGTTGCCGGGTCGGCGGTCGCGGTGCGTAGCAGCGGGTCGGCCGAGGCGGTCAGTTCGGGGTGCAGGGTCAGCGGGACACCCACGAGTTCCGGGACGGTCTCGGTGGCCGGGGAGCCGGTGGCGTTGAAGACCGTGACCACGGTGCTCCAGCGGGGGTCGAGGCCGGTGCCGTCGAGGCACATGACGATCACGCCGGGGGTCTCGGCCGGGCCGCCCAGCGGGAACGTCAGGCGGCGTTCGACCTCGTCGGCGGTGGGCAGGCCGAAGACCGGGGTGGAGCGGTGGACGCGCAGCAGCTCGGCGAAGCGGGCCGCGGTCAGGTCCACGATCGCGGGCGGCGGGACGAGGGCGGGGTCGGCCAGCAGCGGCCGGGCGTGGCCCCAGACCTCCTCGTTGTCGGCGGCCGGGGGCAGGCCCACGCCGAAGCCGTTGCCGTCCGCCGGGTCCCAGCGGATCTGGTTGAACCAGTCGCCGGAGTTGTAGGAGTTGCGGTCGAGGGATTTGGACCGCAGCCGCTCGCTGCCGAGCGCGAAGAAGCCCACGCCCTGCCCGAGCACCACCAGCGACAACGCGAGCACCTGCATCCGGGCCCGGTCCTCGATGCTCAGGTCGCGGGGCAGTTTGAACGCCATCGCGTCGTACAGGATCTCGTTGTCGTGGGCGTCCACATAGGTCACGCACTCGGCCGGGCTCGTGGTGTAACCGCTCGGGGAGCCGTTGTAATCGATCTGCGAACCGCACTGCGAGGCGCCGGTGTGGGTGACGAACCTGTACGTGGCGAGCGCACCGGACAGGCCGACCTTGATCCGGTCGTGGACGTGCGGCGGGGTGTCCGGGCCGAGACCGGTCGCGAAGCCCCGGGTGCCGGGGTCGTTGCCGTGCGCCGCTCCGCCGCGGGCCGCGTCGCGCAGCCGGTCGTCGAACGTGCCGACCCCGGTGCCGGCCATGTTGACCTGGGTGGCCTGGGCGAAGCGGGCGTCGTAGGCCACCTCGCCGAAGTTCCAGCCCTCGCCGTACAGGTAGATGTCGTCGCCGAGGGCCGCCTTGACCGCCAGGATGTTGGCCCGCGGGTGGTGGCCCATCAGGTCGAACCGGAACGCGTCGACCTTGTAGTGCCGGGCCCAGGTGGTGAGCGAGTCGACGACGAGCCGGCCCATCATCAGGTGCTCGGGCGCGGTGTTGGAGCAGCAGGTCGACTCCGCGACGGTGCCGTCGTCGAGCAACCGGTGGTAGTAGCCGGGTACGACCTTGTCGAGGACGCTGAGCGGGGCGAGCCCGTCGGCCATCGTGTGGTTGTAGACGACGTCCATGACGACGCGCAGGCCGGCCGCGTTGAGCGCGGCGACCATCCGGCGGAATTCCAGGATCCGCGCGCTGCCGGCCGGTTCGGCGGCGAAACTGCCCTCGGGTGTCGTGTAGTGCAGCGGGTCGTAACCCCAGTTGAAGCCGTCGTCGTCGGCGACGGCCATGACCGCGCGCTGCTGCTCGGGTGAGTCCGGCGGGAACGACGCCAGGTCGCACAGCGGTACGGCCTGCTCGGCGCGGCGGTCGGGCACGGTGGCGAAGTCGAACGCGGGCAGCAGGTGCAGGTGGGTGAGCCCGGCGTCGGCGAGTGACCGCAGGTGCCGCATGCCGGCGGTGTCCTCGTCGGTGAACGCGAGATACGTGCCGCGGTGCGCCGCCGGGACGCTGCGGTCGGCGATGGAGAAGTCCCGGACGTGCGCCTCGGCGATCAGCATCCGGGCCGGGGCGACCGCGGGCGGCTTGGCCAGGGTGTCCCAGCCGGGCGGCTTGAGCGCCGGGTCGTCCAGGTCGACGAGCTGGCTGTGGGTGGATCCGGCGGACAGCGAGAGCGAGTACGGGTCGGTGACGCTGCTGGTCACGATCTGTTGCGCGGCCGGGTGCCAGACCTCGACCCGGTAGCGGTAGTAGCGCCCGAGCCACTTCGGCTTGCCGGCGACGCTCCACACGCCGGTCGCCGGGTCGCGGTCCATCGGGTGGATCCGGGGCTCGTCGTCCCCCGGGGTCTTCGAGAGCTCCAGCGACACCGTCCGCGCGGTCGGCGCCCACACCGACAGCGGCCCGAGGGGGGCCTCGGCGGCGTCCGCGTACAGGTCGTCGAGGACGCCGGGCAGCTGCACGCCGGTCAGGGTGATCACACGGCCGTGCTCGTCCCGGCCGGCGACCAGCAGCTGGCCGCGCAGCAGGTGCCCGAGGGCGGCGTCGGCGAGCTCGGGCACGGCGTACGCCCGGTAGGCGCGCAGGTGCGGGAACCGCCGGCTCTGCGCCTGGAACAATCCGCCCGGGCGCGGCGTGAGCGGCAGGATCTCGTGCTCCCCCACCAGCTCGCCCCCGTCGCGGCGCACCTCCCCGCCGGCGGAGGCGACCAGCGTGAACGCGCCGGTGAACCGGGCCGGCAGGGCGATGGTGGTGCGGTCGACGAAGACCGCCAGGGACCGCGCCGGGTCCAGCTCGGGACCCAGCGACCCCAGGTCGGGGCGTACGGGCGCGACCTCGCCGGCGAGCACCCACACCGCGCGGCTCACGGTCAGATCGAGCCGCTGGTCGTCCGGCAGGTCCTTCTGGTCACCCCGGTGGATCACGAAACGTACGCCGGCCGCGCCGGGTCGCACCGGAACGCGGAACACCGCTCCGTAGGAGTCGTAGGAATCGGGCTCGGTGGGCGTACCCCATCGGGGTTTGGTGGGTGTGCCTTCCCAGGCGTGCACGCCCCACCCGGCGTAGTCCCCGTCCGGGCGGCGATAGTGGATCACGGCGAAGCCGTCGTCGATGCTCTCCGTGACAGGCGCGGGGTAGATCTCGGGGTCGCCGGGCCGCAGCCAGATCTCCGGCGTCACGCCCGGGTCGACGAACCGGTCCCCGGCGACGTCCTTGACCCCGTCCGGGCCGACGACCAGGAAGCCGACCTCGCGGGCACCCTCGGCCAGACGCACCCAGGCGAACCGCCCATGGTCGTCCGCGCCGGCGAACGGATGCCCGTCGGGGAAGCTCGTCTTGGCGGACTCGTCGATGTCACCCCAGGCGTACAACGACCCGTCCTGGGGAAAATGCACGATGAGCCACATGGTGACCATGATGGCACTCTCAGCGGGTGGAGATCACCGTTGTGATGCGGGGCCCGTCGGCGTCCATACGGATCAGGTATCGATAGCTCTCACCGGGAACGGCGTTGCCCAGGCTGTCGAGGTATTCCCACTCGACGTGGACCATGGAGAGCGCCGCACTGAGCTGCTGCACATCGTGGAGCTGCGCGTGCGCCGCGACGATGTGCTGGTCGTGGTACGACGGGGCGGCCCCCAGGAACGACAGTGCCACCGCGGCCGGGGAGCTGAACGTGAAGCTGTACGAATCCGCGACCACCATCCCGGGCAGCGCGTAGCAACCGGCCACCGCGGCGACGTCGCCCCGTGTCAGGGCCGATCCGTAGCGGTCGAAGAAATCCGTGAAGCGGTCCAGATCCGTGGGTGCCTGCACGGATCATGGATACCCGACGGGAACAACCGCGAAACCGGTGGGGCGGGTTGCGTCGGCTAACAAGACGGACGTACGGTTTAGCCGACGACATTGACGCTGAGTTAGGTATGCCTAACCGCCGCGCGGCACCAGCCGGTGCGGAAGACTGCTGAGGACTACTCACGGTCGCTGGGTCTGGAAGGAGAAGACGTGGCCAGCCTGGACACCTTCGGTGCGAAGAGCGAGCTGCGCGTCGACGACGCGAGCTACGAGATTTTCACGATCGACAAGGTCGAGGGTCATGAACGCCTGCCCTACTCCCTGAAGATCCTGCTGGAGAACCTGCTCCGCACGGAGGACGGCGCGAACATCACCGCCGACCACATCCGTGCCCTCGGCGGCTGGGACTCCAGCGCCGACCCGAGCGTGGAGATCCAGTTCACGCCGGCGCGGGTCCTCATGCAGGACTTCACCGGCGTCCCGTGCGTGGTCGACCTCGCCACCATGCGCGAGGCCGTCAAGGACCTCGGCGGCGACCCCACCAAGGTCAACCCGCTCGCCCCGGCCGAGCTGGTCATCGACCACTCGGTCATCGCCGACCTGTTCGGACGCGAGGACGCGTTCGCCCGCAACGTCGAGCTCGAATACCAGCGCAACCGCGAGCGCTACCAGTTCCTGCGCTGGGGACAGACCGCGTTCAACGAGTTCAAGGTCGTCCCGCCCGGCACCGGCATCGTGCACCAGGTCAACATCGAATACCTGGCCCGTACGATCATGGAGCGAGAGGGTCCCACGGGGGGTAGGACCGCGTACCCCGACACCGTCGTGGGCACCGACTCGCACACCACCATGGTCAACGGCCTGGGCGTGCTGGGCTGGGGCGTGGGCGGCATCGAGGCCGAGGCCGCGATGCTCGGCCAGCCGGTCAGCATGCTGATCCCGCGCGTGGTCGGCTTCAAGCTCTCCGGCGAGATGCCGGCCGGCACCACCGCCACCGACCTGGTGCTGACCATCACCGAGATGCTCCGCCAGCACGGCGTGGTCAGCAAGTTCGTCGAGTTCTACGGCCCCGGCGTCACCGCCGTGCCTCTCGCCAACCGGGCCACCATCGGCAACATGTCGCCGGAGTACGGCTCCACCGCCGCGATCTTCCCGATCGACGACGAGACCATCAAGTACCTGAAGCTGACCGGCCGGTCCGAGGCCCAGGTCAAGCTCGTCGAGGCGTACGCGAAGCGTCAGGGCCTGTGGCTCGACCCGAACGCCGAGCCGGACTACTCGGAGAAGCTCGAGCTGGACCTGTCGACGATCGTCCCGTCGCTGGCCGGCCCGAAGCGTCCCCAGGACCGGGTGCCGCTGGACGCCGCGAAGCCGATGTTCCGCGACGCGCTCACCAACTACGTGCAGGGCAACGGCCCCGCCGACGAGGCGTCCGAGGAGTCCTTCCCGGCCAGCGACGCCCCGGCCAACCACGCGGACTCGGCGGTCGACAAGCCGCACGTCTTCTCCGCCGCGACCGGTTCCGCGGGCCGCCCGTCCAAGCCGACCCGGGTCACGCTCAGCGACGGCACCGAGTTCGAACTGGACCACGGCTTCGTCGGCATCGCCGCGATCACGTCCTGCACCAACACCTCGAACCCGCAGGTCATGATCGGTGCGGCGTTGCTGGCCCGCAACGCGGTCGAGCGCGGCCTGTCCCGCAAGCCGTGGGTCAAGACCACCCTCGCGCCGGGTTCCAAGGTCGTCATGGACTACTACGACCGCGCCGGCCTCACGCCGTACCTGGACAAGCTCGGTTTCAACCTGGTCGGCTACGGCTGCACCACCTGCATCGGCAACTCCGGCCCGCTGCTCGAGGAGATCTCGGCCGCGGTCAACGAGGCCGACCTCACCGCGGTCAGCGTGCTCTCCGGCAACCGCAACTTCGAGGGCCGGATCAACCCCGACATCAAGATGAACTACCTGGCGTCGCCGCCGCTGGTCGTCGCGTACGCGCTGGCCGGCACGATGGACCTCGACATCACCACCGAGCCGCTCGGCACCGGCTCGGACGGCCAGCCGGTCTTCCTCGCCGACATCTGGCCCAGCGCCAAGGAGATCGACGACACCATCGCCTCGGCGATCGGCGCGACCGGTTACTCCGCGGCCTACCAGGACGTCTTCGCCGGCGACGAGCAGTGGCAGTCGCTGCCCACCCCGGAGGGCAAGACGTTCGAGTGGGCATCCGAGTCCACCTACGTCCGCAAGCCCCCCTACTTCGAGGGCATGGCCGCCACGCCGTCCCCCGTGGTGGACATCCCGGGCGCGCGGGTGCTGGCCAAGCTGGGCGACTCGGTCACCACCGACCACATCTCCCCGGCCAGCTCCATCAAGGCCGACTCGCCCGCCGGCAAGTACCTCGCCGAGCACGGGGTGCCCAAGCACGAGTTCAACTCATACGGCTCCCGGCGCGGCAACCACGAGGTGATGATCCGCGGCACGTTCGCGAACATCCGCCTGCGCAACCAGCTCGTCCCCGGTGTCGAGGGTGGCTTCACGGTCAACCACCTCACCGGCGACCGGTCGACCATCTACGACGCCTCCACCGCCTACAAGGAGGCCGGCATCCCGCTGGTCATCCTCGCCGGCAAGGAGTACGGCTCCGGCTCGTCGCGTGACTGGGCGGCCAAGGGCACCATGCTCCTGGGCGTCCGCGCGGTCATCGCCGAGTCCTACGAGCGCATCCACCGCTCCAACCTGATCGGCATGGGCGTGCTGCCGCTGCAGTTCCCGCCCAAGACCAACGCGGAGTCGCTCGGCCTCACCGGCACGGAGACGTTCTCCATCACCGGCGTGACGGCGCTCAACGAGGGCGGCATCCCGTCCACGGTCAAGGTCCGCACGGACACCGGCGTGGAGTTCGACGCGGACGTCCGCATCGACACCCCCGGCGAGGCCGACTACTACCGCCACGGCGGCATCCTGCAGTACGTCCTGCGCAAGATGCTCGACAGCTGACGCGTACGCACCAGGCCGCGCCCCGCCTTCCGATCAGGGAAGGCGGGGCGCTGTCAGTTCCGCCAGCAACACCCCGGCGTCCACGCTGGTGCCGAACGCCCGGCCGCCGAGCTCGGCCGGCACCTCCGGATGCTGGGTGTTCACCCGGATCAGGCGCCCGCGGGGACGTTCCCGGGCGACGCGTTCCATCGGCCACCGGATGACGCCCGGGGTGTTGTACCCACTGCCGAGGTCGAGCACGAGCAGCCGCTCGTCGGCCGGGGCCGCGGCCAGCCAGCTCTGCAGGCGCCGGCCGGCCGGCAGGTACGGGTCGACGATGTACTCCGGTCCCTTGTGCACGTTGAGGAACACCTCGCCACCGCAGTTCGGGCACGACGGGATCGCGGCCGGGTCGGTGACCCGGCCGGTGGACGGGTCGTACGCGGCCAGCGCGGCGTCGATGATCGGCCGGCTCTGCCAGGTCTGGCGGGTGCACGGCGTCTCGCACTGGTACCGGCCGTAGTCGCCCTGCACGGTGAACACCCGGCCGGGATCGAAGCCGCCCCGCGCGAACAGGCCGTCCACGTTGGACGTCATGACGAAGTGGTCCCGCTCGCCGATCAGCGCCCGCAGCCGCTCGTAGACCGGGTGCGGGCCCGGGCCGAACCGGATGTCGGTGACGTGCGCGGCCCAGTAACCCCAGAGCAGGTCCGGTGGCAGCCGGGCACCGATGAGCTGGTACCGGGCCCGCAGGCCGAGCCGGTGCAGCGCGGGGAACAACTCGGCGAAACGGACCGGGTCGCCGTAGTCGTAACCGGCCGCCACGGACAGACCCGCGCCCGCGCCGATCAGGACCCGGTCGGACTCGTCGAGCCACTGCCGGACGGTGTCGAGGTTCATCGTGGTCCTTCGCTCAGTGCCTGCTGGTAGAAGCGCCGGTCGTCGGCCGACCAGACGTCGAACACGACCCGGTCGAGCCGTCCCGGATGCGCGGCCAGCCACCCGGTCACCGTGCGCACCGCTGTCCGCGCGGCCGGCAACCCCGGATACCCGAAGACCCCGGTGCTGACGGCACATAGGGCCACACTGCGGACGTCGTCGACCTCGGCGGCCAGATCAAGACATGACGTGTACGCGGAGACGAGCGCCGCCTCGTGCCCCGCCCCGGGTTCCCCGTCGACCACCGGGCCGACGGTGTGCAGCACGTACCGGGCCGGCAGGTGGTATCCCCGGGTGATCTTCGCCGTGCCGGTCGGCTCCGGGGAGCCCTGCGCGGCGACAACGGCCCGGCAGTCGTCGCGCAGCCGGGGTCCGGCCGCGCTGTGGATGGCGTTGTCGATGCAGGGGTGCCCCGGCCGGAAGCAGCCGAGCAGCCCGGAGTTGGCGGCGTTCACGATGGCGTCGACACGCAGCGTGGTGATGTCCCCGCGCCACAGCGCCATCGCGGAGGGCCGGCCGCCGCCGACGCCGGGCAACGCGGCGGCGTCCACCTCGGGCCGCCCGGCGCGTTCGGCGGCGAGCAGGCCGTCCAGGAGCGGGACCACCGCGCCGGGCAGCGGCCCCGGGTCACGCACGGTCAGCATCGCGCGCAGCAGATCCCGCGCCGGTCCGCGCCCCGCCCCGGCCACCCGCCGCGCCTGCCCGGGTGTGACGCCGAGCCGGGCCATCGCCGGATCCCCGGCGAGCAGCTCCAGGACCGCGCCCGGGTCCGGGGCGGGCGAGCCCGGCGGCGCGGCGTGGTGGAACGGGCGGTCGAGGTCGATCAGGCCTCGGTAGGCGGCCAGGTCCACGCGCGGTCAGCCCTTGAGCGCGTCGGTGACCGCGTCGCGCAGCGGGGTGGCCGGGCGGCCGAGCAGCGTGGCCAGGTCGCCGCTCACCGGCGCCAGGGAGCCCCGGGAGACCTGCACGTCGGCGTCCACGAGCAGCTCGACCAGGAAGTCCGGCAGGCCCGCGCCGGTGAGGATCCCGGCGTAGTGCTCGGCGGGCAGGTCCGTGTAGCCGACCGGCCGGCCGGACACCGCACTCGCCTCGGCGGCCAGCTCGCTCAGCGTCCACGCGGTGTCGCCGGTCAGCTCGTACACCCGCCCGGCCTGGGGTTCGGTGGCGGTGAGCACGGCGGCGGCCGCCTCGGCCAGGTCGGCGCGGGTGGCCGACGCGATCCGGCCGTCCCCGGCGGACCCGGCGATGCCGCCGCGGGTGACCCCGTCGGCCAGCGTCGCGGTGTAGTTCTCGGTGTACCAGCCGTTGCGCAGCAGCACGGTCGCCAGCCCGGACGCGGCCAGCGCGGCCTCGGTGTCGCGGTGCACGCCGGCCAGGCCCAGCGGGCTGGTGTCGGCGCCGGCCAGCGACGTGTAGGCGACCAGCCCAACCCCGGCCGCCCGTGCGGCGTCGACCACGGCCCGGTGCTGGACGACCCGCACCGGGTCCGGGCCGTTGGCGGAGACGAACAGCAGTTTGTCCGCTCCGGCGAACGCCGCGGTGAGGGTCTCCGGCCGGTCGTAGTCGGCCTCGCGCACCTCGACGCCGAGCGCCGCGAGCCCGGCGGCCTTCTCCGGGCTGCGCACGGCGACCGCGATCTCACTGGCGGGCACGCCGCGGCGCAGCAGGCTCTCGACGGCCAGTCGGCCGAACTGTCCGGTGGCTCCGGTGACAACGATCATCGAACTCTCCTTCAACGAGGGGCTTACCCGGAACCGTACGCTAACTTTTTGAAAGCGCAAACTAAAAGTTAGTGCTGTGTGGCGGGTAGCATAGGCGTTATGGACACCCCGCCCCCGTTCGACGTGTTCGCCCGCGGCTGCCCCTCCCGGCCCGTGCTGGAGCACCTCACCGGCCGCTGGGGGCTGCTCACCCTGGCCGGCCTGCAGCCCGGGCCGGCCCGCTTCAACGCCCTGCGGCGGCGGGTCGACGGCATCAGCGAAAAAATGCTGGCCCAGACCCTGCAAGCGCTCGAACGCGACGGCTTCGTCCGCCGCGAGGTGCACGCCGTGATGCCCCCCCGGGTGGAGTACAGCCTCACCGACCTCGGCCGGGGCACCGCGGTGAAGCTGCTCGACCTGATCGAGCACCTCGAGACGAACATGCCGGCGGTGCTGGCCGCCCAGCACGATCACGACACCCAGCAGGCCGGCAGCTGAACGTTCGCCCGGCCGCGGTGGCGTCGCGCAGGCGCGTGACACGATGTGGACGGTGAGCGACCGCCCGTTCTACGCGCGCCATGCCGACGGCTACGACCTGCTGATCGATGACCCGGCCGAGCCGTGGGTGGACGCGGTCTGCGCCCGGATCGCCCCGGCGTCGTCACTGCTCGACGCCGGTTGCGGCACCGGGCGGCACGCCGCGGAATTCCGTGCCCGGGGGCACCGGGTCGAGCTCGCCGATGCCGCCCCGGAGCTGCTGGCGATCGCGGTGCGACGGTGCCCGGGTGCGCGTACCCGGCTGGTCGATCTTCGCACGATGGTGCCGGCACCGGAGCACGACGCGGTGACCTGCCGGGGTGTCCTCAACGACCTGCTCACCGACGCCGACCGGGCCGCGGCGCTGGCCACCCTGACCGGCAGCCTGCGCCCCGGCGGCCGGCTGTTCCTCGACGTCCGCGAGGCCGGGGCCGCCCGTGCCCGGGCCGACGGCACACCCCGCAGCCGGACGGTCGCCACCGGCCTCACGTTCACCGGCACCACGACCTGGGACGACGGGCTGCTGCGGGTCGCGGAGACCTACACCCTGGCCGGTGAGACCGTCCACCACGACTTCACCATGCGCCCCTGGCGGCTCCCGGAATTGACGGATCTGTTGCGGGCCAACGGATTCCAGCACATCGAGATCGGCCCCGGCGCCGGCCGGCGCACCCCGGACCGCCTGTTCGTGATGGCTGCCGGGCTCGGCGCCGGCTCGGCGCGGCGGTGCGGGCCGGAGGGGATTTGAACCCCCGGTGGGGCATGGCACGCCAGCGGCCCCACGCGCCGACCGGTCGCCGTGCGTGCCCGGCTGTCAACTCGTCGGCGCCGCGATAACCCGGCTCTGCCACCGGCCCGCTGCAGTATCGCGGAACCGTGACCTCCTGGCACCGGGATTACTGCTCGGCGGCGATGTCAGCGAAGTAGGGCTCGGCTGCCTCCAGCCGCGGCACCGGCACGCCCAGCCGGCGCGCTTCGGCCAGGGTGTCGCGGCAGACCGCGCGCAGTTGCTCGGGGTTGGCGTGCGCCTCCTCCCCGCGCCGGCGGCGTTCCTGCGCGGCTTCGTGAACCATCTGCGCACCCACCAGGGCCTGGCGCGCACGCTCGCCCCCCTCGTGGCCACGCGTTCGGACGCGCTCGCCGACGGTGGCCGGGTGCTGGACCAGGCCATGGCCGGCCTGCTGGCCGCGGGCGTCGAGGAGGGCTCCATCCGCGAGGACGTGGGCGCCGGCACGATGGTGCTGCACGGCATCTGTGCCGCCGCACGTCTTGAGCTCTGGCATCATCCGATCGCGGTGACGGTGAGGTCGACGATGCCGTCGGCGTAGTCGTCGGTCAGGGGGCCGTTGCGCAGCAGCCAGCGGTGGTACAGCGGTCCGAAGAGGAGTTCGACCGCCTGGTCCAGGTCGACGTCCGGGCGGACCTGGCCGGCCCGCCGGGCGGATTCCAGGCGGGTGCGCACCGCGGTGAGCTGCGGGCGCAGGAGCCGGTCGCGGACCTGGCCGGCCAGGTCGTCGTCGGACAGGGTCTCGATGGTGAGGGCGCGGGTGGTCGCGGACAGCCGGGGGTCGGCGAACTCGGCGACCGTGGCCCGCAGCATGCCGCGCAGGTCGGCGCGCAGGTCGCCGGTGTCCGGCAGGGCGGGGTCGCCGGCGCGGGTGAGCTGGTCGACGAGTGCGTCCAGGATGACCGCGCCCTTGCCGCGCCACCACCGGTAGATGGTCTGTTTGCCGACGCCGGCCCGCGCGGCGATCGCCTCGACGCTCAGGTCGCGGTAACCGGTCTCGGCCAGTAGTTCCAGGGCGGCGCCGAGGATCGCGCGGCGGGAGCGCTCGTTGCGGCGAGCGGGGTCGGGGTCGGGGCGGGACACGTCGCCGACCCTACCGCCCGTCTTGACAACTCCGGCTAGACGCGCAACGGTGGGGAGACGAGACGGTCCGTCTCGCCAGTGAAGGAGCACTCATGTCGCACATCGCCATGGTCAGCATCCCCGCCCACGGGCACGTCAACCCGAGCCTGGAGATCGTGCGCACCCTCGTCGCGCGCGGGCACCGGGTCACGTACGCGAACGACAAGGCGTTCGGCGCGGCCATCGAGGGTGCCGGGGCCGGGCTGAGACCGTACGCGTCGACGCTGCCCACCACCGACGACGAGTGGCCGGAGGACTGGGTCGAGCAGCTGACGATCTTCCTCGACGACGCGATCGCCATGCTCCCGCAGCTCAGGGCGATCTTCACCGAGGACAGACCCGATCTTTTCCTGTACGACATAGCCGCCGCGCCCACCCGGATCCTGGCCGAGGAGTGGGGCATCCCCGCGATCCAGCTCTCCCCGACGTTCGTGGCCTGGGACGGTTATGAGCAGGAGACCGCCGCCATGCGCGCCGATCCCGCGGCGGCGGACTACTACCGGCGGTATGCGGACTGGCTCGCCGCCAACGGGTCGGCCGTCACGGACAGTGTCGCGTTCCAGGGCCGGCCCGAGCGGTGCGTGGTGCTGATCCCGCGGGCCCTGCAGCCGAACGCCGACCGGGTCGACCCCGCGGTCTACTCGTTCGCCGGCCCGGTCCTCGGCGACCGTGGATCGTGGACCCGCCCGGCGTCGGCGGACAAGGTGCTGCTCGTGTCGCTGGGTTCCGCGTTCACCCGGCACCCGGATTTCTACCGGCGCTGCGTCGAGGCGTTCGGCGACCTGCCCGGCTGGCACACAATCCTGCAGATCGGGCGGCACGTCGACCCGGCCGAGCTCGGGGCCGTCCCGGACAGTGTCGAGGTGCACCCGTGGGTGCCGCAGCTCGCGATCCTGGAGCGGGCCGACGCGTTCCTGACCCACGCCGGCATGGGTGGCAGCAGCGAGGGCCTGGCCTGCGGTGTCCCGATGATCGCCGCACCCCAGGCCGCCGACCAGTTCGCCAACGCCGACCGGCTCGCGGAGCTCGGCGTCGCCCGCGTCGTGGACACGGCCACCGTCACAGCCGCCGAGCTGCGGGCGGCGCTGCTGGAGCTGACCGCGGACCCGGCGGTGCTCGCCCGGTCCGCCGAGCTGCGGCGCGGAATCGGCGAACAGCCGGACGCCGCCGGTCTCATCGAAACCGTACTGTGGGAGCGGGGCGGGTCGCTACGGGCGTGAGCGGCAGCGGGTGACGCATGGCAGGAGCGACCGGGGAGTTGCCACCGGCGGTTCCCGACCCGGCCCGGCTCGCCGCGGTGACCGCCACCCCGCCTGCCGGACGCCGCGGGCATGGACGCCGCCGCCGCCTACCTGCCCGCCGGCGTGCACGGGGCCGAGGTGGTCGGGGACTTCCACGACCTGTTCCACACCCGGGAAGCGTCGTGGTGCGCGGTGGTGGGCGATGTGTGCGGCAAGGGCATCGACGCGGCCAAGCTGACCGCCCTGGCCCGGTACACCGTCCGCCCTCGCGGCGTTGCGTCACGAGGTCACCGGATACACCGGCGGTCATGCGGTCGACGACACGGCGCTGATGCTGCTGCGCGTCGTCGGCTGACCGCCGGCCGGGGGACGGGGCCGGGTTGAGCGCCGGGGCGACTTGCGGGATCATGACGCACCGGTGACGGCCCGGATCGCGGTCGTCGAAGGTGGGGGAGAGTTCGACGTGCGTGCGCTGCCGGTGATGTGCGGTCTGTTGATGGTGGCGCTGGCCGCGGGGTGCACGTCCGACCCGGAGACCCCGGCGTGGGAGCCCGGCGCCTCGGCCGCCGCGTCCACCGCCGCGTCGCCGCCGGCCTGGACCGAGCCAGCGAACTACGAGTACGTCGTGGAGCGCGGCTGCGAGGGCAAGAAGCAGCTCGGCATCTACAAGGTCACGGTCGCGGGTGGCGAGGTGGCGAACGTCGAGCGCACCGACGACCGGCAGTTCACGAGCGAGGAGGAGATCGAGCCGCCGACGCTCGGCGGCCTCCTCGAGATCGCCCGGACCGCGGCCGAGGACGGCGGCAAGATGTCGACCAGCGCCGACCCCGCCGACGGCCACCCGGTGGCGGTCTCGTTCGACGTCTCCGAGAACGGCGACAACGAGGACAACACCTGCTTCGTCATCTCGGAGTACACCCCGAGGTCCTAGGCGCAGCGGCGGGAGAGATCTGCGCTGCCCGGCCTCGTCTCAGGCCGGGCAGGCAGGCCGTTTGTCAGTCGGGCAGGCGGGGGCCGGCTTCGCGCTGGGAGGTCAGCCAGGCCTCGACGTCGGCGGAGGTGCGGGGCAGGGCGGCCGACAGATTGCGGCAGCCGTCCGCGGTCACCAGGACGTCGTCCTCGATGCGGACACCGACGCCGCGCAGCTCCTCGGGGACCAGGTCGTCCTCGGGCTGGAAGTACAGGCCGGGCTCGACGGTGAGGACGTAGCCCTCCTGGAGCGCGCCGTCGCGGTAGGTCTCCTTGCGGGCCGCGGAGCAGTCGTGGACGTCGATGCCCAGCATGTGGCCGAAGCCGTGCAGCGTCCAGCGGCGGTAGACCGTGGAGTTCTCGGACATCGCCTCGTCGACGCCGACCGGGAGCAGGCCCAGGTCGTGCAGGCCCTCGGCGAGCACGCGCATGCAGGTGAGGTGGATGTCGTGGAACTTGACGCCCGGCCGGATGGCGTCCATGCCGGCCTGCTGGGAGGCGTGCACGATGTCGTAGACCTGGCGCTGCAGCGGCGTGAACGTGCCGGAGACCGGCATCGTGCGGGTCACGTCCGCGGTGTAGAACGAGCGGGCCTCGACGCCCATGTCCATGAGCAGCAGGTCGCCCGGGGTGGTGACGCCGTTGTTGCGGATCCAGTGCAGGATCGTGCCGTGGGCGCCGGCGCCGACGATGCTGCTGTAGCCGACGTCGTTGCCGTCGGTGCGGGCCCGCAGGCCGAAGACGCCCTCGAGGAGGCGTTCCTTGACGCCGCGGTCGGCGGGCAGGACCCGGGCGACGTCCTCGAAGCCGCGGACGGTGGCGTCGATCGCCTCCTGGAGCTGGGCGATCTCCCACTCGTCCTTGACGAGCTTGAGCTCGGAGATCACCCCGGCCAGGGTGCGGTCACGGCGCACCGACGGGTCGGGGTCGTAGGCCAGCACGGTGCGGTCGACCGCGGCGTCGAGGCCGCGCAGCACCCGGGTGCGGGCCGGGGCGTTGTCGGCGAGGGCGCGGCCGAGTTCGCCGTACGGCGCGGTCTCGATGCCCAGCTCGGTGGAGCGCTCGGCGAGCGTGTGCCGGCGGCCGACCCACAGCTCGCCGTTGCGGTCGCGGAAGAACGCGTCGGTGGCCTTGGAGTTGCGGTCGTGGGTGTAGAGGACCGCGTCGTGCCCGGAGCCGCTCGGGCGCATGACGAGCACGCCGTCGGGGTCCGCGTCGCCGGTGAGGTAGACGTAGTCGCTGCCCGGCCGGAACGGGTAGTCGGTGTCGTTGGCGCGCACCTTCTCGTTGCCGGTCGGGATGATCAGCGTCTCGCCCGGGAACGCGTCGGACAGCGCGGCCCGCCGCTTGGCGTAGTTGGGCACCTCGGGGCGCGCCGTGACCTCCAGCGCGTCCTCCCGCCAGCCACTGCGCATGAACTGCAGGAACGCCTCGGGGAAGTCGGGGTCGTGTGATTCCGTCTTCGCCGGCGTCTTGCCGTCGCCCTGCTCAGCCATGGTGGAGCCTCCCGTCTGTCCCGCGTTGCGACTGAGACGTTACCGCTTCCCACCGACAGGTTTTCGCCCCGGATGCCGTTTGAAGATCAACTACGGGCGCAAGGTGAGGCACGCCACCCGGGGCCCGGCCGTCCCGGCCTTGCCCGCGTCGGTACGCGTGAGCTCCGCGTGCAGGATCAGCGACCGCGGCGGCTGCGTAGCCCCGAACGCCCAGTCGTGGCTCGACGCGACGGTCGCGGCGCCCCGGCTGTCGGTGGTGAAGTCCAGCCACACCTCGTTGCCCGGGTTCGCGTACGCGGGGTCCACCGACGGCTTCGACGGGTCCGCCTGGTGCTGGTAGTGCGGACCGGCGTCGTCGGGCACCGAGGTGCAGGTCATCGTGTGCAGGTGGGCCCCGTACGCGCGGCGGGGCACCATCCCGGTCACGGCGAGCCGTACCCGTACCCCCTGGGCGGTCGTCGCGATCGAGACCTGGGCCGTCGCTCCGGGCGGGACCACCGCCTTGTCGTACGTGACCGCCTGGGTGCCCTGGGGGGCGGGCTGGAACGTGCCCGACGCCGTCCCCTCGGTCAGTGGGGCCTGCTCGCCGGCGGAGGCACCGGCGGAACCCGACGGGGCCGGGAGGCCGCTGGAGATCATGAACGGCGTGCCGGGCGGCGGCAGGGACGGCTCGCCGCCGCCGATGCCGTCGAGACCGGGGGAGCTGCCGCAGCCGGCGAGAGCGGTGACGAACACGGTGGCCAGGGCGGGAAGCAAGCGACGCATCCCCAGATAATGCCAAATCACGCCAAACCGGACGAGCGCGGGGAGGGTGCTAACTTTCCGGGGACGCAGTCGCTGAGGCCGGCGGCGCGACCGGGAGGAGAGCACGGATATGGGGTACGCGGTGGTGCTGGGCGAGGCGCTCGTCGACCTCCTGGAGACCGAGCTGGAGACCGGTGAACTGATCTACCGCCAGGCGATCGGGGGAGCCCCGCTGAACGTGGCGGTCGGCGTGACCCGGCTCGGCGGCGAGGTGCGCTATGTCGGCTCGCTCGGCGGTGACACGCTCGCCGACCGCATCGCGGCGTTCCTGACCGAGACCGGCGTCGCCACGACCTCGGTGACCCGGGTGCCGGTGCCGACCACACTCGCGGTGACCACGTTCGAGGGCGCCGAGCCGACGTTCCAGTTCTACGGCGAGCCGCCCTCCTACTCGCTGGTCACGCCGGACGACGTCGACGAGGCCGCGGTGGCCGGCGCGGCGGTGGTCTACGCCGGGTCGATCGCACTGATGCGCGAGCCGTTCCAGGCCGCCGCCCGGGCCGCCTGGTCGGTGCCGGGCCCGGTGCGCGTCTTCGACCCCAACGTCCGCCCGAAACTGCTCCCCGACGTCGCCGCGGTCGACGAGCTGCGCGACCTCGTCGAGGAGTATTTCGCCACCGCCGACCTGGTGAAGCTCAGCTCGGCCGACGTCGAGGTGCTCTGGAACGGCGCGACGCCCGAGACGGCCGCGAGCCACATCCTCAAACTCGGCGCCCGCGCGGTCGTGGTGACCTGCGGCGCCAAGGGCGCCTACATCGCTACGCCGGACGGCACCGCCATGATCCCGGCCCCGCGGGTCGCCGCGGTGGATGCCACCGGAGCCGGTGACTCGGTCATGGCGGCCCTGGTGAGCCGCCTGCTCGTCCAGGGTGTCCCGGTGGACCTCGCCGGCTGGCAGGGTTACGTGACGTTCGCGCTGCAGGTGGCCGGCCTCGTCTGCGAACGCCCCGGCGGCGCGGTCGCGATGCCGACCGTCGAGGAGCTCGCCACCCGCTGGAGCTAGCCCACCGGGAAGCCGTCGTCCAGATAGAGCGACGTGCCGTCCGCCGACGCGGTGACGGCCGCGCGCACCCGCCGGGCCAGTCTCTCCGGCAACCGCGCGGCCGCCTCCTGCTCGGTGCACCACGCCCAGCCGAGCAGCTCGTCGGCGGGCACCTGGATCCGCGCGGTGTCCCGCTCGGTGAGCACGCCGCCGTCGAAGACCAGCATCAGGCCCTCGGTGCGGTCCGGCTGCGGCGGCACCCAGTCGGTGACCAGCAGCCGGCCCGGCGTCAGGTCGAGGCCCAGCTCCTCCTTCAGCTCCCGGACCGCCGCGGCGTAGGGGGACTCGCCGGCCTCCACGGTCCCGCCGGGGATCTCCCAGGTCGGCTTGTACGCCGGCTCGACCAGCAGCACCCGCCCGCCCGGATCCCGGAAGAGCAGCCCGGCCGCCATCCGCTTGCGGGGCAGCGTCGCGGTGAAATCACTCATCCCCGAGCGCCTTGGCGATGAACCGCCGCCGATCGAGGACGACCCGCTCGACCCGCACCTCCGCGACCAGGTCCGCACCGTCGTGGACGGTGACCTCGAAGATCAGCGTGCGGCCGTCCTGCCGGGCGAGCGTCGCTTGGGCCACCACCCGGTGCCCCACCGGCGTCGGGGCCCGGTGCTCCACCTCGGCCCGGGTGCCCACCGTGGTCAGACCGCCGGGCAGCTGCCGGGCGGTGGCCGCCACCGTCGCGGCCTCGGCCAGGGCCAGGACCCGCGGCGTGGCGAGCACCGGCACATCGCCGGAACCGAGCGCCTGGGCCGTGTCGGCATCGGTGACGGTCAGCTCGACCCGGCTGCCGAGACCGGGCGCGAACTCCGGAAGCTCCATGCCACTCAGCTTAGGGGCCGCTGCCAGAGCGCGTCGCCCTCCGGAGCGGCCGGAGCGGCCGGAGCGGCCGGAGCGGCCGGAGCGGCCGGAGCGGCCGGAGCGATCGGAGCGACCGGGTCGGCGGCACCAGGATCGGCCACCGTGGACGTGACGAGCGGTGCGGGGCCGCGGGCGTGCCGGGCCCGCACGGACAGCTGCTCGGCGAGCCACCACGCCTCCGCGACGTCACGGTCCTTGGCCACCCCGGACAGTCCGCCGGCCGTGTCCGCGTACACCGTCGCGAGCCGGAGCAGGCGCTGCACCGGACCCTGGATCACCCGGACGCTCTGTAGCCGCGCGTACGGCACGAGTGTCATCTCCCGGGTCAGCAGCCCGGACCGGGACACGAACACCTCGGCGGTCAGCCCCACGCCGTACGACCGCAATGCGATCGGATGCAGCCACCTGGCCCGGGCCGGCGGCGGCGCGGTCGGCACCGCGCCCACGTCGACGCCGGGCAGCACCTCCCAGACCAGCATCCGGCCCACCTCGAACGCGCCCACCGGCAGCAACCGGTCCGAGCGCTTGTCGTCGCCACCGGCCTGGGGACCGGACAACCCGGCGATGTCGAGCCGCAGGTGCAGCCAGCCCTGCATGCGCCACAGCAGCGGCCAGGTCACCCCGATCGCCTGCACCCGGTTCAGCGGCACGATCTGGCTGCGCGTCTCGACCAGCCCGAACCGCACCGCGAGCCGCCCGTCCGGATCGCGGGCCAGCCGGAAGTCCCAGTCCTGCAGGACCCGCCGCACCGGCTGCAGGAGCACGCCGGCCATCGCGGTCACCGTGCTGGCGATGCCGATGAACGTCCACGACCCCTCGAGCACGAACTGCATGACGACGAACGCGACACCGACCGGCAGCAGGAACGCCTGCGGGGTGAGCAGCTGGCTGATCACCAGGTCCCGGTTGCGGACCCGGAAGAGCGGACGTTCCAGGGCGGCCGGTCCGGCGTCGTCGCCCGGCGCGGCCTCGGCGGCGGCCCGGGCTCCGGACCCGGGGGTACGGCCGGCAAGCGCGAGCAGGCGTTCCCGCAGAGCGCCGGCTTCCTTGACCGTGAGGTAGGCCAGCGGCGCCTCGGTCTTGCCCCCGCCGACCACCTCCAGGCGCAGCTCGGCCAGCCCGGTGAGCTGGGCGAGCAACGGCCGGCGCACCTCGACGGCCTGCAACCGGTCGAGCGGGATGGCCCGGTTCCGGCGCCAGAGCAGGCCGTCCTGGATCCGCAGTTCCCGCCCGACGACGTGGTATCCGGTGTTCAGCCACCCGATGACCGCGAAGATCACCACCCCGACCGCGAGCACGGCCACGACCAGCGCGAACTTCTCCGCACCCAGTTGCGAGAACGTCTGCCAGCTCAGCGCGGCGACGATGACGGCGATCGACTTGGCCCCGGTCAGCAGCGGACTGAGCGGATGCAGCCGCCGCCGCGGCTCCCCGCCGGTCTCGTCACCGGGGAGCTCACCCGGCTGGGGCTGGTCCGGCTGGGGCTGGGCCGGGTCCGGCTGGGGGTGGGTGTCGGCGGCGGTCACAGGCCTTCGGCCCGGTCCTCGCCCAGGGCGGTCAGGCGGTCGCGCAGGCGGGCCGCCTCCTGCGGCGGCAAGCCGGGGATCTTGGCGTCGCTGGCCGCCGACGCCGTGTGCAGCTGGACGGTCGCGAGTTTGAACGCCCGCTCCAGCGGCCCGGCGGTCACGTCCACGAACTGCATCCGCGCGTACGGCACGATCGACAGCCGGCGGACCACCAGCCCGTGCCGGACGAGCAGGTCGTTGTCGCGTTCGGCATAGCCCCAGGCCCGGACCGCCCGGAACGTCACCACCGAGCGCCAGGCCCAGGCGGCGATCTCCAGCGCGACCGCGGTGGGCCAGAGCCAGTGCCCCTGCAGCACCCAGCCGGCGCAGAGCCCGATGAGCACGACGACCGCCCACGACGCGCGGCTGATCAGTTCCACAGTGATCAGGCTCCGTGACACCGGCCGCCAGTCGACGGTGTCGGGCCACGGCTCCAGCGCATCGATGGGTACGCCCTGCTGGGTCACGCCGGATTGGTCGCTCACCCCCTGAAGATTAGGGGGTGGGACGGAACGCGGTCACCTCGCGCAGGAAACCCCGGAGCTCCAGGAACTGCCCGAGGGTCTCGCGGTGCTGCTCACAGGCCAGCCAGGTCTTCCGGTACGCGGCATCGTGCAGCTTGGGATTGTTCCACCGCAGGGCCCACCGGGCGGCCGAGCGGCAGCGCTTGGCGGAACACTGCACGGCCGGCTCGTCGTCCACCCGCAGAACCCTACCGACCGGGGTGATCCGGCCCGACGCGCCCGGGGTGTGGAACGGATTCGGATTTCCACCACGGTCTTTCCGGGGACCGGGCGGAAGTTCCTCGCGCGCTCGAAGGAAGCCGGTCCTGAGCTGCGGAGAAGAGAAGTTTGAGCGCCGGGCGACCACGGGGGAAGTCGCCCGGCGACGGGGTGAATGTTACACCGGTGATCCGGGCATTCGTCTACCCGCTCGAGGTGCCCGTCCGTGCTCATCGCGCAGAAAGATCGACATGTTCGTAGTCTTGCCGTCGGCGCGTAATGCGGCACTGCCGGACTGCTCCCAGCCCGGTCGTGTAAGTCTTGAGCGTCGGCATGCGCGCCGACGCGCCCGCGAAGTGCACACGCTGTTGGAGGACCGGTGGCCGAGCCGACCACGCCCGAAGGTACGACCAGCACGTCCGCGCCGGTGCCCCCCGCGCAGGACGCCACGCAGCTCGAACGGGCCATGTTCGAGGTGAAACGGGTGATCGTCGGGCAGGACCGGATGATCGAGCGGATGTTCGTCGCCCTGCTCGCCCGGGGTCACGTCCTGCTCGAGGGTGTCCCCGGTGTGGCCAAGACGCTCGCGGTGGAGACCCTGGCCAAGGTGGTCGGCGGCACGTACTCCCGGGTGCAGTTCACCCCCGACCTGGTCCCCGCCGACATCGTGGGCACCCGGATCTACCGCCAGTCGAGCGAGAAGTTCGACGTCGAGCTGGGCCCGGTGTTCGTCAACTTCCTGCTCGCCGACGAGATCAACCGCGCGCCCGCCAAGGTCCAGTCGGCGCTGCTGGAGGTCATGGCCGAGCACCAGGTGTCGATCGGCGGCGAGAGCCACCGGGTCCCCGACCCGTTCCTGGTCATGGCCACCCAGAACCCGATCGAGCAGGAGGGTGTCTACCCGCTGCCGGAGGCCCAGCGCGACCGGTTCCTCATGAAGATCATCGTCGGCTACCCGACGGATGCCGAGGAGCGCGAGATCGTCTACCGGATGGGCGTCAGCGCCCCCGAGCCGAAGCCGATCTTCAACGCCGAGGACCTGCTCAACCTCCAGCGCCGGGCCGACCAGGTCTTCGTGCACAACGCACTGGTCGACTACACGGTCCGCCTGGTCCTCGCCACCCGCGCCCCGGCCCAGCACGGCATGCCGGACGTCGCCCAGCTCATCCAGTACGGCGCCAGCCCCCGGGCCTCGCTCGGCATCGTCCGCGCGACCCGGGCGCTGGCCCTGCTCCGCGGCCGCGACTACGCGTTGCCCCAGGACGTGCAGGACATCGCCCCGGACATCCTGCGGCACCGTCTGGTGCTCAGCTACGACGCCCTGGCCGACGACGTCCCGGCCGACCACATCGTCGGCCGCATCATGGCCAGCGTCCCGATGCCCTCGGTCTCGCCCCGCCAGGACGCCGCCGCGACCAACGGCCACAACGGTCCGAGCCCGAACGGCGGCCCCGCTCAGCACACCGGACCCGGTCAGCACGGCCCGGGCTATCCCGCCCAGGTCTCGGGGGTGCCGGCCCCCGCGAGCGGCGCCCCGTTCGGCGCCCGCCCGGCCCAGCCCGGTCAGCCCCAGCCCGGTCAGCCCCAGCCGTTCCCGATGGGGCCGGCTCAGCAGCCACCGGCCGCCCAGCAGCCGTCCTGGCCGGGCCAGCAGTGACGGTCGGCCAGTGACCACAGAGCCGGTATCCAACGGCCCGGTATCCACTGGCCCGGCGCCGACCGGGCCGGGGTCGACCGGGCCGGCGCCGACCGGGCCGGGGTCTGGGGCGGCTGGTGGTGTCGCGCAGCACAGTGGGCGGACCACTGAGCTCCCGCCGCCGATCACGGGCGCGGGCACGGCTCGGGCCGAGGTGGTGCTCTCGCGGCTGCAGCTGCTCGTCACCCGCAAGCTCGACGGGCTCCTGCAGGGTGACTACGCGGGCCTGCTGCCCGGGCCCGGCAGCGAGGCGGGGGAGAGCCGCGAGTACCGTCCCGGCGACGACGTGCGCCGGATGGACTGGCAGGTCACCGCTCGCACCACCAAGCCGCACGTGCGGCGCACCATCGCCGATCGGGAGCTCGAGACGTGGATGGCGCTCGACCTGTCGGCGAGCCTCGATTTCGGCACCGCCAGGTATCTGAAGAGCGACCTGGTGCTGGCCGCGGCGACCGCCATGGCGCACCTGACCGTGCGGGGTGGCAACCGGATCGGCGCGGTCGTCGGGACCGGGCCGGACCGGCCGGTGCGCGAGCATCGGGGCGCGTTCTGGAAGCGTCGCAAGGCCCCGGCCGCCACCGCGCCCGAGCACCCCTCGGTGGTACGGATGCCGGCGCGCCCCGGGCGTAAGGAAGCTCAGGGACTGCTGCGGGCGGTGGCCCGTACCGAGATCAGGCCCGGACGTGCCGACCTGGGTGAGCTGATCGATCTGCTGAACCGGCCGCCGCGCCGTCGTGGGGTGGCGGTGGTCGTCTCCGATTTCCTGGCGCCGGTCGACGTCTGGTCGCGGCCGATCCGCAAGCTCGGGGTGCGGCACGACGTGCTGGCCATCGAGGTGGTCGACCCGCGCGAGCTGGAGTTGCCCGATGTCGGCGTGCTCACCCTCGCGGACCCGGAGACCGGCGCGTTGCACGAGGTGCAGACCAGCGACCCTAAGCTGAGGGAAGGGTACGCGGAGGCGGCCGGCCGGCAACGTGGCGAGATCGCGCGCGCGTTGCGGGCGGCCGGAGCCGCGCACCTGCGCCTGCGCACCGATTCCGACTGGCTGCTGGACATGGTCCGCTTCGTGGCCGCCCAACGACACGCTCGCACCCGGGGGACCACCCGATGATCCGTTTTCTGCAGCCGTGGTGGCTGCTCGTCGTCCTGCCCGTGCTGCTGGTGGCGGCCGCCTACATCTGGCGGCAGTTCCGCAAACGGCACTATGCGATGAAGTTCACCAACGTCGACCTGCTGCGCACGCTCGCCCCGAAGGGCCTGGGCTGGCGCCGGCACGTGTCGGCGGCCGCGTTCCTGCTCAGCCTGTTCATCCTGGCGCTGGGCATGGCCCGTCCGTCGATCGACCGGGAGGAGCCGCTCGAACGCGCCACGGTCATGCTGGCGATCGACGTCTCGCTGTCGATGGAGGCCGACGACGTCGCCCCGAACCGGATCGAGGCGGCCCAGGAAGCGGCCAAGGCGTTCGTGCAGGAACTGCCCCCGACGTACAACCTGGGTCTGGTCTCGTTCGCCAAGTCGGCGAACGTCCTGGTCTCCCCGACGAAGGAGCGCGGGGACGTGCTCGCCGGCATCGACGGGCTGACCCTCGCGGAGGCCACGGCCACCGGTGAGGCGGTGTTCACGTCCCTCGACGCGATCCGTTCGGTGCCGTCCGACGGTGCCGACGGCGCCCCGCCGGCCCGGATCGTGCTGTTGTCGGACGGGTACCGCACGTCGGGCCGCTCCATCGAGGACGCGGGTGCGGCGGCGGAGGCGGCGAACGTGCCGGTCTCCACGATCGCTTTCGGCACCGACACCGGCATCGTGGACATCCGCGGCGTGCTGCAACGGGTGCCGGTGGACCGGCTCTCCTTGCAGCAGCTCGCGGAGAAGACGAAGGGGTATTTCTACGAGGCGGCGTCGGTCAGTGAGCTGAAGCAGGTCTACGAGGACATGGGAAGCTCGATCGGCCACCGGGTCGAACCCCGTGAGATCACCCAGTGGTACGCGGGGACGGCGCTGCTGTTCGGCATCGCGGCCGCCGCGTGGAGCATGGTGTGGACGTCCCGCCTGCCCTGACCGGCGGCGGTGCGGTCAGGGGTTGTTGTGGACCAGGACGAACACCACGACAACCCAGGCGGCGGCGAGGGTGAAGCTGAGCGGAGCGACAAATCGGTTCATGTCAGTGACTTTCCGTGAGGTGCGTACGGAGAAAGTTGCGCATGAGGAAGTCGCGACCGGCACTGTCTGCAACGTCGCGGCGCGGCGCGACGACACCCGGCATGAGCGCCAGGAGCGCGTGCCAGGGTGGGGCAGAGAGTGGGTGAGCGGTGTCAGCGGGTCAGAACCCAGCCTGCGGCGGGTCAGAGCGACTGACGGGCGGCCCGGCCACGACTAGGAGGATCGCTATCTCGCACAGCGATCACCTCCGTCGGTAGTAGGCCGTCTGGAACCGAGTGAGACAGTACTCCTTAAGCGCCATTTAAGAAATTCGGGCTACCTGTGGCGTCCCCCACGCGGGTGAGCTGCCGCGGCCGGCGATGTCGGCACCCAGCCGCCGCCGTCCGGCTCGAGAGCCGGTGTGCCCGCGGCGGGCGCCGGTGGGTTCAGGTCCGACCGCCCAGCGCCCAGGACGCCGACAGCGCTGACCGGATAATCACCCAGGGTGACGAGGGTGATCAACAGGGCGCCACCACCTAGCGTGACCCCCTGTGGGGGTGGGCCTGGCGGCGGCTCACGGTGATCCGGTCCGGCGGCGAGCCGGCGCGGCGGCGCCGGTGTGACGCGGACCGTGCCGGGTATCAGCTACTCGCAGGTAACGCCTAGTCTGCGAGCGATCCGTCGTGACTTCCCGGCGGACGTCCCGACAGCAAGGAGCAGCGCGTTGGCCCGCACCGTCCTGGTGACCGGAGGAAACCGTGGCATCGGCCTCGCGATCGCGCAGGCCTTCGCCGAGCAGGGGGACCGCGTGGCGGTCACGCACCGTGGCTCCGGCGCCCCTGAAGGCCTGTTCGGTGTGCAGTGCGACATCACCGACCCGGCGGCTGTCGATGCCGCGTTCACCACGGTGGAGAAGGAGCTCGGCCCGGTCGAGGTGCTCGTCGCGAACGCCGGCATCACCGACGACACGCTGCTGCTCCGGATGTCCGAGGAGCAGTTCACCCGGGTACTCGACACCAACCTGACCGGCTCGTTCCGGGTCGCCAAGCGGGCCAGCTCCAAGATGCTGCGCGCGAAATGGGGCCGGATCGTCTTCATCTCGTCGGTGGTCGGCCTGTACGGCGGTCCCGGTCAGGTGAACTACGCGGCGAGCAAGGCCGGCCTGGTCGGCATGGCCCGTTCGATCACCCGTGAGCTGGGCAGCCGTAACATCACCGCGAACGTGGTGGCGCCGGGGTTCATCGAGACCGAGATGACCGAGGTGCTGTCCGACGCGCGCAAGGCCGAGATCCTCAAGGCGATCCCGGCCGGGCGGCTCGCGACGCCGCGGGAAGTGGCCGACACGGTCACGTTCCTGGCCGGCGACGGAGCGGCGTACATCTCCGGCGCGGTCATCCCGGTCGACGGCGGTCTCGGTATGGGTCACTGAACAACAATGGGAGAGAATCAGTTGTCTGGATTGCTGGCCGGTAAGCGGCTGCTCATCACCGGCATCATCACCGACGCGTCGATCGCGTTCTCGGTGGCGAAGATCGCCCAGGAGAACGGCGCCGAGGTCGTGCTGACCGGCTTCGGCCGGCTGTCGCTGGTCGAGCGGATCGCCAAGCGGCTACCGAAGCCGGCCCCGGTGATCGAGCTGGACGTGACCGATCCCGAGCACCTGGCGTCGCTCGAGGGCAAGGTCCGCGAGCACGTCGACGGTCTCGACGGCGTGGTGCACTCGATCGCGTTCGGGCCGCAGAGCGTGCTCGGTGGCGAGTTCCTCAACGCCGGCTGGGAGGACGTGGCCAAGGCGTTGCAGGTGTCCACGTTCTCGTACAAGTCGCTGGCAACCGCGTGCCTGCCGCTGATGAGCAGCGGCGGCAGTGTCGTGGGCCTGACGTTCGACGCCACCAAGGCGTGGCCGGTCTACGACTGGATGGGCGTCGCGAAGGCCGGCCTCGAGTCGGCGTCGCGCTACCTCGCGCTGCACCTGGGCAAGCAGGGCATCCGCAGCAACCTGGTGTCGGCCGGCCCGCTGCGCACGATGGCGGCCAAGTCGATCCCCGGGTTCGTGCAGTTCGAGGACGCGTGGGCCGAGCGGGCGCCGCTCGGCTGGGACCTCTCGGACCAGGAGCCGACCGCGCGGGCGATCTGCGCGCTGCTGTCGGACTGGTTCCCGGCCACCACCGGCGAGATCATCCACGTCGACGGCGGGTATCACGCGCTCGGTGCCTGACGGGCATGCTGGAGGGCCTCCGGGCCCTCCAGTAAATGTCTGACAAGCGAGGTTTATTCGGAAACGAAAGATCTTTCGCTTTTCCGGGTTTAGCGTCGCGTCGTGGCGCATATGCGAGTGTTTCGTGACGACAAGTCGGGACAGACCCGCCGTACGGCGGTCTTCACCGCGGTACTGCTCGCTCTCGCGCTGGTGGGTCCGCCCAGCGCTGCCAAGGCGGCCCCGGTGGACGTCCGGACCACCGCCCAGGGGCTGAGGTCCAATCTCACGCTGGTCGTGCCGATCAACGGCCTGACCACGACGCAGTCCACCTGGCAGCAGGGGCAGGCGGTGAACACCCAGGACACGGCGAACGTCGGTGTCCCCGGGGTGCTGAGCACCGGCACCATCACCGCGAGCAGCGGCCCCGACGGCGACGGCGGCAAGTCCTCCGCCCGGGTCGAGAACCTCGGCGCACTCGGCGGGAGCACTCTCGGGGCGGACGCGGTGACCACGTCCTGCTCGATGACGCCCACCGCCGTCACCGGTGGCGCCGACGTCGCGAACCTCAAAGTGCTCAACAACCCGGTCAACCCCGGGGTCGGCGTCAACATCAACGCGCCCGGCGTGCTCACCGGCGTCGCCAACAAGCAGACCGCCACGTACAACACGACGTCGGGGCGACTGCTCTTCACCGTCCACGGGCTCGACCTGCAACTGCTCGGCGGAACGGGCCTCGCCAGCGGGACCGTCGTGGTGGCCGAGTCGACGTGCTCCGGCGTGGTCAGGTTCGGCGCCGTCGACACGAACGCCAGGACGCTGGTTCCCGGCGCGAGCGGCACCCCGACCGTCACCGTCACGAACGCCGGTGAGGTCGCCGCCCCGAACACCGTCATCACGATCCCGGCCCCGCCGTTGGGGTACACGCTGGACGAGGTCACCACGACCGGCGGCGGCACCTGCTCGACGGCGAGCTCGACCCAGATCCGGTGCAGCGGGGTGACCGTGCCGGGTGGCGGCTCGGCCGTCGTCTCCCTGCCGGTGCGCCTCGCCGCCAACGCCGCGGGCGCGGGCAACTGGTCGCCGGCGGCCGGCACCATCACCGCCGTCAGCACGCCGTTCCCGTCGGTGGACACCACGACGATCTCGGTCAGCGGCTCGGGCCGGCTGGTCACCGTCGGCACCCCGCAGAGCACCGGCGCCACCATCACCGTCACGGAGATGTCGCTGCCGGCCGGCAAGACCGCCCAGACGCCGATCACGGTGACCAACGCCGGCCCGTCCGACGCGACCACCACCGTGACCGTGCCGCTGGCCGGGCGCCCCGACGGCGTCTCGATCGTGAGCGCCGCCGTGGGCAGTGCCCCCTGCACGGTCACCTCCAGCACGATCACCTGCTCCGGGGTCACCGTCCCGGCCGGCGGCCGGACCGAGGTCACCGTCAAGGCCGCCGCGACCACCACCACGCCGGTCGGCACCTCATGGAGCCTGGCCGGGATCACCGCCACCGTGAACGGGTTCGCCGCCACCGGTGCGGGCAAGCTGCTCACGGTCAGCGACCCGGACGTGAACCTCAACGGCGGGGTGTCGATCATCCGGGTGACCGCCACGCCCGGCGGCCCCGCGGCCACCGCCCGGGTCCGGGTCGCCAACGCCGGGATCACCGCCGGCACCGGCACCACCGTGACGATCCCGGCACCGCCCGCCGGCTACACCGTGGGGACCGTGACCACGACCGGCGGCGGCACCTGCACCAGCGGCCCGGCCAGCGTGTACTGCAGCGGGGTGACCGTGCCGCCGATGGGCTCGGTGACTGTGAACGTGCCGGTGACCCTGGCGTCGAGCGTGACGGCGAACTGGGTCACCGTCCCCGGCACCCCGGTCAGCGCGACCAGCGCCGACTCCACCGGGCAGACCTCCGGGACGCTGGTCACCGCCGCGCCACGGTGGACGTTCTCCATCGATGCGACCGGGCCGGCGCCACGGACCGTACGCCCGGGGCAGAGCACGACCATGAACGTCACGGTGACCAACGACGGCCCGTCCGACGCGACCCAGCAGGTGTTCACCGTGCTGGCGCCCCGCTCGACCACGTTCGGCACGCTCACCGGCACCGCGCTGCAGCGCTGCACGGTCACCGGGCCGGCGTCGCTGCGCTGCACCGCAACCCTGGCCGCCGGCGCCGATCTGGACCTCGTGCTGCCGCTGAACGTCTCGGCCCAGGCCGACCCGGCCACCCCGCTCGACGGCGGGTGCGTCAGCTTCGACGGGGACGCCGACTGCTCCGGCCCGGACGACGAGGGACTGCCCGCGATCCAGCTGAACGCCCCGCTGAGCGGCCGGCTGGCCCCGAGCCCGACGCTGGTCCCGGTCACCGTCACGCCGGGGCTCAGCGGCGTCGCCCGGGTCCGGCTGGCGTCCAGCCAGGACGAGACCGGCCTGACGGTGACCGTGCCGACCGGCGGCCTGCCCGACGGCTTCCGGGTCACGCTGGCCACCACGACCGCGTCCGGCGGGTCCTGCACGATCGGCGCGACCGCGGTGTCCTGCACCGGTCTGAACCTGACCGCGAGCCAGCAGCGGGAGGTCGCGCTGACCGTCACGCTCGGCTCCGGCGTGCTGCCGCCGGCGACGTGGACCCCGACCGGTGTCACCGTCTCCGACGGCGCCGAACAGGTCAGCCGCAGCGGTGACCTGGCGATCGCCGGTGACCCGGTGGTCGACCTCGACGCCGTGGTCACCGGGCCGCCCGACAACACCGTGCAGCCCGGCGGCACGACCCAGCTCACGCTGGTGGTCTCCAACGGCGGGCCCTCGGACGCGAAGCGGGCGACGTTCGCCGTGCTCGCCCCGAACGGCGCGACGTTCGGGACGTTCGGGACGCCGGCTGCCACGTACTGCACGCTGCCGACGCCGGCCCGGGCCGAGTGCACCGCGGACATCGTCGCCGGCGGGCGTACCCCGAACCTGGTCCTGCCGTTGATCGTGTCCCCGAACGCGGACCCGTTCACCCCGCTCGACGGCGGTTGCGTCGACATCGACGGCACGCCCGGCTGCGGCCCGGACGACGAGCCGATCGACCCGATCCTGCTCCAGGTGCCGTTCGACCGGCAGGTATCGGTGGACTCGACCACGGCGACGGTGACCCCGGGCCGGCAGGACACCGCGACCGTCACGGTCACCGCCACGCACGGCGACCTGACCGGCGTCTCCGTGGCCGTGCCGCTGGGCGGTCTGCCCACCGGGCTGACGGTCGTCGCACGCTCCAGTTCCAACGGCGGCGCCTGCACCCAGAGCACCACCGAGGTGCGCTGCACCGGCCTGAGCATCACCGACGGCACGACCGCGACGGTCTCGCTCGGCGTCGCCGCGACGCCGGCGACCCCGCAGGGTACGGCCTGGACCGCGGCCGGCATCACGGTCGCCCGCAACACCCAGTCGGTGACCGCCCGGGCCCGCCTCGCCGTGGTGGGACCGCCGGTGTACGACCTCGACGTGAACGTGACCCCGCCGGCCGGCCCGCTGGAACCGGGCGGCACCGGGAACGTCGACGTCACCATCCGCAACCTCGGCCCGTCGGACGCCGACGACGAGACGATCAGCGTGCTCGCCCCGGACGGCGCCACGTTCGGCCCGCTGACCACGCCCACCTCGGGCTTCTGCCGGGTGGTCACGCCGACCCGGGTGACCTGCACGTTCGACCTGCCGGTGTCGGCACCCCCGATCTCGCTGCGGCTGCCGATCGTGGTCTCGCCGGGCGCCGACCCGGGCCAGCCGCTCGACGGCGGCTGTGTCGACCGCGACGACAACGGCGTCTGCGACGACACCACCGACGAGCCGATCCCGGACATCCCGCTGGCCACGCCGTTCGACCGTCAGGTCGACATCAGCACGAACCCGGCCCGGATCACCCCGGGCACCACCGGCAACGCGACGGTGCTGCTCTCGGCGAGCCCGGCGCAGACGAACCTGACCGTCACGATCCCGCTGGACGACAAGCCGGCCCAGATGACGCTCGGCCTGACGACCGCGTCCTCCGGCTCGTGCCTGCCCACGCCGCAGAACACGATCAGGTGTACGGGCGTCAACGTGCCCGCCACGGGCGCGACCATCACCATCCCGGTGACCGTGCAGAGCGGCGTCCAGGGTGTCCTGGTCTGGTCGACCCGGGCGATCGTGGCCACCAACACCAGCGGCGACCGGGCCACCGGCGCGGGCCTGCTGGTGCGCACCGGCGACCCGCAGTACACGCTGAACGCGGTCGTCCAGGGGCCGCAGCCGGGCACGGTGCTGCCGGGCGACACCACCACGATGCGGGTGACGCTCACCAACACCGGACCGTCCACCGCCACCAACGCGCTGGTCACCCTCAGGGCGCCGGTGGGTACGGCGTTCGGCACGCTGACCGCACCGATGTCGAACGCGTGCACGCGGGCAGCGGCCACCCGGATCAGCTGCTCGGTGACCCTGGGCCTCGCCCCGGCGAACATCGTCTGGGACGTCCCGATCGTGGTGCCCGGCAACGCCGACCCGCAGCAGGCGCTCACCGGCGGCTGCCTCGACCTCGACGGTGACGCGGTGTGCGGCGGGCCCCCGGACCGGATGATGCCCGACATCACGCTCGCGACCCCGCTGGGCCGGGTGGCGGCGATCAGCGCCACCAACACCCCGGTCGTGCCCGGGCGCACGGCGACCACCACGGTCACGGTCGCCCTGAGCCAGGCCCGCGACGGCCTGCGGGTGACGATCCCGCGCGCCGCGCTGCCGGCCGGGGTGACCACCACCGGGATCACGGTCACCGGGGGGACCTGCACGACGGCCGACGACGCGTACACCTGTGGTGACTTCACCGTCGCGGCCGGCGGAAGCATCGCCCTGCGGATCGCGCTCGCCGCGACCGGAGCGGCCGTCCCGGGTGCCGTCTGGGCCCCGGCGGTGACCGTGACCCGCGGTGCCGAGTCGCTGAACCGCTCGGTGGCCGCCGCGACCGTCGCCTCGGCCGACGCCCCGCTCACCGTCACGGTGGTCGGCCCGGCGCCCGGCACCGTCCAGCCCGGAGGCACCGGCGACGTGACCGTCACGGTCACCAACCCGGGACCGTCCGACGCCCGCAACGCCCGGCTCATCTTCCGGGCGCCGACCGGGACCACGTTCGCGGCGCTCAGCTCCACCGTCGCCACGTTCTGCACCCGGTCGTCGGCCACCCGGGTGGACTGCACCCTGGACGTCGCGGCCGGTACGAACCGCCAGTTCGTCCTGCAGATCCTGGTGCCGCCGACCGCGGACCCGGACGAGCCGGTCGGCGGCGGCTGCGTCGACACCAACCGCGACGGCGTGTGCACGACCCCGCCGGACAACCCGATCCCGGACATCGACCTGGGCTCGCCGCTGACCGGTTCGCTGGCCGTGACCACCCGGACCGGGACCGCGACGCCGGGCCTCGGCGCCACCGGCTACGTCGTGGTGACCGCCCAGCGGGCCGCCGCCGGCCTGACCGTCTCGGTGCCGCTGACCGAGCTGCCGGACGGCTTCACGGTGACGTCGGCGACCGGCCCGGCCGGCTCGTCCTGTCAGGTGCAGGTCATCCAGATCCTCTGCACCGGGGTCTCGCTCACGGCCGGCGCCAACCAGGCGGTCACGATCGTCGCCGGCACCGCGTCGCGGCTGCTCGCCGGCGTCAGCTGGACCCCGGCCGCGATCCGGATCACCCGGGGCACCGAGAGCGCCCAGGGCAGCGGCACGATCATCACCACCGGCACGCCTGTCCCGGCCGTGCAGGTGGCGCTGACCGGGCCCACCGGTGCCATCCGGGTCGGCACCACCGTGACGGCGACCGCCACGGTCACCAACACCGGCCCGTCGGACGCCGTCCGCGCCGTCGCCACCGTCGTGGCGCCGACCCAGACCACGTTCGGCAACCTCTCCGGCCAGGCCGCGGCGGACTGTGTCGTGGTCAGCACGACGCGCCTGACCTGCACGTTCGACCAGGCGGTGGGCGCGGCCGCCCGGGTGTGGCTGCTGCCGCTGGTGATCCCGGCGACCGCCGACACGAGCCAGCCCGCGACCGGCGGCTGTGTCACCGTGTACGGCGTCAGCACCTGCCTGAGCGACCTCTTCGGGGACTTCGCGCTGTACCAGCCGCTGCGCAACACCGCGACGATCACCACCGCGCCGGTGGAGGTCACGCCAGGCGACTCCGGGTCGCCCGCGGTGACCGTGGCCGACACCAGCATCCGCGACGGGTTGAGCCTGGTCGTGCCGCTGGAGACGCTGCCGACCGGCTTCTCGGTGGCCGGCGCCGACGCGGTGTCGACCGACGGGGACAACGCGTCGGGCACCTGCCGGGTGCAGACCGCCCAGGTGAGTTGCACGGGCATGTCCGTCGAGGCCGGTTCGATCACCGTGACGCTGGAGGTCGCCGTGGCGGACTCGGTGGCCGACACCGCCAAGTGGACGGCCACCAACATCACCCTGACCGACGACGACAGCACCACCGACCAGCTCATCACCTCGGGGGTGCTCGTCACCACCGGCGGGACCACCGACACCGTGACGACGACGTTCGGCACGCCGACGGTGAACCCGGCGGCACCCGGACAGCGCACGATCCTGCCGATCAAGCTCAGCAACCCGGGGCCGAACGCGGCGAACCCGCACGTCATGACGCTCAAGGTGCCCAGGGGCCTGACCCCGGGATCGCCGCTGCCCGGCGACTGTGTCTGGGACGAGGCGAGCAACGTGGTCACCTGCACGCGGACGCTGGAGGTGGGGGACGAGTACTCGTACAAGATGCCGTTCGTGGTGGGCCGCACGGTCGCCGTCGGCACGGCCATCACCGGGGGCTGCCTCGACGCCGAACCGGCCAACAACACCTGCTCCGACGCCGACGACCAGGCGCTGCCGGCGATCTCGGTGGTGGCCTCCCGCGTCGACCTGGAGCTGGGCGTCAAGCGCAAGACCACCACCGCCCGGGCCGGGGGGACGGTGCTGCTCAAGCTGCCGTACAGCAACAACGGCTCGCAGACCGCGAGCGGGATCGTGTTCACCATCGACCCGCCCACCGGGGTGAACCTCGAACGGGCCCGGGTCCTGCTGGACGCGTCCGCGGACAGTGCCGCGCTGGTGCGGGCGGCGGCGGACGGCGAGCTCGCCGAGATCGACTGCATCCCGGACGAGACCGGCGACGAGAACACCGTGGTCTGCGACGGCCCGGACGCGGTGGTCGGGGCGACCAGCGAGCTGTGGCTCACGATGCGGATCACCTCGGCGGCCAGAAAGGGCGTCCAGCCGGTGCACGTGACGATCAGCACGACCAGCGCCGAGGGCAATGTAATCAACAACACGATCGATGCTCTGCTCGACATCGGCGGTACGACCACCAACACGCCGCAGGACAACTCCGACGACGGTCCCAAGGTGGTGGACAACCTGCCCAAGACCGGTCAGAACCTGATCGGCATGGTCGCGCTGTCGGTGATGTTGCTGGTCTCAGGCGTGATGCTGCGGGTCGGTGCCCGCCGCAAACCGGCCCGCCGGAGCGAGTGACGGCGGGCCGACATCAGGGGTGCGTGGGCGCCACCGGGCCGGACGAGAGAGGATGGTCCGGTGGCGTACGACGCGTTCCTCCTGTTGTCCTTCGGTGGCCCCGAACATCCCGACGATGTGATGCCGTTCCTGCGCAATGTCACGCGCGGCCGCGGTGTCCCCGAGGAGCGGCTGCTGGAGGTCGCCGAGCACTACTACCACTTCGGTGGCGTGTCCCCGATCAACCAGCAGTGCCGTGAGCTGCTCGACGCGGTGCGGGCCGACTTCTCCGCCCACGACGTGGACCTCCCGGCCTACTGGGGCAACCGCAACTGGCAGCCGATGCTGGCCGACACCGTCGCGCAGATGCGCGACGACGGGGTCACCTCGGCGCTCGGGTTCGCCACCAGCGCCTACGGCGGCTACTCCTCCTGCAAGCAGTACTGGGAGGACATCGCCCAGGCGCGGGCCAAGGTCGGTCCCGGCGCGCCCGTGATCACCAAGCTGCGTCAGTTCCACGACCACCCCGGCTTCGTCGAGCCGCACGTCGAGGCCGTCCAGGCCGCGCTGGCCGAGCTCGACCCGAAGCGCCGCGCGAGCACCCGCCTGGTCTTCACGGCGCACTCCATCCCCAGCTCGATGGCGGCCACCGCGGGCCCGACCGGCGGCCGTTACGAGGCGCAGCTGAACGAGACCGCCGCGCTGGTGCACGCCGCCGCGGCCCCCGACCTGCCCTGGGACCTCGTCTGGCAGAGCCGTTCCGGCCCGCCCCAGGTGCCGTGGCTCGAGCCCGACATCAACGACCACCTCAAGGTTCTCGCCGAGAAGGACGTGACCGACGTCGTGGTCAGCCCGATCGGTTTCGTCTCGGACCACCTCGAGGTCATCTGGGACCTCGACAACGAGGCCAAGGAGACCGCCGACGAGCTCGGTCTCGGCTACGCCCGGGCGGGCACCCCCGGCACCGATCCCCGTTTCGTGACGATGATCCGCGAGCTCGTGCTGGAACGTACCCAGGGCGTGGACCGCGACCGCTTGGGTACGCTCCCGATCTGGGACGTCTGCCCGGCCGACTGCTGCCCGCCGCCGCGCCGCGCACCGCGCGACTGACCGTTACCTGAGGAGTTCCATGATCGAGCGCAAGGCCATCGAGACCTGGCTGACCGATATGGACGGGGTCCTCGTCCACGAGGGCGTGCCGGTGCCCGGAGCGCCCGAGTTCGTCAACCGGATGAAGGAGTCGGGCAAACCGTTCCTCATCCTCACCAACAACTCCATCTACACCCCTCGCGACCTGCAGGCCCGGCTCGCCCGGATGGGCTTCGACGTGCCCGAGCAGTCGATCTGGACGGCGGCGCTGGCCACCGCGCAGTTCCTGGCCAACCAGCGCCCGGGCGGCACCGCGTACGTCATCGGCGAGGCCGGTCTGACCACGGCCATGCATGCGGCGGGTTACATCCTCACCGAGTTCGCCCCGGACTACGTGGTGCTCGGCGAGACCCGGACCTACAGCTTCGAGGCGATCACCAAGGCGGTCCGCCTGATCAACGACGGGGCCCGTTTCATCTGCACCAACCCGGACGCGACCGGACCCTCCAACGAGGGGGCGCTGCCGGCGGCCGGCTCGGTGGCCGCGATGATCAGCAAGGCCACCGGCGTGGACCCGTACTTCGTCGGCAAGCCCAACCCGATGATGATGCGCTCGGCCCTCAACGTCATCGGCGGCCACAGCGAGAGCACCGCCACGATCGGCGACCGGATGGACACCGACGTGCTCTGCGGTCTGGAGGCCGGACTCGAGACGATCCTGGTCCTGACCGGCATCAGCACCCGGGCCGAGAGCGAGCGCTACCCCTACCGGCCGTCCCGGGTGGTCGACAGCGTCGCCGACCTGATCAGCGAGATCTGACCCGGGCGTACAGCATGACGGCCACCGAGGTGGCCAGATTCAGGCTCGACACCCCGGGCCGCATCGGGATCCGGACGGCGAGGTCGGCGCGCTCCAGCAGGGCCGCCGACAACCCCTCCCGTTCGGTGCCGAACGCCAGCACGGCGCCGTCGGGAACGGCCTCGGGGCGCAGCTCGTCGCCGTCCGGGTCGACCGCGACGACGACCCGGCCCGGGAACACCGGCTCCGCGATCCGGGCCACCGGCAGCGCGTAGTGCAGCCCGGCCGAGCCCCGGATCGCCGCCGGGTCCCACGGGTCGTGCAGCCCGCTGGTGAACACGGCCGCCGCGTCGGCGGCGGCCGCCACCCGGATGACCGCGCCCAGGTTCCCCAGGTTCCGGGGGTCCTCCAGGAAGACCACCGGCTTGGCCGGGTCGAGCTCGGCGCCGGCCGCGGGCCGGCGGGCGATCGTGATGACCTCGGTGTGCACGCCGTTCCTGGACAGCCGGCGGAACAGCTCCGGCGGCACCGGCACGGCCGTCCGGATGAAATAGCCGCTCAGGTCCGGGGCGAACTCACCCGTCATGGCCTCCAGCTTCGCGGGGTCCACAGCTACCACCCGCAGGATCTGCGCCCCGAAGCGCAGTGCGTGCTTGAGCGCGTGGAATCCCTCGAGGACCGCCAGCCCGGGATTCTTGCGGGCCTGGGCGAGCTCGTCCGGGAGCGCGGAGAGGTCGTCGTACGTCATCGCTGGAGTCTGCCTGGCCGGCCCGGCGGCCCCGGACCCGGGACGTGGTGGTCCCGGACTTGGTGAAACAGGCATGGCAAAACGTGAGCTTTGATTAGATATGAGGCGTGCGAAGGCTAACGGTTCTGATGGTGAACGCGGCTCTTGTCCTGCTCGCGTCCGGCGCGGTGGGCTGGGCCGTCGTGCTGGTGCGCGAGGACGGTGGCGGTGACCGCGCGACCGCCGCGAGCCCGGCCCGGACGGTGACCGTCGGGAAAGGCCCGGTGACCGCGACCGTGGAGGCCGACGGCACGCTGGAAGCCGCGTCCACCGCCACCGCCGACTTCGTCACCACCGGCACGGTGACCGCCGTGCACGTGAAGGTCGGGGACGTGGTCGCCGCGGGCAAGGTGCTCGCCGAGGTCGACCCGGCCGCCGCGAAACGGGCCCTGGCGCTGGCGAACGCCGACCTGGCCGTCGCGGACGACGCCCTGGCCGGGGCGGTGGCCGCCGCGACCGGCACCACCGCCGCCGCCAACCAGGTCACCCGGGCCAAGCTCGCCGTCGACGACGCGCAGGCCGCGGTGACCGGCACGAAGCTGCTCGCGCCCACCCGGCCGGGGCCCTGACGCACTCCGCAACGAGCAGAGGACACGCATGGACAGCGACACCAAGGTCATCGCGCATCCCACGGAGGATCTCGCCGGCGCGCTCGCCGCCGCGGCACCTCGGCGCTGGCGCAACGGGGCCACCCCGGTCCTGCTCGCGGTCGTGCTGGTCGCGGGCGGTTTCCTCGGGGGCGTCGCGGTCCACCGTTCCACCGGCTCCGTGGCGCCGGCCGTCAGGTCACCCGCAGCGCGGGACGGCGGTCAGGCCACCGCCGGGACGATCCAGTCGGTGGGCGACGGCACGCTGACGGTGCGGACCGCGGACGGGCGAACGGTGACGGTCAAGGTTGGTGGCAACGCCCAGGTCCGGGCGACCACCACCCCGGCGGAACTGACCGCGGGCCAGAACATCACGGTCCAAGGCACAACAGAAGCCGACGGTACGGTCACAGCGACGTCCCTGACAGCCTCCTGAACCGTCCCCGGCTCGTTCCTTCCGGCTTCCTGAACCGTCCCCGAACGGGTGAAGCCCGGCGACCGGCCTCTTCCCTGCCGGATAATCCGGAGATGGCGATGACGGTAGGTAGCGGGCCGGTTCATGTTCTGGCCCTGCACGGCTGGTTCGGCTCGGCCCGGGGGTGGGGCTTCCTGCCCGGCCTCATCGACAAGGAATCCCAGACCTGGGCCTTCCTCGACGCCCGCGGCTACGGCGAGCGGCGCGACGTCCCCGGCGAGCACACCATCGCCGAGATCGGTGCCGACGCCCTCGCTCTCGCGGACGACCTGGGCTGGGACCGCTTCGCCCTGGTCGGCCACTCCATGGGCGCGAGTGCCGCCCAGCATCTCCTCGCGGAAGCCCCGGCCCGCGTCACCCACCTCGTCGGCATCAGCCCGGTCCCGGCCAGCGGCATCCCCTTCGACGACGACCAGTGGGCGGTGTTCACCGGGGCGGCCGCCGATCCCGCCAACCGCAGGGCCATCATCGACATGGTCACCGGCGGCCGGCTGTCCGCCCGCTGGGTCGCCACCATGGTCCGCGACAACCTGGCCACCTCCGACGCCACGGCGTTCGGCGCCTACCTGCCGTCCTGGGCTCGCAGCGACTTCGCAGCCAGAATCAAGAGCAACCCGGTCCCGGCCCTCGCCGTGGTGGGCGCCCAGGATCCGGCCATCACCGCCGCCATCATGGAGAACACCTGGCTGGAGCCCTACCCCAACAGCAAACTCGAGATCATCGCCGATGCCGGGCATTACGCCATGTACGAAACCCCGGTCCTGCTCCAGACCCTCATCGAAGACTTCCTCCGTACGTAGCCCGATGATCTAACGTGGCGGGCATGGCTTTGTCGTGGGAAGAGTCGTATCTGGGCGGCCTGCGGATCCTGGCCGGTGACGACCGGGTCCTGATCGCGATCAGCGCGCACAGCGTGGTCCGCGACGATCGGGGCCGGGTGCTGCTGATCCAGCGCTCCGATGATCTGACCTGGGCACTGCCCGGCGGCACGATGGAGCTGGGGGAGACCCTGCGCGACTGTGCGACCCGTGAGGTGCGGGAGGAGGCCGGGCTGGTCGCGCATTCGGTGACGCCGTTCGGGATCTACACGCGGGCCCGCGACCTCGCCCCGAACCCGTTCGGTCACACGTACCAGAACATCTCCCTCATGTGCCGCGTCAACGGTTACGTGGGCGAACTCCAGCGGGTGACCGACGAGAGCGTCGACGCCGGCTGGTTCGCCCCGGAAGCGTTCCCCGAGGGCACCGGCTGGCTGGTCCGGCGAGCGGTGACCGACCTGGCCGCCTACGAGAAGGACGGCACCTTCGCCCTCGACTGACGAGCCTAGAAACCGGCGGCGACCTGGGCGAACCAGCGGTCCGCGACCTGGGTGTGCAGGCTGAATCCGAGGGGGGCCGGGCGTTTCAGGACTTCGCGGCCGGTGGTCTCGGCGTCCTCGTGGTCGGGCAGGTCCGCCGCCGTGGCCAGGGACGGGAGCAGTCCGAACACGAGCAGGGTGCCGTCGGGGGCGCTGAGTGCGTCGAACAGGCGTACCGCGTCGGGGTCGGCTTTGATCCCGGTTTCCTCGCGCAGCTCGCGGCAGACCGCCTGCTGCCAGGTCTCGGCCATGTCGATGTAGCCGCCCGGCAGCGCCAGCAGGCCCGTCGCCGGGGGCACCGCGCGGCGGATGACCAGCAGGCCCGCGCCGATCGGCTGGAGGGCGACCGCGACCGGTTTCGGGTTCAGGTAGCTGGTCTCACCGCAGGCGCCGCAGCGCCGGGGCCAGGCCTGATCCGGGGTGAAGCGCGCGCCGCAGAAGGTGCAGTGCGCGTAACGGTCAGGCATGCAGCGGGGCGTTGCACGCCGCGACCAGGGCCTGGCGGCATGCCGACATGAGCGGGCGCAGGGCCGCGTCGCGCTGCTGGGCCTCGTAGGTGTTGACCGCGCCGCCGGGGGCGTTGTGTTCGGCCAGGGTGAGGACCTGGTCGAGGACGCTGGCCCGGGCGAACAGGCGGCGCGAGCGTGGGTCGAAGCCGGGGGGCAGCGTCGCCGTGCTCTCCGGGCGGCGCAGGGCCTGCAGCGCGCCGGCCAGCTCGGGGCGCCAATGGGCGACGTCGAGGCGGGTCAGCTGGGTGGTCGCGTCGGCGAGGGCCTGGGTCAGCTCCGCCTCGGCCTCGGCCGCGCCCATCTGGAAGACCGGTTTGCACTCGGCGACCGGGTAGAACTTCCACAGGACGGTCTCGAACGTCACACCCGAGCCGGACGTGTGGGTGCGCACCTCGGGGACGACGCCGAAGTCGGGGGCCATCACCGCTTCGCCGGCGAGCAGGGCGGCACCGGTGAGCTCGCCGGGGCCGGGCAGGCCGCGGGGGTCGCCGGGGGCCGGGAGGACCAGGCGGATGTCGTCCGGGTGCAGCTTGGCGAACGCCGGCAGCGCCTGGGTGAGCGGCACGTCGGTCCACGTGCCGGGGGCATCGGCGACGAGGTGTTCCTCGTCGGTGGCGATCTCGTCGGCCAGCTCGTCGAACGGGACGAGGCCGGCGCGCCAGGCGCGAACCCAGGCCACGAACCGGGTTGACCGGCGCGCCGTGAGGGTCGCCGCATCTGCTGCGGGGGACATGCAGGCAAGGGTACGTGGCACCCGGCGACGTTGTCTCGGTGAGAAGGTCGGTGCGTCGTGTCGGCGTGGCGGCGCGCGGAGGGTTACCGTGCCGGGATGTATGGGGAGGACGTGCTCACGGGTAACTGGCGGCGCCGTAAGACGGTCCCGGAGGTCGACGCGGAGCCGGACCTGGTGGTCGAGGACGCCGACTCGGGGTTCTGCGGCGCGGTCGTCGGGTTCGAGTTCGGCGCGGTGGTCCTGGAGGACCGGCGCGGCAAGCGGCGCAACTTCCCGCTGGAGCCGGCCGCGTTCCTGCTGGAGGGCCAGGTGGTCACGCTCCGCCGGCCCGCCGCGGCCAAGGCCGCACCGCAGGCCCGGCGCACGGCATCAGGATCAACCGCACTTGCTGGGGTACGGGCTCAGGTGGCCAAAGCCAGCCGCATCTGGGTCGAAGGCATCCACGACGCTGCCCTGGTGGAGCGGATCTGGGGCGACGACCTGCGGATCGAGGGCGTCGTGGTGGAGCCGCTCGACGGCATCGACGATCTCGCCGGTGCGGTCCGGGAGTTCCGGCCGGCCCCGGGGCGCCGGGTCGGCGTGCTCGTCGACCACCTGGTGCCGGGTTCCAAGGAGAGCCGGATCGTGGCCGCCGTCACCGATCCGGACGTCCTGGTCACCGGGCACCCGTACATCGATGTCTGGCAGGCGGTGAAGCCCGAGCGGGTCGGCCTGCGCGCGTGGCCGGTCATCCCGCCCGGGCAGCCCTGGAAGGAGGGCGTCTGCCGGGCCGTCGGCATCGCCGAACCGTACGAGATGTGGCGGCGCATCCTCGGCAGCGTGAACAGCTACAAGGATGTCGAGACGCCACTGATCAACGCGATGGAACGGCTGATCGACTTCGTGACGGAGCCCGCCACCCAGGACACTCCCTAAGCCAGGTCGCGGGGGTCCCGGCTGAACACGAACGTGGCGATGTCCAGTTTCGTCACCGTGCCGTCGGGGGCGCGCAGCACGGCCAGGACCTCGCCGGTGTTGGCGCCCGCGGTGCCCCGCCAGCGGTCCCGGGCCTCGCGGGTGAAGCGCCACGGTGCTTTCGCGCTGAAACCCACCGGGGCCATGACCAGTTCGGTGCCGTCGGTGGCGACCTGGTACTCGCTGCCCATCCACCACCAGCGCCCGCACACCTCGGCGGTGTCGCCCTCGGGTGCGGGGGAGGGGCGCCACGCCGGTGGGGTCACCGGTTCCGCGTCCAGCACCGTGGTCAGGGCTTCGAGCGCCACCGCCCGGATGCTGGTGCCGCGCAGGCCGTACGAGTTGGCGAACGCGATCACGCCGAGGCGGCTGGGCCGGTGCACCAGGAGCTGCGCGACATAGCCGGGCATCGAGCCGCCGTGACCCACGTACACGCGTTCGCCGACCCGGTTGAGTTCCGGTCCCAGCCCGTGCCCGGCGGTCCAGGTCTCGTCCTGCATCACCACCGGCGTGCACATCTCGTCGACGGTCGCCCGGCTCAGCACCGCCGGGGCCGGGTCGGCGAGGAACGCGGCCCACCTGGCCATGTCGGTCACCGTGGACCACAGCTGCCCGGCCGGGGCCATCGCGCCCGCGTCCGGCCGCGGTTCCTCGTGCAGGCTGTCGTCGAGCGAGTGCACCAGATAGCCGCGGGCATACGGTTCGACCGGCGCGTACGTGGTGCGTTCCATGCCCAGCGGCTCGAGCACCCGCTTGCCGACGAGTTGGGCCCACGGCTCGCCGGTGACCCGTTCGAGCATCGCGCCCAGGAGTCCGTACGCCAGATTGGAGTAGTGGTAATCGCGGAACGGCGGTCCATAGAGCTTGTCCGGCGCGAGGTCTTTCAGCAGTTCGTCGACGGTGCCGCCGGCGTTGCGCTCCCACCACGGGCCGTCGGGCTCGCGCTGCAGGCCGGAGACGTGCCCCAGCAGCTGGCGCAACGTGATCCCGCCGACCGGGGTGCCGGGCAGGTGCCGGTAGAGCAGGTCGTCCAGCGCGAAGAAGCCCTCGTCGCGCAGCTGCAGCACCATCGTCGCGGTCAGCGTCTTGGTGATCGACCCCAGCCGGTACTGCGTGCCCGGATCCGGCGGTGGCGTCTCACCGGCTCCGGTGAAGTGCAGCAATGATCCGTCGCGGACCACCGCGAGGGCGAGCGACGGCGTACGTCCGGTGGACTGCGCGCGGGCTGCTGTCTCGGTGACACGTCGGCCGATTTCCGGCAACAAGGACACGGGTGGGTTCCTCCAGACTCGGTCGGGGGTCTAACTGTGCGGGACGAATAATGGGAACGCGGCAGATCCCGGGCTCCGTGATGTCGCTGGACAAGCGTGGACGTGTCACGATCGAGGTATGGAAGCCGTGCTCTGGGTAGTGCTCGCGGTCGCGCTCGCGATCGGCGAGGCCTTCACGGCGACTTTCCTCATCATCTTCTTCGCGGCCGGCGCCCTCGCGGCGGGCGGCGCGGCGGCCCTCGGGGCCCCGCTGCTGGTCCAGGTCATCGTGTTCGCCCTCGTCTCCGGCCTGTCCCTCGGTGCCCTGCGCCCCATCATCGTCCGGCATCAGCGCACCGCGCTGGAGTCGGGGGAGACGGCGTTCGGCGTCGAGGCCCTGGAGGGTCAGCAGGCCACGGTCCTCGAGGAAGTCGACGGCGATCACGGCATGATCAAGATTGACGGCGAGATGTGGCGGGCCCGCTCCTTCGACGGCGCGGAGACGTACCAGCCCGGCGACCGGGTCCGCGTCATCAAGGTCAACGGCGCCACCGCCATCGTCTGGCGCGACGAACAACCGAACATATAGAGAGGGCACCCGTGGATGTCATAGTCGGTGTACTCATTTTCGTGATCGTCCTTTTTGCGGTGATCACCACGATCCGCTCCGTCCGCATCGTCCCGCAGCAGCGCATGGACGTCGTCGAACGGCTCGGCAAATACAAGCGCACCCTGGCGCCGGGCCTCAACCTGCTGGTCCCGTTCGTCGACGCGGTCCGCACCAAGGTCGACATGCGCGAGCAGGTGGTCAGCTTCCCGCCGCAGCCGGTCATCACCTCCGACAACCTCGTGGTGAGCATCGACACGGTGCTCTACTTCAAGGTCGTCGACCCGGTACGCGCCACGTACGAGATCTCCAACTTCCTCCAGGCCATCGAGCAGCTCACGGTGACGACGCTGCGTAACGTCATCGGCTCCCTCGACCTGGAACGCGCCCTCACCAGCCGCGAGGAGATCAACCGCCACCTGTCCAGCGTCCTCGACGAGACCACCGGCCGCTGGGGCATCAAGGTCACCCGCGTCGAGATCAAGGCCATCGAGCCCCCGCCCAGCATCCGCGACTCCATGGAGAAGCAGATGCGGGCCGAGCGCGAACGCCGCGCCACGATCCTCAACGCCGAGGGCCACAAGCAGGCCGCGATCCTCACCGCCGAGGGCGAGAAGCAGGCCTCGGTCCTGCGCGCCGACGGTGACCGCCAGTCCCGCATCCTGCAGGCCGAGGGCCAGGCCAAGGCGATCCGTACGGTCTTCGACGCGATCCACACCGCCAACCCGTCGCAGAAGGTCCTCGCCTACCAGTACCTCCAGTCGCTCCCGCAGATCGCCAACGGCACGGCCAACAAGGTCTGGATGATCCCGACCGAGTTCACCAAGGCCCTCGAAGGCCTCGGTGGAGCCCTCGGCGGCCTGGCCGGCATGGTCGGCGACCAGCCCTCCGCGAACATCGACGCGGGCGCGGTCGAACGCGAGGCCCTGGCCGCCGCCGAGGCCGCGGCCGCCGAGGCCAAGGCGGTCGACGAACAGGTCCGCGCGGCCGAGGCCCAGGTCTCGAGCTCGGCCCCCAGCGCGGTGACCGGTGCCGCCCCGGCCGGCCTCGGCGTGGGCTCCAGCACGGTGTCCGGCGCCGCTCCCGGCCCGATCCCGGGCCCGGTGCCGGACGACCAGGCTCCCAAGGGCCTGCCCGCCCCGGAACACATCCCGCCGTCGGCCGCCCTCGGCGCCGCCGACTACAACGGAGTGGGCGAGCAGGAACGCGCCTGACCCGGACCGGGTGCGAGAACGGAGTGAATCCGGCAAAACCCCGCGCGCGAGTGCGGGGTTTTGCCATGGTGGATCGAGGATTCCGACGGTGCCCCCGGGCCGCTCGGCTGGAGCGAACTTCGTGAGCCATCTAGGCGGAGCCATGAGCATGTCCCAGTTCCAGACCGCCAGCGGTCGCCCCCTGCGGGTATCGCCGGCCTGGGTGGGCGCCGCCCGTCCGGAGACCGACGACGACGTCCTGCTCACGGTCCAGGAAGCGGTCTGGATCTGGTCCGTGCGCCGGTACGCCCGCGTCTCCCTGTGGGGCCTGCCCCTCGGAGCCGCCCTGTACGGCTGGTCCACCCTCGGTGTCACCGTCCCTCCTGGTCCGCTCCCGGTCGAACTCGCCGCGGGCTGGCTGGCCACCGTGGCCATGATCGGCCTGACCGGCCTGCTCGCCGGCTGCCGGACCCGCCGGACCGCCCTGCTCGGCCTCCTGGTCGGCCTCGCCGGGGCGATCCTCTGGCTGCCCCTGACCGCCCTCCCCGCCGGAACCGCCCCGGACGGCACCACCATCCCCGCCGGTTCGGTCCACACCACCGCCGTGGTGGCCGCGGCCGCCATGGGAACGGGCCTGCTGCTGCTGGGCTGGGCGGTCTTCCGCTCCAAACTGGTCAACCCGGCGGACGGTGTCCTGCTGATGCTGGCGGCGGTGTCGATCGGCGCCGGCTCCCTCGCGGTCAAACCACTCCCGACGGTGGGCGCGCTGCTCCTGCTCGCCGCCGGCATGGGCCTGGCCTGGACCGGATCCCGTCTGATCCCGCCCGTCTGATCCCGCCCGCCTGATCCCTTTCGGCATGACCCCGACCCTGTCAGATCCGAGATCTCGTGGATCGGGTTGTCCACAGGGGCGCGGAGCGGTCACCCGTGTTTGTCCACAGGCCGCAGCGGGCCCCGCTTCAGGAATGGCATCCTCGATCCCAGGAACGAGCTGGGAGGAAACATCATGGGGAAAGTGGTCGCCGACATCTCGGTGTCGCTCGACGGTTTCGTGGCCGGGCCCGATCCTGACCTGGAGCACGGCCTCGGCCTGGGTGGCGAGGCCCTGCACACGTGGGCCCTCGCCGGCGACGCCGTGGACCGCGAGATCCTGGCCGCCACCACCGAGGCGACCGGCGCGGTCGTCATGGGCCGGCGGTTGTTCGACTTCGTGGACGGCCCGACCGGCTGGTCCGACGAGATGGGCTACGGCGCCGCCGAGGCCGGCACCCCGCCGGTGCTCGTGGTCACCCGGAATCCGCCCGATCACGTCCGCCTCGGTGACCGGTTCTCGTTCGTGGTCGACGGCGTCCGCAGTGCGGTGGCCAAGGCGGTCTCGACAGCCGGTGAGCGCGATGTGGTCATCATGGGCGGTGCGGAGGTCATCCGGGGCGCCTTCGAGGCCGGTGTGGTCGACGAGCTGCGCCTGCACCTGGCACCGGTGATCCTCGGGGCCGGCACCGCGCTGTTCAACGACGGGACCGAGCCGATGCTGCTCCGGCAGATCCACGTGCGGGCGTCCACACACGCCACCCACCTGACCTACCGGGTGGACTCGCGGGACAGTTCGTAGAAGGCGATCGCCGCCGCCGTCGCGACGTTGAGGGAGTCGACACCGTGATGCATGGGAATCGCGACCCGGACGTCACTGGCCGCCATCGCGCGCTGGGTGAGGCCGGGGCCCTCGGCGCCGAGCAGGAGCGCCGGTCGTTCCCGCTGGGCGGGCGTCAGCGCCGCCAGCGGCACGGTGTCCGGGCCCGGGGTCATGGCGAGCAGGGTGAAGCCGGCCGCCCGGATGCCGGCCAGGGTGTCGGGCCACGACTCGCTCTTCGCGTACGGGATGGCGAAGACCTCACCCATGCTGACCCGGACGGATCGGCGATAGAGCGGGTCGGCGCAGTCGGGCGAGAGGACGACGGCGTCGATGCCGAGCGCGGCGGCGCTGCGGAACAGGGCACCGAGATTGGTGTGGGTGTTGAGCCCTTCGAGGACGGCCAGCCGGCGCGCCCCCGCGAGCAGTGCCGGCAGCGTGGGCAGCTCCCGGCGGTGGAAGGACGCCAGCACACCGCGGTGCACGTGGAAGCCGGTGATCGCCTCCAGCACCGGCTGGGTGCCGCCGTACACGACGGCGTCGTCCGGCAGACCGGTGAGCTGATCCACCCGCTTCTCGTCCACCAGCACGGACCGCAACCGGTAACCGCCACGCAGCGCGCGCCGGATCACCAGCTCACCCTCGGCGATGAACAACCCGTTGGGGGGTTCCCACCTGGTCCGCAGCTCGACGTCGGTGAGTGCCCGGTAATCGGCGATGCGGTCGTCGTCGGGGCTGCTGATCTCTGCGTACGGCACGGGAGCATTGTGCCCGCCCTAGTACGGTTGCCGCGGCACCGGGCCATTGACGAGGGGATGCCATGACAGTTTTGAGGACCGAACGTCTGCTGCTGCGCCCCTGGCGTGACGAGGACGTGATGCCCTGGGCCGCGATGAACGCCGATCCGCTGGTCCGGGAGTACTTCACCGAGATCCTCACTTACGACCAGAGTGCGGCTTCCCTGGAGATGTTCCGCACCGAGCTGGCGGAGCGCGGCTGGGGCTGGTGGGCGGTGGAGGTCGCCGGGACCGGGCAGTTCATCGGTTTCGCCGGTCTCGACGTGGTGGACGACGGGTTGCCGTTCAAGGGCGTCGAGGCGGGGTGGCGCCTCGCGCGCGAGGCCTGGGGTCACGGCTATGCGACGGAGGCGGGCCATGCCTGTCTCGACTACGGCTTCGATGTGCTCGGCCTGGACGAGGTCCTGGCCCTGACCGCGGTGGGCAACACGCGGTCCCGGGCGGTCATGCACCGCCTGGGGATGACCTACGACCCGGCCGACGACTTCGAGGATCCCGACGTCCCCGGCCGGCATTCCGTGCTGTACCGGGGCCGCAGGAACGGCTAGACAACAGGCCGGGCCCGGTGGAGATCCCCACCGGACCCGGACGAGCGGGAGCGGACAGCTCAGGCCATGTGCGGGTAACGGTGGTCGGTCGCGGGGACGAACGTCTCCTTGATGGAGCGCGGGCTGGTCCAGCGGCGCAGGTTGCTCGCGGCACCGGCCTTGTCGTTGGTGCCCGAGGCCCGGCCGCCGCCGAAGGGCTGCTGGCCGACGACGGCGCCGGTCGGCTTGTCGTTGATGTAGAAATTGCCCGCCGCGTTGCGCAGGACGTGCTGGGCGTGGGCGATGGCGGTGCGGTCCTGGGCGATGATCGCGCCGGTCAGCGCGTACGGGGCGGACGACTCCATCTGGCGCAGCACGGTCTCGTAGTCGCTGTCGTCGTACACGTGCACCGCCAGCACCGGGCCGAAGAACTCCGTGGTGAACACGTCGTGCGCCGGGTCCATACCCTCGATGATCGTGGGCCGGACGAAGTAGCCCTCGGAGTCGTCCGTGGTGCCGCCGGCCAGCACGCTGAGCGACGTCTCCTGCTTCGCGCGGTCGAGGACACCGGCGAGGCGGTCGTAGGAGCGCCGGTCGATGACAGCTCCACCGAAATTGGTGAAGTCGGTGACGTCACCCATCGCGAGGCCGTCGGTCAGCGCCGCCAGGTCGTCGCGGATCCTGGCCCAGACGCTGCGGGGCACGTAGGCGCGCGACGCCGCCGAGCACTTCTGGCCCTGATATTCGAACGCGCCACGGATCAGCGCGGTCCGCAGCACGACCGGGTCGGCGGACGGGTGGGCGAACACGAAGTCCTTGCCGCCGGTCTCGCCGACGAGCCGCGGGTACGAGCGGTAGCCCGCGATGTTCGCCCCGACCGACTTCCACAGGTGCTGGAACACGCCGGTCGAACCGGTGAAGTGGATGCCGGACAGGTCCCGGTCGGCGAGCACCACATCGGACACGGCCAGGCCGTCGCCGGGCAGCATGTTGATGACGCCCGCGGGCAGCCCGGCCGCCTCCATCAGGCGCATGAGGAACTGCGCGGAGTACTGCTGGGTGGGTGCGGGCTTCCAGACGACGGTGTTGCCCATGAGCGCGGCGGCGGTCGGCAGGTTCGCGGCGATCGACGTGAAGTTGAACGGCGTGACCGCGTACACGAAGCCCTCGAGCGGGCGGTGGTCGAGCCGGTTCCACATGCCCGGGCCGGAGACCGGCTGCTCGGCGTAGATCTCGGCGGCGAAGTGCACGTTGTAACGCCAGAAGTCGATCAGCTCGCAGGCGGCGTCGATCTCGGCCTGGTAGGCGGTCTTGCTCTGGCCGAGCATGGTGGCCGCGTTGATGGTCTGCCGCCACGGTCCGGCCAGCAGGTCGGCGGCCTTCAGGAACACCGCGGCGCGGTCCTCGAAGCTCAGGTCACCCCAGCCGGGGGCGGCGGCCTTGGCGGCGCGTACGGCCTGCACGGCGTCCGCCGTGGTCGAGTGGGCCGAGACACCGAGCACCTGGCTGTGCCGGTGCGGGGCGACGACGTCGAAGGATTTCCCGCCGGGCATCCGCTCGGTGCCGCCGATGGTGGCGGTCAGCTCGGCCGGGGCGGCGTCGGCCAGCTCGGTCAGCTTGGCCTGGAGCTCGGCGCGCTCGGGGGAACCGGGGGCGTAGTCACGGACCGGCTCGTTGCGCGGCGCCGGCACCTGGGGGATCGAGTTCACGTCGGGTTCCTTAGTTCGTGGTGGCGAGGGAGCGGAGGAAGAAGGCCACGTTGGCGGGGCGCTCGGCGAGGCGGCGCGAGAAATACCCGTACCAGTCGGTGCCGTAGGGGACGTAGACCCGCACGGTGTGCCCGGCGCGGGCGAGCCTTTCCTGTTCCCCGGCGCGGATGCCGTACAGCATCTGGAACTCGCTGTCCGATCCCGGCGGGGTCAGGACCGTCTCCGCGATCCGGATGATCCGCGGGTCGTGCGTGGCGACCATCGGATAGGCCGGGGACTCGGCCAGGATCCGCAGACACCGCACGTACGCGCGGTCGACCTCGGCCTTGACGGTGTGCGCGACCGACGGGGGTTCCGCGTACGCGCCCTTGACCAGCCGGATCCGGGAACCGGCGACGGCCAGGTCCCGCGCGTCGGCCTCGGTGCGGTGCAGCATGGCCTGCAGGACACAGCCGACCCGGGGCTGAGTGGCCCGCGCCGCCCGCAGCGTCTCCAGCGTGTGGTCGACGGTGGTGTGGTCCTCCATGTCGAACGTGACGTCGACACCGTGCCGGTAGGCGTGCTCGACCAGCTCGAGGGCCCGGTCGGTGGCCCGCTCGGGCCCGTCCGTCCCGAGCGACTGGCCCAGCGCGGACAACTTGATCGAGATCTCGTTGCCGGCGGCGAGCCCGGCGTCCGCGAGCCGGCTGACCAGCGTGCGGTACGCCCCGACGGTCGCCTCGGCCTGCGCCTGCTCGGTGATGTCCTCCCCGAGGTGGTCCAGCGTGACGCGCAACCCGTCGTCGTGCAGCGCCTTCACCGCGGCCAGGGCGGCTTCGACCTCCTCGCCGGCGACGAACCGCGAGACCACCGGCCGGCTGATCGGGCTGGCGGTCACCGCCGTACGCACCACGGGGTTGCGGGCCACGCCCAGCACCATCCGTCCGAACATGCCGTTCCTCCTCGCGAGCTTCCGTCATGGTGACGGTAGGGACGAGAGCCCCCTCGCAGCCAGATACAGGTGTAAGACCGTGGCCGGCCTTCGCTGTACATTTGGATGATGATCGAGGCGGATCCGGCGCAGATCCAGGAACTGGTCGACGTCGTCGCGGCCCGCACCGGCGCACCCACCACCCTCGAGGACCGGGAGCTGCACCTGGTGGCCTCGTCCGGCCACGAGGAGATCCTCGACGAGGTCCGCCGCATCTCCATCCTGCGCCGCCGCTCCAGCCCCGACGTGCAGCGCCTCTTCGCCAGCTTCGGCATCGCCGCCGCGGAGGAACCCCTGCGGATCCCCGGCAACGCCCAACCCGGCCTGTACGCGCGGTGGTGCGTCCCGGTCCGGTGGCGGGGTGTCGCGTACGGCTATCTGTGGTTGCTCGACCCCGGCGAAGCCGTACCGCCCACCGCGATCCGGGCCCTCGCGGACGTCGTCGACCAGCTCGCGGTCGCCATGGCCCGCAGGTCCCGGACCAGCGACCGCACCTCCTGGGCCGTCGCCGAACTCCTCTCCGCCGACGCCGGAGCCCGCGCCCGGGCCGCGGAGGAGATCCAGCGCGACGGCCTGATCCCGGCCGGCCGCGAGATCGTCCTGGTCGGCCTCGCCCGCCACGACGGCGGCCCGGTCGGCCCGGTCAACACCTGGCTCCTGCCCCGCGGCGTCCTCAGCGCCCCGATCGGCCAGCGCGGTGCCCTCGTCCTGCCGGCCTCGACCCACGACGCCACCGACGTCGCCGCCCGCGCCGCCCGATCCCTGCTCGCGGAACACACCGCGGGCGTCGCGGCCGGCGTGTCGGCCCCGGTCCAGGCCCCGGACGGATACGCGGCCTGGCGCCAGGTCGACGCGGCACTGCGCGTCGCGCTGAGCGCCGATCCCGGAACCGCCACCGTACGGACGTGGGCGGACCTGGGCGTCCTGCGGCTGCTCTCCTTCGCCGAACCGGACACCCTCACCCGCACCCTGGCCGACGCCCGGGCCCAGCGCCTCCTCGACGGCGACCCCGACCTGCTCCGCACCGCCGGCACATACCTCGACCTGGCCGGCAACGCCCAGAGAACGGCCGCGGCGCTCTCGATCCACCGCCAGACCCTCTATCACCGCCTGCGCCGGATCACCGCCCTGACCGGTTACGACCTGGACGACGGCGGCGACCGCCTCACGCTCCACCTGGTCCTCCGCCTGGCCGAATACCGCTCCTGACCACCCCGTCCGGCCACCAGAATTGTGCCAGGAATACGACAGCCAGGACGGCTTTAGCGGGGGCGGGGCGGCGATCGTCGAAGTACGGTTGTCCCATTGGCGTCATTTGGCGGTCGGGGGTGCATACGTGTCGTCCGGTTCCGGTTCGGACCCGCACATGCTGGCCCTGCTGCGCGCGATCCGGCTGCGCTCGGCCGCCCCGGACGCGGCCGCGGCGGGCGCGGCGGACGCCATGGCGGCCCTCCGGGGCGAGATCTCCGAGATACCCGACGCCGGCGTCATACCGGCCGAGCTGAGTCACCCCGGGCTGATCCATCCCGAGCTGATGGTGCACCCGGACTGGCCGGCGCACCACGAGCTCCCGGCGGCGGAGACCCCGGCGCTGCCGTCGGCCCATCCGTTCCGCGACCTGTCGGCCACGAGCATCCCGCGCGAGAGCCCCCAGGAGGCCACGGCCCACTCCCGGCCGGGCGAGTTCCGGGCGAGCATGGGCCCGCTCCCGAGCGGAACACGCCCGGCACCGAGCACCCCACCGTCGACGCCGGCACCCCCGGCAGGTGGCCAGCCCGCACCATCCGGCGCAGGCCGCCCGATCGTCGACGGCCCGGGAACGACCACCCCGGCTCCGGCCCCCGGATCGGTGCCGGCCCCGGGAACGACCAGCCTGCCGGAGACGTCACCGGTCGCCGACTTCGACCCCGGCCACCTCATGGACCTCCTCCCGGACGACCTCGGCCGCAGCCAGCGCACCACCACCTCGACCTCACCGGTCCCCGCCCACCTGATCCCCCCGGAAGCAGCGGTCCCCAACGGCGGGAACACCGGCGCGTCCCCGGGCAGCAACGTTCCCGGCGGCGCGCTCCCGGGCGGCACCGGCACAGGCAACGCGGCCGCCGGTGGATTCGGTCCAGGCGGAACCGTCCCGGGGGGCGCCAACCCGGGCGGTACCAACCCGGGCGGCATCGGCCCAGGCGGCAGCGGTCCAGGCGGCAGCGGTCCAGGCGGCAGCGGTCCAGGCGGTGCTAGCCCAGGTGGGACGGGCCCAGGTGGGACAGGCCCAGGAGGATCCGGCGTGGGCGGGCCTGGCATGGGCGGGCCTGGCGTGGGTGGCGTTGGCTCGGGCGGCCCGGGCGGGGGTGGGGCTGGCTCTGGCGGGTCTGGTCAGGGCGGCCTTGGCGCGGGTGGATCCGGACCGGGCGGCATGAATCCAGGCGGAATCGGCTCCCAGCCCGGAGGAAGGACCCCGGGCGGGGCCGGGCCGGGCGGCGCGAACCAGGGTGGTCCCGGACCAGGCGGCATGAACTCAAGCGGCGCGATCCCAGGCGGCGCGATCCCAGGCGGCGCGATCCCAGGCGGCGCGATCCCAGGTGGGACGGGCCCAGGCGGCGCGATCCCAGGCGGCGTGAACCCGGGCGGGACGTGGCCGGGTGGGGCCGGGCCAGGTGGTACAGGGCCAGGCGGTCGCGGCGGGACCGGGCCGGGCGGCGCGAACCAGGGCGGCGCGAACCAGGGCGGAGCGGCGCCGGGTGGGACAGGTCCGGGCGGGACAGGTCCGGGCGGGATGTACCCGGGCGGCGGTAGGCCAGGTGCTGTCGGTCCGGGAGGTATGACGCCGGGAGGTATGACACCGGGAAGCGCCGGAGCGGGCGGTCTGGTGCCGGCGGCCGGGGCCGGAGGTCCTGGCCTGCCCGTTCCAGGTTCGCCCGTTCCTGGGTCGCCCGTTCCAGGTTCGCCCGTTCCCGGGTTTCCCGCCCCCGGGGCAGGACTTCCGGGCATGGGTGGTCCGGGCGGTCAGCAACCGGCCCACGGTACGACGATTCCAGGAACGGTGATCCCGGGGGGACCTCTTTCCGGTGCTCCGGGGGCGGGCCGGCCGGCTCTGCCGTGGGACGCTGCGGGGCGGGCTGACGGCGTACCCGGAAGAAGGCCGACCATCGCCTATCCGCCGGGTCCCGGGCCCTGGGCCGGCGGTGCTCCCACCGCCTCGGCGTCACCGATCGGGGCCATCCCGCCGCTGAGCGGGCCGCGACCACCGTGGTTCGGTGATCAGCTGAACCCTGCGCAGGGTCTGTCCGCGATCCGGTTCCCCGATCTTTCCGGCCTCTGGGGTGCCAAGCCGGTCGCTCCCGGGCGGCCCGCGCTGCCGGCGGACGGGATGGATCCCGCGGACGATGCCGCGCTCACCGAGATCCGGCGGCTCCTGGGCAACAGCCTGTCCCTGGCCGGCGGGCCGGCCGAGGTGGCGGGGCGGTTTCGGGCGGCCCTGGCCCAGGCGCAGCCGATGCTGTTCGCCACGCTTCCGGGCGGGCCGGCCTCGCAGGTCGAGCAGCTGGCCGACGGGCTGGTCTGGCTGGCGCATCATGTGGATCAGCCGCCGATGCTCGTGGCCGGGTTCGGGCGGCTGGGGATGGCGCTGGCCGAGGCGGGGGTGGCACCGCAGCAGCTGCAGCTGGCGGGGGCGGCGCTGGCCGAGGCGATGCGGGCCGGGATGGCCGCCAACGGGTGGCGGCAGGATTTCGACCAGGCGTGGCGGTCCACGTGGCAGCACGCCTACGAGTGGATCTCGGAGGGGATGGCGGTCGGCGGGTACGAGCCGATGGTCTGGAGTGCGAAGGTCGTCTCGCACGAGCTGCGGCGGCCCGATCTCGCGGTGATCCGGCTGCGACCGTATCTGCCCCTGCCCTACCTGCCCGGCCAGTTCGCCCGCGTGCAGGTGGCGGAGCATCCGGGGGTGTGGCGGCCGTATTCGCTGGCCGGGACGCCGCGCCGGGACAACGTGCTCGAGCTGCATGTGCGGGTCAAGACGTTCACCGGCGTCAGCGGGAGCCTGGTGCACCGTACGGGCGTGGGGGACAGCGTGCGGATCTCCCGGGCCGAGGGTTCGATGATCCTGCCACCCGCCGGTCGTGACCTGTTGATGATCGCCGGGGACACCGGCGTCGCGCCGCTGAAGGCGCTGCTCACCGAGCTCGCCGTGACCGACGATCCGCGGTCGGCGGTGCTGTTCTGGGGCGTCCGGTCGATGGCCGAACTGTACGACCTGGACGAGCTCGTCGCGATCGCCCGGGCGGCGCGGCGGGCCACGGTGATCCCGGTGATCACCGAGGGGGAGCCCGGGCCGTACCCGTCGGGTCCGGTGACCGAGGCGGTCGCCGCCTACGGCGAGTGGTCGGATCACGACGTGTATCTCGCGGGACCGCCGGTGATGCTGGCCGAGACCGGTGCCGCGTTGATGCATCTCGGGGTCGGGCCCGGGCAGATCCATCATGACCCGCCGGAACAGTCCTGACGGGTCAGGTCACGGCGACGTCGATCCGGAAGTCGAGGTCCGCGCCGGCGGCCGGTCGCGCGGTGGTTCCGGCCCGCGAAAGACGCCGGCGCGGCCCGGGCAGTGCGGGCCGGCCGGCCGGTCAGAGGATCGCGGCCAGGGCCTTCGCGTAGGCCGGGGGGACGTACGTCTCGCCGCCGGGGGTGAGGACCGCGGCCCGGTCGGCCTCGGACCAGGCGGCGGGGGGCACCGCCGCTCGCAGGGCCGTCACCACCGGGGCGTCGGCCCACTGGGGGTCTTCGGCGAGCATGGTCAGGGCGACCAGGGATTCCTCGACCTCGCCCACGCACTCGAACGGCTTGTGGGCGTCGATGCCGAGGAGTTCGAGGTAGCCGGGCACCTGGGCCGGGTCGGCGAACAGGTCGCGCCCGAAGATGTGGGTGAGACGCTCGCGGGGCATGGACGGGGCCATGGCGAGCGCGACGAAGCGGCATTTGGGGCAGTCGCCGCACCAGCGGGTGGTCGGGTCGTGCAGTTTGAAGGCCTTGTTGCAGCTGGTGACCACGTCGTCGTAGGCCGGGAAGCGGGCGTACAGCTGGGCGATGTGCAGTTCCGACAGTGACCGCAGCAGCGAGAAGTACGGCTCGGTGAGGCCCACGTAACTGGTGACCGCGGCGCGGAGCAGGCCTTCCGCCTCGACGCCCTTGGACCACTGGTGGTTGATCTCGTGACCGTTCCAGATCAGGTTGGGGTCGGAGGCCGAGCGTTCGTTGGACATGACCACCGGGCCGAGGCCGTGCAGCACCGCGGTGGCGATCGCGATGAGCGAGTTGATCGCGGTGACCGGGATGTGGCCGTTGCGGGCGCCGGCCTTGTTGAGCTCGAACAGGTGCGGGTCGAGCTTGCGGCGGGCGGCGAGCGCGGGGATGCCGGAGGCCGCGTTGACGTTGACGATGACCGGGTTGGGGTTGACCGAGAACGGTACGGGTTCGAGCCCGGCCGCCCGCAGGATCTCCAGCGTGACGATGGAGTCCTTGCCGCCCCCGACCGCCGACAGCGGCCGCGCGCCGGAGTTGTCCACGGGAGCCGCGGCCGGCGCCACGCCCGGGACGTCGACCGACATCGTGAGCACGAACGGCAGCTGGTTGACGTACGCGTATTCGCCCAGGCCTTTGCTGTAGACCGCGTCGAACAGCGCCTTGGCCTCCGGGGTCACCGCCTTGGGGGCCTCGATCCGGGCCGGCGCGCCGACCTTGTAGTAGCTCACCCCGGCCACGACGTGCACCAGGTCGAGCACCCGGTGGAACGCGTCCGTGGGCGCGGGCCCGGCGGGGAACGTGATGGTCTCGGTGAACGTCTCCGGGGACTCGCCGTCCAGCACGTAGTCGAACGTCGCCACCCCCGTGGACGGGTCGTAGGCGTACGAAGGAAAGCGCATCACGTCGAACTGCACCCGCAAACTCCCAACATCGGACCGACGGGCAATACTAGTGCCAATCGACAGAGGGAGTATTCCTGTGCGTTTGGCAGATCTGCGCGGACGTTCCGTAGCCGTCTGGGGGACCGGCCGTGAGGGCCGTGCCGCCGTGACCGCGATCGCCGCGCAGGGGCCGTCGCGCCTGCTCGCCGTCGACGACAGTGCCAACTTCCTGTCCGTGCCGTGGGAGGGCGAGCTCGCGGAGAAGGCCCCGCTCGCCGGCGGTGACCACGCGTTCCCGGCCCTGGTCAGCGCCGATGTCGTGGTGCGCTCGCCCGGCGTGCCGCAGACCCACCCGTGGATGGTCGAGCTGCGCTCCCGGGGCGTGACCGTCACCGGCGGCAGCGCGCTCTGGATGGCCGATCATGCCCGCAAGACCGTCGGTGTGACCGGCAGCAAGGGCAAGAGCACCACCGCCGCGCTGATCAGCCACCTGCTCGCGGCCGCCGGGCGGCCCAACGTCTTCGGCGGCAACATCGGGGTGCCGCTGCTCGATCTGCCCGATTCTGATCAGTACGTCCTGGAGCTCTCGAGCTACCAGTGCAGTGACCTGACCGACTCGCCGCGCGTCGCGGTGGTGACGTCGCTGTTCCCCGAGCACCTCGACGCGCACGGCGGTGAGCGGGAGTACTACCGCGACAAGCTCAACCTGCTCGCGCACAGCCCCGAGCTGATCGTGGTCAACGGTGCCGACGAGCGGCTGGTGACCGAGACCCTGGCGATGCGCGACGTCAACAACTGGCCGGCGATCCCGGCGGGTTCGGGGGATTCGCGGTTCCGGATCGAGGACGACGGTCTCGTCTACTGCAGCGACGACGCGCTGTTCCCGCGGGACGCGCTGAAGCTGCGGGGCCGGCACAACGGGCGCAACCTGTGCGTGGCGCTGGCCGTGCTCGACGGTATGGGTCTCGATGTGCTGAAGCTCAAGGACGAGCTCGCCGCCGCCGTCGCGACGTTCCAGGGGCTGCCGCACCGGCTCGCCGAGATCGAGGATCCGTCCGGGCTGACCTTCGTCGACGACACGCTCTCGACCAGCCCTTACTCGGCCATGCACGCGATCGACGCGTACGAGGGCCGGCCGTTGACCGTGCTCGTCGGCGGCACCGACCGCGGCCTGGACTATGCCCCCCTGCGGGACCACCTGAAGGGCCGGGAGATCACCGTGATCGGCCTTCCGGACAGCGGTCCGCGCATTCTCGCGGCCTTGCAGGACCTTGCCGGGGTACGCACGGAGTCCGCGGAGGACCTGCCCGCTGCCGTGCGTCTCGCGCGTGAGCTGACCCCGGCCAGGGGTGTCGTACTGCTGTCGCCGGCGGCGCCGAGCTATGGGCGGTACCGCAACTTCGAGCATCGTTCCGAGGTTTTCGCCGAGGCCGTCCGCGCATCGGCTCAACCGGCTGATCGAAGGGCTTAACCGGTTCTGGGCAGAATTATTGCCGGACCGTGATCTTGTTTCCGCCGTGCGTCATCTGTTGACGGCACGTTTCCTTTCGCACGCGGAGTCACGACGGAGCGCCCGAAATGGCCGGTTATTTGTCTGCTTCATGGTCATATGGGCGTGATCAAGACAATTCGCTGCGTAATCGCGATTGATGCCCGTCGTTCAGGTAACGGTTTGAAAACTTCACCCACAGTCTTGACAGGAGGGGGCCCGCAGTAAGAACTTTTACCGCAACAGTTAACACTCCTACCTGAGGGGCGGCCCCATGGTCGAGCCACAAGCGGACGGCACCGCTCGCACAGCGGTCGCCGACTCGCCGGCGTACGACCAGGCGCCCGTGCCCGTCATGCACGCCTCCGACGGCGTCCTGATCCGGGTGCGCACCCTCCTGCCGGAATTCACCGGCGCCCTGCAGCGCGTCGCCGAGCAGGTGCTCACCGACCCGGCCGCCGCGTCCCGGGCCACGATCGTCGAGCTCGCCGAACGCAGCGGCACGTCGCCGGCCACGGTCACCCGCTTCTGCCGGGCCATGGGCTTCGACGGCTACGCCGACCTGCGGCTGGGCATCGCCGCCGAGACCGGCCGGGCCCGCTCGGCCGGCTGGCACATCGACATCGGCCGCGAGATCCAGCCCAGCGACCCGCTCGAACGGGTGCTCGGCCAGATAATGGCCGCGGACACCCGGGCCATGCACGACACCGCGTCCCTGCTGGACCTGCGCGAGGTCGACCGGGCCGCGGCCGCGGTCGCCACCGCCCAGCGGGTCAACATCTTCGGGGCCAGCGGCAGCGCCCTGGTCGGCGAGGAGATGCAGTTCAGCCTGCACCGCATCGGTGTCGCCGCGTGGGCGTGGACCGACGTGCACAACGGGCTCGCCAGCGCCGCGCTGTCCCGGCAGGGCGACGTCGCGCTCGGCATCTCGCACAGCGGGGAGACCGGCGAGACCATAGAGCTGGTGGCCGAGGCGAGCAGCCGGGGCGCGACCACGATCGCGCTGACCAGCTTCCCGCAGTCGCCGCTGGCCGAGCTGGCCGACATCGTGCTGCTCACCGCCACCCAGGCCACGACGTTCCGGCCGGACGCGCTCTCCGCGCGGCACCCGCAGCTGGTCGTCCTCGATCTGCTCTACGTCGCCGTCGCGCAGCGGACCCACGAACGTTCGCATGCCGCGTTCCAGCGAACCGCACAAGCCGTCCACGGTCACAAAGCCGCCAAGGACGGAGCAGCACCCCATTGATCCTGACGCTTCACGGCACCCCCTCATAAACCTCTCAGCGCCCGGCAACGCACCAAGATTCTGAGGAGAAAGCGAATGTCCGACATCTTCAAGCCCGAGGTCGACCGCCGGACGCTGCTGCGCCGCGCGGCCGCCGTGGGCCTGCTCGCCACCCCGGCCATGGGCATGCTCACCGCCTGTGTCGGTGGCGGCGGCGACAGCGACGACGACGCCGCGGAGAAGCCCGCCGGCACCGTCTCCGCGACGAACCCGCTCGGTATCAAGGAGGACGAGCCGCTGGAGATCGTGATCTTCAACGGTGGCCTCGGTACCAAGTACGCGACGGACGTCGACATCCCGTCGTACAACAAGCTGTTCCCGAACTCCAAGGTCACGTTCAGCCAGACCGAGGAGATCGCGACCGTCGTCCAGCCGCGGTTCACCGGCAACAACCCGCCCGACATGATCAACAACTCGGGCTCGAAGCTGATGGACCAGGGCGCGCTGGTGCAGGCCGAGCAGGTCCAGGACCTGACCGAGCTCTTCGCGGCCCCCTCGCTCGACATCACCGGCAAGACCGTCAAGGACACCCTGATCCCCGGTACGGTCGAGCAGGGCACGTTCAACGGCAAGCCCTACGTGCTCAACTACGCCTTCACCGTGTTCGGCCTGTGGTACTCCGGCAAGCTGTTCAAGGAGAACGGCTGGACCGCGCCGGCGACCTGGGCCGACTTCCTCAAGCTGCTCGACGCGATGAAGGCCAAGGGCATCACGCCGTACGGGTACGCGGGTGCCAACGCGCCGTACTACCAGTACACCGTGCTCCTGGCCAGTGCCGCCAAGATCGGTGGCCCGGACATCCTCAAGAACATCGACAACCTCGAGCCGGGCGCCTGGACCAACGACGCCGTCAAGCAGGCCGCGGCCGCGTGGGCCGAGGTCGGCGCGAAGTACTCCGACAAGGCGTTCCTCGGCCTCAAGCACACCGAGGTCCAGCTCAAGCAGGACCAGTACCAGGTCGGCTTCTACCCGTCCGGGTCCTGGCTGGAGAACGAGCAGGCCAAGGACACCCCGGCCGGCTTCGACTACCAGATCATGCCGCTGCCCAGCGTCACCGCCGCCGACAAGCTGCCCGTCACCGCGCTGTACGCGGCGGCCGGCGAGCAGTACTTCGTCGCCAGCAAGGGCAAGAACCCCCGCGGTGGCATGGAGTTCCTGCGCCACATGCTGTCGAAGGCCGGCGCCGTGGGCTTCACGCAGCTCACCAAGACGCTTACCGTGGTCGCGGGTGCCACCGACGGCATGGAGATCAGCCCCGGTCTCACCTCGGGCAACAAGGCGCTGGTCGCCGCCGGTGCGGACACCTTCGCGTTCCGCTTCGACACCTGGTACAAGAAGCTCGACGACGAGCTGCGCGCCGCCACCAACGAACTGATGTACCAGGGCGGCACCGCCGACAAGTTCGTCGAGCGGATGCAGAAGGCGGCCGACGCCGTGAAGGCCGACTCGTCGATCGAGAAGTTCTCCCGCTGATTCCCAGCATCTGACTACGCGTAACCGCAATCACGGACGGAGCTTAGAAGCATGAAGCACGGCAGGTACCCGTTCATCATCGGCTTCCTGATCGTGCCGGTGGCAATCTACTCGACGTTCGTGATTGCGGCCTACGTTCAGGCGTTCCAGCTGTCGTTCACCAACTGGCGGGGGTTCTCCCCCGACGTGGAATACATCGGTTTCGACAACTTCACCAAACTCTTCCAGGACAGCACGTTCTGGAAGGCGATCCAGCACCACGTCCTGCTGCTGATCTTCCTCCCGCTGCTGACGATCGCGCTGGCACTGTTCTTCGCGTTCCTGCTCAACGTCGGCGGCGGCTCCAAGGGCGGGCGTACCCAAGGGGTCTGGGGGTCGAAGTTCTACCGCGTGGTGTTCTTCTTCCCCCAGCTGCTCGCGCTCGCCCTGGTCGCGGTCATCTTCGCCCGGGTCTACTCACCGGACGAGAGCGGCCTGATCAACGGCCTGCTCAACCAGATCGGCTCCGGCCCGGTCCTGTTCCTCGCCGACAAGAACATCGCGCTCTGGTCGATCCTGGCGGTGCTCGTCTGGCAGGCGGTCGGCTTCTACGTTGTGCTGTTCTCGGCCGGCATGGGCTCGATCCCCACCGAGATCTACGAGGCGGCGGCGCTGGACGGCGCCACCCGCGGGGTGCTGTTCTTCAAGGTCACCCTGCCGCTGCTCTGGAACACGCTGCAGGTCGCCTGGGTCTACCTCGGCATCGCCGCGTTCGACGCGTTCGCCCTGGTGAACGTCATGTCCGTGGACCGGGGCGGCCCCGACGGCGCGACCACCGTGCTGGGCCTCGAGATCTACCGCAACGCGTTCGACTACGCACAGTTCGGCTACGCCTCGGCGATGGGTGTCGTGCTGTTCTTCCTGACCCTCACGTTCGCGGCGCTGACCCTGCGGGTCACCCGGCGCGAGACCGTCGAGCTCTGAGCCGCACCGGGAGCCTGAGATGACCAACCTGCGTACCGATGTCTCCACCCCGCCGCCGGGCTCGGTGAACTACCCCGGCTCCGGCAAGTCCGCCGGGACCCCACCGGCCAAGAAGGAGATCAAGCTCTTCGGCGGCTTCGCCCACATCGCGCTCGCGGTCTGGGGCCTGCTCGTCATCGCGCCGCTGATCTGGGTGATCCTGGCGTCGTTCAAGAGCAACACCGAGATCTTCACGCACGCGCCGTTCAGCCTGCCGAGCGCGCTGTCCTTCGAGTCCTACAAGACCGCCTGGACCGAGGCCCACGTCGGCCGCTACTTCCTCAACAGCATCTTCGTGGTGTCGCTGAGCACGGCCGGCACCATGATCTTCGGCTCGATGGCCGCGTACGTCCTGGCCCGTTACAAGTTCTTCGGCAACCGCTTCATCTACTACCTGTTCGTGTCGGGCCTGGCGTTCCCGGTGTTCCTCGCCCTGGTGCCGCTGTTCCTGATTCTGCAGAACCTCGGCCTGCTCAACACGTACCTCGGCCTGATCCTGGTGTACATCGCCTACTCGCTGCCGTTCACGGTCTTCTTCATGACCGCGTTCTTCAAGACCCTGCCGAACCACGTGGCGGAGGCGGCGATCGTCGACGGGGCCTCGCACACCCGGCTGTTCTTCCAGGTCATGCTGCCGATGGCCAGGTCCGGCCTGGTCAGCATCACGATCTTCAACATCGTCGGCCAGTGGAACCAGTACCTGCTGCCGGTCGCGATCATGCAGGGCCAGGGCGCCGAGAACAAATGGGTCCTCACCCAGGGCATCGCGAACATCTCGGTCTCGGCGGGCTACCAGGCCAACTGGGCCGCGCTCTTCGCCGCGCTCACCCTCTCCATCCTGCCCATGATCATCGTGTACGCGTTCTTCCAGCGCCAGATCCAGTCCGGCCTCACCGCCGGAGCAACCAAGTAGGCCCAGCCGTACGACGAGGCGGTGCCGTCCCCCGGGGCGGCACCGCCTCGCTGCGTCCACAGCCCTGCTGAAAGGCCTGCGGTGCCCGACCCCGATCACTGCGCCGCCCACCCCGTCACGGCCCACGGGGCGGATGATCGCCGACCTGAGCGCGACGCTGACGGCCTGATGCTGCTCACCCAGTCCGAACACTCCCGCCGGCCGGCAGCGATCAGCAAAGACCCCGGCGCACTCGGTACCGAGCTCAGCTCGCAAACCGGTCAGATGGCCACCGTCATCGCGCTGACCGAGTGCCCCACCCGCGGGTAGCCCCCAGGCCCTCCCACACGCACCTTTCCGCGCGCCCTCACCCCGTTTCCCCTCCCGCGCCGCCGACATAACCCCCACCGTGCCGCCCGACCGGGCTTGCCCGTGCCGTCCCACCGGGCTTGCCCGTGCGGTCCCACCGGGCTTGCCCGTGCCGTCCCACCGGGCTTGCCCGTGCCGTCCCACCGCGTCGCTTGCCTGTATCGACTCACGGCCCTGTCAGTGCCGTCTCCACGGCCCGCGCGGCCGCCACGGTGACTGCCTGCGACACCCCCGACCGCGCCGGCCTGCGTTTCCCCGCATCATTCGGCGGCGATCAATGTCTTTCAGTGGTTTCGGGTATTGGTGGGCCGGTGGGGTGTGGGGGCGCGGGAAAGTGTCGTACCCCGGGGTCAGAATGGGGGTGTGTTGATCGCGGTGGTGTCGGAGAACGGGAGCTGGCGGGGGCCCGGGTGGCTCAGGCCGCTGCGTCCCGACGGCACGCCCGCCGCCGAGCCCGAGCCGGTCGCCGACCTGGCTGTCGCGATCGCCGAGCGGGAGGCCGCGGAGCGCCCCCGGTGGGTGTGGGCCGCCACCACCGACGGCTATCCCACGCTGTTGCGGGCCGGGGTGCGGGTGAGTCGCTGCCATGACGTCGAGCTGACCGAGGCGCTGCTGTCGGGGCACGCCGGGCGGTGGGGTGAGCCCCGGTCACTGGCCGCCGCGCTGGCCCGGCTGACCGGGGTCGCGGTTCCGCCCGATCCTCCGCCGCGCATCCCCGAGCCGCCCGGCCAGATGCAGGACACCCTGTTCGGGCCGGCCACCGAGCGGTCCGGGTCGCCGCACACCGCCGTGCTGGGCGTCGCCGGTGTCTCCTCGGCCACGCCCGGGTATTCGGTGCTCGACGCGCTCGTGCGGGTCTACGCCGACCAGCATCGGCGGATCGCTGCGACCGGGCAGCCGCGCCGGTTCGCGTTGCTGGTCGCCGCCGAGTCCGCGGGGGCGCTGCTCGGCGCCGAGATGGGGCTCGCCGGGCTGCCGTGGCGGGCCGACGTGCACGACGGTCTTCTTCGTGAGCTGCTCGGGCCGCCGCAGCCGGTGGGGCCGCCCCGGCGGGTCGCCGAGCTGGCCGCGGAGGTCAACGCCGCGTTCGGGATGCGGGGGCTGCACCCCGATTCGCCGGCCGAGGTCGTGCGGGCGTTCGCGCGGGCCGGTATCGACATCCCGAGCACCCGGGCGTGGGTGCTGCGCAACGTCGAGCACCCGGCGGTCAAACCGCTCCTGGAGTACAAGGAGCTTTACCGCATCTGGACCGCGCACGGCTGGTCGTGGCTCGAGTCCTGGGTCAGCGAGGGCCGCTTCCGCCCGGAGTACGTCCCCGGCGGCGTCGTCTCCGGGCGCTGGGCCACCCGGGGCGGTGGCGCGCTGCAGGTGCCCAAGGTGGTGCGTGGCGCGGTGATCGCCGATCCGGGCTGGACGTTCGTGGTCGCCGACGCGGGTCAGCTCGAGCCGCGTGTCCTCGCGGCGGTCTCCGGTGACCGCCGGCTCGCCGCCGCCAGTGAGGCCGACGACCTGTACGCGGCGCTGGCCGCCGACTCGTTCGGTGGTGACCGCCCGAAGGCCAAGGTCGCCCTGCTCGGCGCGATGTACGGCCAGACCGGCGGCGCGGCGATCCCGGCCCTGGCCGTCCTGCGCCGGCACTATCCCGTCGCCTTCGAGTATGTCGAGGCGGCGGCCCGTACGGGTGAGGCCGGGGGACTGGTCCGTTCCTGGCTCGGCCGCACCTGCCCGCCCTCGTCCACGGCGTGGCGCGACGCGGGCCTCGACCCGCCCGAGGACACCGGGTCCGCCGACGTCCCCCAGGGCGGCGCGTCCGGCCGGGCGCGGGGCCGCTTCACCCGAAACTTCGTCGTCCAGGCGACGGCCGCCGAGTGGGCGCTGGTGCTGCTCGCCACCTTGCGGACGGCGCTCGACGGTCTGCAGGCGGAGATCGTCCTCTTCGTCCACGACGAGGTCGGCGTGCACTGCCCGCGGGAAGAGGCCGAGCAGGTCGCCGAGGCGGTCCGCGCCGCCGCCGTCCGGGCCGGCGAGCTGCTGTTCGGCGACACCGAGGTCCGGTTCCCGCTGGACGTCTCCACCGTCGACCGGTATGCGGACGCGAAATGACCGGCGTTCAGTCGTTGTTGCTCGCGCTGGGCGGGAATTCACCCAGGAATTGGACGGCCGGGTAGGCCGACCATTCCTCGGGCGCCGCCTCAGGATAGGTGATTCCCAGGCGCCGCCAGAAATCGATGATCACCCACGTGTCGTCGATCGTGCATTCGTCGTCCGGGAACACCTTTCCCGCGTACGGTGCCAGGAACCGCCGGAACAGGCGGAACGTGAACGTGTCCGGGTTGACGAAATAGGACGCCAGGGTGTCCGGGGGCCGGGCGAACAGGTCACCCAGTACCGCGGCGTCGCCCCGCCACCGGCTTTCCGGGACCCCCTCGACGACCATGTACGCGGGGTCCGAGGCGAACCGGTCGGCGACCCGCCCCGACTCGTACGCGACGTGCCACCACATGTCGCTGTCGTAGATGTTGATCGAGCTGGCCACCACGCCGAACTCCCGTGACAACCAGCTGCTGGCCGTGCCCTGGTAGCCCGCGTACCTCGGCCAGTCCACGACCAGCCAGCCGTCCCGGGGCGGGACCACCACGGCGATGTCCTTCGTCGTGGCCGTCCCCGCCGTCACGATCCGCGAGCCGACACCGTGCCCGGCCGCGAACCGGGTGATCGCGTCGGCCACGATCGCCGGGTCCGCGACCGGCAGTGCGGTGAGGTGCACGAACTCGCCCACCCACCGACGCTATCGCCCGGCGGGGCCGGCCCGGGGAGGGTTAGCCCGTTCGGTCCGATCTGGCCGGGAGACGGTCATCCCGGCGGTTGGTACCGCCGTCGGAGCCATTTCCGGCGCCTTTCAGGGCTTACCGTGACAGCATTGGCACCCGAGCCATTCCGGCACGGCCGCATTCTTTTCCGGAACTGCCTCGCGGGCACCGCTGTGCCCTGAACAGAAATCGAGCCCAGCCATGCGTGAATGCATTTCTCCGTGACCGCGGCCCTGCCCGCGCGGATCCGCGGCGACCGTCAGGGCGTACACCAGGCTCTGGGTCTGGTCGTCGCGGGTTCGATCAGCGTCCAGGTCGCCGCCGCGATCGCGTCGGGCCTGTTCGCGGCGCTCGGCCCGTTCGCGACCAGTTCGCTGCGCATGATGCTCGCCGCGGTGCTGCTGTGCGCACTGTTCCGGCCCCGGCTGACCGGGCGGACGGCCACCCAGTGGCTGGGCATCACCGGTTACGGGATCGCCATGGCGGCGATGAACCTCTGCCTGTACGCGGCCATCGACCGGCTCCCGCTCGGCGTCGCGGTCACCCTGGACTTCCTCGGCCCGTGCGCGGTCGCCATGTGCGCCGCCCGGCGGGTCGGCGAGGCGATGGTCGCCCTGGCCGCGCTGGGCGGCGTCGTGCTCATCGCCGGTCCGGGCGGATACTTCGACCTTGCCGGGTACGCGTTCGGGCTGGCGGGCGCCTTCTTCTACGGTCTTTACACGCTGTCCGCCGAGCGGGTCGGCAAGTCGGAGGCCGGGCTGTCCGGCCTGGCCCTCTCGGTGACCGTCGCGGCGATCGTGTCGTCCCCGTTCGGCCTGCCGGTCGCGCCGAGCGTCACCGCCGGCCAGTGGCTGGTCCTCGCGGTGGCGGCGGCGCTGGGCGTCGCCCTGCCGTTCGCCGCCGACATCATCGCCGCCCGTCTGTCGTCCGCCCAGGTCCTCGGCACCCTGCTCAGCATGGACCCGGTCGCCGGCGTGATCGTCGGCGTCCTGCTGCTCGGCGAGAAGGTCCACGGCTTCGCGATCCTGGGCATCGTCCTGGTCGTCACGGCGGGCGCGGTCATTGCCGGCCCCACCCGCGCCGACAGCAAGACGCGGTCCCGAGCAACGCAATCCCCAGCACGGGCTGAACGGCGCGGTCCTGGCCGGCGCGGCGCGAGGCGGTGCCGAACGTGCGGTGCGGCGACAGGCGGTGCGGGACGTGCGGTGCGGCGACAGGCGGTGCGGCGGCAGGGAGTGCGGGACGTGCGGCGCGGGGTGGTGCGGCGACGGGTGGTGTGGGCACAGGCAACGCGGGGCGGCGGGGAATGATCCTGGCTGATGACAGCGGTGCTCCGTCTGGCCCTTGGGGCCGCATCCTGCGAAAACGTGAGGTGGTCACCACAGTGGAGGTCTATCGGCACTAGTCTCTTGCTAATGGACACGGGTGATCCCGGAGACCCCCGCGAACATATACGATCGTCACGTCCGCGCGCGGATGATCGACTTCTTCACCCTCGATGGTCTGTCGTGGCCCCGGCGGCTGTGGGACGTCGGCTCATTGCTCGCGCTGCAGGAGCTCTGGGAGGCGGGCACGTGGGCGCGTCACCGCGTCCTGTCCCCGGCCGCGGTCGACTGGCAGCGCCACGAACTGCTGCGGGTCATCGGCCCGGACATCGGCCTGGGCAGCCGCGATCTGCGCAGCCAGTTGACCGCGCTGCTGCGTGACCCGTTGCCCGACCCCAGCTCCGCGCACCGCCGGCTGCGGGAGGTGATCGATCACGCCCGCGGCGGATACCTCCAGCGCTGGGCCGACGCGGCCACGCTGCCCGAGGAGCGACGCCCACGACCGGAGCGACTGGCCCGCTCAGTCTCGGCCCACCTGCTCGACCTCGGCTACGACGCAAGCCATCTCGCGACCTGGATCGGCGGGCTCGCCCACGCCCGGGCGACGGCCGCAGAGGCGCTGCAAGGTGCCGTGGAGCTCGGGGCGGCCGCACCGAGGGAGTTCACTGTCCTCGTCGTGCTCAACAGTGTTCCCGAGCCGGCCCTGGCCGAGCGCGAGGAGTCGTGGCTCTCCCGCCACGGTGTGCTGGCCTGGCTGAGGCAGCGTGATCATCCGACCAGCGGCCTGCGTCCGGCAGGCGGGTTTCTTTATCGGGTGACCGCTCGGGATCCCTACGGTGCTGCGAGTCTTGCCCGGGAACTCGTGGATCGGTTGGTGGCCCGGGCATCTTTTATGCGAAGCAAGCGGGACGGGATCAAACCGGCCGATCAGCTCTGGGTCGACCGGCATCCTGATCCGATCCCACTTGCCGTGCCGGCCCGTGGCGCCGATGTTCTGTCCCTGGTGAACGAAGGCCATCTGTACAGGGTGGAGGGTCCTCGCACGGTGATCGACGATGCCCTGGAACTGGCCGCGCCGGTCAACCGCGGCGCCCTCGGGCCCGCTGTCGCCGGGGCGTGGGCAGCGGTCGAATCGCTGCTCTCCCATCCGGACGATCCCGTCGACGGGGAGCGGTCGGGCAAGGCGGTCGCCGCGGACCGGCTTGCCGCCATCATCGCGTGTTCATGGCCCAGGGCCGAATTGACCGCCCTGGCTCACCGGCATCACCCTGCTGTTCCTGATGAGCTTGCGCTGAGTCTCATGGCTTGCACCACCAACCGGGACCGGGCCTTTGCTGTTGCTGCCGCTCTGACGAACGGCGCTGTCCCGACATTCGCGACACGCTTCCGGCGGGACTCGGACATGGCCGCCGTGCACCGGATGCACCGGGTCGTCAATGACCCCAAGCGGGAACTCGCGGGCGCCGTTGCCGCTGTCCGGATCGCGATGAGACGGTTGTACCGGACCCGCAACATCGTGCTGCACGGTGGCTCCACCCAAGGTGTGGCGTTGAAGGCGGCGCTGCGTGTCGCCGCTCCGCTGGTGGGTGCGGGCCTCGACAGGATCACGTACGCCGCTCTTGCCGAGGAAACCGCCCCGCTGCGGCTCGCGGCTCGTGCGGAGGTGGGATTGCAGATCGTCGGCGGCGAGACTTCCCTGAGCGTGGCCGATCTTCTGGTGCCACCCGCATGACGGACCTGGGCCACCCGCGTGACGTACTTGGGCCACCGCATGACCGGAAAAGGGCAAGCAAAAGGGCCCAGGCCAATTGGCGAGGACCCCTGCGATGCTGGTGAAGACTTTACCCGATTGCTGCCGGGTCCACCACCCAGTTGGGGCAGGCGTCCCGGTCTCAGTGGCGGGAGTGGCGGCGGACGCCTCGGGTGTTGTAGGCGCGGCGGCGACGGCGGCTGCGGGCGGTGAGCATGGTGGTTCCGGCGATCACCGCGATGAGCGCGGCGCCGGCTCCGACGACGGGCAGGCCCGGGGTCTGCAGCAGGCCGGGTGGGGGTGCGGCGGCGACCGGGGCGCTGGAGCGGGCCGCCGCGGCGCGGTTGGGTGCGGTGGTGGTGCTGGGGCTGGGGCGGGGTTTCGACGGTTTGCCGATGATGCCGTAGATCCAGCCGGTGATGTTGTCGATCCGGCCGCTGAGGTCGGCGCCGGTATGCGGGCAGGTCGGGCCGTTGCTGACCACGGAGACCACGGTCGCGGTGCCGTCGGCCGCCTGGGTGAAGTAGGGGCCGCCGGAGTCGTGCGGGCAGGGGCTGGTGCTGGATCTCGGCGCGGTGCCGGCCATGCCGATGGTGGTCTTGGCGACGGTCGTCACGAGGAACTGGCCGGTCTGCATCCGTTCGGCGATGCTGGACTCGTCGCCGTCGGTGAGGCCGAAGCCGGTGAGGCGGACCTTCGCGTTGCGTTTGGGCGGCTTGGCGCTCAGGACCATCGGCCTGATGTCGGTGACCGGGGTCTTGAGTTTGGCGAGCGCGACGTCGGCGGTGCCCGACTGCCGGACCGCGACGATCTCGACCACGTGCCCGGCGCGGGTACGCAGGTCCGCCCGGCCGATGGTCGCCGTGGTCCGGTCCGCGACCGGCCGGGCGACATGCTTGCCGTTCACGTCCTTGAAGCAGTGCCCGGCGGTGAGCACCCAGCTGGGCGAGATGAGGCCCCCGGAGCAGGAGCTGTCCCGGCTGCCGCCGTCGGCGGTCGGCAGCCCGGTCATCGTCAGTTTGACCGCGAAGTCGTACTTGCCCTGAGCGGCGGTCTCCCCGTTGGCGATGCGGGGGACGAAGCGTGCGGCCCGGGTGGGCGCGGAGGCGTGGGCCGGTGTCCCGGCCAGGGCGGACATGACCGTGACGGCGACGCCGAGCCCCACCCACGTGCGTACCCGCATTCGCGCGCCTCCTCTGTCCGGCCATCAACTTTGACGTACGGTCGCCGGCAATCGTTCAATTACCGCCCAAGAACGGCGCGATCGACGACGGTCAGGGTAGAACCGGGCATCAAGGCCCGCGCCACCATGGGTCCATGGCGTTGGTGGTAGCGGTGGTGGAGATGAGTCAGCCCGAGGCGGGCCGCCGCCCCTGTCACGCGGGTCACCGAGGTCCGTGACCTCTAGGCGGTCGCGGCGATGACCCGGGTCAGTGCGGCGTGCAGGGATTGGAGCTCGTCGAGCGGCAGGCCGAGGCGCTCGACGACGGCCGGCGGGATCGTGAGGGCCTCCTCGCGCAGCGCCCGGCCTTTCGGGGTGAGGGTCACCGCGAGGCTGCGCTCGTCGGCCGGGTCCCGGCGGCGGGTGAGGTAACCGATCGCCTCCAGCCGTTTGAGCAGCGGCGACAGCGTGCCCGGGTCCAGCTGCAGCAGACCGCTCAGTTCTCGTACGGACGCCGGGGCGTGCTGCCACAGCGCGAGCATGACCAGGTATTGCGGGTGGGTCAGGCCCATGGGTTCGAGCAGTGGGCGGTACACCGCGACCACGCCGCGCGCCGCGACGGAGAGGGCGAAGCAGACCTGTTGTTCCAGGTGCAGCGGGTCAATGGTGGGTTGGCCGGCGTCGGGCATGCTGTTATCGTACCAATGGTTGGTGCACAAACTATCGGCACGGCAAACTATCGGTGCGGTAAGCAGGGGGAGTCATGGCGAAGGATGTTCGTGAGGGCGGCTTCCTGTGGAACTGGTTCTATAAGAACCTGGCCGGCCCCGCCGCCGTGCAGGGCGCGATCGAGGGGGTCACCCAGGAGGCCCGCGACGCGTGGAAGGCCGACCTGGCCGAACGCAAGCGCTACACCCGCGAGCAGCGCGCCCGTAAGGCCGAGGCCCGCCGCGGCTGAACGATATGGTCGCGGGGTGCCTGCTTCCGATTACGTCAAAGGCCTGCGCGCCCGGGTCGGCCACGACCTGATCATGTTCCCGTCGGTCAGCGCGGTGGTGCTCAACGACCGGGGTGAGCTGCTGCTCGGCCAGCGCAGCGACAACCTCCGCTGGGCGCTGGTCGCGGGCATGATGGATCCGGGGGAGCAGCCCGCCGAGGCGATCGTGCGCGAGGTCCTCGAGGAGACCGCGGTCGAGATCACGGTCGAGCGGCTGGCCGGCGTCGTGCAGCACTCGGTCGTCTACGGCAACGGCGACCACTGCGAGTTCGTCAACACGTGGTTCCGCTGCCGGGCGGTCGGCGGCGAGGCCCGGGTCAACGACGCCGAGTCGCTCGAGGTCGGCTGGTTCGCCCTGGACGACCTCCCGGAGCTCAACGCGTTCACCCACCACCGCATCCGCACCGCGCTCGACGACACCGCACCGGCCTGGTTCGCCTCCCCGGGCGACCCGCTCGAGTGGGACGGCGCGGCGGGCAGCTAGGCCAGCCACCCCGGGCGGATCAGGCCGGCCTCGTAGGCCAGCACGACCAGCTGGGCCCGGTCGCGGGCGCCGAGTTTGACCATCGTGCGGCTGACGTGGGTCTTCGCGGTCGCCGGGCTGATCACCAGGCGGGCGGCGATCTCGTCGTTGGACAGCCCCTCGCCGACCAGCACCATCACCTCGCGCTCGCGGTCGGTGAGCTGGGCCAGCTCCGCCGAGGGGGCCGCGGAGCGCCCGCGGCCGGCCGGGGACGCGAACTCCCCGATCACCCGGCGGGTCACGCTCGGTGACAGCAGCGCGTCCCCGGCGGCGACCGCCCGGATGCCGCGCAGCAGATCGACCGGCTCGGTGTCCTTGACCAGGAACCCCGAGGCGCCGGTGCGCAGTGCCTCGAAGACGTACTCGTCGAGTTCGAACGTCGTCAGGATCACCACCCGGGTGCCGGCCAGCTCCGGATCCGCGGCGATCCGGCGGGTGGCCTCCAGGCCGTCGACGCCCGGCATCCGGATGTCCATCAGGACCACGTCGGGACGGGTGCTGCCGCAGAGCCGCACCGCCGCGAGCCCGTCCCCGACCTCCCCGACCACCTCGAGATCCGGTTCGGCGTCGATGAGGGCCCGGAACCCGGCCCGGACCAGCGCCTGGTCGTCGGCGATCAGGACCTTGATCACGATGTCTCCTCGACGGGGGTGGCGGGGGCGACGGGGGTGGCTGGGGTGGCGGTGGTGGGCAGCACGGCTTCGACCAGGTAACCGCCGTCCGGCAGTGGTCCGGCGGTCAGCGTGCCGCCGAGGCTCTCGGCCCGGGCGCGCATGCCGGCGATGCCGCTGCCGGGCACGGACCCGGCGTCCTCCGGCGGGGGCACGGCGGTGCCGTCGTTGCGGACGGCCAGGCGCAGCTCGCCGGGGGCATAGGAGATCGCGACCTCGGCGGAGTCGGCGGCCGCGTGGCGGCGCACGTTCGTGAGGGCCTCCTGCACGATCCGGTACGCCGCCCGGTCCACCTCCGCGGGCAGGCCCCGACGCTCGCCGCTGACGGCGGTGCGCACCGGCAGGCCCGCGTCGGCGGTGAGGTCGTCGAGCCGGTCGAGGCCCAGGGCGGGTTGCCGGGGCGCGGCCTCCTGCTCGGGGCGCAGCGCGTCCAGCACCGAGCGCACCTCGCGCAGCGCCTCCGAGCTGGCCGTCTTGATCGCGGTCAGCGCCTCGCGGGCCTGCTCGGGCCGGCTGTCCATCAGGTGCAGCCCCACCCCGGCCTGCACGTTGATCAGCGACAGGTGGTGGCCGAGCACGTCGTGCAGCTCGCGGGCGATCCGCAACCGCTCGTCGGCGGCCTGCCGTTTCTCCTGCTCCTCGTGGGCGCGGGCGCGTTCGGCGTTCACCTTGGTGATCTCGGCCAGGTAGGCCGCGCGGGCCCGGGCGGCGTTGCCGACGAACATGGTCAGGGCGATGCCGAGCGCGGTCAGCACCGCGTCGCGCACGCCGGGCCGGGCGGCGGCGGCCACCCCGAGTGGCCCGGCGAACACGACCGTGACGGCGAGGTAGGCGGCGTAGGCGGCCCCGGCGATGGTCACGGCGCCCTGACCCCGGCCGGCCTTGACGGCGCCGAACAGGGCGAACACCGGTGCGACCGCGAACGTCCAGCTCGGCTCGGCGGTGACCGCGTAGCCGATGGTCGCGGCGGCGGTGACGGCCAGCACCGGCAGGGGATGCCGGCGGCGGACCGTCAGGGCGAGCGGCCCGAGCACCAGCAGCGTGCCGGCCAGGTAGTCGGTGGGGTGGGCGAGGGCGGCGGTCTCGCGCCCGTTGGCGAGCACGTGGAACAGCAGGGCGGTGAACACGCCGGGCCCGGACCGGCCGGTGCGCCGTGACCCGGCGGCCCGCCACTGCGCCTCGTGGGCGGAGAACCGGCCGCGGTCGAACGAGAACCGGCGATCCCCGGGAAAGGGCCCGGCCGGGGCGGGGCGTCGCTGGTGATCTCGCACGTCCACGACGCTACGTCACCGCGGGGCCGTCGGCGTCCGCCCGGCGAGGGTGATCGGGACTGCGCCCGGGGAGGTAGCAGGCCCCGTCCGCGTACTCCCCGGGTCGTACGCGGGCCGGATCGGATGCCCTCGCCGGGCCGACGCGGGGGTGGGGGTGCCGCGCCCATGCTGGAGGAGCAGTCAGCCGTTCTCTGGAGGTCACGATGCAACCGAACCCGACCCGCCTGCGCACATCGGACGCCGAGCGGGAGCAGGTCGCCACGATCCTGCGGTCCGCGATGGCCGAGGGGCGTCTCACCCTCGAGGAGGGTGAGCAACGGATGGCCACCGTCTACGCGAGCCGGTTCCGGGACGAGCTCGGCCCGCTCACCGCCGATCTGCCGAACGGGGGCCGGCAGGCGTTGCGGGAGACACCGCAGGCGCGTACCGCGACACGCCGGGCCCTCGGCCGGCACGCCGGATTCGTGATGCTGGCCGCCGGTGTCCTCACCGGACTGTGGGTGGTGTCCGGTGCGACGTTCTTCTGGCCCGCCATCCCGCTCGTGTTCCTGGTCATGGGCCTGTTCCGGCACGTACGCCACGGCGAGTCGCGCACCTGGCGGCACCACTCGCACGTCGCTCCGTGGAACGCGCCCGACTATAGGTGATCTTGATTACTGCCTCTCGGCGGTGGCGGTCGTTGCCCACCTTGTGCCCCGATGCGACAGTTGGCGGCCCAAGCCGGAAGAGGTGGGCAACAACCATGATGGGTCCGTCGCACGCATTGTCGGGCGCGTCGGTATGGCTCGCGGGAAGCTGGGCGCTGGACTTCTTCGCCGGCTACGACCAGAGTCCGCTGGCGATCGCGATCGGGACGGCGGTGTGCGCCGGTGGCGCCCTGCTGCCCGACCTGGACCTGTCGGGCAAGGTGACCCGGAACCAGGGCGGCGCCACCGTGGCCCGTACGTTCGGGGTGTTCTCGCTGTTCGTCGCCGAGGTGGTCGAGAAGATCTCGCTGGGCATCTACACGGCGACGAAGCTGAGCAAGGATCCGCGCCGCAACAACGGGCACCGCACGTTCACCCACACGCTGCCGTTCGCCGCGCTGATCGGGTGGGGCACGACGAGCCTCGCGACCTCGTACGGGAAATGGGCCGTCGTCGGGATCGTCTTCTTCATGGCCGGTCTCGCGCTGCGCGGGCTGTTCGACGAGTGGGCCGAGCGGGCCGGCTGGGTGATCATCACGATCACGTCCGGGGTGATCGCCTGGTTCACCGCGGCGAACCTGCCCGGTGACCGCGGCTATCCGATGCTGGGGTTCGCGGTCGCGGTGGGCTGCGTGGTGCACCTGCTCGGCGACATGATCACGAAAGCCGGGGTGCCGATCCTCTGGCCGATACCGATCAACCGCCGGATGTGGCGGATGATCGGCGTGCCGGACGTCATGGCGGTCAAGGTCGGGGGCAAGACGGAGACGGTCGTGCTGCGTACCATCTTCACCGTGATCTCCGTCCTGGCCATCGCCGGCATGTTCGCGCCGCATGTCATGCACCAGCTCAATCTCGACAAATGGGTGGCCGATGGCTCGGCGCGTTAGCGCCCTTGCCCTGTCGCTGATCGCGGCGCTCGCCCTCGGGGCGACCGCCGTGCCCGTGCTGACGTCGGCCGGTTCCGTCCCGGAGCCGGCCGTCGAGCTGAGCGAGGTGCTGCGGCGGCACGGGCCGGGCGCGCCGGTGCTGATGGTGGCGCACCGGGGTTACTGGCGGGGCGCGCCGGAGAATTCCCTCGACGGCATCGAGCAGGCCGTCGAGCACGGCGCGCAGGTCGTCGAGATCGATGTGCAGGGCACCGCCGACGGTGAGCTGGTGCTGATGCACGACGAGAGCGTGGACCGCACCACGGACGGCACCGGTGTGGTCGCCGCGCTCACCATGGAACAGATCGGTGCGCTGCGGCTCAAGGCCGGTCTCGGCGGTGCGCTGGCCCCGGTGACCGCGGCCCGGGTGCCGACGCTGCGGGAGGCGATCCTCGCGACGCGCGGCCGGGCGCTGATCAACCTGGACCGGGCCTGGCCGTTCCGGGACCAGATCCTCGGCCTGCTGACCGAGCTGGACGCGGTGGACCAGGCGCTGTTCAAGAGCACCGCGCCGGTCGCCGAGGTCAGCGAGTTCCTCGCCCGGGACCCGCGCATCCTCTACAGCCACGTGGTCTACCCCTGGAACGTCGGCCATGTCGGGGCGTTCACGAAGAACAAGCCGCTGGCGTACGAACTGAACTTCGAGCGGCTGACCGACGCCACGATCCAGCCCGCCGTGGTGGCCAGGGCGCGCGCCACGAGCCGGATCTGGGTCAACACGATGTGGGACGGGCTGGCGGCCGGGTTCACCGACGAGGCGTCGCTGCGGGATCCGGCGCTGGGCTGGGCCGCGGTGATCGACCGGTACGGCGCGAGCATGATCCAGACCGACAATGTGGACAAACTGCGCGACTGGCTGGCCGATCCGGCCGCGTTGGACGTCCCGGCCGGTACGGTGCGGGTGCAGGCCGAGTCCGGTGGCAACCCCCGTGGTGCCCGGGCCGCCGTCGACCCGTCCAGCGGTGGCTACGAGAGCGCCGACGGCGCCGGCACGCTCGGGGTGGCCGTGACCCGCTCCGGTGGCCTGCTGCGGTACGCGGTGGACGTGCCGGAGGCCGGGGAGTACCAGGTCACCGCGCGGGTGTCCTCGCCGTACCGGCCGGCCGGGCGGTTCACCGTGGACCTCGGTGCGGACGGCGTCACCGCGCCGGTGGACGTCGTCACGACCACGTCGCACGGCGCCTTCGTCGAGCAGGTGGTCGAGGAGTCGCGGCGGCTGGCCCGGGGGAGGCACGAGGTCGTGGTGCGCGTCGACCCGGTCGCCTACCAGAACTTCACCCTGGACTACCTGGAATTCTCCCGCTTGCGCGCCCGGTAGGCCCCGACCTTGGCGCGGTTGCCGCACTCGGCCATGCCGCACCACTGCCGGTTGCCGAGGCGCGACGCGTCGACGTAGATCCGGGTGCACTCGGGGTTCGCGCAGCCCTTGACCCGGTCGATCTCGGGGCCGGCGAGCAGGTCGAGCAGGTCCGCGGCCAGCGTCGCGAGCAGCTCGCCGACGGTGCCGGCGCGGGTGGTCCGGCCGTCGGGGTGCAGCCGGGGCGTGATCCGCGGGCCGTGGGCCAGCTCGTTGAGCCGGGTCACGTCGGCGCTGTCCGGGGCCCGGCCGTCGAGCCGGGCGCGGACCGTACGGTAGATCGCCTCCCTGGTCGCCGTGGCGGTGCCGAGCTGCTCGTCCGTCACGCTCATCGGCGTCTCGGTGAGCCCCGCGGACACGGGCCAGTCCGCCAGGTGTCCGGGGGTCGGGAGCTGCTCCTCGCCGCGGGGCCGGCGGCGCCACTTGAGCGTGCCCGCGAAGTCGAGGCTGGGCCGGCCGCTGACGAAGACGACAGTCACGTAACCATCTTGACGGGTTACCGGTTCGTCGGCAAGCTGTGTAACCATGCAAACGGGTTACCTGTACTTCGTCGAGCGCGCGGTGCACGGCATGCGCGACATCGTGGCCGGGCTGGGCGACGAGCTGGCCGTCCGGCGTCCGGACGTGCCGGGCGCCAACACGCCGTACGGACTGCTCACCCACTGCCTGGGCGTGCTGGACTACTGGGGTGGTCACGTCGTCGCCGGGCGCACGGTCGAGCGCGACCGCGACGCCGAGTTCGACGCGGTGGGCCCGGTCGCCGAGCTGTGCACCCGGGCCGATCGCGCGCTCGAGCAGCTGCGGGCCGACATCGCCGGGGTGGACTGGGCCGCCGCGCCCCGCAACGAGCCCGACCCGGCGTTCCTGGGCCCGTCGCGGCGGCTGGACCAGGGCGGCGTGCTGCTGCACCTCTTCGAGGAGATGGCACAGCACCACGGCCAGATGGAAGTGGTGCGGGACCTGCTGCGGATCAGGGACTTCGACGACGTACCCCTGTCCTGGTTGCGGGCCAAACGCGGGGTGAAATGGCAGCGGCCCGGTCCGGACCTGCTGCCGGCCTGGGTCGCCGAGACCGACTTCCCGGTGGCGCCGCCGGTCCGCGACGCGCTGCACGCCACCATCGCGCGCGGCGACCTCGGTTACCCCGATGGGCCCGGATATCCGCCGGCGGCGCCGTTCGCGGCCCGGATGCGGCAGCGGTACGGATGGGAGCCCGACCCGGCCCACGTCCGGCCCCTCACCGACCTGATCCAGTCCCTGCAGCTCGTGCTGACGCTCGCCACCGCCCCGGGTGACGGCGTGGTGGCGTTCACCCCGAACTACCCGCCGTTCCTGGCCACGATCGCGTCGATGGGCCGGCGCCTCGTGAGCGCCCCGGCGGTGGCCCGCGGCGAGAGCTGGACCTGGGACCTCGACCGCCTCGACGCCGACCTGCGCGCGGCCGGGGCCCGGGTGCTGCTGCTGGTCAACCCGCACAATCCGACCGGCCGGATGTACTCGCGCGCCGAACTGACCCGGATCGCCGAGCTGGCCGACCGCCACGATCTGCTCGTGGTCAGCGACGAGATCCATGCCGAGCTCGCCCACGCGCCGCGACGGCACGTACCGTTCGCCTCGCTCGGCCCGTCGGCCGCGGCCCGGACCGTCACGGTGACCTCGGCGGCGAAGGCGTTCAACATCGCCGGGCTGCGCACCGCCGTCGCCCACGTCGGCCCGGAGGAGCTGCGGGCCCGCTGGGACGCCCAGCCACCGGACCTGCACGGCAAGGTCAACGTGCTCGGCGTCGAGGCGACCCTGGCCGCGTGGGCGTCGGGCGACCCGTGGCTGCGTACCCTCAACGGTCATCTGCTCCGGCAACGCGACCACCTGGTGTCGCGGATGGCCGATCTGCCCGGTCTGCGCCTGCGTGCCCCCGACGCCGGCTACCTGGCCTGGATCGACTGCACCGCCGCCGATCTGCCGGAGTCCCCTGTGGACTGGTTCCGCCGGCACGCCGGGGTCGAGCTCTCGGCCGGCGCGGACTTCGGACCCGGGCACGAGGCGTTCGTGCGGCTGAACTTCGCCACCACCACGGCGGTGCTCGACCGGATCCTCGACGCGATGGCCGCAGCGCTCAGCGACCGTTCCGGGACACACTGAAGTTGATCAGGTTAGGGTTGGGGAACCGGTGGCAGGGGAGGGAGCGGCGTGGCGGAGCACGAACGCCTGGCGCAGGCTGACTCCGGCGAGCAGCCGTGGCGCGCCTGGGGTCCCTACGTGGCCGAACGCGCCTGGGGCACGGTCCGGGAGGACTACAGCGAGCACGGCACCGCCTGGGACTACTTCCCCCATGACCACGCGCGCTCCCGGGCGTACCGGTGGAACGACGACGGCATGGCCGGGGTCTGCGACGACCGGCAGACGTTCTGCTTCGCCCTGGCGCTCTGGAACGGCGAGGACCCGATCCTCAAGGAGCGCATGTTCGGGCTCGGCGGCGACGGCGGCAACCACGGCGAGGACGCCAAGGAGTACTGGTGGTACCAGGACTCCACCCCCACGCACTCGTGGATGAGCTGGCGCTATCACTACCCCCAGGCCGCTTTCCCGTACGACGACCTGGTCGCGGTCAACGGACGGCGCTCCCGCGACGAGCCCGAGTACGAGCTCGTCGACACCGGGGTGTTCGCCGACGACCGCTTCTGGGCGGTGACCGTCGACTACGCCAAGGCGTCCCCGCGCGACATGTGCGTCGTGGTGACCGTGTCCAACCGCGGGCCCGACGAGGCCACCCTGCACGTGCTGCCGTCGCTGTGGTTCCGCAACACCTGGTCGTGGGGGCTCGGCAACCGCCCGGTCCCGGTCCTCACCGGCACCCCCGGCCGGCTCGCCGGCGAACACCGCGGCCTCGGCCACCTGGAACTGCGTGGCGAGGGGGAACCCCCGGCGCTGCTCTGCGACAACGAGACCAACGCGCAGCGGCTCTGGGGCCTGCCCGGCACCAGCGTGTACCCCAAGGACGGCATCAACGACTTCGTGGTCGGCGGCGCCCCGACGATCAACCCGGCCAGGGTCGGCACCAAGGGCGCGCTGCACTACGTCGTGACGCTCGGCCCGGGGGAGACCCGGCAGATCCGGCTGCGACTGACCGAGTCGGACGCCGCCGCCGAGCCCGGTCTCGGCGACGATTTCCAGGCCGTCTGCGCCGCCCGCAGGGCCGAGGCCGACACGTACTTCGCCGGGCTGATCCCGTCGGCGGCGTCCGCGGAGGAGGCGGCGGTGGCCCGGCAGGGCATCGCCGGTCTCATGTGGGGCAAGCAGTTCTACCACTTCGACGTCAAACAGTGGCTGGAAGGCGACCCGGGCTCCGCGCCCCCGCCACCCGGGCGCCGCTACGGGCGTAACAACGCCTGGTGGCACATGAACAGCTTCGACGTCATCTCCATGCCGGACCCCTGGGAATACCCCTGGTACGCGGCCTGGGACCTCGCCTTCCACTGCGTCAGCATCGCCCGCGTCGACCCCGGTTTCGCCAAGGGCCAGCTGCTGCTGTTGCTCCGCGAGTGGTACATGCACCCCAACGGCCAGATCCCCGCGTACGAGTGGGCGTTCGGTGACGTGAACCCGCCCGTGCACGCCTGGGCGGCGCTGCGCGTCTTCGAGATCGACGGCGGCCGCGACCACGACTTCCTCGCCCGGATCATGCACAAACTGCTGCTCAACTTCACCTGGTGGGTCAACCGCAAGGACGTCGGCGGCAACAACGTCTTCGAGGGTGGCTTCCTCGGCCTGGACAACGTCGGCCCGTTCGACCGTTCCGCGGCCCTGCCGGTCGCCGGTGTCCTCGAGCAGTCCGACGGCACCGGCTGGATGGCCATGTACGCCCTCAACCTGCTCGACATGTCCATCCGCCTCGCCCTGCACGACCGCACGTACGAGGACATGGCGACGAAGTTCTTCGAACACTTCGCGTACATCGCCGAGGCCGCCTACCGCCAGGGCCTCTGGGACGACGAGGACAGCTTCTTCTACGACGTGCTGCGCCTGCCGGACGGCCACAAGATGCCGCTCAAGGCCCGCTCGATCGTCGGCCTGCTCCCGCTCGCGGCCACCACCCGGCTCAGCGCCGGCACCCTCAACCGCCTGCCCGAACTCAGCGCCCGGGTCCGCTGGCTGCTCGCCGACCAGCCCGACTACGCCGACGTGATCAGCGCCCGCCGGATCTCCCCGGACGGCCGCCGCCAGCGCCTGCTCTCCATGGTGGGCCAGGACCAGCTGCTGCGGATCCTGGCCCGGATGCTCGACCCCGAGGAATTCCTCTCCCCGTACGGCCTGCGGACCCTGTCCCGGTCCCACCTCGAAAAACCGTTCACCGTGTCGCTGGGCGGCTCCGACTTCACCGTCGGCTACGAACCGGCCGAGAGCACGAGCGGCCTGTTCGGCGGCAACTCCAACTGGCGCGGCCCGATCTGGATGCCGGTCAACTATCTGCTGATCGAGGCCCTGCGCGAATTCGCGGCCTTCTACGGCGACGACCTCATGGTCGAATACCCCACCGGCGCGGCCACCAAGACGTCCCTCACCAAGGTCGCCGACGACCTGTCCCGCAGGCTGATCTCCCTGTTCGTCCCCGACTCCTGGGGCCGGCGCCCCATCTACGGAGCCAACGAACTCTTCCAGACCCACCCCGACTGGAAAGACCTGATCGCCTTCCCCGAGTACTTCCACGGCGACAACGGCGCGGGCCTCGGAGCCTGGCACCAGACCGGCTGGACCGCCCTGGTCGTCGACCTCATCCTCACCCTGCACCGAGACCCGGACCCGGACCCCGGCCCCGGCCCCGGCCCCGACCCCGACCCCGACCCGGGCCCCGACCGATCATGACCCCGGCGCAGCGGTTCGGCTCGGCCCGGGTGGCTCGGCTGGCCACGGTCACGCCGGACGGCGCCCCGCATCTCGTGCCTATCGTCTTTGCCCTGGTCGGGGACGTCGTGCATACGGCTGTCGACGGGAAGCCGAAACGGCACCGGGGGTTGCAACGGCTGGTCAACATCGCCCATGAGCCCCGGGTCAGTGTGCTCGTCGACCACTACGACGAGGACTGGTCCGCGCTCTGGTGGGTCCGCGCCGACGGGCCGGCCTCGGTGGTCGACGATCCCGAGCCCGCGCTGCTCGCCCGCTATCCGCAGTACGCGCTGAGCCCGCCACCCGGCCCCTATCTGCGGATCCGGGTCGAGCGGTGGACGGCCTGGTCCGGCGCGGGGGCCCAGGTGGTCTGAGTACGCCGACTCAAGAGGGCGGGCGGGGTGCTCCGACAGGATCAACGGCGTGATCTCGTACCCGTGTCCGTTCTGTCGTGCCGTCGCTGACCTGGCCTCCGGTTGTCCCGGATGTGGCCGGGGGCCGGACCCCGACGCCGCCGAGGTGGTGCGCCTCGACGCGGAGATCCCGGTGCTCACCGCCCGGCTCGCCGCGGCCCGGGACGCGGTCGGGGTGGCCGACACGGCGTTGCGCCGGGCATGGAACCTGCGGGAAGCCGCCGCCACCCGGGTACGGGCCGCCGTCGGGGCCGCCGCGAGTGTGACCCCGCGGGCGCCGGCGATGACCGCGCCGGTGACCACCGCCACCGCCGAGCGGTCCGCGCCGCTGGTGGCCGAGGCCTCGACCCGGATCATGCAGAACACCCTGTTCACGCTCGGCGGCCTGCTGCTGGCGGTGGCCGCGATCGTGTTCACCGCGGTCGCCTGGTCGCAGTTCGGGGTGCGGGGCCGGGCCGGGCTGCTGGCCGTGGCCACCGTCGTCGCGCTGGCCGCGCCGCTGGTGGCGCTGCGCCGCAAGCTTACCGCGACCGCCGAGACGTTCACCGCGGTCGGGCTGGTGCTGGTCCTGCTCGACGGGTACGCCGCCTGGTACGTGAACCTTTTCGGTCTCGCGGACCAGCCCGCGCTCGGCTACGCGGGGGCCGTGTTCGCGGTGACCGCCGCGATCGCCGCCGGCTTCGAACACCTGACCGGGCTGGTCGGCCCGCGCTACGCCGCGTTGCTCCTGGCCCAGCCGGTGCTGCCCCTGGTCGTCGCGCCGGCCCATCCCGGTGCGGCCGGGTGGGCGTACACGATGGGTGCCGTCGCCGCCGCGAACCTGGCCGTGATCCACCTGCGGCGCCCGACGGTGCTGAGCCCGCTGGCGCTCACGGCGTACGGAATCGGTCTGATCGCGGTCTGCTTCTCGGGTCTGTGTGCCCTCTACGGTCTCGCCCTGGCCCGGACGCCCGGCCCGGCCGCTTGGTCCGGCCTCGCGCTGGTGACGGCCGCCGGGGTGGTCCTGGCCGCCGCGCTGCTCGCCCGCAGCGGGTGGGCGCTGCGGTGGGCGGCCGGCCTGATGGTGGTCGCGCTCGCCGTCGCCGCCTCCCGCTTCGCGGTGGTCACCGCCGGGGGATTCCAGGCCCCGCTGCTGGTCGCGCTGGTCGTGACGGTTCTGGCCGTCGGGGTCAGCTTCCTGCCCGCTGCGGTACGGACGGGAGCGCGCGCGGGAGCGTTCGCAGCGCTCGCGGTGCCGGTGGTCGTGGCCCTGGTGGCGGTGGCCCTGGCAGTCTTCGCGGGGGTGGGGGACTGGCGGCTGCCGGCCATCCTGGTCATGCTGACCGTCGGTGCCGCGGCTGTGGTGCCCCGCGCCGACCTCGTGCTGACCGGGATCGCCCTGCTGGGCCTCGCGGCCCCGGCCGGTTTCGGCCTCGCCTGGTGGTCGGCGTCCCCCATCGACCTGGCGGTGCTGGCAGCGGCCCTCGTCCTGGCGGCGCTGCGAACCCGCTGGACGGTCGCCCTCGCGATGATGCTGGCGGTCCACGCGGTGGTCGTGGCGGCCCGGACCCCCGGGGTGGCGGCGCTGACCCTGGCGGCGATCGCGACGATCGGCTTCGCGGCCACCTGGCGCCGGACCTGGTACGCCGGCCCGGCCCTGGCGTGCGGCCTGCTGCTCGTGCCGGCCGTGGCGTGGCAGGCGACCGCGGCGTTCGGCTGGCCGGCGGTCGCCCAGAGCCGGACGGCCCTGGGAGCGGCGGCGGCACTGGTCGCGGCGGTCCACGTGATCGGCCGGTACCGGAGGCACGTACTGACGGCAACGCTCACCGTGACGGTAACGGTGCCACTGTGGGCACTGTCCTCCGGCGACCCGGCATCGCTCTACGCCGCGGCGGGCCTCCTGCTGGTAGCCACCCTGATTCGACCGGCTTCCTCTCCCGTTTCCCTGGCCCGGCCGATGGGGGAGCGTTCTCTGCCGGCGGCGGCTCTCCTGCTGGGGGCCGCACTGGTGGCCGCTACCGGACGAAGCCTCTATTCCGTTTTCATCCTTCCTTTCGGGTCTGTCGGGGGTAGGCCGGACGGATCGGCCGGCGTGACGGACGCCATCGCTGTCGGAGTCGCGGCTCTCGCGGTGGCCGCGGGGGTCTGGCAACTCGGCGGTCGGCGGGCCGCGGCGTGGGCGATCGCTCCGGTCGTCGTGGTGGGGATGCCGCTGGCGGTCGGTGCGGCGGACGTGCCATGGCCCGGGGTGACCGTCACGAGCCTGGTCGTGGGGCTCGGCGGGCTGGCACTGGCCGCGCTCGGAGGCAGCGGGCGCGGGCGGGTGCCCGGCGTCCTGGCCGCTGTCGCGGGGATCGCGGCCGGGGCCGGGCTGGCCGGTGCGGTGGCCACCGACGCGATGGCGCTGGTCGCGTTCGGGCTGGTCGTGATCGCCGGGACGATGATCGGCGCCGGGGGCCGGGCGACGGGGGTCCGGATGGCCACTGTTCGGGTCGCCGGCTGGGTGGGGGCCGCGGTGGCGGTGCTCGCCGAGGCCGGGATCGCCGGGCGGACGGCCGGGTTGCCGCTGGAGCAGACCGCGTTCGCGGTGCTCGCCGCCGCCGCGCTGGTGCTGGCCGTCGGCGCACTGCTGGCAGCCGGGGTCGGCCGGCCTGCGAGGAGCGGGGTTGCTGGAGCCGGCCAGGCCGGGACGCGCGGGGTGGCCGGGGTGGGTTCGGCCATCCTGGGGCGGGCGGCTGAGGGGCGGGCGGCTGAGGGGCGGGCTGTGCAGGCGGCTGCCCACGGGGGTGCCCTGGTGGCATTGGCGCTGACCGTGGGATCCCTGCGGCACGCCGCCGCCGTTTGTACGTTCTGGGGGCTGGCGCTCGGGCTGCGGGCACTGCTCCACGGTGCCGGGGGCCGGCGGGGGCATGTGATCGCCGCCGCGGTGGCGGAGCTGGGTGGCGCTTGGCTGGTGCTTGCCGCCGGGCAGGTTGCGGTCGTGGAGGCGTACACGGGTCCCGCTGCCGGGGTGGCACTGCTGGTCGGGTGGGTGGTCCGGCGTGGGCGGGCCTCAGGGGTCTCCAGCTGGGTCGCCTACGGGCCGGCGCTGGCCGCCGCGCTGGTGCCGACGCTCGCGTCCGTGCTCGTGCAGGAGGGCGAGCCGCTGCGACGGTTGCTGCTCGGCGTGGCCGCGCTGGGGATCACGGTGGTGGGGGCGCACGTCCGGCTCCGGGCGCCGGTGGTCGCGGGTGGGGTGACGCTCGCGGTGCTGGCATTGCACGAGGCCGTGCTGGTGTGGGACCTGCTGCCGCGGTGGATCCCGCTGGCCGGGGCCGGGCTGGTGCTGGTCGGGCTGGCGATGACGCTCGAGCGCCGGCGCCGGGACGTGGCCCGGCTGCGGTCCGCACTCACCCGGATGGGGTGATCGTGATGGCCGGGCGGTTCCCACGGGGGTGAGCCGCCCGGCCGTCAGTCCGGGGTGCGGGCGCGGTCGCGCATGCTGATCAACTGCAGGGCGAAACCGAGGACGAACGTCGACGTGGCCAGGCCGGTGTGGTCGGAGCCGTCGGACAGGTCACCGTGGACGCGCAGGCCGAAGCTCACCGCGTACCCGAAAAAGGCGGTGGCGAGCAGGGTGGGCCGGGGGATGGGGCGGCCGAACAGGCGCACCCGGCCGGGGTGGGCGCGGTGCCGGAGCAGGAGGGTGACGGCGGCCGCGAGGGAACCCGCGCACACCACCACGGAGAGGACGAGGAACACCACGTCGAGGGTGGACATGGCCGGGACGATAGCGCCCGGACGCCGGCCGGGTCGACCGGAGGCCCGGGGCGCGAGACGTCAGGCCGGGTTGCGGCGGCGGCGGGCCGCGGCCATCAGGCCCGGGTGGGCGTGAATCCGCTCCCGGCCGCGAGCAGGGTGAGGAACACCAGGTCGACGACGAACACAGCGGCGAGGCTGGCGGTCGTGCGCCATCGGTGACATGGCGCACGACCGGGGCGGGTCAGGCCTCGCGGACGACGGCTTCCGCGACGCGGCGCAGTTCGCGCTGGTCGGGGACGAAGCCCTCGGCGATGTCGTGGTGCAGGCCGGCCCGGGTCTCGTCGAGGATCTCGGTGGCGACCTGGTCGACGGGCTCCCCGGAATACTCATGGGAGACCTTGTCCGTGGCGGCCTTCATCGCCGACGTCAGCTGGTCCTCGAGGGGGCCGCGGAGCTTCTGCTCGACCGGGCTGAGCGTGTTCGGGTCAAGGGTGACGTGTGGCTCGACCATGGGTGGGCTCCCCGTTGTGGTGGCTGGTGACGCGCCGGTCTTACCCATGGTCGCAGCACCGTCAAACAGGTGATCCTCAGCGACCTCTTTTGAGTTCGAAGAAGGTCTGGCTGCGGGCCAGCGGCACCACCGCGTCCCAGATGGCCAGTGCCTCGTCGCGGCCGGGGACCTCGCCGATGATCGGGCCGTGCACGCCGCGCGGGGCGCCCTCGATCAGCAGCACCGGGGAGCCGATGTCGGGGCCGGCCGAGCCGAACGCGAACTCGTGGGACTCGCGCACGGCCTCGTCCCAGGCGGCATCGTCGAGGATGGACTTGGCGTCGGTGACACCCGCCTCCTCGGCCGCGGCGAGCACGATCTCGTCGGTGAGCGGCGCCTCGGCCTCGAAGGTCCGGGTGCCGATCGCGGTGTAGAAGGCGCCGATGGTGTCGTCGCGGTCGTCGGCGCGCAGGGCCTCGACGAGGCGCAGCGCGCGGCTGGACGCCTCCATCATGGGTCGGTACTGCTCGGGGGCGTTGCCGCCGCTGAGGATGGAAAGACTGAACGCGCGCCATTTGACGGTGACGTCACGCTCTGCCGCCACGCTGACCAGCCACCGCGAGGTGCGCCAGGTGAACGGACAGGCGGGGTCGAAAAAGTAAGTGGCCTCCATGTCCCGATCCTATGCCGCCGCCGCGGCCAATCCCCGAACTAGCCTCCTAGGACGCGCGAGAGTAGGTGACGCTGATCTGCCGGCCCGGGGCCCGGCGTGCGTGCACGGCATGCCGGGGCTCCCGGACCGCCCCCGTTACGCCCGGCCGGTGGTGATCACCGTGGGGCGTACAGCTACGGTCGCTCACGGAGGAGGGCGTCGCCAGGGCGTTCACCGGGCGTTCGGGGGGCGTACGTGATCGGGGAGCGGATCCGGGTGCGCCGCCGGGAGCTCGGACTGACCCAGGAGGAGCTGGCCGAACGCGCGGGGATCGACGTGAAGACGGTCCGCATGATCGAGACCGGGAAACGTACGCCGCGCCCGGCCACCGCCCGGTCGCTCGCCGAGGCCCTCGACCTCGACAGCGTCCGGACCGACACCACCGGCCCGGTGCCCGCCCAGCTCCCACCCGATGTCTACGGATTCGTGGGCCGCGAAGCACAGCTGCGAGCGCTGGACGCGATCACGGCGGCGCCCGGCGACCGCCCGTCCGCGGTGGTCATCTCCGCGCTGTCCGGGTCGGCCGGGATCGGCAAGACCACCCTGGCCGTGCACTGGGCGCACCGGGCGCGGGACCGGTTCCCCGACGGGCAGCTGTACGCCGATTTGCGTGGCTTCGACCCCGGTGGGGCCACCAGCGACCCGGCCCAGGTGCTGCTCGGCTTCCTGGGCGCGCTCGACGTCCCGGCCCGCAAGATCCCGGCCGGCCTCGACGACCGGGCGGCGCTGTATCGCAGCGTGCTCGCCGACCGGCGGATGCTGGTGCTGCTCGACAACGCCCGCGACGCCGCGCAGGTGCGCCCGCTGCTGCCCGGGGCGCCGGGCAGCATGGCGCTGGTGACCAGCCGCGACGACCTGGCCGGCCTGGTCGTGCGGCACGGCGCGCACCCGCTGGGCCTGCACCTGCTCAGCACCGACGAGTCGTTCCAGCTGCTGGCCCGGCGGCTCGGTGAGGACCGGCTGGCCACCGCCCCGGACGCGGTCGAGGAGATCATCGAGCGGTGCGCGCGGCTGCCGCTGGCCCTGACGATCGCCGCCGCCCGCGCCGCGACCCGTCCCGGGGTGTCGCTCGACGCCCTGGCCGCGGAGCTGCGGGACGTCCGGGGCCGGTTGGACACCCTGGCGGTCGGTGACCCGGCCGGGGACGTGCGCGCGGTGTTCTCCTGGTCGTACACGACGCTCAGCGACGGCGCGGCCCGGCTGTTCCGGCTGCTCGGGATCCACCCCGGACCCGAGGTGTCGGTCGCGGTCGCGGCGTCCGTGCTCGGTGAGCCGGTGGTCCGTACCCGGCTGCTGCTGGCCGAGCTGACCCAGGCGAGCCTGCTCACCGAACGCTCCGCCGGCCGGTTCGGTTTCCATGACCTGCTCCGCGCGTACGCGGCGGAACTCGCCCTCGGCGATCCGGACGCGGACGCGGCGGCACGCCGGATGCTGGACCACTACCTGCAGTCCGCGCTCGCCGCGGACCGGGTCCTGCTGACCCGCCGCCACCAGGTCGCCGCCCCGCCCCCGGCCCCGGTGCCGGGCATCGAGGTGACCGAGCCGCCCGGCACCGAGGAGGCGCTGGCCTGGTTCCTCGAGGAATACCGGGTGCTGCTGACCCTGCTCGCCCGCACCGGCGACGACGTGCACGTCTGGCACCTCGCGTGGGCCATGTCGCCGTACTTCAACCGCCGGGCGCTGTTCCACGACTGGGTCGGCGCGCAGCTGCTGGCGATGGCCGCGGCCGAGCGGCTCGGCGACCGGGACCGGCAGGTCCGCACCCAGAACGATCTCGCCATCGCGTACTTCAGCGTGGGCCGCACCGACGAGGCGATGCACCATCTGCGGCTGGCGCTGACGCTGTTCGAGGAGCTCGGGGACCGCACCGGCCAGGCCGGCGGCAACCTCAACCTCGGCTCGATGCTGCAGATCGGCGGCCGGCACACCGAGGCGCTCGATCATCTCGAACAGGCCCTCGAGCTCTTCCGGGAGCTGGGCGCGATCGAGGGGCAGGCCAGCGCGCTGAACGCCATCGGCCTGGGCCGGGTGCGCCTCGGCGAGTACGAGAAGGCGCTGGCGTACTGCACCGAATCGGTCGACCTGCGGCTGCGGTCCGGGGCCCACCACGCGGGGCGGGCCGCGTCCTGGGACAGTCTCGGCGAGGTCCACCGCCACCTCGGCCACCACGACGAGGCGCTGCGCTGCTTCGACGAGGCGCTGACCGCCTACCGGGCGGCCGGCAGCCCGCACAACGAGGCCGACGTCCTCCTCCACATCGGCGACACCCACGACGCGACCGGCGACCGGAACAGGGCGCGCGACCACTGGCGGCGTGCCCTGACGATCCTGGAGAGCATCGACCACCCCGACGCGGCCGGGGTCCGGGCGAGACTCGAACCCTGAGCCGGCCGGGTCCGGCTCAGGCGGGTTCGGGCTCGGGAGTCGGCTCCGACCCGGGGATGCTGTCCGGGTCGTCGGGGCCCGGCAGCGGCTCGATCGGGGCCGGCGGCAGGGTCTCCGGGGTGTCCGGGGAGAGCACGCCCGGGTCGTCCGGGACCGGCTCGGTCGGGTCGATCGGCGGGTAGTTGTCCGGGTTGGGTCCTGGCTGCACCATGACCTTGCTGTGCCCAGCATGGTCACCCGTTATGCCTCCCGGACCGGGGGCCGTGAAAATCCGGGGGCAGCGCTCAGTGGCGTCCTGGTGACACGATGTGGGTATGGCGGTGCCCGGTGTCTCCTCATCAGCCGCTGGATCGCGGGGGAAGACCACCACGGCCGTACGGGTCGGGTTCGTGGTCCTGGCCCTGGCCGCGCTGTTCCTGGGCTACGTGGGCCTGGACCGGTATTTCGTGCAGGAGAACCTCGAGGGCCGGCACTTCCTCAACCTGCTCTACTTCGACCTGCAGCTGTTCGTGCTCGGCGCGGACCCGCTGCAGGACGCCACGGACTTCCCGCTCACGCTGCAGATCGCCCGGTTCGCGGCGCCGGCGGTCACGCTGTTCGCGTTCGCCGAGGCGGTGCGGCTGCTGCTGGCCACCGAGCTGCGTCGGATCCAGGCCCGCAACGCCCGGGGCCACGCCATCGTCTGCGGGGACTCCACCGTGGCCATGACGCTGGCCCGCAACCTGGCCCGGGCCGACCGCCCGACCGTGCTGATCCGGACCCGGCCGATCGGGCCGCTGGAGCTGCGCCGGGGCCGGTTGCTCGGGATCACCGGGGACGCCACCGACGCGGACGTGCTGCGCGGTGCCGGGGCCGAGCGGGCCACCGTCATCTACGCCTGCACCGACGACAGTGCGACCAACGTCGCCATCGCCACCACCGCCGGGCGGGTGCTCGGTGGCAGCGCCCGCGGCGCGACCGTGTACGCCCAGATCCACGACCCGGACCGGGCGGTCGCGCTGCAGGCCCGCCGGCTCGGTGTGGACGCCGCCCCGGACCTGCGGCTCGATTTTTTCAACCTGGACCAGCTGGCCGCGCAGGTGCTGCTCACCCAGCGGCCGCTGGCCCCGGTCGGCCCGCGGCCGCCGCGGCTGCTCATCGCCGGGGACTCACCGTTCGCCCGGGCGTTGCTGGTGGCCGTCGCCCGGGACTGGCGGTTGCGCCGCACCGACGAGTGGACCCGCGTCGAGGTGGACCTGGTGTCACCCGGTGCCGTGGCGATGCTCGCCGCCCTGCGCGTGCGGTATGTGATCGTGGACGAGGCGTGCGCCGTCACGGCGTACGAGATGGATGTCCCGCAGTTGCTCCAGGAACACCCCGAGCGGCGTTACGACGACGCCTATCTCTGCTACCGCGACGAGGAGTACGCCCTGCAGGTCGCGCTCGTCGAGAACGTCCTGTGGTTCCGGGTCGCGGGGAGCGTGCTGGTGCCGGTCGACCGGCTCGCCGGGCTCACCGACGCGTTCGGCGACGAGTACGGCCGGCCCCTGCTCGACCAGGTGCACGGCAAGATCCGGTTGTTCCCCAAGAACAGCGCGGCCTGCGACCCGGAGCTGATCGCCGAGGACCTCGTGGAACGTCTCGCCCGGCTGATCCACGAACGGTACGTGGTCGCCTGCCGGGAACGCCCCGGTGAGCCGACCGACCCGGCGGCGCTCGTCGACTGGCCCGAGCTCGACCAGGCCCGCCGGGCGTCCAACCGGGCACAGGCCGGCTCGATCGGGGCCAAGCTGCACGCGATCGGGTGCACCATCGCGGCCCGCAGCGCCGGCGACGACTTCCGCCTCGACGAGGAGGAGATCGAACGTCTGGCCGCGTCCGAGCATCAGCGCTGGATCCGGGAGACAATGGGTGCGGGCTGGCGTTTCGGGGCCGAGCGCGATCCGGTCGCGCGGCTCTCGCCGTACCTCAAGGACTGGACCGCGTTGAGCGAGGAGCACCGGGGCAAGGCCCGGGCCGCGGTCCGCGACCTGCCGGCCATCCTGGCCGACGCCGGTTTTCAGGTGGTGCGCCTCAGCGGCCCGCAACGGCAGCCGGTGTGAGGGACGGACGGAGACGGTGATGACTGACGACGTGGTACGCATCGGGGTGACCGGGCACATCCGCCTCACCCGCGGCTCGGCCCGGCACATCTACCGCGAGGTGCGCGAGGTGCTGCTCCGCCACGGCGCCGTGCACGGGGTGACCTGCCTGGCCGACGGCGCCGACAGCATCTTCGCCCGGGCGGTCCGTGACGTGGCGGGCACCATCGAGGTGGTCCTGCCCGGACCGCCCGGTCGCGGCCGCCGGACCCGCCGCCTGCTGCGCGCGGCCACCCACGTCACCCACATCGGCTACGACCCGGTTCCCGAGAACACGTACGCGGCCGCGAGCGATCACGTGCTGCGGGCCTGCGACGTCCTGGTCGCGGTCTGGGACGGCGACGACGACGGGGTGTACGGGGGGACGGCGCACACCGTGGCCCGCGCCCGTGCGATGGGCCGGCCGGTGCTGGTCGTCTGGCCACGCAAAGCACGCCGCAGGCCTCAGGTGGGCGGCGGCTCGATGTCGCACTCGAGCCGGGTGCCGGCGATGGCGGCCCGCACCTCGGGGTGATCGGAGCCGAGCCGGGCGGACAACCGCCGCACGGCGTCCCGGCCCGCCTCCGGGTCGGCCGGCTCCCGGTCCCGGGCCAGGTTGACCGCGCACGCCAAAGTCTCCGGGTGGTCTTCCCCCCGGACCCGCCGCAGCCCGTCCACGGTGGCCTGCCCGAGCGCGGCGGCGTCCTTGTCCGCGTGATGATGGGCGAGATCGGTGGCGAGGCCCATGGCGGCGACCAGGGCGTGCGGGTGCCCGGCCCCCAGCGCTCGCACGGTCTCCTCGTGCGTGACCTCGTCCATGCTGTACGCGGCCCGCCACTGTCCCAGAGCCCGCAGCACGACGGCGAGGTTCGTGGCCGCGGCCAGCGTCAGCGGGTTCTGGTCCCCGAACAGCCGCCGGTAGCGGTCGTAGGCCTCGGTCGCGAGACTTCTGGCCCCGACGGCGTCCCCGACGACTCGCAGCGTGTTCGCGTACGTCATGATCGCCGCCAGCGTCAGATGATGGTCGGGCCCGAACCGCTCCTGACACATCCGGTAGACCTCGGTCGCGACCGCCCTTGCCTGCTGATGCCGCCCGAGCCGTCGCAACCCCACCGCGACCGCCCGCTTGGCCAGCGCCACGTCGTCGTGGCGCCGGCTGCGGGGCATCCGGGACTGTTGCACCTCGACGGCTTCACCGGGTCGTCCGAGCTCGAGCAGGTCCCACGCCTGATTGCGTGCCATCACCAGCAGGGATTCCTCGTCGTGACCCTTCGCGGTGTCCAGTTCCAGAGCCGCCGCGGCGTCACCGACCAGCCGGAGATCGACACCAAGATTGGTCACCGCCAACGTGGTTCTCATGTCGTGGTCGCCGTACAGGCGGCGCAGGATGCCGACGCGTCGGCGGTCCAGGTCCAGCGCTTCGTTGTATCTGCCGGCGAGACGGAGGTAGAACGCCGCGACACCGCCCGTGGCCAGGGTGTCCTGGTGCTCCTCGCCGTAGGCGGCGCTGGTGCGCAGCAGGTCCAGCGTCTCGATGATCATCTGATGGGACTCCTGGTACGAACCCAGTGCCCGCAGCGCGTTGGCCAGGTGCCGGATGGCCCGCACCGTGAACGGGTGCTCCGGTCCGAGCGCCGGATCGGATCGCCATGCCCCGACCGCGTCGCGCGCGAGCCGGGCCGACTCCCCGAAGTCACCGATCCGTTCCAGGTAACGGATCTGGTCCAGCACCGCCTGACGCAACTCGTGCGGGATCGCGTGCAGGGTGTCCGCGGCGATCAGGTGCGGCCCGATCTCGCCGTGCTGGTTCCAGGTTCGGGAGTCGTCGGGGCTGCCGGGATCGGCGGCGTCGAGCAGCCGGTGCACATCGAGGCGCCGCTGCTGGGCCTGCCCCGGCGGGAGCCCGTCGCGGACGACGCGCTGCACCAGCCGGTGGACCTGGAGCTGCTGGCCGTTCGCACTGATCTGAGCGAGGCCGTACCGCCCGAGCTGGGCGGCGATCCGCTCCAGCTCCACGGTGCCGAACAGTGCCCGGCCCAGCGGCGGACTGAGCTCACCGTCCCGTCCGCGATGCAGCAGGGCGAGCGACACCGGCACCGGCGCCATGAACGACAGCAGCTCCAGGAGCTGGGCCGCGGCCACCGACTCCGCCCGCAGCCGCCCCACCGCGACGTTCACCGAGGTGGTCACCGTGGTCCGGGAACCCGCCTGCCGGCCGTCGGCGAGCAGTTCGTCGAAATGCTCCGCGAACAGGCGCAGATACTCCCGGACGGGGATACCGGTCGCCGTTTGCATCGCGCCGACCTGGTCGAGTGCGAGCGGCAGGTCGCCCAGCTGGTCGGCCATGGCGTGGCAGTCCTCGGTGGAGCCCTCGACGCCCCACTCGCGCAGGAACACGACGCTCTCCTCGCGGGTGAACACGGCGACCGGCAACGAGGATCCACCAGCGGTGGACCAGGCGGCGTTGCGGGTCGTCACGACCACGTGCCCACCCGTGGCAGGCATGAGCACGCCGAGGTCGCTGGGCTGGTCGGCGTTGTCATAGACGAGCAGCCAGCGCAGCGCGCTCTCCTCCAACGCGGTGAGCACCCCGCGCAGGGTCTGCCGCATGTCCGCCGCCGGTGGGAGTCCGAGCTGGTCGCCGAGGGCAACGAGCGCCGCCATGGCCTGCGACGGTTGCTCCGCCGGCACCCACCACACGAGGTCGTAATCGGCCGCCCAGCGGTGGACGTACTCGACGGTGAGCTGGGTCTTACCCACCCCGCCGAGGCCGATCAGCGACAGTGGTGAACCACCGGACCCGGTCAGGGCCGACCTGATAGCGGAGAGCACACCGGTCCGGCCGGTGAAGTGCCGCACCCGCGGCGGTCCGTTGGTGATCATCGGCGTCGTGGCGGCCGGCATGCTCCCCGGGGCCGGCGGTGGGCCCGAGGGCGATCCGGGCTCGTCGTCGGCCGCCAGCCAGAGCCGGTGGAAGCGGCGGATCTGCTGGTCGGCGTCGAGGCCGGTGACCGACCAGTCGGCGAGCTGTCGCACCACGCACTCGACCTTCACCCATTTCGGCAGGCCGCTGCCGCGCAGCATCGCGCCGACGGTCTCGTGGCTCACCGTGTCCCGCAGATCGTCCCGGTCGCGGATCGCGATGCTGATCCGGCGGACGCCGGGCTTGCCGGCCGATCGGTGCAGCTCCTTGAGGGCCAGGACGAGGTCGCCCAGCGGACCGTCGGGTCCCGGTGCGGTCACCACTGTGGTAAGCCCCCGTTCGCCGGTCCGCCGTCAGTAATCGTCTAGTTCCGCCAGACGATGGAAGTCCATTGGACGGCGTGCTGCCAATAGTCGTCAACTTCTGCGAGAGGGGCGGCAGAACGAACTCGGGGTGAACGATGATAAATGCGATGCTGTGCACTGCGGGAACGAATACGAAGGAGGTGCGGGGTGACTGTGGAAGTCCGTACTTCGCTGTGGACACGTGAATTACTCACGCGTGACTTTCTGCGGCTGGGCGTCCGCCCGGGTGACGTGCTGCTGGTGCACTCCTCGATGCGCGGCATCGGCCGGGTGTGCGGCGGCGCCACGGCGGTCGTCCAGGCACTCCTCGACGCCGTCGGCCCGGCCGGCACGATCGTGGTGCCGGCCCAGACGCCGGAGAACCGTGACCCCGCCCGGTGGTCGCCGCCCGTGCCGCCCGAGTGGTGGCCGGTGATCCGCGCGAATCTTCCCGCGTTCGACCCCGCGGTCACTCCGAGTGCCGGTATGGGGGCGATCGCCGAACGGATTCGTACCTGGCCCGGCGCCGTCCGTAGTGGACACCCGCTGACCTCGTTCGCCGCGGTGGGACCACGGGCGGCCGGGCTGATGGCCGTGCACGACATCTCCTCGCTGCTCGGCGAGCGCTCGCCGCTGGCCGCGCTGGAACGGGCCGGTGCCAAGGTCCTTCTCATCGGCGTCGGATTCGACAAATGCACCGCATTCCACCTCGCGGAGTCGCGGTTGCCGGATCTGCAGGTCGTGGAGCTGGCTGCCGCGGTGCGGACCGAAAACGGACGTGAGTGGGTAACATACGTGACGGCCGGACTCGACGACGGCGATTTCCATGATCTCGGGATCGCGTACGAGGCCGAATGTCACAAAGACGGCGCTCTCTCCCGTGGGACGGTCGGCGCAGCGTCGGGCCGCCTATTCCCCCTTCCCGGAGCGGTGCGTTTCGCGGAAACATGGCTCGCCCGCGGCCGTATGCCCGCTGTGCCGAAAAGGAGAAATGATGACACCTCCCGAGTCCGCCACGATCTTCACCGGCCTGATCCGCGCGGCCGATCTGCCGTTGGATGAGCTGCTGGCCCGGCGCGCGGCCGGGGACACGGCGCTCGACCACTGCCTGCGCCGGGTGGTCGAACAGGCCACCTCCGGGACCCGGGAACGCGCAGCCGCGTTCAACGCCGCGCCGTTGCGCCGTTCCTGAGCCGTCATGGTCGCCACCGGCCTGGACGTGCCCTTCCGGCAGTTCATCGTCAAGCTCCACAGTCGTTGCAACCTGTCCTGTGACTACTGCTACGTCTACCATCACGTCGATCAGAGCTGGCGTGACCGGCCCATGGTGATGAGCCCGGCGACGGTCACGGCGCTGGCCCGGCGCATGGGCGACCACGCGGCGGCCCACGATCTGGAGAAGCTCGACGTGGTGCTGCACGGGGGAGAGCCGTTGCTGGCCGGCCCCGGGGTGATCGAACGGGTGATCATCGAGATCCGCGCCGCGGTGCCGGACAGCACCGGTGTCGACGTCACGTTGCAGACCAACGGCACCCTGATCGACGACCGGTTCATCGACGTTTTCCGCCGGCACGAGGTCGGCATCGGGATCAGCGTGGACGGGGGCCGGGAGGCGAACGACCGGCACCGCCGGTATGCCGACGGCCGGCCCAGTTTCGCCCTGGTCGAGCGGGGGATCGAGCGGTTGAGGGCGGCCGGGGACACCTGGACCGGACTGCTGTGTGCGGTCGACCTCGACAATGATCCACTCCGGACGTACGACGAACTGCTCGCGCTCCGCCCGCCGCAGATCGACCTGCTCCTGCCGCTGGCCAACTGGGCGCACCCGCCACCCGGGCACGGCCGGGGCGCGACCCCGTACGCCGACTGGCTCATCCCCGTCTTCGACCGCTGGTTCTCGGCGCCGCACCGCGAGACCGGGATCCGGTTGTTCGAATCGATCATCTCGGTGTTGCTCGGCGGCGGCAGCGACACCGAGGCGGTCGGGCTGGACTCCTCCGACGCGATCACCATCGAGACCGACGGCAGCCTCGAGGTCACGGACGCGCTGAAGACCACCGCCCCGGGAAAGGGCGCACTCGGGCTCTCGGTGCTGGGGCACTCGTTCGACGACGCCATGCGCCGACCCGAGGTGCTGGCCGCACGCCGTACCGTCGGGCTGCTGTCCGCGGAATGTCAGGCGTGCCCGATCGTCGAGGTGTGCGGCGGTGGGCAGTATTCGCACCGGTACGGCGCCGACGGCACCTTCGACCACCCATCCGTCTACACCCGCGACCTGTTCCGGCTCGTCACGCACATCAACGGCCGGGTGCGGGAGGCCCTGCTCTGATGCGCACCTACACCCTCACCGATGCCCAGTTCCGCAGCCTTGCCCGAGGCGGCGGAGATCCGGATGCGATCGCCCTGCTCGTGGACAGCCAGCTGTCCCGGCGCCGTCTTTACCTGATGGCGGCCGCCGAACAGGACTCCGGGCTCCTCGAGATCCTGCGGCTGGTGGCCCGGATCGACCGGGCCGTCCCGGCGGCCGGCCGGGATCTGCTGCGGCACCCGTTCCTGGACACCTGGTTCGCCCGGCCCGCAGCGGAGCGGGCGAGCTGTCTCGGGGCGCTCGCCGCGGCCACGGCCGTGACCGCGGGGCTCCCGTTCACCCTCGAGGTGTACAGCCACGACGAGGATCTCGTCCTGCCGGCGCTCGGCACCGCGCTCGGTGTCGGACCCGGCCCGGTGGTGCTCAGCGGCGACGGGAAGACCTTGACCATCACCCCCGAGCACGGCTGGCGACCGGCACCACGCCTGCGTGTCACGGGCACCACGATCGAGATCATGGACGCGGATCCCCTGCGCGACCGGTTCCCTGACCCACCCCTGCCGCCACTGCGGCCCGTACTGGTCCGGGCGTTCGGCCGGGTGATCGAGCAGGCCTGGGACCTGCTGGACGAAGAACAGGCGAGCGCGATGGGTCTCGCGGTGCGGGCGGTGGTGCCGCTGCGGGCGCCGGCCGACGGCACGCAGGTCAGTGCATCCGTCCGCGGTTGCTTCGGTGCCATCGGCATGTCACTGCCGGGCGATCCCACGACAGCGGCGGAGCTGTTGATCCACGAGTTCCAGCACGAGAAGCTCGGTGCTCTGCTCGATCTGGTCAAGCTGGCGGCCGAAGGAGGCCCGGCCCACTTCCACGCCCCATGGCGGCCCGACCCCCGCCCGGCCGCGGCCCTGATGCAGGGTGTCTACGCGTTCGCCGGAGTAGCTGCGTTCTGGCGGGGGCACCGGCACCACCTTGACGGCGGGGCCCGTGACCAGGCGGAGTTCCGGTACGCCTACTGGCGCGAACAGTCCCGGTACGGCCTGGCGCAACTCCTCGGCTCCAGCGAGCTCACCCCGCTCGGCGCTCGGTTCTTCGGCACCCTGCGGGAGACGCTCGAGTCCTGGCCCGAGGATTCCCCGGCGGCCGGAGCGGCTCGACGGCGCGCCACCACGATCCACATCGCCTGGCGGCTCGCCCACTACGAACCGGACCCGGAGGACGTGGCGGCACTCGCCCAGGCCTGGACCCGGCGCGACCCGGCACCCCGGGAGGTCGCCGCGCCGAGGATCACCGCGGACCCGGCACCCGGGTTGACCGCGCTCGTCGACGACGTCCGGCCGGACCCACCCCCGGGCGACTGGATCACGCTCGCCGTTGCCCTGCACACCCGGCATCCGATCGCCTACCACCGCCCCGACCTGCTCAAAGCCGTCCACGTCCGGACCGGGAGACCGGACCTCGAGGCGCTCGCCCGCTTCCTGTCAACGGCCGTGCGTCAGATCGAGAACGGCGCGATGTCCTGGTCGACGCGCTGACCGTCACGGGCCGCGCGGGTGCTGATGTGGTCGGATCCGAACGTCTCCACGAGGGTGGCGAGGGCCTCCTCGCGCATCCGGGCGGCGTTGCCCGACTCGGTACGGTCGTGGCTGAGGCCCCAGTTCCACATCGCCGCAAGGAGTGCGGGATGGGTCTTCTCCAGCTTCGCGCGTCGCAGGCGGGACAGGACCTCGTCGTCGGTGGCGGCCGCGACCTGGTGGGAGCCATCCGCCCACTGGGCGTTCGACAGGGTGATCATGCCGGCCACCGTGTACGGGTGAGCCGGGTGGAACCGGTCCCCGAGCCGGCGGAACGTGCGCTCGGCGAGGCTGAGCGACTTGTCCGTACCGCCGGTCACCCGGCGGAAGATGGCCAGGTCGTTGCCGGCCGCGATGGCGTCCGGGTGGTGTTCGCCGAACACCCGCTGGAAGTCCTCGAACGCGTCCTCGCCCAGCGCGCGGGCCTCCTGCACCCGGCCCTCGGCCCAGCGCACGTCGGCCTGCTCCAGGCGCAGGTTCAGGGTGATCCGGTGCTGCCGGCCGAGCGAGCGCTCGGCGCGTCCCACGGCGTCGTCGATGACCTCGACCGCCTTGTCCACGAGACCGAAGCGGCGCAGCGCGACGGAGTACGTGTTCGCCACCCGCACGCTGCGGGAATGATCTTCGCCGTAGAACGTGCGGCAGGTGTCGTAAGCCTGCTCGAGGACGTTGCGGGCGCTGCGGAGGTCACCGAGCTCGATCAGGTCCAAGCCGAGGTTCTCCAGCGAACCGATGGTGTGCAGAGAGCTGGCGCCGAGCACTTTGCGGCGGCGCTCCAGCGTCTCGCGGTCGCGGCGGGCGGCCTCCTGGAAGTTGCCGACGAAGCGCATGGAGACCGCCAGGTTGCTGGCGGCGGCGAGGGTGTCCTGGTTGTCATCGCCGTAGACGGCGCGGAGGCCGCGAAGGGTCTGTTCGTCGAGGCTCACCGCCTTGTCGTACTCGCCGCGGGCGCGCAGGTCGGCGCCGAAGCTCATCGCCGCGCTGAGCGTGTACGGGTCGTCGTCGCCGAGCGTCCGGCGCAGCCGTTCGAGGCTGTCCTCGTTCATGGCGTAGGCGTCGGCCTCGTGTCCCTGGTCGCGCAGCGCGAGGGCCAGGGTGCGGCGCAGGCGCAGGACCGAGGCGTCGTCCGGCCCGAACAGCGGCAACCACTCCTTGAGGGTCGCCTCGGCGAATTCCTGGCAGCCGGCCGTGTCGCCGCGGACGAACAGGTAGCGGGCCATGTCGATGATCAGCTGGCGGGTGGCCGGGCTGTCCGACGTGAGCGCGCCGCTCGGCTCCAGGTGGGGACGGATCGCCTCGTACGCGGCCCGGCTCTCGACCTTGTCCGGGTCGCCGCGTTCTGCTTCTGCCAGCACGCTCTGGATCTCCCGCCTGCGGTCGGCTTGTTGGGCCTCGGTCAGCCGGGAACGGACGATATCCTGTGTCAGCCGGTGAACGACGACGCCACGCTTTCCCGGGTCGGGGTTCCCATCGTTCGTGCCGGCGTCCACCCGGGCCAGGCCGAGCCGGCCGAGGTCCTGGATCAGGGAGCCGTGCCGGGCCGGGTCGTACATCCGTTCGTCGATCGGGGCCAGCAGCGCCGTCAGTTGTTTGTTACTGATCATCCGGTACGGGATGACCTCGGGCGCGGCGAATGCGAGAAGTTCGATGAGTCTCGTGGCCGCCGGCTTGGTCTGGGCGAGCCGGTCGTAGGCGACGCCGACCGTGGAGGCGACCGTCTGGTTGTACGCCGCCGGAGGGCTCTCGCTCATGGTCTTGGCCGCGCTGCGGTCCAGCAGGCCGACATAGTCCGCGACCGTCATGCCGGTGGCGCCGAGCCAGCCGCCGGCCTGTTCGAGCGCGAGCGGGAGGTCACCGACCCGGGCGGCGAGCCGGTCGGCGTCGATCGGGGCCAGGTTCTGGACCCGGCGGCCCAGCAGTTCCAGGCTCTCGGCCCGTTTGAAGACCCCGACGTCGACCGCCTCGAGGCCGTCACCCCACTGCGGGTTGCGGGAGGTGACCAGGATGTGCCCGGGGCCGGCGGGCAGCAGCTCGGCGAGCTCGGCCGGGTCGTCGACGTTGTCCAGGACGACCAGCCATTTGCGCACCGGGACCGCCTTGCGCAGCGCCTCCAGGACCGCGGCGACCTGCTCCTCGACGTTGCCGCCGGGCAGGGACAGGCTGGTCGCGACGTCGGCGAGCGCGATGCGGACCTGGCCGGGCTGGGCCGCCGAGATCCACCAGACCCCGTCGTAGCTGGCGGCGAAGCGGTAGACGTACTCGAGCGCGGTCTGGGTCTTGCCGACGCCGGGCAGGCCGATCAGGGCGAGCCGGCCGCCGCCGACACCGCTGTTGAGCAACCGGTTGCGGATGTCCTCGATCACGCCGCCGCGGCCCGAGAAGCGCGGGTTGCGGGTGAGCTTGACCTGGAAGAACGGTGGCTGGTCGGCCGGGTACCGCACCGAGCCGCCGGCCTGCGGGACGGCCGGGGACGGGTCGGGGCTCAGCGCGCCGGACATCATCTCCAGGACCCGCTGCTCGCTGGCGCCCATGGCGTCGACGAGCATCCGGGACGGCACCCGCCCGCCCATGACGGTGGCGTCGACGCGCAGGACCGCGACGGTGTTCTCGGCCCCGGTGGAGATCCGGTCGCGGATCTGGTGCAGCAGGCGCGGGCCGCCCTCACGGTTGATCAGGTCGCGGGAGAACACCACCACGAGGTGGTCGAGGGCGTCCAGGTCGGGCAGGGAGTCGCGGATGCTGTGCAGGATGATGCGGTGCGTGGCGTCGTCGAGGCGGTCGCGCAGCCACTCCGCCCAGATGCGGTCCAGCGGGGCGTAGACCACCACGATGGTCCGGCGGTCCTCGTTGACGGTCTGCTCGAACTCCCGCAGCACCCGGGTGCGTTCGCCGTCCGGGATGGCCGCGGCGGGGCAGGGCCGTCCGGCCAGGCGCGAGGCGAGCCGCACGTACGGGCCCAGGAGCCGGTCGTTCTGCAGCGGCACGTCACCGAAGGTCGCGAGCACCTCTTCGTACGCGTAGTAGGGGATGTAGGGCACTTCGACGGCGTTCCAGTACTCGGCGGAGGGTTCGTCGCCGAGGAAGTCCAGGTAGGGCTCGAAGCTGTCGCGGGAGACCGTCCGGCCCCGCTGCAGTTTCGCCTTCTCACCGTCCTCGATGCGGGTGGGCAGCGGATACACCGTGATGCCGGAATTCTGGCTGATGATCGAGCGGGTGATCGCCACCGCGCCGGTGATGCTCTGGGTGTTGAGCGTGAAGCAGTTGACCACGGTGCCGGGCAGGCGGACGGTGCAGATGCTGCCGGTGTCGCTGGTGCCGGTGCGGCTGTCGATGAGGACGAAGTCGTAGTTGGCCGCCATGTCGTCGCGCAACGCGTCGAGCAGTTGCCGGCCGCGGCCCGCGTGCCAGAACGCGTCCCAGTCGAAGGTGCTGACCGCCTCGGCGTACCCGAGGTCCTGCCGGCCGGCCGGGACGAAGTCGATCAGGCCGCCGCCGGGGAAGTCCCAGTCCAGCGACATCGCGTATTCCTGGATCCGGGCCGGGCCGTGGAACTCGGGCGGGCCGGCCATGGCGTGGGTCGCGGTGTCGGCGTGCTTGCGGATGAGGTCGAGGATGCCCTCGGAGCTGCGCAGACCCTTGTCCTTCAGGAACGGGTGGTAATACCGGTGCAGGCCGGGCGACTCGAGGTCCCAGTCGACGGTCAGGACCTTGTAGCCGTTCGAGGCCAGCAGCCAGGCGACGTTGGCGAGCGCCATCGTGCGGCCGGTGCCGCCCTTGTAGCTGTAGAAGGTGATGATCCGGCCGGTGGGTCCGGGGTCGGCGCTGAGGCTCATCGGGGGTCCTCGGGAAGGAGATTCGGGTTCAGGATGGGCCGCTCGTCACGGTTGACGGCCGGCCGGGGCACCCGCCGCCGCACCGGGGGAGCGGCCGGCGCGGTGACGAGGGCGGGGGTCTCGAACGCGGAACGCACGGTGTCGAACGCGGGGCGGTCGCTCGACACCACCACCGGGTCGCCGTCGCTGAGGTCGACGATGCGGGAGGCGAGCAGCTGGACGAAGGCGTGGTACTCGTCGCGGTTACGGGTCTCGCGGATCAGCGCGCGCAGCTTGGCCCGTTCGTAGCCGGGGCCGAACGCGGCTTCCCGGTACTGGTAGGGCTCGGCGACGGCGGGAACCTTCATCGGCACCCACAGCAGCGGCACGATGGACGACTCGGCGCCGTGCAGCCGGCCGCTGCGGGCCAGCCGGGACGTGAAGATCTGCCATTCCTTGCCGCACGCCGGGCTGGCGAAGTAGGCCGGGCTGAGCAGCGGGACGAAGACCTGCGCGGTGCTCAGGGCGTCGATCAGCGACGGGGACCACCGCTGGCCGAGGCTCAGGGTCGTGTCGCAGAACCCGGCGGTGTCGTGGGACCGCTGCCCGGCGAACATCAGCACATCGTGGTGCAGATCTCGGTAGAAGGTGTCGACATGCCTGTCGTCCTCACCGGAGTCATGGACGTAGCTGATGAAAAAGCGCACTCGCGAGCTCCATCGTGAGGAGTCGATCACCCAGTGTATCTTCCCGGCGCCATCATCATGGTCCCCTGAGGATGGGCCGGTCGACCCTGGGTTCGTCGCGGCCCCGGTCGTCATGGCCCGTCGCGGGCCGCGCGCCGAGCTTGAAGAGCCGGTTCCGCGCCTCCTCGAGAATGCCGGAGAGGTCGGCGTCGAACGCGTCGGCACTGCCGATCTCGCTGCGCAGCAACGCCCCGGAGCGCCCGGCGCTGCGGCGGAACGTCGTGCGGAGCCCGAATCTCAGCTCGGGCAGCCGGTCCATGGTCTCCCGGTCGGCGCTGCTGGCCGGCACCAGCACCGCGGTGTCACCGAGGCCCCGGCGGTCGATCTCGGCGAGGATCCGCTGGTAAGCGTCGAGCTGGGTCAGCCACCAGTCACAGAGGATCACCACGATCTCGCGCGCTTCCCGGGCCCGCTCGATGCGCCCGATGATGTCGTCCAACGTGGTCACGTCGGCCTGCAGCGCCCGGTCGGCGGCCAGCAGCCGGGCCCGGCTGGCCAGCGTCTCCCGCTCGACCGGGAGGTACGGCGTCCAGTCCAGCCCGTCGGCGCCGTAGTAGGCGAGGTCGTTGCGGACCTTGTCCATCTCCTCGGCGGAGGCCGCGGCGACGACGAAGTGCACCCGCCGGTCCGACCCGGCGAGGGCGAACGCGTTGCGGGCGGCGCCGAGATCGGTGACCGGCTCGGCGCCGGGGGCCGGGACCCGCTCGCCGGCGGCGACGATCCGTGCGGCGAGCCGGCCGGTGAATTCCTCGTATTCACGGCGCAGGCTGCGCAGCCGGATCAGCTGCCGCAGCCCCCGCTCGACGTCGGTGCCCGGTGGGCCCGGTGGTGGGCTGAGCGGGGGGCCGACGAAGTCCGGCGCGGTCACGCCGACGGCCCAGGCGACCGGGATCATCGCCGAGCGGTCGGCGCCGGGCCGGTAGCGGTCGGCGAAGATCGTCCACTGTCGCCCGCAGGACTCGTTGCGGAAGTAGCGCGGCGAGGTCAGTGCGACGAACACGTCGCAGGACGCGAGGCGCAACAGCATGTCGGCGGGGGTGCCGGCGTCGCGGTTGCCGATCGTGCCGAGGAAGGAGAGCCCGGCGCCGTGATCCGAGCTGGATCCCGAGACCCGGTCGCGGAGATCCTCGAAGAACTCGCTGACATAGGGATCGTCGTCCCCGGCCGCCGAGCTCAGGAAGAAATTCGGCACACGGACCACCCTAGTCCAGCGACTACTCAAGCGACAGAGACCAGTCCGCCCAAGCCTAGGGGGCGCAGTCGAGCGCGCAACAGTGCCAAAAAGGACAGAAATGGGGGGCCGGTGGCCCAAGAGGAGGCTCTCGGTCCGCTTGAACCACCGGCATCCTTAGCGCTACCCGCTGATCGCCGGGCTAATCACCCGTTCGAGAAGTGGCGGCAGAAGTTCCCGGAGAACCGCGACCCCGTCCGCGCTGAGCACGGATTCCGGATGGAACTGGACCCCGGCGAAGCCCGGCCCGCGCAGCGCGTGCACCGAGCCGTCCGGGTCGGCGGCGATCTCCACCCCCGGCAGGGCGGCGGTCAGCGCGGTGAAGCTGGAATAGAACCCCACCCGGCGCGACGTGCCGAACAGGTCCACGTCACGGGCCAGGCCCTGGTACGGCGAGTCGCGCCGGTGCAGGCGCAGGCCCAGCTCCGCGCTCAGGATCTGATGGCCGAGGCACACGCCCAGCAGCGGCCGGGCGGTGGCCAGCGCCTCGGTGACCAGCGCACGCAGGCGCCGCATCTTGGCGTCGGAGGAGCCCGGGTCGCCCGGTCCGGGGCCGAGGATCAGCAGGTCGGCGGCGGGCACCGGCGCGGTCCACGGCACCACGGTCACCACCAGCCCCAGGGCGCGCAGCTGGTGGGCGAGCATCGCGGTGAACGTGTCCTCGGCGTCCACGATCACGGCGGTGCGGCCGTCCAGGGCGGGCACGGTGAGGGCGCCGGGCCGGCGCTGCTCCAGCCAGAAGCGGGCCAGCCCGGTGTTGCGGTCCGCGAGCGCCGGCTCGACGAGCGGATCGGGGTGCTCAGGGCGTACCGAAGCGGTCCGGTCCGAGGGTGACCGGAACGCGGAGAGGATGCCCGCGGCCTTGGCATGGGTCTCGGCGACCTCGCCGGCCGGGGTGGAGTGCCGCACCAGGGTCGCCCCCACCGGCACCCGCAGCGCGCCCTCCGGGGAGATCTCCGCGGTGCGGATCAGGATGGGCGCGTCGAGGGTCTGCCGGCCCTGGTCGTCGTGGCCCAGCAGCGCCAGCACGCCGGCGTAGTAGCCGCGGCCGCGCCGCTCGTGGCGGGCGATCACCCGGCAGGCGTTCTCGACCGGGCTGCCGGTCACCGTGGGCGCGAACATGGTCTCGCGCAGCACCTCGCGCACGTCCAGCGAACCGCGGCCGGCCAGGAGATACTCGGTGTGGGTGAGATGGGTCATCCGTTTCAGGTACGGCCCCACGACCTGCCCGCCGTGCTCGGCGACCGTGGCCATCATCTTCAGTTCCTCGTCGAGGACCATGTGCAGCTCCTCGATCTCCTTGCGGTCGGTGAGGAAGTCCGCGAGCGTGCGCGTGCCGTCGTGCCGGAACGTGCCGCTGATCGGGTTCATCATGACCAGGCCGTCGGCGACGCTGACGTGCCGTTCCGGGGTCGCGCCGACCAGCGTACGGCTGCCGGTGTGCACCAGGAACGTCCAGTACGCGCCGCGCTCGCGGGTCAGCAGGGTGCGCAGGGCGGCGCGGGCCGATGCGAGCGGGTCGCCGTCGACGGTGGCCCGGTACACCCGGTGGATGACGAAGTTCGCCCCCTCGCCGCGGCCGATCTCGTCGCGCAGCACGTCGGTGACCACGTCCTCGTACTCGTCGTCGCTCAGGTCGAACGCGCCGTCGCGGACCGCTGTCCCGGTGGGCAGGGAGTCGATCAACTCCGCCAGCGGGAGCGTCTCGTGGTGGGTGATGCGCAGGCATTCCAGCGGCGCGTCGTCGTCGACGCAGGCGAAACCACGTTCCGAGATCTGCCGGTACGGGATGAGCGCGAGCGTCTGCGGTCCGCTCCCGTCCGGCAGGGGGATCTCGGCGAGCGTGGCCACGGTGACGACGTCACCGCGCAGGAGCTCGGCGTGGTCGGCGCCGTCACGGTGCAGCAGGGCGAAGGGTTCCATGGGGTCCTCGGTCGGCCAGGGACCGCTGCCGAGGATCGGCCACAACGAAGAACGGCCGCCTCGGGGAGGCGGCCGCGGTGGAAATTTACACGCGGGTGGGTGTGGCCGCCGGGTCGGCGGGCCACCACATGCTCAATCGCGCGTGCATGCGGAGAAGGTTACTGCATGAAGGCTTTCTGGATGGCGTTGCGGGCCCAGCGCATCCGGCCGAGGGCGCAGTCCGGGTGCTCGCCGAACTCCTGGGCGACCAGTGCGGCGCAGGTGTCCTCGCCGAGCCGGTCGACCGTCGCGTTGACGGCGGCGCGGATCAGCTCGGGGGTCGGCTGTTGCGAGCGTTGCAGGTGTGAGACGAACAGCGCGTCGATGCGGGGGTCGTCGGTACTCAGTACGGGCATCAGGTCCTCCTGCCGGGTGGCTGCGTACAGCACACCCGCAGCAGGATGCATCCTCGCTGCGTACAAGTTGCCGTGTGGTTGCGAAGAACAGAAGTCACACCAGAGATATGCGGATATTGTCGAAAAGTGGTGATTCTTGGAGGGGAGCAGACGTGACGGTGGTGCTGGTCGCCGACGACGACGCCGACATCCGGGACCTGGTCGCCTTCAAGCTCGAACAGGCCGGTCTCGAGGTGATCGCCGTCGAGGACGGGCAGGCCGCGCTGGAACAGGCCCGGGCCCGGCAGCCCACGCTCGCCGTGCTCGACGTCTCGATGCCCGGGCTGTCCGGCATCGACGTGTGCCGGATGCTGCGGGCCGACGCCGCGACCGCCGGGATCCTGATCATCATGCTCACCGCCCGGGTCCAGGAACAGGACGTCGAGGGCGGGTTCAGCGCGGGTGCCGACGACTACGTCACCAAACCGTTCAGCCCCCGCGAGCTGGTGTCCCGGATCCAGGCGCTGCTGAGCCGGACCCGGGCCTGACCTCCACCGGTACCCCGATGCGCCGCGACCGGTCCGTCGGGCGGCTGCTCACCGGTGCGTTCGGGACGCTGGTGCTGCTCATCGTCTGCTCCGGCGCCGCCGAGACCACCGCCCTGGTCATGCAGCACCGGGTGGTCCGCGAACTCTCCGGCCACGTCCAGCCGCTCGAACTCGCCAACGCCGAACTGCGCGGCGTGCTCGGCGACGCCCAGCGCGGCCTGCGCGGCTACCTGCTCACCGGCGACAGCCAGCTGCTGGACACCTACCACGCGGCGCGCGGCGACTACTTCACGTCGAGCCGCCGGCTGACCGCGCTGGCCGAGACCGGCGAGCGGGAACGCGTAGCCAGACAGCTGACCCGGGCCGACGCCTGGTGGCAGCTCGCCGAACGGCAACGGCAGGCCGCACCCCGCAGCGACGCCGCCGCCGCGTACGTGAGCCAGGGCAAACCGCTGTTCGCTGCGTTCACCGCCGAGAACGAGAGCTTCGACGCCGGCCTCGCCGTCCGCGCCGCCGACCTGCAGCGCCGCAGCTCCCGGCTGAGCACCGTGACCACCGTCGTGATCGTGGCGCTGACCCTGCTCGCCGCCGTGACCGCGGTGCTGGCCGCCGTGCTGACCGCACGCCGGATCACCCGCCCGCTGGCCGCGGTGGTCTCGGTCATCGACCGGCGCCGCGCGGGAGCGGCGGACGCCCGGGCCGACGCCGGCGCCGGGCCCACCGAGATCCGGGCGGTCGCCCTCGCCGTCAACGAGATGGCCGAGGAGGCCGACCGGTCCCGGGTCGCCGAGGCCGAGGTGGCCCGGCTGCGCGGCGAGGTACGCGCGCTCGGCTACCGGATCCGCGCCCACCTCAAGGTCGAGGACGCCATCCACGAGGCGATCGAGGGGCTGGCCGGCACGATCGTCGCCGATCACGTGCTGCTGCGGATGGCGCCCGGCCAGACCGACGTGCCGCCGCTGGCCAGCCTCCGCGACGAGCACCGGGACGGCGTACTGCAGGAACTGGCCGCCGCTGACGTCACCTGGCTGCGGACCGGCGAGGTCTGGACGTCCGGGTCCGAGGGGTTGCCGGAGGCCGAGCAGCGCGGCTGGGCCGCGGCCGGCGACGGCCCCGCGCTCACCGTCCCGGTCAGCGGCGGCGACGAATGCCTGGGCGGCCTCACCCTGATCCGCGACAGCGGCCCGGACTGGACCCCGGTCGAGGTGCGCCTCGCCGAGGCGGTCGCCGCCGACCTGGGCCGCGGCGTCCACCTGGCCCGGCTGTACCAGCGCGAACAGCACCTCGTCACCCGGCTGCAGGACCTCGATATGGCCAAGACGGACTTCATGTCGACCGTCTCGCACGAGCTGCGCACGCCGCTGACCAGCATCGCCGGCTACGTCGAGCTGCTGCTGGACGCCGACGCCGGCGAGCTGGCCCCGCCGCAACGCCGGATGCTGGACGTGATCGCGCGCAACACCCGCCGGCTGCGCGAACTCATCGAGGACATGCTCACCCTGTCGAAGATCGAGGCCGGCTCGTTCCGGACCGCCCGCCGTCCGGTCGACGTCGCCGCGCTCGCCGGCCACGCGCTGACCGCGATCGCCCCGGCCGCGGAGAAGGGCGAGGTGCACCTCGCGCCGGACCTGCACGGGCCGCTGGAACTGACCGCCGACCCGGACCAGCTCGACCGCATCCTGATGAACCTGCTCTCCAACGCGGTTAAGTTCACCCCGGCCGGCGGCACGGTCACGCTGCGCGCGGTGCGGGAGAACAACGAGATCCACCTCGTCGTGAGCGACACCGGCATGGGCATCCCGCCGAACGAGCAGGACTCGCTGTTCGCCCGCTTCTTCCGCGCCACCAACGCCATTCACCAGGCCATTCCGGGTACGGGTCTGGGGCTGGCCATCGTCCGTACGATCGTGGACAACCACAGCGGCCACATCTCGGTGCAGTCCGCCGAGGGGGCCGGCACCACGGTGACCGTGCGCCTGCCGATGCGCTGAGACAATCGTCGGGTGGACATCGCATTCCTGCCGCCGGGCAGCCCGGCCGCCCCGGTCACCGCACTGATCAACCAGGTCTACGCCGACGGGGAGAAAGGCCTGTGGCGCGCCGGCGCCGCCCGCACCACCGAGGCCGAGGTCGCTTCGCTCATCGAGCGCGGGGAGATCGCCGTCGCCCGGCGCGAGGGCCGCGTCATCGGCACCGTACGCGTCCAGCAGCTCGCCCCCGGACTCGGCGAGTTCGGCCAGCTGTCGGCCGACCCGGCGGAACGCGGCACCGGTGTCGGCCGGGAACTCGTGCGCTTCGCGGAGAACTGGGCCCGCGACCGCGACCTGCCCACGATGCAGCTCGAACTACTCACCCCGGACGACTGGGAACACCCGGTCAAGGAATTCCTGCGTGCCTGGTACACCCGGATCGGTTACCGGGTGGTCGGCACCATGGACATCGCCACCGCCCACCCCGAACTCGCCCCGCTGCTCGCGGGCCCAGCGACATTGCTGGTATTCCACAAAGAACTCTGAGTACGCGTACGGATGGCCGGGGCGCCCGCCTCGACAAGACTTCCACCCATGCGAATTCTTCTGGCCACCGTCGCCCTCACCGGCGTATTCATGACCGGCGCCTGCTCCTACCAGGAAGCCATCTGCGGCAACGGGGAATACCCGGTCACCACCACCGAGGGTGGCGGCACCTGCGTCAAGAACGGCGAGGACCCGCCCTCGGGATACATCCGCTATCCCGAGGGCAAGGAACCGAAGCACGTCGACGACGAATGGGACCTGTACTGGCGCGACCACCGGGTACCGGCTACTGCCGGTACGTCGACAGGAAGCGCGCCAGCCGGTCGGTAGCGTCGTCGAGGACGTCGACCGGGGCCAGGAACACCAGCCGCAGGTGGTCCGGGGTGGGCAGGTTGAAGCCGGTGCCGTGGGACAGCAGCATCAGCTCCTGCTCCAGCAGATCGATGATCATCTTCTGGTCGTCGCGGATCTTGTGCACCGCCGGGTCCAGCCGCGCGAACAGATACAGCGCGCCGCGCGGCCGCACGGCGTCCACCCCGGGAATCTCGTTCACCTTCCGGTACGCGTGATTGCGCTGCTCGTACAGCCGCCCGCCCGGCCGGATCAGCGTGTTGATGCTCTGGAACCCGCCCAGCGCCGTCTGCACCGCGTGCTGGGCGGGCACATTCGGGCACAACCGCATGTTCGCCAGCAGCTGCAGCCCCTCGAGATACTCCTGCGCGTTCGCCCTCGGCCCGCTGACCGCCATCCACCCCGATCGGAACCCGGCCGCCCGGTACGCCTTCGACAACCCGCTCATGGTGAGGACCAGCAGATCGGGCGCGAGCGCGGCGGCGCACACGTGCTCGGCGTCGTCGTACAAGATCTTGTCGTAGATCTCGTCCGCCAGCACCAGCAGATCGTGGCGCCGGGCGATCTCCAGCATCCCCAGCAACGTCTCCCGCGAATACACCGCCCCGGTCGGGTTGTTCGGGTTGATGATCACCATCGCCCGGGTCTCCGGCGTGACCGACGCGGCAAGATGCTCCAGATCCGGCTCCCACCCCTGCGACTCGTCACACCGGTAATGCACCGGCCGCCCACCGCACAACGTGACCGCCCCGGTCCACAGCGGGTAGTCCGGGCTCGGCACAAGCACCTCGTCGCCGGTGTTGAGCAACGCCTGCATCGACATGACGATCAGCTCGGAGACCCCGTTGCCGAGAAAGACGTCATCGGGCTGCACGTCCCGGACCCCGAGCGTCTGGTAATACTGCGCGACGGCGACCCGGGCAGAATAGATCCCGCGGGCATCGCTGTACCCCTCGGCGGCACCCAGGTTGTGCACCATGTCCGCGACGATCGGCTCGGGGGTGGCCAGCCCCCACGGAGCCGGATTCCCCAGGTTCAGCTTGAGAATCCGGTGCCCGGCACTCTCCAGCTCCTGAGCCCGCTGCAGCACGGGGCCACGGATGTCGTACCGGACGTTCTTGAGCCTGCTCGCCTGCGCAACCATGCGACCGAGCTTAAGCCGCCCCGTCCCGCCCGTGTGACTATGTCGCTAACATAGCGACATTCGGGGGTATCATGTTGCTATGTTAGCGACATTGCCCCATCGTGATCTACGGTAATCCGGCCCTGACCGACGAGGACCGCACCGTCCTGGCCGGGATCCATGACATGCGTCAGCAGCTGGCCAGCGTGTTGCGAGCTCCTCGCCGGTGGCAGGGCGGGCTGCGCCGGACCATGCTCGCGCGGGCGATCCGGGGTTCCAACAGCATCGAGGGCTACGTCGTGGACGAGGACGACGCCGCCGCCGCCCTCGACGACGAGGCTCCGTTGAGCGCCGACGAGCTGACGTTCGCGGAGATCCGTGGGTACCGCCAGGCGCTCGGCTACGTCCTGCAGATGGCCCGCAACCCGCATTTCACGATCAACACGGCCGCCGTCGGCAGCATGCACTACATGATGCTCGCGCATGAGTTGGGCAAGAGCCCCGGCCAGTACCGGACCGGCCCGATCTACGTGCACGACGACAAGCGGCAGGCCGTCGTGTACGAAGGCCCGGACGCCGCGCTGGTGCCCGCGCTCATGGAGGAGCTCGCGTCGAGCCTCCAGGTGGACCTGGATGTCGATCCGCTGGTCCGGGGTGCGATGGCGCATCTCAACCTCGTCATGATCCATCCGTTCCGGGACGGGAACGGGCGGATGGCGCGTGCGCTCCAGACCCTGGCCATCTCGCGGCACGCCATCGTCGAGCCGGCGTTCTCCAGCATCGAGGAATGGCTCGGGCACAACACCGAGGACTACTACCAGGTGCTCACGCTCACCGGTCAGGGCTCGTGGCAGCCGCGGGGTGACGCCCAGCTGTGGGCGGCCTTCAATCTCCGGGCGCACCACATGCAGGCCCAGACCGTCGCGCAGCGGGTCGACGAGGCCTCGGAGATCTGGATCGCGCTGGACGACCTTGTCGGCGGACGAGGGCTTCCGGAACGGGTCACGGGGACGCTTTACGAGGCGGTGCTCGGCTACCGGGTCCGCCGCTCCGGCTACATGAAGATGACCGAGGTCGAGAAGCACACCGCGACTCGTGACCTGGGCCGCCTCACGGAGCTCGGGTTGCTGATCCCGCGTGGGGAGACCCGGGGCCGGCACTACGTCGCAGGCGACCAGCTGCGTGAGCTGCGCGAGGAGTGCCGCCGGCGTCGGCGGCCGCTCGTCGACCCGTACCCGTGGATGCGGGCCCGGCTGGCGTCAGGCGGCCTCGGCCGTCAGTAGTTCCGGGCGCAGGGCGACGTTGGTCGCGGCGAGGGTGAACCAGAAGATGCTGCCTCCGCCCGGGTTGGGGTCGACGCCGAGGTCACCGCCGTGCAGGTCGATGATGCGGCGGCAGACGGCCAGGCCCAGGCCGGTGCCGGGGAAGCCCTCGGCGGCCGGGGCCCGGTGGAAGGGCTGGAAGATGCGGGTCCGCTGGTCCTCCGGGACGCCGATGCCGCGGTCCGCCACCTCGACGCGCCACCAGCCGGGGGACTGTTCGCGGGCGCTGACGGTGATGCGGGGGGCGGTGCCGTGGCGGACGAAGCGGGTGGCGTTGTCGACGAGCTGGCCGAGGACCTCGCCGAGGAGTTCGCCGTCGGCCAGCACGGGCGGCAGGTCGCCGACGTCGATGCTGGGGCGTTCGCCCTGGACCGTGTCGAGGCGGCCGGCGACGACGCCGAGGGTGAGCGCGGTCGTGTCGACCGGTTCGAGTTTGAGGGCCGCGTCGGCCGCCGCGGAGTACGTGAGGAGCTCGTCGACCAGCGTCAGCATGCGCCGGGTGCTGGCGCCGATGCGGTCGAGGAAGCCGCGGGAGGCCTCGTCCAGCTGGGGTGCGGTCTCCTCGAGGAGCAGCTCGGTGAAGCCGGCGATGGTGTGCAGCGGGGCGTGCAGGTTCTCGCCGGCCGCTCGGGCGAAACCGGTCAGTTCCGCCTCGCGTTCGCGCAGCAGCGCGGCCGCGGCGTCGGCTCGGGTCAGGGCGTCGAGCTCGGTGGCCTGGGCACGGGCCACCTCGGCCTGCTGACGGTCGTACGCGTCGCGGGCCTCGCGGGCGGCCCGGTGCCGGTGGGTGCCGACGGTCAGGACGGTGCCGGCCAGCAGCAGTGACAGCACGGCGGCACCGAGCATGGTGAGCGGTGCCGCGGCCGCCTGTCCGGTGCTGATCAGGTCGGTGGTCGGGCTGACCCGGACCTGCCAGGCGTGCCCGGCCAGGGCCACGTCGACCGTGGTGAACGCGTCCGAGGCGGCGCCCGCACCGTCGGCCGACCAGCGGGCGACCTCGTGGGTGACGCCGTCCGGGGCGGTCGACGAGAGCACGGCGGCGACACCGGTGACACCGGCCGCGCGCAGCGAGTCGCGCAGCAGGTCGGAGGCGCGGACGCCGATGACGACCCAGCCGCGGAACGCGGTGTCGTGCACCGGGGCGATCAGTTCGAACGCGGGCTGCCGGTGGGCCGGCGGCAGGTCGAGGTCGGCGTCGAGGACGTGGGCGGGGCCGGCGATGAGTCGGCCCCGGGACCGGGCGGCCTGCAGGCCGCGGTCGAGGTCGGGGGAGACGTCGAGACTGGTCCGCGGCGGCGGGGTGCTGCCGTCGAGGGTCCGCTCGGCCAGCACCTGGCGGGTCGGGGAGATGACGACGACCTGGTGGGCGCCGGGGAGGCGGTCGGTGGCGATCCGGGTCACGGTGGGGCCGAGGGAGGCGCCCGGCTGGGTGGCGGCGGCCGCGACGAGGTCGTGCGCGGTGTCCGCGTACCGCTGGAACGTCGTGTCCAGGGCGCCGCGCACGCTCGCGGTCCGCAGCGCGAGCTGGGCTGCGGCCGCGTCGTCGGCAGCCGCGTCGAGTCCGGTCGCCGCCGCGGCGCCGGTGCCGAGCCCGGCCACGAGCACGGCGGCCGCGAGGGCCACGCCGCGCCGGCCGGGAGCGCCGATCCACCTGGTGATGTTCACGATGCATGTATCGGACAGCGGCCGGGCCGGGTTGAGCGTCAGGAACGCGGGTTGCCGCATTGCTACCGTTCCCCGCGAGGGATGCTCACATAACGGATATGTTGGGACAGGTACAGGACCGGCACGGCAACCGGAGGGCCGATGAGCACCATCCTGCTCGTCGAGGACGATCCGGACATCCGCCACCTCGTGTCGTACAAGCTGGGTCAGGGTGGTCTGGATGTGATCGCCGTGGCGGACGGGGTCGCCGCGCTGCGTGAGGCCCGGGCCCACCCGCCCGACCTGGTGCTGCTCGACGTCCGGATGCCGCGGATGTCCGGCATCGAGGTCTGCCGCGAGCTGCGCGCCGGACCGCTCACCGCGAAGGTCCCGATCATCATGCTCACCGCCCGGTCCCGCCCGCAGGACCTCGAACAGGGGTACGCCGCCGGCGCCACCGACTACGTGGTCAAACCGTTCAGCCCGCGGGCGCTGCTGCTCCGGGTCGAAGCCGCGCTGGCCAGGGTCGCCGGCTGATGCTGCGGTTGTTCATCCTCGTCGTCGAGATCCTCGCCGCCGTCGTGACCCTGACCGCGGCCGGCATCGTCGCCACCCGGGTCTTCCGCGGCGTCCGGCACCGCAAGCGGGCCCGCCTCGCCGCCGGACCGCGCCGGGCGCTGCTCGCGTTCGTCGCCGACAACGGCGAGGAGGGCAGCCACGACCTGGTCGCCATCCCCGACGACGCGTGGCGGGCGGCCGAACCGCACGCCCTGGCGCTGCTCGGCAAACTGCGCGGCGAGGCCCACCTCGGACTGGTGTCGGTCTTCCTGCGCCGCGGCACGGCTCGCGCGGCGCTGGGCCGGCTGCATTCCCGGATCCGGGTACGCCGGGCCCGCGCCGCCCAGGTCCTCGGCGACCTGGAACTGCGCCAGGCCGTCCCCGAGCTGTGCCGCCTGCTCACCGACCGGCACGCCGAGGTGCGCGTGGTGGCCGTACGCGCGCTCGGCCGCATCGGTGACCCGGCCGCGGCCTGGCGCATCATCGCCAGCCTGGACCGGGCCGACCCGATCCCGTCGCTGCTGGCCAGCCACACCCTGGTCCAGCTCGGCGCGGGGGCCGAGGTGACGCTGTCGGCGGCGCTCGACCACCCCCATGCCCGGGTACGCGCGGTCTGCCTCGACGCGCTGGGCCTGCTCGGCGCCACCGCCTCGGTGGACCGCATCGCCCGGGTCCTCAAGGAGGACGCCCACCTGGACGTACGGATCTCCGCCGCGGTCGCGCTCGGCAAACTCGGCACCCGGTCCGCGCTGGAACCGCTCACGCTGGCCCTGCACAGCTCCCGCCCCAACGCCCTGCGGGCCGCCGCGGCCAAGGCGATCGGTGAGCTCGGGGCCCCGAGTGCCGTCCCGACGCTGGCGGTGCTGCTCGACGACGCGGCGTTCCACGTCGCCCACGAGGCCGCGCACGCGTTGCGCCGCCTCGGCCGGCCCGGGACCGCGGCCCTGGAGGCCTCCGGCAGCGACCACGCCGTCGAGGCCCTGGCCCTGTCCCGGGTCATGAAAGTAGAGGTCCCGGTCTGATGGAGGAGTTCATCCGCGACGCGCTGCGCTGGACCGACGTGGCGGTGTTCGCGTACTTCGTGGCGCTCAACAGCAGCTACCTCGGCCTGATCGTGCTGGCCGGCCTCGAGTTCCACAAGCACCTGCGGCGGATCCCGTTCGCCGGGGCCGACGACATGTTCCGCAGCCCGCTCACGCTGCCGGTGTCGGTGATCGTGCCCGCGTACAACGAGGGTCCGGGCATCGTCGCGGCGGTGCAGGCGATGACCGCGCTGCGCTACCCGCGCTACGAGGTCGTGGTCGTCGATGACGGCTCCGGCGACGACACGTTCGAGCAGCTCCGGGCCCACTTCGATCTTGTCGAGGTACCGCGGGTGGTGCCGGCCGACGTGCCGTACCGGTCGGAGGTGCTCTCCGTGCACGTGGCCCGGGCCAACCCGGAGACGCTGACCGTCGTGCGCAAGGCCAACGGCGGCAAGGCCGACGCTTTGAACGTCGGCATCAACCTGGCCCGGCACCCGCTGATCTGCATGGTCGACGCGGACTCGGTGCTGGACCCGGACGCGCTGCTGTCGGTCGCCAAACCGTTCGGTGACGACCCGCTGCGCGTCGCGGCGTGCGGCGGTGTGGTCCGCATCGCCAACGGCTGCAAGGTCGTCGGCGGCCGCGTCGTCGACGTCCGGATGCCCCGGCAATGGCTGGTCCGCACCCAGGTCGTCGAATACCTGCGGGCGTTCCTCATGGGCCGCACCGGCTGGTCCCGGCTCGGCGGCCTGGTGGTGATCTCCGGGGCGTTCGGGGTCTTCCGCCGCGACCTCGTGGTCCGGGTCGGCGGGATGGACCCGGACACCATCGGGGAGGACGCCGAACTCGTCGTCCGCCTGCACCACCACCTGCGCGAGACGAAACAGGACTACCGGGTCATCTTCGTCGCGGAGCCGGTCAGCTGGAGCGAGGCCCCGAGCAGCCTGCGGGTCCTGGGCCGGCAGCGCCGCCGCTGGCACCGTGGCATCGCCGAGATCCTCAGCAAGCACCGCCGCATGATCCTCAACCCCCGCTACGGGCGCATCGGCCTGGTAGCGCTGCCCTACTACGTGGTCTTCGAGCTGCTGGCGCCGTTCGTCGAGCTCTCCGCGCTGATCCTGCTACCACTGGGCGTCTGGGTCGACGCGATCAACGTGGAGTTCGCGTGGCTGTTCGCCCTCGTCGCGTACGGGTACGGCCTGCTCGTCAGCCTGGCCGCGCTGTTCATCGAAGAGGTCTCGTTCCACCGCTATCCGCGCTGGTCCGACCTGGCCCGCGGGGTCGCGGCGGCGGTGATCGAGAACTTCGGCTACCGCCAGATCCTGGCGGTGTGGCAGGTCACCGGCGCGTTCGGCGCGTGGCGCGGCAAGCAGGCGGTCTGGGGCACGATGCACCGCGAGGGCTTCGACACGGTGGAGGAGCGCTCAGAGATGGTCGGCGCCGGCCGGTGAGGCGCTCGCGTCCCGCGGATGCCGCAGGCCGGGATGCTCCGCCGGCAGGCTGCGCTGGATGATCCACCAGCTCACCGCCAGGCACGCGGCGACCAACGGCCAGGTCAGCACACCCCGGGCCACCCCGAGCGCCACCACGGCGTGCGCGGCCCACAACGGGACGAAAACCGCCAACCGCACGACATACTGCAGAACCCAGATCCAACTTCCCCGCGAGTACGCCCGCAGCAGCGCCGGATCGCGGCGCCACCGGGTCTTCTGGCCCAGCACGGCGCCGACGATGACCCCGAGCAGCGGCCACCGCACCACGATGCTGACCGCCCAGGCCAGCGCACTGGCCGCGTTGCTGACGATCTGGATGAGGAAGAAATCCTCGGCCCGCCCGGTCCGCAGGGCGACGATCGCGGCGACACAGACCCCGAGCAGCCCGATCAGTACGGCCCGGGGCTTGTCGCCCTGGCGCAGCCGCAACCCGCCCACGATCGCGGCGGCCACGATCGCGGCACCGGCACCGGCCCAGATCGACCGCCCACCGGCCAGCCACCCGGCGACGAAGACCACCGGCGGAACGGTCGCGTCCAGGGCGGCCCGCCGCCCACCCAGCAGATCGGCCAGCGACTCCGGTTCCGCCACGATCACACCCCGTTCTCCGTGTTAGGTCAGCCTACCTTCCGGCCCGTCAGGCACAATCACAGCCGTGACACGAGCACCAGGCGACGCCCAGCCCCCTTCCGAGTCCTTCTCCCTCGACCACTTCACCAATCTCTACCTGGCGAAGGACGACCCCTGGGACAACGCGACGAAGTGGTCCGACCAGCGCAAATACGCGGTCACCCTGGCCAGCCTGCCCAGGCGGAAATACCGTTCCGGGTACGAGCCGGGCTGCGCGGTAGGCATCCTCACCCGCATGCTCGCGCCCCGGTGCGAGGCGCTGCTGGCGGCCGACGCGGTCACGGCCGCGGTGGAGCAGGCCCGCACGTTCGTCGCCGACCTCCCGCACGTCCGGGTCGAGGAGGCGCTGCTGCCCACCGACCTCCCGAACGACACGTTCGACCTGATCGTGGTGGGCGACCTGCTCTACTACCTCAGCGCCGACGACCTGGCCGCGACGATCAACGGCCTGGCCGACCGTCTCGAGCCCGAGGGTGACCTGGTGTCGGTCCACTTCCGCGACCGGGAGAACGGCGGAAGCTTCGACGGCTTCAACGCCCACGAGGCCCTGCGCGACCACCCCGCGCTGACCCCGGTCGTCCACCACGAGGACGACTGGTTCCTCCTCGACGTCCTCCGCCGGTCCGCCTGATCCGGACAGACGATCGGGTGAGATCGTCACGACCGCGACGATCTCACCCGATGCTGCTGGAGCGTCTGTGCCCGCAAGCCGCACTGACCACTGGGTCCATGCCTGTGAGACAGCCTCGGTGCGGAGCGCCCATTACTATTCATGGGTCCCGGACCGCCATCAGCTGAGCCAGTGGTATGACGTTTCCCCGTGAGTCGACTTCGTGTTCACCGGTCGATCAGGTTGCCAATGGCTTGGGACGACACTCGTTACTTGTCGCCCATTGTCTGCCTTCCGTCAGTACTTTTCTCTCCAAGGCCACTGTACACTGAGCATCTTGCCGGTGGGTGGCTTGTCGACCTCGAGCCGATGCACGTGTCCGACCTGCTGCAGCTTGCTGCTCACGTCCTGCTCGTTCACCCAGCTCGCAGCGCTGTTCCATCGCTTGATGAACGCCGTCGGTGCAGGTTGCACAGCAAGATTCGGTGGGAATTCGATGCTCAACGTGGCTTTCCGCATCGGTTGCTTGACAATCTTCGAGAGAAAATGACCGAACTGCTTCTCGGTGTCCCGCAGGTACTGGATCACTGTTACCGAGACGGTCTCCCCGGGCGAGTACGAACGGTTCATGCCAACAATCGTGCGCCGATCGAGTTTGTGTGCCGAGCGTGAGTCGTCCAGCAGGCGGTAGACCTGCTGCTCGGGCACGTCGGTCCTGATCGTGCCCTGTCCGGACCAGCCGTATTCGAAGACGAACAGGCTTGCTCCGTTGTGGGTCGCCTCCAGCAGGAACTCTCGTTCACATTCGTGCATGTACACGTCGGTACCACTGATCCGGTAGGCCATGCTGTACTCGATGACCTTGAAGCCGGTCTGGGCCATCGCGTGGCGGGCCCGCCGTCCGACGATCTTCGCGCCGACAGCGATTCCCGCGCCGAGCCCGAGAATGACGGAGATCGGAACGGTGATCCATACCGGCGGGCTCCAGGCCACAAAAGCGGCTATCGCGCCGGCAGTGAGGACCGTACCGGCTATCGCGATCTCCCGGATGTTCTTGAACGTCGTGACGACCAGATTGAAGCGGTCGACCGTGCCTCGCGCGTTTCCAGTCATCAACCATCCCAGCTGCAAGTCCGGTCCTGCGTTCCGGAATGCCGTCAGTAGCCGAGCGATTGCACCGTACCCATCGGGCCGGTGAAGCTGCAATGCCGGTTCCGGCTAGCTCCTGAGATTTCCGCGGTGTGCTGGCTAGCGCTCCATGATCGGCGGGGCGACGTCCAGGACAAAAGGGGGGAGGCCCATCCTGAAGGTGAGGCTGTGCACCATTTCCCGAACATATGGGTGCGCGATTTCCACGACACCGACCGAGCCGAAAGCCTGTAACCTGTCCGCGTCGAGGGCCTCCGGCTGCTCCAGTCGGAAGACCAGGTTGAGTGACATCGTGGCGTTGAAGACGTCGCTCTCGGTCGCGTCGGTGGCGCCCAGGGTGTACATGAAGTCGTAGATGGCGTAATTGCCGGCGAGGCTCACCTGCGGCTCGATGCGTACGCGAGGCTTCAGCGGCGGTGACGCGGACGGTGAGGTCAGCTTCGCCTCCAGCGATCGCACCCGGATGTCGACAAGGGACGCGACCCGCGAGACCTGGTCGGAGAATCGCCTGCGTTGCGCTCTCTCAGAGGCCGTCACGGCGTTCGGGGGGCCAGTTCGCTCTGCAGTTCCCGCAGGTAACGGCTGTCGGCCTGACCGAAGTCGCGATACCGGGTCTGCACCTCGTTACCGGTTCTCGTCCGGCGCTGGGTGCCGATGGTGCCCGGCTGAGCCTGATCGCCGGACCACCATCGCCCGATGGCATCGTCGATACGGACGGGATCGACGACGGACTCGTAGGTCACGGAGCGTCTCGTCCACGAGTCGTAGGCGACGAACGGGCCGGTCCATACCTGCATTTCGAGCCGGTAGCCGAACACGCGGGCCCATCGCTGCAAGGTCGACACGCGAGGTTGTATGCGGCCCTTCTCGAAGTCGGAGATCGCCGATTGGGTCGTGCGCATCCGGCCGGCCAGTTCGGACTGGGTCCAGCCCCATCGTCGGCGGAGATTGATGAGGAAGCCGAGCAATTCGTTCCGCACGATCGTGTCCTCGAACGCCTCCCGAAATTTCGGATCTTGGAGGCGGCGTTGCAAGGACCGGTCACTGTCGTCACGGTCGCCTGGTTCGGTCATCGGTTCAGCATCTGGTTGCGACATCCTCTACTCCCTCCGGTATGACAATGTCAATCCCGTGCTGGGTATCGGTATTGCCGATGGTCTCATCGGCGGATGATCCCTGCCAGATTCCCGGCCAAGACTTCAGCCATCCTTAATCACGGATGTTTCCGCCAGGTACGCAGGCGATCATGGGCCAGGCGTCGGGTGGAGTCGTTGATCTTCCTCGATCGGGCGACCGTGATGTGTAGTGCCACCACGGCCCTGCTCGCGGACCCGCCGGCGTTGGCGAGGGGTGCGTATAGCAGGGCGTAGGTCTTGTTTTCCGAGGTGGTTACCCAGATGACCCGCAACTGGCCGTCGATGTTCTGGTCGTCGAGTGGTGGGGGCTCCGTGGATACACCCGGGCTGCGGTGACGATCTTTATGGCATTTGATCGCGAATCGCACTTCGGCCTCGGCCTCCGCGGGAAGGTTGATCAGTTCTTCCTCGAAAGAGGTGGTGCCGGTCGGGCCGCCGTAAAAATGCCAGATCGCAGGCACGCGTGAGCCTTCCGCCTGTCACTGCCGGGCGAGAAGTCCTCACACTATCGGGGCATATCGGAGATCGCCATGACGTGGCCTGGCTGATCGATGGCATGGGTGATCGGCCACCGGGCATCCGTACTCAGCTGTGGCCGTGGATCTACTCGTTGATGTTCCGTCTTATGGGTCTGACCGGAATATGCCCCCAAAAGGTCTTGTCATAACTGTCTGAAAGGACGACTTTGGAACTGGATATGGCTGCTGGAGTCGTCTACCGTCGATTGTGCGGCGGGCTCCTCGGGGATTGATCCTCGAGCGTGCTGTTGCAGGGTTGATGATTGATGCTGGACGGCGCCTACCGGTCGGCATCACCGCGGTGGGAGGCACCCGAGATCTCTCGAGTGCCCCCACCTCATTTTTTTCTTATTGGTCAGCCATCGGTTGCTCCTCGACAGGGCCGGTTGCAGGGTGGTCGATCTGCCTGGCGCCTACCAGGTTGGTGCGTATCGGTATTACCGATTGAGAGTACCAGTCCTGTTCATGGATGCGTCCTCGCGGCAAAGTCGCATCGGCGTGGGGCGGCGTGATTCACGCATGTCAGCCATGGATGGATCAAGCGGGCATGATACATCCATCGTTGACTCGGACTTTTGATCACTCAAAAGTCTCCACCTGCGCGACTCCGGTCCGTATCGGGCGGTTGGTTCTCATGCTGTCCTGTGTTTGTCAACGCTAGTTCTCCGTGGCGCGCAGAGTGGCATTTTTCGTCTGCTGAAGACGGAGTGATGCGGGATGAATGGGATATTCATTTTTGATCTCGATATTTTGTGATTCTTGGACCGATATGTCCGCGCCGGCGCGGCGGCACCTGATGGCCGGACGGTCGCGGCGAGATCCTTTCGGGTGACTTCCGCGTGCCATATCGGAGTGCCGCGCGCGGCGGCCCGCCCTTGTGTTGCCAGGAGGTACCGGCCTCCCGCAACTGCCGCATCCGGTCCGGCAGCACCGAGTCGATGGCCAGGTCGGGAGGCGTCAGACAGGCCCGATCCCGGTCCCACCCGGCCAGCCCGTGCCGCCGCAGTGTGCCGATGGCGGCGTCCACCCCCGGCACGTCGGTGCCGAGCCGGCCGGCCAGCTCGGCGACACTGTCGAACGTCCGGCGAGCAGCTCCACATGGATCTGTTGCTCCAGCCCGTCCAGGTCAAGGGTGGCGAGCACGTCCCGATCCTGAGATCGCTCCCACGCGCCGTCAAGGAACCGTGTCACATGGTGCTGAGGGCGACGCTCATGACGGTCACCGCCCCGGCCAGGGCGACGGCGAAGGCCCCGGTGCCGACCAGGAGCGCTCTGCGGCCGCCGATGCGGAAGTGGCGGGCGAGCTGCCAGAGGACGACGGCACCGAGGTAGGCGGCGACCGCGAGGTAGACGGTGGACATGAAGCCGAGGCCGGTGAGCAGCCCCGCGACGACGGCGACCGTGACGGCCGGGCCGGTCCGGAGGTCACGGCGGGCGAGCAGGAACGTGGTGACGCCGGCGAAGAGGGTGAAACCGGCGGTGAGGGCGACGATGAGATCCATGCCGGGGGGGGGGGGGGGGGGGGGGGGGGGGGGGGGCGGGGGGCGCGGGGGCGCGGGGGGGGGGGCGCGGGGGGGGAGGGGGC
>NZ_JBITDZ010000003.1:771426-926435 GCF_044454705.1 Actinoplanes sp. NPDC051494
CGCCAGGCCCCGCCGCGGGGGGCCCGCTCCCCCCCCCCCCCCCCCCCCCCCCCCCCCCCCCCCCCCCCCCCCCCCCCCCCCCCCCCCCCCCCCCCCCCCCCCCCCCCCCCCCCCCCCCCCGGTCCTGCACAGGATCTCCACACGTCCTGCCTAGGCTCTGCGCTTGTGGATCCGAAGACCGAGGAATTGCGGGCGGCGCATGACGCTCTCGCCGAGTTCTATGCCGCAAACCTGACCGACACGCTGGCGGAATTTCCGGTCGACCGGGCCGTGCTCGGGTTGTTCGCCGAGTTCGTCCTGGCCGCGGGTCTCGGCACCGACGTCCTGGACGTGGGGTGCGGGACGGGTCGTCTCGAGCCGTTCCTCGCGTCGCGGGGGCTGACTCCCCGGGGGGTGGATCTCTCGCCCGGGATGATCGAGGTGGCGCGGCGGGACCGGCCCGATTTCACGTTCGAGGTCGCCGACGTACGGGAGCTGCCGTTCGCGGACGCGTCGCTGGCCGGGGTCGTCGGCTGGTATTCGCTGATGTACCTCGCTCCCGGTGACCGGGCCGTGGCGTTCGCCGAGCTGGCGCGGGTCGTCAGGCCGGGTGGTTTCCTGGCGACCGCGTTCAAGGCCGGGGACAGTACGTTGCGGCGGGGCGGCAAGGGTGCCAACCTCGGTGTGGAGTTCGACGTCTACTGGATGTCACCGGCCGACATGGAGAGTCAGGTGAACGCGGCCGGCTTCACCACCGTGCACTGGGCGGGCCGTCCGGCGGGCAACGGATTGGGCGACAACCAGCCGCAGGGATACCTCCTGGCGGTTCGGGGAAGGTAGCTGTATATGGCTGATTCGATGGAAGCGGTGCGGCGGCTCCTGGATCTTCGCCACCGCAGTCGCCCGGAGGATCTACCCCCGGCCCTGGCCGCCGTGGCGTCGCTGATCGGTGCCACGAACGTCGTGGCCCTGATGATCGACTACGAGCAGATCTCGTTGTGGCCGCTGCAGGGCACCCCCGGTGACGACGCCGCGCGCAAGGTGAACGACACGCTCGCCGGGCATGCTTTCCGCACCGCGGAGACCACCCAGGAGGATTCCTGCCTGTTCCTGCCGCTGCTGCACGGCGCCGAGCGGCTGGGCGTGCTCGAGGTGTGGCTCGAGGAACAGCCCGACGAGCGGCTGCGGCGCGACCTGGTGGTCATCGCCGCGCTGGTGGCCGAGCTGATCGCGAGCCGGCGCTTCTACGGCGACGCGGTGGAACGGACCCGGCGCCGGATGCCGATGCAGCTGGCCGCCGAGATCATCTGGAACCAGCTGCCGCCGTTGACGTTCGCGGCCAACGACGCGCTGGTCACCGCCGTGCTGGAACCGTGCTACGACGTGGGCGGGGACGCGTTCGACTACGCGGCGAACGGCGACATCATCCATGTGGCCCTGTTCGACACCGTGGGGCACGGGATCAGTGCGAGTGCGCTGACCACGCTGGCCCTCAACACGTACCGTAACGCCCGGCGGTCGGGGCTGGACCTGGTGGACACGTACCGGTCGATCGACAAATGGATCCGGGCCCAGTACCCGGGTTCGTTCGTGACCGCGGTGCTGGCCGAGCTCGACACCACCACCGGCTGTTACCGCCGGATCGCCGCCGGGCACCCGGCCGAGCTGCACCTGCGCGGCGACCAGCCGCAGGAGGCGCTGCCGACACCGACCGCCCTGCCGCTCGGTCTCGGGCACATGGTGCGGCGCGGCCCCGGGGTGACCGAGCTGATGCTGGCGCCCGGCGACACGCTGGTGCTGTACACCGACGGGATCACCGAGGCACGATCGGCGGACGGGGAGCTGTTCGGCCTCGACCGGCTGGCCGCGTTCGTGCGCGACGAGCAGCGGGCACGGACCCCGGCGGCGGAGATGATGCGGCGGCTGATCCACACCATCGTCTCGTACGAGAACGGGGAGCTGCGGGACGACGCGACCGCTGCCGTCGTACAGTGGCGTCCGCTCTAGATCGGTAGTGGGCTCGTCGGTTTGATCTCCTGCAGGCGCAGCAGGGTGGTCAGGCGCTGGGCGCCGCCCTTGAGGGACAGCTGCATCAGCACGCTCTGCAGCTCGGCCACGTCACGGGCCACGATCAGCATCATCACGTCGATCTCGCCGGCCACCCAGTCGGCGGCGATCACCTGCGGGATGGACAGCACGGTCTGCTCGAAGACCTTGCTGCTGCGCGCCCCGTTGCGGGTGAGCGTGGCCGAGACGTACACCTGCAGGGGGAAGCCGGCCTGACCCGGGTCGAGCCGCGCGCAGATGGTGCGGATCACCCCGGACTGCTTGAGCCGGCGCACCCGGTTGAGGGTGGCGGCGGGGGAGAGGCCGACGATCCGGGCCAGGTCGAGGTTCGACCGGTCGGCGTCCTGCTGCAGTTCGTTGAGCAGTTGGACGTCGATTTCATCAAGTTGAACCGCCATGTGACCAAATATAGTTTCGTCCTGAGCCCAAGTCGACGAATTCTGTCTCCCCGCGTGGACGATCGGGATCATGCGTAACGACCGTCGCCTCACCCTGCTCGCCCTCGCCACCGCCGGCCTGCTCTGGGGCACCACCATTCCCCTGACCAAGGTCGCGCTGGCCGGTGTCGGCCCGGGCTGGCTCACGGTCGTCCGGTTCACCCTCGCCGCCCTGCCGATCGCGATCATCGCGCGCCACAAGCTGCGGGCGGCGATCTCACCGCGCGTCGTGGCCTGGGGGATCATCGGGTACGGCGGGGTGCTCACCCTGCAGAACGCCGGTATCGCGCGGACCAGCGTCAGCCACGCGGCGCTGATCGTCGGGGCGGTGCCGGTGCTGGTCGCCCTCATGGGCCTGGCGACCGGCCGCGGTGTGACCGGGGCCGGCAACTGGGCCGGGCTGGCGATCTCGCTGCTCGGCATCGGGGTCATCGCCGGGCACGGCGGCGGCGAGGCGACCCTGACCGGGGACGCGCTCGTCGGGGCGTCGGCGGTGCTGTCCGCGGCGTTCCTGGTGGCCCAGCCCAAGCTGCTCGCCGGGCGCAGCCCGCTCGCGGTCACCGGCGTCCAGTTCGCCGCCGGCGCTGTCGCGGTGCTGCCGATGGCGCTGGCCGGTGGCGCGCCTCCGGTGCCCGGCATGATGCCGGCGGTGGCCACGCTGATCCTCACCTTCGCCGGGACGCTGGCCCCGTTCGCGCTGTTCGCCTACGGCCAGTCCCGGGTCTCGCCGTCGGCCGCCGGCGCGTTCCTCAACCTCGAACCGCTGGTCGGCTTCCTCATCGGCGTGGCCCTGTTCGGCGACGCGTTCGGGTCCGCCCAGGCCGCCGGCGGGATCGCGGTCCTGGCCGGGATCGCGCTGACCTCGGTCTCGCTGTTCGGCGTGGCCCGTCCGGCCCGTCCGGCCCGCCGCACCGCCGTCCGGCAGCCGGAACTCCACGTCGAGGCCGGGATGCTCGCGGCGGACGCGGGGCATCCGGTCCTCGAGCCGTCAGTGGGCGTGCGCTAGTTTGTGCGGCCGCCGGGTCCAGGCGACGCTCCGGTCGAGGATCGCCCGCGCCATGATCCAGACACACAACCCGCCGTTGAGGAACGACGCGGTCACGTCGGTCGGGTGGTGCATGCCGCGGTACAACCGGCCCACCGCCACGCCGACCGGCACCAGGATCAGCAGCCAGCACAGCGCCTTGAGCCAGGTGCGGTTCGTCAGGGTCGCCAGCACCACGGCCATCCCGAGGTACAGCGCGACCGCGGCCGAGGTGTGCCCGGACGGGAAGCTGGACGTCGGCGGGGAGGCGTCCATGTGGCTGACCTCCGGGCGCATCCGGTCGATCACCAGAGTGGTGAAGAAGAAGATGAGCGCCTGGGCGGTGACACCCGCGCACAGGAACAGCGGCTCGCGCCACCGCTTCAGGGTCAGCCGCAGGATGATCGCCACCACCGCGGTCACCCCGATGATCACCGGGGTGCTGCCGATCGTGCTGAAGATGAACGAGAGCGTGTTGCCCACCGACTCCCGGTCACGTTCGAAGTCCCGGTTGACGGCGTCCTCGACCGTGAACGGCCAGGTGTTCTCCAGGACCTTCGTGATGAGCAGGCCCAGACCCACCATCACCACGAAGAGTACGGCGACAGGTGCGAAGATCCGCTTGAGGAACTGAACCGCTGCATCGGGCATGGACGCGCCAGTACCCGATCGGAACTCGTGTTACGCCTGTGCCTTCTCGGTGTGCAGGCTCGGGTCCACGCCCCGCTCCACCACCGGCAGCAGACCCCGGTGCGTGAAAGCCATCGTGGTGGCCGCGATGACCGCGACACCGAGCAGGATCCCGGCCGTCACATCACTGGTCCAGTGCACACCGAGGACGACCCGCGACAGCGCGGTCAGCAGGGTCACCGCCACCCCGGCCGTCCACAACAGCCAGCGCCGCCGCACGACCGGGAGCAGCACGAGCACGAAGACCCCGGCGGCGAGCGTGGCGTTCAGCGCGTGACCGGACGGGAACGAGTAGCCCGCCGCCCGCGCGACCGGGTCGAGGAACGAGGGGCGGTGCCGTTCGATGAGCAGCTTGATCACGATGCCGAGCAGGCCGCCGGCCGCCATCGTGGTGACCACCCACATGCCGGCGCCCCGGTGCCCGCGCCGCCACAGCCAGATCACCAGGCCCAGCGCGGCCACCCGCAACGGGTTCGGGTCGAAGATGTTCGTCCACCACACCGTGACGTCGACCCACTCCGGATTCCGCAGCGCCCAGTCGTGCACCGCCGCCGTGATCGACGCGTCCGCGTCGTGCAGTGGCGGCCATCCGCCGACCACCATGATCGAGAGCAGGGCGAACGGCACCAGCACCGCGACCGCGATCACGGCCACGGTGGTCAGCCGTCTCCCAAGGTTCATGAACCAGTCGTACCCCGGACACCTGCTTGTTACTCAGCTCGGAGTCCGCGCGCTGCGCCGTGCACGACGGCGCTGCTCAAGGCATAGTGATCCGGCAGGCGCGGCGCCAGGCCCCGCCAGGCCCGGCGCCGCGTCTGTGCCCCTTACCCGTCGTCTCGTCCGCGGTGCGAGCGGATCCGACTGCCCCTTTTGAGTAGCCGCAGCAGGGAAACACACGTATCCGGACGGTTCCGTCCGCCGGTACCGTCTCGGTCATGCCCTCTCCCTCGACCGCCCCGAAGCCTTCCAGAGCAACCTTGCACGGACCTTGCGCGGCGCACCGGCCCGTCGCGTGAGCATGGGCGCCCTCGACATCCGGGTGCTCGGTGACGTGCAGATCCTCGTCGGCGGAGAACCCCAGCTCCGGCGCACCCAGGAGAAGAAAGCGCTCGCCGTGCTCGTCGCGGCCCGCGCACCCCAGCGCCCCGAGGCGTTCCTCGACGCGATCTGGGACTCCGGCCACCCCACCGCCCGCGACGCGCTGCTCGCCCCGGTCATCGCCCGGCTGCGCCGCATCCTGCGCGAACACGGCCTCGACATCACCTCGGCCCGCCAGTCCCCCGGCTACCACCTGGTCGCCGGCCCGGACGCCGACCTCGTCGCCGCCGTCGACGCCTACCGCTTCGAACACGCCGCGCTCGCCGTCCTCGACCTGCTCGACGCCGGCGACCACGACGGGGCCGAGCAGCAGTACACCACCGCGGCCGGGCTCTGGACCGCCGGCCCGTTCGCCGAGTTCGGCCCCGAGTGGTCGGCCGGCGAACCGATGCGCGGCCTGCGCGGCGAGCTCGACCGGGTCCGCGAACGCGTCGTCGAACGGATGGCCCGGGCCGCCCTGACCCGCGGGCACTACGACCGCGCGGCCGCGTGGTCCACCCAGCCGATGGCCGCCGGCCTCGACCGGCGCGACGCGTTGTGGCTGCTCCACACGCTCGACACGCTGCGCCGCCACGGCGTGACCGCCGCCGAGGAACTCGTCGAGGACGGCAACAAGGACGGCCTCGACCCGGCGACCACGGCCCGCGCCTTCGACCTGATCAGCCTGCACGAGTACGGCATCGACGTGCACCGCCCGCTGACCGCGCCGCCCGGAGACCCCGGTCAGGCCGCCGCCTTCGACCCGTTCTTCGCCGACATGGGAACCCCTTTCGCCGTACGCCATGGTGGCTCCTCGCCCGATGGTCTGCTCTCCGGTCTGTTCGCGGGAGCGTCGGCGCGCGGCGCGGGGGTGCTGGTCGTCCGGTGCCGCAACCTCGACGACCTCTCCCCGTGGCGCACCATGGCCGGGCTGCTGTGGGCCCACGGCCGGCGCGACCTCGCGCTCGGCACACTCTCCCCGGCCCAGCGCAAACTCGTCATGGACTTCGTGGCCGCCGCCGAACCGGGCGGCACCCGGCCCGGCACCGACCACGACCTCGGGCAGCTCATCGCTCTGCTCGAGGCTCTGCTGCGCCCGGTGCTGCGGACCACGCCGCTGATCCTGGTCTTCGACGACGCCCACCTGATCAGCCCGGTCGCCCACCAGGTGCTGATTGAGCTCTCCACCCGGCTCAGCGACTGGCCCCTCGGCATCGTGACGATCAGCGCCGCGCCGGCCGCTTCCGCCGCGTCCCTCGCTCCCATCGCTCCCGCGGTGTCGTCGCCGTCCGCCCGGATGCCGGCCCCCGACGGGCCTTCGGCTTCTGACGCGGCGGAGGCCTACGCGGCCATGGCGGCGCGGATCGCCGGCGGTGAGCGGCTCACGACACCCGTGGCGGTGCTCATGGCCCGGCAGGCCCGGGCGGCGCGGCGACTGCTGCCCGCCGAGACGGTGGCCGCGGCGATGCTCGCCGCCGCGCGGGCCGAACGGCAGGGATACTCGGCGCGGGCCGCGATCGACTGGGCCCGGGCCGGCCTGGAACTCGGCGGCCCCGCCACGGTGACCGCCGACCTGTTCATGACACTGGGCGACGCCCACGGTGACCTCGGGGAAGCCGCCGAGTCCTCCCGGCAGTACCGGCACGCGTTCGAGGCCGCCGACGGCCTGCCCCTGCTGCAGGCGACCGCGGCGGTCCGGCTCGCCCGGCAGTGGTCCGACCCCGGCCTGGTCGACGAACAGATGGTCTTCGAACTCCGCCGGGCGCTGCGAGCGTTGCAGCCGGTGCCGGGTCCGGAAGCCGATTCGGTACGCCTGCAGCTGCAGGCCCACCTCGCCCACAAGTCCACGATGGCGGTGACCGCCGAGGTCCGGCCCCCCGGTTCCGACCCCGAGGCCGGGCCCGAACTCGCCCGCAGGACCCTGCGCCTGCTCACCGCCGACCACGATCCGGCGGTGCGCTGCGAGGTGCTCAACGAATGCCGTTGGGGCCTCTACGACCACGCGTCCCCACGCGAACTCGTCGAGGTCTCGGAACGGCTCCGGGAAGCCAGCATCGCGGCCCGCTCCCCGTACTTCGAGAGTGAGGCCCTGCTCGCCCTGATCATCGACCACATCCGCCTCGGCGGCCTGCCCTACGTGCACGCGGCTCTGAAGGACCACCGCAAACTCGTCGCCGAACACCCCCGCCCGCAGGGAGAATGGCTGCAGGGCGTCCTCGACACGACGATGCATCTGTGGCGCGGCACGTTCGACGGCGCGGCGGCCTGGTTGTTCGGCCCCGGCCGGCAGGCGGTCGACGAGCTGCGCGACCGCCCGGTGGTGCCCGCCGACAACTTCCGGCAGACCTGGCAGGGGCAGTCCTTCTGGCTGCTGCGCGAACTCGGCCGCTCCGAGGACCTGTTCGCCCAGGAGCTGACCGGCGACATCGAACTCGACGCCCACTTCCCGATCTGGCCGGCCAGCCTCATCATGGCCTGCTGCGACACCGGCCGGTACGAGGAAGCCTCCGACCGGCTGGCCGCTTTCCTCATTGCCCACCGCGACCTGGCCGGCTGGCCCCCACACGGCTGGGCCGTCCCGACCGCGGCCCTGCTCGCCGAGTCGGTGTCGGCCCTGCGGGCGGCCCGTCCCGGCGACCCGGTGACCGCGACGATCAGCCCGGTCCTGCGCCGCATGCTCGCCACCCACCGCGACGAACTCGTCCTGGCCGGCTGGCCGGTCGCGGTGATCGGCCCGGCGGCCCGCTTCAGCGGCCTGCTGGCCCTGGCCGACAACGACCTGCCGGCCGCCCTCGACGACCTGGCCCGGGCGGCAACCCTGGCCCAGGACTCCCCACCCACCCTGGCCCGGATCCGTTACGACCAGGCCCAGGCCCTGCTCCGGCGCGGCACCCCGGAGGACCGCACCGAGGCCACCATCCTGGCCGAACGCAGCCGTGCCGCGGCCCAACGCCTCGGCATGGCCAAACTGGCAGCCGACGTCGTAGCCCTGCAAGCCGAACTCTGAGCCGGCCCGCCTGAAAGTGGAGCCGGCCTCTGGTTCGGGCCGGCCCCACTTTCGGCTTCGTGCCTGTCCCGGCGGTTACTGCCCGGGGCGGACCGCCTCGGCCAGGGCGGCGCGGATCTTGTCGGCGCCGGCCGGGGTCGCGGCGGGGTCGCCGTAGGTGCCGTAGGGCGGACCGTAGACCGGCTGCCCCGGCTCGAAACGCCAGCTGTCGGCGAGCGTGCCGACGTCCACCGCGTCGTAGCCGATCGCGTTCAGGAAGGCCGACGCGGTCTGCTTCGCGTCGACATCGTCGCCGGCGATGGGCAGCGCGGTGCGGTCCGCGGCGCCTTCCGGCCGGTTGAGTACAGCGAGGTGCACGTAGTTGATGTTGTTGAACACCTTCACCACCCGCGCTTCGCCGAGGAACTTCTGCTCCAGGGCGGCGCTGGTCACCGACCCGTTGTCGAGCTCGGCGAAGTGCCCGTCCCGCTGCGGGTAGTAGTTGTTCGTGTCGAGCACGACCTTCCCGGCCAGCTCTTTCACGGGCAGGTCCTTGAACGCCTTGAACGGCACGCTCACCACCACGATGTCCCCGGCCTCGGCGGCCTCGACCGCGGTGCCCGCCTTCGCGCGGGAGCCGAGCTCGGTGACCAGCTCGGCCAGCGTCTCCGGCCCGCGCGAGTTGCTCACCACCACGTCGTAGCCGGCCGCGACCGCGAGGCGCGCGACAGCGCTGCCGATGTAACCACTCCCGATGAATCCAACAGTCGTCATATCCGGAGCAACCGCTCCGCTCTGCGGGTATTCCCGGGGCTGCCCGAAATGTCACCCTGGCCACACCCGCCGGGCGCGCCGTGGGCCGGGTCAGCCGAGCTTGAGCAGCAGATCGGTGAGTTCGGCCGGCATCGTGATCATGCAATCGTGGCCGGTGGGCAGCTCCCAGACCTGCGTCGGGTCGCCGTTGGGCTGCACCGGGGCCACCGGGCGCCGGTTCGGCGGGGCTCCGGTCGTGCACTCGATGTGCGTACGGGGAATCCTCGCCGTCGCCGGGTTGTCCAGCCGGACCGGCTGCTGGAAGCAGCGGACCGCGTCGTCGGAGAGCATGCTGCGCAGCCAGGCCTGGTCCGTGGGGTCGGTGACGCCGAACAGGCCGGCGGGTGGCGGCATCTCCGGCAGCGGCGGGATGCGCCACGGGGTGCCGGTCAGCGCGGCCCGGTCGATCAGGAATTGCGTCATGGGGATGACGTCGACCGCGGACTCGCCGTCCTCGGGGACCATCGCGTCCAGGTAGACCAGCTGCCCGATCCGCTCGGGGATCTCGTTGGCCACGGAGCTGATCACCAGCCCGGCGTAACTGTGCCCGACCAGCACCACGTCGCTCAGGTCCGACCCGGTGATCAGCCGTACGACGTCCGCCACGTGGGTGTCGAGGCCGACGTCCGGGCCGAGCAGGTGGGCCCGGTCGCCGTGGCCGGTCAGTGACGGGGCGAGGGCCCGGTGCCCGGCGTCGGTCAGCAGCGGGATGACGCGCTTCCAGGCTTCCCCGGTGTGCCATGCGCCGTGCACCAGGACATAGGTGGACATGTCTTCTCCTCGGTGAGGGTGAGGTTCAGGCGGAGGCGACGGCGAGTGCGAGCGTGATCACCGCGAGGGCCAGGAGCAGGGCGGGCATCGGCAGGCCCTTGACGTCCTTGACCCGCACGTGCGTGATCACCGCGCCGGCGAAGTAGAGGACGAGGCCGGCCGCCGCGGCGATGCCCAGCGGCCGCCACGCGATGCCGATCCACAGGCCGATCGCGCCGGCCAGGTTGAGCAGGCCGAGAGGCACGAACCACGACGTGGGTACGCCCGCCGTGGCCAGGCCGGCGACCACCCGGTCCACCCCTCGGATCTTGGCGACGGCGGAGCCGGTGACTGCCAGCCCGTACCCGGCGGCGGCTATGACGTAGGCGACGAACATGGGGCACTCCCGATGGTGGTGGTCTAGTAATCGTTTGAAGCGTACAACGATTATTTGGTTCCAACAATCTTGCCCCCGGGTATGGTGGGACACATGGCATCGACTGCGCGCACCGCGCTCCCGCCCCAGCTGGGCGTGCTCCTGGCCGGCCGCGGCGCGGTCGCCGGTGCCCGCGTCCGCACCGCCCTCGCGGCCCGGGGCCTGACCATGCGGTCCGTCTTCACGCTGACCCACCTGGCCGACGGGCCGGTCAACCAGCAGGCGCTGATCGACCTGCTCGGCGTCGACCCGAGCGCGCTGGTCGCGGTCCTCAACGAGCTGGAGGCGCTGGGCCTGCTCAACCGGCAGCGCGACACGGCGGACCGCCGGCGGCACATCGTCACGATCACGCCCGAGGGCATCAGGACACTCGCGGACGTCGACGCGATCCTGGGCGGCGCGGACGACGACCTGTTCGCCGCACTGTCCACCGAGGAGCGGCGGCAACTCGAGCGGTTGCTGGAAAAGGTCGCCGACACGGACTCCTGCGGCGACAAGTACTGACCGGGCGGCTCGGCCGTCGAGGTGGTCGTCCCGGTTCGTGGCGTTCTCGGCCGGCCCGCGCTCCGAATCCTGGTGCGGTCGCGAGCCGTTCTCGTCGTTCAGCGAATGGCGTTGCGCAATGTGCGGAACAGTTGTCCTAGGCGCTGACGATGGTGCAGGGCTGTCTCGGCGAGGGCTTCGCCGGCCATGAGGCGGCGCGCGTTGTCGGTGAGCACGGTGGTGTAGCCCGATATGAAGAAGGCGGCTAACAGCGTGCTGTCACCGTCGAAGTCCGGATCGCGTTCGAGTTCGTCGGTCAGCAGGTTCTGCAGGTCAGCGGCGATTTCTCGGGCCCGGGCGATGAGGGGGGTGGAGCCGGCCACGGTGCGGAAGAACGGGGTGGACTCGGCGGCGATGCCCGACAGCCCGTGGTGGTCCTCGGTCAGCCGCAGCATCAGGGCCTCCAGTGAGTCCAGCACGTCGGTTCCCGCGGGACGATCGCGGACCGCCGAGCGCAGCATCTGCATGGCGTCCTCGGCCCGGTCCAGCAAGAGGTCTTCCTTGCGCGGGAAGTGCTTGAACACGGTGACGGTGGAGACTCCGGCCGCGCGGGCGACGGCGGCCACGGTGACGGCGTCGAACCCCTGGTCAAGGAACAGCTGGGTGGCGATCTGCGAGATTCGCGCCCGTGTCTGCGGTCCCCCGCGGGCATCGGTACGTGGCATGTGGCCCCCTCCTTGGCTGCCGCCAGCATAGTGGTTGTGCAACTAACCTTAGTGAGTTAACTTAGTGGCATGTCCACCGCTGAGGTTAGCCCCACCGATATGGCTCGATCCGAATCTCTGGGTGACAGATGGGTCGCCCTGACCGGGCTGTCCGCGGTGTTCCTGTTCGAGATGCTCGACAACTCCATCCTCAACGTCGCGCTGCCCACCATCGGCCGTGAGCTGCAGGCGACGACGACCGCGCTGCAATGGGTGACCGGCGCCTACTCGGTCGCCTTCGGCGGGCTGATGCTGCTGTTCGGGGCGATCGCCGACCGGTTCGGGCGGCGCCGGGTCATGCTGACCGGATTGATCCTGCTGGGCGCCGCGAGTCTCGCGACCATGGTCGTGTCGACCGCCGGGCAGCTCATCGCGGTACGGGCGTGCATGGGAGTCGCGGCGGCGATGACCACCCCGGGCTCCATGGCGCTGGCCTTCCGGTTGTTCCGGGCCGACGACCTGCGGGTGCGGGCCATCACGGTCATCTCGACGGCCGGGCTGGTGGGTCTGGCGATCGGCCCGACGGTAGGCGGTTTCGTGCTCGCCGTCGCCCCATGGCAGGCCCTGCTCCTTGTCAATGTGCCGATCGCGGCACTCGCGTTCGCCGGGATCCGCCTCGGCGTCGCCGCGGACGACCCGAGCAGCCTGCACGCCGACCCACTCGACATCCCGGGCGCGGTGCTGGGCACGGCGACGATCATCCTGGCCCTGGTCACGCCGACTTTGTTCGTGGACGAGGGCGCCGGCTCGTGGGCGCCTCGGGCCACCGCGGCGGCAACGATCGCCGCGGCCGCGGCCTTCGTCCGGCGCGAGCGGACGGCCCGTCACCCCCTGCTCGACCTGCGGCTGCTGGCAGTACCGCTGGTCTCGAGCGGCCTGGCCTACAAGGCCGCCGCCGGTCTGGCCGTCGCCGGCCTCGGCTACCTGGTGACACTGCTGCTGCAGTTCGCCTGGGGCTGGTCCCCCGCGATGGCGGCCGTCGGCATGCTGCCGCAGGTCATCGTGTTGCTCGCCGGCGGTCGGCTCGTGGCCCCCTTCGTGCGGCGCGTCGGCCTGGAACGGGCGGCCTGGCTGAGTGCCGCCGCGGTCGTCACCGGACTCGCCGCCTTCGCCGCACTGAACAGGTTCGGCTATCCCGGGGTGCTGGTCGCGCTTGTGCTCGTCGCCGCCGGTATGCGCGTCGTCGGGGTCGTGGCCGGCAACAACGTGCTGCGTGGCCTGCCGGAGAACCGCACCTCGATCGGCGCGGCCCTCGTCGACATCTCCAGCGAACTCGCCACCGGCGTCGGCATCGCCGCCACCGGCACCATCCTGGCCGCCCTGTTCACCGGCAGCCTCACCGCCTCGAGCTGGAGCACCGCACAAGCCGGGCAGTTCCAGCAGGCGATGACCATCGCGGCCGGCACCCTCACCGCCGTCGCGGCCGCACTCGTCACCTACGGCCTCATCCGCTCGCACACCACCATTTCCGCCAAGGAGACCCACCATGTCTGACGTCCTGCCGCGCCCACCGTTCGACCCCGAACTCGACGTGTTCCTCACCGCCATGCACGAACGCGGCCCCTTCACCCTGACCACCGACATGCTGCCGCGCATGCGGATGCTCGACACCACCGAACAAGCCCTCGACCAGCGGCTGCAGGCCCGCGGTTGGGAACGCCGCACCCTCACCATCGCCGGCTACCAGGATGCCCCCATCAACCTGGCGGTCATCAGCCGTGCCGGGCGCACCGGTCCGGCCACGTGCTTCTACACCATGCACGGCGGCGGCATGATGTTCGGCCACTACCTCGGCAACCTCGACTCCTACGACGACTGGCTGCTCACCCACGACGATGTCGTCCTGGTCAGCGTCGACTACCGCCTCGCCCCGGAGCACCCCGACCCCTATCCGGTCGAGGACTGCTACGCCGGCCTGCTGTGGACCGCCGCCCACGCCGACGAGCTGGGCATCGACCCCGCGCGCATCGTGCTGGCCGGGCAGAGCGCCGGCGGCGGCCTCGCCGCGGGCACCGCACTCCTGGCCCGCGACCGGCAGGGACCACCACTGTTCGGCCAGATCCTGATCTCCCCGATGCTCGACGACAGCGACTCGACCGTCTCGACCCACCAGATCGACGGCGTCGGTGTCGCCGACCGCGCCATGACCCGCTTCGGCTGGACCGCCTACCTCGGCGACCGGCGCGGTGGCGACGACGTGTCCCCCTACGCCGCCCCGGCCCGGGCCACCGACCTGACCGGCATGCCACCGACCTACCTCGACTGCGCGAGCGCCGAGGTGTTCCGCGACGAGACCGTGGCCTATGCCAGCAGGCTCTGGCAGGCCGGCATCAACGCCGAACTGCACGTCTGGCCCGGCGGATTCCACGGCTTCACCAGCATGATGCCCCAAGCGGCACTGTCCCGGACCGCTACCGCCGCACTGACAACCTGGACCAACCGACTGCTCGCTGGATGACCTGTCGACGACACGTCGACCCCGGTCGGCCGTTGGTCATCCGTTACCGCTTGCGGTGCCGGCGCAGCGGGCCGGGGCGGATGCTCCACCAGAGCTTCCGCCACCAGGAACGGTCGGACCGGAGCGCTTCCGCGTACGCGACGGCCTGCTCGCCGGCCCGCCGGCGGCACATTGTCACGATCATGGCCGAGGGCACCAGGACGCTCGCGGACGACGACCTGTTCGCCGTACTGTCCACCGAGGAGCGGCTGCGACTCGAGCGGTTGCTGGAAAAGGTCGCCGACACGGACTCCTGCGGTGACAAGTACTGACCGGACGGCTCAGCTGTCGAGGTAGTCGTCCCAGTTCGTGGCGTTCTCGGCCGGCCCGCGCTCCGATTCCTGGTGCAGTCGCGAGTCGATGTCGGCGGCCCACTGCTGCGCCCACCAGACAACAGCGTTCGCCTCGTCGTAGGTCAAGCCGTAGTCCAAGAAACGTCGCGCACCACGTAGCTCGATCGACGCCAGGCGGCTCTGGAGGGCGGCGGGAGACCACGCCGGCTGGTGGATGCGACCGAGTCGTTCCAGGTCGAGCAGTGTATATCCGCCTCGAACCGCTGCGGCATGCACATCGACGAAGTCTCGGTGCGCTGCGCGGTCATGAAGTGCCGCGACCTTCATCCCGACCGCATCGTCCAGGTCCAGGACCGGCCCGACGGCCAAGAGGGCGGGTGGTCCGATCGCTTCCTTGAGCACATCCACCGCGCAGGACCGGGTGCTGTCGGTGACCGACAGTCGGGCCATGCGCGGGGTGACTTCGACAACGGAAACGGTGAAGCCGGCAGCGTGGAAAGCGTTGAAGAGCCGGTCGACGATCTCCGGCATCGGCATCGGCATCGGGATCGCGGTCGCGGTGGCGAAGTCGACGTCCTCCGACGGGCGAGTGGTGAGCTCGTGCGCGCTGATCGCGTATCCCCCGGCGAGAACCAGACCGAGATCGTGACCGGCGCGGAACACGATATCGGTCAATGTCCGGTGAAAGTCCTCCATCGCGATGCGGTCACCCCTGAAGAAGCTGCGGCATCTTCTGTTCCCAGACGTCGGTCAGCTCCCAGGTGGTCAGCCTCTTCACCTTCCACCAGTCGAGGCGCAGGAGATCTCCGTTGATGTAGAAGGCGTTGTCGTCGCGGAGACCGCAGCTCAGCAGCAGGGTGTACAGGTTCAGCCGTTCCGGCGGGTCGGTGACATCGAAGTCGGGCGGCCCGGACCAGCACAACCGGTTGGGCAGGACGATGACGCCGGTTGTGGGCCCGCGCAGCTCATCCCAGCGAGGGACGCGGTCCGCCGCGGTGCTGAACCGGGAGGGAAGGACTTCGCTGGTCATGCAGGTCATCGTATCCCCGCGGACGATGGCACGGCACCGGCAGCGTCACGGGATCCGCCGGCGTGCTCTGATCCCTACTTCCGGACGTGCCAGCGCAGCGGGCCGGGGCGGATGCTCCACCAGAGCTTGCGCCACCAGGAACGGTCGGACCGGAGCGCTTCCGCGTACGCGACGGCCTGCTCGCCGGCCCGCCGGGCCTGGTCGTCGTCGGCCGCTTCCGGGGCGAAACCGACCGTGTTCACGGCCGCCACCAGGTCGTCGAGCGGGGCGGCCAGGCGGATGGCGAACGCCGCGGCCTCGGTCGCCGCCAGGTGCCGGGGGACCGGCCGGCCGGCCAGGCGCAGCGCGTCGGTGAACTCCAGCCAGGCCCCGGTGACGCGCTGGGCCGGCGCGCCGGTGGTCAGCCGTCGGCGGCGCAGGCCGCGGCGCAGCATCAGCATCGTCAGAGCCACCGCGCCCGCCAGCAGCACCAGCGTGCCCGACGAGCCGGAGGCGACCAGCACGGTCGAGACACCGCCGGGCGCCGCTGCCGGGGGTTCGGCCAGGGCCGGTGGGGCCGACGCGCTCGGGGTGTCGGTGGCCTTCGGCGGGTCGGACGTCGGCGGGGGCTCGGACGGCTTCGGGGTGAAGTCGTCCTCGACCGGGCGGGGCGCCTCGTCGCTCTTGGGCATCGGGTCGAACGCGACCCAGCCCAGGTCGTCGAAGAGGACCTCCGGCCAGGCGACCGCGTCGGCGCCGGTGACCTCACCGCCGGCCCGGGGGGTGTCGAAACCGACCACGACCCGCGACGGCAGGCCAGTGAGCCGGGCCAGCAGCGCGAACGACGCCGCGAACTGCTCCGACGTGCCGGTCTGGCCGCCCTGGTTGCGTGGTCCGAACAGGAAGAAGTTCAGGTTCGGGTACGCGTGCCCGCTCGGCGCGTCCGCGACCCGCTTGTAGTGCTCGGCGAGGAACTCCTCGATGGCGACCGCCCGGTCGTACGCGGCGCCGTTGCCGTCGGCCAGCTGGTTCGCGAGACGCTGGATCTCCTCGGGCGCCCCGGTCGCGACCCTCAGATACCGTGCCACCGCGTCACCGTTGGGGACGTCCGCGGTCGGCAGCAGGTTGACGTCGGGCTCCGGGGTGTCCGACGTGACGGTGTACGTCAGGCCCGGCACGAGCGATTCCGGGCGGATCACCGTGCCGGTCGTGGCGTCGTACGCGATCCGGGTCCCGTCGACACCGGTGGGCGTGGGCAGCACCGGCAGCAGCCGCCCGGTCAGCCCGTCGACGGTGATCCGCTGCGTGACCCGGGTGACCTCGACCCCGGGCAGCGTGGCCGGCGCGGGCAGCACCCGGCCGGCGTTGCGGTAGGTGGCGCCCACCCGCCACGTGATGCCGTCGTAGTCGGGCAGCACCGCCAGCCGCAACCGGGCGGTGCCCTTGCCGGTGCCGCTCGCGTCGACGTCCAGCAGCTTCTGCTCCGGCGCCAGCGCCCAGCCCGAGATCCGGTTCAGGGGACTCTCGTCGAGGCTGTCGACCTGCGGCGGTTCGACGTACCGGCGGGGGTCGACCGGGGTGGCGGACACCCGCGCACCGACCCACGGGCCGACCGCCGCGACCAGAGTGAGCAGGACCACCAGGCCGAGAGCCGCGCCGGCGAGCGTGCGGGCCCGCACCGCCGCGCGGGCCGGGGCGGGCACGGCGTCCAGCCCGGTCGCGGACGCGGGACGGGCGGTCACCGCGAGCGCGAGCACGACCAGCCCGGCGAAGACCAGCGTCGGCCATCCGGCACTGCCCGCGTTCGGCCCGACGACGTAGAGGGCGCCACCGTAGAGCGCGGCGGCGGGCACACACCCGAGCAGCACCCGGCGGGCCCGCAGCGCGACCTCACCGCCGGCGAGACCGGCCAGCCAGGCGGCGATGACGGGGACGACCACGGTGTCCGGCGTCGACTCGACCGGGATCATCGCGGTCAGCAGCCGGGGGATCCCGTTGCGCAGGGCGTCGGTGACGATCCCGGAGAGCGGCCCGGCGACCTCGGCGTGGTCCGCCGCCAGCTTCAGGGCCCCCGCCGTGTACGCGGCGAGCAGCACCACCGACAGCGGAGCGACACTCCACGACGGCAACCGCCGGGCGGCCACCCCCACCGCGACCGAGCCCAGCGCGGCGCCGGCGACGAGCCGCAGCAGCAGGTCGTCGGCATAGATCCGGCCCAGCACGACCCCGGAGAGCGAGATCGACACCACCAGCACGATGGGTACGACGGCAGCCCGCGCCCACCGCGTCACCATCCCCGCACCCCGTCCCACGCGGCGGCGAACCGGTCGCCGTCCTCGGCCTCGATGACGATCACCCCGCCGCCGGGGGAGACCGGGGCCGCGTCCGGATCCCCGAGCAGACCCACGATCACCACCGGGTACGGCCCCCGCAGAGCACTGACCGCGCCCAGGTCACCACGTCCTCCCGGGCCGGTCAGATAGACGAGGGTGTCGCCGAGCCTGTTCTGCCGAAGGCTGCGCACGGTCGTGGTGAGGTCCCCGTCGGACAGCGATGCCTCGGTGAGCACGTCGAGGAACGGCCCCCGCGCGGGCCCGGAGACCAGGTGCAGCTCGATCGGCAGATCCTCGCGCACCGCGGCGGCGACGATCGACGCGGCGGCCTCACAGGCGGCCTCGAACGACTCCGGGTCACGGCCGGGATGGGCGCTGCGACGGTCGTCGAGCAGCACGACGATGGTGGGCTCACTGGTGTCGAGCTGCTCGCGCACCATCAGCTCCCCGACCTTCGCCGAGCTGCGCCAGTGCACCCGCTTCAACTCGTCACCGATCACGTACTCGCGGAGCGCGTCGAACGTGATCGTCCCGTGCGGCACCTTGTCGATCCGGCCGTCCAGGCTCCGGGCCATCCCCGCCGGGACGGCACGCAACAGGTGGATGCGGGGGTGCACCCAGACCGTGGTGCTGCCACCGTAGGTCCGCGACAGCGTGAGCAGCCCGAGCGGATCGGCCCGGGTCACCCGCAGCGGCCCCACCTGGACGACACCACGCCGGCTGGTGGGCACCGGATACTCGACGGTGGTGTCCTTGCCGGGCCGCAACCGCAGCAGTGGTACGGGCACGGTGGCGCTGCCGCACCGGTCGGCGGCGACCAGGTTCGCGGCCCGGAGCCTGCTGGTGTTCCGCACGGTCAGCGTCATCCGGGCGGCCTCGCCCCGGGCCACCCGGTCGGGATCGGCGGCCCGCTCGACCCCGAGCCGGGGCCGCCACACCGCGAAGACCACCCCGCACACGACGGCGACGCAGGCGGCTGCCCCGAGCAGCGCAAGATCGGGATACCCGAACCGGAACCCGAGCAGCAACAGCCCGCCGGCGGCCGCGATCACCCCGAGCCCCCGGGAGGTGATCCCCCGCAGGGCGGTCACGCTCCGACGTGGGGGTTGTCGGGGAGCGGGACGGCGACCGAGTGGACGGCGTCGTCGAGGACCTCGGCCGCTGTCACACCGCGGAGCTGGGCGTCGGGGGAGAGCAGGACCCGGTGGGCGAAGACCGGGCCGATGAGGGCCTTGAAGTCCTCGGGCAGGACGTAACCGCGGGCGTTGATGAGGGCGTACGCCGACGCGGCCCGGGTCAGGGCGATGACGCCCCGGGGGCTGACGCCGACGCGGACCTGGGGGTGGTTGCGGGTGGCGGCGGCCAGGCGCACCGCGTACGTGTAGAGGGCGTCGGCGATGTGGACGCGCTGGGCCATCCGGACCATCTCGCCGACGGTGGCGGTGTCGGTGACCGGTTCGAGGGTGTCGGGGGAGCGGCCCGCGGCGCCGCGGAGGACCTCGACCTCGACCTCCTCGGAGGGGTAGCCGACGGACAGTTTGACCAGGAACCGGTCGAGCTGGGCCTCGGGCAGCCGGTAGGTGCCGTCCATCTCGACCGGGTTCTGGGTGGCGACGACGAGGAACGGCTGCGGCACCGGGTGCGGGACGCCGTCGACGGTGACCCGGCGTTCCTCCATGACCTCGAGCAGCGAGGACTGGGTCTTGGGGGAGGCCCGGTTGATCTCGTCGGCGATGACAATGTTGGCGAAGACCGGGCCGGGGTGGAACTCGAAGCCGCGGGTCGCCTGGTTGAAGATGGTGACGCCGGAGACGTCCGAGGGCAGCAGGTCGGGCGTGAACTGGATGCGCCGCCACTGGCCGCGTACCGCCGAGGCGAGCGCGCGGGCCAGCGTGGTCTTGCCGACGCCGGGCACGTCCTCGAGCAGGACGTGCCCCTGGGCGAAGAACGCGGTCAGCGCGAGGCGTACGACCTCCGGCTTGCCCAGCACCACCGTGCCGATCCGGTCGGCGAGCTGCGCGGCGATGCCGGCGAAGCCCTGGATGTGCTGGGGCGGGAGCATCTCGGGTGTCACGGGCATGTCCTCAGCAGGTGGGCAGGTCGTTCACATCGTCGCCACCATCGAGGTTGAGCCACGCGAACGGGATGTAGTTCTTGCCTTTGTAGTTGATCTGGATCCACCAGGTCGACTTCTTGTTGTCGTTGTAGACGTAGGAGTCGATCGAGGTGCCCTTCTTCTTGCAGTAGGCCTCGAACCGGGTGCCGTCGGCGGCCCAGCCGACCTGCTTGTCGTTGTCCTGCTCGGCGACGCTGAAGATCTCGTTGCCGTTGCGCTCGCCGGCGATCTCCTTGTTGCAGTAGGTCTTCTGGTCGCCGGAATCGCCGTTCTTGCAGGTCGCGGTGCCGTACAGCGCGGCGGTCTTCTGGGCCTTCGCCTTGGTGGCCGTCCCGGCGGCGTTCTTCGCCGAGACCGTGAATGTGTAGGACGTGCTCGGCTTCAGACCGGTCACCTTCAGGCTGGTGCAGCTGCCCGCGGCGGTGCCGCCACCGGCCGAGGCCGCCACCGAGCAGGTCGCGGTGCCACCGCCGGCGTCGACGGTGAACGTGACCGTGCCGCTGTCGTAGGTCGCGGAGGAGCCGGTGATCGTCACGATCGGCACGGCCACCGTCTTGGCGGTCGCGGTGCCGGCCTCGCTCTCGCCGGCCTCGTTGACGGCCTTGACCTCGACGGCGACGGTCTCCCCGGCGCCGAAGCCGGTCAGCGTGGTGTTCGTCGCACCGGTCACCTCGGACGTCTTGCCACCGGCGGTGACCAGGTATTTCGTGATCGGGCGGCCGTTGTCCACCGGGGCGGTCCAGGTGACCTGGACGGTGCCGGGCTGGTCGCCCACGGTCGCGGCGTCCACGCCCTCGACCCGGCCGGGCGTGCGGAACGGCACGACGCTCGCGCTGACCGGGGAGGCCTTCGAGCCGGCACCACGCTCGTTGATCGCGACGACCGTGAACGCGTACTGCTTGCCGTACTCCAGGTCGCCGTCCTTGGTGGTCAGCGACGTGGCGTCCTTGACGTCGCCGAGTGGCGCGCTGCCGCCCTCGCTAATCGCGGTCACCGAGTAGTGGTCGATCGTGAGGCCCTGGCCGTTGGCCTCGGGCCAGCTGACGACGATGGTGCCGTCCGGTTTGGCCTCGGCGGTGGCCGCGGTGGGGGCGTCCGGCACCTCGGCGGTCGGCTTGACCGCGTTGCTCTTCTTGGCCGGGCCGTCGCCCTTCTTGTTGACCGCGTGCACGGCGAACTCGTAGGTCTCGCCGTTGACGAGGTCCGGCACGTTCAGCGAGCGCTGGTCGGCACCGACCTGGAACGTCTCGCCGGCGCCCTCGACCACGTAGCGGGTGATGGCGGCACCACCGTTGGACGCGGCCTGCCAGGTGACCCGGGCCTCCGCGTTGCCGGCGGCGGCCCGCACGTTCTTCGGGGCGCCGGGTGCCTTGATGGTCGGCTTCCTCGGCTTCGGCGGGGCGGGCGGCGGCGACGGCGGGGCCGGCGGGACCGGCGGCGGGTCGCCACCGAGCACGTCGTCGGCGTACTTGTCGACCGAGCGGGCCTGGTGGGTGGTGTCCACGACCTGGGCCTTGTCGGAGCCGGGCGCGTTGATGAAGAGGTAGTTCTCCCGGACCTCGAGCTCCAGCGGGCCGCCCGGCTTGGTGAAGTCGATGGCCTTCTTCTCCGCGCCGGAGCGGTCGAAGACGTGCACCGAGCCGGTGGCCGTGTCGGCGACGTAGAAGTAGCCCTCGTAGGCGACGGCGGGCTGCAGCTCGTCGCCGTCACCGGGCACCGGGAAGCTTGCCGTGGTGGTCTCCCCGGTGACGCCGAAGACGCGCCGGGTGTCGGGGACAGTGACCGCCACGACGTCGCCGTCGGTGTGCTCGGGCAGCGTGCCCGGGCCGTCCAGCGGCAGGGTGACCTTGTGCGTGACGGTCTCGTGGATCGTGACGAGGTCGTTGGTGGTGCGGTCGAGCACGGCGACGCCGTCCTCGAGCGTGGAGATCGTCAGGTCGTGGCTCGCGGCGGCGACCGACTCGGTGCGGACCTGGGTCGGCCCGGTGGCGGCGGCCTCACCGGAGCCGTCGGTGCCGTCGTCGTCCAGCACGGCGGGGGTGATCGCCGAGACGGTGCCCTCGCTGGGCACCGCGATCCACAGCCGGCCCTTGCCGTCGAAGGAACCGCCGGTGATGCCGGGCGGGTAGCGCAGGGACTCACCGACCGGGGCGAGCGAGCGCGGGTCGAGCTGCCGGATCTCGCCCTGCACGGAGTCGATGACGAACGCGGCGTCCTTGTCGAGCGCGATGTGCACGCCGATGCCGGCGGAGGTGTCGAACCTCGCCGCTTCCTGCAGCGACGTGAGGTCCATCGTGCTGACGAGACCGGTCTGCACGTCGCGCAGGATGACGAAGCGGTCGTTCTGCGCGACCTGCATCTGGTGCCCGCGCGCCCGGCCGACGTCGGCCCGGGTGTCCACCCGCGCGGTCACGCCGTTGATCCGGGAGACCTCGCCCTTGCCCTTGCTCCAGGCCCAGGACGCGGCGTCGAAGCTGGCGACGGCCTGATCGGCGGAGCCGAGACCCAGCACGGTGAGGCCGAGCCCGGCGACGAGCGCGGCGACGGTGCCGATGGTGACCAGCCCGCCCCGGCTGCGCCAGGGGCGCCTGGACCGTGGTGTCACGGCGTCTGCACTGCTCACGGCCTGCGTACCTCCCCGTATTCGCCGGCTGCGTCCCCGCAAGGACGTGGGCCATCATAGGGGGATCCGGGTGGCTGCGGACACCCGGCGAGTCACACCTGTGGATAACTCTGATCGCCCAGAGTGATCATCATCTCGTCGGAACGGAACTGGGCTCCCCACTCGCGCGGGTGGTGCACGCCTGTTCCGAGGGCGAGAACTTCGTGGTGCTGTACACAGCCACGATCACGAAGCAATAGTCCAGGTCAGCGTTGAGACCCTTGAGGTTGAACGTGGTCGTGGAGGGCCCGACCGTACCCATCGGCTTGAGCTGTTCGCCGGAATGGGCGCCGGTGACGATGAAGTTGACACGGCCGCTCGCGGGGTCCGCCCAGGACAGCTTGATCGACGATCCGTAGTCGCTTAGTTGCAGATTCGTAGGCGCCGGGCCGTCCAGAGTTGGCACATCCGACGCGTCGTCCTTGTCACCCGGTTTGGCGAGGACGGTCACCAGGGCGACGACGGCGATGACCACACCGAGGACCGCCGCGATGGCCGCGAACAGCGCCGGGGCCCGCACCCCGAACCCCGACTTCGTGGGAGCCACCGGGCCGGGCGCCGCGAAAGGCGATTCAGAAAAAGAAGGCTGCCGCTGTACGGGCACCGGGCTCGCGAAAGCGGGCGGCGCAACCGGCGGGGGCGCGGAGAAGGGGGGCGCGGGTGCCGGGGGCGTGGAAAAAGCGGGCGTCGGCGGTGAGGCGGGGGTCGGGGGGAAGTGGACGACCGGGCGCTCGGCGGGCGGATCCGGCAGCTCTATCCGTACCGTGGCGGGGTCCTCGCCCAGATAGGCCCGCGCCCGGGTGACCTGCCAATGGTCCGGGCCGAGGACCGCTGGGCCGTTCGCGGCCACGCGGCCGAACGCCCGGCGCGCCTCGTGCCGGTTCTCCATCTCCTCGGCGACCACGCCCAGCTCGTAGGAGATGCCCAGCATCAGCGGGTCGCTCTCGCCGAGGCGCCACTGACCGGCCGCGTACGCCTCCTCGAGCACCCGTCGCGCGGCCGGCGCGTCCCCGCCGCCGTGCATGATCACGGCCAGCTGGTGGGCGGTGCCGAGCACCTCGGGGTCGTCCTCGCCCAGATTGACCTTCCCGAGCTCGACGGCGTGCTCGAGCAGGGCGCGGGCCTGGGCGGGGTCGCCGGAGTCGACGAGGGCCTGGGCGCGCTGACGGGTGGCGTGGAGGGGGAACGGCTGGGACACCCAGCCATGCTGCCTGGAACGGCGCCATCCTGCCAGTACGCAAAGTGATCACAACGGGCATGGACCGTTCGGGCAGGGCTTGTTCCGGAACCGTGGCGTGGTGTTGACATCCGGGCCGGTCTATCGCTTGCTGTGATCCAGTGCATTGCAGCACTGTTTCGTTCACGAAAGGACCACCCCGCATGACGACACGCCCTTCCGGGCGCCGGCGCCTCGGCCGGATTCTCGCGGTAGGACTCGCGGTGCTGACCACCGGCTCGCTGACCGCCAATCCCGCGTCCGCGGCCCCCGCCACGGCCGCGGCCGCACCCAGTCTCGGCTCGAACGTCACCGTTTTCGACCCCGCCATGCCGGTGGAGCAGATCCAGGCCACCCTTGACGCCACGTACGCCCAGCAGGTCGACAACGAGATGGGCACCGCCCGGTTCGCGTACCTGTTCAAGCCGGGCACGTACGGCACCACCGAGAAGCCGCTGCAGATCAAGGTGGGCTACTACACCGAGATCTCCGGGCTCGGGGCGGCTCCCACCGACGTGGTCATCAACGGCAAGGTCGAGGTCTACAACCGCTGCCTCGCCGACGGTGGCACCAGCAACTGTCTCGCGCTGGTGAACTTCTGGCGGACCCTGTCCAACCTCACGATCAACATCAACGGCGCGGGCCAGGACGGCTGCCGGGCCGGGGCCAACTTCTGGGCGGTGTCGCAGGCGGTCTCGCTGCGCCGGCTCAACGTCACCGGCGGCAACTTCTCGCTGATGGACTACTGCACCGCCGGCCCGCAGTACGCCAGCGGTGGTTTCATCGCGAACTCGAAGTTCCCGACCGTCATCAACGGGTCGCAGCAGCAGTGGCTGACCCGCGACAGCGAGGTCGAGAGCTGGTCCAACGGCGTGTGGAACCAGGTCTTCTCCGGTGTCGTCGGCGCTCCGGACGACGCGGCGTTCCCCGACCCGCCGTACACGACGGTCGAGAAGACGCCGGTGAGCCGGGAGAAGCCGTTCCTGTTCGTCGACGCCAAGGGTAAGTACAACGTCCAGGTGCCGGCCGCGAAGCGCAACACCAGCGGCACGTCGTGGACCGGCGGACGCACGCTCCCGCTGAGCGATTTCTTCGTCGCCAAGCCCTCCGACCCGGTGTGGCTGATCAACGCGAACCTCGCTCTCGGTCGCAACCTGCTGCTCACCCCCGGCGTGTACGACGTCGCGCAGAGCCTCGCCGTGCGCTACCCGAACCAGGTCGTGCTCGGCATCGGGCATGCGACGCTGACCGCGGTGAACGGCGCGACGCCGCTGACCGTGGCCGACGTGCCCGGTGTGGTCGTCGCGGGCGTCACCGTCGATGCCGGCACCAGGGAATCGAAGACGCTGCTGCGCGTGGGCGTCAAGAACGGTTTCGGGATCAGCTCGCCGAACAACCCGACCACGCTGTCCGACGTGTACTTCCGCGTCGGTGGCCCGCACATCGGCAAGACCGACACCGCGCTGGAGGTCAACAGCGACAACGTGCTCATCGACCACACCTGGGTGTGGCGTGGTGACCACGGCGTCGAGGGCTTCACCGAGGGCGTGAACGGTGACACCCAGCGCTGGCGCACCAACACCGGTCGTTACGGCGCTGTCATCAACGGCGACAACGTCACCGCGACGGGCCTGTTCGTCGAGCACTTCCAGAAGTACAACACCGTCTGGAACGGCGACAAGGGCACGACGATCCTCTACCAGAACGAGCTCCCGTACGACCCGCCGACGCAGGCTGACTGGATGAACGGCACGGTCGAGGGATACGCCGGTTACAAGGTCGGGGACAGGGTCCGCAACCACACGCTGTACGGCGCGGGCGTCTACGTCTTCAACCAGAACAACCCGTCCATCCACACCGAGAACGGCTTCGAGGTCCCGAACCGTCCCGGCGTGAAGCTGCACCACATCATGACGGTCAACCTCAGCGCCGGCACCATCGACCACGTCGTCAACGGCGTGGGCGCGGCCGCCGACCCGCCGAGCAGCGGGGTCCCGGTCTACCTGACCGAGTACCCCGCACCGTGAGCGGATAGTTCGGGTGGGCCGGAGCGATCGTGCTCCGGCCCACCCGAGCTTCAGCAGGTGGCGAGCATCGAGGTGAGCGCGGTCTTCTCGGCGCTGGTGACGGTCAGGGCCCAGACATACTTCACCTTGACCCACATCCGGGCGTACGTGCAGTGGTAGCTGGACAGCGGCGGCTTCCAGGAGTCCGGCGACTGGTCGCTCTTGGACTGGTTCACGTTGTCGGTGACAGCCATCAGCTGCGGGTTGGTCAGGTCGTTGGCGAAGCTCTGGCGCTTCGTGGTGGTCCACGCCCAGGCACCGGAGATCCAGGCATTCTTGAGCGGCACCATGTGGTCGATGTCGACGTCCGAGGCGGCGGTCCAGGTCGCCCCGTCGTACGGGCTGTACCAGCTGCCCGAGCTCGACGCGCAGGCCGAGTCGACGACGACGCCGCTGCCGTCACGCTTGAGGACGGTCTCGCGGGTGTTACAGGTGCCCGAGATCGTGATCCAGTGCGGGAACAGATCCCGGTCGTACGTCGTGGTGTGGGTCGAGGCGGCGACGGTCAGGGAGGTGAGATAGGTCTTCGCGGTCGCTGCCGTCGGAATGCCCGGCGGGGTGGCGCCCGCCGGGGAGACGAAAGCGAACTGCAGGAAGACCGACAGCAGTACGGCGACTGTGATGCGACGTCTCGTCATGAAAAGAAGTTTCAGAGTACGGACGCGGTCGCGAAACATGTCAGTTTGGGTATTCCACCGGGGTGTGGCCGTGGCACCAGCCATGACGGCACCGGAGCGGCCCGCGGCGGCCGTCGCCCGGCCGGTCAGTCGCCTGAGGTGACCGGCGCGGTGAGCAGACCGGTGATCGCGTCGGTCAGGGCGGCGGCGGTGCCGGCCCAGGCGGCCACCGGGTCGCCGTTGCCCTCGGCCAGAGCGCGTTCCTGCTCGGCGCAGGTGTGCACGATGAGGTTGCGCATCATGTGCTGCCGGGCCGCCAGGGCGTCCGGTGGGAGTTCCGGCAGGCAGCGGGCCAGGCCCTCGGCCACGGCCTGCATGGTCGGGGCCTCCAGCGCCTCCTCGATGATCACCGCGCGGTGCAGCGGGTCGGTCATCACCTGCGCGGCGAACCGGGCGTACCAGGTGGGCCGGCCCAGACCGGCGAGGTGATCGGTGAACGGGTGGACCAGGACCGTCACCAGGATGCGGGGCTCCTGGCTGCCGTCGTGGCGCAGCAGCAGCCGGCGGCGCCGCTGCTCCATCGGGTCCAGGTGACGGCGCGCGACGGCCCGGATCAGGTCCGCCTTGGTGCCGACGTGGTAGCCGACCGCGGCGTTGTTGCCCTGGCCGGCGGCCTCGCTCACCTGACGGTTGGAGACGGCGAGCAGGCCCCGCTCGGCGAACAGGCGTTCGGCCGCGGTCAGGATCAGCTCCCGGGTGTTCTCCGCCCGTGGGCTCCTCAGCTCGTTCATCATGCTCCTACGCTGCAGATACTCCGGCACCATTGTCGGGTACCTACCGCGGTCGCGGTACCCGGGATCCCGCGGCGGGCCGACGACATCGGCGCGCGAAGCTTGCGATCATGAAGCCATGAAGAGCCGGGCCCTCGACGCGATCGTGCTGGTCGTCATGCTGGTCACGGCCGGGCTCGGGTACGACGCGGCGATCACCTCGGTCCCGGTGCTCCTCACGTTCACGCTGCTGGCGTGGCTGCCGCTCGTGGTCCGTACCCGATGGCCGTTGCCCGTGCTCGTGGTTGTCGTCCTGGTCGAGGCCGCCCATCTGATCGTGCTGCCGGCCATCGATCATCTCCCGGATTCCGGCACCAACATGGGGGTCTACCAGCCCACCCCGATCGCCACGATGATCGCGGTCTGGACCGTGGCGAGCCGCCGGTCCCGCACGGCCGGCTGGTGGGCGGGGTCGGCGGCGGCGGTGACGCTGCTCGTGGTCGGGGTGACCGCCCAGCCGCTCAAGCTGCTCGCGCTCAACATGGTCGTGCTCAACCTGGTGCTCATCGCGACCGCGATCGGGGTCGGGGCCACCGCGCGCCGCGAGCGGCGGGAACGGCTGGCCCACGAGCGGCGGGAGGACGCCCGGCAGCAGGTCGTCGCCGAGCGGCTGCGCATCGCCCGGGACCTGCACGACGTGCTCGCGCACCACCTGACCCTGGTCAACGCGCAGGCCGGGGTCGCCGGTTACCTGATGCGCACCGACCCGGCGGCGGCCTCGACGGCGTTGCACGACATCAGCGAGCACACCCGCAAGGCGCTCGACGAGCTGCGCGCCACGGTGGGGCTGCTGCGCCAGGCCGACGACCCGGAGGGCGACCCGACGCATCCCGCCCCGGGGCTCGACCGTCTCGGTGACCTGGTCGGCCCGGGGATCTCCCTGCACGTGCAGGGGTCGCCCCGCCCGCTGGTCCCGGCGACGGACCTGGCGGCGTACCGGATCGTTCAGGAAGCCCTCACCAACGCACGTAAGCACGCGGCCGGCGCGCGGGTGGGGGTGGAGCTGCGCTGGTTGGAGCGTGACCTGCGGATCCGGGTCGAGAACGGCCCGGGTCAGGCCCGGCAGCGGGAGCACGGTGGCGGTCACGGACTGATCGGCATGCGGGAACGGGCCCGGGCCTGCGGCGGCGAACTGACCACGCATCGCAGCGAGAACGGTGGCTTCGTCGTGCTCGCGATCCTCCCTCTGGAAAAGGACACACCATGACGATCCGGGTGCTGCTGGCCGACGATCAGGCGTTGTTGCGGGCCACGTTCCGGCTGCTCATCGACTCGGCGCCGGATCTGGAGGTGGTCGGGGAGGCGGCGTCCGGGGACGAGGCCGTGGCGGTGGCCCGCGCGACGCCGGTCGACCTGGTGCTGATGGACATCCGGATGCCGGGCACCGACGGCATCGAGGCGACCCGCACGATCACCGACGATCATCATCTGTCCGGGGTACGCATCCTGGTGCTGACCACGTTCGAGACCGACGACCTGGTGCTGGCGGCGCTGCGGGCCGGGGCCAGCGGTTTTCTCGGCAAGGGGGTGGAGCCGGAGGCGTTGCTGGCCGCGATCCGGACGGTGGCGGCGGGCGAGGCGCTGCTGTCACCGGGCGCGACCACCGCGCTGATCGGGCAGGTCCTGGCGAAGCCGGAGCCACCCCGCGGTGCCGCGCTGACCGGGTTGTCCGAGCTCACGGCCCGCGAACGCGAGATCACCGCGCTGGTGGGCGCGGGGTTGTCCAACAACGAGATCGCGGCCCACCTGTTCATCAGCCCGACCACCGCCAAGACCCATATCAACCGGGCGATGATGAAGGTCGGTGCGCGGGACCGGGCCCAGCTGGTGATCTTCGCGTACGACCACGGGCTGGTCGTCCCCCGCGCCCCGGGCCGGCCCTAGCCCGGATCGTCCGGCGCGGGGCTCAGTCGTCGTGCCGGCGTCACGGGTCAGGTCGGGGCGCTGGTGCTGGCCCAGGCGAGCAGGTCGGCGGCGGGTAGCGGGCGCGACATGAGGTATCCCTGGGCGATCTCGCAGCCCAGGTCGCGGGCGATGGCGTAGGTCTGCTCGTCCTCGACGCCCTCGACGACGACCACGAGTTCGAGGGCGTGGGCCAGCTCGATGATCGCGCCGATGATGGCCCGGCCGCTCGGGGTGGTGGTCAGCTTGGTGGTGAACTGACGGTCGATCTTCAGTTCGGTGAGCGGCATGGTCTGCAGGTAGCTCATCGACGAGTAGCCCGTACCGAAGTCGTCGATCGACAGTTTCAGGCCGAGCGCGCGCAGCTCGGTGAGGACCGCGGTGGCGCGGGCCGGGTCGGCGATCATCGCGCTCTCGGTGATCTCGATGGTCAGGTCGGCGGCGGTGGTGCCGAACCGCTCCAGCATCCGGGCGATCCGGGCGGGCAGGCCGGTGTCCAGCAGGCAGCCGGCGCCGACGTTGACCGCGATCGGCACCGAGAAGCCGTCCTCGCGCCACCGGCGGTGCTGGTCGAGGGCCGCGGTCAGGACGGCGTCGGTGAGGGCCGGCATCAGGCCGCTCTGCTCGGCGGCGTCGACGAACTTGTCCGGGAAGAGCAGGCCCCGGGTGGGGTGGCGCCAGCGGACCAGGGACTCGACGCCGCTGAGCCGGCCGTCCGACATCCGGACCTTCGGCTGGTAGTGCAGTTCCAGCTCGCCGACCTCGATGGCCCGGCGGAGTTCGCCGACGACGGAGAGGCGCTCGAAGCTGTGCTCGTCGGCGGCCGGGTCGTAGTAGCTGACGCCGAGGTGGCCGCGCTTCGCGGCGTACATGGCCACGTCGGCGTGCTGCAGCAGCTCGGCCGGGGTGGTGCTCGACTGCGGGTAGAGCGCGGCGCCGATGCTGGCGCTGACGTCGACGGCGTATCCGTCGAGGTCGGCGGTGCCGTTGATGGCGATCAGCAGCCGGTCGCCGATGGCGATGAGGTCCTCGGCCGAGGCGACCTCGGGCAGCAGCACCGCGAACTCGTCGCCGCCGAGCCGGGCGACCAGGCTGTCCTTGCGCACGGTGGTGGCGAGGCGGCGGGCGACCTCCTGCAGCAGCAGGTCCCCGGCGTGGTGCCCGAGCGTGTCGTTGACCTCCTTGAAGCGGTTGAGGTCGAGCAGGAAGAAGCCCACCCCTTCGCCGGTACGGTCGGCCGCGTCGATCTCCTCCCTGATGCGCTCGGTGAGCAGCTCCCGGTTGGCGATGCCGGTCAGCCCGTCGTGCGAGGCCCGGTAGCGGTTCTCGGCGGCCTGCCGTTCGGTGCTGTTCTGATAGGTGAGCAGCACGAAGGCGCAGGCCAGCACGAGGACCAGGTCGATCGCGGACATGATCTCGACGGCGCGCAGCAGCCCTTTGCTCCGGGTCTGGCTGGTGTTGAGCAGGCTGCTGATCTCCTGGTCGTTGCGGTCCGCGTTGTCGGACGCCTGTTGCCGCAGGTTGCCGGCGCTGCGGGCGGCCTGGTCGGCGTCGGCGCGCATCCGGGCCAGATCGGCGGCTCGGTCGGTGTCGACCAGGTTGCGCAGCGTGTAGCTGTAGCCGTCGTAGGTGTTCAGCAGCGCCCGGGCCCGGGCCGCGTCGTCGCTGCCGGCGTGGTCCATGATCCAGCGCACATCCGCCGCGGCGGAGCCGATCGTCGCCGCGAGGATGTCGGCGTCGGCCTCACCGGTGTCCGCGAGGTAGTCGGTGAGCGTCTCGTACTCGGTGCTGATCTTCCGGTAGGCGCTGCCCCAGTGCTGGCTGACCTGCTCGCGCTGGGCGACCTGGGCGGCGGAGCGCGCCGCGGTCTGGGTGCTGACCACGGCCAGGCCGGCGAGGAGAGCGAGGCCGATGAGGAGCGCGGCGATGGCGCAGCGGGCGACGGCCCGGCGCTTCATCCACTGCAGCGACATCCACCCTCCCGTCTCGGCTCCCGGACACTCTGATCGGCCCGGCCTGGACGGGAATGAGAACTACTCTGAGTGCCTTTTAGTTCACTCCCTGTTGTGTGGCGAGGTTGCGGGCCGCCTCGACCGCCTCCGACCACCCCCGTCCACTGGACGTGGCACCGGCGTCCACCTCACCGAGCTGCTGGAGGAAGATCTCGGCGAGCGCGGTGTCGGACGGGGCCTCGTACGCGCGGGGGGCCTTCTTCGCCGAGCCGGCGAAGACACCGACCGTGACCTGGCCGCCGAAGAACGGATCGGCCCCGGTCAGGGCCGGCAACTGGTAGGCGGCCGGCGCCGCCGGGAACAGCGCGGCGTCGGTGAAGTTGCGGGCCTGGTTCTCCGGCGTCAGCAACCAGCGGATGATCTCGAACGACAGCTCGTGACCGCTGCCGGCGGCCGGGATCGTCAGGAACGACCCGCCGGTGCTGGCGCCGCCGGCCGGCCCCTCGGCCACCCGCCACTTCCCCGCCTGGTCCGGGACCGCCAGTTCCACGTCGGCCGAGCGCCAGGCGGCGCCCAGCTCGGTCGCCAGCCTGCCGGCCGCCATCGCCGCCTTCCACCCGTCCTCGTCGTCGGTCGGGATCGCCGCGCTGAGGTCCCGGTCGACGAGCTCCACGGCCAGGTCCCAGGCCAGCCGGACATGATCCCCGTCGCCGACGAAATGGTTGCTCTCGTCGACGAAGCGCTGCTCGCTCTGGCCGACGGCGGTGGAGAAGACCTCCGCCGCGTTGCGGACCAGGCGGACCTTCGGCAACGCCGCCCGCAGCGTCTCGCCGGCGTCGAAATACGCCTTCCAGGTCGGCATCGCCCGGCTCACCGCATCCGGCTCCGCGGGCAGGCCGGCCTCGGCGAACAGGTCGGTGCGGTAGAACATCGCGGTCGGGCCGATGTCGATCGGCAGCCCGACCTGATGCCCGTCGATGGTGCTGCCCTGGCGCATCTTCCAGGACAGGAACTCCCCGGCGACGTCATGGGCGCCGAGCTCGTTGAGATCCACGAACTGCGCGGCCCGGGGCAGCACGGCGGCGATGTCCTCACCCTTGACCCCGGCGATCGCGGGAACCCCGTTGCCGGCGGCCAGCACCGGCAGCAGCTGATCGAGATAGTCGCCGGTCAGGATGCTGGTCGTCAGCGCGGTCCGGTCGGCGAACGCGGTCACCGCGTCCGTGATGACGTTCTCGCTGAAACCGCCCGGCCAGCACCACCACGCGGTCGTCCGCGAGGCGTCCCCCGCGTCACCGCCGTCGCAGGCGGCCAGGGCAGCGAGCGGGGCCAGGGCGCCCAGACGCAGCAGGCCCCGGCGACTGAACGACCCGGCCACCACGTCTTCGAACCTAGGCGACCGGCCCGCGCGGCCGGGGGGTAATGACAGAACCTCTCAGCACCGGCCGGCCCTGCCTAGGCTGGGACCGTGGACAACCGCGAGGAGACCCGTACCTTCCTGAGCTCGCGCCGGGCCCGGCTCACCCCGGAACGGGCGGGACTGCCGGCGTACGGCACCAACCGCCGGGTCTCCGGGCTGCGCCGCGGCGAGGTCGCGATGCTGGCCGGCGTCTCCGTCGAGTACTACACCCGCCTCGAACGCGGCAACCTCAGCGGCGTCTCGGAGAGCGTGCTCGACGCGGTCGCCCGGGCCCTGCAGCTCGACGACATCGAACACGCCCACCTGCACGACCTCGCCCGCGCCGCGAACACCACCCCGGGCCGGGTGCGCCGCCGGGCCGTCCAGACCGGGGTCCGCCCCGGCGTGCAGCGGATCCTCGACACGATGGCCACCCCGGCGTACGTCCGCAACAGCCGTTTCGACCTGCTCGCGACCAACACCCTGGGGCAGGCGCTGTACTCCGAGGTGCTGCGCGACGGGGGACCGCCGGCCAACAACGCCCGGTTCATCTTCCTCGACCCGCGCGCCCGGCAGTTCTGGGTCGACTGGGAACGCGTCGCCCGCGACAGTGCCGGGGCCCTGCGGATCCAGGCCGGCAAGAACCCGTACGACCGGGAGCTGTCCAACCTCATCGGCGAGCTCTCCACCCGCAGCGAGCAGTTCCGCATCTGGTGGGCCGAGCACGACGTGCACGTGCACAGCCACGGCGTCAAACGCTTCCGGCACCCGGTGGTGGGCCTGCTCGAGCTCGCGTTCGAGGCGATGGAGCTGCCCGAGGGCCTGACGATGATCGCCTACAGCGCCGAGCCCGGCAGCTCCTCGCAGGACGCGCTCACGATGCTGGCAAGCTGGTCGGCGACGGCACCCACGCCGGCGTAAGCACCGCCGCCCTCTTCCCGGCCTGACCCGTTCACACCCGGAAGGTGCCGACCAGGCTCTGCAGCTCGCCGGACATCCGGGCCAGTTCGCTCGCGGCGCGCTGGGTGTCGGCGACGCTCTCCGTGGTCAGGCGGGTCGCGGTGGCCAGGGACTCGATGCCGCTGGCGATCTGGTTGACGCCGCCGGCCGCCTCGGTGACGCCGCGGTTCATCTCGCCGGTCGTCGCGGTCTGCTCCTCGACCGCCGCCGCGATGGTGGTCTGGTAATCGCTGATCCGCGCGATGATCTCGCTGATCTCACCGATGGCGGTGATCGCGGTGCCGGTGTCGGCCTGGATCGCGGTGACCCGGGCGTGGATGTCCTCGGTCGCCTTCGCGGTCTCCTGGGCGAGGTCCTTGACCTCGGAGGCCACCACGGCGAAGCCCTTGCCGGCGTCCCCGGCGCGTGCGGCCTCGATGGTGGCGTTGAGGGCCAGCAGGTTGGTCTGCTCGGCGATCGCGGTGATCAGCTTGATGACGTTGCCGATCTCCGCCGACGAGGTGCCGAGCGCGGAGACCGTACGGTTCGTCGTCTGGGCCATGTCGACCGCCTGCGACGCGACCTCGGCGGCCTGGTTGGCGTTCTGGGCGATCTCCCGGATGGACGCGCCCATCTCCTCGGACCCGGCCGAGACGGTGTCGACGTTGCGGCTGACCTCCTCGGCGGCGGAGGCCACGGTGTCCGCCTGGGCGCTGGAGTTCTCGGCGCTCTGGGCGATCTGCGAGCTGGTCGCGGACAACTCCTCGGCGGCGGCGGCCAGCGACTGCGAGGCCGTACCGAGGGCCTGGACGGTCTGGCGCATCGTGGCGATGGCGCCGTTGACGGACTGCGCCATGACACCGACCTCGTCGCGGCTGGTGACCGGCACCGTGTCGGTGAGGTCGCCGTCGGAGACCTTGGCCAGCACCCGGTTGACGTCGTTGAGCGGGCGGATGATCCGGCGCACGGTCACGAGACCGATCGCGGCGGCGATCAGGAATCCGATGACCAGGGTGGCGATCATCAGCGTACGGCTGCTGTGGTAGGCACTGGTGTTGGCCGCGGCCGCGGCCGAGCCGTTGGCCGCCTCGAACGCGTTGAGCTCGTCGAAACCGGCGTTGATCTGGTCGATCAGCGGCTGGGCCTGGGCGTCGTAGGTCGTCTCGAAGGCTTCGTTGTCGCTGCCGGCGGCGGCGTCGGCCAGCGTGCCGTCGCGGACCTTCGCCCAGGCGGCCAGCCCGTCCTGGATCTTGGCGATCGGCGCCTCCTGCGCGGGGTCGAGCCCCTGCTCCGCATAGCCCTTGACCCCGTCGACGACCAGCTTGTCGGCCGCGAGCGCCTCCTTGATGAGGGCCGCGCCGGTCGCGTCGCTGCTGGCGATGTCGGCCTGCATGATCGAGCGGATCTCGTCGTCGAACGCCCCCTGCGCCGCGGCGAGCGCCTGCGACGGCTGCAGGTTGCCCGCGAAGATCTCCTGCGAGTTCGCCGCGGACCGGCTCAGACTGGTCAGCCCGGTCCCGGCGACCACACCGCCGGCCAGCAACGCCGCGCCGAGCGCGACACTGATCTTCACGCCGACCTTCAGGTCACCGAACCAGCCGGTCAGCCGGGGACGGGTTTCTGTCATAACGATCTTCCTCCTGGATTATCGAAGCCTCCTTAAATCGGCATCCCGGACCCCGTACCTAAGCGATTGGCTTATCGCACCCGAGCGGAAACCGCATCGGGTGCGGGGCGGTTGTCACGTCCCGGGTCCTGCACCATGCTTTCCGGATGGCTGATGAGACCATCGGTGTGGTGGGTGCCGGCATCGTCGGGCTCGCCGTCGCGCGCGAGATCCTGCGCCGCCGGCCCGGCGCGCGCGTCGTGGTGCTGGAGAAAGAGGACCGGGTCGCGGCGCACCAGACCGGGCACAACTCCGGTGTGGTGCACGCCGGTATCTACTACAAGCCCGGCAGCCTGAAAGCGACGCTCTGCACCCGCGGCGGCGCCATGCTGCGGGAATACTGCACAGACCGGAAATTGCCGTACGACGAGTGCGGCAAGCTGGTCGTGGCGGTCACCGAAGAGGACGTCGTACGCATGGACGCGCTGGCCGCCCGCGCCGGCGAGAACATCGTCCCGGGGTTGCGCCGGCTGGACGCGGCGGGGATCCGGGAGCTCGAGCCGCACGCCACCGGGCTGGCCGCGCTGCACTCACCGCACACCGCGATCACCGACTACGTCCGGATCGCCGAGTCCTTCGCGGACGACATTGTCGCAGCCGGGGGCGAGATCCGGTGCGGATTCCCGATCACCGGCATCGGCCCCGGTCTCGACCTCGGCGCCGGCCTCACGGTCGATCACCTGATCATCTGCGCGGGGCTGCAGAGCGACACCGTGGCCGGGCTGGCCGGAGCCGCACCGGCACCGCGGATCATCCCGTTCCGCGGCGAGTACATGCGGGTCGTGCCGGCCAAGAGCACCCTGGTGCGCGGGCTCATCTATCCGGTGCCGGATCCGCGCTACCCGTTTCTAGGCGTGCACTACACCCGCCGGGTCAACGGTGACCTCGAGGTCGGCCCGAACGCGGTCCTGGCCACCGCCCGGGAGGGCTACCGGCGCCGCGACCTCAGCGTCCGCGACCTGTACGCGACCGCGAGCTGGCCGGGCTCCTGGCGGATGGCGGCCCGGCACTGGCGCACGGGTGTCAAGGAGATGTACGGGTCGGCGTCCAAGCACGCGTACATGCGCGCGGCCCGCCGGTACGTGCCGGAGATCGGTGCGGGCGACGTGGTCCGGGCCGGGGCGGGTGTCCGGGCCCAGGCGGTGGACCGCGACGGCGCCCTGGTGGACGACTTCCGCATCGACCGCCTGGGCCCGGTCACCGCGATCCGCAACGCACCCTCCCCGGCGGCCACCTCGTGCCTGGCGATCGCGGAACACGTCGTGGACTCACTGCGGCGTTGAGCCGAAGATCGGGATGGACCGGGTCCGCTCCAGGTAGGGCGTGCCCTCCGTGTAACCGGTGCCGGTCCGGCCGGGGCCCAGCATCCGGACCGCCAGCCGGTGGTGCGTGCGCCGCCACCGCGTGACAGCGGCGGCGAACTCGGTCATGGCGGGGGTCTGCTCACCGTACGAGTCCTGCACCGTCGTCTGCCCGGCCAGCACCTCGGCCAGGACGTCGGGGACGCTGAGATACGCGGCGGAGTCGAGCCGCCCGGGGTCCGGGCGGCGCGCGAGGCTCTCCATGAGCTTGTAGTGCCGCGACTGGATGGCGCTGGCCCCCTCGGTGTACTGCCGGAAATGCTGGAAAGCCTTGACCTGCATCGTCGCCAGCACCGACCACAATGGACTCATTTCGCGCAGCAGAGCCGTCGCGTGCCGCAGATGGACCGCCGCGTCACCGCCCTCGCGCCGGCCGCGGATCGTGGCCCGCAGCTCGTCGGTGATCCGCGCGAACGTCAGCTCGAAAGCCTGCAGCACCCGGATGAACAGATACTCGTCGTGCACGGTGTCGACCGGCAGCATGCTCGCCCGCAACCGGAACCGCCGCGCCTCGGTCATCGCCGGCAGGTCATGGCGCTCGATGACCCGCCGGGCGTGCCGGACCCGCTTGGCGACGGCTTCGGCGCCCGGCGGCAGGCTGCCCGGCGGATCGTGCAGTTCGTGGCGCACCAGGTCGGCGATCAGGTGCCCGGCGTCATCCGGTTCGAGCAGCGGCAGGGCGAGGTAGCTGCGGTAGTCGTACCGTCCGTCGAACTTGTCCAGCAGCACGTCGAGCAGCAGGCGTACCTGCCCGCGGGCCCCCGGCCGGGCGCCGGCCAGAGCCTCCAGCAGGGACCGCGGCACCCAGTGCTTGCCTACCTCGCGATAGGCGTCGAGGACCTCGGCGTACGGGAAATCGCCGCCCCGGATCGTCCATGCCCGGACCGCCGCCTCGGCCGGGCTCACCGGGCCGCCTCGGTCAGTTCGGTGCGTACGGCCCACAGGCGCGGATACAGCTTGTGCGTGATCAGTTTCGCCAGCGCGTCCACCGGTGTGCCGTGCGTGCCCAGCACCGCGTGCCCGATGATCCGGGTAGCGATCTTGTAGTGCTCGGTACGCCACAGTGCGATCCGTTCGTCCAGCTCCACCAGCGACTCGGCCAGCCGGTAGAAATCCCCGGACGGGTCGCCGCGATAGAGGCCGGCGAGGGTGTCACCGGTGGCCGCCAGTCGTACCTCGAACGCCCGGCCCAGCTCCCGCCCACCGCGCCGCAGTCCCTGCCAGCCCGGCGACTCGGCGCCGGAGCCGTTGCCCAGGGCGGGCCGCAGCCGGGCGAAGTCCGCCGGCGTCAGGTGCCGCAGGATCTCCAGCTGCCCGGTGATCAGCCGCAGCGCGGTGCAGGCCCGCTGTACCAACAGCTCGGCCTGCCCCGGCTGCCCGGCCGCGACCCGTTCCGCCGCCCTCAGCACCTGGGCGATCGCCAGCTTCAGCCACAGCTCGGTGCTCTGGTGCGTGATCTGGAAGAGCAGCTCGTCGGGATGGATCCATTCCTCGGGCGTGCGCTGCAACGCGAGCAACTCATCGGTGCGCATGTACTGGGCGTATTCACTGTTCTCCGGGGGCACGGGATCTCACGCTATCGACAAATGTCGATGCCATATATCCCTCGGGAGAGTGACGCCCGGCCCGGAGCCCTCAGGTCGTCGTGCAGCCGGTGACCTGGGGGCGCGCGCCGGCATTGCCGTTGGTCATGGTGGTGAAGCCGAAGGTGTTGCCGCTGCCGTCCGGCCTGACGGTCATCGTGTTGCCGCCGTTGCTCCAGCTGAACGTGCCGCTCCAGGTCGTGGACACCTTCTGCGGCGCGGTGAGGTTGATCGTCACGGTCCAGGTGCTGGAACCGGCGACCGAGACCGTGGTGTTGTAGCGATCGCCCCAGACGGTGCCGGGGATGACGGTCGCGGTGCAGTTGCCCCCGGCCGGCGGGGTCGTGGGCGGGGTGGTCGTGGGTGGGGTCGTCGTGGGCGGGGTGGACCCGCCGTCGGGTGCGACGGCCCGGCCGGTCGAGGGCGAGATCATGCCGGCGCACAGGTTGCGGGCGGCCAGGCCCTGGGCGATCCGGGGGATGGCGGCGAGCGTGTTGGCGGGCCAGTCGTGCATGAGGATGATCTGGCCGTTGGTCAGCCGGGCGTTGGCCGCCACGATCGCGTCGGTGCTGGCATTGTTCCAGTCCTGCGAGTCGACATCCCAGATGATCTCGGTCAGGCCGTACTTCTGCTCGACGGCCTTCAGCGTCGCGTTCGTCTCGCCGTACGGCGGGCGGAACAGTCTCGGGGTGCCGCCGCCCGCGTTCGCGATCGCCGTCTGGGTGCGGGAGATCTCCGAGTCGATCGCCGCCTGACTCTGCTGGATCAGGTGCGGGTGGGAGTAGCTGTGGTTGCCGACCCACATGCCGGCGTCGACCTCCGCCCGGACCAGCGCGGGACTCGCCGCCGCGTCCTGGCCCTCGTTGAACATCGTGGCCCGCAGGCCGTTGGAGCGCAGAGCGGACAGCAGGTTCTGGACGCTGCCGGACGTCGGGCCGTCGTCGAAGGTCAGCCCGACGTACCCGTTGCAGGTGGCGGCCTCGGACGGGGCAGCGCCGACGGTGACCAGGGCCGCGGCCGCGACGACGGCCGCTCCGAGGAGCGCGGTGTTCTTCCATGGTGCGCGCAGATGAGCCATTGCTTGACCTTCTTCGCGTGAGGGATTTGGCCCGACGTTACGGAGAAGTTTCGGCAAATTCAAGATGGTAGATATACCTGCTGACCTGGCAGTTTGTGATCATCAGTGGCCCTTGATCGGCACCCGAAAGTCTCAGATCGTGCCGGAACTTTCGGCCAACCATCAGAAGTTGCAGCTCAGCCGCCGGACGACCGCAGCCCGCTGCTGCCCGCGGCCGGCCCGCCGCTGGACCGGCCGACGACATTGGTCTTGACGGTCCCGTTGCCGACCCGGCCGGCGGTGGGCAGCCGGTACGCCTGGCGGCTCTCGAGGTCGCCCGGAGCGAAGTAGTCGCCACCGTCGAGCTGGGTGCCAGGCTTCAGGCCACGCGGATAGCCGGAAGAATGCCAGAGAAAATAGAACGCGGTGTCCTGTGGATCGCACTGATCCTCATCGACGACCTCGCCGTCCTCATCGGCGCAGTAGAAAACCTCGTCAGCCGCCTCGTCAGCCGCCTCGTCGTCGGCTGGCTCGTCTTCCACGGCCTCCGGCGCTTCGTCCTCGACGTCCGGGGCCGGCCCGGAACCATAGACGTACGAGCTGTCCCAGCCCTCGACATCATCCGCCGGCGTCGACGAGTCACAGGCCGCGGTGCCACCCGCGGCGAGCGCCAGAAAGGTCGCCGTCAACACGACATTCCGGGACCGGAACCGGCGCACCGCCGGCCCACTCGTCTTCGTCATGGCCGGAGCGTAGATCAACACGACAACCAGCGGAGACGCCGCCGGCAAACGGCCCCGAGCCCCGCCGCGACCGGGCCGGGGGCGCGATCTGCCGCGCGAAGTCACCGACAAGCCGCATGACGGGTAGCCGCCGGCTCGCTGCCCCGCCGCCTTTGTCGTCGGTGATCGTCCTGGCACCCGGGCGGCCCGCGGCCCAGCTCTGTCTCCGAGCCGAGCTGTCGCCCACCCGGCCGTCGCAAAATCCCAGTTCAGCGGCATGCCCCGGCCGCCCGCCAACCCCCGGCGCGCGTGAGGGTGGGGTGTGTTCAACCCGCCGGAAGGGCCGTGTAAAGTTCTCTCCTGTGCGGCACCGAAGGGAGCCGGGAGCGGGTAAAAATCCGGTTCCGACCCCAGGTATGCTTCACATACACCTTGTCCGGGTGGCGGAATGGCAGACGCGCTAGCTTGAGGTGCTAGTGTCCTTTATCGGACGTGGGGGTTCAAGTCCCCCTCCGGACACCAACTAAAGACACGATCGTTCGCCGGGGTGGCTACCTCGGCGATCATTGTTTCTAGGCCCGGTTGATACGTCAGCCGCAGCCCGATCCGGCTGTGGATTTCCCCCTTGTCGCGCGGGTCAGCGTCGCGGAGCAGCGCAAACAGGTCGTTGAAGGCCTCCGTGATGGTGTCGAGCTGGTCATCGGTCATCCGTTGGGGTGGCACCTCGGTCAGTCCGAGCCGCGCCTGTGCCGCCTTCTTCGTCGCGGTGGTCTCGCCGATCCAGCCGGCGATGAGCGCGGTCGATGATGCGCCACAACGCGTCGGCGGCGGATTCCGGGAGAGGGACGTCCAGAGACGTCTTGAGCTGCCCGTTCTCGATTTCAGCGTCGTACGCGTTCGTATGCTGCGATTTCTCCTCTCATCGTTCGGCTGTTCCGAAGTGATCGTGGGCCTCCTTTCGTCAGAGTGGGGGGTTGTCCGCGCGGTCGTCCGTCCGTGCGTCGATGGGCGCAGACGCGCGCGAGCGGACGGACGACCGCGCGGACGATCGGGTCAGGCTCGCCAGTGCCCGCGACTGACTTGGCGGGCTCGGCCAGCTGTGGCGAGAGCTTGAAGCTGGTTGTAGATCCATGTGCGTCGCATGCCGGTGAGGTGCATGAGTTCGGGAACTGTCAGTCCCTCGTCGGGTGCTGCCGACAGCGCTTGCTCAAGATCAGGAACGGTCTTGACTTCAACCTGTGGGGCCTCGTGGCCGATCGCGGCCTGTGAGAGTGCGTCCAACTCCGGACGCTGGTCGGCGTACCGAGCGGCAGTCGTCCGGACGTCGTCGTCAGTGACCAGGTAGGCGCGGGCGCGGCGGGGATGGTTGTGGTCGTCGGCGAGAAGGTAGAACTTCCCGGGTGCGTCGAGGGTGTGCGCGTGCCAGCCTGCGCCGAGCATGCCCTTGTCGAGGATGAGGTCGACGTCGCGGCGTTCCCGGACGCGCAGGCAGACGCGGACGCTCATCTGTGAGCGCAGTGCCCCGCCGCCCATGGCTTTCTGTGTCGGACGTTGGGTCGCGGCGAGCAGGTCGACGGCGACCGCACGTCCTCGCCGTGCCACCGATTCCGTGTGGGAGACGGCGGTCGGTGAGGTGTCGGCGAGTTCGGCGTACTCGTCGATGACGATCACGAGAGCCGGTGCCCTGGTAGTGGGTTTCCACGTCCGGGTGTTGTCGTGGCCGGCTGCGTTGGCGCGGGCGTCAAGCACAGCGACGGCATCGGCGAGGAGTTGGGTGGCCTCGTCCGGTGTGGTGGCGAGACGGGCGAGGCATGGTGCCCAGGGCCGTAACTCCATGCCGCCCTTGAGGTCGATGCCCCAGAGGACGACGTCGGAGCAAGCGGCGAGGTTGCCGAGAACGACGTTCAGTACGCCGCTCTTGCCTGAGTCGGTCGTGCCTCCGATCAGAGCATGTCGCCGAAGGAGCGACACACGAACGGTTGTGGCGTCCTCGAAGACGCCCAGGTCGATCGGCTCGGTCAAGGACCGGGCCGTGGGTCCGGGCCAAGGGATGGCGCCGGTGTGTGGGTCGACCGCGAGGACCCGCATGGTACAGCGGCCGGCATGAGCGGGGTCCTGCTCGATCCGGACCGCTCCGGGTCGTGTCCCCAAGGCCGATTCGATCGCCGGCACGCGAGCCACAACGTCGGTGAAGTTCTGTCCCGGCCGAAGCTTTAGACGGGCACGCCATCCCCACGCGTCCACGACGGCTGACATGATGCGCGACCCGGTGAGGCCGATCGCCTCCGCGACGTCGGGCCAAGCGTTGATGACGCGATCGACCCTGACGCGGGTTCGACGGCGGCGATGGGTCCACCACGGCACAGCGAGCACGCATGTTGCGGCCACGAGAACGGTTGGTAGGGGTGTGTGGACGGGGCTCACTGCGGTGGCGGCGGTGAGCCAGGCACCCGCGATCGCTGTGGCCGCCGCTGCGTAGACGCGCTCGGCTGAGCGGTCGAGACCCCAGGGCCAGCCGCTCCGCCCCGCCCCGAGTGCCGCTGCGGACGTCAGAACGGCAACCAGGAGCCAAGCTTCAGGGTGAGTGGTGTGCAGCAAGAGCCCGATGAACCAGAGGGCTACTGCGGCCGTGGCCGGCGCTGACTCCGACCGATACCTGAAGAGAGCCCGCCCGATCGCAGCGATGGCGCCTATCAGGAGTGGCTCATCCGGTACGAGCAGGAGGGGTTGCGGCTGGCGACGGCTCCACCGGCGGTGCCGGCGCCCGTACGCCCTCATCAAGCGGACTCGGCGGTGTCGGGCGACTCCCAAGGCCGGTGCTCTGCCACCGCGTCGCGGAGGTAGGCCAGGGGGTCGGCCTCGCCGTCGTGATCGGCACCAAGGGTGGCGCGGGCGGCGGCGAGCAGATCAGCGAAGTCCCATCGTGTACGGGCCAGCAGGTGTACGAGCCGCTCATTTTCGGCGAGCAGCACAGGGATGTCGGCTACCGCGGTCCAGATGGCGACTGGCGTCATCCGTCCGTAGGCGGCGTTCAGGTGGGCGGTGACTGCCTCCCGGTCCAGGGTGGGGCGAGGGATGTGGGTTTCGTCAGTCATGGGGCTGGTTGTGTTTCCTTCCGTAAGGGGATTCGAATTGCCTTGCCTTCGGCGCGCTGCCGGACTCACAGGTCCAACCCGGCGATGAAGCGAGCCAGGGAACGCATGCCGTCACCGATCTCCGGACCGATCGACGACGAGGCAAGGAAGTACCCGAAGGCCGCGCAGACGGCGGCCTGCCAAAGCGGCATGCGGGCGTACTTCCAGAGCAGGAAGACGAGCGCTCCGAGCAGGATGACGGCGGAGACGGCGACGGTCATGCGGCACCGCCTCCGCGGTGGCGGCGAGCCCGGCGGGTCCGGGTGGCGCGATCCGCACCACTGTGGCTGCCGCGCGCCTGGTGGCGACGAGCCCAACGCGTACGAGCGGCGCACTTGAGGCACAGCGCCGGGTGCGCGGTCCCGAGTCGGGCGCCGCACGGGCAGGTCGGAACCTCGTTGCGGGGGAGTGGGATGTTCATCGCTGATCTCCTCTCAGTTCGGCAGATGCGCTGGGGGCATCTGCATGCCATCGAGAATGCGATCAATCGACGGGACGTGATCAGGTCATGGCTGGACGTATCGAAGACGTCTCCCATAACCTGGTCGGGCTGCCGGACGTCCTGACGGGAAATAGATGCCGAACGAGCGACTACGCACCGCAATGTTGGAACACGGGGTCACCCCGTCCGATCTGGCGGCGGCGCTTCGTGTCGATCCGAAGAGCGTCGAACGGTGGATCAGCGGTCGGACACCGTATCGGCGACACCGGTACGCGGTCGCGTCGCGCCTCGGGGTCGACGAGGTGTACTTGTGGCCTGACGTGCTGAGCGCTGACCAGGTCGCCAGCGCCAGTGAGAGCGAGATCATCAACGTCTATCCACATCGGTGGTCGGTGCCGTCTGACCTGTGGTGCAACGTCTTCGCCACCGCTGAGGAGGAAATCGGCGTCCTCGTCTACAGCGGGCTTTTCGTGTCGGAGGACGCGGGCATTCAGCGGATCTTCCGGAAGAAGGCCGAGGAAGGCGTACGCGTACGCATCCTGCTCGGTGACGCCACCAGCGAGGTGGTCGCACAGCGCGGGTCGGACGAGGGCGTGGACGGCCTCCAAGCTGCCAAGATTCACAACGCCCTCGTGCTGTACCGGCCACTGCTGGACGTCGAAGGCATCGAGTTCCGGCTCCACCGCACGGTGCTCTACAACTCCATCTACCGCGCCGATGAGCAGCTACTCGTCAACACACACATTTACAGCTTCCCCGCGGCGCAGGCACCGGTGCTCCATCTGCGGCGGACCGCCGGCGGTGGCATGGTCACGACCTACCTGGAAAGCTTCGAGCATGTCTGGGACGAAGCCACACCGCTGAAATGAGGACCAGTCATGGGTAAGCGGATCGACTACTACGACGACCCGAAGGCGCCCGCGGCGACATCCCTCGTACCGTCGGCCAATGCCGTTGTCGTCAACGACAGGGGAGAGATCCTCTTCATCCAGCGCTCGGACAACGGCAACTGGGCAATCCCTGGTGGGGCGATGGACCTCGGCGAGTCGCTCCCCGAGACCGCGGTGCGGGAGACGGCAGAGGAAACGGGTGTCGACGTGGTCATCACCGGCCTGGTCGGCATCTTTACCGACCCCCGGCATGTCATCCACTACACCAGCAATGACGAGGTACGACAGGAGTTCTCCGTCGTGTTCGCTGCCCGTCCGATCGGTGGAGCTCCGACCACCAGTGCCGAGTCAACGGAGGTCCGGTGGGTTCCGAGGAGCGAGGTCGGGTCGCTATCGATGGACCGCTCGATGCGCATGCGGCTCGACCACTTTCTGGCCGCATCGGAGACCCCGCACCTTGGATAGCGACTGGCTCGGAGCCTTCGCGGACTCGTTCGCCGCTGTGGGGACGGTGGGAGCGTTCGTCATCGGATTCCTGCTGCTGCGCCGGGAGCACCATCGGGAAGCTGACCGGGCCGAGGACGAACGACGAGCCCAGGCCGAACGCATCAGTGCGTGGGTCGAACTCACCCTCAAGATCGACGGCAACCGCGAACTCGCCTTCCACATCCACAACGCGAGCGCGATGCCGATCTACGAGGTCGAGTTGCCGTTACCGGCCCGCGGTGACGAAGAACCACGCTCGGAGTTCGTCGGTCTAGTTCCGCCAGGTCAGACCGTGCAGCGCCTGGCGCCGGCTGACTGGCTCCGGTCGTACGTCGACCCGGAACCCGTACAGATTGAGTTTCTCGACAGCGCCGGCCGACGCTGGAGCCGCGACGAGCAGGGAGCACTGTCCCGCGCTGAATGATCAGTGTTCGGCCAGGGCCGCCGTGATCACATGTACCGAGTTGATGATCAGGGGCCTTGCCTCGCGGATCGACTCGGCGACGAGATCACCGTCGCCGTAGCGGTCCAGGATTTCCGCAAGACGACGCTCGACTTCCACCGGCTCACCGTCCGGCGTGGTGGTCATGTCGGCGTACGTCATCGCGTCTGACAAAACGCCCTCGACCGGCGGAAACTCGCTCAGGAGCTGGTCGGAGATCCCGCGGTTGCGACCTTCGATGTAGGCACAGGAGTGGTGGGCCACCAGCCGGCAGACCAGATCATCCACCCGAGCGACGTCGCGGAGGTAGCGTGCGCCGTCGAGCTGGTGCATGCCAGTGACTACGAGATCCGGGGCGTACCCGACGTCATGGAGCCAGGCGGCGGACACCATCGCCGGTCCGTCATCGCCGACCAGGTGAGCGACCGACTCGGCCTTCCGGCCGACGCCCTGACTGTGTGCCCACCGGCGGGGGATCGACTCGGCCAGCAACAGACGCGCGAGGTCACGGGCACGTTCGATCTGATCCACACGGGCAGATTAGCGAACACCTCTATGCAGCGCGCTACTCGTCACCTGCCGGTGTCCCCTTGCGGCCGTTCATCAGCGCATCGGCGAGTCGGCCCGCGACCTCAGCGTCTATGTCCCCGACACGCACGACCGTGGCACCACGGGAGTTGGGAACGTCCTGCAGATGAGGGAACTCCAACCCGACGTCGAAGCCGGCCTCTTCGAGCGCAAACGCCAAGTGGTCCGCAGCTTGACGAGCCGACCGCTCAGAGCGACTGTCTCTCTGCATGACCCACACCGTCCGCTCTCGATCGCTGGCTCGTCTGGTCCGAGTCTCCTGATCGGGTGACAGAACGTGAACCACAGCGTTAGGACGTCCAGGGACTTCTTGGTTACGATGGCCACTTCGCCAGCGATGGGAGTCGTTGCGTGAGACATCCACTCGCCCGAGCGCTAGGTAGCGCCGGGATAACCACAGTTGACGTCGCCGCGCGTCTCGACGTCGATCCGAAGACCGTCCAACGCTGGATCAGCGGCCGATTGCCATACCCCCGGCACCGTGACGCGCTGGTCAACCTCACCGGCTGGCAGGCCCACGACCTCTGGCCGAGCCTGCCCCGCCCGGCCGATCCCGTCACGGAGGCCGACGAGGTCCGCATCATCTACCCGCACCGCTCAGAGGCGCCATCCGACTCCTGGGCCCGACTGCTGAGCCGAGCCCAGGAGGAGATTGACATCCTGGCGTACAGCGCACTGTTCCTGGCCGAGAACGCTTCGGTACCTGCCCTGCTCCGCAGAAAGGCAAGAGCCGGCGTACGCGTACGTATCGCGCTCGGTGATCCAGCCGGGAAGCACGTCGCGGACCGAGGCGCCGAGGAGGGGATCGGCGCCGGCATGAGCGCGCGAATCCGAACCGCGCTCGTGAGTCTCGTCCCGCTCACCTCAGAGCCAGGGGTAGACCTAAGGCTCCACGACACGGTGCTCTACAACTCCACCTACCGCAGCGACGCCGAAATGCTCGTCAACCCGCACGTCTACGGCCGCCTCGCCGCCCACGCACCCGTGCTGCACCTGAAGAGCCGAAGGGACGACGGCATGGTGGCAACTCATCGAGCGTCGTTCGAACGAGTCTGGGGAGCAGCAAAGCCGGCAAAGGACTGACCACTCAGATCCGCCGCAACCCCCGCCACACCCGCCCGACGCCGAGGAAGAACGCCATACCGGTCAAGGACACCGAGCGCTTCGTACCGCCCCCGGCACGGCTCCGGCTCCTCGCAACTGACACACAACCCGCCCGGCGTTACTGTCAGGTGCTGGTACAGAACAGTCTCCGCCCGTGCGATATGTGCGAGAGCGGCTTGACTGAGATAGAAGCTCGCACCAGTGGCTTGCATCCTGGCTTCAACGACCTCGATCGTCTGTACGGAACCGGGTACGTCTGGTGCTGTTCTCTCCAGATTTTGTGACGCGTCCAACTCGGTATTGACTACTGTAGGTGGCAAATCCTTCGCAGTAGCGAGTCTGTCAAATATTGGAGTTCGCTCTAGTTCATGAACTTCCTGTTTCATCGAATCCTCTAATCGCGACTACAAGCGTGAGAGGTAATGGATGGTGGCGCTACGGGTACCTTCCTGACAAGACATTCCTTATGCACTTACCGCTGCCTCACCTGGAATTCCTGGGATGATATTCCAGGGACGGTTGATTCGGATCCATTCCTCGACGTCCCCGGCAAGCCAGATTCTCCCAGAATTGATTTCAGCTACAGGTCCCGGAAAGCCTTGGATGCGGGTTATTTGGTAAGCGCGCATGCGGCTCACCTTTAAGAGGCTCTGAATTTCACGGGCGCCGAGAAGGCGCAATGGAACTGCGGAAGGTGGGTCATCAGGTGCGGCAGTGGATGAATCTGGAAAGTTCTCGGGCTTGGGTTGATCCATGACAATCCCTCAATCAGTTAAGCGCGTCGGGACACCCTGTGACTCCGCAATTTCGAAGCGTGGCAGTCAGTGACTTCGCGTTACGCAGTGATTACGAACAGCGGGCGATAGGGCAAGCGTTACAGCCCAGCCGCCCGGATCGCGATCACGGACGGCCGGGGCCTCGCGTCACCGGCCCCAACCTGGTGTGATTCGGTAGCCGGCTATCCATGACGATTCCAACGACTCTGCCGCGCAAGAACCACGTGCGCCAGGACGTCTTGTCACTCCTGGGCGTCCACAGACGTCCCTTGCTTTTTCATGCTGGCCGATGCGTGAAAGATTGTCCGTTTTACCTGAAGCCTTGACTGCCGCGTGACTGATCTGCTGGCTAGCCAAGTTGTATATTCTGAGTCCAAACTCCTCGGTCAAATAAATAGAAGCACTTGACCGGGTGTCGTGCGGAGAAGGGTCTGCTGCACCGATCCCGTACGGTTGATCGCAGCCGGCGAGCTGGCCCGCGACACCACACCACTGTTACAGCCCACGGTCATCGACCTGCTGCGCCGGCACCGCCCCTGGCACATCGACGTCGACCTCGCCGGCGTCACGTTCCTCGACGCGGCCGTGATCAGAGCCCTGCTGACCTGCCGGGCCGACGCCCACCAGCTCGACTGCCGGCTCACCCTGAGCAACCCCTCAACTTCTCATCCACCGGATCGTGCACGTCGTGGGTCTCCTGCGAACATTCGGCGTGACTGAGCCCCATGCGACCGTTTAGCGCGGGCACCTGTCCCGGGCGAGGCCCGGCCGCGACTAGCTCAGCGGCACCAGGTCGTCGTCGAGGTCGTCGGCACCCTTGTACCCGCCGGGCAGTGTGACGGCGATCCAGACGTCGTCGCCGAGCGGCTGCGCCGCCGCGCGTAGCTGTACCACGGTGGGGGTCGGTGGACAGGCTGTGCTGCGGATCTAGCTCAATTCCTGTCTTCGCCGGGCAACGTGGAGCTGGAGGTCTCGCGAAGGTGCTCGTTGCGGTCGGCGGTGACCGCGACGATGGTGGTCAGCAGACCTTCCAGTTGCGTGAGAGCAACCTCATCGTAGCCGTCGAGAACCTGGTCCATCTGCTTGCCGGTGGGGGCGAAGAACGTCTCGGTGCGGGAGCGCGCTTCGGGGGTCAGGCGGAGTCTGACGATGCGCCGGTCGGCGTCCTCCCGGCTGCGGGTGACAAGTCCGGCGTTCTCGAGGCGGTTCAGCAGGGTCGCTGTGGCGCCCGAGGAGTGGCCGATGCGGTCGGACAGCCCTGCTGGCGTCAACGGTTTGCCGACGGTCTCGGCCCACAGTATTTCCGAGGTCGCGACGGCGTCGTTCACGTGTACGCCGAGCGATCGGGCCAGGTGCCGGGTGAGCTCGAGATGAGCGTCGGTGTAGGCGCGCATCAGCTGCAGCACCCTGGACCGCTGACCAGGGCGGAACAGGGTGTCGCCTTCCTCACTGTGCTCTTCCATGCCGTCACTTTACTCGACTAGAAAGCTCCTCTAGAGTCGAGAAACTCTAGAAGCGAGTAATCTGGCCACCAGGCCGGCTCGTCGACGAAAGGGATCTGCCGTGGAGAAATTCGCCTATGCCGTCCTGAGATTCCGATGGTGGGTGGTCGGATTCTGGATCGTCGCCATGCTCGCCGGGGGTTTCGCCGCCGCCCGGGTGCCCGAACGGTTGACGGCCGACTTCTCCGTCCCCGGCCAGGAAGGATCGGACACGCAAGCCGACCTCGCCCGGATCTACGGCATCGACGGCGGTGCCGCCTCGGTGCCGGTGCTCACCGCACCGGAGGGGAAGAAGATCGAACGAGCCGAGGTGGCCTCCATCTCTGCGGCGCTCCGGGTCCTACCCGGCCGGCTGGTGCTCGACTACGGCAGCACCGGGGACCAGCGGTTCCTGACCGATGACGGGCGCGGCACGTTCCTGCTGGTCTTCGCACCGCCGGCGCAGGGGGTGATCACCACGGGCCAGAGCCTCGAGCCGACCCTGACAGCGGCGGCGCAGCAGCAGGGGCTGGACGCGACGATCATCAGCTATCAGCAATTGGTAACCGGCGATGCCGCGCCCGACGAGGGGGCAGGCATTCTCGCGGAGACCCTGATCGGCGCGGCCGGCGCCCTGATCGTCCTGGTGTTCGTCTTCGCGTCGTTCCTGGCCTTCGTGCCGCTGATGATCGCGGCCGTGTCCATCCTGTCGACCTTCCTCGCCGTCCTGGTCCTGACCACGTTCACCGAGGTGTCAGGCGTGGTCCAGTTCCTGATCGCGCTGATCGGCCTGGGGGTGGCAATCGACTACTCGTTGCTGGTGGTCTCCCGCTGGCGCGAGGAACGAGCCGGGGGAAAGTCCAACGACGACGCTGTCATCACCGCCATGGCCACAGCGGGGAAGGCGGTGCTGGCCTCCGGGATCACCGTGGCCATCAGTCTCGTAGCGCTGGTCGTGGTGAACGTGCCACTGGTACGGAGCATGGGTTTCGGCGGCATGCTCATTCCCCTCATCAGCACGTTGGCGGTGCTCAGCCTGCTACCCGTTTTGCTGAGCCTCGCCGGGCCACGGGTCGACTGGCCGCGCATCCGCAAGGAGAAGAACGCCTCGGCCGCTTGGCTGGCCTGGACCCGCCGGGTGATCCGCTACCGCTGGATCGCCGCCGGCACCGCGATCGCCGCGCTGACGGTCGCTATCGTCCCGCTCTTCGGGCTGCAGATCGGCTCATCGGGTTCCGACTCGCTCGCCCCCAGCGGCGCGGCCCACGACACACTGAAATCACTGCGGTCCGGCGGTGTCGACGACGGCGTACTCACCCCGATGCCGTTGCTGGTCGAACCCGGCGGTGACGCCCAGGCCTTCGCCGCCGCGGCACGATCCGTGGCCGGCGTACGGATGGCGATCGTCAGCCCGCCCGCCGCGAACGGAGCCACCGCGGTGATCGTGGTCCCCGACCACGAAACCGTGGACAACTCGAGCGTCGATGTCGTGACCGCGATTCGGAAGGCGACCAGCGACCTACCCGGCTACGGGGGAGTAACGGGCCCGGGCGCACAGGTGATCGACTTCCAGAAAGCGGTGTACGACAAGTTCCCGTACGTCATCGCCCTGATCGCCCTGGTCGTCTTCGTGCTGCTGGTGCGCGCCTTCCGATCGCTGCTGCTGCCGCTCAAGGCGGTGGTGCTCAACCTGGCCAGCGTGGCGGCCGCCTTCGGGATCGCGACCTGGTTCTGGCAGGACGGCAACGGCTCCCAAGCGGTCTTCGGCATCGCCGGAACCGGAGCGATGACCTTCTGGCTACCGGTCCTGATCTTCGCGTTCCTGTTCGGCCTCTCGATGGACTATGAGGTGTTCATCCTGGACCGTATGCGCGAAGAATACGACCGCACCGGCTCCACCGCGTACGCCGTCGAGCACGGCTTGGGTCGAACCGGACGCCTGGTCACCTCGGCCGCCCTGATCCTGTTTTTCGCTTTCGCCGCCTTGGGCTCAGCCCCCCAGACCGACATCAAGATCCTGTCCACCGCCCTCGGCGTAGGAATCCTGCTGGACGCCACCATCGTCCGGGCCCTGCTGGTGCCGGCAACGGTGTCGCTGTTCGGCAAATACAACTGGTGGCTCCCAGCCGCAGTCGCCCGACTCCTATGGGTCGAACCTTCCCCAGTAAAGCCGGACGTCAACCTCTCCAGAGCCCCGTCCCGGCCCAGCGACACCAATACGCCCGAGCCCACAATCCTGGTCTGAGCCCAGCACTCATTTCCTTTACAGCCTCCCTGGCGGCTCGTGCGGCGGCCGGCTGATCGGGGTCAGCCCCAACGTCAGGGCTGCGGGCGGCCGAGCTGGTACGGCCGACACTGACACGTGTTGCCGACGAACCGGTAGCGTGCAGCGTTCCGGGGCGGGTTCGGTGAGTGGTGCAGGCGTCCCTCGCGGTGATGCGCGATCGTGACGGGCCTGTCGGCAGGGCGGGCAGCTCGGGATGCCGGTGTCGACCGTATCGGCATCGACCAGGCCATGCATGAGACATACCGGGTAGTCGTCGCGCAGGCGCGGAATAAGGACGCTCCAGCCGACGAGTGTGGGTGGCCAGCTGGACATGCTGGCCACCGTACGGCGCGGGGCTGAGCTGCATCGGTGGGACGGGTCAGAGTCCGTCGGCGACGGCGGCGGTCACTTGCAGCCAGGCGGTGCGGCTGGTGGGGGTGAGTGCGTCGAAGGCGACCGGTCCGCCGGCGACCAGGGCCGGGTCGTGTGGCACCTCGAGGACGGCACGGGTGAGTTTGCCGAAGTGCCGGTGCAGTCGGTCCCGTAGCGCGGTGTCGGGTGTGCGGGTCGGTGCGGCCAGGACGGTGACGGCGTTCTCGACCAAGGTTTCGCGGCCGGTGGCGCGTAGCGCATCTGCCAGCCATGCCGCGCTCTGTGAGGTGTCCTCGCGGATGGTGGAGACAATGACGAGCTGGTCGGCGGCGTCGATGGCGGCCTGCCAGTTGGAGGCGCGCATGTTGTTGCCGGTGTCGATGCACAGGATGCGGTAGAACCGGCTGAGGGTGCGGTGCAACCTCTTGAAGGCGTCGGCGTCGATGCTCGCCGCGGAGGCGGCGTCTTCGTCGCTGGCGAGCACGTCGAACTGCGCGTCACCCTGCGACCGGACGTAGTTGTCGAGGTCGCCGACGCGGGCGCTGCGGACCTCGTCGAAGCGGTCCAGGTCGCCGAGCAGGTCGACGGCGGTGTTGACGTGCCGTGCCGGGGCGGCCCGCCAGCCGAGGGTGCCGCGGGTCTCGTTGTTGTCCCAGGCGAGGACGTAGCCGCCACGGTGCACCCCGAAGGTGGCGGACAGCAGCAGGGTCGCGGTGGTTTTGTGGGCGCCGCCTTTGGGGTTGACGACGACGACCGTCTTGGGTCCGCGCAGGCTGCGTTGTACGGACTGCACGGCGAGGCGGTGGCGCATCTCGGCGGTACCGGGTCCGGGGGCGATGAGGCCGCCGGTGGCGCGTCGGACGGTGGCCCGCCAGCCGGTGCGGGCCGGACCTGTTGGTGGGGCCGGCCGGTCGGCGAGCAGGTCGTCCAGGGTGGGTACCGAGGCCGAGTTTTCCTGCCGAGGTGCTGGGGTGGTACGTGGTGCCGGGGCGGTGTCGGTGGGTGATGGTTGGGGCTCCGCGGCCGGGATGGGTACTGGTCGGGGCTCTACGGCAGCGGTGGGGGTGTCGTTCGGCTGCTGTTTCTGCTGCGGCGGTGGCGGGGTGGCGTCGGTCGTGGTGACCTGGTCCTCGTAGAACGGCCAGATCGGGTTGGTGGGCTCGGACATGCTTCCTCCAGGTCAAGGAGCCGGTGCCGTGGCGGGCTCAGGCAGTGGGGGGGGGGGGCGTTCGCCGACGCCGCGGGACCGTCGATCGCGGTGAGGGAAACATCCTCGGCGGCGGCGGGTGGTCGACGGGGCGGGGGTGTCGGTCAGGGCGACGGTGTACTGCTCGGTGCCGGAGTCCACGTGTTCGAGCAGTTCGTCGAGACGGTGCCGTAGGACAGCGGCTTGACCCACGCCGGCGGCCCGGGGCAGAGCAGATCCATGGCTTCGCGTGCGGCTGTGGCCTGTATGTTGCTGGGGCTCTCGCGTGTCACTCTCGTTCCTCCCCATGCATTGATGATCTATGCAGCAATAGCTGAGGGTAGCGGTGACGATCATCTTCGGTGACTCTTCACGGTGTGACCAGTGCGGAACTTTGTCGAGTGGGCCCACCGTGGACGGTGGTGCCGCCGCGTGGGTCATTGCAGGTCCTGGTCGACATGCTCGAAGATGATGTGGCCGCTCACGGTGTAGCTCTGGGGGCTGCAGCCGCACTCGCGGATGGGCGCGTGCGGGGCGCCGTCGTCGGGGATCTCGTGGTGCTCGTCCCTCCCACCGAACTCCGGGAGCCACACCGACACCCCATGCCGTTTCAGGCTGGGTGTGATCTGCGGAAAGCAGTACCCAGCGTGTTCAGTGATCGGTGAGCGCAGTCACAGTTTCGTCGGGAAGTTGCCGATCGCCGCGAGTTTGCGGCCATTCTCTCGGTCTGTTCGATCGCGTCGTGGCGAGTCAGGGGGTCGGGCCCCCAGACCTGCGGGTCGGCGTACAGCCTGAACAGCTCCGGTAGATCCGCTCGGCCCGGCATCCGCAGGAACAAGCGGTCAGTCGAGACGGCATCCGCTTCGCCTCTGAAATCAGACACGCCCATCTTGGGCCAACCGAGACGCAAGTCCAAGCTCCCTCACTTCCTGTGCGCATTCTTGGGCTGAGGGACGTGCGGAGGTGTGCAGCATGACCGTGACGACGCCGCTCGCGGGATTGAGGCCGGCTGTCGCCCGCGCCTCGCGGTAGGCGCATTGGTCGCCGGGTGGTAGAGCGCAGGTGGTGTGGCTGATATGCCGAAAATATACCGTCGATGGCTACAAATCTTCCGCGCGGCCGGCTCGGGCTGAAGCACCTTTCGAGTGGGCCCCGTCATCGGACTCCGTGGAAGGGATCGCAGATGCACAAGACCCGGTCGTGGCTGAGAAGGCCGCTGATCGCCGCACTGGTCGTGGCGACGTTCGCCACCTCGACCGCAGCCCTGACGTCTCCGGCGGCCGCCACCACGGCGGACATCGCCTCGCTCGCTCTGGACAACGTCGGGCACAAGGCCTGTCAGACGAATAGCCTGGGCGGTTCCTCCTACTACTCGGCCTGCACGGGCAATGGCGGTCAACCCGAATATTGGTGCGCCGACTTCGCCCGGTGGGTGTGGGCTCAAGAGGATGTGGACCACACCTCCGATCTGACCGCTGCCGCGCGAAGCTTCTACAGCTATGGCGTCGAGTACGACACCTTCTCCACCACCGGCCCCCAGGTCGGCGATGCCGCGGTGTTCAGCAAGACGGGCAGCGATCCGACGACGGCCAACACCAACGAGATCCATCATGTCGGTCTTGTCGTGTCGGTCTCCGACGGTCAGGTCCAGATCGTCAGCGGTGACTGGGGTGGCACCGGCAGCACCCAGGCGGAGTTCGCCCGGTCGTCCAGTGTGGTGAAGAACGCCAAGATCTCGGCCACGCCCGGCTACAAGTCCGAATTCGGCCGCTACCTCGTCGGCTATGTCACGCCGGAGGGAGCCACCGCACCGACGGGCCGCCGTAACAGTGGTTCGGTGGTCTACGTGCCCGGCAACAACTACCAGGTGTTCGGCATCAAGGGCCAGGCCGGAACGTCCGGTGGGGCCCTGTACCAGGACACCTGGAATGCGACGTGGGGTGGTTGGCACAGCCTGGGCGGCAATCTCGGTGGCTCGCCCGCGGTGACCTACCACGACGCCCGTTATGACGTTTTCGCGGTCAACGACGGGGGCACCGCCACGACCGGTTCCGTGTTCCAGCGCACCTACCAGAACGGCGCCTGGGGCGACTGGCACTCGATCGGCGGAGAGTTCAACAACCAGTTCGGGGCCGCCGCCATCTACGAGAACGGCAAGTATCACGTTTTCGCGGTGAGCCCGTTCGGCACCCTGATGCAGCGGGTGTGGAACGGCAGCTGGGGTGATTGGCAGAACCTCGGCGGTGTGTTGCACGGCACCCCCGCGGTCACTTACACCGGCGGCCGGTTCGACGTCTTCGGGACCGGCAGCAACGGTGAGATGTATCAGAAGAGCTACACCCCGTCCGCCGGTTGGGGCGACTGGCATTCGCTCGGCGGAGATTTCAAACTCGGCTTCGGCACCGCAGCCGTGGTGGACAGCGGTGGTGGTTACCACGTCTTCGGCATCAACCCCGCGGGCGCTCTTGAGGAGCGTAACTACCACGGCAGCTGGGGTGACTGGCTGAACATCGGCGGCAAACTCACCGGCACCCCGTCGGTCACCCTGCACGACGGCCGGTACGACGTCTTCGCGATCAGCCCGACCGGTGGTTACGCCATGTATCAGAGGTCGTACGCCAACGGCAGCTGGGACGACTGGCACTCCATCGCCGGCGACTTCCGCTGAACCCGGGACGGGCCGACCATCGGCCGGCCCGTTCCACTCCGCCTCCCCATCGAAAGGCACGAAAGTGCGTCGAGTATGGAACTTCATGGCTGTCGCTCTCGCCGGCGCCGCATCGGTCCTCGCCCCCCAGGCCGCCTTCGCGACTCCTGGGCAGGACCAGTTCATCGCCAGTTCGGTCGGTCCGGCCCGGACCACCCACGACGACTACGACGTGCCGACGTCGGTCACCATCGCCCAGGCCGCTCTGGAGTCCGCGTGGGGCACCAGTTCGCTGTCCACCAACGACAACAACTACTTCGGCTTCAAATGTGTGTCGTCCGGTGAGCCCGGCCCCATCGCGACCGGCTGCCACGCCTATCCGACCACCGAATGCACCCCGACCTGCCACACGGTCACCGCGTACTTCCGGGTCTACGCCTCCCGAACGGATTCGTTCCGTGATTACGGCCGGCTGCTGACGACGAGTTCGGCCTACGCGTCGGCGCTGCCGTTCCGGCATGACCCGGATGCGTTCATCGAACACGTGGCCGAGCTTTACGCCACCGACCCGGACTACGCCGACAAAGTGGAGTCCATCATGTCGGCGCACGACCTCTACCAATACGACAACATGCCGGCTCCGACCGGACGCCGCAACAGTGGTTCGGTGGTCTACGTGCCCGGCAACAACTACCAGGTGTTCGGCATCAAGGGCCAGGCCGGAACGTCCGGTGGCGCTTTGTATCAGAACACCTGGAATGCGACCTGGGGTAACTGGCACAGCCTGGGCGGCAACCTCGGCGGCTCGCCCGCGGTGACCTACCACGACAACCGCTACGACGTTTTCGCGGTCAATGACGGAGGTACCGCCACCACCGGTTCCGTGTTCCAGCGCACCTACCAGAACGGCGCCTGGGGCGACTGGCATTCGATCGGCGGGGAGTTCAACAACCAGATCGGCGTCGCTGCCATCTACGAGAACGGTAAATACCACGTCTTCGCGGTAAGCCCGTCCGGCACCCTCATGCAGCGGGTATGGAACGGCAACTGGGGAGACTGGCAGAACCTCGGCGGCGTCCTGCTCGGCACCCCCGCGGTCACTTACACCGGCGGCCGGTTCGACGTCTTCGGGACCGGCCGCAACGGTGAGATGTACCAGAAGAGCTACACCCCGAGCGCGGGCTGGGGTGACTGGCACTCCCTCGGCGGCAGCTTCAAGCCCGGCCGCGGCGCCGCCGCTGTGGTCGACAGCTCCGGTGGGTACCACATCTTCGGCATCAATGCGGCCGGCGCCCTGCAAGAACGGAACTACCACGGCAGTTGGGGCGACTGGCTGAACATCGGCGGCAACCTCACCGGGACCCCGTCGGTCACGCTGCACGACGGCCGGTACGACGTCTTCGCGATCAGCCCGACCGGTGGTTACGCCATGTATCAGAGGTCGTACGCCAACGGCAGCTGGGACGACTGGCACTCCATCGCCGGCGACTTCAGCTGAGCAGGCTGAGCACCCGAGTTTTCCGCATCACTCGAGACAGACCCTTGTTCACATCAGGAAAGGCTCACTCATGAGACTGCGTAGATGGGTCGCCGCGGCCGGCGTGCTGACCGCCGGGCTGACCGGTGTCGTGGCCGGCTCTCCCGCGGCATCGGCCGCGGTGACCACCATAATCGACGACACGAGCCCGGCGGTGACCTATTCCGGCACCTGGCCCGCGTGTGTCGGCAACTGCGCCCGTTCCGCCGACGGCAGCTTCCGATGGACGCAGACGACGAATTCGTACCTGTCGTTCAGCTTCACCGGCAATCAGGTTGTCCTCTACGGCATGAAGGAACCGCAGGACAACATCGCCACTGTCGCCATCGACGGCGCCACCCCGGTCGACGTCGACTACTACGCCAGCCCGGCCAGCACCATGACCGTACCGGTCTGGACGTCACCGACTCTGACCGACACCACACACACCCTGAAACTCAGCTTCACGCCCCGCCACTCCCACACCGGCGTGCCGGCGGGCAACTCGATCACCTTCGACAAGGCAGTGGTCACCTCCGGCACCACCCCGCCGTCCACCGGGTCGAATCTCAGCGGCCTGCCGTGGAACTCCGGCGTCGGCCCCCAGCCGCAGACGTCCGGCGGGGTCGTCAACTTCCAGCAGTGGCGTGGCGCCCCGGTCGACGACATCGTGCTCTTCCCGGCCCGCGACAATTGGAGCACGCTGCTGAGCACGGACTGGATCACCGACGGGATCCCGACCGGCTGGGACACCACCAAGGGCGACCTGGTCGCGACCATCCCGCTGTGGCCGGGCTCCAACAACGTCAGCAATACCGGTAGTGAGACGCAGTGGCGGCAACTCGCCGATCACATCGCGACCGGGGATCCGAACGCCTACGTCCGGCTCGGCTGGGAGATGAACATAGCCAGCTCGTACTGGATGATCGGCGACGGCACCCGGCAGGACTACAACGGGGTGACGATCGCCAACAACAAGACGGCGTGGAAGAACTCGTTCATCAAAGCAGCCGCGTGGATCAAGGACGAACGACCGGACCTGCGGATCGTGTGGAATCCGAACTACGGCGACGACCAGACCTGCAACAGCTGTTCCCGTGCGGTGTTCCAGGCCGCAAAGCAGTACCTCTCCGTCTACGCCATCGACACCTACGACTCCTGGGCCCCGGACAGAGGCACGTCCGGCACCACCGCGCACCTGAACCGGCTGAAGGACACCCGTGACTACGCGGCGCAGAGCTCCATGAAGTGGGCCGTACCGGAGTGGGGTGTGGCCTGCAACGAGAACAACGGTCACTGTCAGTGGCACGACAACGCCGGCGGCGACAACCCGCAGTACATCCACGACTACCTCACGTTCTTCCGTGACAATGCCTCCACCCTGGCTTTCGAGGCATACTTCGACGAGCCCGCCGCCTACATCCGATCCGCGCTGGACGTGACGCCGATCGGGCCGAACGCTCCCGCGAAATACCAGAGCGACATCGCGGCCTACAAGACTTCGTGACGTGGTGAGCCGAAGGGGCCGGGCGGCGTCGTCGCCCGGCCCCTTCGGCTCACGTCGGGCTGACATCGACTCCAGCGGGCCGTATGGAGCAACCGCGGCTATCGTGGACATCCTGACCGTCCATCGAAGCCGGTTGCCGGTGCGGTCCGGACTTGGAGGATGCCCGTCGTGGAGGAACTGCGTCTTCTGGGACCGATGGAGATCGCTACCCGCAGGGGCGTCGTCCAGGTCGGCGAACCCCGCCGCCTGGCGGTTCTGGCGGCGTTGACCGTCGACACGGGCCGGGTGGTGCCGACGGCGACTCTGGTCGACCGGGTCTGGGGCGACGACCCGCCCAGACAGGCGGTGCGGACACTCGGCACCTACATCACCCGCATCCGCCGCGTGCTCGACGATGCTTTCGACGATTCGCCGGTGACCGTGGTCAATCAGCACGGCGGTTACCGGCTGACGGCCCGCCCTGATCAGGTCGATCTGTTCCGCTTCCGGACGTTGACCACTCAGGCCCGAACCCCGGACTGCCCGGCCGATCGGCGGGTCGAGCTGCTCCGGCAGGCTGTCTCCCTGCACCGTGGTGACCCGCTGACCGGGGCGGACGGGGCCTGGGTGAAGCAGACCCGGGAGCAGCTGAACGGGGAGTTCCTGATCGCCATGGCGCAGTGGGCCGAGGCCGAGCTGGCGGTGGGCAACGCGACGGCGGTGTTGCCGGAACTGACCAGGCTGGCTGATGCCCATCGCCTGGTGGAGCCACTGCTGGTGACCCTGGTGCGCGCCCTGGTTGCCGCGGGCCGGCCGACCGAGGCGCTGGAGCGGTGCCGTCTGCACCAGAAACTGCTGGTCGAGGAGTACGGCACCGATCCCAGCCCGCAGGTGCTGGCGCTCTACGAGGAAATTCTGCGTACCGACCACCGGGTGGCCTCCGCTCCGGACGCGAAGCACCTGGAGGCTGCTGACGGCGCGGCGCCCGGCAAGCGGAGTCCCGCGCGGCCGGCCCTGGCCATGACGGCTGACATAGCGCCTTATTCGAAATTTCCGGGCACGTCGTACAGGACGGCACGCCGACTCCTGACTGCCGCCACCGCGGCGATCCTCTTGCCCGCCGCCGTCATCCATCTCTGGCCTACTGACCCGAAGACCAGCGTTTCCGTTCCGGCCGCCACGGTGTTCTCGGCCACCGAGGAGTTCTCTGGCACCGAGTTGACGCCTGGGCAATGGCACGCTCAAAATTCGCAGGGACCGAACGGTTCGTCGTGGTCGCCGAACAACGTGCGGGTCAGTGACGGCGAGCTGCAGATCATCGGGAAGGGTCGAAGCTCCACCGGCCGGGGGAACATGGCCGGCTCGGTCTGCTGGTGCCTGAAGCGCGGAGTCGTCCGCAGCTACGGGGTGTGGCAGGTCAGAGCCAAATTCGATGTCGGAACGGGCTACGCACCGGTCGTCGGCCTCTATCCGGACGCTCCCAAGGGCACACCTGGCTGGGGCTTCGTCACGGCGGCGCGTCTTGACGGCGGCGATCGTCGCACCATGTATCCCGTCCTCGAGACCGGCGGTGGTCCGCCCGTCGACGGAACACCCGTATCGGGAGATTTCACCGCTTGGAACAGTTTCACCATCGAATGGCGCGCCGATTTCGTCACGGTCTCCGTCAACGATGCGGTCGTCTTCGACACCCGCCGGCTGCCGACGCCGGCGGTCATCCCAAGCGTTCCCATGTTCCTGTACGTGCAGGTCCTCGCGGGGCCGGACGGCCCGGTGCCGGCGCCGGGCCCGGAGACCCCTGATCAAGTGACGATGCACGTCGACTGGGCGAAGTACACGGGCTGACCGGTTCCACCAGCACACGTTCGAGCAGCACGATCGGCCTTCTCAGCATTTCCCCAGCCGAACTGTCGGGGTACGCCTGCGACGTTGTGGCCACGGATCGAGCCCCGGACGGGCCATCCGGAGGGTCGGCCGCGAGCAAGGGGTACGCATGATGGTGCACAGAGATATGCGTTTTCGGCTGCTGGGCACGGTCGAGGTCTGGAGTGGACAATCCGTGCCGCTCGGTGGTCCGAAGCCGCGCACCGTGCTTGCCGCACTACTGCTCAACAGGGATCACGCCGTCCCGGAAAGCACCCTCATCGACCTGACCTGGGGAGAGCAGCCACCGGCGGGCGCTCGGCGTCAGCTCCAGCTCTATGTGTCCCGGCTTCGAAAAATCCTCGGCGGTGCGAGCGTCACCCGCCGGGGCGAGGGATATGAGCTCTCGGTCGGCCCCGAAGAGCTGGACCTGAACGAATTCGACGCCGTGACCGAACTGGCCCGGGCCGATCTCGCCGCCGGTCGCCTCGAGCGCACCGTGACTCGGCTGCGGGGAGCGTTGAAACTATGGCGGGGCAACCCACTGCACGGTACGAGCCGTCTGCTGGCGGAGAGGGAGGGGCCGGCGCTCGCCGAGCGGCGGCTGACCGCCCTGGAAGCTCTCTTCGAGACGGAGCTTCAGCTGGGCGGCCACGCACGGGTGCTCGCCGACCTGTACCGGATCGCGGCCGAGGAGCCCTACCGGGAGAAGTTCCAGGCACAGCTCATGCTGGCTCTGCACGAGGGTGGGCGAACCGAGGCGGCCCTGCGGGTGCACGCCGAGGCTCGCCGCCGGCTGAGCACCGACCTGGGCATCGACCCCGGCCGGTACATCGTCGAAGCGCATCTGCGAATCTTGCGCGGCGGTGACGGCCCGGTGACAGTCGCACCGTGGCAGTGGCGGCGAAGTCCGGCTCTCCCTCACGGGCTGGTCGACGACGCGGCACCCGTACCCATGACACCCGAGCCGACAACCATGCTGATCACGAAGTAGGCAACCAGGATCATGCAGGTGGAGCCGAGGACCAGGCCCGCTGTGGGAGCGCGGGCCGCAGGCCTGGGATGCACGTCGGAGAGCGCGTTCGTGCGGCGCAACGTCACCCCTGCGTTACCGATCCCGGATCCGTGAACTGCCTGACAGGTCCCTTCGACGTACGCTGCCGGCTCCGTCGTCGCCGGCATGACGTCCAGGTTCAGCACGTCCTCGTGGGGTGACCGGCCCGCACCGGGTCGGTGCGGGCTTGTCGGCCACGTGGAATTTACGGATTGACGGTGAGCAGGTGGGCCTTGAAGCCGGAGCCGTAGCTGTCGGTCGGGGTGCCGGTGTAGTCCTGGATCAGTACGTTGCCGCCGGTGCAGCCCCACGGGTTCCAGGTCCAGGCCAGGTAGCCGACGTTGTGCGTGTCGGCCCACGCCATCACCCGGTCGATGAAGTCGTGCGCGCACGAGTCCTGGCCGATCTCGCCGGCGACGACGGGCACCTGCGCGGCCACCGGGGCGACTTGGCTGTCCCAGCAGGCGGTGTTGGAGCAGGAGTTGAAGTTGTAGACGTGCCACGCTGCCACCAGGTTGCCCGCCGGGTCGGTCGGCTTGTATGTCAGCCACTTCGTCAGGTCGTTGGACCAGGCGAGGCCACCGAGCAGGATGACGTTCGTGGCGCCGGCCCCACGTACGGCGTTCACCAGGCTCTGCATGCCGGCGACCGGATAGCTGATGCCGCCGCAGGTGCCGCCGTCACGCCAGCACTTCCACTCGTTGTCCGCGTTGGCGTAGCCGTCGGCGTTGTCCGGCCACGGCTCGTTGAACAGGTCGAACAGGACCGCGTTGTTGCCCTTGAAGGCGGTGGCGACGCTGGTCCACAGCTGGGGTGCGTACTGTGCGTCCGGCATCGGCTTCTGGCAGGTGGCGTTGACGTCGGTGCAGTTGCCGTTGCCGCCGCCGCTGTAACTGCCGTAGGTCCAGTGCAGGTCGATGATCGGGTTGATCCCGTTGGCGACCAGCAGGTTCGCGTAGTTCGTGACCGCCGTCCGGTACGCGGCCCCGCCGGGGGTGCCATAGGTGCCCAGCCAGCACTGCTCGTTGATGGGAATCCGAACAGCGTGGATGTTCCACGCTTTCATGGCATCGACGGTGGACTGGTCGGGGTCGGGCCCGTCGAAGACACCGGTCTTGCCCTGCACGCAAGCGAACTCCGCGCTGGACCGGTTGACTCCCAGCAGGCGGTAGGCCTTCCCGGTGGACGTCACGATCTTGTTGCCGGTGACCTTGAGCGCCGGCGCCGGATCGCGCACCGGCGGCGACGTCGTGGGCGGGGTGGTCGGGGGTGTGGTCGGGGGTGTGGTGGTGGTACTGCCGGTGCATGTGACGCCGTTGACCTCGATGGAGGGTGGGTTCGGGTTGCTGCTGCCCCAGCTGCCGATCATGCCGAGCGAGACGGAGCCGTTGGTCGCGACGCCGCTGTTCCAGCCGAGGTCGACGGCGGTCACCGCCGAACCGGACTGCGACCAGGTGGCATTCCAGCCCTGGGTTACTTTCTGCGCGGCGTCGGGGAAGCTGAACTCCAGCTTCCAGCCGGACAGCGGGTCGCCGAGGTTGGTGAACGAGACACCACCCTGGAAGCCTCCTGCCCATTGACTGACCACGGTGTAGGTGGCCGAACAGCCGGTCGCCGCGGCCGATGCGGTGGAAGCGGTTACGCCTGCTCCGGTGACGAGCAGGCCTGCTGCCACCGCTGCCGCGAAGGCAAAGCGGTGTTTCATAGAGACTTCTTTCATCGATGACGGTCGTTGGGAGCGCTCCCATCGTCAGCGAAATCCGCTGGCCCGTCAAGGCGGAGGTCCGGCAGCCAGAGCTGGTGCAGGCGAAGTGAGGCCGAGTAGGAGGGGACAGAATTCAGCCGGTGACGACAAGCCCGGCCTTCTCGGCGCCCCGGGTGAACAGGTGCTCGCGGATCCGGTCCATGGCCGCCTGGTAGGTGGCTCGCCCGGCTGCGGGGGTCGTGGGGTCGGCGATCATCCGGGCGGGCTCGACCAGGCGGATGCGCGGGGTCAGTTCGACCCAGGTCGGGATCGCTTCGATCGACGTCACCTGCCAGCGCTTGGGCGCCGCCTCGGTGAAGGTGACCCGGGCCATGATCCCTTCGCGGTTCTCGTCGATCGGCTGGGAGTGCCGGGCGAGCTGGTTGCCCATGCCGTAGACGACCCACTTGCCCCCGATCTTCTCGATCGGTTGGACGACGTGCGCGTGATGGCCGAGGATCACGTCGATGTCCGGGGCGGCGAGCAGGACCCGGGCCAGGTTGCGCTGGTCGGCGTTGGGCTCGTGCTGATACTCGGTGCCCCAGTGCAGGCTCAGCACGACGATCTCGGCGCCGGCGGCGCGGGCCCGCTTCGCCATGGCGATGATGGCGGCGGGTTCGATCCGGTTGGCCAGCCATTGCTTACCCTGCGGCCGGTTCAGCCCATTAAAGCCCAGGGCGTACGAAAGGTGCGCGACCTTGACTCCCCGTACGGCATAGATTTTCGGTGTTTTCGCCTCCGCCGCGCTGCGGAAGGTGCCGGTGTGGCCAAGTCTTGCCGCGTCGAACGCCTCGATGGTCCGGACCACGCCTGCCTCGCCCCGGTCGATCGAGTGGTTCGAGGCCGTGGAACAACCGTCGAACCCGGTCTGCTTCACCCCCTGCAACACCTGCGGCGGCGCACTGAACGCCGGGTACCCGGCGAACGGCCCGTCCGGCGCGGCGAGCGGCGTCTCCATGTGGCAGAGCGCCAGGTCGGCGTCGGAGACGGTCTCGCTCACCGGGCGGAACATCGGAAAGAAGTCGAACCCGCCGGCGGTGGAGTCGCGCTGGGCCTGCTGCCACACCTCGGGGTGGATGAGCACATCACCGGCGCCGAGAACGGTGAGCGTCCGCTTGGTGTCGGTCCTCGAATCGGGCGCGGATGCGCTCGTCGCCGGTGCCGCCTCGACCCATCGGGCACGCGTGTCATCCGCCGCGCCTGAGGCGGGCAGCAGGTCGACGCCGACGGCGTACAACGTGATGCCGGCGGCCAGAGCCCCGACAATCAGCGGGACGCCGCGACGCAGGACAAAATGAGGCCGACCATCCAATAGGGACACGGTGCGAGGATAGGTGCCGGTCGCTACCGTACCGGCTCGTAGCGCCCGGCCGTGATGACCGGTCGGCTAATCAGTGGCTGCGGTCGTTCGGCTCAACTGGTCGTCGCCGCGGCCGATAACAAGGCCGTTGCGGTGAACGGAAGTCAGCGACGACACCGTGGAGGAGAGCCGTGGGGGTCAACAGGAACGGCGGGCGGCTCAGCAAAGAGGCCTCGGAGCAGTGGGTCGCCGGCCTCTCCCGCGTGGGTCTCGGTGGTGTCGTCGGCCGGGAGAGCATCGTCCAGTCGCCATCCCACATCCGCCCTGGTGACCTGATCATTTCCGGCGCGCACCGCTACCGGGTTGCCGGTGTCGATCCGCCGGTCCGGGACGTCGTCGAGGTTCACCTGATCCCCGGTGAGCGATGCCGCGTTCTCTATCTGCAGGCCGGGACCCCGGTCCGGGTCGTGCGCGCCCGCCGCAGGAGGCCGGCCCTGCCACCGTCGACCTGACGCAGGCGACGACGAGCGCCCGGCGTCACAACAGGCGCAGGCGGCGGTCCGCGACGCCGACGGAGACGCGCTGGCCCCAGGCGAGTCGCAGGGCGTCGGACTCGAGGCCGTCGGCAAAGGCGACCAGGCGTTCGGACTCGCTGCTCAGCTCCAGGCCCTGCCCCGTGTGCAGCCGGCCGCAGACCTGGGTGGCGCCGGTCGTGGGGGAGGGCCAGGCCTCCCGGACGAACCAGCAGAGGGCGGGTTCGACCGGGCCCGGCACAGTCGGGGCGGTGGCACGTTCCCGGACGATGGCCGCACACCAGCCGGTCGCGCCGGTGCCGGTGCCCACGATGACGCCGGACGACGATTGGCGTTCGCGGTCACCGCCGGGGCCGGTGAGCACGTAGCGGGCGGATTGGTGGCCGGGGTGGCCGACATAGATCTCGTTGAGGCCGTGCAGGGTCTGGCCGTCGTCGAGCCGTGCGACGACCATGGTCCGCTCCTCGCCACCGCCGCGGGCGTGCAGCAGGTCGGCAACCGCCGCGGCGCGATGCCGGACCAGGACGCCCGGGTTGTGGCCGGGCTCGGGGTCGATGCCGATCACCGGCTGGCCGTCGAGGTATTTGCCCACGTTGGCGACCAGACCGTCCTGGCCGACGGCAATCACCACGTCCTCGGGCGCGAACAGGAACCGGGGCAGGTCGGCGCGGTCGACGTGGCCACGCCGCCAGTCCGCCGGGATCGCGCTGCCCACCTCGGTGAGCGCGGCGGTCAGCGCGTCGTGCCGAGCGCTCACCTCGGCCAGGTCGCGTCCGCGTGCCCGCAGGAAGAAGGCGGCCGCGCCGCGGGTGCCGTGCCGGGCGAGCAGTTCGTCGAGCTCGCTGCGCCGCGACACGATCACCACACGCGGGGAAAGCGTGCTCATCCGAGCCGTCCGGCGAGCTTGCTGAACAGGTCGGGGGTGATGGTCAGTTCGCCGATCGCGGGGAGTCGGCCGGCGAGTTCCTTCAGGGCGAGGGCCTGCACGATCGCGGGCGGCAGGTCACGGTAGGCGGCGAGACGGGCCGCCTCCGCCTCCGCCTCGGCCAGGCCGACCAGCCGGGCACCAGTAGCGCGCGCCTCATCGCGTACGCGATCGGCGTCTGCTTGTGCGGTTGCGGTGGTGCGCAACCGGTCGGCGGAGGCCGCGGTGGCGACCACCTGGGACTCGGCGTCGAGCTCGGCCTCGCGGCGGGTGTTGGCACCGCGCTGCTCGACCAGTAGCTGCTCCCGGCGGGCGAGCTCGATCTGGCTCTGCAACTCGTTCTCCGCGATCGTGCGCTCCTGCTCGACGGCCTGGGCCCGCCGCGCGTACGTGGCGCGGTCGGCCTCCTGCTGCACCCGCTCGCGGGTGGGCGTCTGCAGGGCACGTTCCATGTCGGGCTCCGGACGGATCGCCACCACCCGGGCGCTGACCACGCTGACGCCGGTCTCGGTGAGCCGGGTGTCGTGGGCGAGCGCGTCCGCGACGGCCTGCCGGACCGGGGCGATCCCCGAGGTCAGCGCCTCCGTGAGCGGCAGCCGGGCCAGCAGGTCCAGGGCAGGCTGCCGGGCCAGTTCGGCGAGCAGGCCGGCGACCTGGTCGAGCGGTTGCCCGCGCCAGGCGCCCCGGTAGGGGTCGATGGAGAAGTCCAGGCGGGCCGCGGCCGCAGCCGGGTCGCTGACCCGGTACGTCACCGTAGCCTGCACGGTGACGTCGGCGAAGTCCTCGGTGCGGGCGTGGAACAGCAGCGGTAACTCCCGGTCGTCGACCGGGACCTCGGAGAGCACCGCGCTCAGCGGCCGGTACCAGAACGACAGGCCGGTCCCGGCGCGCCTGGCCTTGCCGCCGGTGGTGCAGCTGATCCAGCTGGTCGGGGTGCCGCGCAGGTGTCTCAGGTGGAACCGCCGGGTCACGTGGGCCATGGTCACTCACTCCCTTATTTCGTCAAGTTGACGATAAACCGACAGGGTTATTATCGTCAACATGACGATTGCGGTCGACCTGGTGCTGCTGACCATCCGGCAATCTCGCTTGCAGGTGCTGCTGGTCTGCCGCGGCATCCCGCCGTACGAGGGGCAGTGGGCGCTACCGGGTGGCTTCGTCCTGCCCGACGAGGACCTCGAGGAGGCGGCCCGCCGGGAGTTGCGTGAGGAGACCGGCCTCGACCCGGCGGCCGGGCACCTCGAACAACTCGCCACGTACGGCGCCCCGGGTCGCGACCCGCGCGGCCGGGTGGTGGCGGTCGCCTACCTGGCACTGCGGCCTGACCTGCCGATACCGGTCGCCGGCAGCGACGCGGCCGGGGCGGCCTGGCGGCCCTGCGACGAGTTGAGCCCCGGCGACCTGGCCTTTGACCACGACCGGATCCTGGCCGACGGGCTTGAGCGGGCCCGGGCCAAACTCGAATACACGCCGCTGGCGACCGCGTTCTGCCCGCCGGAGTTCACCATCGCCGACCTCCGCGAGGTCTACGAGAGGGTGTGGCACACCACGATCGACCCCCGCAATTTCCACCGCAAGGTCACCGGAGCGGACGGCTTCGTGGAACCGGTCGGCCGCAGCGTGGCCCGGGACCGGGGTCGTCCGGCCCGACTGTTCCGCCGGGGGCCGGCACGGCTGCTGCACCCGCCGCTGCTGCGCCCCCGCTGAGGAACCGTCAGCCGTGCGACGTTCGACCCGGGCGCCCACACGATTGTTCGTACGATCGGATCAGTGCCCGCCTTCCTTGTCGGACTCGCCGGCGCCGTAGCCGATGCCGAGCAGGTTGCCGACATGACCTGTCAGCTTCTCCTTGAAGCCCGCCGGTGGCAGTGGCGCCGGACCGGGGCCTCCCGGCGGCACCGACGGTGTGGGCGTGCCGTCCGGCTGGATCGACGGTGAGGGCGGGCCGTCCGGTGCGATATCCGGCCGGGGTGAGCCAGGTCTGCTGGGTGGCAGGGGGACGTCGGTGGGGCCGGGCCGGGGTGCGGGCCCGGGTACCCGCTCTCACCGGACTGCGCACCGGCGATGCTCTTGCTGTCCCTGGCCTCGCTGCCGGCACCATCGGGACCGGCCGCGATTTACCACCGGTGGTGGTGCGGGTGGGTTACAGTCGCGTCTTCTTGACTCGGTGACGGAGGTGATCGTGGTGCGCTGCTTGTGACAGCCCCAGTCCGGGGTGTCACGGAGCCGAAAGGTGACCGGATGAGTAGGACCGACAAGACCAGGCCCTGGTGGGTCAAGCTGGCGGAGCGCCCGATGGTGACGTGCGAGCCGTGGCACGATCACCGCTTCGAGGTGTGCACGTTGCCCGATCGTGTCGATGCGAGGACCGGCGGCGCAGCCGCCACGAATCACGCCGCGCCTTGCGGGGCTGTCGCCACGGAGATCGTGAGACCGGTGCCGACGAGATCGTGGACCGCGGGCTTGTCTGACAACCAGCTCGCCCATGTCCCCGCCGCCCGAGATCGCGCGGACGTTGCTGCGCGTCGCGCTGCCCTGGGGTGATCTGTGGATGGCCCCGGCCGCTTCGGACGCGCCGGCCGATTTCCGCGCGCTCTGACCGGCTATCAGGCCAGGACCGCGCCGCCGAGGTCGAGTTGGCCGTGTTCGGCGAGCCACCGCACGGACTCGCGCATCGCGTCCAGCGAGGAATACCGCGGGACGTAACCGAGGACGGTGCGGGCCCGGTCGATGCTCGCCGCGATGCTGCGTTCGACGTGTTCCCGGGTGGTTCCGGCGTGTTCGGCCCCGGTGCGCTGCTCGTACTGCGACCAGTCGACGAGATCGAGCACGGGCTCCCGTCCGAACCATCCGGCGACTCCAGCCGCCAGCCCTCGGCAGGTCATCGCCTGCTCCGCCACGACGTGAAAGCTCGCCCCGATCGCCGCGGGGCGGGTCAGGGCCCGTTCGAACGCCTGCGCGACGTCATCGGCGTGCACGTGGTGGAGCACACCGAGCCCGAGAAAGGGCAGGGCGAGTGGTGCTCCGGTCGCGAGTTTGCGCCACGCCTGCGGGTCGAGGTTGCCGGCGGGTGTGATGACCGGCCAGCCCGGGCCGCTGATGTGCCCCGGGTGCAGGACGACCGACGGGACACCGCCGGCGAGGGTCTCGCGATGCAGCAGGTCCTCGACCGCGACCTTGCCGGTGCCGTAATCGCCGTACGCCGTACGGGGTTCGTCCTCGGTGACCGGGATCCGGGCGGTGCGCCCGTGCACCCAGATGGTGCCGCAGTGCAGCAGCAACGGACGGGTGGGGCGCAGCGCGTCGATGAGCTGCCGGGCCGACTCCGCGGTGAAGCAGATGAGGTCGATCACCGCGTCCGGGCGCAGGGCGGCGATCCGCGCGCCGAACGTGCCAACCGCATCCTCGGCCTCCCGGTCGGCGACGACCCGCTCGACCGACCGCCACTCGGGTGCGTCGTGGTAGGGCGCGCGCCCGCCCCGGCTCACTGCGACGACGTCATACCCGGCCCGCACCAGCCGTGGCACCAGATAGGTGCCGACATGCCCGGTCGCTCCGATCACCACTGCTCGCCTCATGGCACGCAGCCTACGATGCCCGAGGGACATCCACCCGGTGCCTCTGGCGCTGCCTCGCTCCGGTCCGGCGCACTCGTCGGTGGGCCGGACCGGAAGTGGGTCACCTCATCCGTTGACCTCATCACGCCAGGTGGTCCAGTCGCGCAGCTCGGTGAAGTCGTAGTCCGGGCCGCCGGTGCCCACGGTGAACAACGTGACGCCGAGGTCCAGCAGGGCCTGGCCGGTTTCGGCGGGTTTACCCTGCACGGCCGCCGAGATCTCGATCTCAGCGGGGTCGCGGCCCACGTCGGCACAGTGCTGCTTGAGGATCGCCACCTTACGCTCGATGGTCTTGGCGTCGCCGAAGCTGTGCCAGATGTCGGCGTGCTTGGCCACCAGGCGCAGCGTCTTCTTCTCGCCGCCCCCGCCGATCAGGGTCGGGATCTTGCGGGTCGGTGCCGGATTGAGCTTGGCCCAGCGTGACTCGATGCGGGGCAGCGACTCGGCGAGGTCGTCGAGGCGGCCGCCCGCCGTGCCGAACTCGTAGCCGTACTCCTGGTAGTCCTTCTCGAACCAGCCGGACCCGATCCCCAGGATGAGCCGGCCGTCGCTGATGTGGTCGACGGTGCGGGCCATGTCGGCGAGCAGTTCCGGGTTGCGGTAGGAGTTGCAGGTCACGAGGGCGCCGATCTCGACGCGAGAGGTCTGCTCGGCCCAGGCTGCGAGCATCGTCCAGCACTCGAAGTGCAGACCCTCGGGCTCGCCGTACAGCGGGTAGAAGTGGTCCCAGTTGAACAGGATGTCGGCGCCGATTTCCTCGACCTGGGCCGCGGCGTGGCGGATGGCGGAGTATTCGGCGTGCTGCGGCTGGATCTGGACGCCGATCCGGACGGGCCTGGAAGTCATGACCTGATCGTAGTGAGGAATCAGCCCGTCCGGGCCAGGCGGGATGCAGCAGTCCGGCCTCGGCGACGACCCGGCCGTCACCGCCGGACAGGGGGGACGAACGGGCGCGGTCCTCCGAGCCCGGCCCGCTGCCGGAGCACGACAGCGATCTTGCCGCGCGCGTGGCCGGTGTCGACCTTGCGGTGGGCGTCGGCGATCCGGTCCAGCGGGAAGGTCTCGGACACCGTGAGCGTCAAGGTGCCTTCGCGATAGCGATCGACGATGGACCGCAATCGCCACGCCGATCGATTGCTGCGGATGCAGCGCACCTCGAGTTCCCGCGCCCGGGCGAAATCCACCAGTGTGCCGATCCGGTTCCGGTCCGCGACCAGTTCGAGTGAGGCGTCCAGCGCGTCACCGCCCGCGGCGTCGAGCACCGCGTCGACACCGTGGGGGGCCAGGGCGCGGACGCGTTCGACCAGCCCCTCACCGTAGACCGTCGGCGTCGCTCCGAGCGTACGCAGGTAGTCCTGGTTCGCCCGCCCGGCCGTCCCGATCACCGTTGCGCCCGAGGCTACCGCCAGCTGCACCGCGATGGTCCCGACTCCACCGGAGGCGGCATGGATCAGCACGGTCTCACCGGCACTCACCCGCAGCTCCTCCAGGCCGGTGTGTGCCGTCTGCGCCGAGGCCGACAGTGCACCGGCCTGCGCCCATGGCATCCCCGGCGGTTTGGCGATCACCTGCTCCGGAGGGACGACGACGTACTCGGCGCAGCTGGCGAGCACCGCCCAGCCGATCACCTCGTCACCTGGTTCGACGCCGGTCACGCCCGCACCGACCTGGTCGACGACTCCGGCGAAGTCGTTACCGACGATCTGTGGGAACCGTACGGTCCGATCCGGCGGGTTCCAGCCCGACCGCACCGCGGAGTCGAACGCCTGGACACCCGCGGCTTCGACGCGGACCCGAACCTGCCGGTGTCCGGCCTCGGGGGTGCTGACCTCGACGACCTGCAACACCTCCGGACCGCCGAAAGCATGAAATGCCGCTGCCCTCACGAACGTCCTCTCGTGCGGTGGCCGACGCCGCGACGCAGAGCCAGGACGCCGGCGGGCCAGAACACAGGATCAACACACGCGCACGCCAACCCTCGTCGGAGAAGGATCCGGCCGGTCGTGTCGCCTGACGTTATCGCGTCTCTCTGCTGAGGGGCGGACACGCTGTCCGTCCTGACGTGATGATCTGGATCTATCAAACCGGGAACATGCTGAAACGACGTCTGGCGGTTGCCCTGGTCGCGATGCTGGCTGCCGGAGGATCCCGCGGCCCGGGCCGGGTCGCTGCCCCGGGACCCCCGGCACACCCCAGCCATGGAACAGTGCGGGTGCTGCTGCGTACCGATCTCGGGCCGATCCCGCTCGTGCTGGACCGCGCAATGCCGATGAGCTGCCGGCCTGCCGCCGGCGCCGACCGACCCCACGGGCGAGCGCATGGTGTACGCCCGATGTGAGTCAGATCGCGCCTGCCGGGTGCCTCGAGCCGGGGAGGTCAGGCCTCGGCATAGCAGTTCCTGCCGGCCGCTTTGGCGGCGTACATGGCGGTGGCGACCTCGCGCAGGACGGTGTCGCCGGCTTGATGGCCGCGTTGGTCATCGATCTGTTTGCAACCGTCGAGGTCGATGAACAGTACCGCGAAGATCCGGTCGTGGAAGGCCAGCTGTTGCAGCTGGGCCTCGACCTGCTCGCGGCGGCCGATGTCGCGTCGCAGCGCGGCGGGGGCCTGCTCGACCTGGACCAGAGCCCGGTTACGGCTGCCGGACAGGACAGCCCGACGATCGCCACGGACAGGTTCAGGTGCAGCGTCTCCGGGCCGACCGTGAACCCGCGCAGCGCCTCGTAGCCGGGGCGGACCGCGCTCCTGGAGCAGTGGGGTCCCGTCGAGAAGGGGCGCCGTCCATGTCTCTGCACGGCGCCCCTTTCGTCTGGGTTATTTGCCGCGGCGTTTGTTCAGGATGTCGAAGGCTACGGCGATGATGAGGACCAGGCCCTTGACCGCCATCTGCCAGGCCGGATCGACGTTCATGATGGACAGGCCCATGTTCAGCACGCCCATGATGAACGCGCCGATGATCGCGCCGGTGACCTTGCCGATGCCGCCGCTGACGGCTGTGCCGCCGATGAAGGCGGCCGCGATCGCGTCGAGCTCGAAGTTCTGGCCGGCCGCGGCCACGGCGGCTCCGGCGCGGGAGGTGGTGACCACGGCTGCGACGCCGGCGAGCAGGCCCATGTTGACGAAGATCATGAAGTTGACGCGTTTGGTCTTCACGCCGGACAGCACCGCGGCCGGCAGGTTGCCACCCATGGCGTAGATGTGCCGGCCGAAGATCGTGTTGTTCATGATGAACGTGTACAGCAGGACCAGCGCGCCCACGATGATCAGCACGATGGGTGTGCCGCCGGCGCTCTTCGCCAGCAGGTAGGTGATGTAGGCGATCGCCGCGGTCGAGACGACAAGCTTGACGACGAACGCGATGAACGGTTCGACGCGCAGGTTGTTGCGCAGCAGGGAGCGCCGGGCGCGGATCTGGCTGACGGCCAGGCCCGCGATGGCGACGATGCCGATCAGCAGCGTCACACCGTCCAGGTTGGCCAGGAAGCCCAGTGAGTTCGGCAGGGAGCTGTTGCTGATGTCGTTGAAGCCGGTCGGCAGGCCCGCTACCGTCGTTCCTACCAGCACGATCGCCAGTCCGCGGAACAGCAGCATGCCGCCCAGCGTCACGATGAAGGCCGGGATGCCGACGTACGCGATCCAGAAGCCCTGCCAGCAGCCGACGACGCCGCCGAGCACGATGGAGATGATCACGGCGAGCAACCAGGGCACGTTGTGGTCACTGATCATCAGTGCGCACAGGCCGCCGATGAAGGCGACCACCGAGCCGACCGACAGGTCGATGTGCCCGGCCACGATGACCATCACCATGCCGATCGCGAGGATCAGCACGTACGCGTTCTGCTGGATCAGCGCGGCGATGTTGTTGGGGTAGAGCAGCTTGCCGCCGGTCGTGAACTGGAACAGCACGACGATCACGACCAGGGCGGCCATCATGCCGTACTGGCGGAGGTTCTGCCCGAGGTAGCCGCTCAGCGTGCCGTTGGTGTTCGCGCCGGAAGGCCCGGCCGCCGGGGGCTGCTCCCGGATGGTCGACGTGCTCACCGCGTTGCTCCGCTCTTCTGCATGGTCATGAGGCGCATGAGGCTCTCCTGGGTGGCCTCGGCGCGGGGAAGCTCGCCGGTGATGCGGCCCTGGCTCATGGCGTAGATCCGGTCGCAGACACCGAGCAGTTCGGGCAGCTCGGACGAGATGACCAGGACGGCCTTGCCGGAGTCCGCGAGGCGGTTGACGATTTCGTAGATCTCGTACTTGGCGCCCACGTCGATGCCGCGGGTGGGCTCGTCGAGGATGAGGACCTCGGGCTCGGCGAAGAGCCACTTGCTGAGGACGACCTTCTGCTGGTTGCCGCCGGACAGCTTGCCGGCCGGCACGTCGACGCTGTCGGCCTTGGTTCTCATCTCACGGCGGTACCGGTCGGCTGCGGTGATCTCGTCCGCCGCGTCGACCACCCCGAACCGGGAGATCCGTTGCAGCTTCGCCGCCGAGGTGTTCCGCTTGATGTCCTCGATGAGGTTCAGGCCGTAGTGCTTGCGGTCCTCGGTCGCGTACGCGATGCCGTGCTCGATGGCCGCGTCGACGGTCCTGATCGTGACGGGCTCGCCGTGCACGAACAACTGTCCGGAGATGTTGCTGCCGTAGCTGTGGCCGAAGACGCTCATCGCCAGCTCCGTGCGTCCGGCGCCCATCAGCCCGGCCAGCCCGACGATCTCGCCCGCGCGTACGGTCAGGTCGGCGTTGTCGACGACGGTGCGCGACCGGTCGACGGGGTGATGCACCGTCCAGCCCTCGATCCGCAGGATCTCCACGCCGATTCTCGGTGTGTGCTCGGGGAAGCGGTGGGCGAGGTCGCGCCCGACCATGCTGCGGATGATGCGGTCCTCGCTCACCGGCTCGGTGCCGTGCATGTCCAGCGTCTCGATGCTCTGACCGTCCCGGATGATCGTCGTGGTGTCGGCGATCTCGGCGATCTCGTTGAGCTTGTGCGAGATGATGATGCTGGTGATGCCCTGCTCCTTGAGCTGCCGGATCAGGTCGAGCAGGTGGGCGCTGTCGGCGCCGTTCAGCGCGGCGGTCGGCTCGTCCAGGATCAGCAGCTTCACCCGCTTGGACAGCGCCTTCGCGATCTCGACCAGCTGCTGCTTACCGACACCGAGGTCGATGATCTTGGTGTCGGGATGCTCGTCCAGGCCGACCCGGGCGAGCAGCGTGGCGGCCTGGGTGTTGGTCTCCGTCCAGTTGATCACGCCCCGCTTGGACCGTTCGTTGCCGAGGAAGATGTTCTCGGCGATCGACAGGTACGGGCTGAGTGCCAGCTCCTGGTGGATGATCACGATGCCGCGCTCCTCGGAGTCGCGGATGCTCCTGAACTGGCACGGCTCGTCCTCGAAGATGATGTCGCCGTCGTAGCTGCCGTGCGGGTACACCCCGCTGAGCACCTTCATCAGGGTGGACTTGCCGGCGCCGTTCTCACCGCAGACGGCGTGCACCTCACCCCGCGCCACGGTCATCGTGACGTCCTGCAGGGCCTTGACGCCGGGGAAGGTCTTGGTGATGCCGCGCATTTCGAGGATGGGACCCGTGTCGGAGACCATGTCCAGCTCATTCGTTCTCGGAGGGCGGGCCGGACCCCGGGGTGGGGCCCGGCCGTGAACCGGTCAGAGGCCGAGTTTGTCGGCGGTGTAGAAGCCGGAGTCGACCAGCTTGGCCTTGACGTCGTCCTTGATCACGACGACCGGCGGGAGCAGGTACGCCGGGACGACCTTGACCTCGTTGTCATAGGTCTTGGTGTCGTTGGTCTCGACGGTCTGTCCCTTGACGATCTGGTCCACCATCTTCGCGACCTGGTCGCCCAGGGTGCGGGTGTCCTTCCAGACGGTCATCGACTGCTTGCCGGCCAGGATGTTCTTGGTGTTGGCCAGGTCGGCGTCCTGGCCGGTGATGACCGGCCAGCCGGGACCGACCTTGTAGCCCTTGGACTCGAGAGACTGCTCGATGCCCAGCGCCAGCGAGTCGTTGGGGGAGAGCACGACGTCGACCTTCTTGCCGCCCGTGTAGAACGAGTTGATCCGGTTGTCCATCTCGGACTGGGCCTTCTGCGACAGCCAGCCGTCGATGCTGACGTTCTTCCAGTCCTCGTTGCTCGCGAGCTTCTTGCCGGACGGGATGACGAGCTTGCCGCTGTCGACGTACGGTTTGAGCACGTCCCAGGCGCCGGAGAAGAAGAACTTGGCATTGTTGTCGTCGGACGAACCGGCGAACGGCTCGAGGTTGAACGGACCCTTACCGGCGTCGAGGCCGAGCTGCTTGACGATGAATTCGCCCTGGAGCTTGCCGACCTGATAGTTGTCGAAGGTCGCGTAGTAGTCGACGTCCGGGGTCTTGTTGATCAACCGGTCGTACGCGATGACTTTGATCTTCTGCGAGGCGGCCTTGGCCAGGACCGGGCCGAGCGCGGTGCCGTCGATGGAGGCCACGACCAGAACCTTCGGGTTCTGGTTGATCATGTTCTGAAGTTGGGTGATCTGCTGGTCGACCTTGTTGTCGGCGTATTGCAGCGTGGTCGTGTAACCGGCCGTCTTCAGCAGGTCCTCGAGGTGCGCGCCGTCGTTGTTCCAGCGCTCGAGGCTGCGGGTCGGCATCACGATGCCGATCAGATTGGAGTCGGATCCAGAGTCGGAATTGTCGTCGCGGGTGTCGCTGCACGCCGTTGTCGCCGCCAGAGTCGCGGCCATGGCCAGCGCCGCGAAGGCGCGGAGTCTGATGCCCACCCCGACACTCCTTTCATTCAGGCCCACGTCTGTGCAGGCCGTATCTGCGCCCGGTGAGGCCTGTCCTAACCGGACGTTCCTCGTCGCTGCGGTCAACGTAGCCCCCTGGAGTGACGCCGCCAACGCGATCCCTTGTAACGAACAGTTAACGTCAGCTCGGCGGCCTGCTATGGACCATCTTCTGGTGCCGCGATGTCGGGCATTTTCAATGCTCAGGCGCTATTTGCGCCGTCGAAACTTTCGCTCTGGTCCGGGTCGTATCGCCGAGAAACCACATTCTCGAATTCAGGCGTCCGAGTGCCGCAACCGCCATCCGGCGACGACCGCGGCCAGGACGAGGTAACCCGCGAACACCAGAGCACCCTGGCCCGGCGACAGCATCTCGGGCAGGCGCGCACCCGCCCAGCCCATCGCCTCGCCCGCCTGCGGTGGCAGGAACCTGCCGGCGGCCGCCCGGACCCCTTCGGGCAGCAGGAACTGTGTGAAGGTGGTGGCAAGCAGGAACATCACGGCGAAGTACGTGCTCAGCGCCGCTGCCGTGGAGCGGATCAGCGTGCCCAGGAACAGCCCCAGAAGGGCGGCCCCGGCCTCGTAGGCGACCGTGCCGAGCAGCACCCTGATCACGCCGTCGTCGGTGAGCGTCATGCCCGCGTCGCCGATGATCGCCTGTCCGGCCAGGAAGGTGAGCAGCGCGGCGACGCTCATCACCGTGAACGACACCGCCCCGAGCACCGCGGCCTTCGCCGCCAGCACCATCGATCGGCGGGGTGTGGCGGTCAGCGTGGCCCGGATGAGGCCGGTGCGGTATTCGCCCGTGATGACGAGCACGCCCAGTACCCCCAGCACGAGCGTGGCCAGGACGCTGCCCGTCATGCTCGTCCCGGCTGGCGAGACCACGCTCGCGCCCATGCCGGCCGCGCACAGGAGCAGGCCGATGCCGGCGAACCCGGTGACGGCCACGGATAGCAGGACCGCCGTCGAGCGTACCGACCAGAATTTGATCCATTCGGAGCGGACGACGTGGCTTAAGCTCATCGGATCGGTCCTTCGCGGTCGGTGGCGTCGCCGGTCAGGTGCATGAAGGCGTCCTCGAGGCTGGCCTGGCGGCAGGACAGCTCGTGCAGGGTGATGCCGGCCGCGGCGGCCCGGTCGGCGATCTGCCCGGCGTCCAGTCCGGAGACCTCGAAGGCGTCACGTTCACCGCTGATGATCGTGACGTCGGGGCCGGCCAGCAGGTCGTGCAGGGCGGACAGCTGCGGGGAACGGACCCGGACGGTGTCCAGCCCGGCGCGGGCGACGAAGTCGGCGACGGTCTGGTCGGCGATCAGGCGTCCCCGGTCGATCACGATGAGATGCTCGGCCGTCAGCGCCATCTCGCTCATCAGGTGCGAGGAGACCAGAACCGTACGACCCTCGGCCGCCTGGTCGCGCATCAGCTCCCGGATCCACCGGATGCCCTCCGGGTCGAGGCCGTTCACCGGCTCGTCCAGGATCAGCACCCGCGGGTCGGCGAGCAGCGCGGCGGCGATACCGAGCCGCTGTCCCATGCCCAGCGACAACGATCCTGCCCGCTTGTGTGCCACTGCTCCCAGGCCGACCAGGTCGATCACCTCGTCCACCCGCGAGCGCGGCACACCGTTGGTGGCGGCCATGGCGAGCAGGTGGCGGTACGCGGAACGTCCACCGTGTACCGCCCGCGCGTCCAGCAGCGCACCCACGTCGCGCAACGGGGCGGCGAGCCGGGTGTAGGCCTGGCCGTTGACGGTGGCGGTGCCCGAGGTCGGCCGGTCCAGACCCAGGATCAGCCGGATGGTGGTCGACTTGCCGGCCCCGTTCGGCCCGAGGAACCCGGTCACGATTCCCGGCCGTACCCGGAAGGTGAGCCGGTCCACCGCGGTCCCGTCACCGTAACGCTTCGTCAGTTCTTTGACCTCGATCATGCGGCCCAGCGTCGTCGTCGCACCCGGTAGTCCGCGTCCTCGCCGCGGAGTGCGGGTGGCTACTCCGTACGAAGTACGCGCCGCCGCGGGAAAGTACTCCGGTGCGATGAGGTGGGGGAGTGCGCGGCCCCCGTACAGTCCTCGCATGCGCCTGAGGACCGTGCGCCTGAGGACCGTGCGCCTGAAGGACTGGCATCCGCAGGTCACAGACGCGGTGGCCGGCAGTTCTCTGTTCGTGTTCGCCCTGTTCTCGGTCGCCGCGCCGACCGGCGCCGACCGCGCGAGCGGGCCGCCCGCCTGGCTGGATCCCCTGGTCTGTGGGGTCGCGTGGGTCCTGGTCGCGCTGCGCCGGCGCCGGCCGTTGCCGGTCCTCGCGGTGTCCACGGCGTTCACCGTCCTGGCGGTCGGCACACCGGTGCCGCTCCCGCCGGCGACGCTGGCCGTGCTCGTCTGCGTGTACACCGTCGCCACCCGGACCGCGCGCATGGTGGCCTGGCCCGCGGGCCTCGCCGCCGGCGTCGCCGTATACCTGGCCGCCGGATTCACCTACGGTGCCTGGGCCCAGCCCGAGGCCGTCGCCATCTTCGCCTCCGCCGGCCTGGCGGTGGCCGTGGGCGATCTGGTCCGTACCCGCCGGGCCGAGGTGCTCGACCGGGCGCGGCGCGCCGGGCGCAGCCGCGAGGAGGAGGTCCGGCGGAGGGTGATCGAGGAACGGGTACGGATCGCCCGCGAACTGCACGATGTGGTGGCGCATCACATCGCGATGATCAACGTGCAGGCCGGCGTGGCCGCGCACGTGCTGCGCGACCGACCGGACCAGGCCGGGGAATCCCTGGCGCACGTGCGGCACGCCGCCCGGACCGTGCTGGCGGAGCTGTCCACGGTGCTGGGTGTGCTGCGCGATCCCGAGCACCCGGGCGACCCGGCGGACGAGCCGGCCCGCGGCCTGGCACACCTCTCCGAGCTGATCGAGCGGGTCGCCGGCGCCGGGCTGCGGGTGGAGGAGCGACGCAACGGCCCGGCCCGGCCTCTCCCGTCGGCGGTCGACCTGGCCGCGTACCGGATCATTCAGGAATCCCTGACCAACGCCCACAAGCACGCCCTCGACGACCGGGCCCGGCTGCGGCTGTGTTTCGCCGAGGACGAACTGGAGATCACCGTGGAGAACATCACCGCGGACGCCACGGCCGGTGCCACCGGATACGGCCTGGTCGGCATGCGCGAACGCGCCACCGCGCTGGGCGGCCGGCTCTCCGCCGGGGCCACCGGCGACGGGCGTTTCGTGGTGCACGCGGCCCTGCCGGCGCCGCGGACGGCCGCGTGAGGGTCCGTGTGCTGCTGGCCGACGACCAGCGGCTGATCCGGGCCGGTTTTCGGGTGCTGATCGAATCGGGAGCCGGCCTGGAGGTGGTCGGCGAGGCCACGACCGGCACGGAGGCCGTCACGATGGCCCGCGAGACCCGCGCCGACGTGGTGCTCATGGACATCCGCATGCCGGAGGTGGACGGTATCGAGGCCACCCGCCGGATCACCGCCGACCCGGACCTGGCCGGGGTCCGCGTGCTGATCCTGACCACGTTCGAGATCGACGAGAACGTCCTGCGCGCGCTGCGGGCCGGCGCCAGCGGATTCCTCAGCAAGGGTGTCGAGCCCGCCGACCTGATCGAGGGCATCCGTACGGTGGCGCGCGGCGAGGCTCTGCTGTCGCCCGTGGCCACCCGGGCCCTGATCAACCAGTTCCTCGACCAGCCGGCCCCGGCGGGCGAGGCGGCCGCGGTGCCGCTGGACCAGCTCACCGATCGCGAACGTGAGATCGTCGCCCTGGTCGGCGCGGGCCTGTCCAACGACGAGATCGCCCAGCGGCTGTTCATCTCCCCGCTGACCGCGAAGACCCACATCAGCCGCGCGATGATCAAACTGGACGCCCGCGACCGCGCCCAGCTGGTCATGCTCGCCTACCGGAGCGGCCTGATGCGCCCGGGGGGCTGAGCCGTGCCGGTGGGTCCCGGTCCACTCAGACCGCCGAGCCGCGCACGATCAGTCTGGTGGGCAGGATGAGGGGCGTGCGCTCCTGACCCGCGATCAGTCCGACCAGCATCCGGGTCATCTCGGTCCCCAGCGCCTGGATCGACTGGTGGATCGTGGTCAGCGGCGGGTCGGTCCGTTCGGCGATGCCCAGGTTGTCGAAGCCCACCACGGCCACGTCGGCCGGCACGGCCCGGCCGGCCTCGCCCAACACGCGCAGGGCGCCGGCCGCCATGTTGTCGTTGGCGGCGAAGACGGCGTCAAGATCGGGGTGGCGGGTGAGCAGTCTGCTCATCATCGCCGCGCCGCCCGCCTCGGTGAAATCGCCTTCTTCCATCCCGTACGGGGTCAGGCCGGCCATGATCATCGCCTCGCGGTAGCCACGGTGGCGAGCCACGCCGACGTCGGTGGCCAGCTGGCCGGTGATCGTGACGATCCGGGTCCGGCCGAGGCCGATGAGATGCTCCGTGGCCAGCCGCGCGCCACCGATGTTGTCGGAATCGACGTAGAACTCCGGCTCGCCGTGCAGCGGCCGCCCGCCGTAGACCGTCGGCAGGCCGGCCTGGCGCACGATGCGGGTCAGCGGGTCGTCGCCGTGCAGCGCCATCAGCATGATGCCGTCGACGCCGCGGGTGTGCAGAAGGTTGGTCAGCCGGGACCGGCCCCGGCCGGAGCTGGCCAGGCACAGCAACAGGTGCAGGTCGGTGTCCTCGAGAGCGGCGGAGACCCCGGCGATGATCTGAGCGAAGAAGGGATCGGCGAACAACTCGGGCTGGTCGTGGGAGATGGCCAGGGCGACGAACCCGGTCTGCCGGGTGGCCAGTGCGCGGGCGGTGCGGTTGGGCCGGTAGCCCATCTCCTTGACGGCCCGGTCGACGGCATCCCGGGTGGCGCGGCTGACATGCGGCGCCTTGTTGATGACCCGGGACGCGGCGGAACGTGACACTCCGGCCCGTTCGGCCACCTCGTCGAGGGTGGGTTGCCGCCGCGGTGTCGCTGCCGCCATCTGGTTGCCGCGCCCTTCCTGATCCGACTCCGGGCGGACCCGTCGGTCGATGGTATCGACCGGTGGGCAGGAGCGCCGGAAGCGGTCCCAGCTTTGGGCAATCATGCGTGACATGTCGGTTGAGCAGTCTGGGTGCTCTGTCGGTTTACTTCCCTTGACATGTATGAATTCGGCGTTGAGCATCGAAGACAAGACATAGATGAGCATGGCTGGAAGCGCTTCCAGTTCTGCTCCCGGAAGACACTGAGGAGACGTGCTCATGAGACGCCCTGCCCTTCCCCGCGTGCTGGCCGCCGCACTGGCGCTGACGGTGCCCGCCGTGCTGCTCGGCGCACCCGCCGCCCACGCCGACCCGATCAGTCAGACCAGCGGCTTCTACGTGAATCCGAACTCCAGCCCGGCGGCGTGGGCCGCCGCCAATCCCGGTGACGGACGCGCCGCCGCCATCCGGAGCCAGATCGCGCAGAAGCCGATGGCCAGCTGGTTCGGCAACTGGAGCGGTGACATCGGGAGTGCGGTCGGCGGGTATGTCGCCGCTGCGGACGCGGTCGACAAGCTTCCCCTGCTGGTGGCTTACAACCTTCCCGGCCGGGACGCTTGCGGCGGCCAGTCCGGCGGGGGTGCCGGCAGCGTTGCCGCCTACGACTCCTGGATCGCCTCCTTCGCCACCGCCATCGGCAACCGGCCCGCGCTGGTGGTCCTGGAGCCGGACTCGCTGGGCGACTTCAGCTGCATGAGCCAGGCGCAGATCAACGATCGGGTAGGCATGCTCTCGCGCGCCGCCGCACAGTTCCGGTCCAAGGCACCCAACACCTGGGCCTACCTCGACGCCGGCAATCCCGGCTGGATCGACGCGCAGACCATGGCGCAACGCCTCAACACGGCGGGCCTGGCCAACGCCCACGGCTTCTCGCTCAACGTGTCGAACTACTTCAGGACCGGCGAGAACACCGCCTACGGCGCCAACGTCGCATCCTCGCTGCAGCGGTTCGGATACAGCCGGCCGTACGTGATCGACACCAGCCGCAACGGCAACGGCGCCAACGGTCAATGGTGCAATCCGGCCGGCCGCCGGATCGGCACCGCGAGCCAGATGGGCGGCGGTGCGGAGATGGTGCTGTGGCTGAAGACGCCGGGGGAGTCCGACGGAAACTGCGGGGTCGGGGCCGGATCCACCGCGGGACAGTTCCTGCCCGAGGTGGCGTACAAGATGATCTACGGGTATTGAACCCGGGTCGGTCACGGTGCAGCCGGCCAGCGCGGCCTTTTCACGGTTGTCGCACGGTGACCCGGGTGAGGATCGCGGACGTACGTCCGGGCGTCAGACGTCGAGCTCTGCTGACCCGGCGATCCGCTGGGCGGTCCGTACGAAGGCGGCCACGGCGGCTGAGCGCGACCGGGCCGGCCAGGCGATCGACAGGGTGGCCGGTTCGAGCTCCGCCACCGGACGGTAGGCGATGCCGGGCCGGGCGAAGCGTTCGGCGAGCCAGGCGGGGAGGAACCAGACGGTGCTGCCCACCTCGATCAGGCTGAAGATCTGCGAGTGGTCCAGCGGTTCGTGGTGCTCGAAAGGTGGTTTCGGCATGCCGTTCTCAGCCGGTGTGCCGTAGGGGAGAAGCCGTCCGGTCAGGTCCGCCAGCCGTAGCCCGGGGCGCGCGGCGAGCGGGTCCGACGCGGCCAGGGCCACCAGGCGTGGCCCGGTGATCAGTGGCTCGCTGTCGAGCCCGCGTTCGTCGAACGGCGTCGTCAGCAGCGCCACGTCGGCCCGTCCGTCGTGCAGGGCCGGCAGCTGCTCGCCGTATCCGCCCAGCAGCAGTTTCACCGGCAGGGCGTCGTAGGCGTCGAGGATCCTCGGGAGCAGTCCGGCGTCGTGGTCGGCCTTGAGCGCCAGCCGCAACGCGGGCACGTCCTGGCCGGCGTGGCGGGTCCGGTTCCCGGCCGTGGCCACGGCGTCCAGGGCGATCCGCGCCTCGTCCAGCAGGATCCGGCCGGCCGGGGTGAGGGCGACCCGGCGGCTGGTGCGGACCAGCAACTGCACGCCGAGCTGCCGTTCGAGGTCGCGGATCGCGCGGGACAGCGGCGGCTGGGCCATGCCCAACCGTTGCGCGGCCCGCCCGAAGTGTTCCTCCTCGGCCACCGCCACGAAGTAGCGGAGCTGCCGCGTCTCGAGATGATCCATACCGTCAGGGTATCGGTCGATAGGAAGATGATCCTTCCGCCGCGGCCATAACCGTCGTTGACTGGATGCCGGTCCCGCCGCGACGCGGGTCCGGATCGGGATCTTCGACAACACCAGGAGCCAGCGCGTGAACGAGTCCCTGAACGGCAAGGTCGTCATCGTCACCGGAGCATCGTCCGGAATCGGTGCCGCGACGGCGCGGCTCCTGCACGAGGCCGGTGCCCACCCGGTCCTGGCCGCGCGCCGCGCCGACCGCCTCGAGGTGCTGAGCAAGGAACTCGACGGGGCGCTCGCCGTCCCCACCGACGTCACCGTCCCGGACCAGTTCAGGGCGCTGGTGCAGGCCACGATCGACCGGTTCGGCAGGGTGGACGGCCTGGTCAACAACGCCGGGGCGGGCGCCGGGTCCACGATCGACGGGACCACCCCGGAGGCCTTCCTGGACCTGCTGAACCTCAACGTGGTGAGCGTCGTGACCGGCATCCAGGCGGTGCTGCCGCACATGCGGGCGGCCGGGCGCGGGCGCATCGTCAACGTCAGTTCTGGCGCCACCGGGATGCCGATGGCGGGCAACGCGATCTACCCGGCCGCCAAGACGGCGGTGAACTGGCTGAGCCAGGTGGGCCGGATGGAGCTGCTGGGCGACAACATCCAGGTCACGCTGCTGCTGCCGTCGGTCACCGACACCGAGTTCTACCCCGCGGGGGGCCTGCCGGCCGGGCTGGTCGCGCACTCGCCCGAGTACGTCGGCCGGGTGATCCTGCGGGCCCTGCGCACCGGCGAGGAGCGGATCGACATCCCGCACGGCCCCGAGCAGCCGGAATTCCCCTCGGCCGGCTGAGAGAAGTTCCAGGAGGAAGAGAACTCGATCCGGGTCAGGATCGCCCGCACTCAGGTGTACGCCGGGCCTGCCGATGGGATCAGCGTGAGTGCCATGTCCGCTCGCCCCGCGGTGGGCGTCGATTCCCCGGCCGGCATCGACGGAATTTTGCGTGACGGCGCTCTGCAATGCGTCTACCAGCCGTTCGTCGACCTGGACTCGGGTGCGGTGCTGGCCTACGAGGCGCTGCTGCGCGGACCCGCGGCGACCCGGTGGGAGTCGCCGATGGTCCTGCTGGACGCGGCGCGCACGGCCGGCCGGCTGGTCGACCTGGAACGGGCCTCGCTGCGCACGTCGCTGGCAGACGCGGCAACCCTGTCGGACGGCCGCCCGGTGACGTTGTTCGTCAACCTGGAGCCCAGCACACTCACCCGGCACCTGGACGTCGTGCTGGACGAGCTGCGGAACCGTGCCGGGAACGTCCAGGTCGTCGTGGAGATCACCGAACGGGCCCTGGCCGCCGATCCGGCCGGCGTGCTGGCCGGCGCGGAACGCTTGCGCGCGGCCGGCTGCGCCATCGCCCTGGACGATGTCGGGGTAGAACCGGAATCGCTGGCCTTCATTCCGTTGCTGCGTCCCGAGGTGGTGAAACTCGATCTGCGTCTGCTGCGCACGGTCAAGGACCCGGCTACCGTCACGGTGGCCGGCGCCGTCCGCGCGTATGCGGAGCAGTCCGGCACGGAGGTGGTCGCCGAGGGTATCGAGACGCCGGACGATCTCACCCGCGCTCTCGTGCTCGGCGCGACGCTGGGCCAGGGATGGCTGTGGGGACGCGGGGAACGCCGCTTCACGCGCACCACGTTCCGACCTGAGAGGTTCCAGGCCCGGGCGATCGGACCGGCGCGGCAAGCCACCCCGTACGAGCTGATCGGCAGCCACCGGCGGGTGCGTCACGCGCCCAAACATCTGCTGATCCCCCTGTCGAAGACCCTGGAACTGATGGCATTGCAGGCCACGGTGCCCCCGATCATGCTCGCCGCGTTCGAGCACGCCCGGTTCTTCCGGCCGTCGACGATCAGGGACTTCACGGAACTCGCCGCCAGACTGCCATTCGTCGCAGCGCTGGGAGTGGACATGCCGGCGCAACCGGCACCCCGCGTACGAGGGGCTGCGCTGTCCGTGCAGGACCCGTTGGCCAGCGAGTGGACCGTGGTCGTGCTGGGCGCGCATACCTGCGGTGCGCTGATAGCCCGAGACCTCGGCGACACCGGCGTTGACGCCGACCGGCAGTTCGAGTTCGTCGTCAGCTACGACCGGGCCCTGGTCACCGCTGCCGCGCATTCCATGGTGGGCCGTCTCACGACCGAGTGACCGGTTCCAGGACGAGGGCCCCGGCACTGTCGAAGCGCCGGGGCCCAAGGGTTGCGGGACTGATACACCATCTACCGACGGGAACGTCGGGTTGTCGTTTCCGCACCAGCCCTGAACCAGGGTTTCGGGTGCGAGGATCGCATAAGCGTGACCGGAGACCACCTCTCGTTCGATGGAAACTGCGGTGTCCGCGCCCAACCCGGAAGGCGGTCGGCGTCGGGCGATCCAACGGTGTGAGACCCTCCCTTTCCTCTGAATTCCATTTCATCGTGCTGTTCGCCGGTGCCGGAACCCCACGCGACTTCATGGCCCCGAACACGTGCGACGGAACTCCTGCTGTTCCTTGGACCGAGGTTTTGCGAGCAGGGCGCTGGCCCTGCCGGCGCCGGTGCGGTGAGCCTTCGAGGCTGCCCGGCCTTCTGCACCGGACGGGACGTCACGCTCCGTGGGCCTGGGTGGACGCGTGGTCCAGAGCGGCCCTTGCCGCGGCGATGGCCAGGCGGGCGTGTTCCTTGCCGCCGACCTGGGCGACCAGTGTGGCCCGGGGGATCTCCAGCGCGTACGGGATCCCGGCCGGCAGCGCATCGAGGATGCCGTGGATGTCGATGCCGCCCTCGCCGGGGAACAAGCGCTCGAAGCGTGCGGTGTGGATGAGTTCCTCGTTGGTGGCGGGCACCCCGGGTGGGGCGTCGCAGACGTGCGCGAAGTGGAACCATTCGCGGGGCAGCTGGCGGAGTTCGGCGATGCTGGAGCCGGAGCGGGCGAAATGCAGCAGGTCGACGAGGATGCCCGCGTTGGGCTGATCGGCGCCGCGCAGGACGCGGACGGCGGTGTGCAGGTCCGGGGTCTCGGTCCAGGACGGGAATTCCAGGTCGACGGTCAGGCCCAGGGGTCGGGCGAGTTCGCAGAGCCGGGCGAACCGGTCGGTCCTGCGGTGGTGGTCGGGGTCGGGGAGCTGGGTGATGACGTGCCGGGCGCCCAGCTCGGCGCCGGTCTCCAGGAAGCGCTGGAAGTCGTCCGGGTTCTCGGTGGGGCTGATCCGGGCCAGTTCGATGTCGAGGACCTCGACGCCGGTCGCGGCCAGGTGCACCTTGGTGGCGCGCAGGAGGGCGGGGTCGGTGGCCAGCGGGTAGTGCGGTTCCTGCGGGGTGACCCGGGTCAGGCGCAGACCCACGTATCGGTAGCCGGCCTCGGCGGCGGCGTCGACGAGTTCGGGCGGGGACAGGCTCAGCGCGGTGAGGTGCGCGAGGGAGAAGTCGTGCCGGGTCGCGGGGGTCTCTCGCAGCCGGTGCAGCCTGCTGTGCCGGTGCGCTGCCATCCGGACGGGGGCGCTGACGGGGCCGCCGTGGCCGGTGTAGCCGTCGAGGCGCTGGACGACGGCGAAGAAGACGCGGGAGCCGAGGATCTCGGTGTAGAAGTGCAGGTAGGCGCCACGGTCGTCGGTGTCGTACAGGATGGAGTGCTCGCGCAGCTGGTCCAGCAGCCCGGGCGGCAGCGTGACGCGTGCGTCGAGTTCGGCGTAATAGTTGTCCGCGATGTGCAGCAGGGGTGCGCCGCGGGCGTGTGCGGCCCGCGCGCAGGCGATGATGTCGTCGGTGCCCAGGGCGATGTACTGGGGATCGGCGACGGCGGGGGCCCATTCGCCGTGGCGCAGTGGCGCGGTGTTCAGCACGACGGTGACGGTGTGGCCCGGATCGGTGGCCGCGCGGGCGCGGATCGTGCCGAACGGGGCGGCGATCTCGGTGGTGCCCGCGGCGCGCAGGCCGAGGACCGTCTGGTGGAACAGCGCGGATTCGTCGAAGTCGTCGATGGGTGTTGTCAGCGCGAGGTGGTCGATGGTGGTGATCGCATCGCCGGCGGGTGCGGGGGTACCGGTGGGGGTGAAGTCGGTCAGCCATCCCTGGTCGCCGACGAGGAAGACGGCGGTGCCGTCGGGGGCGGCGATCGAGGGAAGCGCGGCCTCTTCCGGCAGGCGCAGGCGGGGCAGGACCGGCGCCAGCAAGCTTTCGGCACGCCGGCCGGCCGTTGCCGGATCGGCACTGACCACGGCCATCGCGCAGATTCCCGCGGTGCCGGGGGTGACGGTGCGCTGGGAGCCGGTGTTGAGCAGGATCCGTGCCTCGCCCTGTTCCCACAGCTGCACCGGTTTCGAGCGGTGCCGCCCGGTGTGGGCGAAGCCGAGACCGGCCAGCGCTCGTGCCAGGTGCGGTTCGGAGATCTCGTCGACGGCGATCTCGGTGAAGGCGTACCCGGCCAGCGGCGGCGCGGGTGGCAGCCCGGAAACCTGGATCGTCTCGCGCAGCTGGGGGAGGGCCGCGGCGGCTGCTGCTTCGCGTACGGCCAGAAGTGATCGCATGCCGTTGATCGCGGCCTGCCTCGGTGCCTCCTGGCGGTAGACGTCGTCGACGGCGTCCAGCGACAGCGGCCCGTGGTAGCCGGTGGTGAGCACGTGCACGAGGAACGTCGCGAGGTCGAACGAGCCGAGGCCGGGCAGGATCCGGCGGCCCGCGGTGGCGTCGGCCAGTTGCACGTGGAAGATCTTGTCGCCGGGGATCACGCGGATGCCGGCCGGGTCGTCGCCGTGCGAGAGCACGTGGAAGCTGTCGAGGCACAGTCCGAGGGCGGCGTGGCCGGCCCGGCGCACGATGCGCCAGGCGTGGGCATAACTGGTGACGAACCGGGCGGAGCTCAGCGGTTCGTAGGCCAGGCGCAGGCCGTACCCGGCCGCCTCGTCCGCGAGTGCGGCAAGCTGTTCGGCGGCGAGGTCGTCGTCGTCCACGGTGTCCGGCGACGCGGAGGAGCCGATGAGCATGGTGGTGGCGCCGAGGTGGGCCAGCACGTCGAAGCTGCGCCGCGCCCAGCGCAGAGTGGCGGCGAACTGCTGCGGGGGTACGGCCTCGATGTCGCGCGACGCCTGGTAGAGCTCGATGCTCAGGCCGCGGCGGGCGCACTCCTGCCGGATCTGGGCGGGCGTCCAGGACGCGGTGACGAGGTCGCTCTGCGCCAGCTCGACGCCGTGGAAGCGCGCGGCGGCGACGGCGGCGAGCTTGTCCTCGAGGATGCCGGACAGGTAGGCGGTGTTGATCGACAGTCGCATGCTCACCCCAGATAGGCCGGTCTGATGGCGGGCGGGATCGGTCCCTTGTTGCGCCGGCCCTGTCCCATTTCCTCCCATGCGTGGGCGAGGATGCCGACGCTGCGGCTGAGCACGAACAGCCCACGGGCCAGGGCGGCCGGGAAGCCGAGTTCGGCGAAGATGACCGCGGTCGCACCGTCGATGTTCATCGGGACGGGTCTGCTGCGTCCCCGGTTGAGGGCCGTTTCGACGGCCAGGGCGGCCTTCAGGTGGTGGCCCGTGACCGTGCCATCGGCGACAGCCTGGTCGACGAGGCCGAGCAGCGGGTCGCGGCGTGGGTCGCGGGTGTGGAACCGGTGCCCGAATCCGGGCAGGTACCGCACCCCGCGTGCACGCCACGCGGCGATGACCTGATCGGCCGCGTCGGCGAGCGGGGCCGTCGCGGCTGCCCGCAGGATGTCGTCGAGCAGCTCCACGCACTGCTGGCCCGCGCCGCCGTGCGAGTCGCCGAGGGTGTTCACGGCGCTGGCCATGGCGTTGTTGAGGCCGACGCCGCAGGTGGCGGCCATCCGGGCGACGGCGATGGAGGGGGCGTGCGGGCCGTGGTCGACGCCGGCCACCAGGGCCGCCTCGAGCAGGCTCGCCTGCCGGGCGGTGGGCCGGTCGCCGCGGACCATCAGCCAGATCATCGCGCCGAAGGTGATGTCGCCGATCAGGTCCGCGACCGGGATGCCGCGCAGTTCGATGTGATCGGGCTCGATGCGGGAGACCGCCGTGCCCCACCAGGCGGCGGCTTCGGTGTCCGTCATGGGGGCACTGTAACGAAGGTCCGTACAGCGGTCCATAGGAACTGGCTAGCGGTCCGCCTCCATGCTTACGCTGCGAGAAATTTCGTTTCTATATTGAGGCGGACTTCACAGTGGTACCCATGGTCCGTGTAGCGGACCGAGAGGCGGCCTTCATGGCACATCTACCCCGACGCGCGGTCCTTCGCGGCGCCGCTGCCACCGCGGCGGCCGCGGCAGCAGCCACCGCCGCTACGCCCGCCGAGGCGAGCGGCGGCACCGGCCACGCCGGCGGACGCGAACCGACGGTCAAACAGCCGATCACCACCACCGTCCCCCGCGGTCAGGCGAACTATTTCGACCCCTACTACAACGTGGTGCGCGGCCAGGTGCCCGCTTCCTATCACCCCTGGGTCGCGAACCGGCAGGACCGGATCCTGCTGTACACGCGGACGGCCGGTCCCCGGCACGCCCACCTCGGGCCGCCGCTGCCCGCGGGGCTCAACCCGCCGCTGACCACGGCGCATGTGTTGCAGAACGCGATCGTGCGGTGGATGGGCGAGGTCGGCGTCGGTGTCGACTGGGCCGAGGACGTCACCCGGCTGCCCGGCATCGGCAGCCCGTACAAGGCGGTTGTCTTCGGCAGCACCAGCCGCGACACCCTGTGGAAGCACGGCACCGCCGTGGACCCGGCCGCCGCGGTCAACACCACCACCGGGGCCCATCTCGACGCGGGCAAGACCGCGCTGCGGCAGTACATGCGCGCCGGCGGCGGCTTCGTCGGCATCCACAACGCCATCGGGGGTACCGAGTACAACTGGCCCTATTACGAGGGACTGTGCGGCGGCACCCAGTATTACGACCACGGCGCCAATCAGGACGGCACGGTCGTCACGCTCGCCAGGGACTCCTCGACCCAGGGACTTCCGGCGCGCTGGGCCTTCAAGGACGAGTGGTACAACTGGATGCCGTTCCCGACCCGGGTGAAGTTCCTGCTGGCCGTCGACGAGTCCAGTCTGGCCACCAGGTCCGCCACGCACCCCGGCCACGGGGCGTTCCATCCGATCTCCTGGTGCCAGTACTACGACGGCGGCCGCTCCTGGGTCACCGCGCTGGGTCACGACTCCGCGGCGTACGTCGACGGTTCGGGCTTTCCCGGCCAGGCCTTCTTCAAGAAGCACGTCGTCAACGGGATCCTGTCCGCGATGGGGAACCTCCCGTTCTGCGGCTGAGCCGCCACTCTTGACTTTCGATGTTTCGACCCCGATAACTAACGTACTGGTTAGTACAAAGGGGGGTCACGCGGTGACCTGGTCGGACAGCCGTCAGGATGTCGCCGAGCTCGCCCGCTCCGTCCCGTGAGGATCGTGAGCGGGCGGAGCCGCGCCGCGCCAGCGGTCCAGCAGGGCGGGCAGGTCGTCGTTGTGTTCGCCGAGCCGGGGCGGGGTCGCCGCGGGGGTGAGCGCCTCGCCGTCGTAGAGCACCCCGCTGCCGCCGACCCGCAACGTGCCGTCGGTGCGGCCGGCCGCCGCCGCGGGGGTGCCGGGCGGGTACGGCAGGTCGGCGAAGAAGCCACGGCCGGTCACCTGGTCGGCGGCGACGGCCTGCGCCACGGTGAGGATGCGCGCCGCGGGCACCCCCGCGGCGGACAGCACCCGCTCCCACTCGGCGGCGGTCCGGCTCCGCAGAGCCGTGTTGAGCTCGTCGCTGAGCTGCGCGCGGTGCTCCTTGCGGGCCTCCCGCCCGGCGTAGTGCGGGTGGTCGACGAGATCCTCGCGCCCGACCAGCCGGCACAGCGTCTCGAACTGCTCCTGGCGGTTCGCCGCGATGTTGAGCGGTCCGTCGGCGGCGGTGAACGTGCCGGAGGGGGCGGCGGTGGCGTTCTGATCGCCCATCGGCTGCGGTTCGGTGCCGCTCACCAGGTAGTTCGAGACGGCCCAGCCCATGGCCGACAGCGACGCCTCCAGCATGGACACGTCCAGGTAGCGGCCCCGCCCGTCGTGGCGGCGCCCGGCCAGGGCGGCCGTGACCGCCAGGGCGGCGCTGAGCCCGCCGACGGTGTCGGCGACCGGGAAGCCGACCCGCAGCGGTGCCGTGTCCGGGGTGCCGGTGACGCTCATCATCCCGGACAGGCCCTGGATGATCTGGTCGTAGGCCGGGGCCTGGCTCATCGGGCCGGTCTGCCCGAAGCCGGTGATGGCGCAGCAGATCAGCGCGGGGTTGAGCTCGCTGAGCCGTTCCCACGGAAACCCCAGGCGGGCCAGCACCCCGGCGCGGTAGTTCTCCACCAGCACGTCGGCGTGGGTGACCAGCTCGGTGAATTGGTCACGGCCGGGGGAGTGCTTCAGGTCCAGCTCGACGGACTTCTTGCCGGCGTTCTGGGCGAGGAAGGAGGCGCCGAGCCCGGCGCCGTTGAGCTCGGGGTCGGGGCCGAGCCGCCGGGCCAGGTCGCCGCGGCCGGGCACCTCGATCTTGACCACTTCCGCACCGAGCAGCGCGAGGTGATAGGTGCAGTAGGGCCCGGCGAGGACGTTGGTCAGGTCCAGGACGCGGACCCCGTCCAGAGGGCGATCGGGCATGCGCGGGTTCCCTTCGGGGGTTTAGAACGACGAGCCCAGGGGGTGGTCGAAGCCGCGCTCGTTGAGCTGCGCGGCCGCGTCGATCAGCGCCTTGGCGAAGGCGCCGACCCGCTCGTCGGTGAAGCGGACGGTGGGACCGCTGAGGGTCAGCGCGGCCACGACGGTGCCCGAGCGGCCCAGGATGGGCACGGCGACCGCGGACAGCCCGGTGTCGCGCTCGCCGTGGCTGACCGCGTACCCGGCACCGGTGGCCTCGTCGATCCACTCGCGCATCCGGCGCACGTGGCCCTCGCCGTACGGCGACGAGCGGGCCACCCGGTCCAGCAGCGCGGGTGTGGCGTCGCGCAGCAGCACCTTGGCCGACGCGCCGGCCCACAGCGGCAGTTCGTCACCGACGTGGACCACGTGCCGCAGCGGTTGCGGGCTCTCCTGCTGGGCGATGCACACGCGCACGACGTCGCGGACGACGTACATGTTGACGGTTTCCCGCTCGTGCGCGGCCAGCTCGCGCATCAGCCGCTGGGTCTCCGGCGGCAGTTCCCAGCCGCGCCGGGCCAGGTGCGCCCACCGCCACAGGCCCGGCCCGGCCATGTAGCCGGCGTTGGTGGCCCACAGCAGACCGCTCTGCTCGAGGGTCTGCACGATGCGGATGACGGTGGTCTTGGCCAGGCCGGTGGCCGCCACGATGTCGCGTACGGCGATCAGCGGACGGTCCTCGGTGAGCAGCGACAGGATGTCCAGCGCGCGCTGGATGCTGCGTACACCCTGCATGTCGGAGGGTTCGGGCACGATCGCTCACTTTCCTCAGTGACGCCGCGAGGCGCCGGGCCGGGTGGAAGACACCAGTGATTGTGCCGTCCGGCGGCCCGTGTCATCGGCTCGTAACTTTTCGATGCCCACCTATTGCCTTTGGCTCGCGGCCAACCGTACGTTACACCGGAGTCCGCACAGCGGTCCATAATCCATACTCTGGTCCGCTCAGTGGACTCCCGAGGAGGTGTGATGGTGGTGCGAGTTCCGGCGCTGGTCGCCGGCACGTGGATCGAGGACGGCCCCACCGCCGAGCGTGTCGGGCCGTACACCCGTACGGTGGTCAGCCGCACGCGGGTGGCCGAGCCGGGCGACGGCCGGATCGCCGCCGGGTACGCCAGGGCGAGCGCCCGCGTCGTGGCCCGGCTCGCGCCGGCGACCCGGGCGGGGATCCTGGACCGGGCCGCCGCGCTGGCCGTCGAGCGCCGCGACGAGCTCGCCCGGCTCATCGCCCTGGAGCTCGGCAAGCCGGTCAAGGACGGCCGCAACGAACTGGTGCGGGTGGCGGACACCTTCGCCGTCTGCGCGGCCGAGGCCCGGCAGATCGGCGGTGACGTGCTGCCGGTGGCCGGCTGGGAGCGCGGGGTCGGCAACACCGCCCTGACCTACCGCGCCCCGGCCGGGGTGGCGCTGGCGATCACCCCCTTCAACGCCCCGGCGAACCTGCTCGCGCACAAACTGGGCGCCTCCTTCGCCGCCGGCAACAGCACCATCGTCAAGGCCCCGCCGCAGGCACCGGCCGTGTCGGCGGCCGTGGTCCGGCTGCTGCTCGACGCCGGCGCGCCCCTGGAAGCGGTGCAGCTGCTGCACGGCGGCGGCGAGATCGGCGCCGAACTGTGCGCCGCACCCGAGGTCGCGGTCATCAGCTTCACCGGCAGTGCGGAGACCGGTGCCGCGGTGGCCCGTGCCGCCGGCGCCAAGCGGCTCGTGCTGGAACTGGGCGGCAACGCCGCGACCATCGTCTGTGCCGACGCGGATCTGGCCGCCGCGGCGCGGGTGTGTGCCCGCACCGGATACAGCAACTCCGGTCAGAGCTGCATCTCCGTGCAGCGTGTCTACGTGGCCCGGCCGTGCTTCGACACCTTCGTCGACCTGCTGTCGGCCGAGGTCGCGGCGCTGAAGGTCGGCGACCCGCTCGACCCGGACACGGACGTCGGCTCCATGGTCGACGAGCACGCCGCCGACCGGGTGCTCGGGTGGGCCACCGAGGCGGTGAGCCGCGGCGCGCGGATCACCGTCGGCGGCACCCGCGACGGCGCCACGCTCACCCCGACCGTCGTCGCCGATCCGCCCGCCGACGCCTCCGTGGTCACCCAGGAGGTCTTCGGGGCGCTGGTCACCGTGCTGCCCTTCGACGACTTCGACGACGTGCTGGCCACCTGCAACACCAGCCGATTCGGGTTGCAGGCCGGGCTGTTCACCAACGACCTGGGCCGCATCCTCACGGCCTGGCGCGAGCTCGAGGTCGGCGGGCTGGTCGTCAACGGCTCCTCCAACTTCCGCCTCGACCACGTCCCGTTCGGCGGCGTCAAGGACTCCGGCTTCGGACGCGAGTCACCGCGCTGCATGGTCGAGGACTACACCGTGATCAAGACGCTCCTCGTACGGGGCCTGTCGATCTGGGGAGAGAACTGATGACCGCTCCTGCCACCTTCGGGCGCACCGCCGCCGACGCCATGGTCGAGCAACTGCGCGGATACGGCGTCGAGCACATCTTCGGCACCTGCGGGCACACCAACATCGCCCTGCTCGACGCGCTGGGCCGCAGCGACATCGAGTTCGTCATCGCCCGCCACGAACAGACCGCCGCACACGCCGCCGACGGTTACGCCCGCGCCACCGGCAAGCCCGGCGTCGTGCTCATGCATGTCGGCCCCGGCATGATGAACGCCGTCACCGGCGTGGCCACCGCCGCCCTCGACTCGGTGCCGCTGGTCGCGATCTGCGGTGACATTCCCTCCTACATGTACGGCCGGCACCCGCACCAAGAGGTCAATCTGCACGCCGACGCGGACCAGACGGCCATCTACCGCCCGTTCGTCAAGCGCGCGTGGCAGGTGCAGCGGGTCGAGGACCTGCCCCGCTTCACCGAGCGCGCGTTCTGGACCGCCACCGCGGGCCGGCCCGGCGCGGTGCTGCTGGACGTGCCGATGGATCTGTTCTCCCGCCGGCTGCCCGACAACGCCCCGGCGTACCCGCTGCCGTCCTCGGCCACCCGCCCCGACCTCACACCGGCCGACGCGGACCGGATCGCCGCCGCGCTGAGAGGCGCCGACCGGCCGCTGATCTATCTCGGCGGCGGGCTCGGCGGCCCCGAGGGGCGCCACGCGCTGCGCGAGCTGGCCGAGCACCTGGACATCCCGGTCGCCCACTCGCTGATGGCCAAGGGATCCCTGCCCGACGACCACCCGCTCGTGATGGGCATGACCGGCTTCTGGGGGCTGGCCGAGACCAACGCCTACACCCGCGACGCCGATGTGGTCCTGGCCATCGGCACCCGCTTCGCCGAGACCGACGCGAGCAGCTGGGACCCGGAGTACACCTGGCGGTTCCCGCCGGGCCGGCTCATCCAGATCGACATCGACCCGGCCGAGATCGGCCGGAACTACCCGGTCGAGATCGGCGTGGTCGCCGACGCCGGCCTCGCCGTCCGGCAGATCCTCGCCGCGGTCCGCGGCACGCCGGGCACGGACCGCCCGCGGCTGCGCGAGCAGATCCGGGTGGCGCGCTCGGAACTGTTCGCCGCGAGCGCCGAGCGCGGCCGCAGCGATGAGTTCCCGCTGCGTCCGGAACGCATCCTCGCCGACGTGCGGGCGGCCCTGCCCGCCAGCGCGGTCCTGGTCACCGACGTCGGCTGGAACAAGAACGGGGTCGCCCAGTGCTACCCGCTGCCCGCCGAGGGCCGCTTCATCACCCCCGGCGGCGCCTCCACCATGGGCTTCGGGCCCGCCGCCGCGGTCGGCGTGCAACTCGCCGACCGGGACCGGGTCGTCGTCGCGCTGATCGGCGACGGCGGCATGAGCGCCCAGCTGCCCGCCCTGCCGATGGCCGTCGAGCAGGGCCTGCCGGTCATCTTCCTGGTCATGAACAACCGCGCCCACGGCACCATCAGCGACCTGCAGTCCAGCAATTACGGCCGCAGCTACGGCTGCGACTTCACCGACCCCGACGGCAACCCCTACAGCCCCGACTTCGCCGCCCTGGGCCGTGCCTGCGGAGCCGACGGTTACGCCATCACCGAACCCGGCGACCTGGCGGCCGCCCTCAAGAGCGCGATCGAGCGCCGCCGGCCGGCCGTCATCGACGTGCCCATGGTCAACGAGCCGGTGCCCACCCCGGGCCACTGGAACATCAAGGACATCTACCAAGGCAAATTCTCTCAAGATTGAGGTGAGTCGCATGCGCCACCGACGTGCCACCGCCATATCCCTCGCCGCCTCGCTCGTCCTCGCCGCCGGGTGCAGCGCGCCCGGCGGCGGTGACGACAAGTCCGGCGACGACTCCGGACCCGTCAAGATCGCCCTCGTCGACGCCCAGAGCGGGCAGCTGAGCTCGCTGGGCGCCTGGGAGCTCAAGGGCGCCCGCCTGGCCGTCGACGAATGGAACGCCGCCGGCGGCATCAACGGCCGCCAGATCCAGCTCGACGTCTTCGACGACCAGGGCGACCCCACCATCGGCACCAACCTGGCCCGCAAGATCGACAGCGAGGGTTACCTGGCGATGCTCGGCACCGCCGAGAGCGCGGTCACCATCGCCATGGCACCGGCCCTGAAGCAGGCGGAGATCCCCAACATCGCCTCCGGTCAGTCACCGGGCATGGTCGCGGTCGGCAGCGAGTTCCTGTTCCTCAACGGCCCGACCAGCACCACGTACGACGAGACCCTCGCCAAGCACCTGGTCGACCAGCAGGGTCTGAAGACCATCGCACTGATCACCAACAACGGCTCGTACGGCAAGGGCGAGCACGACGCCTTCGTCAAAGCGCTGCAGACCCGGGGCGTCACCCCGGCCGCCGATCAGGTCGTGACCACCGATCAGAAGGACTTCTCGGCGGTGCTGACCGGCATCCGGCAGAAGAACCCCCAGGTCATCTTCCTGGGCGCCGAGGAGGTCGAATCCGGCCTGATCGTCAAGCAGGCCCGCGACCTGGGTATCACCGCCCCGTTCGCCGGCGCCGCGCCGCAGGGCACCCCGGTCTTCATCGACACCGCCGGCGCGAAGAACGCCGAGGGCACCATCGTCAGCTCGCCGTACCTGAGCAACGACATCAGCGAGGCGTCCAGGACGTTCGCCGCCGCCTACCAGGCCAAGTACAACGAGGAAGCCGAGTTGCACGGCGCCAAGGCCTACGACGGCGCGCAGATCCTGCTCACCGCGCTCAAGACCAGCAACGTGGCCGGTGGCAAGGAACTCGCCGACGCCATCCGCGCCACCAAGCGCCAGGGGCTGCTCGGCGACTTCGCCTACGACCAGACCGGCGTCGGCATCTTCGCCACCGACATCGGCATCATCCGCGGCGGCAAGCTCGTGCCGGCCGACAGCTGACGCTCGTACAGGGGAGAACCGCATGCAGGTCTTTCTGCAGACCGTCGTCGGCGGGGTCAGTCTCGGCGCCGTCTACGCCCTGGTGGCGCTGGGGTTCTCCCTCGTCTACCGCACCATGGGCCTGGTCAACTTCGCCCACGGCAACGTCGTGACCGTCGGCGCCTACCTCGCCTCCACCTTCTACCTGACCAGCAAACTGCCCTTCGCCCTGGCCATGGTCGTCGCCATCGGACTGACCGGAGCGATCGGCCTGGTCATCGAGCGGGTGCTGCGCCCGCTGGAGAACCGCGACTTCGACCTGATGCTGATCGGCACCATCGGCTTCGGCATCGTGCTCGACGCGCTGGTCATCGCGATCTGGGGCGCCACCGGGCGCGCCGTGCCCTCGCCCGTGCCGTCCGCGCCACTGGACCTGTTCGGGCTGCGCATCCGCACGTACGACCTCGTGGTGCTGGCCATCGCCGCCGCCGCGACCGTCCTGCTGGTGCTCTTCCTGTCGCGCACCAAACGCGGCGCCGCGATGCAGGCCGTCGCGATGGACCACGAGGCCGCCACCGCCGTGGGGATCCACGTCGGGCGCAGCAACGCGATCGCGTTCATGATCGGCGGTGGGCTCGCCGCGCTGGCCGGTGGCCTGGTCGGGCCGCTGCTGTACGTCAACCCGGCGCTCGGCGGTGCCCTGGGCATCAAGGGCTTCGCCGCGGCGATCCTCGGCGGTTTCGGCAGCATCCCGGGCGCGATCGTCGGCGGGCTCGCGATCGGGGTGCTCGACTCCTTCACCGCCGGGCACTTCCAGGGCTACTCCGAGCTGGTCACCTTCATCGTCTTCACGGTGATCATCATGGTGCGGCCCACCGGGATCTTCGGTGAGCGGACGGTGAACCGCGCATGAGGAACCGCGTCCTGATCCTGGTGGCCGCGGCCGTGGCGGCCTGGCTGCTGCCGTACGGCCTCGATTCGTACGCCATCCACGTCGTCAACGTCATCGGCATCTTCGCGATCCTGGCCGTCGGCCTGGGCCTGGCCATGGGCGTCGCCGGGCAGGTCAACCTCGCGCAGATCGCCGTGTTCGGGGTCGGCGCCTACGCCACCGCCATCCTCACCACCCGGGCCGGTCTCGGCTTCTGGGTCTCCGCCGTGCTGGCCGTGCTGGCCACCGTCGTGATCGGATTGGTGATCGCCACCCCGGCGCTGCGGGTGCAGTCGCACTATCTCGGCATCGTCACCCTCGGCCTGGCGCTCGCGTTCACCAGCTGGGTCACCAACGCGGAGCTCAGTGGCGGCGCGGAGGGCATCTCCGGCATCCCGGTGCCCACGCTGCCCGGCGTCGACCTGTCGAACGAATACCTCTACTACTACCTCGAACTGATCGTCTTCGCGGTCATGGTCACCTTCGGCCTGTTCGTCGTACGCACCGGTCTCGGGCGCCGGATGCGTGCCATGCGCGACGACGCGCTGGCCGCCGGTGCGCTGGGCGCCGAGGTACCGGTGCTGCGCATGACGGCGTTCCTGCTCGCCAGCGTCTACGGCGGCGTCGGCGGGGTGCTGTACTCCGGCCTGATCCGCTATGTCGCGCCGGAGTCGTTCAACATCGCCAACATGTTCCTGCTGCTGGCGATGGTCATCATCGGTGGCCGGCAGAGCCTGCTCGGCTGTGTCGTCGGCGCGGTGGCTCTGTCCCTGGTGCGTGAGGCGCTGGTCGAACACCCCACGATCGCCCAGATCGCGTACGGATCGGTGGTCGTGCTCGTCGTCGTGTTCGCCCCGACCGGTCTGGCCGGGGTGCCGGCCCGGGTCCGTGCCGCGGTGGCCCGCCGCCGCGGACAGCAGGGCGGATCGGCCCAGCTGAGGCCCTTCCAGCCGTACGAGCGGCGCGGCACCGGGCCGGGCCCCGATCCGGCCGCCATCCTGCGGGTGCGGCAGGTGACCAAACAGTTCCGCGGGCTCAAGGCCCTCGACGAGGTGTCCCTCACCGTCACCACCGGTGAGATCCGCGGGGTCGTCGGGCCCAACGGCTCCGGCAAGACCACGTTGTTCAACGTGATCAGCGGGCTGTACCGGCCCACCGCCGGCCGCGTCGAGTTCCGGGGTGCGGACATGACCGGGCACGCGCCCTACCGGCTGGCCCGCGCCGGCATGGCCCGTACCTTCCAGAACCTGCGGCTGTTCGGGGACCTGAGCGTCGAGGAGAACATCCTCGTCGCGCTCGACCGCAGCCCCACCCGGCAGAGCTGGCGATACGTGCTACGCCCGTTCAGCGTCCTGCGCCGCGACCATGACCTGCGCCGGCAGGCCAAGGACGTCCTCGACCGGTACGGCCTGACCGAGTTCGCCGCCCTGGCCCCCCGGTCGCTCCCGTACGGCACGCAGCGCCGGGTCGAGATCGCCCGGGCCGTGGCCGCCGGTCCCGCGCTGCTGCTGCTCGACGAGCCCGCCGCCGGGCTCAACGGCGAGGAGGTGCGCCAGCTCGCCGGGATCGTCCGGTCCATCCGCGACAGCGGCATCACCGTCATCATCATCGAGCACAACATGGGCCTGGTCATGTCCCTGTGCGAGACGGTCACCGTGCTGGCCGGCGGACGGGTCATCGCCGAGGGCACCCCGGCCGAGGTCGCGCGGACGCCGGCGGTGATCGAGGCGTATCTCGGCGACTCCATGACCGACCTTCCCCCGATCCCGGAGGCCTCCCGATGACCGCGCTCACCGTCGAGGCGCTCACCGTCCACTACGGCGGCGTGTGCGCCGTACGGGATCTCAGTTTCGAGGTCCCGGCCGGTGACGCGGTCGGTGTCATCGGGGCGAACGGCGCGGGCAAGACCTCGGCCCTCAAGGCGGTCATGGGGCTCGTCCCGCGCCGGGTCGGCACCCTGCGGTTCGGGGACACGGATCTGAGCGGCGTGCCTGCCCGTGGCATGGTGCGCCACGGCATCGGTTACGTGCCCGAGGGCCGCCACGTCTTCGCGGGGCTGCCGGTGGAGAAGAATCTGCTGCTGGGCGCGTACGTGAAGAAGTGGGACAGCGACACCCGCGCCACCCTGGCCGAGGTCTACGAGATGTTCCCGGTGCTGGGGGAGATGCGCGGCCGGCTGGCCGGCGCGCTCTCCGGCGGTCAGCAGCAGATGCTCGCGATCGGCCGGGCCCTCATGTCGCGTCCCCGCCTGCTGCTGCTCGACGAGCCGTCGATGGGCCTGTCGCCGAAGCTGGTGGAGGACATCCTCGCGGTGCTGCTGCGGCTGCGCGCCGAGGGACTGAGCCTGCTGCTGGTCGAGCAGAACGCCAAGCTGACCTTCGAGGCCACCAGCCACTGCCTGGTCGTCGAGAACGGCGCGGTGGCGATGACCGGAACCTCGGAGCAGCTGCGGCACGACCCGCGGGTGCGGCAGATCTACCTCGGACTATGAGCCCCGTCCAACCGGAAGGCGACCGATGAGACCACGAATCTTCTTACCGATCCTGCTCGCCCTCACCGTCGCCACCGGCCCGTCGGCGGCGTTCGCGCACACCCCCCGCCCCGGGGACAGCCGGTCAGGGCCGGCCCCGTCCGGCGCGGACATGCCGACGGTCGGCGGCAACCTCGCCAACCAGCACTACTCGGGACTGACCCAGATCACCCGGCGGAACCTCGACCGGCTGGGCCCCGCCTGGCGTACCCATGTCTCGGCGGTCGCCCCGGCCAGCGACGACGTGGGCCAGCAGACCACCCCGATCGTGGCCGACGGCGTCATCTATCTCGACACCCCCGGCGGCGAGGTGATCGCCGTCGACGGCGCGACCGGCGCGGCCAAGTGGAAGTGGAAGCCCGCGGGCTTCGAGACCGCGGACACCCGGCGAGGCGTCTCGGTCGGCGCCGGCAAGGTGTACACGCTGGCCGGTGGTGACCGGGTCGTCGCCCTCGACAAGGACACCGGCGCGCAGGTCTGGGCCGTGCAACCGGCTGTCGGGGCCGGCGTCGACCTGGGCAACATCGACCGGGTCGCGACCGTCTACCACGACGGCATCGTCTATGTGCACGCCGCCAACGGCAACCGCGCCGCGGTCGTCGCCGTGCGCGCCAGTGACGGCGGCTATCTGTGGCACTTCTTCGGCGGATCGGAACCGGGTACGACCTACACCGACGTCAACGGCAACACGGTGGACCCGGGCGCCACCTGGGGACCGGACCCGCAATGCGGTCTCGAAGGCGGCGCGACGCCGTGGATGCACGGAGCCGTGGACCCCGGCCTCGGGTACTACTACATGACCTTCGGCAACCCGCGCAGCTGCCGGAGCTCGCAGGACGGCTCCTTGCGCCCGGGCGACAACCTGTTCTCCGACACCATCATCGCCGTCGACCTGAAGACCGGCGCCTACAAGTGGCACTACCAGTCGATCCACCACGACGTCTGGGACATGGACAACGTCCACCCGCCGACCCTGGCCGACATCACGGTGAGCGGCAAGCAGCGCAAGGTGCTCTTCTACGGCAGCAAGTCCGGGCACCAGTTCGTCCTCGACCGCACCAACGGCAAACCCGTGCTCCCGGTCACCGAGAAACCGATGATCCAGGACGCCCGGCAGCACAACGCCGCGACCCAGCCCTTCCCCGGCCAACGGTTGCTGCCCGAGTGCGTCGTCTGGCAGAAGCTCGACCCGCGCACCGTCCCGGGTGACCCCTGGCGCGCGGTGCCCAACTACAACGGCTACCAGGCCGACGCGAAAGGCAACCTGGTCTACAACCCGGACAGCTACGTCGCGGCGGACCAGCCGTACCTGAGCTATCCGGCGGGTAAGGACCACCGCGCGGGCTGCATGTACGACCCGCAGTGGGACCTGCCGATCCTGTCGACGACCAGCCCCAACGGCGGCGGAGACTGGTCGAACGACTCCTACAGTCACAGTACGAACATGGTCTACTACCCGTACGGCGTCAGCCCGGTGGCGCACTGGAACGGTGCCGCCTCCAACGGGCAGCGGGCGATCGGCCAGTACCAGACCGGCGGCATCCTCGCCTACGACGCCTCGACCGGGAAGGTGCGGTGGCGCAACCACCTCGGCACCGACATGGCCCACGGCCAGGGTCCCCTGACGACCGCGTCCGACCTGCTGTTCGTCGGCCAGATCGACGGCCGGTTCCTGGCCCTGGACGCCCGCGACGGGGACATCCTCTGGCAGTTCCAGACCGGCTCGGGCATCTCCGGCGCCCCCATCACCTACACGGTCGACGGCGAGCAGTACGTCGCCGTGCTCGCCGCCGGATCCACGAACCCGTACGGCGCCTCGGTCACCCAGGGGGACTCGCTGTGGGCCTTCAAACTCGGCGGCAGAGCCACGACCGGGTCGGGGAGCCAGGAGGGCCCGGACACCGCTCCGCTCACGATCCGCCGTCCGGTGCAGGGCGGGCCGGTCGACGGCGCGACGGTGGACAACACGATCCTGCTGGGCCGCGAGAACCGTACGACGGACACCGCCGCGGCGCGCGACAGCACCGCGCAGCGTGCCATGGCCCCGACGCACCTGCGGGTGCCGGTGGGCACCACGGTGACGTTCCGCAACCCGGGAGCCGAGACGTTCCCGAACTTCCCGAACCAGCTGCCGCACTGCGCGACGCAGTACTTCGAAGGGCTCTTCAACCCCAAGCTGAAGCCGGGGGAGAGCTTCCCGTTCACCTTCACGCGCGCCGGTGAGTACTACTTCAACGACTGCACCGACCCCCGGCCGGCCGGCAAGATCGAGGTCTACCCGGCACCGCGGGACCTCCCCGGCGCGCTGCGCTTTCTGCCGTCCACCCTCGACCTCGGCTCGCGGACCGGCATCTTCACCGGGGTGCACGGCGTCGTCACGGCGACGCTGAGCATTCCGGCCGGCTACCGCCTCGACGGCGACGGCGAGGTCGTCCTGCGGACTCCGCTGTCCCAGACGCCGGTCGAGGCCAGGCAGGCAAAGGTGATCGGCCGCACCCTGGTGGTGGTGTTCAACAAGGCGGACCTCGACAACAACGTGCCGGTGGGCGATGCGGTGGCCCTGACGCTGGCAGGGCAGTTCCTGCACGACGGAAGTCAGCAACAGCTCACGTCGACAGCCACGGTGCGCATCGTCAAATAACCGCCTCGGTCCGGGCCCGGTGAAGCGTGCTCCATGCTTCGCCGGGCCCGCGCTCAGCCCGGCCCATGTGCCGGGCTGAGCTGCTTTTCTTCCGTGCCGAACGCCGACCAGTGATGACGCCCGGTCGCCGGATTGCCGGAACTTTCGGAGAATCCCCGGAATTCGTAGATCATTTCAGCGGAGTCCAAGGCTGTAAGAATCTCGAGTCAGCGGCCTGAGCCATCTGTCTGTGCCCTTTTTCCTGGTCGAGACCATGGTGGACGCTGGAGTGCGGGCCTCTTGACTTCCGGTAATTTTCCGGAAGGAGTTGTTTCGCCGATGTTACCGTGCCAGCATGACGTGATATCGAAGCCCGTCTCTTCGTAGCCGGACAGTGCGATCACCGACCCTGGTAGGAGGCCCATCGTGGCGATCAACTCCCCTGACCATGAAGCCGATCCCGTGCGGCGCCGATCGCCATGGGTGCGGCCGTTGCTCGGCGGTGTCGTGGCCGCCATCACGGCGCTGGGTGTGGGCATGGTGATGCCTGACGCGAACGCCGCGGCGAGCACACTCGGCGCGGCCGCCGCGCAGTCGGGACGCTATTTCGGCACCGCGATCGCGGCGAGCCGATTGGGTGACTCGACGTACGCCACGATCGCCGGGCGCGAGTTCACCATGATCACCGCTGAGAACGAGATGAAGCCGGATGCCACCGAGCCGAACCGGGGCCAGTTCTCCTTCAGCTCCGGCGACCAGATCTACAACTGGGCGACCCAGCGCGGCCTGAAGGTGCGCGGACACACCCTCGCCTGGCACGGCCAGCAGCCGGGCTGGATGCAGAGCCTCAGCGGCAGCACCCTGCGCCAAGCCATGATCGACCACATCAACGGGGTGATGGCCCACTACAAGGGCAAGCTGGCCGCCTGGGACGTCGTCAACGAGGCCTTCGAGGAGAACGGCAGCCGGCGCAGCTCCAACCTGCAGGGCACCGGCAACGACTGGATCGAGGTGGCGTTCCGCACCGCCCGCGCCGCCGACCCGTCGGTCAAGCTCTGCTACAACGACTACAACATCGAGAACGCGACGTACGCCAAGACCGTGGCCGTGCTCAACATGATCAAGGACTTCAAGGCCCGCGGCGTACCCATCGACTGTGTCGGTCTGCAGACGCACTTCACCGGTGGCAGTTCGCTGCCCGGCAACTTCCAGACCACGCTGACCAACTTCGCCAACGCCGGCGTGGATGTGGCGCTGACCGAGGTCGACGTCACCAACTCGTCCACCAGTCAGTACGCCGGCCTGACCCAGGCGTGCCTGAACGTGCCCCGCTGTATCGGCATCACCGTGTGGGGAGTGCGCGACAGCGACTCGTGGCGCTCCAGCGAGAGCCCGCTGCTGTTCGACGGCTCGGGCAACAAGAAGGCCGCCTACTCCTCGGTCCTCAACGCACTGAACGCCGCGACCCCCGGCCCCTCCGACCCGACTCCCACCCCGACGAACCCGGGGACCGGCGCCGGCGCGATCAAGGGCACGCAATCGGGGCGGTGCATCGACGTGCCCAGCTCCTCGCAGACCAACGGCACGCGGGTGACCCTCTACGACTGCAACGGCCAGTCCAACCAGCAATGGACGTACACTTCGAGCAAACAACTGATGGTGTACGGCAGCACGTGCCTGGACGCCGCCGGCTCCGGCAATTCCGCGGCGATCCAGATCTACAGCTGCAACGGGCAGACCAACCAGCAGTGGAACGTCAACAGCAACGGCACCATCACCGGCGTGCAGTCCGGACGGTGCCTGGACGTCTGGGGCACCGGCAACGGCCAGCAGGTCCAGCTGTACGACTGCAACGGGCAGGCGAACCAGCAGTTCCAGCTCGCGTCCTCCGGGGGCGGCACCTCCCCGACCCCCACGACACCGCCGCCGAGCAACGGCACCTGCGCCCTGCCGTCGAGTTACCGCTGGTCGTCGACCGGATCACTGGCCAGCCCGAAGAACGGGTGGACCTCGGTGAAGGACTTCACCAACGTCATCTACAACGGCCAGCACCTCGTGTACGCGTCGAACGTCAACAACGGGTCGTACGGTTCGATGAACTTCGGCCTGTTCACCAACTGGTCCGACATGGCCTCGGCCAGCCAGACCGGGATGAGCCAGGGCACGGTGGCGCCCACGCTGTTCTACTTCGCCCCGAGGAACATCTGGGTGCTCGCTTACCAGTGGGGCCCGACCTCGTTCAGCTACAAGACCTCCAGCGACCCGACCAACGCCAACGGCTGGTCCTCGGCGCAGACCCTGTCGACCGCTTCCATCACCGACGCCCAGTACGGCGTGATCGACCAGACGGTGATCGGCGACGACCAGAACATGTACCTGTTCTTCGCCGGTGACAACGGCAAGATCTACCGGCAGAGCATGCCGATCGGGAACTTCCCGGGCAGCTTCGGAGCCTCGTACACGACGATCATGAGCGACTCGACGAACAACCTGTTCGAGGGCGTCGAGGTCTACAAGGTGTCGGGCCAGAACCAGTACCTGATGCTCGTCGAGGCGATCGGCAGCCAGGGCCAGCGCTACTTCCGGTCCTTCACGTCCAGCAGCCTGGGCGGGTCGTGGACCCCGCAGGCCGCGAGCGAGAGCAACCCGTTCGCGGGCAAGGCCAACAGCGGTGCCACCTGGACCAACGACATCAGTCACGGTGACCTGGTCCGCAGCGCTGACCAGACCAAGACCGTCGACCCCTGCAACCTGCAACTGCTGTACCAGGGCAAGGACCCCAACGCCTCAGGTGACTACAACAACCTGCCGTGGCGGCCGGGCGTGCTCACCCTGCAACGCTAGAGATCGTCCGGTAGGCCGTCCAAGCCTCGTCCGCCCGAACGGGGGTAACCCGTTCGGGCGGACGAGTTCGGCATGACCAGGCGAGACCGTGATCAAGAAGGACGAAGCACGGAGTATTGGCTCTGAGCGCGAATAGCGGGCTCTGTCCCTCCTTGCGTGATCCGCTTGACGAGATGCTGTCCGTCAACAATAGTGAGGCATGTGCCTAAGTATCACGACGAGATCGACGCCGTGCTCCGCGCGCTCGCGGATCCGACGCGCAGGGCCGTCGTGGAACGGCTGGCGAAATCCCCTGCCGTCGTGTCCGAACTCGCAGCGCCGTTCTCGATGGCCTTGCCCTCACTCATGCAGCACCTGCGCGTTCTTGAGGACGCCGGACTGGTCACGTCGCACAAGCACGGACGCGTCCGCACCGTGACATTGCGGCCCGGCGCCTTCGACATCCTGCACCTGTGGCTCGACGAGCAGCGAACCCCCGCAGAACGCCAAGCCGACCGGCTCGGCATCCACCTGGTCCGGACTGAACCGAAGGACAGCTGACATGACCCGCGTTCGCATCGACATGTTCGCCTCGCTGGACGGCTACGCCTCGACGACCGGCGGCACCCCCGACAATCCGATGGGAGAGGACTGGGGACGCCTTACGGCGGCCTACGCCGCGACTCGTACGTTCTACGAGCGTGTCCTCGGCGACACCAGCGGCGCCGGCGCGACCGGCATCGATGACTCTTACGTCGCCGCGCATTTCGACGGCATCGGCGCCGAGATCATGGGCGCGGCCATGTTCGGCCTGCACGCGTTCCCTGACGACCCGGACTGGAAGGGCTGGTGGGGTGACCAGCCGCCGTTCGGGACCCCGGTCTACGTCCTCACCCACACCGCACCGCGTCTGCCCATCGCCATGCGGGGCGGAACGACATTCCACTTCCGCAACACCGCAATCAAGGACGTGCTCACCGAGGCGACCGAGGCCGCCGGCGGCCTGGATGTGCGTGTCGGCGGGGGCGTCAGCACCGCCGGCGCCTTTCTGCGGGCCGGCCTGGTAGATGACCTGCACGTCATGATCGCTCCTATCCTGCTCGGCCGGGGCACCCGGCTGTGGGACGACCTGCGCGGTCTCGACCTCACCCACAAGGTGACGACGGAAGTGGCCGAGAGTGGCACGATCCACGTCACCTTCACGCGATAGGACCCACAGATGACGATCGAACGCCGACTCGCCCGCGCCGGGTTCACGCTGAGCCGTGACTACCCCATTCCCCTCGATCGTGTCTGGGACGCGTTCGCCGACGAACAGCAGAAGCGGGCCTGGTGGGGCGCAGGTGACGCCATCGAGCCCGGCGAGTGGGCGTTCAACTTCCGGGTCGGTGGACGCGACGTCGCCGAGGGCAGATTCCACGACGGTCCGCTCTCACGCTACGAGGCCACCTACACCGACATCGTCGAACACGTCCGTATCGTCACGACGTACGACATGTGGCTCGACGGGATTCACATGTCGACCTCGGTGGCGTCGCTCGAGTTCGAGTCGTTCGGCGAAGGCACCCGGTTCACGCACGTCGAGCACGGCGTCTTCTTCGACCAGTTCTGGGCCGACGGCGCGAACCGCGAGAAAGGCAGCCAGGGCCTGCTCGACGCTCTGGGCAGCTATCTCGCGTGACGCCCCTGCGATGATCGAATGTGGCTGAGCGGTCATTCCGGGTCGCACTCGGGTCACACGTGCTGCTGGGCCGCCACCGTCCGGGCTCAGTTGCCCGCGAATCTCAGCGGCTCGGCGGCCTGGGTACCGAAGCGCATTCCCGTCGGCGCGATGGGAGCAGACGGGTGAACCGCTGAGCAGGGGTGTCCCGTGGCTGCGGTGAACTCGTCCTGCCGGCCCATCTCGACGCCCTGGTGCTCCGGTGGCTTACGCGAACGACGAGGCTTGGGCACGGCAACTCGTGAACGGGTCAGGTGTTGCGACGACCGTCAGAACCCAAGCCGTCCGTGCGGAACGATGGCGACGCCCCGGCCTCGGCCTGATGTGTTTTCTCTGTGCTGGAGCGGGCAAGCGAAGATCATGTCTCCGTGAAGGCCGCATCCGAGGGGGCGACCCCGGAACAGGCTCGCCGGGCCGGGGATCGAGCGGCGCGGCGGGGCAACACCAACGCCGCCATCACCAGCGCCATCAGCAGCTGATCCACCACAGGAGGTACGCGCCCGCCGAGGCTGATGCCACGGCGGGCGCAGCTATTCGTCCAGGGCGCCGAGCCGGGCGGTCAGGTCTGCGGCGAAGCGGTCCAGCAGCCGGCCGAAGGTGCGGCGGTCCTCGGTGGACCAGCCGGCGAGGGCGTCGCCGAGCACTCCCAGCGTGGTCTCCAGGTAGCGGCCGGCCGCTCCGGCCCCGGCCGGGGTCAGCTCGGCCAGCCGGGCCCGTTTGTCGTCCGGGTCCGGGACCCGCCGGACCAGGTCGCGTCGTTCCAGTTCGTTGACCTGCCGGGTGATGTGGGGCCCGACGACCTGCATGCGTCTGGCGATCTCGCCGATGCGCATCGTTCCACCGCTCATGTGGAGGGTGACCAGCACGCCCAGTGCCGGGCGGTCCAGGCCCAGCCCGGTGTTCTCCGAGGCGCGCTCGATCAGCCGGCTGCGGTTCAGCACGGTGCTGAGCTGCGAGAGCCGGGGCAGGATGGCGAGCAGGTCGAACTCACCGTCGTCGGCAGTGTCGGTCATCACACTCAATTCGATACCTAAGTTAGGTATATAGTTTGGGCAGGTATCGGGACGGGCCATCGAGGGGGGCACCATGAGCAGGGCATCAAGAGGCAGGGTACTGGTCTCCGGAGCGAGCATCGCGGGACCCGCGCTGGCATTCTGGCTGCACAGGTACGGTTTCGACGTCACCGTCGTGGAGAAGGCGAACGCCGTCCGGGGCGGCGGTTACCCCATCGACATCCGTGGCACCGCCATCGAGGTCATCCGGCGGATGGGCGTGCTGGCTCCGCTGCGGGAGGCCCACATCGCCACGGAGCGGCTCACCTTCCTGGCCCCCGACGCGACCGTGATCGCCTCGGTGAAGCCGGACGCGGTGGTTCGCGGGGTCGAGGGTCATGACCTGGAGGTTCCCCGGGGTGACCTGACCACGATCCTGTACGACGCGGTCCGCGACGACGTCGAGTTCATCTTCGACGACAGCATCGCCACCCTCGACGATCATCCGGACCGGGTCGACGTGACCTTCCGCGGCGGGGTGCACCGCAGCTTCGACCTCGTGGTCGGCGCCGACGGGCTGCACTCGAACACCCGCAGCCTCGTGCTCGGCCCCGAGTCGCAGTATCACCGCTACCTCGGGCACTGCTTCGCCGGCTTCACCATGCCCAACGATCTCGGGCTCTCCCGCGAGGCCGTCATGTGGAGCCGGCCTGGCCGGGGAGCCGTTCAGTACGCGGTCCGCGACGGCGACCGGGTGCACGGGTTCCTGACCTTCGACCGGGCCGAGCCGCCGTTCGAGGCCTTCCGGGACCCGCGGGCCCAGCGCGAGCTCGTGGCGTCGGTCTTCGCGGACGACGGGTGGCAGATCCCGCGCATGGTCGAGGTCATGCGTTTGGCCGACGACCTGTTCTTCGACGTGGTGAGTCAGATCCGGATGCCCCGGTGGTCGATCGGCCGGACCGTCCTGGTCGGCGACGCCGCGTACGCCCCGTCGTTCCTCACCGGCCAGGGCACCAGCCTGGGCCTGGTCGGGGCGTACATGCTCGCCGGGGCCCTGGCCACCGCTGACGACCACACGTCGGCCTTCGCCGCCTACGAACGCGAGACCCGGCCGTTCGTCGAGCTCAACCAGGACCTTGTCGGCGAGGGCGACGCCACCCTCTTTCCCTCCACCGCGCAAGCCCTGGCCGAGCGCAACGAGATGCTGCGCGACCTGGCCACGATGCCCGCCCCGGCGCCCCGGCCCGAGCACTCGGCCCTGACCCTGCCATAGAGCGACCTCCGTCGATGTAAGGTGAGCCGTGTGATAAGAGGTCTGCGGGCGTTGCTGGTCGCCGTTCTGATGGTGCCGGGGGCCGTCCTGATCGCATCGGGCCTGATCGCACCGGGCCCGGCTGCGGCCGCCGGGCTGACCTACGTGGCGATGGGGAGTTCGTTCGCCGCCGGCCCGGGGATCCCGCCGGTCCAGTCGAGCGAGGGCGCGGCGGCGTGCTCCCGGTCGGCCGGCAACTATCCCAGCGTCGTGGCCCGGGAGATCGGCGCGAACCTCACCGATGTCACCTGCAGCGGCGCGACGACGGCGAACATCCTCACCACCGCTCAGTCCGGCCGGCCACCGCAGATCCAGGCGGTGACCGGTGCAACCGACGTGGTCACCGTGACCATCGGCGGCAACGACGTCGACTACCTCGGCAGCCTGGGTGCGTACACCTGCCAGAACGACGGCGGCAGCGGCTGCGCGGGCGTCGACCGCGCCGCCATCGACCAGGCGTTCAGCGCGTTGCCCGGGCGTCTCGAGAACATCGTGAACGCGGTACGCGGCGCTGCGCCGGGTGCCCGCGTCTACCTGGTCACCTATTTCACGATCCTGCCCGGATCCGGCACGTGCGCGGGTGTGCCGCTCACCCCGGAGCAGCTGACGTACGAGCGCGGTGTCGCCTCGCGTCTGGAGTCCGTCACGTCCGCGGCGGCATCGGCCACCGGAGCGACGGTGGTCGACCTCGCCACCGCCAGCCGCGGGCACGACGCGTGTTCGGCCGATCCGTGGGTGGAGGGCGCACACCCGCCGGCGGGCCGCTCTCAGTACCACCCCAACGAGGCGGGGATGCGGGGAGCGGCCGCCGTCGTGCAGAGCGCGCTCGCCTCGGCCGGGCAGGTGCGCAGCACCGTGCTGCGTTCCGGGATCGCCGGGAAGTGCGTGGACGTCTCGAACGCCGCCACCGCCGACGGCACCCGGGTCCAGCTGTGGACCTGCAACGGAACGGGCGCCCAGACGTGGGCGTACACCCCCGGCGCGGGTGGCGCGGTGCGGGCCCTGGGCAAGTGCCTGGACGTCAGCAACGGTGGGACGGCCGATCGGGTCAAGGTGCAGCTGTGGACCTGCAACGGATCGGGTGCGCAGCGCTGGGTCACCGGAGCGAACGCGTCGCTGGTCAACCCGCAGTCCGGGCGCTGCCTGGACGATCCGGAATCCGCCACGACGGACGGGACCCAGCTGCGGATCTTCGCCTGCAACGGCACCGCGGCGCAGCAGTGGACGCCGGCTGCCTGAGGACGGTGATCCGCGCGTCACCCGGCGGTGAGGTGGAGGGTGCGGTCGGCCAGTGCCACCTCCTCGTCGTCGTGGCTCGCGATGACGACCGCCGCGCCCGCTCGCACCTTGTAGGTGAGCAGGTCATGGACGTGGCGGCGGGTGCGGGTGTCGAGGGCGGTGGTGGGCTCGTCGAGGAGATAGGCGTCCGCCTCCTGGAGGAGGGCCTGGGCGAGCAGGGTGCGCTGCCGCTGGCCACCGGAAAGCTCGTGCAGGCGCCGCCGGGCCAGGGGAGCGATCTCCAGCAGCTCCATGATCCCGGTCACCGCGGCGTGGTCGCGCCGGGTGAGCCGGCGCAGCAGCCGGCCGGGAGTGAATCGCCCGATACGAACGCATTCGACGACGGTGAGCGGTAGCGCGTCGATGTCGCTGGTGCGTTGGGGCAGCAGGGCTACCCGCAGGCCCGGCGCCCGGCGGACGCGGCCCGCGGTGGGCTGGGCGACCCCGGCGAGCAGGTGCAGCAGCGTGCTCTTGCCGGAACCGTTCGGGCCGGTCACGGCCAGCATCGACGCGCTCTCGGCGCGCATGGTCACGTCGGCCAGCACGGGCGTCCCGGCGTACCGGAAACCGAGGTTGTCGGCGATCAGCAAGGCATCCCCTTATTGGAAGTGATTTTCACTTCCAGTATATTGCCTCGGGTGATGTCGTTCCTCGCCGAGCCGTTCACCGTCTCTTTCGTCCTGCGCGCCCTCCTCGGCGGCGTGCTGCTGTCCGCCGTGTGCGCCCTGGTCGGGGTGTGGGTGATCGCCCGTGGGATGACCTTCCTGGGTGAGGCGATGAGCCACGGGATGTTGCCGGGCGTCGCGGTCGCGTCGATCCTCGGCGGCAATCTCGTCGCCGGGGCCGCGGTGAGCGCGCTCGCCATGGCGGCCGGTGTCAACGCGCTGCGCGACAGCCGCGAGTTCGGCCGGGACACCAGCATCGGGCTGCTGTTCGTCGGCATGCTCTCGGTCGGCGTCATCGTCGTCTCGCATTCGCGCTCGTTCGCCACCGACCTGACCGCGTTCCTGTTCGGTGACGTCCTCGCCATCGGCCGCGACGACCTGCTCCTGCTGGCCGGGGCGGGTGCCGTGGTCGCGGCGGTGTCGGCCCTGTTCCACCGGCCGTTCCTGGCGCTGACGTTCGACCCCCGCAAGGCCCGCACGCTGGGTCTGCGCCCCGGGCTCGCCAATGCCGTGATGATGATCCTGCTGACCGTGACGATGGCCGTCGCGTTCAGTGTCGTCGGCACCCTGCTGGCTTTCGGGATGCTCATCGCCCCGTCGGCGGCGGCCATGCTGGTCGCCCGGCGCCTGTCCGCGGTGATGCTGACCAGCTTCGTGATCGGTTCGGCGGCCACCGTCGCCGGGCTGTGGATCTCCTGGTACGCCGCGACCGCGGCCGGCGCCACGATCGCCGCCGTCACCGTGCTGATCTTCTTCGTCCTCCTCGCTGTACGGAAAGGAACGTCGTGATCAAGAGAGTTTCCGCCGTGCTGAGCCTCGTGCTCGCCGCGTCGGCCTGCGCCTCGCCCTCGCCGGGGGAGGAGGAACCACCGCACGGATACGTCGAGGGTGCGGCTGAGTTGCCCGAGGCGCAGACCACCATCGCGTACGCGGCCCGCGGCGCCCGGCAGCTGAGCCTGCTCGACCTGGCCACCGGGAAGGAGAGCCGGGTGGATCTCTCCGTCGCCGCCGAGCGGCTCATCGACGACGGCCGGTTCGTCTACGCCGTCGGCGGCGGCACGGTGGAGATCGTCGACACCGGGGTGTGGAGCGTCGACCACACCGACCACGTCCACCACTACCGGGCCCCGGCCCGGTCGGTGGGCGTCGTGCACCTCGACGCACCGGTCACCTCGGTCACCGGAGCGGGCGCACGCACCGCGATCGGCACCACCGACGGGCGCGTCACCCTGCTCGACCGTCGCGGGCTGGAGGGTGGCGCCGTCACCGCGGTGACCACGATCGACTCCGGCAGCTCGACCGCGCTGGCCCTCCCGTACGCGGATCGGCTGCTGGTCGCCGTCGGTGACGCCCGCGACCGCCCCGCGAACCGGATCGTGGCCATGAGCGCCGACGGCCGCGAGACCGGCGCCTTCCGGGCACCCTGCGCCGCACCGCGCGGGGCCATCGTGCTGCGCGGTGGTGCGGTCATCGCCTGCGAGAAATCCCTGATCCGCGTGAAGCTCGAGAAGGACGTGCTGACCACCGAGGTCCTCGACTCGCCCGTCACCCCGGTCGCGCGGACCGCGTTCGGTCACCGTCCGCGCAGCAACGAGGCCGCGCTGGCCGGCCGTACCGGCATCTGGTCGGTGAACGCCGCCAAGGCGACGCTGCATCACCTGCCCGTGGACGGCCGGGATCTGGTCGCCGCCGCCTCGCCGGCCGACGACAGCACCGTGCTCGCCCTCGACGCCGCCGGCACGGTGATCAGCTACGACCTGCGCGGCGGCCGGAAGCTCGCCGAGGCCCCGCTGAAGGCCACGACGCTGACGCTCGACATCAACCGGGCGTACGCGGCCGCGCCGCAGGCCGGGGTCATCTACGAACTCGACTATCGGGACAAGCTGCGCACCGCCCGTACGTTGCGCGCCTCGCAGCAGCCCGATCTGGTCGTGGAGGTGGGCCGGTGAGAAGGCTCCTGGCAGTCGTGGCCACCGCGGCGGCTCTGCTCTCCGGCGCCGCCTGTGCGACGACCGGCGAGGCCCGCATCGTGGTGACCACCAACATTCTCGGTGACGTGGTCAGGCAGATCGTCGGCGACCAGGCGACGGTGACCGTGCTGATGAAGCCGGGCGCCGACCCGCACTCGTTCGCGATCTCGGCCCGGGAGGCGAACACCATGCGGACCGCCGATCTGGTCGTCTACAACGGTCTGGGTCTCGAGGAGGGAGTGCTGCACCACGTCGGGGCGGCGCGGGAGGAGGGCGTGCCGGCCGTCGAGGTGGGCGCGCTGATCAAGCCGATGCAGTATCGCGACGGCGACGCGGCGGGGCAGTCCGACCCGCACTTCTGGACCGATCCGGCGCGGATGGGCGTGGCGGTTCGGCTGCTCGCCGCCGAGATCGTGGCCACCGTGGACGGTGTGGACCCGGCGGTCGTCCGTGCGGGCGCACAGGCGTACGCGCAGCAGGTGAGCGACCTCGACGCGGACCTGGCGGCGCGTTTCGCGACGATCCCCGACCGGCGTCGCGTGCTCGTCACCAACCACCACGTGTTCGGCTATCTCGCCGAGCGCTACGAGCTGCGGGTGATCGGCGCTGTTCTGCCGAGCGGGACGACGCTGGCCTCGCCGAGCGCCTCCGACCTCGCATCGCTGGTCACCGCGATCGAGGAGCACCGGGTCCGGGCCATCTTCGCCGACACAGCCCAGCCCGCACGCCTGGCCGAGGTGCTGGCGGCGGAGGCGGGCCTGGACGTACGGGTGGTCGGGCTGTACTCCGAGTCGCTCGGCGAGGCGGGCGGCGAGGCGGCGAGCTACCTCGCGATGATGCGCTTCAACGCCGACGCGATCATCGGCGGTCTGTCCGCCTGACCCGCTCAGCGGTGATCCCGGGCTCTCTAGGTCTGTTTTACTGAAAATGATTGTCATTCAAGGTATGAGGAGAAAGTTGTGCATCGACGCGGAACAAGAACACTGGCCGTCCTGGCCGCGGGCTCCCTGGCCCTGACCGCCTGCGGCGAGCCGGAGGCGTCCTCGGCACCGGCGGCACCGGCCGTCGCCGAGCCGATCGCGGTCACCTACGACGGCGGGATCTACGTCCTCGACGGCAGGACGCTGACCGTGGAGCGCACCATCGCGCTGGAGGGCTTCAACCGGATCAACCCGGCCGGCGACGACAGCCACATCGTCGTCTCCACCGCCACGGGCTTCCAGGTGCTCGACGCCGCCGCCGGCGAGCTGACCGACATCACCTACCCCGGCGAGAAGCCCGGCCACGTGGTCCGGCACGGCGAGCGCACCATCCTGTTCACCGACGGCACCGGCGAGGTCAACAGCTTCGACCCGAAGGGACTGGCGAACGGCAAACCACCGGGCCGGCAGTACCGGGCCGCCGTACCCCACCACGGCGTGGCCGTCGAGCTGGCCGACGGCACCATGATCGTCACCCTGGGCACCGAGGAGTCCCGGACCGGCGCGATCGCCCTCGACCGCAGCGGCAAGGAGATCGCCCGTAACGAGAAGTGCCCCGGTGTGCACGGCGAGGCCGTCGCCCGGGGCGACGTCGTCGGACTCGGCTGCGAGGACGGCGTGCTGCTCTTCAAGAACGGCGCGTTCGTGAAGGTGCAGAGCGACCTGGCGTACAGCCGCATCGGCAACCAGGCGGGCAGCGATGCCTCGTCCGTCCTGCTCGGCGACTACAAGACCGAACCCGACGCGGAACTCGAGCGGCCCGGCCGGTTCTCGCTGATCGACACCGCCACGGACGAGCTCACCGTGGTGCCGCTGCCGAAGGGCGTCAGCTACAGCTTCCGCTCGCTCAACCGCGGCCCCGGTGGCGAGGGCCTCATCCTCGGCACCGACGGCAGGATGCACGTCGTCGACCCGGCCACCGCCACGATCACCAGGTCGTGGCCGGTCGTCGCCGCCTGGCAGGAGCCGATCGAGTGGCAGCAGCCGCGCCCGGCGATGTTCGTCCGCGGCGACCTCGCCTACGTCACCGAGCCGGCCGCCCGCAAGGTGCACCAGCTCGACCTGACCAGCGGTGCGATCGTCGCCTCCGTCACCCTCGAGGCCGCCCCCAACGAGATCAGCGGAACGCTCGCGAGCCACTGAGCGTCGGTGACCGCGACGCCGGGTCCGGCAGGCCGGGCAGTGTGCTGGTGCAGGTGGGTGACCACGGCACCGGCGCACCCCGGCTGGCCTTCCTTCGATCCGGGCCGGCCGGACCGTCGTGCGGGAATCACCCGTGATCGTCCGGCGCCACGCCGAGGCCCTTGCGCCACGCCGAGTATGATCCGATCGCTCCCGCGTGCGGCCGGTAGAGCCAGCGCCAGGGATACACCATGGCGGGCGAGAGAGCTTCGGCGCGGCGACGAAATCCAGGCACCGGAGCGTAGGTGACGGCCACCGTGCGGCCGGACAGTTCGTCGGCCACCGGTCCTCGGCGGATCTCGACGGCACGCCGGGTGGCCAGGTCGGTGAGGGTTTCGGCGAGGAAGATCAGCCGTTTGCCCGACAGTTGCAGTCGTCTCAGCAGCGGCTCGTCAAAAACGAACACCACGGGTAGCCCGGAGTGGGCGGCCAGCGCGGGATCGGCGTCGCCGAGGGACTCGGCGGTGAGCCACACCGCCGACGGTTCGCCCCGGCCGACGGGGACACGGGGTCCACCGGTGGATTCCGGGTCGGGGTCGTGGCGCAGCAGCGGTTCGGGCTCCGGTGTCCCGGCCGAGGGGGTGGTGTCCGGCCAATCCTCGATCGGGCAGTTCGCGTTCAGGGCGCAGTCGCGGCACAGCTGCGGCGCCCGCTTGAGCACCTGCCGCCGGGAGAAGCCGTACGGTCTGCCGGTCCCCGCACCGATCGTCCATTGCCAGCCCAGGCGGTTGGCGGCGCGGGAGCCGTCGAGCAGGTGAGTGAAGAATCGGTCCTCGCCGCTGGTCCATTCCGCGCCGGCCCGTACGGTCCACTGCGACGACAGCCACATCCGGGTCTGGTTGACCAGCCAGCCGTCCTCCTCCAGTTCCCTGACACACGACGTCACACAGTTCATCGTCTCCGGCCACGGCCGGTCCCAGCGGTGAGCCGGGTGGGCCGGTGCGGCGCGTAGGGCCGCTGCGTTGCGTCGTCCGATCCGCGCGTAGAGGTGCCGGGCGTATTCCTGCCAGGTGAGCTCGTCGCGGAACTTGGTGCGATCGCGCGGCGGCGCGGTGGCTGCGGCCTGCCATGCCGCAGGCAGATCGATCAGACCGTGCCGGACGTACGGTGAGATCCGGCTGGCGCCGCGCCGGGAGCGGGGCAGGACGTCGTTGCGGCGTGCGGCGTACCCGGTGAGATCGAGACCGGCAAGGACGACATCTGCTGCCGCCTGCCCACCCCGGAACTCCGGAGACGCGACAGGGACGTCACCACAAAGGTCACCGAGGTGCTCGCGCACCCACGCTGCGGCCGCATCAGGTCCCGGGCCGGGTTGGGGAAGCATCACCACCCGAGTCTGCCGGGTCAGCCGGTATCCCCGCAGGACAAAGCACCATCGGGGGTACGGGCGGGCCCGGCCGCTCGCCCGCGACGCCCGCGGCACCGAGTTCGATCAGACGCTCACCGGCACGTGACCCTCCGGGGTCCCGGCCGTGCTCCGGAGGGGCCGGCGGAGGTCAAGGATCACCAGGGCGAGGTTCACCGCCGCGGCGGCTCCGGCGATCGCGGTCAGCGGGGCGGTCAACACGGCACCGGCGGCGTGGCCGAGCAGGGCGCCGCCGACGGCCGCGCCGAGCACCACGGCCAGGGCGCGGCGGTGCGGACGGTCGCCCCGGGTCCAGGTCGCGTAAGCGCCGAGGCCGACGAACACGCTGACGGCCGGGACCACCACGGTGGTCCCGGCCACGAAAGTGTCGAGGCCCAGGGTCCAGACCAGCAGGGTGGCCAGGAACCAGCCGCCGAGCCCGAGCGGAATCGGGGTCAGGATCCGCAGCCACATACCGGTCCGCGGCCGGTAGCCACCCCGGCGGGCCCGGCGGATCAGGGCGGCGAGCAGCGCCAGGGCGATCAGTGAGCCGCCGACGGTGAGGCCGGCCAGGACCGCGGCGATGGTGGACATGCTCAGCGGTCCGGGGTCGAAGGTGACCGGGCGGGTGCCGAACGTCGAGTCGTCGGCCGTGCCGGTGTTGTAGAAAGTGGTCAACAGCTGGCGGCTCGCGTCGGCGTCGCCCCAGAAGTCGGCGGTGTGGCCGAGTTCGGGCAGGATCACCTGGCGGCCGTTGGGCAGCAGCGGCAGCAGGTCGCCGGTGGCCAGCTCGGCCGGGGTGGAGAAGTCGACGCTGCCGCTGACCAGCAGCGTCTCGACGGAGCTGGACCGCGGGGTCCGGTACTCCGCGTTGTCCGGGCTGTCCGGCCAGACCGTGGCGTATCCGGACGGGCCGCCCCAGAGGAAGTTGGTGCCGTCGCTGCGCAGGATCGAACCGGGGTCGCCGCCGGCCTTGTAGAAGGCGTCCGCGGCGGGGGCGTCGAGCATGGCGAACGAGGCGAACTCGCCCCAGACGATCGAACCGGGGAGTTGCAGGTCGCCGAGCACGGACATGGCCCACAGCGAGCCCGGCCCGCTGAGGTAGGCGTCGATGACGGTGGGCGCGTTGAGCGGGGCGGAGCTGCGGCCGTTGTGGTGCATGGCGAACATGCTGGCGGCCCGCACGGTTCCGGCGTGGATGGTGAACGGGCCCCACCGGTCCGGGACGTCGGCGGCGTCGCGCATCGAGGCGGCCAGGTCGCCGGTCCGGGCGGCGCATCCGGCGTCCGCGGTGCACAGTTCGGCGTACCGGGAGATCTGCTTGTCGGTGATCGCCGGGTCCCAGACCATGTGGCCGGGCGGGTTCACCGAGACCATGGCCGAGCGGAACAGCGAGCCGGGATGCCGCCAGGAATAGACCATCGCGGTACGGGTGCCCGCGCTCGAGCTGAGCAGGTTGATCCGGGGGTAGCCGAGCGCGGTGCGGGCAGCCTCGATGTCGTCGACGCGCTGGGCGGCGGAGTATCCCGTGAGGTCGACACCGTCGCCGGTCAGGCGCTTGGCGCAGGCGGTGAACGCCAGCGTGGTGGCCCGCTGGGACTCCGCACCGGTGAGGTCCCCCTTGGCGTACCTCATCCCGGTGACCTCGGGGCAGTCGAGCCGCCGTGATCCGTCGACGCCCCGGTAGCCGACGAGCACCACGTCACGGTCGGCGGTGAGCCGGCCGGCCTGGGGGAACGTCATGTTCGTGGAGCCGGGGCCACCGCCGAGCCGGAAGACGGGCTCGCGGGGCTGCTCCGTGGCGGCGGGGATCCGGACCACCGGCAGGGCGATCAGCTCGGACGCCGGGTCACTGCGGTTCTCCGGGACGACCAGGGTGCCGCACTCCGCCCGTACCGTGCCTGATTCGGTCTTGTAGTCGCACTTGTGCATCGAGAGCTCACCGGCCCGCGCGCCGTCCGGCACGGCCATGGTGCCGTGCGGCCACAGGGCCAGGACGGCCAGTGTGATGATGATGCCCGCGGTGACGACCAGGGCGATCGTCCGGGGCAGGGTGAGGCGTCGAGGGCCGATGTCTTCCATGACAGCCGAAGGTAGGTGCTCGCGTGGCCGGTAACCTCCCTCACGCGGGGGAGGCGCGGAGCACGGGGACCGGCCATGATCACCCGGTGAGTCGTTCCGAGCGGGCCCGCCGCTTCCTGGCCGGCCAGTCGCTGCTGGTGGCCGGTGCGTGCGGGGTCGTCGACGTGCTGACCTTCGGCCTGCAGAGCCGTTCGCACCTCGGCACCGTCGCGTGGTTCGTGGCGCTGGCCGGTGTCGTCCTGGCCGACGCGCTGCTCGCCACCCGGGCCCGATGGGCCGGCTGGGTCGCCGCGGCCGCGGTGGCGATCAACGCCGGCTGCGGCCTGCTGCTGGGCGGGCCGTCGAGCCTGCGGTTCAACGAGGCCGGCATCTTCGTCGCCTCCTATCGGGCCGGCGCGTGCCTGCGGGGGATCCCCGCCGTCGTCTCCCTCGTGGTCGTGATCGCGGGTCTTGTGCCGGCGTTCCTCGCCCGGCGGTACCCGCTCGACGCGAACCTCGCCCTCGCCGCGATCAAGACCGGCCTCGTGTCCTGGGTGGTGGGCCGCTACACCACCGCCCGGCGGGAATACCTCGACGAGGTGCGACGGCAGAGCGAGCAGGAGGAGCGTGACGCCCGCGAGGCGGTGCGGAGCGCCATCGCCGCCGACCGTGCGGCGATCGCGCGCGACCTGCACGACGTGGTCACCCACCACGTCAGCGCGATCAGCGCGCACGCCGGTGCCGCCCGGTTGCGGCTGACAAAACCGGGCACCGATCCGTCCGCGCTCACGTCGCTGCGCTCGGTGGAGGAGGCCAGCCGCTCCGCGCTCGGCGACCTGCGCGACATGCTGGACGTGCTGCACGGCCGGGGCCCCGCCGGCCACCTCGGCCTGGCCGACATCGACAACCTGCTGCACGGCTTCCGCACGGCCGCCATCCCGGTCCGGCTGGACATCACCGGGAAGCCGTTCGTCCTGCCCGTCGCGGTCGACACCGCGCTCTACCGCGTCGTCCAGGAGATGCTCACCAACGCGCTGCGCCACGGCGACGGCGGCGTCATCACCGTCACCGTCCGCTACGCGGTCACCACGGTCGAGGTGGGGACGCTCAACCCGTACCGGCCGTCGCTGCCGGTGAGCCGCGGCGGCCGGGGACTGACCGGCATCCGCAACCGCGTCCACGCCCTCGGCGGGCGGGTGCACGCCGGCCCCGGGGCGGACGACCACACCTGGAACACCACGGTCTGCTTCGATCTGCGGGAGCGCACATGACGATCTCGGTGCTGATCGCCGACGACCATGACGGGTTCCGCTCCGGGTTCCGGGCGATCCTCGACACCCAGGACGACATCGCCTGCGTGGCCGAGGCCCGCGACGGCGAACAGGCCGTCACCGAGGTCCAGCGGCTGCGACCGGACGTGGCGGTCCTCGACATCCGCATGCCGCGCCGCGACGGTCTGGGCGCGGCGCAGGCGATCCTCGCCCTGCCCGGCAACCGCACCCAGGTCGTCGTGCTGACGACCCACGACACCGACGAGTACGTCCACCGCGCCGTCAACGCCGGTGCCCGCGGCTTCCTGCTGAAATCGATGCCCCCGGAAGAGGTCATCGCGGCCATCCGTATCGCGGCCCGCGGTGACGTCCTGATCGATCCCTCCATCGTGCGCCGGCACCTGACCCGGTTCGCCGACGCCCTGGGCCCGGTGGTCCTGCCCGTGGAGCTGGAACAGCTGACCGCGCGCGAACGGGAGGTGCTGCAGTCGCTGTCGCGGGCCTGCAGCAACGCCGAGATAGCCCGCCAGCTCCACATCGGCGAGCAGACCGTCAAGACCCACATCTCCAACATCCTGCACAAGCTGCAGCTGCGCGACCGGACCCACGCGGTCGCGTACGCCCACCTGACCGGATTCGCCGAGCGACCCTGATCTGCCGACGGTTCACCCGGGCCTGCCGAACGGTTCACCCGGGCGACGACCCGGCGACGATCGAAGCGGGAAGTCCGAACGACGGCAGAACGGTGTGTTCGAAGCGGGTCAGGGCACGGATCCGATCGCCGTCGACGGCCAGGACGTACAGGCCCGCGCCGTGACTGATCCCGCCGGGACGACGCAGGTAGGCGCCGAACGCCGGTTGGCCGTTGGCCCGGGTCGCGACCAGGTCGAAACGGCGGCCGGCGTCGACGATGCGGGCGAAGAAGCGGGCCACGACGTCGCGACCCTCGTACTCGAACGGCATCGGTGGCATCGAGATGAAGACGTCATCGGTCAGCAGGGACACCAGCAGGCCGATGTCGGCCGACTCCCAGGCTTGTACGAACCGTGCCACGACCGCGTCCTCGGATCGCCGGCCGGGCGGGGCCGGCGAGCCGTGGTGAGCAGCCGGAAGCCCTCGGTGCCGCAGTCCGGCACGCGCCCGGGCGAGGGCGCTCTTGACCGACTCGACGCTGGTGCTCAGCATGGTGGCGACCTCGTCCGCCCGGAATCCGAGGACGTCCCGGAGGACCAGCACCGCGACCTGTCGCGGCGGCAGTGTCTGCAGAGCGGTCACGAACGCCAGGGAGATCGACTCCCGCTGCTCGTACCGGGCCTCGGGGCCGAGCGGGGTGACGGCGCCGCCGAGGACGGAGTCGGGGAGCGGCTCGAGCCACGGGACCTCGCCGAGCCGGGTCGGGGTGGGCGGTGCGACCCCGTCGATGTCCCACTCCCCGGCCCGGCGCCGGCCGGCCGACCGCCGGGCATTGAGGCACCGGTTGGTGGCGATCCGGTACAGCCAGGTCCGTAACGACGAGCGTCCCTCGAATCCCGCGAGGCCCTGCCACGCGGCCAGGAGGGTGTCCTGCAGGATGTCCTCGGCATCGTGCAGCGAGCCGAGCATGCGGTAGCAGTGCACCCACAGTTCACCGCGGAACGGCTCGGTGAGATCCCGGAACGCGTCGCCGTCCCCGGCGCGCGCCCGCGAGAGCAGCGGTGCTGCCGGTTCGCCCATCCTCGTCATCCTCTCCATCAGCCCCTTCACGCCCACCGTGTTCAGACACCGGCCGGCCCGTGAAGGAGCCGGTCGGCGGACGATCCCTTCATCGGCGGGCCGGTGTCGGTATCGGTGACAACTCCGAGCTTCGACAGGGGAACAGCGATGGGAAAGATCGTCATCAGTACGAACATGTCGCTCGACGGCGTCGTCCAGGACCCGGACGGCGCGGAGGGCTTCGACCGGGGTGGCTGGTTCGGCCGTTTCGGGGGTGCGGACCTGCCGGCCTGGACGAAGGTCGCGTTCGACGAGGCACTGGATGCCGGAGCGTTGTTGCTGGGCCGGCGCAGCGACGAGTGGTTCGCCGCGCGGTGGCTGTCGCGCGGCGGCGAGTTCGCGGACCGGCTCAACGGCATCCCCAAGTATGTCGTTTCCGGGAGTCGCCGAGGGCCCGCCTGGAGCAACGCGACGCTGCTGGAAGGAACACTGACCGACGCCGTCATCCAGCTGAAACGCGATGTTCCCGGCGATGTTCTCGTGTTCGCCAGCTACCGGCTCGGCCGGGCGCTACTGGAGCATGACCTCGTCGACGAGCTTCGGCTGGTGGTCTTCCCGGTCGTGCTCGGGGCCGGTGAGCGCCTCTTCGGCGAGACGAGCGGCAGCAAGCCCCTCAGCCTGATCGACGTGCGGACCCTCGGAGCGGGCCTGACCCACCTCACGTACGCGACGGCCGGGACCGGCGCGTCAGTCAAGCGGTAAGTGGTTCGTAAGACCCGGACATCTGTCGCCGGGCGCCAGGACGTCGTTGACTTCTCAGGTGTCCCGCAGACCTCGCCTCAAACCTGTCCTCGCCGCCTTCTGTGCTCTCGTCGTCCTGGGGGTGTCGTTCGGGTTGTACTGGTTCCAGCCCTGGCGGCTGCTGACCGACACCACGGTGACCGAGGAACTGGCGGTGGTCCCGACGGCGGGCCCGGGCTCACCCGTGGCGCGTGGGCCGGTGGTCCTGGCGCAGGGCTCGTTCGTCACCCACGAGCACGCGACCACCGGCGTCGCCCGGGTGGTGCGTGCCTCCGACGGCACCCGCCGGCTCGAGCTGGTCGGGCTGGACACCAGCGACGGCCCTGACCTGCGGGTGTGGCTGTCGGACCAGGAGGTCCGCCCGGACGTCGCCGGGTGGCGGGTCTTCGACGACGGCGTCCATGCCGAGCTGGGCCGGCTCAAGGGCAATCGCGGCGACCAGACCTACCGTATCGGTGCGGAAGTGGACCTCGACGAGATCCGTAGCGTCAGCATCTGGTGCAAGCGTTTCTCGGTGTCGTTCGGCGCGGCGGCCCTGTCCGCGTGACCGAGGTGCATCCGTGCGGCCCTGTCCCGACGAATGACGAGGTGGTGGTGCTCCCGCCATCTCGTGATCGAAAGGATGTCCTCATGAGGTTCACCCGATTCGGTAAGCGGACGGCCGCTGTCGTGGCCGCCGCGGTTGTCGCCGTGCCCCTGGCCGCCGGTCCGGCCGGCGCGACCGGCCGGACCAAGCCGCTCGGCACCAGGTCGCTGGCCGCGGTGCTGACCGCGGACACCGGCGGATTCGACCGCAACGGCTGGGACTACGACATCGTGACCGCCGCGGTGCTGGCTGTCCTCAAGGCCAAGCCGGGGAGTGCGGTCGGCGTCCTGACCGACGGCACCACCGCGCTGACCGCGTTCCTGCCCGACGACACGGCGTTCAAGAAGCTGGTCGCCGACCTTCAGCACAGCCGGCGGCTGCCGAGTGAGAAGGCGGCGTTCACGGCGGTCGCCGGTCTCGGCATCGACACCGTCGAGACGGTGCTGCTCTATCACGTCGTCCCCGGCGCCACGATCGACCGCAGGGCGGCGCTCAAGTCTGACCACGCAGCCCTGACGACCGCCGCCGGCGCTGCCGTCACGGTGGACGTCTACGGGTGGCGCCGGAATTCCGTCAAGCTGATCGACGCCGACCGGAGCGACCGTGACCCCCGGGTCGTCCGGTTCGACCTGAACAAGGGCAACCGGCAGATCGCCCACCGTATCGACCGGGTGCTGCGCCCCGTCGACCTGCCCTGACGTACGGAACGGCCATCGGTGCACCCGCACCGGTGGCCATTGCGTCAGCCGCACTAAAGAGTGAGTGAACTCGCGGACGCGGCGATGTGCCATAAGGTGTCATGGCGGTGGTTCGTCCGCCGTCGCTTGCTGCCCCAGACCCCCGGTAGCGCACACGAAGTTCGCACCAGGTGCCTCATGGGGAGCAGCGATGCCATGTCTTTTCTTCTGCAGCCAAGCCTCGCCCTGCCGGGATACCCGGGTGGGGAAGCAGCGGAACCGGTGGCCGAGGTCGCGGTGCACGGCAGATGGTCGCGCCGCCTCGGCCTGGACGTGTCGGCAATGGTGCGTGACCGCCTTTCCCGTCGGCCCGCCGCGGTCATCATCGACCTGTACGGACTGATCGATGAGGACGCTGCCAGCCTTCCCCTGTGGCTCGCGGTCCGCCGTGCCGCGGCCGCGGTCCGGCCGCCGATCCACGTGGCCCTGTGCCTGCCCACCACCGCCGCGCTGGACCGCCGGCTGCGGCGGATCGGCGCTCGCCGGCTGCCGATGTTCGCCACCATGGCGCAGGCTCGCGCGGCGATGACGGACCGTGCGTGTGCCGTGCCCGGCGAACGGGGGCGGGTATGAGCTCGTCACCGGAGCACATGTCCCGGCCCGGCGACGTCGCCGGGCTGGTGGCCCGGCTGCGCGCCGGGGGTGGCACGGCGGCGATCTGCGCCGACTGCCACGCCCAGCTCCCCTCGGTCTCGGGAGTCGGCCTGACGGCGTTCGACGCCGCCGGCCGCCGTTTCGTGCTGGGCACCTCGGGACGGCTGATCGACCGGATCGAGGACCTGCAGATCCGCCTCGATCAGGGGCCGTGCCTGACCGCGCTCGCCGTCCAGGCGCCGGTGCTGGTCGAGTGCCTCGCCGATCCTGAGGCCCGGCGCACCTGGCCACGATTCACCGAGGAAGCGCGCCGGGTCGGCGTCGCGGCGGTGTTCGCCTTTCCCGTGCTGGCCGGCCCGGATCCCGTCGCCGTGCTGAACCTGTGCCGCGACACCCCCGGTCCGCTTCCGGACGACGCCTACCGAAGCGCGGTGACCTTCGCGGCCGCGGCGATGACATTGCTGGTGGACGACCTGCATCTCGGCGGCAGTGCCGGCACGGCGGTGTCGATACCGGCGGCCCGGGCTCAGCAGGCGACCGGGATGGTGATGGGCCAGGCCACCATCGGCGCCGTCGACGCGCTGCATCGGCTGCGCGGGGATGCTTTCGGCCGTGACGTGCCGTTGTCGGATGTCGTCGACGAGGTGCTGGACGGCACGTTGCGCTACGGCCCCGGCCTCGAAGCGTGAGCCCTTCCTCCGCGCCGACCCGGAGGCCGCCCCGGGAGGAGCGCGTCGCCCAGGCGTTCGTCTTCCTGGCCGACACCCTGGTGGACGACTTCGACCTGCCCGACTTCCTGCACGACTTCACCGCGTACTGCACCGATCTGCTCGACGCCGACGGCGCCGGGGTGATGCTCGCCGACAAGGACGGGCGGATGCGGCTGCTCGCGTCCTCCGACGAGACCGCAAGGCTGCTGGAGCTGTTCGAGATCGACGGCGACCAGGGGCCGTGTCTCACCGCTTTCCGGACCGGTGAGACCATCGAGCACTGTCATCTCGCCACCGCTGACACCCGGTGGAGCTTGTTCGCCGAACGTGCCTACCGGGACGGTTACCGCTCCGCTCATGCCATCCCGATGCGGCTACGGGGGCAGGTCATCGGTGTCCTCAACCTCTTCAGCCGCAACCCGGATCCGCTCACCGGGCCCCACCAGAAACTCGGTCGTGCCCTCGCCGACGTCGTCACCATCGCCCTGGTGCAGCACCGCATCATCAACGATCACCGGACCCTGGCCGAACAGCTGCAGACCGCGTTCGCCACGCGCCTCGACATCGAACAGGCCAAGGGGCTGCTCGCCGAACGCCATCGCATCGATGCCGCCGAGGCGTTCCAGCGCATGCGCCGGCACGCCCGCCGCACCAACCGGAAGCTCTCCGAGCTCGCTGCCGACATCACCGCCGGCCGGGCCACCCTGCCCGATCCCGAACCGTAGACGGGCCGTCACCCCGGTGAGCACCGGGGTGACGGCCCGTCAGCACGTCAGGGGTAGGACACCACGTTGCGCGGGGTGGTGTTGCCGGCCGGGTTGGGCACGGAGCCGCCGGTGTCGTTGACGACGTTGGCGATGGTGCCGACGTCACCGAGCGAGACGGTGAGCACGCTGTGCAGCCGGACGCCGCTCCGGTTGGGCACCTCGAACGCCCGGTCCACCCGGACGCTGGGGTTGGCGTTGAAGAAGGCGTAGGAGCCGCCGCCCCAGAGCTCGTGGTCGGTGACGGTGTCGGCGACCTTGTAGGCGGCGTAACCGTTACCGCGGGGCCCGATCCAGGCCGCCTGGTTGGGTACGTCGTACGGCTTCTCGTTCTGGAAGAAGATCGTCTTGCCGCGGTTGCCGTTCCAGATCACTTCGTACTTCTGGTAGTGCTCGACAAACAGGCCGGTGGCGAGCACGTCGTCGCCGTTGACCAGCACGCCGGTGTCGCCGGTGTTCACCGCCCAGCCGGTGGGTGCGCCGCCGTGGTCGGCCCGCCAGGCCCAGATGTGGTCGACGAGCGTGTCGTCGCTGTGCACGGCGAGGGTGGTGGTGGCCTTGCCCTGGACGCTGCTGCCGATGCGGAAGAAGACGTCCTGCAGGCTGGTCGGGTTGGCGGCGTGGTCGGTGTGGACCCCGGCCTGGCCGACGCTCAGCAGCGTCGGGCTGTTGGTCGTGCCGGCGTCGAAGGTCAGACCGCTGACCTTGACCCCGTCGACGTCGGCGATGCTCAGGGCCTCGACCCCGTTGTTCGGGATCAGGGTCGGGAAGCCGATGCCGGTCACCACCGTGTTGGGGCGGGTGACCCGGATCGTCTGGTCCAGCGAGTAGGTGCCGGGCGTGAAGAACAGGTTCAGGCCCTGCGCGAGCGCGGAGTTGATCCGGGCGGCGCTGTCACCGGGCTTGGCGACGTAGAACTCCCGCATCGGGATCGAGGAGCCGGCGGTGTTCGGCCAGCTGGCGCCGGTGGAGTTGCGCCGCACCGCGGGCACGAAGACCCGGTAGAGGCCGGCGCTGTCGACGTACAGGTAGGGCTTCTCCCGGGTGACCGGGGTGGTCGCCAGCGTGGTGTGCGGCGGGTTCGGGAACGCGTTGGCCGGGGCGCCCTGGACACCGGAGTAGACCATGTTCCAGACGCCGCCCTCCCAACGGCCGATCCGGCTGTCGCGGGTGTACCACTGCTGCTGGGAGCCGGAGGACACGGTGCCGTCGACCACGGAGTCGGCCAGGTAGCCACCGCTGGAGTAACCCTGCCCGTTGTCCTGGTTGGAGGGCGCCAGCGTCAGGTTGCCCTTGATGTGCACCCGGCGCATCGGGGCGGCCTGGGAGACGGCCCAGCGGTTGGTGCCGCCCTCGGGCACGATGGACAGGTTCTCCATGCTGCGCCAGAAGTTCTGGGTCGCGTTGGACTCGTCGCCGTAGTTCCAGCCGGAGTCGACGTTGACCGCGCCGTTGATCGTCACGTCGTCGGGGTTGAGGCCCAGGCCGGCCAGCGAGGTGTAGAAACCGACGTTGGCCCAGATCCGCCCGTACGTGCCGGGCTTGAAGAGAAACACGTTGCGCTGGGTGCCGAACTGCGCGGTCGGGCTGCGCAGCTGCGCGTTGAACGCCTGGTCGACCGCGGCCTGGATGGTCGCCGCGGGCGTGGACGGGTCGTAAATCTTGACGTTCGCGCCCAGGTCCGGGGTGTCCGAGGTCGGCAGCGCCGGTCCGGTGGGGGTGGGCGTCGTCGGGTTGGTGCCGCCGCCGGCGAAGACCTGGAATTCCCAGAGCGAGTAGCCGTACGGGGTGGCCCGGGTGGTGCCGTTCATCCGCACGTACCGGCCGCTGCCGGTGACGTTCAGGGTCTGGACGCCGGCCTGGCCGGTGGTGACCGGGGTGATGGCCGTCCAGGTGGTGCCGTTCGGCGAGGTCTGGATGGTGAAGGCCGAGGCGTACGCCGCCTCCCAGTTCAGCACGACCTTGCTGATCGACTGGGTGCTGCCCAGGTCGACCTGCAGCCACTGCGGGTCGGCGAACGCGCTGGACCAGCGGGTGCCGGCGTCGCCGTCGACCGCGGCGGCCGCGGTGAAGCCGTTCTCGACCGACGAGGCGGTGGCCGTCTTACCCTGCGACACCGGGGTGTCCGCGGCGCTGGCGGCGGTGGTCACGGAGACGACGGTGAGGCCGAGGGCCGCGGCGAGGACGGCGCCCAGCACGCCCCGGCGGCGCCGGCGTTTCTGCGGGGGTGGGGAGGTCAGTGTCGGAGGTGTCATGTTCCTGCCTGTCAACTGGTTGCCGGGTCTGTGGGGACAGACGCGTGGCGGGCGGGGGTGACCGTGCGGCACGAGCGGAGAGCGCTCTCTGGGATTGTTACTTCGCTGTTGCTGCACGTCAATGTCCTGGCAACAAAGGATGGGCGGGTGAGCGAGATCTTGCCCCTTTTGCCGCGCTCACGGCCGTCAATTTTGATGGTGTGAACGAAAATTCGCGAAATGCTTCACCAAAAGTGTTATTGCGTACGAACGGTGCCGCCCGGCCCCGTTCCCCGTGCGTGACCCTAGGCTTCCGGCCATCGATCGTTGTAAAGTGACGCGCAGTCCAATCACGACGGAATCCTTGTCCATCGGCCCCTTCGCACGTGTTTCCGGTGATTTCCCCGGTCGGGGACACGGAAACCCGCGTCTGGATGGCCGGCCCGCTGAGAGGGACCCGTGCGACGTCTCGCGTTCTCGACCTGCGCCGTTCTGAAAGAGCCGTACGACCATCCGGCCACCGCACCGTTCGACGAGCTGACCCCGCAGGTCTACGCCACGGCGGAGCGGCATCCGGCGTTCGTGTGCCGGGCCGACTACGCCGATGACCGCGACGACCTCGAGGAGTCCGAACGGGACTGGGGCTCCTGGGGGCCGCTGGCCCTGCCGTCCCGCTATCGCACCGAGTTCGGCGACGGGCCGTACCGTGCCGCGCAGACGCTGTCGGTGTGGACGGACCTCCAGGGGGTCCGTGACTTCGTCTACTCCGGTCTGCACCTGAGCACCCTCAAGCGGCGCGACGAGTGGTTCCAGCCGGTGAGCTGGCCGACCTATGTGGTGTGGTGGATCGGCGACGAGCTGCCCACCTGGCAGGACGCCGCCGACCGGCTCGACCTGCTGGCCGACCTCGGCCCCACGCCGCGCGCCTTCGACCTGCGTCACGCGTTCGACTCCCGGGGCCCGGTGACCGCGTCCGGGCGGCCCCGGCGCGATCCGGACCCGGCGGACGTGCCGCGGTGAGCTTGCCCGGCCTGATCGCCGGTCTGCGACCGCTGCCGGACGGGGCGACCTTCGGTGCCGACATCGACGAGACCCACCGCGTCCTGCTGGATCCCGGCGCCGACCCGGAGTCGCGTACGACCGCGCTGAACCGGTGGCTCGCCCGGTCGCAGCCGTGCCTGTTCGGCCGGCTCGCCGCCCGGCAGCACCTGGGCGTCGGCGCGGCCAAGGGACTGGGATACCGCATCGTCTGGGTGCACGAGGACGAGGTGGTCGCGGACCCGGGCACCGTGGCCACCCGGATCCGGCAGGCCCGGCGGCAGTGGAAGGACCAGGCCGAGTACGGCGAGGTCAGCGCGTTCCTGGTGGTGTTCCACGGCCCCCGGCTGGCCGCCGCGAAACCCGGGCCGGACCTGCTGGACATCTGCCGTGGACTGGCCGGGCTGTACCTGGTCGAGTTCGGTGGCATCGAGGCCGACGTCGTCTACACCGAGTCGGTGCCGCTGCGCGACGCCGCGGGCCGGCTCGCCCTCTACAAGGCCAGCACGCAGCTCTTCTACACCGGCGCCCACCTGATGCGTAACCACGACCGGCGGTTCCCGGGCGGGATCGCCGTCGTCACGAACGGCCCGGGGCACTTCGCCCGGTCGCTGGTGCGCCGCGAGCTGCAGGACGAGCCGGGCGCGCTGCGGTTCACGCGGGAGACCGCCTACCGGTCGGTGGGCAACGGCGGGATCGGGCATCCGCACCGGCTGGGCAGCAGCTGGCACCACCATGACGGGCGCCCGGACCCCGGCGCCGACCTGGGCCGGTTCTCCGCGACCTATCAGGTGGACGTGCTGGTGCAGAGCGATGTCGTCACCGACGGCCGGCCGCGCCTGGACGCGCACGAGGACAAGGACGTCTGGCCCGACCTGCACCTGGAGTACATCAGCGACCGGGCCACGCCGGCCGGTGATCCCGATCTCGGCTGGTACAACGGCCTGCCGGTGGACGACGCCGCGAAATACCACAACCCGTGGACCCCGCGCCGTGCCGAGAACTCACCCGACTTCAACTACTGATCACGACGGCCCGAAGGAGTTCGCCATGCTCGTCCGCGACCTCGGCGAGAGTCAGCTCGCCCCGGCGTACGGAATCCTCTTCCAGCAGCTCTACCCGCACGGCGGGGAGGACGCCGCGGACTGGGGCATCGGCCGGTCGGTGATCGAGGCCGGCGGCAGCACCGAGGCGCACGCCCACGAGGAACACGAGATCTTCATCTTCACGTCGGGCACCGCGCGGGTGCTGGTGGACGGCGAGACCCGGGAGGTACGCGCCGGACAGGCGGTCCTCGTGCCGATCGGGTCGCACCACCAGATCACCAACGCCGGTGCCGGCCGGCTGGAGTTCCTCAACGTCTACTGGCCGGCGCCGTTCGGCCCGATCGACCTGTGACCACAATCGTCTCCGGGTCCCCGCCCACCCCCAACGGCGACCTGCACCTGGGCCACCTGTCCGGCCCCTATTCCGGGGCCGACATCCTGGCCCGGGCCCGCCGCCTGACCGGTGAGGAGTCGATCTACCTCGTCGGGTCGGACATCCACCAGAGCTACGTGCCGGAGAAGGCCCGCGAGCGCCGGGTCGACGCCATGGCGCTGGCCACGTCCTTCGACGACGAGATCAGCCGCCTCTTCACCACCATGGGGTTCAGCAACGCCGGCTACGTACGGCCCCGCGAGTCGGACCTGCACGCCGCGGCGGTCGCCGACTTCATCGGGGTGCTGCACGCCTCGGGGAAACTGGAGGAGCGCACCGAGGACTGCCTGTACTGCGCGCCGTGCGACCGGTATCTGTTCGAGGCGCACGTCACCGGCACCTGCCCGTTCTGCGGGGACGACGACTGCGACGCCAACCTGTGTGAGAAGTGTGCGTGGCCGAACGTCGGGACGGACCTGCTGGAGCCGCGGTGCAACCACTGCGGCACGCCGCCGGTCCTGCGGCCGTTCACCCGGCTGATCTTTCCGCTGTCCCGGTACGCCGACCGGTTGCGGGGGTATCACCGCACCGTGGTCATGAGCCCGCAACTCGAGAGCCTCGCCGGTGAGCTGCTCGAGCACGGGCTGCCGGACATCGCGGTCAGTCATGTCACCGACTGGGGTGTCCCGGTCCCGGTCGACGGGTTCCCCGGCCAGTGCGTCTATGTGTGGGCGGAGATGGTGCCCGGCTACTTCGCCGAACTCGCCGAGGCGCTGCGGGCCGCCGGCCGGGACCCGGGCGACTGGCGCCGGGTCTGGGACGAGGCCCGCGTGGTGCAGTTCTTCGGCTGGGACAACGGCTACTTCCACACGCTGCTGTTCCCGGCGCTGATGATGGCCTACGACCCGGGGCTGCGCCTGCCGGCGGCGTGGTGCGCCAACGAGTTCTTCCTGCTGGACGACGAGAAGTTCTCCACCAGCCGGGAGCACGCGATCTGGGGCAGCGAGCTGCTCGAGCTGGTGCCGGCCGACGTGGTGCGCTTCGCGCTGGCCCACGACCGGCCGCAGTTCCGCCGCACCAACTTCACGCTGCGCCGCTTCCACGACCTGGTCGACGGCGTGCTGGCCGGCCGGTGGCAGGGGTGGCTGGCGGGGCTGTTCACCGCGCTCGAGGAGCAGGCCGGCGGCCGGATCCCCGGCGCGGCGCCCACCACCGCCCAGCGGTTGTTCGTCGCCGGGCTCGGCACGATCGCCGCGGACGGCCTGGCGGCGTACACCGTCGAGCAGTTCTCGCCCCGCCGGGCCGCGCGGACCCTGCGGGAGCTGGTGGAACGCGCCACGGACTTCGCCGACGGGCAGAGCCGGCTGCGGCGCCGCGCCCCGGGCTCGCCGGCGGCGCTCGCCGGGCTGGCCGCCGAGGCGCAGGCGGCGAAGCTGCTCGCCCAGCTCGCCGCCCCGATCATGCCCGGCTTCGCGCAACGGCTGTGGACGGCGCTCGGTTGCACCGGCGCCCCGGTGTGGGACGACCTGGCGCCGCTGCGCGCCGGCACCCCGTACGGGACGGACCGGCAGTTCTTCCTGCCGCTGCCGCCGGACCTGGCGAGCCGGTTGGGACGCGACACCCGATGACCCGGCGGGCGGTGGTCGTCGGCGCCGGGGTCCTGGGCGCCTGCACGGCGCTCGAACTGCTCGACCGGGGCTGGTCCGTCGACGTCGTCGACCGCGGGGATCCGGGTACGCCGTCGCGAGCGGACACCCGGATCCTGCGCTTCTCCCACGGGGCCGACGAGTGGCTGACCCGCTCCGCCGTCGCCGGCATCCGGGGCTGGCACGACCTGGAACGGCGCTCCGGAGCCGGCTTCATCGAGACGCGCGGGGTCCTGGTGCTGGCCGGCGACCGCGCTCCCGGCGATTGGGAACGGGACAGCGTCGCGCAGGTGCGGCGATGCGGCGTACCCGTGCGGGAACTGGACCCGGCGGCCACCGCGCGCCGGTTCCCGTACCTCGATCCCCGCGGGCTTGCCTTCGCCGTCTGGGAGCCGACCGCCGGGGTGATCCGCGCCGGGGAAGCGCTGCGCGCGTTGCACGAACTGCTGGCCGGCCACGGCGGCAAGGTGCACCGCGCCGGGTGCCGCCCCGGCCCGGACGACACTGTCCTGGTGGACGGGACACCGCTCGGCGCCGACGCGGTGATCTGGGCGGTCGGCGCGCAGGCCGGGCAGCTGTTCCCCGGGCGGGTCCGGATCCGGGCCGCCCACCAGGACAGTTACCGGCTGGCCGGCGACCCGGCGGCGGACACCCGGCCGGCCTGGCTGGACGTCGGCGCCGAGCTGTACGGCATCCCCGGCGCCCCCGGCCGCACCACCAAGGTTGTGCTCGACGTCGAGGCCACGACGGCACCCGCCCCGGGCCTGCTGCCCTCGCGGCTGGACGAATACCTGCACCGGCGCTTCCCGGACCTGGATCACACCGTCCGGGACCAGGAGCGCTGCACGTACGCGGCGACCGACGACGACGTCCCGGTGCTCGGCCGGCTGCCCGGCACCGGCACGCACTGGCTCATCGGCGGGGACGGCGGCATCGCCTTCAAACACGCGCCGGCCTGGGCGGGAATCCTCGCCGACGCCCTCGACGGACGCCGCGCCCCGCCGCGCCGGCTCGCCGTCGACCGCCCCTCGCCGAAAGGACCAGCATGACCGCACCGGCGCACGTTTCCGGCCCGCACGGGCTCGCCGAGCACGCCGGCGACTTCGCTCCCGGCACCACCGTGATCGTCGACGGCCGGGTCAGCCGGGTCCTCGGCCGCATCGTCGCCACCGACCACGTCGAGACCTGGCTGGAATGCCTGCTCGAGCACGACGGCGAGGAACGCTGGCTGGCGGTCGAGGCGCCCACCGGACCGGTCCGCTACACCCTCTGGCGGCGCGACACCGCGGAGCGGGCCGGGCTCGACCCGCAGGACGGCACGCTGCACGGCGTCGCGCTCACCACGACGGAGCGGGGCACCGCGACGTTCTCCGCGACCGGCCGGTTCGGACGGTTCGCCATCCCGGCCGCCGGTTGTCTCGAGTACGTCGAGTTCACCCACGCCGGCGGCCGGGTGGCCGCCGCGCGTTTCGACCCCGGCCGGCCGTGGCTCGTGGGCCAGGGCACCGGCCTGCCGGTCGCCGTCCGCCGTCCCTGATCGCCCGCACCCGTACCTGATCGCCCGCACCCGTACCTGATCGCCCGCACCCGTACCTGATCGCCCGCACCCGTACCTGCTCGCCCGCACCCGTACCTACTCGCCCGCACCCGTACCTGCTCGCCCGCACCCGTACCTGCTCGCCCGCACCCGTACCTGCTCGCCCGCACCCGTACCAGGAGCTCTCCGATGACGACCGCACTCGACACGATGATCGCGGCGCAGCCCGCCGCCATCGAGGCCCTCGCCGACCCCGCACCGGCCGCCGCGGCGGCGAGCCGGCTCGACGGGGTCCGCCGGCTCTGGCTGATCGGCACCGGCACCAGCCAGCACGCCGCCGAACTCGCCGCCGCCGACCTGCTCACCCTGGGCGTGGACGCGCGCTGGATCTCCGCGTACGCGTTCACGCACGCCCACCGCCCGGTGCGGCCCGGGGACGGGGCCGTTGTCATCACGCACACCGCGAGCACCTCGTACGCCCAGCGCAGCCGGCAGCTGATCCTCGAGGCCGGCCTGCCGCTGGTGTCGATCACCGGCCCGGACTGCGCCTGGCCGGAGGCCGTGCGCACGCCGGTCACCGAGACCTCGGAGACCTACACCGTCAGCTACACCACCGCCCTGACCGTGCTCAGCCAGATCGCCTCCCACCTGGGCGGCCGGGACACCGGCCCGGAGTCCGTCCGGGCCGCCGCCGCGCAGGTGCGGGCGGTGCTCGCCGATCCCGGCATCGACGGCGTCCCGATCCCCGGCCGGGCCATGGCCGTCGTCGGTCCCGGTGCCTGGTCGGTGACCGCCCGCGAGGGGGCGCTGAAGATCCGCGAAGGCGCCCGGGTGCTCTGCGAGGGTTTCGACCCGGACCGGCTGCTGCACGGCGCCGCGGTGCCGTACGGCTCGGCGGACACACTGCTGGTCCTGCAACCCGGGGACGATCCGGACGGCCTCACCGCCGCCCTGGCCGGCGCGGCGGGCCGGGAGGGACTCCAGGTGGCCACGCTGACCAGCCCCGGCGGCACCGGCTCGGCGCTGCTGGATCAGATCCCCATGACCGTACGGCTGCAGCGGCTCGCCGCCCGCTTCGCCGCCCAGCGCGTCCGCGACCCCGACCTGGTGATCACCGGCGCGTGGGGGGATGCCGACCTGTGGCGCCGGGGTGCACCGGGCCGGACGGACACCCCGTGAGCCCACGCGCCGTCCGGCCGCTGGCCGCCCTGGTGACCGCCGCGCTGTTCTGGGGCAGCGCGGGAACGTTCATCAAGTTCGCCCTCGACAGCTGGCAGCCGATGACCCTGCTGACCGTCCAGCTGCTCGGGGCCAACCTGGTGCTGTGGCCGTTGCTGCTGATCCGGGGCTACCACCGCCCGCGGCAGCTCGGCCGGCTGGCCCTGATCGGCGTGCTCGAACCCGGGGTGTGCTACGCCCTGATCACCATCGGGCTGCAGCACACCACCGCCGCGAACGCCGCGGTGATCTCCGGTCTGGAGTCCTGTCTGGTCGTCGTGCTCGCGGCGATCTTCCTCCGCGAGCGGCTGGCCGCCCGCGGGGTGCTGGGTCTGCTGCTGGCCGTCGTCGGCGTGCTGGTGCTGGGCGGCGCCGCACCGGACTCGTCGCTCAACATCGGCGACATCCTGACCTTCGGCGGCATCCTGGCGGCCGCGGTCTATGTGCTCATCGCCCGGGGCATCGCCGACAGCGTCGACCCGCTCACCATGACCGCCCACCAGTTCGGGTTCGGGATGGCGGTGATCCTGCCGTTCGGCATCGGCGAGGCGGCCGTGCGGGGCGCCGGGGTGTACACCGGTCACTCCGCCGGCGACTGGCTGGTCGCGCTCGCGATCGGGGTGGTCGGTTTCGCCGGCAGCTTCCTGCTCTACAACTACGCGCTGGCTCACGTCCGGGCCGCCCGCGCCGGTATCGTGCTCAACCTGTTGCCGGTTTTCGGGCTGGTCTCCGCGATCGTCGTCCTCGGTGAGCGGCCGGGCATCGCCCAGGTGGCCGGCGCCGGCCTCATCGTCGCATCGATCTTCGTCTTCCCGTCCGATGCCGACGCCGAACCGGAAGTCCCTGCATACCGATGAGGCGGTAATCCACCCATGCGGATCCTCGCGGACGCCACCCGTTTCACCTCGCCCACCGACGGCGCGACCCACTGGGTCGAGCATCTGCGCACGGCGGACCTGAGCGTCGGCACCTACTGTGTCGCCGCCGGTGGTGCCGACGACCAGACCCCGCACACCGAGGACGAGATCTACGTGGTCACGGCCGGGCGGGCGGTGCTCGAGGCCGGCGGCGCGCGGGCCGAGGTGACGGCCGGCTCGGTGATCTTCGTGCCGGCGGGGGAGGAACACCGGTTCACCCGGATCACCGAGGACCTGGCCCTGCTCGTGATCTTCGGTCCGGCCGAGTTCACACGTACGGCCTGAGGGCCCCGCCGGGTGACGGCCACCCGGCGGGGCGGTGCGATCAGGTGCCGCGGACCTCGGCGGCGGCCGCGACCAGCCGCTTCAGGGACGCCTCGACCTCGGCGTAGCCCCGGGTCTTGAGGCCGCAGTCCGGGTTGACCCAGAGCCGCTGGGCCGGGACGGCGGTGACCGCACGCCGCAGCGCCGACACGATCTCGTCGTGCGACGGTACGCGGGGGGAGTGGATGTCCCACACGCCCGGGCCGACGCCGCGGCGGTAACCGATCGCGGCGAGGTCGTCGAGGACCTCCATCCGCGAACGGGACGCCTCGATGCTGGTCACGTCCGCGTCGAGGGCGTCGATCGCGGTGATGACCGCACCGAACTCGGAATAGCACAGGTGCGTGTGGATCTGCGTGCTGTCCGCGACGCCGCTGGTGGCGAGCCGGAACGCACCGACCGCCCAGTCCAGGTACGCCTTCTGCTCCGCCCGGCGCAGCGGCAGCGTCTCGCGCAGGGCGGGCTCGTCGACCTGGATCACCGTGACGCCGGCCGCCTCGAGGTCGTGGCACTCGTCGCGCAGGGCCGGCGCGACCTGGTCGGCGGTGTCGGCGAGCGGCTGGTCGGTGCGTACGAACGACCAGGCCAGGATCGTGACCGGGCCGGTGAGCATGCCCTTGACCGGCTTGTCCGTGAGCGACTGCGCGTACGTCGACCAGGCCACCGTCATCGGCGCCCTGCGGGCCACGTCACCGTGGATGATCGGCGGGCGTACGCAGCGGGAGCCGTACGACTGCACCCATCCGTTGCCGGTGGCGGCGAAGCCGTCGAGTTGTTCGCCGAAGTACTGGACCATGTCGTTGCGCTCGGGTTCGCCGTGCACGAGCACGTCCAGACCCAGCTCCTCCTGCAGCCGGATCACCCGGGCGACCTCGTCGCGCATCAGCTGCTCGTAGCCGGCCTCGTCGAGGGCGCCGCTGCGGAAAGCGGCGCGGGCCCTGCGCAGTTCGGCGGTCTGCGGGAACGAACCGATCGTCGTCGTCGGGAGTTCCGGCAGGTGCAGCCGTTCCTGCTGGGCGGCGGCCCGGGTCGGGTACGGCCCGCGCCGGCGGTCCGCGGGAGTGGCCGCGGCGAGCCGGGTCCGGACCTCGTCGTGGTGCCAGGCGGCGGGCACGGCGGGCAGCGGGCCGGGCAGGCTGGCCACACCGTTGCGCAGCGCCAGGCCGAGCAGGACGACCTCGTCGACCTTCTGCCGGGCGAACGCCAGGCGTTCCCGCAGCGCCGGGTCCAGGGCCGTCTCGGCGTCGAGGTCGACCGGGACGTGCAGCAGCGAGCACGAGGAGGACACCGCGACGTTGTCGGCGAGGCCGGTGAGCGTGGCGCCGGTGGTGACGGCGGCGTGCAGGTCGGTGCGCCAGATGTTGTGACCGTCGACGAGCCCGGCCACGATCGTCCGGCCCCGCAGCGGGCCGGCCGCGGCGAGCCGGTGCAGGTTGCCCGGACCGGCCACCAGGTCGAGGCCGAGCGCCTCGACCGGCGTGTCCAGCAGGGCGGGCAGCGCGTCGCCGAGCTCACCGAAGTAGGTCGCGACGAACAGTCCCGGCCGTCGCGGGAGACCTCCCAGCCGGGTGTACGCGGCCCGCAGCGCCTCGATCTCCTCGGCCGACCGGTCGGCGACGTACGCGGGTTCGTCGAACTGCACCCACGGCACGCCGGCCTTGCCGAGCGCGGTGAGGATGTCGGCGTAGACCGTGACCAGGTCGTCGAGCCGGTCGAACGGCCGGAACCCGGCCGGGGCGTCCGCGGTGGCCTTGGCCAGCAGCAGGAACGTGGCCGGGCCGACGAGCACCGGACGGGTGGTGATACCGAGCTCACGGGCCTGGTGATACTCGGCCCGGGCCTTGGCCGGCAGGGCCGCGAACACGGTGTCCGGGCCGATCTCCGGCACCAGGTAGTGGTAGTTGGTGCCGAACCACTTCGTCAGTTCCAGGGCCGGTTCGGCGTCCACCCCGCGGGCCATGGCGAAATATGTGTCCAGCTCGGACAGCCCGAGCCGGGTGAACCGGTCCGGGACCGCGCGGTGCCCTTCCCTCGAAGTGCCCGGCGGCACCCGCGAGGGCAGGAGGGAAGGCGCGGACACAGCTCCGCGCTTCCGCCCTGACCCTCCCGAGAGGCCGTCGGCGGCGCGCACAGGACTGTGCGCGCGGTGTGGGCAGGTCTTCGGACTCGCGGGCACGACCGGTCTCCCGGTCTCCTACCGGCCGTCGCTTCCCAGGCCTCGCGGCCCAGTGCTTGATGACGGCTTTCGTTCCTGCTCACCGCTGCGGGGCAGTCCCGGAATCACACCGGGTTCCCTCTTACGACGCCCCGATCTCACGACCGGGGCGAACCAGCACCACCGACCATCTTAGAGCCTAGAAATCGTCGTCGAAACTCACGCTTCCGGTCACACCGACCTGGTACGCCGACACGCGGCGCTCGAAGAAGTTCGACAACTCCTGCACGTCCTGCAGTTCCATGAACGCGAACGGGTTCTTGCTGCCGTACATGGGATCGATGCCCAGCACCGCGAGCCGGCGGTCGGCGACGTGCTGCAGGTATTCCCGCATGTCGGTCAGCGACATGCCGGAGACACCCTGCTCCAGCAGGTCGGCGGCGAACTGCACCTCGCACTCGACGGCCTCGGCCAGCATGTCGCGGACCTGCTGCTCCATGTCGGCGTCGAACAGGTCCGGCTCCTCGGCGCGGACGGCGTCGACCACGTCGAACGCGAACGCCATGTGCATCGACTCGTCGCGGAACACCCAGTTGGTGCCCGAGGCGAGGCCCTGCAGGACACCGCGGGAGCGCAGGAAATACACGTACGCGAAAGCGCCGTAGAAGAACAGCCCCTCGATGCACGCGGCGAAGCAGATGACGTTGAGCAGGAACGCCCGCCGGTCCTCCTTGGTCTTGAGTTCCCGGAGTTCGTAGACCGAGTCGATCCATTTGAAACAGAACTCGGCCTTACGGGCGATCGAGGGGATGTTCTCGATCGCGTCGAACGCCTCGAACCGTTCCTTCTCGTCGGGCACATAGGTGTCGAGCAGGTTCAGATAGAACTGGACGTGCACGGCCTCCTCGAACAGCTGCCGCGACAGATAGAGCCGGCCCTCGGGCGAATTCACGTGCTGGTACAGGTTGAGCACCAGGTTGTTGGCCACGATCGTGTCGCCGGTGGCGAAGAACGCGACCAGCCGGGACACCAGGTGCTGCTCGGACGGGGAGAGCCGGGCCAGGTCGGCGAGGTCGCCGTGCAGGTCGACCTCCTCGACGGTCCAGGTGTTCTTGATGGCGTCCTTGAACCGGTCGAAGAAGTGCGGGTACTTCATCGGGCGCAGGGTCAGATCCATACCGGGTTCGAGCAGCATTACTGGCAGGCCTCACATGATTCGGGGTTCTCCAGGGAACAGGCGACGGCGTCCTCGGCGGACACCACCGGCGTGACGGCGACCGTCGCCTGCTGAATGCGTGTCGCGGGGCGCGAACGCAGGTAATAGGTCGTCTTCAGCCCGGCTTTCCAGGCGTAGAGGTACATCGAGGAGACCTTGCCGATGGTCGGCGCGCTCATGAACAGGTTCAACGACTGCGACTGATCGATGTACGCGGCCCGCGCGGCGGCCAGGTCGATGAGCGCCTTCTGCGGCAGTTCCCACGCGGTACGGAACAGCTCGCGCACCTCGGCGGGCAGCTCGGCGATGCCCTGCACGGAACCCTCGGCGCGCTTGATCTGCTCGCGGATCGGGGCCGTCCACAGGTTCCGCGACTTGAGTTCGCGTACCAGATAGGTGTTGATCTGCAGGAACTCGCCCGACATGGTCTCGCGCTTGAACAGGTTGGAGACCTGCGGCTCGATGCACTCGTAGCAGCCCGCGATCGACGCGATGGTCGCCGTCGGCGCGATCGCGATCAGCAGCGAGTTGCGCAGGCCGGTCGCCGCGACGCGCTCCTTGAGAGCCGCCCAGCGCTCGGTCTGGGTGACGGTCGCGCCCCACAGATCGGGGTGCAGGTCACCGCCGGCGGCGCGGGTCTGCTGGTACGCCGGGTGCGGCCCGAACTGCTCGGCGAGCCCGGCCGAGGCCTCCAGCGCGGTCAGGTAGATGTCCTCCTGCACGCGGGTGGACAGCTCCTTGGCCTGCGCCGAGTCGAACGGCAGACCGAGGGTGAAGAACGCGTCCTGCAGGCCCATCAGGCCCAGCCCGACCGGTCGCCAGCGCGGGTTCGACGCCGCCGCCTGCTCCGCCGGGTAGTAGTTGATGTCGATGACCCGGTCCAGGAAGACCACCGCGGTACGCACGGTCGCGCGCAGCTTGTCCCAGTCCACCGCACCGTCGCGCAGGTGTGCGCCGAGGTTGATCGAGCCCAGGTTGCAGACCGCGGTCTCGTCGTTGTTGTTGACCTCGAGGATCTCGGTGCACAGGTTCGACAGGTGGATGGTGTTGCCGGGCTTGCCGGTCTGGTTGGACATCCGGTTCGACGGGTCCTTGAACGTCATCCAGCCGTTGCCGGTCTGCGCGAGCGTGCGCATCATCCGCCCGTACAGATCGCGGGCCTTGACGGTCTTGATCGCCTTCTTCTCCGCCGCCCGGTAGGCCTCGTCGAACTCGGCACCGAACAGATCCGGCAGCTCGGGGGCGTCGGACGGGTCGATCAAGGACCAGTCGCCGTCGGCCTCCACCCGGCGCATGAACTCGTCCGGGATCCAGTTGGCCAGATTCAGATTGTGGGTACGCCGGGAGTCCTCGCCTGTGTTGTCCCGCAGATCGAGGAACTCCTCGATGTCCGGGTGCCACGGCTCGAGGTACACGCAGGCCGCACCCTTGCGCCGGCCGCCCTGGTTGACCGCGGCCACGCCGGCGTCGAGCGTCTTGAGGAACGGCACGATGCCGTTGGACTGCCCGTTCGTGCCCCGGATCAGCGCGCCCCGGCCGCGGACCCGCGACCAGGCGATGCCGATGCCACCGGAGAACTTCGACAGCTTCGCGACCTGGTGGTAGCGCTCGTAGATCGAGTCGAGCTCGTCCTTGGGCGAGTCGACCAGGAAGCACGAGGACATCTGGGTGTGCCGGGTGCCGGAGTTGAACAGCGTGGGGGAGCTGGGCAGGTAGGCCAGCGACGACATCAGCTTGTAGAAGCCGATCGCCTCGTTCGCGGTCTGCGACAGGCCGCACGCGACGCGCAGCAGCCAGTACTGCGGTGTCTCCACGACCTCGCGCGACTGCGGGTGACGCAGCAGGTAACGGTCGGCGACCGTGCGCAGCCCGAAATACTCGAACCGCAGGTCACCGGTGAGGTCGACGGCGACGTCGAGCTTGCGGGCGTTGGCGGCCACGAACGCGGCGGTCTCGTCACCGATCAGGCCCTGCTGGTGCGCGTACCGGATGGACTGGCTGAAGCTCGCCACGCCCTGGTTGCGGACCTCCTTGTCGACGAACGCGGCCAGCAGCCGGGCCGCGAGCCGCGAATACTGCGGCTCCTCGCTGATCAGCTCGGCCGAGGTCTGGATCGACAGCTTGTCCAGCTCCGCGGTGGTCGCGCCGTCGTACAGCCCGCTGATGGTCTTGGTCGCCACCCGCAACGGATCGACCTCGTCCAGGTCGGCGACCCACAGCTCCACGGCCTTGACGATCTTGTTGACGTCGACCGGCTCGGTTTCACCGTTGCGTTTGCGGACCTGCATGGGAATGCGGCGCTGCTCCGCCTGCGTGATTGACACGAAAACTCTCTCCTCGCGAGCCCGTAGGTCTCCGGACGCGCAGGAGGACGCCGCCGGCCACCCTCGGGTGAGGACGGTGCACCGGCTGATGGCGTCGGCCGTCCCACGCGGCCTTCGACCGCCGCACACGGTGGTGTGCGGCGCGCTGGCAGGTCTTCGGACTCGTGGGCGTGCTGCTCGCTGCCTACCGGCCGTCGCTTCCCAGGCCGGTCACGGCCCAGTGCTGATGACGACTTTCGTTCCCACTCACCGCTGCGGGGCAGTCCCGGTTTTGCACCGGGTTCCCTGTTGCCTCGACCACCCACCAGGGACGGCCGAACCAGCTGCGAGCACCACCATATATGGGTGCGACCCTCGGAAGGCAACACCAGATGGTGTGCCCCGGCGTGTCGCCGCACAGCGTCACCCGAGCCTCGCGCCGAGTAGCTCCCGGCGCGGTGTCCTCCCATGGGGCGGTCCTGGCCAGGTCCGGTGGGTGAACGCCGAACCGGACCTTTTTCGCCTGTGGCGCGAAACGGGCCGACGGATCATGGCCCTGCCGGGGCTCTGTCGCGAGCTGATAGCTTCTGCACATCAATGGCAACAGCCTTGGTGTGGCATCTAGTGGTGAGAGGCCGTCGTGACCGACCTTCTCGGCGTGCGCGCACGCCGCCGCAGGACAGCCGCGTGGCTCCTCGCTCTGGTGGCCGGGCTCGTCCTGACCGGCATCGTGGCGGTGGGCTCCGGTGCGGTCGGTATCGCCCCGCTGACCGTGGCGCGGATCATCACCCATCATCTGACCGGCTGGCCGGGCGACGTCTCGTGGAGCCTGCCGCAGGACGCGATCGTCTGGCAGGTCCGCCTGCCCCGGGTGCTGCTCGGCATGCTCGTCGGCGCCGGCCTCGCGGCGTCCGGTGTGGCGCTGCAGGCCATGGTCCGCAACGTGCTGGCCGACCCGTACCTGCTCGGGGTGAACTCCGGGGCCTCCAGCGGCGCGGCGGCGGCGATCCTGTTCGGAGTCGGCGCCGGGTTCGGTCAGTACGCGTTGCCGTTCAGTGCCTTCCTCGGCGCGCTCGCCGCATCGCTGCTGGTGTTCGTGATCGCCCGCACCGGCGGCCGGGTCACCTCGATCCGGCTGCTGCTCTCCGGTGTCGCCGTCGGCTACGCCCTGTACGCGACGACCAGCTTCCTGATCTTCGCCTCCGGATCGGCCGAGGGCGCCCGGTCGGTGATGTTCTGGCTGCTCGGCTCGCTGGGCCTGGCCCGCTGGGACGGCCCGCTCGCCGTCGCGGCCGTGGTCGTCGTGCTCACGATCGTGCTGCTCACCGTGCAGGGCCGGCGCCTCGACGCGCTGGCCATCGGCGACGAGACCGCCCACACCCTCGGCGTCTCACCGGAGCGGTTCCGGACCGGGATGCTGGTCGTCGTCGCGCTCTGCGTCGGTGTGCTGGTCTCCGCGTCGGGCAGCATCGGCTTCGTCGGGCTCGTCGTCCCGCACCTGGCCCGGCGCATCGTCGGTGCCACCCACGTCCGCGTCGTGCCGGTCGCCGCGCTGCTCGGCGCGATCCTGCTGGTCTGGGCCGACGTCATCGCCCGCGTGCTGCTGGCCCCGCAGGAGATCCCGATCGGCATCATCACGTCGCTGCTCGGCGCCCCGTTCCTCATCGTCCTGATCCGCCGCCTCCACCAGGGAGAATCATGAAGCCATATCGTTTCGCGGCCGCGTCCGCCCTGGTGCTGCTGACCGCCGCGTGCGGCACCGGCGCCACCGGGGATGCGGCCGCGTCGACGGGGGACTACCCCGTCACCGTCGCCAACTGCGGTGTGGACGTCACGTTCGACGCCGAACCGGAGCGGGTGGTCCTGCTCAAGAGCGCGGCCGTGCCGTTCCTGCACGACCTCGGCGTGCTGGACCGGGTCACCGCCCGGGCGGGGCAGTACCCGGACGCGTACTACGACGCCGCGACGATCGCCGAGCTCACGGCGATCCCGCTGCTCACCGACAAGACCGACACCAGCGGGCACCTGCAGATCTCCAAGGAGGTCGTGATCAGCCAGCAACCCGACCTGGTACTCGGCGAGGTCGACAACCTGTCGCGCGACACGCTCTCCGCGGTGGACATCCCGCTGATGGAGGAGCCCGCGCTGTGCGAGCAGGGCGTCCCGGACCCGTCGTTCGACGACATCTACGAGCAGATGCAGACGTACGGCAAAGTGTTCGACCGTCCCGCCGAGGCCACGGCCGCCGTGGCGAAGCTCAAGGAACGGATGGCCGGCATCACCACGGCGGCCGCGTCCGGGCGGACGGCCGCGGTGCTGTACCCGACCGTGGGCGGTGGGGTGACGTACGCGTACGGGAAGAAGAGCATGGCCCACCCGCAGCTGGAGGCGGCGGGTCTCAAGGACGTGTTCGGTGACACCGACGAGCGGGTCTTCGAGGTCACGATGGAGGAGTTGCTCGGGCGCAACCCCGACGTGCTGATCCTGCTGTACAGCGACGGCGACCCGAAGGCCGTTGAGCAGGCGGTGACCGCGCTGCCCGGCGCGGCGAACCTGACCGCGGTGAAGAACGGCGACCTCATGCCGCAGCTGTTCAATTTCACCGAGCCGCCGAGCCCGCTGTCCATCGACGGACTGGAGAAGATCGTCCAGCGCTTCGGATCATGATCGCGGCCGAGGACGTCTCCTGGAGTTACGGCGCGAACCCGGTCATCGGCGGGGTCAGCGTCGAGGCCCGCCCGGGACGGGTGCTCGGGCTGATCGGGCCGAACGGCAGCGGCAAGACCACCCTGCTGCGCCTGCTGTACGGCGCGTTGCGCAGCCGCACCGGCCGGATCACCGTCGACGGTCTTCCGCTGGCGTCGTCGCGGGAGATGGCGCGCCGCCTCGCCGTGGTGGTGCAGGAGACCGGCGGCGAGACCGCCCTGACGGTGGGGGAGATGGTGCTGCTCGGGCGCGGCCCGCACCTGTCCACCTTCCAGCGCACCGGGCCGCAGGACCACGCGATCGCCGCCCGCTGCCTGGCCCGGGTCGGCGCCGCGCACCTCGGGGCCCGCTCGTTCGCGGGACTGTCCGGCGGCGAACGCCAACGGGTCCTGATCGCCCGGGCGCTGGCGCAGCAGGCCACCCACCTGCTGCTCGACGAGCCCACCAACCACCTTGACATCCGTTACCAGCACGAGGTGCTCGGCCTGGTCCGCGATCTGGGCACCTGCTCGATCGTGGTGCTGCACGACCTGAACCTGGCCGCCCGCTACTGCGACGACCTGGTGCTGCTCGGCGCCGGCGGCGTCAAAGCCGCGGGCACCGTCGACGAGGTCCTCGACCCGGCGATCCTCGAACCGGTCTACGGCATCGGGATCCAGCGCCTCGAACTCGGCGGATCCATCCACCTGCTGTTCCACCCGGGAGAATCATGAGCGTGCAGGACCGCATCAACGGCTACTGGACCGGCCGTGCCCCCGCGTACGACGACTACCAGCAACGCCCGGAACGCGTCGCGGCCGACACCGCGGCGTGGTCGCGGGTCTGGTCGCAGGCTCTGCCCGTGGCCCCGGCGGACGTGCTCGACGTCGGCACCGGCAGCGGTCAGGTGGCGATGGTGCTCGCCGGCCTCGGTCACCGGGTCACCGGCATCGACCTCGCCGACGGCATGCTCGACCGGGCCCGCGCCCACGCCGCGACCGTGGACAACCCGCCGGACATCCGGCGCGGTGACGCGGTGCACCCGGACTTCCCGCCCGCCGGCTTCGACGCGGTGGTCAGCCGGTACCTGATGTGGACCCTCCGGGAACCACGGGTCGCCCTGGAGAACTGGATCCGCCTGCTCCGGCCCGGCGGCACGATCGCCGTCGTCGACAGCACCTGGTTCCCGCGGGGCGTCGACATCTACGACGACGCGGTCCGCGCGGCCCTGCCGCTGGCCGCCGCCACGTCGATCCAGCAGACCGTCACCGTGCTGGAGCAAGCCGGCCTCACCGAGGTCACGCTCACCCCGCTGACCACGATCCTCGACCTCGACCGGGAGTACGGGGTGGCGGACAACCACGACGTCCAGCTGCAGTACCTGGTGAAAGGCCACCGCGGACCGGCGGAACTCACCTGACAGCGGCCAGCACCCGTTCCTCGAGGTCCTGCCAGACGACATCGACCTCGGTGAAGCCGGCCGCGGTGAGTGCCGCGCGGTGGAAGTCGAGGCCGGCGCCGTTCCAGTCGCGGGAACCCGCCGGCCACAGCGTCCGGCGCTCGGCGACCGCGCCGGCCAGCTCCGGTTGCGCCTCGACGGCGGCCCACCAGGCGTCCCACGGTTCGGCGCCGGCCGCGACCGCGGCCTGCTGACGTCCCGCGTCGATGGCTTCGCAGGCCGTACGCAGGCGGCTTCCGGCCGGCAGCGGCAGATGATCGGCGTTGATGAGCACGCCACCGGGCCGGAGGAGATCCGCGGCGGCTTTGTACGCGGCGGACAGGTCGGGCGGGGAGAGCCAGTGCAGGGCGGTGCTGGACAGCACGGCGTCGACGGTGGTGCCGACCTGCCCGGGCCACGACGGGTCACGCAGGTCGGCCCGGACCCAGCGCAGCCGGCCGCCCCGGTCGCCGAGCGCGTCCTGCCCGATGGCCAGCAGGACGGGGTCGACGTCCAGTGCCACGACGCGGCCGGCCGGGAATCGGTGCAGGAACCGCCGGCTGATGGCACCGGGTCCGCAGGCCAGGTCGAGCACGGTCAGCTCGGGGCCGGGGCACACCTGCTCGAGGACGTCGAACATCACGTCGAACACCGGTTCGCGGTGCTCGATGTAGACGTTCTGCTGGGCGTCCCAGCGGCGCAGCAGGTCGGACATGGATCCTCCGGTGTCGTGCGAGACAGGTGAGCCGTACCTCGCAGAGCCTATCGGCTTGTTGCAAGATGTTGGCAAGAGCCAGTTCGAGGCAAAGGAGGGGGCATTGGTCCGGGGAGGGCGATCTTATTGCCAATATCTGGCAATAGCGGCGCTGTCGCATTATGGTTCCGGTCATGGGTCGTACGCACGAGACGCACGGCCATCTCTGGCGGCTGCCCGACGGCACCGGCCTGCACGCCCCTCCCGGTGAACTGGCGGTCGAGGAGTCCACCGGCCGGCTCTGTTGCCATCTCTGCGGCCGCTGGTACACCTCGCTCGGCTCCCATGTCCGCGCCCACGGTCACACCGCCGGCAGCTACCGCGCCGCCATGGGATTGTGCCGGCGGGAGCCGCTCGTGGCCGCTGCCCTGTCCACCGCGATCCGGGTCCGGCAGGCCCGCCGCTTCGACCGTGACGAAGCGCTGCGGGCGGCGTTCGTAGCCGGCGCCGATCGGCTGCGCCGGGCCGGGCCGGTACGCCCCCGGGCTGAGGCCGAACCGCCGCAGCGTGTCGCCCGGCGCCGCGCCGCGCTACAGGCCGGCCGGGACACCGTCGCCGTTCGCCGCGACCGTGATCTCGCCGGCCGGCTGGCCCGGCTCGGCCATGGCAGTCTCGGCGGTTACCTGCGGACGGCGTATGCCGGCGGGGCCTCCCTGGACGCCCTGGCCGCGTCGACCGGCCTGGGCCGGGCCCGGCTCCGCGCCGCCCTCGATCAAGCCGGTGTCGTCCTGCGCCCCTCCGGGGTCAACACCCCGGCGGGACGGCGTTCCCGGGCCGTCGCCGCGGAACGTGTCGCCGCCGAGCGGGTCGGCACCGATGACCTGCACGGCTGGCTACGGGATCGGTATGCCGCGGGGTGGTCCCTGGTACGCCTGGCGGCGGCGGTCGCGCACAGCACCCACTGGGTGCGCTGGCGGCTCGACGCCCCTTCCGGCAGGATGCCGGGACGGGCCGGCTGACGCCACTATTCCCCGATGATCGGGGCGACGGTGTGGTCACCGTCGCGGCAGATCCACACCGCGGCGCCGGAGCGTACCGCCGGGTGCAGCCCTCGCCCGTGGACCGGGCAGGCCGGCCAGATGGCCTGGCGTTCGCGCGCTATGTAGCCCTGGACGCCTTCGGCCGCCTCGGCGATGACGCCGGCCCGGTCGAGGGAGAGGATCGTCTCGACGCCGACCCGCACCGCGCCCGCCGGCTCGTCGTCGCCGGGCTCGACCGTGCGGACCTCGAGTGCCCACAAGGCCCCCACCTCGGGTGCGGCCTCCCGGGCGAGCGCCCGGACCGTCAGCCGGGCCAGGTCACGGCGGCGCTCGAACACCAGGGAATCGAGCCGGCGCGCGTCCAGCTCGCCGTTGTCGCGGAACACTGCGGCGAGCCACTCGCGGACGTCGTCGCCGACGTCGTCCAGGTCGGCGCCGAGGTGGGGATCACGCGTGATCCCGGCCAACCAGGATTCGAACGCCGGCTCCCTAGACGGTCGCGACATCTCACACCGCCACATCGGCGGCGATGCCGGCCTGCGCCGGCTGAGTGACCATGGCCCGATGGTACGGCCGGTGGCGAACGAGCTGCGGGCCGGCTGTGAGAGGCCGGCCCGCAGCTGTCCTACTTGTACGTGATGTCGCTCTGGGTGACCTTGCAGTTGGTGGTGTTCCAGCCGGCGCCGAGATAGGACGGCTCGCTGCCCTTGGGGACGCCCTTGTACATGCCGCAGACCGTGGCGCTGGAGCTGTTGGTCAGGGTGACGCGGGTGATGGTGGCGATGTCGCCCCAGTTGGTGTTGATGCCGGCGACCATGTCGATGTCGTTGAGCAGCACGTTGTCGATCTTGACATTGCGCTGGTAGGAGTTGGTGCAGTTGCCACAGCCGCGGTACAGCTTGCCGGAGCCGCTGAGGTAGAAGCCGGAGATGTTGACGGTGCCGTTGCCGTTGTGCTGGAACGTCTTGTCGCTGCCGTTGCGGGCGCCGCCGCCGATGACGTAACTGGTGCCGCCGTTGGTGCCCAGGAACGTCGCGGCGTCCTCGCCGATGTCGTTCCACCACACGTTGCGGATGGTGCAGGTGCCCAGGCAGTGCACGCCGTCACCGGCGGGGGAGCCGAGGATGACATTCTGCAGTGTGCCGCCGTTGGCGATCTCGAACATCGGGTCCTGGGACTCGCTCTGCGAGCCGTCGCCGATGCAGCAGTACGTCTTCATCCCGCCGTCGAACGTGCCCGAGACGGAGACCGTGCCGGAGATCGACACCGAGCCGGCCGAGCTCGGCCACGCGCCGGTCGGGGTGCCGCCGCTCGGAGGCGGGGTGGTGGTGGGCGGCGTGGTGGTGGGCGGGGTGGTCGCGGGCGGGGTGGTCGGGGTCGTGCTGCCGCCGGCGTACGTCTCGAACTCGGCGATCCGTGGCGCGGCGGACGCGCTGCTGATCTCGAACGTGAGCTTCTTGAGTGAGGTCGACGCGAAGGTGATGGTGCCCGGGCTGCCGCTGCCGCTGGCCAGCACGCCGCTGGTGTCGGCGTTGAGCACCCGCCAGGAGTTGATCGATCCACCGCCGGAGGCCTGCGTGATGACGGCCGAGGACACCGTCGTGGCGCTGGTCCACTTGATCGAGACGTACCCGGTCGAGCCGTTCGGTGACCAGTAGGTGCCGGTGCTGGCGTCCTTGACGTTGCCGTAGCTGGTGCCGCTGGCTTTGCTGGAACCGTCGGCGCCGGCGCCGATGCTCAGGTTGTCGGCGGCCAGGGCGTACGGCGTCGGCAACATCAGCATGATCGCGGCGCTCGTGGCCGCGGTGGCTCCCGCGGCTACCCACCGTAGTGCGACTGATCTTTTCATCGGTGCCCCACTTTCATCGTCGAGCCGCCCACCTGAGGGAAAGCGCTTACCAGCCGACGATAGATACGCTTCGATCCGGTGACAAGGAGTTGCAGTGTTTGCAGTCTTCACAAATCTGAAACACGCCGGTTATGGTGTGGGAGCGCTTCCATAATCGGTGGGCGTCGATCGATCTCCGGATGACAAGGCGGGCCTCATGCGGTCGTTCCCCTGGTATCGCCGCGCCGCCGTAGCGGCCGTGGCCCTCACGCTCACCGCCGCGGCCCTCGTCGTCGGCAACGGCGCGCGCCCGGCCGTGGCGGCTCCCGCGTTCGCCTACGGCGAGGCGCTGCAGAAGTCGATGTTCTTCTACCAGGCCCAGATCGCCGGCAAGAAGCCCGCGTGGAGCCAGGTGTCGTGGCGCGGCGACGCGGCCATGGCGGACGGCTCCGATGTGGGACTCGACCTCACCGGCGGCTGGTTCGACGCCGGCGACCACGTCAAGTTCGGCTTCCCGATGGCGTTCAGCACCACGATGCTGGCCTGGGGCGCGGTCGAGAACCGGGCCGCGTATGCCGCGTCCGGGCAGCTCACCACTTTGCTCAACAACCTGCGGGTGTCCAACGACTACTTCGTCAAGGCGCATCCGTCGCCCAATGTGCTGTACGGGCAGGTGGGCCGGGGCGACGACGACCACAAGTGGTGGGGGCCGGCCGAGGTGATGCCGATGGCGCGGCCCGCGTACAAGATCGATGCGACCTGTGGTGGCTCGGACCTCGCCGGTGAGACGGCGGCCGCGATGGCCGCCAGCTCGATGGTCTTCCGGCCCACCGACGCGGCCTATGCCGACAAGCTGCTCACCCACGCCCGGCAGCTCTACACCTTTGCCGACACGGTACGGAAGGTGTACAGCGACTGCATCACCGACGCCGCCGCCTACTACAAGTCCTGGAGCGGCTACCAGGACGAGCTGGTGTGGGGCGCCATCTGGCTGCACCGCGCGACCGGCGAGGCGGCCTACCTGACCAAGGCGGAGAGCGAGTACGACGCCCTCGGCACCGAACCGCAGACCACGACCCACTCGTACAAGTGGACGCTGGCCTGGGACAACAAGCAGTTCGGAGCGTACGTGCTGCTGGCCGGACTGACCGGGAAGCAGAAGTATGCCGACGACGCGAACCGCTGGCTGGACTGGTGGACCGTCGGCGTCAACGGCGAGAAGGTGCGGTACTCCCCGGGCGGCGAGGCCGTGCTGGACAGCTGGGGATCGCTGCGGTACGCGGCCAACACCGCGTTCGCCGCGCTGGTCTACAGCGACCGGATCACCGATCCGGTCCGTAAGGCCCGATACCACGACTTCGCGGTCCGCCAGATCAACTATGCGCTCGGCGACAACCCGCGCGGGTCCAGCTATCTGATCGGGTTCGGCGCGAACTCACCGAAGAACCCGCACCACCGTACGGCCCACGGGTCCTGGTGGGACAACAGTGGCACGCCCGCGAACACCCGGCACGTGCTGTACGGCGCGTTGGTCGGCGGCCCGTCCGCGCCGGACGACGCGTACCAGGACGTGCGCACCGACTACGTGATGAACGAGGTGGCCACCGACTACAACGCCGGTTTCACGTCCGCGCTGGCCCGGCTCTACGGGGAGTACGGCGGCCCGCCCTCGGCGACGTTCCCGGTGGCCGAGCGGCCGGACATGGACGAGGTCACGGTGGAGACGACGGTGATGCAGAACGAGACGCGGGGCACCGCCCTCAAGGTGATGATCTACAACAAGTCGGCGTTCCCGGCACGGGCGCTCACCCAGGCGTCGTACCGGTACTACTTCCGCCGGGAGGGCACCGCGGCGCTCCAGGTCACCCCGGGTTACACGCAGGGCTGCCCGGCGCCGGCCACCGCGAAGCAGTATTCCGGTGACATCTGGTACGTCGAGGTGAACTGCACCGGGTACAGGATCGCTCCGGCAGGCCAGTCGGCGTATCGCATGGAGGTGCAGTTCAAGGTCGGCGTGGCGGACGGCGGGACGTGGGACCCGGCCAACGACCCGTCCTATCTGCCGGGCACCGCGGTCAACCCCAGGGTCCCGCTGTACGAAGCGGGCACCCGGATCTGGGGCCAGGAACCCGACGCGACCACGCCCACCCCCACGCCCACCACGCCTGCCCCGACCACGCCTGCTCCGACCACGCCTGCCCCGACCACGCCGGCTCCCACCACGCCTGCCCCGACCACGCCGGCTCCGACCGCCGGGTGCCGGGTCGTGTACAGCACCGACGACTGGGGTGCCGGCTTCAGTGGCACGGTCGCCATCACCAACACCGGCGCGACGGCGTGGCCGAACTGGACCCTCGCCTTCGACTTCCCGGGCAACCAGCAGGTCACCCAGGGCTGGACCGGTCAGTGGAGCCAGAGCGGCACCCGGGTCACCGTGACCAACCAGTCCTGGAACGGGGCCGTGGCCCCCGGCGCCACGGTCAGCCCGGGCTTCAACGGGTCGTACAGCGGCAGCAACCCGAGACCGTCCGCGTTCACCGTCAACGGCGCCGTGTGCGCGTAAGAGAGGAATTCTGATGAGATCGAGAACCAGGAAGGCCGGGCTGGCGCTGTTCGCCGCCGCCCTCACCTTCGCCGGAGCCGCCTACGGCGTGACGAGACCGGCCCCGGCCGAGGCCGCGACCGCCTCTCAGCTGGTCGCCGACATGGGTGCCGGCTGGAACCTGGGCAACTCGCTCGAAGCCAGCAACAACGGTATCCCCAGTGAGACGGCCTGGGGGAACCCGGTGGTGACGCAGGCCCTGATCAACCGCGTGAAGGCGGCGGGCTTCAAGACGATCCGCATCCCGGTCTCCTACCTGGGCACCATTGGGGCGGCCCCGAACTACACGGTCAGCGCCGCCTGGCTGACCCGGATCGCCGAGGTCGTCACCTACGCCCACAGCCAGGGTCTGTACGTGGTGATCAACATGCACGGCGACGGCTACAAGACCGTCGGTGGGTCCTGGCTGATCTGCGACGCGTCTGACCAGACGACGGTCAAGGACAGGTACCAGAAGGTCTGGGCCCAGGTCGCGACGAAGTTCCAGAGCTTCAACGACCACCTGATCTTCGAGTCCATGAACGAGGAGTTCGACGGGCAGTACGGCAACCCCACCCAGCCGTGCTACTCGAACATCAACGCGTACAACCAGATCTTCGTGGACACCGTGCGCCGCACCGGCGGGAACAACGCCTCCCGCTGGCTGCTGGTGCCCGGCTGGAACACGAACATCGACTACACCGTGGGCAGCTACGGCTTCGCGATCCCCACCGACCAGTACCGGTCCTCCACCGTTCCGGCGGCCGAGCAGCGGATCATGATCTCCGTCCACTACTACGACCCCTGGGACTTCACGGGGCAGGAGGACGGCGTCATCACGCAGTGGGGGCCGAACGCGACCAACCCGGCGAAGACGTCGACCTGGGGGCAGGCAGACTATCTGGACGCCCAGTTGAAGAAGACGTACGACACCTTCGTCACGCGCGGCTACCCGGTGTTCGTCGGTGAGTACGGCGCGATCGACAAGACGACGTACGACGCGACGAACAACAGATACCGGGCGGACTTCGCGCGGACGCTGGTCGCCGCCGCCAAGAAGTACGGTGCGGCCACCGCGTACTGGGACAACGGCTACAACGGGCAGCACGGTTTCGGGTTGTTCGACCGGAGCTCCGCCACGGTGACGCAGCAGGGCATCATCGACGCCATCATGAGCGGTGCCGGCGGCAGCCAGCCGACCACCCCGCCGGCCACCACCCCTCCGGTCACCACTCCGCCGGCCACTACACCTCCGGCCACGACCCCGCCGCCGGGTGGCACCGGCACCTGCCGGGTCGCCAGCACGGTCAGCGCGTGGAACACCGGCCTGACCAACAGCATCACCATCACCAACACCGGCACCGCCGCCATCAACGGCTGGAGCCTGGCGTTCACGCTGGCCACCGGGCAGACCATCGTCTCAGGCTGGAGTGCGAGCTACTCCCCGTCCAGCGGTGCGGTGACCGCGACCAACGCCACCTACAACGGCACCCTCGCGGCCGGCGGTTCGACCACCATCGGCTACCAGGCCAACCACACCGGTAACGCCGCCGCCCCCACCGGGTTCAAACTCAACGGCGCCACCTGCGCCGCGTAGAAGGACGATGTTCGTCTAGCTGTGATGTCCCCAGACGTTGGTCGAGGGGTTGTGACCACTCGATCTGAGGATCTTGGATCGATCTGGTGAACAGATGAAGGCCTCCAACGCTGCA
>NZ_JBITDZ010000004.1:0-120453 GCF_044454705.1 Actinoplanes sp. NPDC051494
CCCCTCTTAACAACACACTACCATACACCCACCCCCCCGGCGCGCCGGGGGGGGGCCCCCCCCCCGGGCCCCCCCCCCCCCCGCAGGACCAGGCCGGGGGCGAACAGCGCGGCCGGCGGAGCGAGCAGGTTGGACACCCGCAGGAACGCCCCGGCGAGGACCGGATCCACCGACGCGGCCCGGCGGTACCGGTCGAGGTAGCGGTTGATCAGTCCGTCGACCGGTTGCCGCCGGCCGGCCACCGCGGGGAACCGCAGGTCACCACCGACCGCGAGGGTCCACGGGGCGCCGAGCAGACCGGCCGCGGCGGTGAAGAACCGCTCCGCGAGCCGGTCGGTGCCCGCGGCCAGCAGCTCGCGCAGCGCCTGCGCCTCGAGCGCCGCCACCGTCATGCCCTGGCCGTAGACCGGGTTGAAGCTGCACAGCGCGTCCCCGATGACCAGGAAGCCGCCGAGGTGCCGGTCGAGCTTCTCGTAGTGGCGCCGCACGCTCGCCGGGTAGCGCATCTTCGCCGGCTCCCCCAGCGGCACCCCGGACCGCACCACGTCGGCGATCTCGTGGCCGGGCAGGCTCTCCGCGTACGCGAGCAGGCCGGCGTGGCCGGTCGGCGGCTCCTCGCCGAGCATCCCGGCCAGCAGCACCACGACCTGGTCGCCCTCCTGGCGCACCACGATGCCGGCCCGGGTACGGCGCCACGATGCAGCCGATCTGCCCGGGCTCCAGCTCGGCCCGGTAGCGGCGGGTCACGTACCCGACGTCGGTGCGCACGACGGTCTCCGGCACCTCCGCCAGACCCAGGTCACGCAGCCAGACCGGCGCCCGTCGAGGTACCACCGGAAGTCGTTCTGGCCGTCACCGGTGGCCGCGCCCGCCGCCGTCATGTCGTCGACGAACCCGGACAGCAGGTCCTCCAGGGCCGCGCTCCCCCGGGCCAGCAGCGCGTGCGCCTGCCGGCTCTGCGGCACACCCTTGCGCGCCACCGGCCCGGCCGGGAGGTCGTCACGCTGATGACCACCCGGCTCGAGCAGGCCCGGCGCGACGGCGACCTCGGGCCCGGGGAGAACCCGGCCGCCATGGCCCGGCACACCTGGATGCTCCGGCACGGCCTCACGGTGCCGGCCTGCGACGGCGCGACCCGCGACGAGCTGGAGGAGTCAGTCCGCCGCGGGATCGCCGGTCTGTTCCCTAGGACGTGACCGGCTCGCCGGGAACGGTGAACAGCGGCAGCCACGGGTCGTCCGGGCCGATCGGGTACTCCGTCGACGGGGCGTCGCCGGTGTTCGACCAGCGGGCCTGGTACGGCAGGCCGTCGAACACGACGCGCGCGCCCCGGGCGTACACCGTCGTCTCGTTCCAGAGATCCGTCACGCCGGTCACCGTCGGGGTCGGTTTCGGGGCCACGTCGGTCGTGCTCACCGGCCCGATCACCGACCACGGCGTGGGGGTGCCGGCGTCGCCCGACGACGACGGGTCGTTGCCCTGGTTGGCCCACTTCGCCTCGTAGACGACGCCGTGCCAGACGACCTTGTAGTTCGCCACGTACTGGGCGGAGAGCCGCCACACCGGGTACGGGCTCTTCGCCGGGTCGTCGGTGATCGCCGACTGGTCGGAGATGGCCACCGAGTCCCGGCCCGACGTGCCGACCGCACTGCCCGGCAGGCCGACGAAGACCTGGGAGAACGCCAGCGCCTCCTGGGACACCCCGCTGCAGGTGTTGGAGTGCACCACGACGTTGGTGAACGTGCCGCGGCACTTGGCGTCGCGGTTCAGCGACCACATCGACACCCGGCCCAGGCCCTTGTCGACCGCGAACGTGGCAAGGCCCTGGGCGTCCGCGACGGTGAAGCGCTCGGCGTCGACGTCGTTCTGCCCGATCATCGGCGTCGCGCCGATCCGCGACCACACCTGCGGCGACGTCAGCTGCACACCGAGGCGCAGGTAGAGGTCGGACAGCTGCTTGTGGGTCGCTTCCAGCGCCTGGGTGCTCAGCTCGAGCATGTCCGGGTTCGTGCCGCCGGTCCCGTAATCCATGGTCATGACGTTGACCCCGCGCAGCGAGACGCCACCCTCCAGCGTCGTGCGCACCGCGGTGAGCCCGTCGGCGGTGAGCCCCTCCGGCGCCACCGGCAACGTGAGCCACACCGCCAGCGGCTTCCCGGCCGCCGCGCGCTCGGTCTGCAGGGTCGCGAGCGCGGCCGCTCGGCGCTGCAGGGACGCCACGTCCGCGACGGCCGTACCCTCGATGTCCAGGTCCAGGGTCGCCAGGTCGTACCGCTGCACCAGCTGCCGGTAGGCGTCGGTCAGCTTCGCCTGGTCGGTGCAGCTCACCGCGAGCTCGTTGTTGATCAGCCCACCGAGGCTGAGCATGATATTGCCGCCCGCCGCCCGGAGCTGACTGATCCGGCGGTCCAGTTCCAGCGACGCGGACGCCTCATCCATCGTGTAGGCGCCACCCCAGCTGGGCGTGCACCCCTCCTTCGGGTCCGCGACCACGAACGCGAGGGCCACGTCGTTCGCCGGGTTCGCCTCCGGGTCCTGGAACTCGAACGTCGGGGTCAGCGTGACGTCCACGTACGGCACGGCCCACGACTTGGCGGGCGTGCCGGCGGAGTCCCGCAGGTGCAGCACCGCGAAGGTGCCACCGCCGCCGAGCCCGGCCAGCACCAGGACGAGGATGCCGAGCCGCAGCCACGACAGCCGTTGCGCCGGGGCCTCCGGCTCCTGCCAGTCCGGATCCGCGAGAGGGTCGTGGTCCGGCCGTACGGCTTCGGTGGTGAGCATGGCCATCGGATCGGCATCCGAGCCCCCGACTGAAGGCCGGCCGGGGCAAAACCTTCATGCGACGTCGCCGGGCCGCCGATTGAGGGGGTCGAACAGACGTGTCGCACCCCCAGCGAAGGGCTACTCCATGCAGCGCAAGTCGGTGGACCCGCCGAGGCCGGGCGCCAGGCGCCAATGGGGTGCCGACCGGCGGTCAGCACCCCACCCGCTCGTCCCGCCGGCCGTGTCCGAGGGCCGGATCAACCGCGGGCGCCTCGCGATCGTGCTGACCATCACCGTCTGGGCCTGCTACATCGTCAGCACGGTGATCCAGCAGTTCATCGCCGGCAGGGCCGACACGGCCCGGCTGGTCATCGAGGCGATCGTGTACATGATCGTGGTGACCGGCCTCGCCGCGTCCGCCACCGCGTACCTGATCACCCGGATCGGCTTCTTCTACCGCAGCCGGGCGCATCACCGGGCACCGCGGATCGTGCTCGACACGTACCTGCAGGGCAGGACACCGTCGATGACCGTGCTCGTGCCGTCGTACCAGGAGGACGAGCGGGTCATCCGCACCACCCTGCTCTCGGCGGCGCTGCAGGAATACCCGGGCCTGCGGGTGGTCCTGCTCATCGACGACCCGCAGCAGCCGAGGACGCGGGCCGCGCGGGACCTGCTGCTCTCCGCGCGGGCCCTGCCCGGCGCGATCGAGGCGGAACTGGCCGTCCCGTACGAACGGGTGCGCGCCGCCTACGAGACGTTCGAGGACGACAGCTCCTCGTCGGTCGCGGCCATGCGCGACCTCGCCGCCGAGTACCGGTTCGCGGCCGGCTGGCTGTACGCGCTGGGCCACCGCCAGGAGATGGTCGACCACACCGACGTCTTCTTCGTCGACCACATCGTCAACGCGATCGCCGAGGACCTCGCCACCATCGCCGAGGCGCTCGAGGGCGGCGCCGACGAGGACGCGGCGCTGTCCGTGGACCGGCTCACCCAGCTGTACCGCCGGCTGCTCGCCATCTTCGACGCCACCATGACCAGCTTCGAGCGCAAGCGGTACGTGTCGCTGTCGCACGAGCCGAACAAGGCGATGAACCTCAACAGCTACATCGGCCTCATGGGCGGCGGGTACCAGGAGGTCAGCACGCCGCTGGGCGTGGCCCTCGTGCCGGCCGGCCCGGGCCAGGCCGAGCTGAGCATCCCCGACCCGGACTACGTGCTCACCCTCGACGCCGACAGCGTGCTGATGCCCGAGTACGCGCTGCGCCTCGTGCACATGCTCGAACAGGGCGCGCACGAGCGGACCGCGGTCGCGCAGACGCCGTACAGCGCGTTCCCCGGCTCCGCGACCCGCATCGAGCGCATCTCCGGGGCCACCACCGACATCCAGCACATCGTGCACCAGGGCATGACGCACTACGACGCGACGTTCTGGGTCGGCGCCAACGCCGTCATCCGCAAGAAGGCCCTGGACGAGATCCGCGAGATCGCGTACGAGGGCGACTGGGAGATCCGCCGATACATCCAGGACCGCACCGTCATCGAGGACACCGAGTCGACGATCGACCTGCGCGTCAACGGATGGACGCTGTACAACTACCCGGAACGCCTGGCCTACAGCGCGACGCCGCCGGACTTCGGTTCGCTGTGCATCCAGCGCCAGCGGTGGGCCAACGGCGGCCTGCTGATCCTGTCGAAGCTGAAGGACCAGTCGAAGGCCCGCTTCGGCGAGCTGTTCCTGCGGGTCAACTACATGGCCTCCATCTTCTGGAGCTCCGTGTGCCTCGTGGTCATGCTCGTCTACCCGTTCAACGCGGACCTGCTCAACCCGATCCTGCTGCTCGTGTCGGTGCCGTACTTCCTCATGATGAGCGCCGACCTGAAGGCGTGCGGGTACAAACGCCTCGACGTGCTGCGGGTGTACGGCTTCAACCTGATCCTGTTGCCGGTCAACCTCTCCGGCAGCTTCGCCTCGATCCTCCAGCTGCTGACCGGGGAGAAGAGCGCGTTCAAACGTACGCCGAAAGTGCGTGACCGGACCACATCGGCGACCACCTACCTGCTCGCCCCCATCGCCCTGATCGCGTTCTGTCTGTACACCGTGGTCCGCGACGTCCAGCTGCGCCAGTGGGACAACCTGGTCTTCGCCGGCCTGAACCTGGTGCTGGCCACCTACGCCATGGTCGCGTACGTCGGCGTCGGCAACACGATCGTCGACTTCTTCACCCATCTGCGTACCTGGCTCTACCGCCCGGCCCGCCCGAGCCGGAACGCCGCCACCAGGCCGGCCCCGGCCGGCCACGCCGAGTCCCGCGCGCTGGCCCCCACCGGCGCGATCGGTGACTGGGCGTCGGTCCTGCACTACCACTCCGAGAAGGGCTCCTCCGGCCTGGTCGCGGTCCGGTCGGCGCAGACTCCGTCACGGCGCGGGCCGCAGACCGGCTCCAACTCGTTCGAGGAGTTCACCTTCTTCACCGTCTTCCAGCCCATCTTCGAGCTGGGCACCGGCACGGTGGTCGGTTACGAGGCCCTGACCCGCTTCGCCGACGGGACGAGACCCGAGCGCGGGCTGGCCGCCGCACAGGCCCAGGGCCGGCACATCGACCTGGACGCGGCCCTGATCCGGGCCGCCCTGGCGTCGGCCGGCGCCCTGCCCGAGGGCACGTGGCTGTCCGTCAACGTCTCGGCGGACCTGCTGAAACGCCCCCGCGAACTCGGCCCGCTGCTGGCCGAGAGCACCCGCCCGCTGGTCCTGGAGATCACCGACGGCACCCGGGCGGACCTGGACCACGTACCCGCCGGGGTCCGGATCGCGGTCGACGACGCCGGCGGCGGCTACGACACCCTGGCCCGGATGGAATCGCTGAAGCCGGCCTTCCTCAAACTGGGCCGGGCCGCCCTGGCCGGCGTCGAGACCGAACAGGCCCGCCGGGCGTCGATCCGCTCCCTGGTCGACTTCGCCCGCAAGAACGGCTGCACGGTCATCGCCGAGGGCATCGAATCGGCCCAGCAGCGCGACGCGCTCGCCGAATGCGGCGTCCCCCTCGGCCAGGGTTTCTACCTCGGCCGTCCGGTGCCGCTCGAACGGGCCCTCGCCGACGCCGCCGGCCGCTGACCGCATCGCCCGGGCGGGGCCGGTCAATCCGGCTCCGCCCAGGCCCCGAACCGGCGGACGATGTCGGGTCACCGTCCGAGGTGGGCGCGGAGCAGGGACAGGACGGCGGGGGCCTGGTCGGTGAGGAAGAAGTGGCCGCCGGGGAGGACCTGGAGGTCGAAGGGGTGCTGGGAGTGCTGTTCCCAGGCGGCGGCCTCCTCGGGGGTGGTCCGGGGGTCGCTGTCGCCGGTCAGTGCGGTGACCGGGCACGGGGGTGGGGCGCCGTCCGGTTCCCAGTGGTACGTCTCGATCGCCGTGTAGTCGCTGCGCAGCGCGGGCAGGATCATCCGGAGCATGTCGGGGTCGTCCAGCACCGCGGTGGCGGTGCCGCCCAGGGCCCGGGTCATCGTGATCAGGCCGGCGTCGTCGAGGGTGTGCAGGGCCGGCTCCGAGCGGGTCCGGTGCGGGGCGCGGCGGCCCGAGGCGAACAGGTGCAGCTCCTGGTCGGGGCGGTCGCGGCGTAGGCGGCGGGCGACCTCGTACGCCACGATCGCGCCCATGCTGTGGCCGAACAGCGTCAGTGGTCCGGGGCCCCAGCGGGTGATGACAGCGTGCAGGCGGCCGGCCATGGTGGCGATGTCCTCGACCCGGGGCTCGGTGAACCGGTCCTGACGTCCGGGGTACTGCACCGCGAAGACCTCCACCTGGGGGGCCAGTGCCTGGGCGACGGGCAGGAAGTAGCTCGCGGACCCGCCGGCGTGCGGGAAGCAGACAAGGCGGGGCGCCCCGGGCTGGGCGGGCTGGAAACGCCGCAGCCATCGGCTGTCGTCGGTCATGTGTTCCAAACTTGTCAGTGGGATCGGGCGAGTCCCACGTCAGCAGGATACGAGCAAGGGGCCGAAATCGGCGAAACCGCCCGTCGTGATCCGTCAGACGCGCCCTGGTATCGAGCTGTGTCCATCGAGGTGATCGTCGTCGGTGCCGGGCCGTTCCTGAGGGCCGGGCTGGTGGTGCCGAGCTGGCATTTCGGGTTCCTGGAGCAGCGGATCGATTTCACCGGCCTCGACTCGCCGTTCCCGTTCGTGCTGTCGCTGCCGCAGCAGCGCACCGAGGAGCTGCTCGAGGAGTGGGCGTTGTCGCTCGGCGCCACGATCGTGCGCGGCGAGACGGTCACCGGCCTTTCCCAGGACGACGACGGCGTACGCGTCCTGACCGACAGCGGCGAGCGACGGGCCGCCTGGGTCGTGGGGGCCGACGGCGCGACCAGCGTCGTGCGCCGGGCCGCGGGCATCGCGTTCGAGGGCACCGGCTCGCGGATCTTCTCGTACCTCGGGGATGTGGTGGCCGACCACCCGCCCGGCCCGGGCTTCACGGTGGTGAACGAGAACGGCTCGATGATGGTCGCCCCGATCCCCGGCGGGCTGGTCCGGGTCGCCGGGTACGACCCGCTGGACCAGGAGCCTGGCCGCCGTGAGCTGGGCCTCGACGAGCTGCGCGAAGTCTCCGGGCGGATCGCCGGCGCCGATCTGGGCCTGCGCGACCCGGCCTGGCTGACCCGGTTCGGCAACGCGACCCGGGTCGCCGCGACGTACCGCCGGGGCCGGGTCCTGCTCGCCGGGGACGCCGCGCACATCCATTTCCCGGCCGGTGGGGTCGGTCTCAACCTCGGCGTCCAGGACGCGATGAACCTCGGCTGGAAACTCGCGGCGGTGGTCCAGGGGCGGGCCACCGAGGACCTGCTGGACACGTACGACGCCGAGCGCCGTCCGTGGGGTGCGGACGTCGCCCGGCACATCCTCGCCCAGACCGCGCTCATCACCGCCACCACCCCGGAGGGCCTGGCCCTGCGCGCGCTGCTGAGCGACCTGCTCGGACGCCTCCCGGACATGTCGGCGCTGATCGCCCGGCGGCTGTCGGGGCTGGACGTGCACTACCCGCCGGCGGATCCGGCCGCGCATCCGCTGACCGGCACCCGGGTGGCCGAGCTGGGCGACCGCCTGCACGCCGGACGGGCGGTGCTGGTCACGGACGGCGGGCCGGACGTGGTGGTCCGACCGGACGGCTACATCTGGTGGACGGGTGAGGGCGCGCCGCCGTCGCTGGGCGCCACCTTCTGATTGAGGCGGGCGCCGGCGGCGACCGTCTCCTCGGTCTCCGCGCGGCGCTTCGCCTCGTAGGCCGCGAACGCGAACGCGGGATCCGGGTGTTCTCGCAGCGCCCCGGCCAGCGCGACGGCGTCCGCGAGGGCCATCGACGCGCCCTGGGCCGCGGCCGGGGAGGCGGCGTGGGCGGCGTCGCCGACCAGCACCATGCGCCCGTTGTGCCAGCGGGGTGTGGTCGGGATGTCGAACGAGTCCCCTCCCACGACCGCCGCCGCGTCGGTCGCCGCGACGATCGCCGCCGCGGGGGTGGAATCGGGGCGCACCGCGTCCAGCACCAGGTCACGCCACGAGCCGGTGGGCCGCTCGCCGGCCGGGAGCCGGGCGAACCACCAGGTGCGGCCGTCGCCGGGGACGGTGCAGCCGAAGAACGACCGGCCACCCTGGATCATGCGGTAGGTGTCCGGCGGGACGTCCGCCGGGTTGCCGCCGGCGTAGCCGTACACGACGTGCTGGCCGGTGTGCCGGGGCGCCGGGGCGTCCGGGTCGATGAGCCTGCGGGTGACCGAGTGGATGCCGTCCGCACCGACCAGGATGTCCCCCTCGGCCCGGGAACCGTCCGCGAACGTCACCCGCACACCGTCGTCGCCGCCGACGGCCGTCACCAGGCGCTTTCCGTGGTGGACCGGGATGCCCCGGGCCACCGCGAGATCCTGCAGGACACGGTAGAGACCGGCCCGGCGCATCGTGCGGGCCGCTCCCGCGATCGGGCGGCGGCCCAGCGACGTGCCGGTGGCGTCGACGAGCTCCACCGCCAGGGCCGGGAAGGACGCCTCCGTCACGGCCTCGGTGGCACCGATCGCGTCGAGCGCGGCCATGCCGTTGGCCATCACGGTGAGGAACGCGCCGGCGTCGTCACCGCCGGACGCGTGCGCCTCGAGGACGACCGCGGGGATTCCGGCCTGGTGCAGGGCGAGCGCGGTCGCGGCGCCGCCGACGCCACCGCCGGCGATGAGTACGGTCATCGCGCAAACGTAGCCGGGGCGCGAACCTTTGCGCCGCCCCGCGCGTCCAGATGACATGACAGAGACAAGAACGCCTGATGGCACGCGGTGACGCGGAGTTCGCGGAGTTCGCCGCGGCGAGCTTCCACCGGCTGCGGCGGGCGGCGCTGCTGCTGACCGGCGACCGGCAGCAGGCCGAGGACGCCGCGCAGACCGCGCTGGTGAAGACGTACGCGGCGTGGCGGCGGGTGCAGCGGCAGGATCCGTACGCGTACACCCGCCGGGCGATGGTCAACCACCTGAAGGACCAGTGGCGCCGGCCGCTGCGGGAGGACGCGCGCGAGCTGGAGCGCATCCCGGAGCATCCGTCGGCGGGTGACGTCGCCGGCGACGTCACGGACCAGCGCTGGCTGCTGGCCGGGCTCGCGGGCCTGGCCGAGCGGGAACGGGCGGTGGTGGTGCTGCGGCACTACTTCGACCTCAGCGAGAAGGAGACCGCCACGGAGCTCGGTGTCGCGCTGGGCACCGTCAAGAGCCTCAACGCCCGCGCGCTGGCGAAACTACGGATCAGCCTGGCTCCCAGCGAGCCCCTCACGAACGGAGCACTGCGATGACCACCGACCTCGACACCTTCCGGGCCGCCCTGCACGGCGGCGACGACGGGCTGCCCCCCGCGCTGGACGACATCATGGACGCGGGCCGCAAGCTACGGGTCAAACGGCGCCTGGCGAGCGTGACGGTCGCCGCGGCCGCGCTCGTCATCACCGTCGGCGCGACGGCCACCGTCTGGCGGGCCCAGGCACCGCCCGCCGTTCCGGCCGCGGCGGCACCTCAGGCCGTACGGTGGCCGGCGCCGACAGGACCGGTCACGCCGGACAGCATGTGGGGCGAGCCCGCGGACACCGGTATGCGGTCCGGCGGCAACAAGATCGTGGTGACCGCGTTCCACAACGACAACCCGGCTTACCCGGACATCACGTTCGGGGTGCGGGCCTGCGTCCAGGCGGCCGGCGCCGAGCTGCGCAACTGCCACCAGAACTTCGACAACGAGGCACCGGACAACACCCCCGGCTTCCACGCCATCGGGATGACGTCCAGCGACGGGAAGACCGCGCTGCCGATGTACGGGTACTACGTCGGCCCGGCGGCCACCATCACCGTCCGGTCCCGCGGCGAGGTGGTGACGGCGCACACCGCGACGTGGAGCGAGGACGCGAACGTGGTGCTGTTCTGGTTCACTCTCGACGACGTGTTCCTCAAGCCCGACGTGAACCACCCGAACTACAAGCTGCACAAGTACACGCCCGGTGAGAGCCCGGACGTGTCCGGCTGGACGGCGTACGACGACAGCGGCGCCGTGCTCCCGGTGGGCAAGCCGTTCGTGATCGGGTGAACTGAGCGGCCGGGCACCCGTTGTACACAGCGCGTGCCCGGCCGACCAGAGAAGAGATATTGACGCATGTCCACTGTGCCCGGGACCAGTCCCGGCGACCGGTACGGTGCCGCGGTGCCCCCATCATCCAACAACCTCCTCGCCGGTCGGTACCGGTTGCTCGACGTCCTCGGCGAGGGCGGCATGGGCCGCGTCTGGAAGGCCCGCGACGAACTGCTCAACCGGGACGTCGCGGTCAAGGAGATCACCCCGGCCGGCATGTCGGCGACCGAGCTCGGCGACGTCCGGGAACGCGCGTTCCGCGAGGCACAGGCGATCGCCCAGGTGACCCACCCCTGCGTGGTCCGGGTCTTCGACTGCGTCGACAACGCCGGCACCCCGGCGATCGTGATGGAACTGGTCCGCTCCTCGTCGCTGTACGACGTGCTGCGCCGCGAGGGCCCGATGGCCCCGCGGCGGGCCGCGCGGATCGGCCTCGACATCCTGGCCGGGCTGCGCGCGGCCCACGCCATGGGCATCCTGCACCGGGATGTGAAACCGGCCAACGTGCTGCTCGGCGACGACGGCCGGGTGGTGCTCACCGACTTCGGCCTGGCGACCATGGCCGGGGATTCCGCGCTGACCCGGACCGGGATCGTGCTCGGCTCACCGTCCTATCTCGCCCCCGAGCGGGCCCTCGACGAACCCGCGGACGCCAAGGCCGACCTGTGGTCGCTCGGCGCGACGCTGTTCGCCGCGGTGGAGGGCCGCCCGCCGTACGACAAGTCCTCCCCGATGGCCACCCTGGCCGCCCTCATGGTCGAGCCGCCGCCGGTGTCCGCCCGGGCCGGTGTGCTGGAGCCGGTCCTGGCGGCGCTGTTGCAGAAGGACCCGGCGCAACGGGCCACCTCCGACGAGGCGTTGATGCTGCTCCGCGCGGCGGCCGCCGGCGAGGCTCCCCCGTCCGCCGCGATCAGGACCACCGCCACGGACACCGCCGCCGTCCGAGCCGCCGCCACCACCGCAGCCGCCGCCCAGTCCGCCGCCACCACCACCGTCGGCGAGGCCGGGCGCAGCGCCGCACCCTCGCGGCGGCGCTGGGCGATCGCCGCGGCCGTCGCGGTCGTGGTGGCCGGCCTCGTGGCGTGGCCGTTGCTCGGCGACCGGCCGGCCGGCACCGCCGACGCGTCCGTGGCCGCCCCGTCGCCGGCCGCGCCGCCCGTCGCGGTCGCCGTCGAGAGCCGGCAGGCCGCCCCTGACGTGCTGCCGAGTTCCAGGACCCCGTCCTCGAAGAAGCCCAGCAGGTCCGCGAAACCCAGCAGGAGCCCGTCGCTGTCGCCGTCGACGAAGGCCGCCGACGCTCCCGGCACCACGCCGGCGACCAGCGACGCTCCCCCGGTGGCGACCGGCACCGCGGTCCGGAGCCAGGGCACCGGCACCTGCCTGGACCGCGACAGTGGTTCCGGCGCCATCCAGCTGTGGCAGTGCGAGGGCACGGACAACCAGCGGTTCAGCTTCCCCGGCGACGGCACGATGCGCGTGCTCGGCCGGTGTGTGCAGCTCACCGGCACCAGCAGCGGCTCCCGGCTGACCACCGCGACGTGTTCCGGGTCGCCCGCGCAGCGCTTCACCCTCAACGCGGCCGCCGACCTGGTGAGCATCCAGGTCGACATGTGCGTCGACGTGCCCGACGCCGATCCGGGCAACGGTGTCCCGGCCCAGATCTGGGAGTGTGCCGGAACCACCAATCAGAAGTGGTATCAGTGACTGGATACTGACCACGATCGATTCGTTGCCCATGGCCGAGGGCATCAGCCGGACCAGGCCGCAGTGCCCGGCCGGCATCGCGTCCACCGGCCGGATCGGCTCGTCGCGTACCCCGGAGGTGCTGTTCTGCCGTTTGCTCTGACCGCTATCTAGCCAGGCGCAGGCGGCGGGCCTCGCGCTTCTCCTCGAAGCGGGTGGCCTGGGTGTCCATCGTGCTCATCAGCGCGGCGAGGTCCTCGCGGGCCTTGTCGCCCTCGGCGCCCAGGTCGTCACGGTCCCAGACGTTCCACTGCCGAAGCACCGGGGCCAGCACGTCGTCGTGGTGCTGGCGCAGGTCGTAGATGCCGGCCAGCGCGATCGACAGCGCCTTGCGGCCGAAGCCCTCGATGGTGGCGCCGGGCATCTCGAACTTCGCCACCACGTCGGTCACCGCGCGCATGGCCTGGTCCGGGGCGAGCTCGAACGCCGCGTCGAGCAGGTCGCGGTAGAAGACCATGTGCAGGTTCTCGTCGGCGGCGACGCGAGCGAGCAGCTGGTTGGCGACCGGGTCGCCGGTGGCGGTGCCGGTGTTGCGGTGCGAGATCCGGGTGGCCAGCTCCTGGAACGCCACGTACGCGATGGACGGCAGCACGTCGTCGTGGGCGTTCTCGTAACCGGACTGCATGTGGGTCATCCGGGCCCGTTCGAGCTCGATCGGGTCCACGGCCCGGCTGACCGTCAGGTAGTCACGGATCGCGATCCCGTGCCGGCCCTCCTCGGCGGTCCACCGGTGCACCCAGGTGCCCCACGCCCCGTCGCGGCCGAACAGCGTCGCGATCTCGTGGTGGTACGACGGCAGGTTGTCCTCGGTGAGCAGGTTGACGATCAGCGCGGTGCGGGCCACCTCGGGCAGCGCCGAGTCGTCGGCCCGCCAGGGCTCCCCGCCGAGCAGCCCGTCGAACGTACGGCCGTCGCTCCACGGCACGTACTCGTGCGGGAACCACTCCTTGGCCAGCGACAGGTGCCGGTTCAGGTTGGCCTCGACCACCGGCTCGAGCTCGATGAGCAACGCCTTCTGCTCCATGACCACGCTTGTCCTCCCTCGGTGCCCGGGTATCCGGGCCGTGCGCCATCGTCTGCCATGACGGGCCGGATGACAACCTACGCGCACCCCCGTTCACATCGTTGACGAAGCAGTGACACATCTGAAACATTGAATGTCCGCGCCGCAAGAAATGGACAGCCACCGCGAAATTTCTGCGGCATCCCCCGAAATACCGCGCGTGCCCCTCTGTCTTCCTCACAGAACCAGGACCGCCATGAAACGCAGACCCCTCGCTCTCGTCGCGGCCGGTGTCCTCGCCGCCGCCGCGATACTCACCCCCGGGCCGGCCCACGCCGCCGGGCCCAACCACGCCGCCGGGCCCGACCGCGCCGCCGGGTCCAACCTCGCCGCCGGGCCCAACCTCGCCGCTGGTAAGGCCGCGTCGGCCAGCGCCGTCAACGGGCCGTACCCCGCGGCCGGCGTCACCGACGGCAACGCCCAGACCTACTGGGAGAGCCCCTCGAACGCGTTCCCGCAGTGGGTGCAGGTCGATCTGGGCAGCGCCGTCGCCGTCGACCAGGTCGTGCTCAAGCTGCCGCCCGCCGCCGCGTGGAGCACCCGCACCCAGACCCTGAGCGTGCAGGGCAGCACGAACGGCACCGGTTTCAGCACGCTGTCGGCGTCGGCCGGCCGCACGTTCGACCCGGCCACCGGCAACACCGTCACGATCAACGTCACCAGCACCGACACCCGTTTTGTACGGGTGAACGTCACCGCCAACACCGGATGGCCGGCCGCCCAGCTCGCCGAACTGGAGGTCTACGGCACCGGCACCACCCCGGAGGACCCGGGCGATCCCCCGGCCGGCGGCAACCTCGCGGGCGGCAAAGCGATCGAGGCGTCCTCCTCGGTGCAGTCGTTCGTCGCCGGCAACGCCAACGACAGCAGCGCGACGAGTTACTGGGAGTCGAACGGCTTCCCGGCCACGCTGACCGTGAAGCTCGGCGCCGACGCCGACGTCACCGGCGTGGTGGTCAAGCTGAACCCGGATCCGGTGTGGGGCACGCGCACCCAGGGCATCGAGGTCCTCGGCCGGGCCCGGGCCGCCACCGGCTTCACGTCGCTGAAGGCCCGCGCCGACTACCCGTTCAACCCGGCCACGAACCAGAACACGGTCACGATCCCGGTCACCGGCCGCGTCGCCGACCTGCGCCTGCAGGTGTCCACCAACACCGGCGCCCCGGGCGCGCAGGTGGCCGACCTGCAGGTCATCGGTGCGTGGGCGGCGAACCCGGACCTCGTCGTCACCGGCACGACGTGGACGCCGGCGGCACCGTCGGAGGGCACCCCGGTGACCGTGTCCGCAACCGTGAAGAACCAGGGCACCGCCGCCGCGGCGGCCACCACGGTCGACGTGAAGCTGGGCGGAACCGTCGCCGGGCGTGCGGCGGTGGGTGCGCTGGCCGCCGGAGCCTCCACCACGGTGACGGTCAGCGCCGGGACGCCCACCGCAGGCAGCTACCCGGTCGAGGCGGTGGTCGACGGTGACAACACGGTCGTCGAACAGAACGAGGACAACAACGTGTCGAAGTCCTCGACGCCGCTGGTGATCGGCCCGGCCCCCGGCCCCGATCTGCAGGTCACCGGCATCACCACGAACCCGGCCAACCCGGCCGTCGGCGCGGCGGTGTCCTTCACCGTGGCGGTCACCAACCGGGGCACGAGTGCCGCGGGCGCCTCAACAAGCCGCCTCGATGTTTCAACAAGCCGCCTCAATGTTGTCAACACGACGTTGAACGGCAGCACGCCATCAGTCGCCGCGGGTGCGACCGCCACCGTCGTGATCAGTGGCACCTGGACCGCCACCAGCGGCGGTGCGACGGTGACCGCCACCGCGGACGCCACCAACGCGGTGACCGAGACCAACGAGAACAACAACACGTTCAGCCGCGCGGTGGTGGTCGGGCGGGGCGCCGCGGTGCCGTACACCGAGTACGAGGCGGAAGCGGGCACCTACTCCGGCACGCTGCTGGAGAGCGACGCGCTGCGCACGTTCGGGCACACGAACTTCGCCACCGAGTCGTCCGGGCGCAGGTCGGTGCGGCTGACCGCCACCGGCCAGTTCGTCGAGGTCACGTCCACGAACGCGGCCAACTCGATCGTGGTGCGCAACTCCGTGCCGGACGCTTCGGGCGGCGGTGGCCAGGAGTACACCATCAGCCTGTACATCAACGACCAGTTCGCCCGGAAACTGACACTGTCGTCGCGCAACAGCTGGCTGTACGGCACCACCGACGACACCGAGTCGCTGTCCAACACGCCGTCGGCCGACGCCCGGCGCCTGTTCGACGAGTCGCACGCGCTGCTGGACCGGTCGTACCCGGCCGGCACCCGCTTCAAGCTGCAGCGCGACGCCGCCGACACCGCGGCGTTCCACATCATCGACCTCGTCGACCTGGAGCAGGTGGCACCGCCGCTGAGCCAGCCGGCCGGGTGCACGTCGATCACCGCGTACGGCGCGGTGCCCGACGACGGCAACGACGACACCGCGGCGATCCAGCGGGCGGTGACCGACGACGAGAACGGCGTGATCGGCTGCGTCTGGATCCCGGCCGGCCAGTGGCGCCAGGAGCAGAAGATCCTCTCCCCGGACCCGGCACGCGGGCAGTACAACCAGAAAGGCCTGCGCAACGTCACGATCCGCGGGGCCGGCATGTGGCACACCCAGCTGTACACGAACACCCAGCCGCAGAACGTGACCGGCAACATCAACCACCCGCACGAGGGCAACGTCGGCTTCGACATCGACGACAACACGCAGATCTCCGACCTGGCCATCTTCGGCAACACGCAGAACCGGGCCAACCGCGGTCACGGGCTCAACGGCCGGTTCGGCAAGAACACGAAGATCAGCAACGTGTGGATCGAGCACGTCAACGTCGGCGCGTGGGTGGGCCGCGACTACTCGGACACGCCCGCGTACTGGAACCCGGGCGACAACCTCGAGTTCTCCGGCATGCGGATCCGCAACACGTTCGCGGACGGTATCAACTTCAGCAACGGTACGAAGAACTCCCGGGTGTTCAACAGTTCGTTGAGAACCACGGGTGACGACGCGCTGGCGGTCTGGGCCAACCCGTACGTGAAGGACCAGGCGGTCGACATCGCGTCGGACAACCACTTCGTCAACAACACGGTCCAGTTGCCGTGGCGCGCCAACGGCATCGCCGTCTATGGCGGGTCGAACAACTCGGTGGAGAACAACCTGGTGTCCGACACGATGAACTACCCGGGCATCATGCTGGCCACCGACCACAGCCCGCTCCCGTTCGGCGGCACCACACTGATCGCGAACAACGGGTTGTACCGCACCGGCGGCGCGTTCTGGAACGAGGACCAGGAGTTCGGCGCGATCACGCTGTTCCCGTCGACGAAGGACATCACCGGCGTCACGATCCGCGACACCGACATCGTCGACTCCACGTACGACGGCATCCAGTTCAAGAACGGCGGTGGCACCATGCCCGGCGTCGCCATCACCAACGTCCGCATCGACCGGTCCCTCCACGGCGCGGGCATCCTCGCCATGAGCGGAGCCCGAGGCTCCGCGACCCTGTCGAACGTCACCATCACCAACGCGGCGGACGGCACCGTCGTCATCCAGCCCGGCTCCCAGTTCACCATCGCCGGAAGCTGACCGCTTACCAGGGCCGCCCCGACCGATCCGGCCGGGGCGGCCGCGGGGGTTCACCGTCCTACATCCCGCTGCGGAACCGACCGAGGCGCATCTCCACCCCGTCGAATCCGTCAAGCAGAGCTCCCAATTGCCGAGTGATGGCGAGCAGCGTACTGGTGACATCCTGCAAAGCAGCTGCTTTGGTCACCGCATGATTGAGGCTCGCTGCGGAGTCCTCGAGGTGACCCAGCTTCTGCGCTGCCCTCAACAACGTGTCGGCCACGTCCTCGTCCGGATACCTGCGTGAAAACCTCAACTCGGCCAACCGCTCCACCAAGGGCCGCAACAAGTCGGCAGCCTCGGTATCGATCGCGCTGAGGCGATCGATGGCACCTTCGATCTGGTCCGTGAACTCCGCAAAGGAGCCTCCGATCAGCTCCTGCAGCCGTTCCTCGGTCAGACCTCGCAGACCGCGCAGCGCCCCCAATCCCGGCCCCTCACGCATGATCTTCCAGTCCTGCAGTTCCTCGATCGTGAAGTCGTCCGGGCGGATCTTGTCAACGACCTTGTGGTGAACGCCGCACAGCAGAACAAGGTTGTCGAAGCTGTTTCGCTCCTCGTCGGTCATGTCCCTGACGTAGCGCCGCCCACCCTCGTTCGCAGCACGGATGTGCGCGATCTCGAAGTTGTTCACGGGAATGCCGTCCACGAACCTGGTGATCGGCTCGTCACAGGAGGGCCAATAGCACGTACCCTGCGAGAGGACACTCAAGGCCGGGACCACTCCTCGCCCGTACTTCCGGTCATTGACCACACAGTCTCCTCGGAGTGCTCGCCAAGCATCTGAAATCCTCTCCGATCCAACTCGGCGGCGACGTGACGCGCCATACCTGGACGCGCTCCGGGCGGCAATGCGGCGGTCGACGCCGCCACAGATATGCTCTCGCCGGGCCGGGAAATCGGTTACCGTGGGCCGGTGGCCACCGATCAATGGCAGGCCGCCGTTGCCTCGGCCGACGGGTACGAGCTCGGCGAAGGTCCCCTGTGGGACGCACCGCGGGGCCGGATCCTCTGGGTGGACGTCAACGCCGGCACCGTGCACGAGGGCCGGCTCGACGGTGACCAGGTCGTCCGGACCCGTTCGCACCGCATCGACCGGACGGTCGGCGCCGTGGTCTGCTCGCCCGCCGGTGACCTGCTCGTCGCGGGCGCGCACGCGCTCACCGTCGTGCTGTCCGGGGAGCACCGGGCCGGGCCGGCGGTGGTCGCCTCCGGGTCGCGGCGGCGGCTGAACGACGGCACCTGCGATCCGGCCGGCAACCTGCTGATCGGCACGCTCGCGCTGGACGACTCCCGCGGCGGGGAGAGCCTGCTGCGTATCGAGCGGGACGCCACCGTCACCGTGCTCGACGACGACCTGACGCTGTCCAACGGGCTCGCGTTCGACCCGGCCGGGACGACGCTGTACAGCGTCGACAGCGTTCCCGGGGTCGTCTGGGCCCGGTCCTACGACGCTGCCACGGGCGCGACCGGGCCGCGGCGGGAGTGGCTGCGGATCACCGACGGGCTGCCCGACGGGCTCTGCGCCGACGCCGAGGGGCACCTGTGGATCGCGATCTGGGGGGCCGGCCAGGTGCGGCGCTACACCCCGGACGCGCGGCTCGCCGGCGTGGTCGAGGTGCCGGCTCCGCACACCACCAGCGTCGCGTTCGTCGGGGACGATCTCGACCGGCTGCTCATCACCACGGCCACCGCCGGGCTGGACGCCGAGGTGCTCACCGCGTACCCGTCGTCGGGTCGTCTGTTCCTCGCCGACGTCGGCGTCAGCGGCCTGCCGGTGACCGCCTGGGCCGGCCCCGCCGTCGTGTGATCCAGGCCACGGCCCGCAACTTCCGGGGCCCGCTTTGACACCTGGGGGCCATGGACAACGCACCGACACAGAAGGCACCGCGCAAGCGGAAGGTTCTCCTCGCCGCGGGCATGGCCGCGGTCGTGGCCGGCATCGGCGCGGCGGCATCGGTGTCGTTCGCCGACGCCGACAACGCTGCGGCGGCCGGATTCAGTGACACCTTCGAGGACGGCGACACCGCGGGCTGGAGCAAGTCCGGCGGCGCCTGGTCGGTGGTCAGCGACGACAGCAAGGTGCTGCGCCAGACCAAGACCGGTGCGACGCTCGCCCGCCAGTTCGCCGGCCTGACCGGCTGGACCGACTACACGGTCACGGCCGACGTCGAGCCGATCGCGGTCGCCTCCGGTGGGTACGCCGGGATCGTCGCCCGCTCGACGAGCTCGACCAGTTTCTACCGGCTCGCGCTCACCGGCGCCGGCAAGGTGCGGCTGGAATCGGTCAAGTCGGGCACCGCCACGGTCCTCGACGAGGCGGCGCTGACCGTCAGCAAGGGCACGTCGTACACCCTGGGCCTGACCGTCAGCGGCACCGGCCTGACCGGCTCGGTGAACGGTGCGTCCGTCCTGGCCGCGACGTCGACCTCGTTCACCAAGGGCCAGATCGGCCTGCAGACGTACGACGCCACGGCCCAGTTCGACAACGTGGCGGTCACGACCGGTGCGGCGGCCCCCACGGCGACCGCCACCACCAAGCCGGCCGCCACCGCGACCGCCAAGCCCACGGCCACGGCGACCACCAAGCCGGCCACGGCCGCGCCGACCACCGCTGTGCCCTCCAGCGCCGCGCCCACCAGCGCTGTGCCCACCAGCGCTGTGCCCACCAGCGCGGCCCCCGGCTCCGGGGCGTTCGAGTCGAGCCCGATCGGCTTCGGCGCGGGCACGACCGGCGGCGCCGGCGGCACCACCGTGAAGATCACCTCGCTGGACCAGCTGATCACCGAGGCCAAGTCCGACGGCAAGAAGGTCCTGCAGCTCTCGAGCGTGCTCAAGGGCTCCGGCACCGACACCGTCGTGGTCTCCTCCGACAAGACCATCGTCGGTGTCGGCGCCAACGCGGGCCTGACCGGTGCGGGCATCTTCATCAAGAAGGCCAGCAACGTCATCGTCCGCAACCTGAAGATCTCGTTCGCGCAGGCGCCGGTGGACCTGATCGCCACCCAGAAGTCGGACCACATCTGGGTCGACCACAACGAGCTGTTCAACGACACCAGCCACGACAAGGACTTCTACGACGGCATGCTCGACCTGACGCACGCCACCGACTTCGTCACGGCGTCGTGGAACTACCTGCACGACCACGCCAAGGGCTCGCTCATCGGCCACAGCGACAACAACGCGGCCGAGGACACCGGCACGCTGCACATCACGTACAGCCACAACTGGTTCGACAACGTGGCGTCGCGCCTGCCGCGGGTCCGCTTCGGCACCGTGCACCTGTACAACAACCTGTTCACCAACGCGAAGACCAGCGGCATCCACTGCCTCATGGATTCCCGGTGCCTGGTGCAGAACAACGTGTTCGTCGGCGTGAAGCTCCCGGTCTGGACCACCGAGGACTCCGACCGGGACGGCTTCGCGGTCGCCACCGGCAACGACTTCGGCGGCGAGGCCCCGGTCATCACCCAGGCCGGCACGTTCACCAAGGCGCCGTACGCGGTGACCCTGGACCCGGCCGCCTCGGTCTCCGCGCTGGTCAAGGCCGGCGTGGGCACCGGCAAGATCTGATCTGAGGTACGACGGCCCCGCTCAGCCCACGGTGTACCTGATCCGGGGCCGGGCGGGGTCTTCCGTGCCCGCAGGCCGGACCACGGAACAGCCCTGTTGGGGCAGTGTCTACCGGGGCAGTGTCTACCGGGGCAGGGGCGGCAGGGCCGGGGTGTCGAGCCAGGTGGTGAACAGGTCGTTCAGCGGTTCGCGGGAGAAGCGCTGGGCGTGGGCCTTGAACTCCTCGGTCGTCACCGTCGCGTGCTGGTGGTCGGTGATCCAGGAGCGGATCAGCGGGAAGAACGAACCGGCGCCGATCTTCTTGCGCAGCGCGTGCAGGGTGAGGGCGCCGCGTTTGTAGACCAGCGGGTCGAACATGCGGGCGACGCCGGGGTTCGCCACGGTGATGCCCGCCGGGTGCAGCGCCAGGTGGGCGTGCCACTGGGCGGCCAGGGTGTCCGCCGGGCGGTCACCGCACTCTTCCGACCACAACCATTCCGCGTACGTCGCGAAGCCCTCGTTGAGCCAGATGTGCCGCCAGTCCGCGACCGTCAGGCTGTTGCCGAACCACTGATGCGCGAGTTCGTGCACGGCGAGCCGCTCATAGGTGCGCAGCCCGTCGATGTGGTTACGGCCGAACACGGCCATGCCCTGCGCCTCGACCGGGTCGTCGAGGTCGTCGTCGGCGACCACCACGACGTACTCGTTGAACGGGTACGGCCCGAAGAAGCGCTGCAACGTCGCCATGATCTCGCCGTGCCGGCCGAAGTCGTGCGCCACCCCGGCGCGCAGCCCGGCCGGGATCGCGGCCCGCTGCGGGACCCCGCCGACGGCCAGGTCGACCAGTTCGTACCGGCCGATCTGGACGCTCATGAGGTACGCGGCGGTCGGCTCGCGGCGTTCGTACACCCATCGGGTCGTGCCCGCACCCCGCCAGCGGGAGACGAGGTCCCCGGTGACCAGGACGGTGTAGGGGTTCGCGGCGGTGAGGGCCACCCGGTAGGTGGCCTTGTCGCCGGGCCGGTCGTTGCAGGGGAACCAGGACGGCGCGCCGTTCGGCTGGCTGGCCACCAGCACCCCGTCGGTGAGTTCGTCCCAGCCGATGTCGCCCCACCGGCCCGAGACCGGACGCGGCGGGCCGGAGTAGCGGATGTCGACCCGGAACGTGTCCCCGGCGTCGATGGGGCGTTCCGGGCGGACGGTGAGTTTGTGACCGCGGTGGGCGTGCTTGACCGGCCAGCCGTCGACCCGTACGTCCTGGATCCGGAACGCGCCGATGTCCAGGGTGAAGCGGGACAGCGCCTGCTCGGCGACCGCGGTGATGGCCGCCTTGCCGCCGAGCCGGTTGGACGCGATCCGGTAGTCGAGGTCGAGGTCGTAGTGCGCGACCCGGTAGCCGCCGTTGCCGTGCTCGGGCAGGTACGAGTCGGTCGAACGGTCCGCACCCGGCTTGGCGCCCCGGGGCCCCGGAAGCTTCGGGGTCATGCTGAGCCTCCCATGGCAAGCCCGCCCGGCCCTCGCCGTGGCGAGCCGCCCGCCGCTAACGGCCGGCGTTGCTCGGTGCGGTCGGTCATGCCTGCCAGGCGGCGATCGGGTTGCCGAGCCACCGGCTGTCGGCGGGGACCTCGTCACCACGGGTGACCAGGGAGCCGGGGCCCACGGTGGTACGGGCGCCGATGCTCGCGCCGGGCAGCACGATGCTGTGCGGGCCGAGGGTGGCTCCCGCGCCGAGCGTCACCTCGTCCATGCTCATGACCCGGTCGTGGAACAGGTGGGTCTGCACCACACACCCCCTGTTCACCGTCGCACCGTCACCCAGGCCGACGAGGTCGTACTCGGGCAGCCAGTAGGTCTCCAGCCACACCCCTCGGCCGATCTTGGCGCCGAGTGTACGCAACCACGCGGTGATGAGGGGAGTGCCGGTGGCGAACCGGGCCAGCCATGGCACGCCGAGCACCTCGACGAACGTGTCGGCGAGCTCGTTGCGCCAGACGAACGACGTCCACAGCGCCCGATCGGCGACCCGGAAACGGCCGATGAGCAGCCATTTCGCGGCCGTCGACAGGGCACCGGCGACGAGTGCGGCGGCGAGCATGACGGGCCCGGCGGCGAGCGCGGCGGCCCACCCGCCGGCGGTGCGCCACACCGTCACGAGGGCGGCGAGGACAGCGACGGCCAGGCCCGCGGCCAGGATGACCGGGATGATCCGGCACAGCTCGATCGCGGCGCGGGCCAGCTTCAGCCGCAGTGGCGGGTCGTAGGTGAGCGCGGCGTCGGCGGCCTCGACGGTGCGGCGCAGCGGCATCGGCGGCGCACCGAGCCACGACGAGCCCTTCTTCGCCTTGCGCGGGGCCGACGACAACACCCCGACCAGACCCCGTTTGGGTACGGACCGCCCGGGCGCCGCCATCCCCGAGTTGCCGAGGAACGCCTGCTTGCCGATCCGCGCCGGGGCGACCCGAAGCCACCCGTGGCCCAGCTCGTACGTGGCGACCATGGTGTCGTCGGCCAGGAACGCCCCGTCGGCGACCGTGGTCATCGACGGCACCGCGAGCACCGTGGAAGCCTCCACGCCCCGCCCGACCTTGGCGCCGAGCAGGCGCAGCCACACCGGTGTGAACAGGCTCGCGTAGATCGGGAACAGCCCCACCCGGGCCATGCCCATCAGCCGCTCGGTGGCCCACACCTGCCACGCCACCCGCCCCTGGACGGGGTGGTAGCCCTCGCGCAGCCCGATGCTGAGCGCCCGTACGGCGACGAGCACGAGCAGCGCGTAGCCGAGAAACCAGGAGACCGCCGCGACCGGCACCGCCGCGACGACGTGACCCGCGGTGACCGCCCAGCCGAGCAGCACCAGTCCGGGCAGCGCGGCCACGACCGGCACGAGGCCCAGCAGTTGCGCGGTCGTCGCGTACGCGGCCGCCCAGCAACCGGAGCGCAGCCGCGTCGCCGGGGTCCGGGCCGGCGGCCACTCCGCGGGGATCTTGGTGGCCCGGACGGCACCGACGACCGTGGTGCCGGCGGCGATCCAGGCGTTCTTGGCGACCCGGGCACCCGGGGTGAGCGTGCTGCGCGCCCCGACCCGGGCACCGGCCCCGATCCGGATCTTGCCGATGTGCACGACGTCGCCGTCGACCCAGTGGCCGGACAGGTCGACCTCGGGCTCGATCGCCGCGCCCCGGCCGAGCTTGAGCAGCCCGGTGACCGGCGGCGCGGAGTGCAGGTCGACGTTCGGGCTGATCTGCGCCCCGAGCGCCCGGGCGTACGTGATCATCCAGGACGCCCCGGCGACGCTGGTCGCACCGGTGAGCTCGGCGAACCGTTCGGCCGCCCACAGCCGCACGTGCACGCTGCCACCACGCGGGTAGTCGCCCGGGCCGACGCCGCGCAGCAGCAGCCGGGCGGCGCCCGCGGCCAGGCCGATGCGACCGGGCGGGCTGAACAGCACCAGCCAGCCGGCCGCGATCCACCACCAGGAGACGGACGGTGCCAGCGGCACCAGCTTGCTCAGCACCGCGAGCACGGTGACCCAGCGCAGCCCGACCAGCGCGAGCATCGGCAGCATGAGCAGGGCCTGCAAGAAACCGGCCCGGCGCGGCGTAGGCCGGACCTCGGCGCGAACCGTCGCGGTGGTGTCCAGCGCGTCGAGCACCGCGGCGAGGCCGGACAGGCTCGGGTTCTGATAGATGTCGGCGACCGACACCTGTGGGTGGGTGCGCCGGATCCACGCCACGAGCTGGGCCGCGGTGAGGCTGCCGCCGCCGTGGGTGAAGAAGTCGGCGCCCGCCTCGGCGGGCCGCATCCCGAGGATCGCCTCCCAGCCGCCGGCCAGCCATTCCTGCGTCGCGGTCAGCTCGGCGCCGTCGTCCGGTGCGGTGACCAGCGGCCACGGCAGCGCGGCCCGGTCCACCTTGCCCGAGGTCCGGGTCGGAAGATCATCGATCACGGCCAGCAGCGGTACGAGCGCGGCCGGCAACTGCTCCCGGATCCGCGCCGCCGCGGCGGTCGTGTCGAACTCCTCGCCGTCGCGGACCACCACGTAACCCACGAGCAGCTGGTTGCCGGCGGCGGTCTTCTTGACCGCGGCCGCCGCACCGGCGACCCCGGGCAGGGCCTGCAGCGCCGCGTCGACCTCGCCCAGCTCGATCCGGCGCCCGCCGAGCTTGACCTGCTCGTCGCCACGCCCCATGAACAGCAGGCCCTCGGGCTCGGCCCGCACGATGTCCCCGCTGCGGTAGGCGCGGTCCCAGCCCAGCGACGGCAGCGCGGCGAACTTCTCGGCGTCCTTGGCGTCGTCCAGGTACCGCGCGAGCCCCACCCCGCCGATGACCAGTTCGCCGGTCTCCCCCATCGCCACGGGTGCGCCGGCCGCGTCGATGACCGCGAGCTCCCAGCCCAGCAGCGGCAACCCGATGCGCACGGGTCCCTCACCGGTCATCCGCGCGGCGCAGGCCACCACGGTCGCCTCGGTCGGCCCGTACGTGTTCCAGACCTCGCGCCCCTCGACGGCGAGCCGTTCCACCAGCTCCGGCGGGCAGGCCTCACCACCGAAGATCAGCAGCCGTACGTCGTCGAGCGCCTCGACCGGCCACAGCGCGGCGAGCGTCGGCACGGTGGAGACCGCGGTGATGTGCTGCTCGGCGAGCCACGGCCCGAGATCGACCCCGCTGCGCACGAGCGACCGGGCGGCGGGCACCAGACACGCACCGTGGCGCCACGCGAGCCACATCTCCTCGCACGACGCGTCGAACGCCACGGACAGCCCGGCGAGCACCCGGTCACCCGGCCCGATGCCCTCGACGTCCTCACCGGCGAGGAACAGCTGAGCCTCGGCATCGACGAACGCGGCGGCCGCGGCGTGCGTGACGGCGACCCCCTTGGGCGTACCCGTCGATCCGGACGTGAAAATGATCCACGCGTCGTCGGCGGGACCCGGACGGCCGTCCTGCTTGCCCGGCGTGCCCACCACCGAGACGGCGAGGCCGTCGCCGAGCACCGCGCAGACCCCGGCCTCGGCGAAGACCAGATCGGCCCGCTCCTGCGGATCGTCGGCGTCGACCGGCACGTAGGCGGCGCCGGCCGCGAGCACCCCGAGGATCCCGAGATAAAGATCGACAGAACCCGACGAGACGCGTACGCCGACCCGGTCGCCGACACCCACCCCGTGCCCGGCCAGCGTGTCCCGCAGCGCCCCGACCTCGTCGGCCAGCTGGCGGTAGGTCAGCACCCGGGTGCCGTCGTCGAGCGCCGGGGCCCCCGGATGCGCACCGACGGTCTCGTCGAGGATGTCCAGGAGGGTGCGCCGCAGGGGCGCCGACTCGGAGGGGAAAACTGCCGGAGCGAAAGGTGCGTCGGCGATCTCGCAAAGATGTACCAGGCGCAGATCAGTCGTCACGGTCACCGAGCGAGCTCCATCTCCACCCCTCACGGGGTCAGCGTCAGCCTGGCCTGCACGTCGTCGTCGCAATGCCGTGGGCAGCGTTCAACGTTACTGGCTATCGGGTTGAACAACGCTCGTATTACGGATTCGTGTCGGAGGACACAGGGTCGCGTGCTGGTGCCCGGGTGGCCGGAGACCTGCCGCAGAGACGCCTGTCGATTTGTTGCGCGAGTTTCTGTTGTCGCGGCGGGAGCGCGGCATCTACGGCACAGAGCCCCCACAGAGAGGAAGGCCTGTGTCCAGCTTCCAGACAGGCAAGATCGCCCTGGTCGCGACGGTGGCCGGCGCGGTGGTCGCGCTGGCCGGCGTGCCGTCCGAGGCGGCGACCACGCCGGTCGCCGGTGGCACCTATCAGCTGGCGTCCGCCGCCAGCGGGAAGTGTGTCGACGTCACCTCGGCGTCCACCGCCAACAGCGCCCTGCTGATCCAGACCGCCTGCGGCACCACCACCAGCCAGTCGTGGAAGGTGGCCGGTTCCGGGCCGTTCACGCTGGCCAACGGCACCAGCACGCGCTGCGTCGACGTGCCCGGCGGTTCGGCCGTCTCCGGCACGCAGCTGCAGCAGTACGGGTGCGGCGACGGCACCAAGACCAACCAGCTGTGGACATTCACCGCGTCCACCGCCGCGGCCGGGAAATTCCTGGTCAAGAGCGTCGCCAGCGGACTGTGCGTCAGCGACAAGGACGGCTCGACGGCCGGCAACAACCCGATCGTCGAGGAGACCTGCGCCGACATCGCCCGCATGCAGTGGTCGTTCAACCAGGTGGGCGGCGGCAGCGTCGCGGCCACCGTCGCCAAGGACGGCACCGGGCAATACACGACGGTGCAGGCGGCGATCGACGCGGTGCCGGCGAACAACACCGTACGGCGGACCATCACCATCAAGGCCGGCACGTACCGGGAGATCGTGACCGTCCCGTCGAACAAGCCGTACGTCACGCTGCAGGGTCTCGGCGGTTCCGCGAGCCAGACCGTGATCGTCAACAACCACAGCTCGGCCGGCGGGTACGGCACGTCGGGCAGCGCCACGGTCTTCGTCAACGGTCATGACTTCGCGGCGGCGAACCTCACCATGAGCAACGACTACGGCGAGGGCAGCCAGGCGGTCGCCGCCAACGTCAACGCCGACCGGTCGGTGTTCTCGAACGTGCGGTTCCTCGGCGCCCAGGACACGCTGCTGGTCAACAACTACCGGCAGTACTACGTCAATTCGTACGTGGAAGGCACCGTCGATTTCATCTTCGGTGGCGCCACCGCGGTCTTCACCAGTTCGAGCATCCACGAGAAGCGCAGCACCGGCGGGCCGATCACCGCCGCGAACACGGATGCCGCGAAGACGTACGGAATCCTGTTCTACAAGAGCACGATCACCGGTGCCGCGAACAACGTCACCCAGCTCGGGCGGCCGTGGGGTCAGGCCGCACAGGTGCTGTACCGCGAGTCGAACCTCAGCGCCACCATCAGGTCCGCGCAGCCCTGGACCGACATGTCCGCCAACACGTGGCAGAACGCGCGCTTCTCCGAGTACCGGAACACCGGCTCGGGCGCGACCACGAACAGCAACCGCCCGCAGCTCAGTGACAGCGCCGCGGCGAACTACACCCCGCAGAAATATCTGGCCGGCACCGATGGCTGGAACCCGGTCGGATGAGGAGACCAACAATGCGCAGGAATTGGTACGCGGGAGCGCTCACCGTCATCACCGCCACCGCGATGGCCGGCTTCGTGATCATGCCGTCCGAGGCGGCGACCACGCCCGTCCCCGGGGGCACCTATCAGCTGGCGTCCGCCGCCAGCGGCAAGTGCGTCGACGTGACCGGGGCGTCGGCCGACAACTCCGCACTGCTGATCCAGTCGGCGTGCGGCACGGCAACCAACCAGCAGTGGAAGGTCCAGGGCGGCACCCAGGCCAACCTGGTCAACGCCAGGAGCACGCGCTGCGTCGACGTGCCGAGTTCCTCCACCGTGTCCGGTACACAGCTGCAGCAGTACGGATGCGGCGACGGCACCAAGACCAACCAGCTGTGGACATTCACCGCGTCCACCGCCGCAGCCGGGAAATTCCTGGTCAAGAGCGTCGCCAGCGGACTGTGCGTCAGCGACAAGGACGGCTCGACGGCCGGCAACAACCCGATCGTCGAGGAGACCTGCGCCGACATCGCCCGCATGCAGTGGTCGTTCAACGCCGTGAGCGGCGACGGGCGGAGCTGGTCCAACACCGCGGACGGCTTCGCCCAGGGTACGACCGGGGGCGCCGGCGGCACCACGGTCACCGTCACCACGTACGCCGACCTGCTCCGGTATGCGACCGCGGCCGAGGCGTACGTGATCCGGGTGAACGGCACGATCACCGTGCCCACCTACGGCTACGAGCTCCCGGTCAGGTCCGACAAGACGATCGTGGGCGTCGGCACCACCGGCCGGATCAGGAACGGCGGGTTCTTCCTCGGCACCGGCATCCGCAACATCATCATCCGCAACCTGACCATCGGTGACACCGCGGTGGCCTCCGACGACCCGGACGACAAGGACTTCGACTACGACGGCATCCAGATGGACACCGCCGACCATGTCTGGATCGACCACAACACGTTCACGAACATCAACGACGGATACATCGACAGCCGCAAGGACACGAACTACGTGACCGTGTCGTGGAACCGGATGGGCGACCACAACAAGACGTTCGGCATCGGCTGGACCGAGAACGTCGTGGCCCGCATGACGATCCACCACAACTGGATCTACAACTCCAACCAGCGCAACCCCAGTGCCGACAATCTCCTGTACGCGCATCTGTACAACAACTATCTCCAGAACGTCACCTCGTACGGGAACTACGCGCGTGGCGCCTCGAAAATGGTGCTGGAGAACAGTTACTTCGAGAAGGTCACCAACCCGTACTACCCCGACGCGACGGCCCAGCTCAAGCAGAGCGGCAGCATCGTGGTCAGCTCCACCGGGCGGCAGGAGACCCTCGGTTCCGCGTTCACACCGAGCAGCTTCTACTCGTACACCCTGGATCCGGCGGCGAACGTGCCCACCTTGACCAGGACGTACACCGGCCCGCAGGCGTCCATCAGCATGTGACGCGGGTGGCGCGCCCGTCGCGGGGGCAGGTCCCGCACGGGCGCGCTCCGCCGGCTTGAGCTCCGCGAACGACGCGGAGTGTCCGGGTCCATCGGCGGCCCGGCGGTCGTAGCCTCCTCGGCATGACGCAAACGCACACTCTCGTCACCCCCGGTGCCGACCTGGTCTACGACGTGCGCGGCCCGCTGCCGCCGGCCGGTGGGCTCCCGGTGTTGCTCATGATCGGCCAGCCGATGACCGCGGAGGGCTTCACGTCGCTCGCCGGGCATTTCCCGGACCGGACCGTGGTCACGTACGACCCGCGCGGCCTCGGGCGCAGCACCCGCAAGGACGGCCGGACCGACCACGCACCCCAGCACCAGGCCGCCGACCTGCACCTGATCATCGAGACCCTCGGCGCCGGCCCGGTCGACGTGTTCGCCAGCAGCGGCGGCGCGGTGACCGGCCTCGACCTGGTCGCGACCCACCCCGGCGACGTGCGCACCCTGGTCGCCCACGAACCACCGGTCAACGCCGTGCTCCCCGACGCCGCGAACGCCGACCGGGCCCGGGCCCGCTTCCACGAGGCCTACCAGGCGAACGGCACGAGCGCGGGCATGGCCGCGTTCATCGCGATGACCTCCTGGCAGGGCGAGTTCACCGAGGACTACTTCGCCCAGCCGCTGCCCGACCCGGCGATGTTCGGCATGCCGCCCGGCGACGACGGCACCCGCGACGATCCGCTGCTGTCGAAGAACTCCTGGGCGGTCACCGACTACCGGCCGGACGCGGCCCTGCTCACGGCCGCCCCGACCCGGATCGTGGTCGCGGTCGGCGAGGAGACGGCGGGCACGTACACCGCGCGTACGGCGATCGGCCTGGCGTCCCTGCTCGGCCAGGAACCGGCTGTCTTCCCCAGCCACCACGGCGGTTTCCTCGGCGGCGAGCACGGCTACGCGGGCAAGCCGGCGGAGTTCGCGGCCCGGCTCCGCGAGGTCCTCGACGCGGGGCACAACTAGAGACCCGGCAGCGGCGGGTGGCTGTCACCACGATGCCGGCGCCTCGGCACCCGACGGAGCAACGCGTCCGCTCGCGCGGGTACCGGGACATCGAACCGGGACAGCGGGGCGAGCGGACGTTCGCGGATCCGGACAACGACGTTGTCACGGTAGGGATACCACCCGTCCTGCATCGCACGGCTGCCGAGACGGATGACCGGCAAGGCCGACCCGTACATCCTGCTTGCCGGGGCCCAGCACGTAGTCGAGGAGGGTGAAGACCTCACCCCCGAGCTTTGACGTCGCCCGGTCGCCGGTGCGGGCACAGACCCCGTTCTCACCGCTCGGGGTGTACCGGCCGTTGGCCCCGCACCTCTGACACTTTCGATCCCCGCGTGCGGCGGCGGCTAGGGTGACCGGCATGAGACTTGCGCGGGTGCGGACCGGGACCGGCGAATGGGTCTCGCTGGAGTTCGGGCCCGGTGGGGTCGAGGTCCGCGCGATCTCGGCGGTGCGGCAGCGGGCCGCCCGGGTGTGCGGTGGGTCCCTGGTCGTGGCGTTCAGCCTGGCCGCGGTGGCGATGAACGCGGACAACCGGGGTGTCCCCGTCCTGGGGCCCACGATGTGGATCGCGGCCGTCGTGGTGCTCGTGGCCGGCGGGCTCGGGGCGGGCTGCTGGTGGCTGGCCTCCGTGCTGCGGCAGCGGGGCGAGGACCGGGACGTCATCACCGCGGACACGGTGACGGCGGCGCGCAGCTCGGTAGCCGACGGCGAGGTCACCGTGTCGATCAGCACCGCCGACGGCGCGGAGCGGAGCTTCAGTGTCGCGGGCCACGCCGGGGCGGTGCTGGCGACGGAGTTCGGCCGGCTGCTGCAGCCCAACGGTATCGCCGTCGCCACCGGCCCCTGAGCGGCCCGCACGACGCTGTCTCAGCGCGACAGCAGCCCCTCGAGCTCGCCGCAGTCCAGGGCCGCGCGACGGACCTTTGCCACCCGTGCCAGCGCCTCCTGCGCGGGCAGCCGCCGCAGGCCCTGCCACAGGGCCACCGCTTCGACGTTGGTCTCGGGGTCCTCGGAGATGGTCTCGGGGTTCGTCTTTTCCGCCGAGAGCGGTGCGGTGCCCATCAGGTAGAACGCGGCCGCACGGGCCACCGGGGTCCGGTAGCCCCGGTTGTCGCAGTCCGCGAGGGGCTGGAACGCCGCGCCGACCGCCTCGGGCAGCAGGACGTCGCGGTGGGCGAGTCCGCCTTCGGCGTCGATCCGGATGGTGAGGAGCAGGAGGTCGGCGCGCCGGGGTGGTGACGTGTCGGGGCCGTATGTGGTGGTGTCCTCCTGCGCGCCGACGGGTGCACCGGGCAGTTTCGACAGCATCTCCAGCGCCTGCCGGGCCCGGGGAGCCACCTCGGGCAGCACCGCCTCGTGGACCCGGCTGACGCACACCCGGGGCGCGTCGCGGGTGCATACCTGGGCCTGGGCGACCGGGTCGATCGGGGTCAGCACCTCGTCGTCGTGCGGCATGATCGCGATCGCGGCGGTGGCGCCGAGCACGACCGGGAGCAGCGCCGCCGTCCGGGACCACCGGCTCCGGGCGACGAGCAGCAGCACGCCGGCCAGGCCGAGGGCGGCGAACCAGACGGCCTGGGCGCCGCTGACCCGGTCGGCGATCGTCTGGTAGTCGTAGTACAGGTTCATGCCCCAGGTCGGGCTGAACACCATGGCCAGCCAGTCCCGGTCACCGACCGCGAACGGGCCGAACATGATCAGGGCGAAGCCGGCCACCGCCAGCGCGGGCGCGGTCGCCGCCGTGGGCGCCAACCGGCCGACCGCCAGGCCGACCCAGGCCGCCCCGGCCAGCGAGAGCGCGCCGACGGCCACGGTGACGAAGAACGCCAACGGCAGCCGGGTGGCCGTGTCGGCGATCCACGGCGCGGCGGCCGCCGTTCCCACGACGTAGGCGAACGCGACCGCCAGGCCCATCGCGCCGGCGATCGGCAGCATGCGCTGGGCATAGGGCCGGGGCGTGGTGCCGAACAGCTCGTCCACCTTCGAGCGGTGGTCCCGGCGGCCCTGCCAGGCGCCGGCGGCGAGGGTCAGCGGCCACAGCAGCACGGTGTACTCCCGTTGCACGACGGCCAGCGCCATCCACCCGGGTGCCCACCGCTGGGTGGCGGCGTAGAGCATAGCCGCCCCGACCAGCGCCAGGATGAGCGCGACACCGGCCGCGGCGGAGCGGCGCAGCTCAAGACGCAGGACGCGGCTCATCGACCCGCCTCCGCGCGGTGGCGGCGCAGGATCGCGGAGTAGCCCCGTTCGGCCGGGCTGTCGCCGGCGTGGCTGGGGTCGCCCTGGGCGATGAGGCTGTCGGGGGTGCCCTGGAAGAGCAGCCTGCCCTCGTTGATCATGACCACGTCGGTGCAGGCGGCGACCACGTCCTCGACGAGGTGGGTGGAGACCAGCACGCAGCTGTCCGTGCCGATGTCGCGCAGCAGCTCGCGGAAGTCGAGACGCTGCTCCGGGTCGAGACCGACGGTCGGCTCGTCGAGCAGCAGCAGGCCGGGGTCGTTGACGATGGCCTGGGCGATGCCGGCCCGGCGCAGCATGCCGCCGGACAGGGTCTTCATCCGGGCGCCGGCCTTGGCGCCCAGCCCGACCCGGTCCACCGCCCGCTGCACCGCGGCCGGCACCTCGGCTTTGGGCATCTCCTTGAGCCAGGCCATGTACTCCACGAACTCGCGCACGGTGAACCGCGGATAGAACCCGAAATGCTGGGGCAGGTAGCCCAGCCGGCGCCGCACCGGGCGCAGGCCGCCCCGGGCGTCGGCGGGCCGGCCGAGCAGGCGCAGCTGCCCACCGGCCGGGCGCACGACCGTGGCCAGCGCGCGCATCAGCGTGGTCTTGCCGGCGCCGTTGGGGCCGAGCAGCCCGTGCACGCCGGTGCCCAGGCTGAGATCGAGCCCGTCGACGGCGAGGTGCCGCCCGGCCCGGACCTGTAGCCCCTCGGCTCGCACCGCCCAGATGTGCGCCACGTCGTCGACCGCTTCCAGAGTTCGTCTCACGGCCGGTAAGACGACCGGGATCGTGGCACGGTTCTCGACTTGGCGTGATCCGGGTCACATAGTAGAGATCGATAGTGTTGATCAATGCAGAGTGATGGCGACCGTTATGCCCCGTACGTCTCAGTTCCGGAGATGCTGTTCCACCGGGTGCGTGACAGTCCCGACCGCAACGCGTTCGCGGTGCCCACCCCGGACGACACCGGTCTGACGTGGCTGACCTGGGCACAGACCGGCGAGCGGGTCACCGTCATCGCGGCCGGGCTGCGCGCGCTCGGCGTCACCGGCGGGGACCGGGTGGCGCTGCTGTCCGGCACCCGCCTCGAATGGGTGCTGGCCGACCTCGCGGTCAACTGCGCGGGTGCCGCCACGACCACGGTCTATCCGACGACCGAGCCGGCCGACGCCGCGTACATCGTGGCCGATTCGGGGTCGAAGGTCTTCATCGCGGAGAACCCGGAACAGGCCCGCAAGATCGCCGGGGCGCGGACCGCCGTGACCCACGTCGTGCTGCTCGACGGCGCGCCCGAGTCGGAAACCCAGCTCACGCTCGCCGACCTGGAGGAACGCGGCCGGGCCGCGCTGGCCGCCGAGCCCACGCTGATCGCCGATGTCGTCGCCACCATCGGCCCGGACGACCTGGCCAGCCTCATCTACACCTCCGGCACGACCGGGCGGGCCCGCGGCGTCGAACTCACCCACGGCGGCTGGGTGTGGCAGGCCGTCGCCCAGGACGAGGTCGGCGTGTTCGACCCCGAGGGCCTGCAGTATCTGTGGCTGCCGCTGTCGCACTCGTTCGGCAAGTCGCTGCTCTGCGGCGTCATCCACGTCGGCGTCCCGACCTACGTCGACGGCCGGGTGGACAAACTCGTCGACATGCTCGCGGTGGTCCGCCCGACGCTCATGTGCGCCGCCCCGCGCATCTTCGAGAAGGTCTACAACAAGGCCGTCACCACCGCGATCGCCGGCGGCGGACTCAAGGCCAAGATCTTCCATTGGGCGGTACGCGTCGGCAAGCGCAAGGTCGCCATCGAGCAGGACGGCGGCATGGTCCGCTACTTCCTGGCCGTGCGGTACGCGCTCGCCGAGCGGCTCGTGTTCAGCAAGCTGCAGAACCGGCTCGGCGGCAAGGGCATCGTGCTGGTCTCCGGCTCGGCGCCGCTGAGCCGGGACATCGCCGAGTTCTTCGCCGCCGCCGGACTGCCGATCCTCGAGGGGTACGGTCTGACCGAGTCGAGCGCCGTCAGCTTCGTCAACCGTGTCGGCGCGAACCGCATCGGCACGGTCGGGCAGCCGCTCGGCAACCTCGAGGTGACGATCGACTCCGACGGCGAGATCCTGCTGCGCGGCGCGTCGATCATGCGCGCTTACCATCACCTCCCCGAGGCGACCAGCGAGACGTTCACCAAGGACGGCTTCCTGCGCACCGGCGACATCGGCACGCTCGACGACGACGGCTACCTGACCATCACCGACCGCAAGAAGGACCTGGTCAAGACGTCCGGCGGGAAGTACATCGCGCCCAGTGCCATCGAGAACCTCTTCAAGGCCGTCTGCCCGTACGCGTCGCAGGCGATCGTCATCGGCCAGTCCCGCAACTACGTCACGATGCTGGTCACCCTCGACGAGGAGTCGATCGTCGCCTGGGCCGGCGGCCGGCCGTACGACCAGGTCGTCACCGCCCCGGAGACCGAGAAGCTGGTCGCGGGTTACGTCGAGCAGCTCAACGCCAAGCTGAACCGCTGGGAGACCGTCAAGAAGTTCACGATCCTGCCCCGCGACCTCACCATCGAGGACGGTGACCTGACCGCGTCGATGAAGGTCCGGCGCCGCGTCGTGGAGAGCACGTTCGCCGACCGGATCGACGACATGTACGCGGGCAGCGTCGCCCAGCTGGGGTGATACTGGACGATCGGGCCGCGCGGGGAGCTACCCCGGCATTATGGTCCGGTTGTGCAGGTAGTGACGGATCAGACGAGCCATCTGGATCGCGCGGTGCGGCTCTTCGAGTTTCTCGCCCGGGCGCAACAGGCCACCACCTCGTCGGCGCGGACCCACGAGGGCTACCAGCTCGCGTGGGCCGACGACCTGCCCCGGCATCCGGCCGTGCATTTCGCGCACTGGTCGGACGCGCCGGGGCCGGGCGACGAGATCGGGCACATCGACCGCCTCGACGCGAGCCCCGCCCCGGAGGACAGCGACGCCGGCCTACGGGCGTGGACCGAACGGGAACGGGCCGAGAAGCCGGTCCGGGACGCGTACGCCAAGCTCTTCGCGATGCAGGCCGAAGCCGCGACCAACCCGGAGGAGCAGGAGCTGGTCCTGGCCATGGGGTGTCTGGTGTGGCACCCGGACGGCCACGCGCCGGTCCGCCGGCACCTCGTCACGACGCCGGTGACCATCGTCCTGGAACCGGTCAGCGGCACCCTGCGCATGCACGCCGTCGAGGACACCGACGCGCTGCGCATCGAGCTCGACATGCTCGACTCGGAACTGACCAGCTCACGGCACCTAACCGAGGCACGCGACGTCGCCCGGGCGTACACCGAGCACCCGTTGCACCGCAAAGCGATCGGTGAGCTGCTGCACCGGGTCGCGAACAGCCTCGACCCGAAAGCGCTGTACCTGGAGTCGGAGCCGCCGAGCCGGGGCACACCGGCCACCCCCGAGGTCACGCTGGCGCCCGCGATCGTGCTGCGCCGGCGCGACCGGCAGGGGGTCGTCGAACTGCTCGAGACGATCCGGGCCCAGATGATCGCGTCGCAGGTGGTGCCGGACGGCATCCTGCCGCTGGTCGACCCGGACCACCGGCCCGCGGTACGCGCCGACCCGACCCCCGGCGCGATGGTGACCGTCGACGACGAGGTGTTCCTGCCGTTGCCGGTCAACGAGCAGCAACTGCAGATCCTGCTGCAGGTCGACCAGCACGCCCAGACGCTGGTGCAGGGCCCGCCGGGTACGGGCAAGACGCACACCGCCGCGGCCCTGCTCAGCCACCTGCTCGCCCAGGGCAAACGGGTGCTGGTCACCGCGCAGACCGAACGGGCGCTCAAGGAGGTCCGGGCGAAACTGCCGGAGGCGATCCGGCCGCTGTCCGTGGCGGTGGTCGGGGCGTCCCGCGAGGACCTGACCGACCTCAAGGTGGCCGTCGACACGATCTCGCAGCAGGCCGTCGACTACGACGAGCAACGCCACACCCGCACGGTCGAGCACCACCTGATGGCCGTCGACAAACTGCGCCGGCACCTGTCCACGGTCAAGCGGCGCCTCGCCGACGTGCGGTCCGCCGAGATCACCCGGCACGAGCGCGGGCCGTACCGGGGGACGCTCGCCGCGATCGCCGCCGCGCACCGCGCGGCCGAACCGCGGTACGGCTGGATCCGGGCCTGGTCCCCCGCCGCACCGGACGAGGAACCGCCGGTGACCGCCGCGAAGGCCGCCGAATGGCTGAAACTGCTGCGCGACAGCGACCTCAGCGCCGACGAGGGGCCCGCCTACGACACGCTGCCCGACCCCGGTGACCTGGTACCCGTCGCGGACTTCGCCGCCGCGGTGACCGCGGAGGCCGCCGCCTGGGCGCAGCGCGAGAACCATCACGCACATCGCGCCCATGCCGCGTACCCGCTGGTCCGGGCCCTTGCACCAACCGACCGGGACGCCCTGCGGCAGCAGATGCACCGCCTGGCCGACCGCACCGAGGAACTGGCCCGGGGCGGCCCGGCCTGGCTGCCCGCGGCGCTGACCGACCCGGCCTGGCACGACCGGGCCCGGCAGGTGCGCACGCTGATCGACGAGGCCGACCCGCACGCCCGGATGCTCGGCGACACCCGGGTCGCCGTGCACGGCACCGACCTGACGCCACTGGTCACGCAGGCCGAACAGCTGCTGCGGCACCTCAGCGCGGGCGGCCGGATCAAGGTCGCCGACGACGGTACGGCCGCCCGGGGCCTGCTCGCCGCGAAGCCGGTGAAGGCCGCGCGGGACCTGCTCGACCAGGTACGCGTCGACGGTCACCCGCCCACCACGCCCGAGGCCCTGGACCGCTTCCTCGCCTGGGCCCGGCTCCAGCCGCTGCTCGGCGCGCTCGAGAAGGCCTGGCCGGCGCTGTCCCCGCGGGACGGCCTCGCCCACCACCTGACCCAGCTGGAGCACCTCGACCGGGTGCTCGCGCTCGCCACCGCGTACACCGAACAGGACCGTCACCTGGCCTCGCTGCGGCTGCCGCCGGCTGACCGGGCCGACGTCCGCGCGTACGCCGGTCTCGCCGACGCCGCGGCCGCCGAGGACCGGTTCGACGCGGCCCGCGCCGCCGTGGAAGCCGCCGCGGCGCCGGTCCTGCCACTGCTCGACGACCCGAGCCCGGCACCCGCCCTGCACGACGTCGTGGCCGCGGTCCAGAACCGGGACACCCGCGCGTACGGGATCGCCACGCACCGGCTCGTCCGGCTCATCGAGGTCCGTGCCCTGGTCGCCCACCGCGACCACCTGGCGGCCGCGCTCGGCTACCGGGCACCGGCACTGCGCGACGCGATCGCCGCGACCGCGCCGGACCCGGCCTGGGACGAGCGTCTCGCCGGCTGGGACGAGGCCTGGGAATGGCTGGTCGTCGGCGCGTGGCTGGCCCGGCAGCGACCGGCCGACCTCAACCGTCTGCAGAAGGAGGCCGGCGAGACCGAGACCGCCATCCGCGGCCACGTCGAGGAACTCGCGGCGGCGCGGGCCTGGCGGCACGCGGCCTCCCCGGAGCGCATCACCGGATCGGCCCGGGCAAACCTGCAGCAGTACGGCCAACTGGTGCGCCGCCTCGGCAAAGGCACCGCCAAGTACGCCGCCCAGCGCCGCGCCGAGATCCGCCAGGCCATGGACCGCTGCCGCCCGTCGGTCCCGGTCTGGATCATGCCGATCTACCGGGTGGCCGAGCAGCTGCGCGTGCAGCCGGACATGTTCGACGTCGTCATCGTCGACGAGGCGTCGCAGGCCGGGCTGTCCGCGACGTTCCTGCAGTACCTCGCCCCGACGATCGTGGTGATCGGCGACGACCGGCAGGTATCCCCGTCCGCGGTCGGTGTCGACCAGCAGGACCTGCGCAACCTCGCCGCGCAGTACCTGTTCGACGACCCGTACCGGGCCTCCTGGCAGGATCCGCAGCGCAGCCTGTTCGACGAGGCCAAGATGCGGTTCAGCGGCCAGATCCCGCTGGTCGAGCACCGCCGCTGCGTCCCGGAGATCATCGAGTTCTCCAACCGGATCGCGTACGAGCCGGAGCACATCCGCCTCGTCCCGGTCCGCCAGTACGGGGCCGACCGGCTCGACCCGATCCGGCCGGTCTTCGTCCCCACCGGCTTCGTCAAGGGCACCACCGACAAGACGAACCCACCCGAGGCGGAGGCCGTCACCGACCAGATCGTCGAATGCCTCGCCGACCCCCGCTATGAGGGCCTGACGTTCGGTGTCATCTCGTTGCGCGGCCCGCACCAGGCCAAACTCATCGAGAGCATGCTGCTCCAGCGCCTCGATCCCGCCGAATGGGAACGCCGCGACCTGCGCTGCGGCGACTCGGCCGACTTCCAGGGCTCCGAACGCGACGTCATGTTCCTCAGCATGGTCACCGCGGTCGAGGCCGGCCGGCGGCTCAGCTCGGCGACGACGGAGACGTACCTGCAGCGCTACAACGTGGCGGCGTCCCGGGCCAAGGACCAGATGTGGGTCTTCCACTCGATCCGCACCAGCGACATCGAGGACCCGGAGGACCTGCGCCACCAACTCCTCGACTACTGCTACGACGTGGCCGCCACCCGCCCGGCCCCGGAGGAACAGGCGCCGGTAAGGGTGGGCACCCCGTTCGAACAGCGCGTCCACGACCGCCTCACCGACCGGGGCTTCACCGTGGTGCCCCACTACGAGACCACCATCGGCTACACCCTCGACCTGGTCGTGGTCGGCGCCGACACCCGCCTCGCGATCGTCTGCGACGGCGACACCTGGTCCGGCCCGGACAGGTACGAGGCGGACATGACCCGCCAGCGAGAACTGAGCCGCTGCGGCTGGGAATTCTTCCGCATCCCCCAGTCCCTGTTCATCATCGACGAGGCAGCAGTCCTCCGGGACCTCTGGGCAACCCTCGAACGCCGGGGAATCCGACCCCTCCCCTGACCCCAGGATGGTGACTACACTGCGCCGATGGCTCTCGACCTGGATGCTCTGACCGGATACGTGGACCGCGACCTCGACGCCGACCTGGCCCGCTGGCTCGCCGACCGCCCACCCGTGAAGATCCCCCGCAAGACCAGGCCGATCAAGCCGTTCCTCCCCCGCCTGCCGCCCGCCGCGGCAACAGCCCTGACCGCCTTCGACCGACGCGTACGGTCCGGCACCATGCCCAACTTCCTCGACATAGCCGACTGGTCCTACGGCTTCGACTTCGCCGCCAACGACTGCACCCTGGTCGACGCCGACTACGAAACCCCCCTCACCGACGACGACGTCTACTCCCTGGGCGCCGACGGCAGCGGCAGCCTCTACGTCCTGCTCACCAACGGCCAGGTGGCCACCTGGTTCCACGAGGAAGAGGTGGTCGAGGGCGACACCCGCTTCGACAACCTCGACGTCTTCCTCTGGTCCGCGGTCCGCCACCAGGCCGTCCGAGCCGGAACCCTCCCCCTGGCCGCCGTGGAAGAGGACTTCCTGTCCCTCAACCAACCCGGCGCCCTGGCCCCCGAACTCGGCCTCCTGCACTCCATGCGGTGATCCAGGCCGACCCACCGGTCGAGCATCCGGGGACGGCTCAGATCATGTGGACGGAGGGGCCGCGTCGTTGTCACAACGCCAAGGCCACCACCGCACTCAACCTAGGGCGAGAGGTGGGCGGCGAACCAGTCCAGCACCGGTTCCGGCCGGCGCTGGAACTCCAGGTAACCGTCCCAGCGGATCGTCGAGTCCTCGATCCAGCTCAGGCGCTTGTCGGCGACCGGGATATTTTCGAAGATCGTCTGCACGTCCTCAGGAACGGTGAGCACGTCATCGCGGACCTGATAGACGTACGTCGGGACGGTGCACTGCCTGGCCCAGGTCTGAGGAGCGCGGGCGGCGAAGCCGATGCCGGTGGCCAGCCGGACGCGTCGCTCGAGCTCATCGGGGTCCGCGTGCACGCCCGCCACGGCGAGCACCCGCCCCAGGATGATCTCCTCGGTGACCGGTTGCGGTCCGGCCAGGCAGCGGACGTTCGCGAACGCCCGGGGGTCGAGGGTCATCGCGTACAAGGTCGCGTTGAAGCCCAGGCAACGGCTGAACAACCCCACCGCCATGTCCCGGGTGTCCGGCCGGGCCGCGACGTAGCGCAGGGAACCCAGCACGTCGCGGGCCTCGAAGATTCTGGCCGAGGCGATACCGCCGTTGCCGGTGCCGCTCAGCCCGTGGCTGCGCAGGTCGTAGGTCAGGACGTTGTAGCCGGCCCGGTGCAGGATCGCCAGGTCGTGGGTGAAGTCGACCTCGATGTCGTTGCCGCTCGGCCCCCAGATCGACTTCCAGGGTTCCAGGTGGGCGGGTAGACCGGACCGGGTGAAGTACATCGGGTGGTTGACGATGACGAGCCGGCTGGAGCCGGGCGCCGGGAGGAACCAGCCCTCGAGAGGGACACCGTCCGCGGACGGGAACGTGACGTCCTCGTATTCCAGTCCGCGCTCCGACGGATAGTGCATGATCGGCGAGCGGGGCAGCCGGCCCAGAGCCGCGGCGATGGCGTCCATGACGTGGCCCGCATGGTCGTCGGTCATCACTCGGCCTCGAGTTGGAGCCGGAGGCCGAGGAAGTCCTCCAGGTGCCACGTACTGATGATCTTGTCGTCCTTGATCTGGTGGAAGTCGAATGCGCGGAACGCCACGGTCCGGCCGGTCGGCGCGATGCCGAGGATCTCGCCCCGGTGGGTCCCGGTCGCCAGGACACGCACAGCCACCCGGTCCCCGGAGACGACGACGTCCTCGATCCGGGCGTCCAGGTCGGGGAAAGCCGACCGCAGGAACGCCACGGTGCCGCGGTATCCGTCGATCCCGGCCGGCGTGCCGACAGGAAGCGGGACGTCCTGCCAGTCGCCCGCGAGGTAGTCGCCCGCGTCGCTTACGTCCCCGGTGGTCATCGCCGCGTAGAAGCGGCGCACCAGCGTCTCAGGGTCGGCCACCGGGACCGGGGAGAACCCGTCCAGGAAGACCAGCCGGCGATCCAGCGCGGTGGCGGCGATCTTGCGGGCCGGGGCGTACTCGGCCGAGTCGTACCAGGTGTGCAACTGCGCCTTGTCGTTGAACTCGATGATGACGGCGAGCTGGTCCTGCGGCCAGTCGCCCTCGGCCACCTCGGCGGCGGAGGCGAGGACGAGGAACTTCCCGCCGTGCGCGGCGACCGAGGACTGGGCGATCTCCGCGTACTCCCGGGCGCCTTCGCCGTCGAGGACCTTGACTTCGGTCAAGCTGTAAACGGCCATGTGAGCTCTGCTTTCTCGCTTGTGGGATGCTGCTTTCGTTCTTCACAAAGTGTGTGAGGCGTCGGGGAAGAACGGAAACGACCATCGGTGATGAAGTCACAACCAGGGGGTCGTCGTGCCTGAGCTGAGGCAGCTGCGGATCCTGGTGACGGTGGCCGACGAACTGAACTTCACCCGGGCGGCGGGGAAGTTGTTCATGACCCAGCAGGCGGTGTCCAAAGTCATCCGCCAGATCGAGCAGGAGCTCGGCACCGAGCTGGTGGAACGGTCCACCCACACGGTGCGGCTCACCGCGGCGGGTGAATCGCTGGTCCACGACGCCCGGCGGATCCTGCCGCTCGTGGCGGCCGCGGTCGACCGGGTCCATGAGATCGGCAGCGGCCGCGCCGGCACGGTCCGGGTCGGTGTCTCTCCCGCCCTGGGCCCGGGTGAACGTGACGCGGTGGTCAGCGCCCTGCGGGCCGGCGCGCCCGGGCTCACGGTGGCGCTCAGCGAGTTGCGCCCGGAGCAGGCCGTGGCGGCGTTGCAGTCCCGGGAGATCGACCTTGCCGTCGTCCGGACCGCCCCGTACTCCTCGGCCCTGGACAGCGCCGGACTGGCGGTGACCCCGGCCCGCCTGTACGTGCCGGTCGGGCACCGCCTCGCGGAGCGGACGGCCCCCGTACCGTCGGCCGAGCTCGACGGCGAGCGGCTGCTCGTCTGGAGCCCACCCGGCACACCCCTGACCGACCTGATCGTCGGCCGTCTCGCCGCGGCGGGCGCCATGGTGCAACTCGTGCTGTCGCTGACGATGGGCATGGCCTCGGCCTTGAGTGACCTGCCCGAGCTCGGCGCAATCGCGATCGGGCCGGAAGGCTGGCAACGGCCGGGGCGCACGGTCGAGCTCCCCCTCGCCGACGACCTCCTGCTGCCCCTGGTCGTGATCTGGACCGCCGGAGCAGCCACCACCGTGGGCCGGCTCCCTGCGGCCCTCGGAGCCGATTCCACCCGAGCCCAGTAGTCGGCACTACGCAGCGCGGGCACTTTCTCAGACCGCGCGAGGGCGCCAGCGGCGATGAACCGGTCGGCGACGACAGCGGCAAGCACGGCGTTGCCATTCAGGAGCAGGTATGGCCGCTGTCAAGAAAGGCTCGACTGCTATGCCGTCCTGCAGAACTACCGTGACTTGGCATGCAGAAACGGGACAGCGAGATGGCGTGACGGAGAGGACCGAGCTGCATCTCGTGACGAGCTCCGGCACCAGTTCGCGGTGGAGTCGGAGAGCGACGCTGTCGGGCGCATCCGCTTCTACGCCGCTGCCCTGAACATCCTGGGTGGCATCTTCGCGCTCGCCCTGGTCTTCCTCATGGTGGGTGGGTGGTCGCCTGTCATGAGCTGCCACACCGGGGGTCGTGCTCCTCATCGCCGGCGGAGCACTGGGCGTCGTCGTCCAGCTGACCAAGGACGTCATCGCCGGGCGGCAGCGTCTCGGGTGGGCGTGGGCTTGCACCGTTCTCGGCATCCTGAAAATCGTCGTGGTGGCAGAACTGGTGTCCTGAGAAGGACGTCAGTGCAGGTCAACGGAGGAAAGGCAGTTCATGACGTTCACGGTGATCCCGGAAGGTCTGCCGGGCCGGCGAGGATGCCCGCGCTATCGGGGGTTACCTGCATCAGCGGTCCCCGAGCGTTCGCCGCCGCCCAGGCCAACCTGAACAAGGCCGGCACGCTGCTGGACGCCGACCAGGACGGGCTCACCGATTCCGCCGCCTACTACCGCCAGACCGACACGAATGCTGCGGTGCGCCTGGACGCCACCCTCCCGGCCCACCCCGACCGCACCGGGCTGACAGCACTGGAGCAGGCGTGGGCGGGCAACATCTGCAGCCCGTCGTTCGCCGACTCCCGCGATCCTTCCGGCCGGCTCACCGCGGTAGGCGATGTCACGGGCCGAGCAAGTCCGTACCCATCCCTCGAGAGTAAGAAGACGATCCCGGCGCACGGGCCGCATGCTCGTGGGTCATGACGTTTCTTCTTGGAGGCGTGAGGCCAGATGGGCGGCGAAGAAGGTGGTGATCTCTGCCAGCAGCTCGTGTACGCGAGCGACCGGTTTGCTGGTGTAGAAGTCGTGGTCGGCTTGCGGGTACTCCTTGTGGAGGACTTCAACTCCGGCAGCATGCAGGACCTGAGCGAGGTCCCTGCCCTCGGCGGCGAGAGTGTCGTATTCGCCGGTCTGGATGAGGGTGGGCGGCATCGAGTGGGGCAGGGATGCGTCATGGCGTGGAGCCGCTAACGGTTCCCGCCGCCGTGCGGCGTCAGGGAAGTAAGCCCAGCTCACCATTCGCTGAACGAAGGGACTGATCGCGGGCCGCGCAATGCTGGACGTTCGGTCCGTGCGGCTCATGTCCGTGACCGGCACGATCAGCGAAACCGCGAGCGGCCGGCGGCCTCCGACGGCGTGGATCTGCTGGCACACGTTGATGGCCAGTTTGGAGCCGGCGCTGATTCCTGACAGCAGCAGGCGGGCGCCGTCCCACCCGTTGGTGTCACCGTTTCGTTGGACCCATCGGGCGACGTCGTGCATCTCCTCTTCCGCGACCGGGTACTGCACTTTCGGGGCGGTGGAGTAATCAGGGAGCACGATGACCGCGCCGAGGTTGGCGGCCAGGTATCTTGCGAGGTGACGGTCCTGCTCTGGGTATCGGTTGAGGAAGCCGCCTCCGTGGAGCTGCATGATCACGGGCGGCAGCGTGTCTTCCTGCGCGGAGTTCCTCGTCGAGGGCCGGATCACCACTGCTCGCAGCGTGCCGTGCCGAGTGGGGATCAGCAGCGGCTCCTCAGCCGGCAGGGCCGCTGTGGTCAGGCCCTGGGCGATCGCGGGTGTGAATCGTACTCTGGAGCCGATGTTGGCGAGTGCCCAGAAGACGGGGTTGAACGTTCGGCGGGGCATCGTGCGCCTCTCGTGATGCGTGATGAGGTGGCCAGGAACGAGGTGAGCTCGGGGTGTGAGCGGTGGTTGATCTCGATTTTGAGTCCCTGTCGGCGTACCCGCCACAGTTTCACTTCGGCATCATGCAGGACACCGCCGAAGCTGTGCACGCCAAGCACGCCGAACGTGAGCAGGCCGGGTTCACACCCGGGAAGCTCAACGAAGGCTTCGAAGTCCGGTAGCCGAGGTAGGTCTCGAGCGGGATCGACCACGCGGGGTGGCGCCGTCCCCGGACAGCGCCACCCCGCGTTGGTTCCCGTTACTGGTCAGTTGCCGATGGTGGCCTGCGGGCCGGCGTACTTGGCGAGCAGGGCCGGGACGTCGGCGGCGGCGTCGAGGGTGTACGGGTAGAAGCTCTTCGGGTCGAAGGCGGAGCCGTTGGTCACCTGTTTGCCGGTGGAGTTCTTGACGATGCTGCCGCTCTGCTTGAGCTGGCCCTTCGTCAGGTCGTCGACGTTGTACGGGTTGGCGACGTTGTCGAAGTAGCTGTTCTCCAGCACCATCTTGGTGCCGCCGCGCGACAGGTTGCCGTACGAGGTGATGTTCTGCAGGTAGTTGTTGTAGAGGTGGGCGTAGAGCACGTTGTCGGTGCTCGGGTTGCGCTGGTGGGTGTTCTTGATCCAGTTGTGGTGGATCGTCATGCGCGAGGTGACGTGGTCGGTCCAGCCGATGCCGAACGCCTTGTTGCCGGTGTCGAGCACGTTCCAGGACACGGTCAGATACGTGGTGTCCTTGCGGCTGTCGATCATGCCGTCGTTCATCCGCGTGATCTTGTTGTGGTCGATCCAGATGTGGTCCGCGGTGTCCATCTGGATGCCGTCGTAGTCGTACGTCTTGTCGTCCGGGTCGTCCTCGGTCATCTGGGTGTCGCGGATGGTGAGGTTGCGGATGATGACGTTCTTGACCCCGGGGACGAGCTGGAATCCGCCGCCGACGATCTGGCCGGTGGTGCCGACGCCGACGAGGGTCTTGTTCGACGTGATCTTGACCTCGGTGCCCTTCGGCGTGAACGTGATGGCCCCGGCCACCTTGATCACGTAGGGCTCGGCCGCGGTGGCGTACTTGGTCAGGTCCGCGAACGTCTTCACGGTGACCGTGGCGCCGGCCGCGCCGCCGGTCGTGCCGCCGCCGGTCGAGGCGAAACCGTCCGGGGTGTTCGCCCAGGTCCGGCCCGAGGTGGTCGGCGCCGGGGTGGCGCCGGTGACCGGGGTGAACGTCCACTGCTTGTTCGAGTTGGCCGTGCACGTCTCCTGGATGATCGCCGCGCCGGTGGCCGTCGAGGCGCCCTGGTCGGAGATGCACAAGCCGGTCGCCACGTTGACGATCTGGAAGGTGCCGGTGCCGCTGGCGACCGTCTTCCACTGCTGGTTGCCTGCGACCCGACGCAGGTGTACTGCTGCAGCCGCAGGCCGGAGGTCTTCGACCCCGACGGCACATCGACGCACTTGCCGCTGTTCACGTTCTGGATCAGGACGTTGCTGCCCGCCGCGACGAGCTTGAACTGCTGCCAGGCGGCGCCGGCCGAGCACCCCCACTGCTGCAGCAGGGCGCTGTTGTCCTTCGAGGCGCCCGGCACGTCGATGCACTGGCCGCTCTTCTTGACGACGAGCTGGTAGGTGCTCCCCGCGGTGGGGGCGGTCGCCGCGCTCGACGGGAGGATCGACCAGCTGATCAGCGCGGCCGGCACGGCCAGCACCGTCGCGATCAGGGCGGTGCGCTTCTTCGAGAGTTTCATGATCAACCCACCGGGTTCCAGTTGTCCGAGCCCGCGAGGTACTTCTGCGGGGTGTAGGTGGCAGCCTGCGCGTCGGAGAGCTGCGGCCGGTTGCCGTTCTTGGTGGCGCCCGCGCCGGTGTTCTTGTACTCCAGGAACCGGGCGTTCTGCCACGTACTGCCGGACATGTCGACCCACGGCTGGGCGGTGGCCATGGTGGCGCTCAGATTCGACTCGCGGATCAGGACCTGCGCGTCCTGCCGCCACGGCCGCCCGAACTGGGTCGAGTTGGCCGTCGCGCCGGTGATCGTCGACTTGTAGATCAGGAAGCCGTACGCCTGGGTGGCCGGGGTCGAGGCCGCGGTGATCGGGCCGCCGCTCGACCGCTTCTCGTGAATCGTGCTGGCGTTGAACACCGCGATGCCGCCGCCGTAGATGAAGTCCACCGTGCCTTCGACGTACGACCCGGTGAAGTACGCCCGCGCGCTGTTGTTGACCAGCAGGGTGTCCTGGTCGCCGAGCAGGCGCACCTTGCTGAACACAGACCGGTCCGACTCCAGGGCGACCGCCAGGGCCTGCGAGTTGCCCTTCGTCTCGTCGTAGTCGTTGGAGATCGTCAGGTTCGTGGCGGCGAAGTCGTGCCCGACGATGTGCGCGGTCGCCGACCCGTTGGTGCCGTATGTGCTGGCCGGCCGGTCGTTGACGATGACCACGTCGTCGGCGGAGTCACCGCCGCCCTGCAGCGTGACGTAGGGCTTGGTCGACGGCACCGACAGGGTCTCCCGGTACGTCCCGGGCTTGATGGTGATCGTCTTACGGCTGGCGTTGCCGGCGCCGACCGCGTCGATCGCCGCCTGCACCGTCTTGTACGTACCGGAGCCGTCAGCCGCGACCGTGAACGAGCCGGCCGGCGGCGGGGTGGCGCCGGTGACCGGGGTGAACGCCCACTGCTTGTTCGAATTGGCGGTGCACGTCTCCTGGATGATCGCCGCACCGCTCGCGGTCGACGCACCCTGATCGGAGAGGCACAGCCCGCTGTTCACGTTGATGACCTGGAACGTGCCCGTGCCCGATGCGGTGATCCGCCACTGCTGATTGGTCTGCGACCCGACGCAGGTGTACTGCTGCACCCGCTGACCCGATGTCTTCGACCCCGCCGGCACATCGGCGCACTTGCCGCTGCTCACGTTCTGGATCAAAAAGTTGCTACCCGCCGCCACCAGCTTGAACTGCTGCCAGCCGGCCCCGGCCGAGCAACCCCACTGCTGCAGCAGTGCACCGTTGTCCTTCGACGCGCCCGGCACGTCGATGCACAGACCGCTCTTCTTCACGGCCACCTGGTAGGTGCCGCCGGCGACCGGAGCGGCCGCCGCGTCCGACGGCAACATCGACCAGCCGACGAGACCGATCGGTACGACCAGCGCGGCCGCCACGCCGAACAGCATCCGCTTGCTGGACTTTTTCTCTGCCATCGCAGACCTTCCTTACGTGCGGGGATGACGGCCGAGGGGAGGCCGCCGGTGTTCCTGTACCGGTAGATGCGGCGGCGGCCGAGTGACAACAAGAAACGCGGCAAAAACTTTCGCGGGTTCTTACGAGCGCCGAGGCGGGGTTCCCGCCACGCCCCCGGCGTGCACGAGCACCACGCCGGCGACCCTCGCCTTACAGCCTGTCCGGGGCCGTGCCAACATGCTGACCCGGCGGAAAAGTCTCAAAACAACGGTGATTTTCGATATTTATGAGCGGTTGCCGACCCGCGACGATCAGCGCGGTCCACGACCGACCAGAAAGGCTTGGTACTCGACGGTGACGCAGAGTCAGACGGCGCTCGATGTCGCCCGGCTGATCAGCCAGGCCCGCGCCGGCGACGCCCGAGCCACCGAAGAGCTCATCGCCGAGCACCTGCCGCTGATCTACAACATCGTCGGCCGCGCCTTGGACGGGCACCCCGACGTGGACGACATCGTGCAGGAGACAATGCTGCGCGCGCTGCGGGCCCTGCCGAGCCTGCGCGAGCCCGCCCGGTTCCGCTCGTGGCTGATCGCCATCGCCTACCGGCAGATCCAGCTCTACCTGCGCGACAAGCGGACCGCCCGGCTGCGGCTGGTGGCCGAGCAGCCCGAGCTGGCCGACCCGGCCGGCGACTTCGCCGAGCGCGCCACCGCCGAGCTGGTCGCCGACGCCCAGCGCCGGGACCTGGTGGAGGCGGCCCGCTGGCTGGACGACGACGACCGCCGGCTGCTCGGCCTGTGGTGGCAGGAGGCAGCCGGCGAGCTGAGCCGCGCCGAGCTGGCCGACGCGCTGGGCGTGCGCCCCAAGCATGCCGCGGTCCGGGTGCAGCGGATGAAGGCCCAGCTCGATTCCGTACGAGCGGTGGTCGGCGCCCTGCACGCCCGCCCCCGCTGCCCCGAGCTGACCGGCCTGGTCCGGCGCTGGAACGGCATCGCCGACCCACTGTGGCGCAAGCGGCTGACCCGGCACGTACGCGAGTGCCCACGCTGCGTCACCAGCGGGCGCGGGCTGATCGCCCCGGAGCAACTGCTGCTGGGCGCCGCGATGCTCCCGGTGCCGGCCACGCTTACCGCGAAGGTGGGCGGCCTGGCCGCTGCCACGCCCACCCACGTGCTGCCGACTTTCCTGCAACACAAGGCGCTGGCCGCCACCGGCGCCGCCGCGGTGCTGGCGACCGTCGGGTTCGTCTACGCCGTGCACTACTCCCCCGCGCCACCGGACGCCCCGATCGCGGCAGCCCCGCCGCCGCCGGTGTCCACCACCACCCCGCGGCCTGCGACGGCGACCACCACCGCCGCCACGACGCGGTCGCCGTCGTTGTCGCCGGCCACCAGCACGACCCCGCCGCCGGCCGACCAGGGCCAGGGCGTGCAGCGGGCCGACATCTTCGTGGCGCCGGACGGCTCGGACGACGGCGACGGGAGCCTCCGGCGGCCCTATGCCACGCTGGGCAAGGCCGTAGCAGAGGTGCGCCCGGGGCAGACGATCGCGCTGCGCGGCGGCACCTACCGGCCCGCCGCCGGGATCGACATCACCACCAGCGGCACCGCCCAGCGACGCATCGTGCTCAGCAACTACCGCGACGAGCGCCCGGTCGTCGACGCCTCCGGCCTGTCGGCCGGCCAGTGGGCGTTCGCTCAGCGCGCCTCCTGGTGGACCGTGCAGGGCCTCGAGGTGACCGGCTCGGCCGACCACGCCTATGTCTGCCTGGGCTGCCGGGACACGGTCTTCCGGCGACTGTCGATGCACGACAACGCCCGGTCCGGGCTCATGCTGCGCGGCGACGGCACGACCGGCAACCAGGTCCTCGACAGCGACTTCACCAGCAACCGGGCCCCCGGCGCGGGCACCGGGCTGAGCATCCAGTTCGGCTCCGGCGCGGGCAACGTCGTGCGCGGCAACCGGTTCGCGGGCAACGGTAACGCCGGACTCGACCTGGGCGCATTCGGCTCGCCGGTGACCATCGAGTACAACTGGTCGTACGGCAACGGCGGCACCGGCTTCGTGCTGGGCGGGGGCACCCCGACGGCCGTGGCCGCGCACAAGCTGCGGCACAACGCGGCGTGGGCCAACGGCAGCAACGGCTTCAGCGACGAGGGAAACACCGCCGCGCTGGAGCTGACCAACAACACCGCCTGGCGCAACAGCGGCACCGGGTTCCACCTGCCGGACGCCCCGGCCACCGTGCGCGCCGACGTGTCCGTCGACAACGGCCGGCCGTACGAGCTGAACCAGGCCGCCACGCCAACCCGCACCGGCGGGCAACAGCCGGCCACGTTCCGCTCGACCGACCCGGCCGAAGCCGAAGGTCCGCGGACCACCACAGGTGCCCTGCCGCCGACCGGCTTCCTGCAGACAGGCGACGGCAACGGCGCCTCCATGAACGGCACCTGACCCGCCCGGCCCACCACCATCACCGGGCCGCCCCGCAGCGGGCCACAGCTCGTCAGGACGGTCGTCGCCCGCTGACCGCTCCGCCCGATCACCGCCGCCCGGGGTTGTTTTGCCACCAGCGAGGGTCACTCGGGCGCGCCGGGTACTCGACGTACGTCAGGCCGGTCAGCAGGATGGGCGTGTGGAGGAGATGGCCAGCACGCCCGGTAAGTTCCTTACCGACCTCGACACCCTCGATAATCTGCCCGGCTTGCAGCAGGTTGAGCAGCTACGGCGAACCGACAAGGCCGTGACCATTGCTGGCCGCCGGCATGGCCGGGACGTGGTCGCCAAGCAGCTGACCAGCTCCGAACGGCACTGGGGCAAACGCTTCGCGCACGAGGTCGGCGCCTATCGGGAGTTCGCCACCACGCCGGTGCCGTGGCGGGTACCGCGGCTGCATCACGCCGGCCCCCGTCTTCTGGTCATCGAGCGGCTACCCGGTGCTCCCCCGCACACCGACCGGTACCCGCCCCGGCTACCGCAGCCCGTCGTGACGGGAATGATCGACGCGCTGACGGCGTTCGCCGCCTGGCAGCCTCCCCCGGGGATGCTGAGCACGCCGGTCACCGACTGGCCGGCCCGTATCCGCCGCTATGCCGCCACCGGGGACCTGCCCGGCGACGTTCAGCAACCGTTGCTCGACGCTGTCACCGATACTCCCCTGGTATTCGGTCATGGAGATCCGCTGGCCAGTAACGCCCTGACCGACCCCGGGCAACCGCTGGTTTTCATCGACTTCGAGTTCACCGGCATGTATCCGCCCGGCGCTGATCTTGCGCTTCTCGGGCTGTGGTTGGGCCGCCACGATCCCGGCGCCGAGCAGCGGTGCGCCCAGATCGTCGAGGCCACCGGATCGCTGCACACCTACCAGGCGATGCGGGTCCTGTGGTTCGCTCGTGAACAGCGGCTCTACAAGAGTCTGTTCGACGTGGTCGACGACCGCGAGCACCGTCAGTGGCTCGATGACCAGACCGCTGACGCGGTCACCGGATTGCGCCGGACCGTGGGCCGTGGCTGAGGCGCGCCACCCGTATCACCGCGCAGATGGCCGGGCTGCTCAGCCTGACACTGCTCAAGATCAACGACCTCGGCGCTGCGCGACAGTGGGGTCGAACCGCACGGATCGCCGCCGCCGAGTGCGGGGATCCCGCCACTCGCTCCTGGGTATGGGCACAGGAGGCCTACCGGTATTTCTATGCCGGCGAGACTCGCTCTGCGATCGCCGCCGCCGAACGTGCTCAGGAACAGGCCGGCCCGGGCGGCGGGGTCGGCGCCGCTCTCGCCGCAGCGCTCGAGGCCCGGGCACGTGCGGCGATCGGCGACGCTGCCGGCACGCAGCTCGCCCTTGGCCGGGCAGAAGAATTACTCGCCGATCTTGGCACGGAGCAAACGTCAGCCTCAGCGCTCGGTTACGACGAGGCTCAGCTGCGATTCCACGCCGGGAACGCCTACACACACCTAGGCGACAGCGCCTCCGCGTGGGCAGCCCAAGATCGAGCCATGCAGCTCTACCCCGAGTTCAACTACCTGGACAGGACGCTGGTCCACCTGGACCGGGCTGCCTGCCTGATTCACGGAGGGGATTTCCGGGCGGGCTCCATTCACGTACAGCATGTCCTCAGCCGGCTTACCGCCGACCAGCACGACCGTCTCGTCGTTACCCGCGCCGAGGCGGTCCTGAGTCTGGTACCCGCCATCGAGACCAGTTCTTCTGCAGTTCGCGACGCCCATGACTATCTGGCCACAATTAGTCTTGACAACATGGAGTTTCCTCGGTGATCACCCTGCGCCACGCCGACATCAGCGATCTGTCGGCCGTTGCCGACTTTCTCTACGACGTTGAGCGGTTCTATGGAACTGTCGACTTTCCTCCACGTCAGCAATGGGAGCAGCAGATCAAGTCACTGTTGTTCACTGATGCCCCGGCTGCCCGAGTTCTTTTAGCCCTTGAGGATGACAAGCCGCAAGGCTTCGCCAGCTACATTTTTCTCTGGCCTGCAGCCGGCGTCTCCAAATCACTATTCTTAAAAGAGCTTTACGTCCGAGAAACTCAGCGACGTCGCGGCGTCGGCGCCCATCTCATGTCGCGGTTGTGTTCCATCGCCGTGGAATCCGGAAGCAGCCGGTTAGAATGGACTACTGACACCGACAACAGTGACGCACAGAAGTTCTACAACAAATTGGGGGTTAGCCGCGCGTCAGCTAAGGTCATGTATCGGGCCGAGGGGGATGCTCTCGTCCGGCTATCCAGGATGCAGCTCGGCCGTGAGTGAGTGTTTTAGAGAGTTGCACTTCGGGCCTGTTTGCAGCGTCCAGCGTTGATGGCGGTGGTCGGACTCGCCGCGCGTGAGACGGCGCAGCATTTAACTGATCGCGGCCCAGCAGACCATCTCCTCGGAGCCTTCCGGGTCGCGTTCTTAGTCACGGGCCAGCCTACGGCGGGCGGTGAGCTAGCTGCTGTAAGCCCGCGCTGGTGAGCGCATGCTCCGGAGCTCGCTGATGTGCAACGATGAATCTATGAGTGGTGGCGATGCTGGTCTGGTCATCTGGGACGTCGATGGGACTTTGATCCCCGCGGACCTTCGCTGGCTGACCCGGGCCATCGCTAGTACATACGGGATCACAGAGTCCGATGTCGTCTTCCCGGACAAGAAGGTGCACGGGTACACCGACGAGTCCATCGTCGTTGATACCGCGATCGCATCGGGCGTCGACATCTCGATGGCCGAAGCCGGCATACCGCGGTTCTACGAAGCGATCGCCGCGGTCATGCACGAAGGCCGGCAGGAGCTCGCTGAGGTGCAGCCGCCATATCCGGGCGCTAAGGCGAGCATCGCTGCGCTGCATCGCGGCGGTTTCGTTCAGACGGTGCTGACCGGGAATGTCCGTTCGGCCGCGGAGGTCAAGCTTGCGGTGTCGGAGCTTGACGAGTTCCTCGATCTGCGAATCGGTGGGTTCGGCTCGGATGCTCGTGATCGTTTCGAGTTGCCCGCAGTGGTAGCGAGTCGGTATTCCGAGATCTATGGTCGCCAGCTGGATCCGGCCAGGACAGTCGTCATCGGGGATGCTCCCAATGACATCGCCGGCGCTCGGCACGGCGGCTTTCGGGTCATGGTCGTCGCTCATCGAGCCGGCCGCGACGAGCTGGCCGCTCACCGTCCTGACGCGATCCTCGACCATCTCGACCCAGACGAGGTTCACGCCGCGGTCGGCTCCCTCACGAGCGGCGCGTAACCGACCACACCGCAGAGGTTCCGTGAGCGGGCGGGGGACGCCTTACTGTTCCTAACACGATCCCTGGGTGGTCCAGTTGATCAGTCGGCGATCGTGTTAGGAACAGTTAAGCATTTGATGCTCACGCATCGACGAATCACGGCACTAATTCTTCGACGACGCTTTCAGGTGATGAGGCGAGCCGAGCTGATCAAGCCAGATGGAAACGTCGTTGTAGCAGTGAAAAGCAACAACCTTGCCGGTCCGAAGATGGAATACGTCGCAACAGGGCACATCACATCGTCTGCCGGTAGCCGGGAGTACGCCGCCGGCCACCCGGAAGTCGCCGTGGTGAGTACCTTGCAGCTTCAACTCGACGACGACCACGTCATCGGTGGCGTACACCCGTAGGAGCTCCCGGTGGAAGTCCGGAAACGCCGCCAAGAGCGCCTCGACGGGTTGGTGCACGTCTTGTCCGTACCACCGATTGCCAGAGGGGACATCGAGGAAGTAACCGTCGTCGGCGAAGAGGGACGCGAACTTGTCGGTGTCGTGGACCGAGGCCTCCGCCGCCGCATACAAGTCCCTGACGATGCGTTCGTTGGACGACATACCGTGATCACCCTTCCAGCTTTCGAACGATTGACTGTCAGCCCAGGTTCCGGCTGCAGCCCGCGTGCGCCCGGGGTCGGGCATGCGATCCACGGGAACCATTACCGATGTGACACGACTCAGCGGGTCAGATCATCTGTTTCGGCACCCTGATGCCGGCCTGGGCGAGGACGGTGCGGGCGGCCGTACCGTCGCGCCGGCCGGCATCTGCCGGGTCCATCGCGTCGGCGACCCGGGAGAAGGTCTCCGGGCCGGCCTGGCGCAGGTTGCCCTTCTCGGCCAGGATCCGCGCCACATCCACCACCGGGATGTCGCCTTCTCCGGCGAAGGCCCGATAGTTCAGCCCGTCGTCGGCGAGGCTCTCGCCTTGCGGCTCGCGAGCGCCGTCAGCGAGCTGCACGCTCCACAGGTACCGGGCCGGGATGGAACGCAGCAGGTTCAGGTCGTAGTCGCCGCGGAAGAAGTGCCACATGTCTATCGTGATGCCGCTGTTCGGCCGGTCCGCCTGGCGCACGATTGCCCAGGCGTCGGAGAGGTGGGGCACGCCCAGCACCGGGACGAATTCCAATTGCACGTCCATACCGGCGTCGGCGGCGCGGTCGCAGAGTTGCGCGAAACCCTCGATCAAGACGTCGACCGGCGGGGCTTGGGAGACTTCGAAGGCGGGGAAGGCAAGAATCGTGCGTACGCCCAACCGCTGCGCGATGGCAAAGGCGTCTCCACCCGCCGGGTCGAACTTGTTCTTCAAGGCTCCGCCTCCTGCCGCGAGATCGACCGGGGCCCAGTCGGCGAAAGCCTCGAAGTGCCGAATCGGCACCCCGGCTTCCTCGGCCATGCCGACGATGGCCCGCGGCGACAGTCCCGAAGCGGTCGCCGCGCGGTAGGTGTCCGCTCCGACGGCCAGGCTGGTGAATCCGCCGGCCTTCGCGGCGCGGACGTGTTCGACGAACGGCTTGTTCCGTACCGGCCCGGGCCAGAAGACCAGGTCGAGGGTGGACTCGTCAGTCATGAGCGGTTCCTTCCGCGGGAAGTGGTTGACGTGAGGCGGCTCGCTCCCGGAACCGCTGCCCCTGAACGTCTGCGGCGGATGCCGCTGGATCAGCGGGTGAAGGAAGGGCCTTGCGGAGCCCCGCGCTCGGTCGGCGCGCCGGACGACGGGGAGGCCGGGCAGTTCGTGTCCTTCGGAAGCTTGCCGTCGACCAGCCATGACGTGCCGATGTTGAGGGCACACGGGTTGCCGCCATAGACGTAGACGCCGTGCTGGTTGTCGTCGACGGCCACCAACCGGGATCGGTTGGCGAACTTCTTGCGGAAGATCTGCCCGCCCAGTAGCGGCGTGGCCACGTCACGGCGGTTCTGCATGATCAGGACGTTGGCCGGTCCGTTGTCGTTGACCTCGACCTGGGGCTTGGACGGCCCTGCCGTCCAGAACGCACACGGGTTGATGTTGGCCGTCGCCGCGCCGAAGATCGGGTACTTCCTGCGGTCCTGCGCGACACTGCGCTGATACGTCCGGACTTCGCTCGGCCACTCGGAGTCGTTACAGGTCACGGCCAGGAACGCCGAGAAGGCGTTGGAGCGCGGGTGGGCCTGTGCCGCTGTCGCCCCCGTGGTGCCCCGGGGGGCTGTTCCGGGGTTCTGCAGCGACTGCCAGAGCTGAGCCAGCTGGGGGTAGCTCGCCTTGTTGTACAGGAACCCGTAGCTCAGGAGCCGGAAGATGCGACCGTCGAAGCCGGGGATCGGCTGCTCGTCGAGTCGCCCGGCGGTGGCGAAGTATGTCTCACGCACCTCCTTCGGCGTCCGGCCGAGGCCGTACGCGATGTGTCGTTCCGCGGCCCAGGCGGCGAAGTCCGGGAACGCCTGCTCGGCACCGAGCCCGAACCGGCGCAGGCTGGCCCGGGTCAGTGCGGTGTCCCCGAGATTGCTGTCGATGATGATCCGGTCGCTGGTACCGGGAAACATCGAGGCGTACGCGGCGCCCAGTGCCGACCCGTACGAATATCCGAGGAAGCTGGCCTTCTGCTCACCCAGCGCCATCCGGATCCGGTCCAGGTCCCGCGCCGAATTGGCCGTTGAGATGTGCGCCAGCCGGCCGTCTTTGTCATTGGCCACGCACTGTTCGGCGACGGCCTTGGCCGCCTTGGCGTTCTCGGCGACCACGGCTGCGTTCTCGGCCCAGCGCGGGACGTTGCCGGCGTAGTCCTGTTCGAACGTGAACCTGCAGTCGACGGGGGCCGAGTAGCCCACGCCGCGGTTGTCCATGCCGATCAGGTCGTAGGCGTCCAGAACGCTGCTCGGGATGCCCCGACCCACCAGCTGGGCCGGCATCGCCAGTCCGGACTCGCCCGGGCCACCCGGGTTGAGCATCAGCACACCGCGTCGCTCCCGTGGGTTCGCGCTGGCGAGCCGGGACACCTTCAGATCGATCTTCGTCCCGGACGGGCGCCGGTAGTCCAGCGGCACCGACACGGTGGTGCACTCAAGAGTGGGAGCTTCCGCCGCAACCTCCTGCGGGCAAGAGCCCCACGCAGGACGATTAGTCGTTTCGGCGGTCACGCTCGCCGCCGCCACTAAGCCAGCCGGACCGAACGCCGCAGTCAGGACCAGTGCTGCCAATGCCATACCAAGCCTTCGACGCATGTCGAACTCCACAGTGTGCCTCGAGTTGCCATCGGGGATGGCCAGTGGAAACCGTGTCGTCGCCACACAGTCAACCCGCGAACGGACCACCGCCACCTTCTTGGCCGTTGTGGAGTGCCCTCCACGACGGCCCTGATCTCCCGGTCGGTGGCCGGGGGTCGTCTCTCGGTCCGCTAGGCGTCAAGAGCGAGGTGATTGAGCTCCGGCTCGATGCGGGTTTCGTAGAGCTCGACGTAACGGTTCGCGATGACGTCGGCGGCCGCATCCGGATGTCCGCCGCCGATCCATGTGCTGATCGCGACATGTGCGGCGTAGACGCCCTTCGGCTTGAGCACGTTGTGCAGGTTGAGGACCCAGTTACGCAGGCCGGACGCGGCCAGGTTGATGTTGGCGAGGGAGGGAACGGGGGTGATGGAGCCACCGCCGGTGGTCACCAGGATTGTTCCGCTGCCTGCCGCGATCATGTCGTCGACCACCTGCCGCACGCAGTGGATCGCGCCGTGGACATAGAAGTCGAGGTGCGGCTGCAGGTTCTTCGGAGTGACCTCGAACAGTCCTACGGCGTCCATCTCTCGGTCGACGGGTGAGAACTCCAGAACGTCAATGGCACCGAAACGCTGCTTGATCCGAATGAACGCTTGTGTGACGGTGTCGGGCTGCAGAATGTCGGCGGTGAACCCGGCGGACACGATGCCTTCGGCGCCCAGTTTCTCGACCAGGGTCTCCAACTTCGCAGCGTCGCGGGCGAGCAGGGCGACGCCGAAACCCCGCCGGCCGAACGCTCGGGCGATCTCCATGCCCAGGCCGGGCCCGGCTCCGACGATCACGATGATGGGCACAGTGAACTCCTTGGTTGGGTTCAGGTCGAACGCGCGGTCGGGGCCGTGGCCCGTGTCCGAGGGCTCTCAGGCGGGAGCCGTCCTGACCGCCCCCGGTGTTCAGACCTGCGATCACGAGCAACTTCCCTCCTATGTGACACCCTGTTCCTGGAACACGGTCAATCGCGAGGAACGCCGTGAACACGATGTCGCTGGGGTTCGGCGCCGGCGCTTACAGCATCGCCGGGGCGCCGGCGGGATTGAGGTGGTCCACCAGATCCGCGCAGTTCTTCCGGATGGCGACCCGGCCAGGACTTCCGGCTCCGGCCCCCGTACAAGATCGCCCGAGCGCCGGAAGCGTTCCGCTAGGAGAGGCGAGAGGGAAGCGCGACGGTTTCGCCCGTCACATCGATCGTGACCTTGCCGCGCAGTGCGTACGACCGCCTGTTCTCCAGGAGCTCATGAGCCTCGCCCATCCGGGCGAGCGGAAGCGTCGCGCCGATGACCGGCTTTACGAGATCGCGCTCGACCAGCGTGGTGAGCGCGTCCAGTTTTCCGCGGTTCTGCCGGGTGAAGACGAAGTGATAGGCGGCGTTCCTGCCCCACGCCTCGATGAGGTTCTGCGGCTGCGCGATGTCGACGATGCTGACGACGCGCCCGAAGTCGGCGAGCGCCAGCGGGCTTCGGGTGAGCGCATCGCCGCCGATCGTGTCGAAGACGACGTCGACCCCCCGGCCACGCGTCATCTCGGCCACGGCATCGACGTAGTCCGTCGACGTGAAGTCGATTGCCGCATCCGCTCCGAGCAAGCGCACGAATTCATGGTCGCGGGCTCTCGCGGTGGCGATCACCCGCGCGCCGATCGCCTTCGCGACCTGGATCGCGATCGTGCCGACACCGCCGGCGCCCGCATGGATGAGGATCGTCTCCCCCACGGTGAGCCGAGCCCGTGTCACCAGGGACTCCCAGACCGTCCCGCCGACGAGAGTCAGGCTCGCCGCCTCCAGGTGACTGAGGTTCTCCGGCTTCCGGCCGACGAGGTCGACGTCGGCGACGTGCTGCTCGGCGTACGAGCCGGGGCCACCGAAGATCCGGGGCGTGTAGTACACCGCATCGCCGGCACGGAACTCGGTCACGTGGGATCCGACCTCCTCGATCACGCCGGAGACGTCGTGCCCGATGATCGCCGGGAGCGGCACCTGATCCGGGTAGTCCCCGCGACGGATCTGATAATCGAGCGGGTTGACGGCGGTCGCGTGGACGCGCACCCGTACCTGACGGGGTCCGGTCCGCGGTACGGAGACGTTACGCAGCTCGAAAGCATCGACCCCGCCGAAACGGGCGAGCACGACGGCCTTCATCGGGTCAGCCGACAGGTCGCGCCCTGCGCGGGCACCTCGAGGTCGATCAGATAGACGGCGATGGCGGCGTCGACACACGCATTACCGGCGAGCATCGTGCCGTGCTGTCTGCCCTCCACGGTCAGCAGATTGCCGCCCAAGGTCTTGGCCAGGCTCACGCCACCCGCGTGCGGGGTCAACGCATCGCCGGTCACCGAGACCGTCAACGTGGGCGGAAGGTTCCGGATGCCGGTCGCATAGGGGAATCCGAGCGTCGGCTCCGACGGCCAGCCCTCGCACCAGTCCGGTGTGTCCTGCACGGGCGTGCCCGGATCGAGGAAGGGCGCGGCAGCGAGGGTCTTCTCGGTGAGTTCGGCCATGCCGCGCGGGGAGAAGCGTTCCTCGTCGAGGCAGTCGATCGCGTAGTTCGCCTCCACGGAGTTGTCGTACCGGCCGTTCGGCGACCGCCGGTGGTAGCTGTCTCGCAGGGCGAGCAGGATGTCACCTCGGCCCGCCTTCAGCTCCGCCAGCCCGGCCACGACCTGAGGCCAGAGCCGCTGGGCGTAGAGGCCGGTGACGATGCCGTCGTTGGCGGCGATGAAGCTCAGCCGGCGACCGGGACCGGCCGGCGCCGGGTCGATCAGCAGGGGCCGGGCGAGTTTCTGATACTCGGCAGTGGCTCCCTTGACGTCGTCGCCGAGCGGACAGTTCCCCTTCGCGATACAGAAGGCCGCGATCTCGTCGAAGGCCTGCTGGAAACTCGCCCACTGCTCCTGGCGGCGCTTGAGCGTGTTCGCGTACGGATCCAAGGCGCCGTCGAGCACCAGTGCCCGTACCTTGTCGGGGAACATCTCGGCGTAGACGGGACCCAGCCGCGTGCCGTAGCTGGCGCCCGCGTAGGTCAGTTTCTCGTCGCCGACGACGGCGCGCAGGATGTCCAGATCGCGGGCGGCGTCCCGGGTTCCGAAGTGGGCGAGCTTGTCCGCGCCGCCTACGCTGTCCGCGCACGCCTGCACGAGCGGGGGCGCTCCGGGGCTGACCAGCTGACTGCCCGGGGTGACGTCGGCGTCCCGTTCGGCGTCGTCGAAACAGTCGAGCGCGGGCTTGCTCGCGCCGGTTCCGCGCGGGTCGAAACCGACGATGTCGAAACGCTCGGAGACCGGGCTCTTCGCCAGGGTCGCCGAGATCATCGCGGCGTAACCGACGCCCGGATAGCCCGGACCACCCGGGTTCAGAAACAGTGATCCGATTTTTTTGTCGCCCTTGGCCGGGACCCGGAACACCGCGATACGCGCGAGGTCGCCGTCAGGTTTCTGGTAGTTGAGCGGCACCTCCACCTCGCCGCATTCGCCGTCGACGGAGATCTGGGTGCCCTCCAGCGGGGTCTTGCACGGCGCGAAGGCGGGCTTCTGCTGGTAATAGCGGTCCAGGGAGGGCGACGGGGAGGCCTGCGGAGATGGCGATGCAGCGGTACACGCACTCAGAAGCAACAGCAGAGGCACTACGGCCGCCGATGCCCTGCCGAGAATGCGACGCGCAGGTGCTGACACAGCACCCGGTTCGATGTCCATGCGCCTACGCAACACCGTGTTCCGGGAACCGGGTCAAGAGCGGCGCGCGCGCTCGCGAAGCCCGACGAACGCCAGCACCCCCAGATTCACGACGGCCGGGATGATCAGCGCCGGACCACCGCCCGCGCCTTCGGTACGGTCGACGACAAGTGAGCCGCCCCCGGCCAGAAGAGCGTTGATCGTCGTCGCGACCACGTTGTTCGCGGCGTGGAAAGCCATCGCGGCCTCGAGGCCGCGGCTGATCAAGCCCATGATGGCCGTACAAGCCGACAGGAACACGTAGTAGCCCATCAGCCAGCGATCGGTCGCCGCGTGCACGACGGCGAACGAGAGACTCGACACCACCAGTCCGCTGATGAACGCCGGCCGCACCGCACGGAACCAGGACCCCACGGCCGGGAGCACCGCGCCCCGGAACATGATCTCTTCACCGGCCGACTGGATCGGGGTGGAGAAGAGCACGACGGCGAGCAACGCCACGGTGGTCCCGCTGATACCGAAGCCGACCCACCCGGTGGCATCGGGCGCCAGGACAGCCACCGCAGCGGCCCCGGCCCCGACGAGCACGACCGAGCCGGCGAAATAGATCGCCAGGCGCCGCCGGTCGAAGCGCCGCGGTGAGCTGAAGACACTGCGCCACGGCACCCTCGCGAACCACGTGACCAGCACCACAGCGAGCAGCGCCGTCAGGCCGGTGCTGAGATTGGCCGCCAGCAGCTTGAGCGGAGTGAGTGTCGACTCGAGCGGATCGCCGCCCTCGACCAGGCCGGCCAGCAGGTACAACCCGAGCTGAACGACGAGCAGCGTCAGCGGTACCGAGATGACGACGATCAGCGACTTCCACCACGCCATCCGGATATGGGTCCCGAACGGACGCGTGTCATCGACTCGTGCGACAGGGTGAGGGGAGTTCATGGGCGGGATCCCACACCGTGTTGCGGGAACGCAGTCAACGCGCGAACTTTCTTGCCCGGCTCGCCTTGACTGTGTTCCTTGAACACAGCCTGTACTGGGCGTGGCGTCTGCGGAGGTAGCGCCACCAGAACAGGGAGATCACATGACCGTAGAACTTCTGCACCCGGACGGATTGCTTCGGCAGACCGACTACTCGCCGGTCGCCGTCGCGACCGGATCCCGGCTGATCCTGCTGGCCGGACAGGCCGGCGTCACCCCGGACTTCACGCCCGCCGCACCGGACCTGACCGGTCAGGTCCACGCCGCGCTACGCAACATCATCATCGGTGTCCGTGGCGCGGGAGCGGACATCGCCGATCTGGCCCGGCTGACCTTCTACATCGTGGATTGGGTGCCGGAAAAATGGGATGAGGTTCTCGCCGGCATCGCTCGGGCGCAGAACGAGGGTCTGCGGGTCCCGGCTCCGCCCATCACCATCATCGGCGTCCAGGCCCTCTTCACGCCCGATTTCCTCGTGGAGATCGAAGCAACCGCCGTCCTCGACTGAGACGCGCCCACTCCAGGTGAGGATTACGCGCATGATCCCGACGGTCGACGCATTACTGTTGCCGCACCAGCTCTTCCTCCTCAGTCTCGAGGTCGAGAAAGGCCGGCTCGACCAGGACAGCGAACCGGTTCGTGGATCGCTGCTCGCCGCCGCCGTGGTCGCCGAGCTTCGCATCACCGGGCTGCTGCACGACCGTGGCGGCAAGGCCGAGCGGACGGACGCCACGCCGCCGGCAACGCTCGATCCGTTCCTGGCACAGGTTTTCGGCGACGTACCGCCGAGCCGGCCACGAAGCTGGTTCGAGGTGTTGGAGAGTCGATGGGGCAAGGCTGAGGGCGCCGTCCGGGACTACCTCGCCGACGCGGGCCACATCAGGATCGAGCAACGCCAGATTTTCGGCCCGCTCCGGCGGACGGAGATCGTCGCCATCGATGCCGCGCGGATTCAGGCGCTGCGCGACCGGGTCCGCGACGCGGTGCGTTCCGACTCTGAACCCGCATCGGTTCCCCTCAGCGAGCTCGCACTCGCCATCCTGGCGGTCGACGGACTGGTGGGCACCCTGTTCCGCTGGCGTGAACTGAGCGCGCACAAGAGCGCCATCCGCGCCCTGGCCGATCGGATGGACCAGGAACTGCCGGGTCTGCGCAAGGCCCTGTCCTATGCCATCGCGGTGCGCCGAGGCGGATGACCGCACCCCCGGACCATTTCGCGTACGCCGCGGAAGCTGAGCCGGGAAGGGGGCCGACGTGGCCTGGAGCACCCGAGAGCTCGGGGAATTGGCCGGCACGACGGTGAACACCATCCGGCACTACCACCGCCTCGGTCTGCTCGCCGAGCCGGAGCGACGGCTCAACGGCTACAAGCAGTACGAGATCCGGCACCTCATCCGCCTGTTGCGCATCCGGCGGCTCGTCGAACTCGGCGTGCCGCTGGCGCGGATCGGCGCCATGGGTGCTGACGCCGGCATCACCCCCGAGACGCTGCGTCAGGTCGACGCCGACCTCGCCGCCGAGTCCGAGCGCCTGGCCAGAGCCCGCTCCGACATCGCCGTCATCCTGCGCGACGGTGCACCGGCCGATGCGCCGGCCGGCTTCGAGTCCCTCACGCCGCGCCTGTCGGCGTCCGACACGTCGCTCATTCACATCTACTCGCAGCTGTACGACGAAGAGGCGCTGGACGATCTTCGGCGCATGGTCGAGACCGACACCGGCGCTGTCAACGGTGACTTCGACTCCCTGGCGCCGGACGCCGGCGAGGAGGTCCGGCACAACCTCGCCGAGCGGGTCGCCTCGTCCCTCGTGCAGCATCTGATCGACTACCCGTGGCTGAGTGACCCGGTGCGGCACCTGTCCAACAATGCGCACGTCACACGGCAGACCTTCGTCGACGCGGTGGTCGCGCTGTACAACCCGGCCCAGCTCGATGTGCTGAAGCGAGCCGGCGTCCTCGCACAGCAGCGACGGGGCCGGTCGCCCGTGGCCGACAGTCGCAACGACCGGGTGCGGCCCGCTTGACCCTGTGCCGGAGACACGGTTTTGACTCGATGCCGACGCATCCGTCCGCTCGAGGAGCCGCCGTGAGGGATTGCCCAATGACATCGGAGCCCGGACCGCCGATCCTGGCCGAGGACCTGCTGCTGCTCCTCTTCCGGCCGTCCTCGGGGCCGGACGGAACCGCAGTCGTCGCCGGGGCGCAAACGCTGCCCTACGTTCTCGCCGGAGCGGTGCTCACCGACCTCAGCATCGGCGAGCACGTCCGGACCGTGCCCGGCTGGAGCGGGTCGACCCGGGTGGAAGCCGTCACGGAGCGGCCCCCGGCGGACGACCTCCTGCGATCCACGTGGGACCACCTCGCCGCGCGGCCTCGGGGCGTCCAGGCGACCCTGGCCGTCATCGGACCGGCCCTGCGCACTCCGCTGGTCGAGCGGCTGGTCGCTCGCAACGACCTCCGCCGATCCACCCGCGCCGCGTCCGGCACGCCGTCGGTGGAGCTCCTGACCGACGACGGGTCCGGGCGCCGGGCAGGTCTGCTTCGCGGCGTACGGGACGTGCTGGCCGGGGTCGCGCAGCCGGAGTCGCGCCTCGCCGCGCTGACGGCGCTGCTGTCCGGAAGCGGAACCCTGCCGCAGTTCCACCCCGAGATCCCGTGGACCGCCGCGGCCCGCGCCCGAGCCCGGCACCTCGAGCAGGGCAACTGGGGAGCCGATGCCGCCGCCGAAGCGGTCGCCCGCAGTTTCGCGGCGACCATGGTCAGCAACGTGATCTTCGCGGCGGCCGTCCTGCGCAAGCAGTGACTCAGGTGGGGTTGTCCAGCGGTGCCACGCCGTGGCGGTATGCCCAGATGACGGTTTGGACGCGGTCGCGGGCGCCGATCTTGGCCATGGCCCGGCTGAGGTGGCTCTTCACCGTGCTGACCTCGACGACGAGTTCGGCCGCGATCTCCGCGTTGGACAGGCCCGCGGCGAGCAACCGGACGATCTCCGCCTCCCGGGAGGTCAGGAGCGGGCCGCCCGCCCCCGGCGCCGGGGCGGGCGTGACCGGGCGCCGGCGCGCGAACTCCGCGATCACGCGACGGGTGACCGTCTGGTCGACCAGTCCCTCGCCGGCGCTCAGCCGCCGGATGCCGTTGATGAGTTCGTCCATGTCGGTGTCCTTGAGCAGGAATCCGCTCGCGCCGGCTTCGAGCGCTCCGAACACGTACTCGTCGAGCTCGAACGTGGTCAGCACCAGGACCGCCGGCGGCGGGTCGATCTCGCCGACGATGATCCGGGTCGCGTCCAGGCCGTTGCCTCCGGGCATGCGGATGTCCATGCACACCACGTCGGGGCGTAGCTGCCGAGCGAGCGTCACCGCGTCCGGGCCGTTGGCCGCCTCACCGACGATCTGGATGTCCTCGGCGAGTTCGATCAACGAGCGGAACCCGGCCCGCAGCAGCGGCTGGTCGTCGACCAGAAGCACTCTGATCATGACAGTCGGCCGCTCTGACGGGGCACGGTCAGTTTGACCGACCAGCCGCCGTCCGGGGTCGGGCCCGCGTCCAGGGCGGCACCGATCAGACCGGCCCGCTCGCGCATGCCGATCAGGCCGAATCCGCGGTGGTGACGGTCGGCCGGCGCCGGCCCCGCGGCCGGCGGGCCGTTGCGAACCTCGAGCACACTGCCCTCCGTACGGTGGTCGATCCTGATGGTCACCGGGGCGCCCGGGGCGTGGTCGCGGGCGTTGGAGAGTGCCTCCTGCGTCACCCGGTACAAGGTCAGCTCCGCCGCCGCCGACAGGTCACCGGCTTCTCCGGACACGATCAGCTCCGGGCGGTTCCGGCTGTTCGGGTGGCCGGCCACCAGTTCACTGATGCCCTGCAGTCCCGGTACGGCCGCGCCGCCGGGTTCGATCGGCTGGCTCTCCCTGAGCGTGCCCACCACCGAGCGCAGATTGCCCAGCGCGCTCTTGCCCTCCGTACGGATGGCGGCGGCGGCCCGGCGGGCGGCGTCGGGGTCCCGGTCGAGCATCCGTTCCACGACTGTGGCCTGAACGATGAGGGCCGTCAGGTGATGGGCGGCGACATCGTGCAGCTCGCGCGCCATCCGGGTGCGTTCTTCGGCGAGGGCGGCGTCGGTGCGGGCGCGGAGGTTCCCCGCGACCTCGGCCGCGCGCAGCTCCACGATCTCGGTGTAGCGCCGCCGCATCGTGGCGCTGCGGCCCAGAAGCGCCGCGGTACCGTACAACAGCAACGCCAGGAAGAACTGCCCGGAGAAGCGGGTGACCCACGACCAGGGCGACGCGGCGGCGTCAGCGGCCGCCGGGATCGCGCTCAGCACCACGAAGCTGCCGATCTCCGTGAACGCCGCGAGCCCGGCCACGACGTAGGCGGCGGTCACGGACAGCAGCGCGCCGCAGGTGTAGACGGCGACCATCAGGGCCACCCCCCGCAGACCCTCCCCCGGCGGCGCCGCCGAGGCCAGGCACACCTGCAGCGCGAGAACCGCAGAAACGCACCAAAACCGGTCGTACCCGGCGGAAACACAGGACCGCTGCCTGCACCACCATCAAGATCAGAACAGGTACGTCGAAGGGCGCCAGACCGGAGGTGCCCGGCTCGGCACCGGCGGGAAACAGGAACAGGGCAGCGGACAGGACCGCCACCGCAGCCGCGAACGCACAGTCGCGCCGCCACGGTGTGCTCAGCCCCAGCGCGTCCAGCCATCGGACCCAGTCGTCGACGAGACGTCTCCGCTCCGGTGACCCGGCGAACCGCGGGGGTTCATCCATTGCCTTTCACCTGTTCACGCTTTCTCCTGCCGGCTCACGCCGGGCGCGCCGGTGATGCCGGCAGCAAGCTACCGACGGGTCGGCACCGATGCTACCGACGCCGACGCTGAAGCGACCTGTCCATCGCGGCCGAGCGGCGAACTTCATTCCCGCGACGTAATCACCGCCCGAGCGCCTCCGTCGCAAGTCGCAAGCCGAACTTCGTGCCCGCGCCAGATGCGCTGATCAGGCCTGGAACGGCACGGTGGTGAGGCCGCCCGGTGCGGTGGTTCGACGTTTCCGCACAGCCCGTTCGAGGAGCCCGCCATGGCCCAGCGCACGCCCGAGTCCCCGGCCGAGTTCCGGCGTTCGAACACCGCGAGCGGAGTGGCCGTCATCACCGCGGCCCTGATGGTCGGCATGGCCCCGTTCGCGGCGTCGAAGGCCGCGGGCCCGGCGGCCCGCACCGGCTCGGCAGGCATCGCGGGGGAACCGCCCGAGATCCCGCTGGACGGCGAGTGAGTCGGCTTGACCCTGTTCCCGGAACATGGCCTGCACTGGTCCCGGCCGAATCCAGGGCCAGCGATCAGTAAGGGCGGGACCCACATGGAGCACGTGGAGAGAACATCAGGCGCCTCGCCGGGACCGGTTGTCGAAGTGGACCGGTTGAGCGTCTCGTACGGCGACTTCCTCGCCGTCAAGGAGCTGAGTCTGCGGATCGAGCAGGGTGAGCTGTACGCCCTGCTCGGCACGAACGGGGCAGGCAAGACCTCGGCTCTGGAGGTCATCGAAGGCCATCGCACATCGTCCTCGGGCGCGGTGCGGGTCTTCGGCCGGAGCCCGGCGGACCGGCGGGCGGTGCGGCCCCGGACCGGGATCATGCTGCAAGAGAGCGGATTCTCCGCCGACCTCACCGTCGCGGAGTCCGTCCGCCTGGTCGGCCGGTTGTCCGGCCGCTCGGATTCGGTCGACCGCCTCCTGGGCGTCGTCGACCTCACCCACAAGGCCACGACCAGGGTCGGGCAACTGTCCGGCGGGGAGAAACGGCGACTCGACTTCGCCACCGCGGTGTACGGGCGCCCGGAGCTGATCTTCCTGGACGAGCCCACCACGGGGCTCGACATCCAGTCCCGTGATGCCTTGTGGGCGGCCGTGGCGGACCTGCGCGGCGACGGCTCCACGGTCATCCTGACCACGCACTACCTGGAGGAGGCGCAGCAGTACGCCGACCGCATCGGGCTCATGCACCGGGGCACACTCCGCAGCCAGGGAACGGTAGCCGAGCTGACCCGGACACTGCCGGCAACGATCGAGTTCTCGATGTCCCCCGGCGCTCCCGTGCCACCGTTCGGCGCCGCTCAGCCCACCGGCCCGGCGTACCTGATCGAGACGTTCGAACTGCAGGCCGACCTCAAGCGGCTGCTCGACTGGGCGGACCTGCACGACGTCGCCCTGCAGGGGCTCTCCGCCGCGCCGACGCGACTCGACGACGTCTTCCGCGCCATCGACACCGACCCGGTTCCCACCCCAACCCGGTAAAGGCAACGACATGTTCCCCATCGCGTACAGCGAATTCGCCCAGATTCTCCGCAACCGCGCCGTGCTGATCTCCAACCTCATCATGCCCTTGGCGGTGAGCGCGTTCTTCATCTACCAGCGTGACTCGTTCGCCCAGATCGGCAGCCTGGGCTACATCGCCGTGGTCCTGGTCTTCACCGTCGGCGCGTTCACCCTCTACACCACCGCGGTGACCACCCTGTCCGCCCGTCGGCAGGACCTGTTCCTCAAGCGGCTGCGCTCCACCGCGGCCGGCGACCCGGCGATCCTGTCCGGCCTGACGTTGCCGGTCGCCCTCACGGCAGTCGTCCAGGTCGTGGTCGTCCTCGGGATCTTCGCCGCGGTCAGCGGCGGCCCCGCCGACGTCGCGCTCCTTGTCATGGCGATCCTGGCGACGTTCGTCATGATGCTCGCCCTGGCCGTGGCCACTGCCGGGGTGACCGGCTCGCCGGAACAGGCTCAGGTCACGACGCTGCCGATCAGCCTGGTGACCATCGCCGTGGCCAGCTGGGTCGGCATCACCGGCACCGAGAGCTTCACCCTGATCAAGCGGGTGCTCCCCGGCGGGTCGGCCGCCGAGCTGATCGTGGACACCTGGAACGGTGGCGTGCCCCTAGCCGATTCGCTGCCGTTGCTGGGCCCGACGCTCGGCTGGGTCGTCGTGGCGATCGTGCTCGCGCTGCGCCTGTTCCGGTGGGAACCTCGCCGGTGACGCGCCGAGGCCGAACGACGGTACGATGCTTCGGAGAATTTCCCTGCGTGATCCGGAAGGGGCCGGCGTGGCCTGGAGCACCCGGGAGCTGGCGGAGATGGCCGGCACCACGGTGAACACCGTCCGGCACTATCACCGGCTCGGCCTGCTCGACGACCCGGACCGCCGCTACAACGGTTACAAGCAGTACGGCGTACTCCATCTCGTCTCCCTGCTGCGCATCCGGCGCCTGGTGGAGCTCGGCGTGCCGCTGTCCGAGATCAGCACGGCCCGGTTGACCGGTGACGTCCCGCCGGAGGTGCTGCGCCAGGTCGACGCCCAGCTCGCCGCGGAGATCCAGCGTCTGAGCAAAGCCCGCACCGACATCGCCGTCATCCTGCGCGACGGCGCACCGGCCGATACCCCGGCGGGTTTCGAGTCGGTCGCGCCGCGCCTCTCGACGGCCGACACCTCGCTGCTGCACGTCTACACCCGGCTGTACGACGACGACGCCATGAAGGACCTGCAGCGCATGGCGGAGAACGACACCGACCCGGTCAACGCGCAGTTGGACGCAATGCCCGCGGACGCGGACGAGGCCACCCGGCAGGACGTCGCCGAGCGGCTCGCGCCGGTCATCGCCCGGAACCTCACCGACTATCCGTGGCTGAACAACCCGGGCGCCCACCTGTCCCAGAGCGAGAATGCCACCCAGCAGACGTTCGTCGACGCCGTGGTCGCGCTCTACAACACCGCCCAGATCGACGTGCTCGTCCGAGCCAGCAGGCTCGCGCACGAACAGCTGGGCCACCCGCGAGCGGCCACGGACGACACCGAACCTCAATGATGTGATCAGTCGGCCGGGCCGACCCGAACAGGGATTCGCCGATGGGACCGAAACAAGCGGTCATCCAGGACCCCCACTCGTTTCTGTCCCGTGAGGACAGGACCCAGTCCATACATTGGTGGGGGCGCCGACAAGGGGAAGTCGCCGGCTGGAACGGCCAGCCTCGAGCAGACATAGCGCCCCCGGTGCTCACCCGAAACCGCATGATCAGATACCCACCTCTGCCGATGGGGATACGTAGAGTTACCGGATGCGTCCCGGGTTGACAGTCGTCCGGATGTACGACAAGACCCGTGGTAGGACGTCACAGAACTCGCCGCCACCCCATGAGTCCACGAGGCCACCGGCTCGTTCCATCGCGTCCCAGAACGGCTCCGTCGATCGGATGATGTCCTCTGCAGTGGCGGTATCGACGCAGATGGAGGCACGAACGGCTGCTGTCAGTTCTGTGCGGGACTCGGTCGGCATGTCTTCCAAAGGATCATGAGGAATAAGCGGAAACTACCTCAGCAGACGTAGACACTCATGCCGCGATCAGAGCTGATTAAATCGGTCAGTTTGGGAGCCGGAAGTCCGTGAGTTCCTGAGCCGCGGGTGTCGGGGAGTCCGTGATAGATGTCGCTGATTTTCGGAGCCAGGGCAACGGTGCTCGGACCGGTCGTGGTTCCGCGGCGTTGAGCGCAGGTCGCAGGCCACCTGCTGGCCTCCAGCCGTCAGGACCAGGGGCTGACGAACCGGACCCTATTACCGTCTGGATCTTCGACAGTGAGGCTGCGGATCCCGGCGCCTAGCCTGCCGTCCTCCTCGACGTCACCGAGCAATCGAACACCGCGGGCAGCCAATGCCGCTCGCGTCGCCGTGGCGTCACTGACATGAATGAGGCACCCGCCCGGATCAAGCACTGTCTCGGTCGCAGAGACATGCAGCTCAGCATCACCAGCCGTGAAGACGGCATAACCTGACAACCGGTCCGAGACGAACCCCAGGAGCCCGTAAAACGCAACGGTCCGGACCAGGTCAGCGCACCGCAGGATCGGCACGGCCGACAACGGCGCAAACGCCACGTCAAGCACCGTGTCGCCCCGGCGCGGTGTGGCAAGCCGGGCAGACCCCTGCTCCTGAACAGCACCCCGCGCGTCGCGTTTTTACTTCTGAACTGCGAGCTGCTCAGGAGTCGGCCCGGTCACCACGCACCGACCTTCCGCCCGACCGACTTGACTACCCACAACCACGTCCAGCGCTCCATAAGCCTAGCGAACCACCGGTCGGCTGATGTCGTCTCGACCTCCCGCGTTCGCCCACGCCACGACGTGCCAGTTCACCCAGATGAGGGTGGCTCCCAAACTCGCCGACACCGGATCCGAACGTCCTCAGGCGGCTCTTGAATTCACCGATCGCCGGCTCTCGGAGTCACTGACGAAACCACAGAGCCTTCGCATGCCGTGATGGGCCGTCGCTGAAGATGCTGTGACCGTGCCCCCGCTGGGCCCGGTGGTGTACTCGGTAACCAGCAGCCCCGCGACGACCGCCTGAACTGATGCACGCCGACACATCACCCCGGCCCGCGGTCGGGGCGGTGCCCCGGTGGCCCTGCGCCGTGGCCGCCGGCTCACTCCGCGGGCCGAACCGACCGGTGGGTAGGACGGCGGCGTTTGGCGGGTGCGGTGAGCCAGTGTTCCGCGCGTTGCCGTTTGTCGTCGTCACCGGATTCCCGGGCCGTCCTCAGCAGGCGCTGACGGACGTCGTCAGGGAGGTGGGTGATGTCGCTGGCCTGATGCTCGCGGGTCTTCCAGCCGCACAGGTGCCGTACCGCCCCATCGTGCATCCGGGTCTTGTCCGGCGACTGTTGCAGTGCGCGGATGAGGTGGCTGATCGGCATAGCGGCCAGGACCGGCTCGGGCAGCGCCTCATGGAAGGGAAATCCGGTACAGCGTCCGGTGCCGGAACCATGCCATTGCAACACCGCAGCCGCTCGACCGATCGGATCCGGAAGAGCCTTGACCAGGGCCTCGTTCAAGTCGGCAGCGGTGATGGTCCCCGAGGCCGGCAGGGCTACCGGTGCCGCTGCCCGCCAGGCCTCTTGGGTGACTGCGGCTTGCCGTTGCCGTTCATCGCGGGTCAGCGGACCGTCAGCACCCTGCCCCGCCATCCAGTGCAGCAAGGCATCACTATCGGTGAGCGTCATGGTGCCCTCGGAGCCGCTCCAGCTGATCGAGTCCGGCCGGTGATAGGCCACCCGGACAAGTCGCCGGCCACTCGTGTCGAAGAAGCTGAGAACGATGTCACCGAGACACATGCAAATGATGCCGGGTCCTGCTTGCACCGCCAGAGCACGGCGCAGGTCACCCAACGCGGCGGGGTCATCCACCAGGAGCAGCTGCTCGCCGTACTCGTCCACACGCACACTGGCCGCGTTGCGCAGCACCGGGTCCAGAGCCGTCACCCCCTCATCATGCCCGCAAAGACGCAAAGCGTCATGACTGATGGCATCTACGGGGAACGGGGGTGCGTGCTCAGTCCTCGCCGGCCAGGCGAACTCGTGCCTGCGTGTCATCCCATATCTGAGACGGACACGAACACGGCCACCACGTGCCCGGCCCGTAGTCCCCGCACGATCACATCCGCCCCGTTTACCAGCACAAACGCGCGCACACCGGGTTACGTTCGGACCGTGATCAACCCCGGCACCCAGCCGCTCGACAACAGCCGCGAAGACCTCGCCACCGAGAACCTCACCGCCTTCCTCACCGCCGTCAGCACCCGCGCCACACACCTCGAGGACATCACCATCCGCCACCGTGTAGCCAGCATCTCCGGCGAACCGGTACGAGACCCGGGCGCCGACTGCGACGGCCGTTTCGGATGGAACCTGCCGCTCTCCGACGGCCGCACCGTTCGGCTGCTGATGCCCGGCGTCGAGCTACCCCGGCTGCGTGACGACATCACCGCACAAGCCCCGTGCCTCTACGTCAACGGCAACGCCTGGTGGTGGAACGACGCCGTAGGCTCCGTCGCCTCCGAGGGACTTCAACTGCGCAGAGATTGATCCGCTCGGACGGACCCATCATGCGCTGGCTTGACCGACCGAGGATTCCGGGCCCGGCCCCCGAGCTCGCCACACGCAAGGACCTGTTGTCGCACTGGGAAGGTGACGCGGCAACCGCGTTCAACCGGGAACTGAAGGAGATTAGCGCGTCGTTCGCCGACGTCGCCGCGGATTTCCGCGGCACCGCGGACATCCTCACCCAGTCCGCGGACGCCGCTGCACAAGCGCAGGATCTGGTGGAGCAGATCGTCCGGGAACTGATCGCCTGGCTGATCGTCACGATCATCGTTGCGCTGGCATCGCGTACACCACTGCGGGTGCGTCCGTGGTGGTCGGTGCCGCCGCCGGTGGGGTCGAAGCCGCGGTCGCCGCAGGACGGACCGGGGTCGTCACGGAGAAACTGGCGGTGCTGCTGCGCCAGGTCTCGGTGTTCCTGCGGAAGATGAGTGGCTTCGCGAAGGACTACAAACTCACCAAGATCCGCAGTGTCGGGGTGAATAACTGGGCCGGTGCCCGCTTCGCCACCGCCGAGGGCTGCAGCTGCTGGCCACGAACTGGGTCATCAAGAAACCATCGTCGAGTCTGTTCTCGGCCCGACCATCGACAAGACCATCGGCGCTAATCACACCTGGCAGCTCCCGCAAGTCTTCTAAGCCAGCCCCGAGACGCAGTATCGCGCGAAACGATCTACGTGAGCGTGGGGCCAGCTTCGGTGCGGTGGGCTGGTGCTTGAGCGGGTGGCCGGAGCGGTTCACGCAACCTTAGGTAAGCCAAAAGCGGCATGCGTATGCTTTGGCGTTTTTTGCCCATTTATGACTGTCTGAGGAGTCGCGATGCGTCGGGTCAAGGCCACCGGTCAAGACTGTGCAGGCTCCCCGGTCGGAGCCAGTTCTTCTCGGCGAGTCCCGCTGACACGGTCAGGCCGCAGCGGTTTGTGTAGCTTGCTGGGGTTGGTGCTTACGGCAGTTACCGTGCCGCTCCTACCGGCAGGGCCGGCGGTCGCGGCACCCTCGAGCAGCACCCATGCCCGCCCCGGGACCAACATGGCGGGGGTGACCCTGTTGTGCGGGCCGGACCCGGGCTACGGCTGCACCACCGGCGGATACGCCGGCAAGAGCGAAGACTGGCCTGGGAAGAGGTATGGAGCGGGTTACGCCAGCCAGAACGCCTACGGCTACCACAACTGCGTGCTGTACGCGGCCTACCGCCTGCAAGCCAACGGTCTGAGTGACCCGGGCTGGGTCGGTAACGCCAGCACCTGGGACACCCAGGCCTACGCCGGCGGCACTGCTGTCGACCAGAGCCCCGCGGTCGGTGCGATTGCGCAGTGGAACGGCGGCCCCGTGGGTCATGTCGCCTACGTGGAAACGGTGACCTCTTCCTACCTCGAGGTCACCGACGACAGCGTCGACCTGAACCGCACCAACCGGTGGCGTATTGCTGCCGGTTCGCCGGCCTGGCCGGACAATTTCGTTCACCTCAAGGACCTGCCCGCACCCGGGAGCGGACCTCACGACGTGAACGGCGACGGCCGCGCTGACCTGGTCATCGTCGGCACAGGCCCCACCGGGTCCGGGCGCACCGAGGTCCACGCCTTAAACGGGGCAACCGCATACTCCACCTGGGTCGGGCACTGGGCGACTGCTGCCGGGTACAGCAACAGCACCTCGGACCGGCACGTGATGGGTGATGTGAACGGCGACGGTCGCGCCGACCTGGTCATCGTCGGGACCGGCCCTACCGGGTCAGGCCGCACCGAGGTCCATGCCTTGAACGGCGCCACCAGCTACAGCACCAGGCTCGGGCACTGGGCCACCGCCGCTGCCTACAGCAACAGCAGCTCCGACCGGCACGTCATGTGACCCTCGGCCCGTGTCTCGCCAGCAGACAGGGCACTACCGAGCGGGGTTTGCTGCCAGCGAGATGGCCGCTGTCCGTGAATCGCTATCATCTCCCGGCACGGTCCGTCACTGAAAAATGCTTGTTATGTAGCCATACGAGTACCCGATGGAGTACGCGATCCAGTCCACGTTAGTGATCCACATCGTAAGGCTCGCGGCGTAGCTCAGAGCAAATGTGAACCAATATCTCGCTTGCGGGCGGCCTGCGGAACGACTTCGCATCGCTTGCACGAGCACGGGGATCAAACCGAACAATCCCAGGGGAACTGTCACTGCGATGATGGGCCACAAGCCTGACCCCGGTGATCCTGACCTGCGATGACGGCCTTGCCGTGCAGCCACCATCGCTTGCGTGGCTCCCGACGGGGACATCCTGGCAGTCACCATAGGCGCGGCCACCTTCCGTGCGTTGTCTTCGGTTGGACCTGCCGATCCTGGGGTCGCTTGCGGGAACAACGTCGGCCATCGCGCTGCCGTCTTGAGTCGCGGCGGCGTCGAATTCATCCGGACCGGGGTGCCGGTGCCCACGGCGGGGATCGTTGATCGAGATCCGTAACGGCACCTAATGGGCTACCGGGGGTTCGGAGCGCGGGTGGGGGCGAAGGGGCTGGCGTGATCTGACTCCCCCGTGCGGCCACCTACTGACTGGCTGGAGCGGCGGATCACGCCGCCGAGCGCACCCGATCCAGCAGGTGACTAAGAGTTACCTCTGCGTTGACGAAGAGTGACTGGCGTCGGGGAGTTCCCACCCCAGATATGCCGAGCCTCATCGCGAAGGAAGTCCACCATGTCGCACCCGTTCGGAACTCCCTCACCCGGCTCGGAGCCGAATCAGCAGCCCTACCCCGGGGCGCCCCAGTTCCAGCCGCCTCACGCCGGACACCCCTATCCGCAGCCGTACCCCGGGCAGCAGTTTCATGCCGGGCAGCCTCACCCGGGCTTGCCAGGACAGCCCTATCCGGGTACGCCCGGGCGGCCCGCCAAGAAGACGTCACCCGCGCGCCTGATCCTCGGCGGCGTCGGTGTCTTCTTCCTGCTGGTGTGTGGTGCCAGCGCCCTGGCCAGTGGCAGCGACGATGATAAGTCGTCGACCTCGGCGGCTGCCGAGGAAAGCGACACCGCAGAGCCCGGAGCCACCACCGCAGCGGCGGCGAAACCGGCAGCCACGAAGAAGAGTCCTGCCGCCAAACGAACCACGCAGCCGCCCGCAGCCGACGAGACCGCCGGCGGGATGGGTGACACGGTCTCCGACGGCGACATCGCGTTCACGGTCAAAGACATGGACTGCTCGAAGACCGAAGTCGGGTCGGAGTACTTCAATCAGAAGGCCCAGGGCAAGTTCTGCATCATCACCATCACCGTTAAGAACAACGGCGACTCCGCACACACGTTCTCAGGGTCCGACGTGACCGCGTACGACGCGAAAGGCACCGAGTACGACAACGACACCACCGCCGAGCTCTACGCCAACGAGGACGCGTCGACCTTCCTAGAGAAGATCAACCCAGGCAACAAGATCACCGGCAAGGTGATCTTCGATGTGCCCAAGTCCACGACGCTGACCGAAGTCGAACTTGACGGCGGTGGGATGCCCTTCGTCGGGGTCCACGCCAAACTCAGCTGAGCACTTCCACCCAGCTGGATGCTTTTCTTTGCGGCCGCGCCAAGCTCGTGGGCAACCAGGGTAAGGGCGTAAACCCGGCAGATCGACGGGCTGGGGTGTGGCCGCGTCGCTGCGTCATGTCGGGCTGGCCTCAGCGGCCGACCGGCAGGTATCCAACCCACCGGAAGTACGCCGCATCGCCAGCACCAAGCTCCATAAACCAGTCAAGCTGACCACTGCGGACAGTGCCCCCGAAATCAAGGTGACGCGGTTAGGTTCCGTCGCGGACAAGACCGCCTGTACGTGACGCATCCCAGGCTGGCGAGATCTCCCGTTCGCCCTCAAAGTCCAGGCCCTCGAGGGCGCTACCACAGGTCCCGGCCGTCCACCGGAGGCTCGGACCAAGGCGAGCCGGTTCGTCGCCGCTGATGAGGGCGAACTACTGCCACTCAGTCCAGCCGCGGCCCCAGCGCTGGCAGCGGCAATCAGAAGACCCCAACACACACATCCCTACTTTCAGGAGTCTGCATGAAGAAGATCCTCGTCTCCATCTCCACCGTGTTCATCGCCGTGGGGCTCATCGGCACCGCCGCACCGGCGCAGGCCCAGTCCGTCACCCCGCACACCGTCGCTGCTGCCTCCTACTCCGTCGCGGTCAAGAAAGAGTCAGTCGCACAGCGAAACGCCCGCAGCATGGCGGCCTCGTACCTCGACTACACCGCGTTCTCCCGCTCAGGTCTCATCGCCCAGCTGAAGTTCGAAGGTTTCAGCACCAAGCTCGCCACGTACGGGGTGGACAAGCAACACGCCAACTGGAACAAGCAGGCCGCCAGGATGGCCCAGGCGTACCTGGACTACACCTCGTTCTCCCGCGCGGGCCTCATCGCCCAACTGAAATTCGAGGGCTTCACCACCTCTCAAGCCAAGTACGGTGTGAAAAAGGTCGGCCTCTGAACCCCGCGTCGTGGGTGCCGACGCACGATTGCAATGGAGCGCCTATTCCTACGCCGACAACAGCCCGGTCAGTTCTTCGGATCCGACGGGCCTGTTGACGGACTGCGGGAACGGCGGTGCCTACATGTCCTGTGGCCCGCCCACGAGCGGCGGCGGTGGTGATAGCGGCAGTGGCGGCAGTGGTGACAGCGGCGGCGGCGGCAACTCCGGCGGCGGCAACAGCGGCGCCGGGTCATCGAGCGGCAACGTGGTCCAGCTTGTACCGGTCGTCGAACAGAAGAACAAATGCGGCAATCTGGACTGGGTATGTGACGGCTGGCAACGGTCCATGGAGTGGATTAACCAGAACCAAGACACCCTCGGCGAAATTGCCATCGACCTGGCAGAGATGGAAGCCGGCGGCATGGCAATCGGATTCGGTGTGCCGCTGATTATGGGCGGGTTCGGCGTCGAAGTCGTTTCCGTGGGTACCCTGTCGGTCATCGGAGTGCCAGCGGCAGCACTTGGCGTCATAGGGGTCGGCGGCGGTGCTTTGGCACTCGGGCACGGCACCAATAACCTCATGAAGGACATTGACAATCTTCACTGGAACAACCAGACCACCGGTAGTGGCTCGTCAGGCCGGCCGAACTTCGGGAAGATCTCGGACAAGGACAGCAAGCATATCGACGAAGGGCACTCGGAGCAGAGCGCGAGCCGGCCCGGAGACAAGACGGTTTGGGGTGGCACCCGCGCCGATCGTGACGCTCGAATCCGAGAGACGCTGGAACAGGATCCTGACGGGACACCCAACACCAACGGACGTTCAGGAACCATCCATCGAGGAGAGTTCGATAGTCCAGTGGGTCGAACCGGTGACACCAGGGGTAAGTACCCTGTCTACGACACTGAGGTAATCTTGAACCCGGACGGATCAGTTCGCACGGCATATCCTAAAGGTGACGACATCCCAAGTGCACAGGACTAAAAATGACAATTATTCTCGAGGCCGCCATGCGGCCCGAACGGCCACCCCTCTCGGGACTTAAAGACTCTGCCACGGTTGCGGCCATCGTCTGCGCCGAAGAGTGGGAAGTCCGTGAAAGATTCTTCATCGCAGACGTGACGTTCCTTATTGATGGAATTGATCTGAGTCGGAGCGCAGAGGCCCTCATTGACTTCGGTATGTCATTGCGCAGCAGTCTGGACGAGTTGGCGATGAGTGGCACCTCTGAGCTCCAATTTCAGGGAACGCCCTCACGGATCAAATTTGCCCTCACTGGTGCAGACGTCCACGTTTCAGCAAACTTCGCCGAGGGTGAAGCCATCTGCCCCTATATAGAGCTCTATCGGGCGGTCCTCGTTTTCGTGAGAGACGCACTGGATGCCGTGACTAGAGCCGCTCCCGAAATTCTTAAGAACGACTTTATCGAATACCTGTACCGAACCTACGCCGTTAGAGAAAAAGGAAATGATCAATTTATGCGACACGGCAGAGTCGTGGCCGATTCGGATAGCCGCCCCGAAGGGGCCTAAAGGCTGCAAATCTGGCAAGGACTTTCGCCCGGTCGACGCTGCTGAGGCCAGGCGTGGCGAGGCCCGGCAGCGGCCACGCCGTTGGCCTGGGCACCAGGGGTGACCAGCGTGGGAACGATGCTGTGCCGAGTTCGGTCGGGTCAATGAATACGAACCCGTAAGGCTGGCAGTCGGGCCGGGTGGGAGTCGACGTGATGGGCGGCACTCCAGCCACGTCCGTAAGCGTGGTGGAACATCCTGACGTCGACGGAGCAGCATACGACCAACATAGATCCATCATGGACTGATGAATTCATCATTACCGCAGTTCAACAGCTTGGAAATGCCGCCCGCGGACCCCGCCGCGACGATTAAAAGTCCTCAGGACCGCCATGCAGGTGGATGCCAGCTTCCGGGAGATTGAGAGGCTTCCACGTCGGCTACCCCGGCCGGGTACGTCGTGCCGCCGACGGCGGCATCGACCCCCACTGTCGGCCGAACGGGCCGTCCCTCTACTCGGTCTCTCGAGGTGCGAGGTGTTCACGGCCGATCTCTTCGAATTCGGTGTGTTTCTCGGGTGTCATCTCCTGATACCTCTTCCAGAAGTCACCGAACGCCGCTGATACCTCGTCCCCGTAAGCACTGCTGGTAGCAGCGTGGCGCAAGGATTCCCCGTCCAGAATTCCCCGTGCCATCTCGCGCATGAGGTCGCTTCCGTTGTCGGCGAGATCGCTGAGCATTTTCTCGATCGCAGCGGCAAGCCTAGGATCGCCGCGGGCAATGTCCAGGAGTTCGTCAGCCATGCGCGCCGGCTCCGGTCAAGGGTGATCGTATCCCGCCCCGCCGCCGATCGCAGGGAGGATGACGGCATCGAGGTCACTAAGCGATCGACCGAGCAGGGCGCGGAAGGCCAGGACAGCGGCGTTGATGTTCTGCAACAGCTTCGTCGCCTCGCCCCACAGCCTCAAGATGTTGGCGACCTCGATCGCAGCTACGCCGTAGCCCACGGCTGCGCCGACACCGGTGGCTGCGGTGGCGGTACCGCCGACGGCCGCGATGCCCGCGATGATGGCTGCGTCGCCGAGGCCCTTCAGGACACCGCCGAGTGCGTCGCCTGCCGCCCACACCGCATCGGCCATGACCTTGTATCCCTTGGCGATCTCCTGGAAGGCCGGTCGGAGGTCAGCCACCGCGGTCGCGAGGTCGGTGAAGTAGCGGTACGCGGTGTCGCCGGCGTTTCCCCGCCAGTAGCCGTGTAGCTGTGTGGCGCTGGATTGGATGTTGATGGCAAGGTCGTGACGAGCGAGATCGACGTTGGAGACGACTTCCGCCATCTTGCCCATAGCTTCCCAGTCGCCGAAGACCTTGTTCTGCACCTCGGCTACGGGATCGAATCCGAGGACGGCGTCGAAGCCTTAAGCATCCACAATGTGGGGCTGATGTAGTCGAACCATGCGAGCTTGTTCGGCGGATTGTCCGGATCGGCCGACGATTTGAGGTGACTCGTCGGCACTCGTGAATCGCCGAACAGACCGGGCTGACAGACGTTCGACGAGATCTCGTACTCGAGTGGTGTAGCGCACTGGTTGAGTGCAGGGCCATGACAATGCTGGGCAGGGTGTACCCGGGCGGTGGGGGTGGGTGGCAGGACTTAGGATTTGGCCGTGACGGAAACCTTGCGGGCGCTTCGGTGGTATGCCGGACTTGCCGTTGTCTTCTTCGGCGTTGTTCCGGTGGCCATGGTTACCCTGCTGGTGACGAGCGGCAAGACGCCGGGTTCGGTTGGGTTTCTGCTCATCGGGGGTGTTCCGCTCATTGTCGCCGCCCTTGTTCAGGTGGTCCGGGGGATGACCGGCGACGATCCTGAGGTGGCGTCCCAGCGGCTCCGGCTCAGCATGGCCATGGTTGCCGGGGCGGATGTGCTGCTGCTGGGTGGCAATGCCCTGATCCGGATGACCTCCTCGTAAGGGTCACGCCGGCACCGGGAGTGCGGCTACGGTCTCGCGCAGTGCCGTGGTCAGCAGGTCGGCCACCGGGTTGGGGCGGTCCCGGCGAGCGGTGATGATGCCGATGAACCTTGACGGGCAGGGCTGGTCCAGGGGCAGCATCACCAGGCCGCCCGGCTCCGCGCTCACTGCCACCTGCGGGATCATGCTGATCCCCACGCCGGCCCGGACCAGGGACTGGGCGAACACGTAGTCGGTGCCGCGGCACGCGACCCGGGGTTCGAAGCCGGCCATCGCGGCGTACCCGCCCAGCAGTTCGTCGATCGACATGCAGCCGTGCACCCAGCGTTCCTCGGCCAGGTCGGCGATCGCCACAGACTCACGGGCGGCGAGGCGGTGGCCGGCGGGGAGCACGATCCACATCGGGTCGTCCAGCAGTGGGGTCCAGACGAGGCCGGTGCGGTCCCGGGCGCGGACCGGGGGCGGGCCGTCGAAGTGGTAGGCCAGGGCCAGGTCGGCGGCACCCTCCCGGACCAGGGGGACACTGTCCTCGGGTTCGTTTTCCAGGACCGTCAGCTCCACCCCGGGCCGGGCCGCGGCGAACCGGGTCAGGGCGGCGGGGAGCAGCCGCTGGCCGCCGCTGGTGAACGTCGCCACGGTCAGGGACTCGCGCTGCCCGGCGGCCATCCGGTCGATCAGGGTCTGGGCGTACGCGAGTTCGGCACTGATCGCGTCGCTCGTCGCGGCGAGCACCCGGCCCGCCTCGGTGACCTCGATGCCGCGCGTGCTGCGCACCACGACCGGGGTGCCCAGCGTGCGTTCCAGGGAGCTGATCTGCTGCGACACCGCGGACGGGGTGAGCCGCAGCACCGCGGCCGCCCGATTGAAGCTGCCCTGGCGGGCGACCTCGCGCAGGACGGCGAGGCGGCGCACGTCGATCATCAGTTTTCCTTACGACCACATCAGCAAGTCATCACTACCCCTGATGACGGTACGCGACGACGCTGAGAGGCGTGAACCGACGCGCGTGGCTTCTCTTCCTGCTGGTCTCCGTCCTCTGGGGCATCCCGTACTTCCTGATCAAGGTCGCGATCGAGGACCTGTCCCCGATCGTGGTCGTGGCCGGCCGGATCACGATCGGGGCCCTCGTGCTCATCCCGGTCGCCGCCCGGCGGGGCAGCCTGGCCGCCCTGCGCGGGCACACCGGCCCGGTGCTGGCCCTGTCGGCGGTGCACATCCTGATCCCGTTCACGCTCATCACGTACGGTGAAACGCACATCAGCTCGTCGCTCACCGGCCTGTTGATCGCCATCGAGCCGGCCCTCATCGCCCTGCTGATGGCCCGCACCGAACCGCTCGGCCGGGCCCCGGTCGCCGGTCTCGCGCTGGGGTTCGCCGGGGTGGCGGTGCTGGTCGGCGTGGACGTGTCCGGCGGCCTGCTCGGGGCGGCCATGGTCCTGGTCGCGACGCTGAGTTACGCGGTGGCGACGATCCTGGTGCAGCGCCGGTTGTCCGCCGTCCCGGCCGAGGCGCTGACCGGGGCGACCACCTCGATCAGCGCGGTGGTGCTGATCCCGTTCGCGGTGTTCGCCCTGCCGTCGGGGCCGGTCGGACTGCCCGCGTGGGGTGCGCTCGCGGTGCTCGGCGTGTTCTGCACGGCGGTCGCGCTGCTGGCTTTCTACCAGCTCATCGGCCTGGCCGGGGCGAACCGGGCCGGCCTGGTCACCTATCTCAACCCGGTCGTGGCGGTGCTGCTCGGTGTCCTGCTGCTCGACGAGCACCTGGGCCTGAGCACCCTGGCCGGTTTCGCGCTGGTGGCGGCCGGCTGCCGGCTCTCCACCCGGACCGTACCGCAGAAGTCCCCGGCTGAACCGGCTGAAAAGGTGCCCGCCGACGCGGGCCATACCGCAGAAGTGCCGGCCGGCGCCCGTACGTGACGGCCCGGCCGGTCCCGCGGGACCGGCCGGGCCGGACGTCAGTCCGTGCTCTCCTCGGCGGCGACGGCCACCGGCTCGAGCGGCTCGCCACCGCTGAACACGAGCTTGGACTTCTCGGTGTTCTCCGGGTCGCCCTCGCAGTCCACGACCACGGTCTGTCCCGGGCGGAGCTCGTTGAAGAGGATCCGCTCCGAGAGGGTGTCCTCCAGGTCGCGCTGGATCGTGCGACGCAGCGGACGGGCACCCAGGACCGGGTCGAAGCCCTTCTTCGCTAGGTACTTCTTCGCGTTGTCGGTCAGCTCCAGACCCATGTCCTTGTTCTTCAACTGGGTCTTGATCCGGGCCGTGAAGATGTCCACGATCTCGAGGATCTCGTTCTGGCGCAGCTGGTGGAACACGATGGTGTCGTCGATACGGTTCAGGAACTCCGGGCGGAAGTGCTGCTTCAGCTCGTCGTTGACCTTCACCTTCATCCGCTCGTAGTTCGACTCCTCGGCCTCCGAGGCCTGGAAGCCCAACGACACCGCCTTGGCCACATCCCGCGTGCCCAGGTTGGTGGTCAGGATGATCACCGTGTTCTTGAAGTCCACGATGCGGCCCTGACCGTCGGTCAGCCGACCGTCCTCCAGGATCTGCAGCAGCGTGTTGAACACATCCGGGTGGGCCTTCTCGATCTCGTCGAACAGCACCACCGAGAACGGCTTACGACGGACCTTCTCGGTCAGCTGGCCACCCTCGTCGTAACCGACGTAGCCGGGAGGCGCACCGACCAGACGCGACACCGTGTACCGGTCGTGGAACTCCGACATGTCCAGCTGGATCAGAGCGTCCTCGGAACCGAACAGGAACTCCGCGAGCGCCTTCGACAACTCCGTCTTACCGACACCCGAGGGACCGGCGAAGATGAACGAACCGGACGGGCGCTTCGGGTCCTTCAGCCCGGCCCTCGTGCGGCGGATGGCCTTGGACACCGCCCGGACGGCGTCCTCCTGGCCGATGACCCGCTTGTGGAGCTCGTCCTCCATGTTCAACAGGCGGGACGTCTCCTCCTCGGTGAGCTTGTAGACCGGGATACCGGTCCAGTTACCCAGGACCTCGGCGATCTGCTCGTCATCGACCTCGGACACGACGTCCAGGTCGCCGGCCTTCCACTCCTTCTCCCGCTGCGCCTTCTGACCCAGCAGCTGCTTCTCCTTGTCACGCAGCTGCGCGGCACCTTCGAAGTCCTGCGCGTCGATCGCGGACTCCTTGTCACGACGCACCTGGGCGATGCGCTCGTCGAAGTCACGCAGGTCCGGCGGTGCGGTCATCCGGCGGATCCGCATCCGCGCGCCGGCCTCGTCGATCAGGTCGATCGCCTTGTCCGGCAGATAGCGGTCGGAGATGTAGCGGTCGGCCAGCGTGGCCGCCGCCACCAGGGCCGCGTCCGTGATCGTCACGCGGTGGTGGGCCTCATAGGCGCCGCGCAGACCCTTGAGGATCTCGATCGAGTGGGCCAGCGACGGCTCACCGACCTGGATCGGCTGGAAGCGGCGCTCCAGCGCCTTGTCCTTCTCGAAGAACTTGCGGAACTCGTCCAGCGTCGTGGCACCGACCGTCTGGAGCTCGCCGCGGGCCAGCATCGGCTTGAGGATCGAGGCGGCGTCGATCGCACCCTCGGCGGCACCCGCACCCACCAGGGTGTGGATCTCGTCGATGAACAGGATGATGTCGCCGCGCGTGCGCACCTCTTTGAGCACCTTCTTGAGGCGCTCCTCGAAGTCACCGCGGTAGCGGGAACCGGCGACCAGCGACCCCATGTCCAGCGTGTAGAGCTGCTTGTCCTTGAGCGTCTCGGGCACGTCGCCCTTGACGATCGCCTGGGCGAGGCCCTCGACGACGGCCGTCTTGCCGACACCGGGCTCCCCGACCAGGATCGGGTTGTTCTTGGTACGGCGGGACAGCACCTGCATGACCCGCTCGATCTCTTTCTCCCGGCCGATGACCGGGTCGAGCTTGCCGTCGCGGGCCGACTGGGTGAGGTTCTGCCCGAACTGGTCGAGCACGGCAGAGGTCGGCGGGGCGGCCTCGCCCGCGGCGGCACCGGCCGCGGCCGGCTCCTTGCCCTGGTAACCCGAGAGCAGCTGGATGACCTGCTGACGCACCCGGTTGAGGTCGGCACCGAGCTTCACCAGGACCTGGGCGGCGACGCCCTCACCCTCGCGGATCAGGCCGAGCAGGATGTGTTCCGTGCCGATGTAGTTGTGGCCCAGCTGCAGAGCCTCGCGAAGCGACAGCTCCAGCACCTTCTTGGCCCGCGGCGTGAACGGGATGTGCCCGCTCGGCGCCTGCTGACCCTGGCCGATGATCTCCTCGACTTGCTGCCGGACCCCCTCGAGGGATACGCCGAGGCTCTCCAGAGCCTTCGCCGCGACACCCTCACCCTCATGGATCAGGCCGAGCAGGACATGTTCGGTCCCGATGTAGTTGTGGTTGAGCATCCGGGCCTCTTCCTGGGCCAGGACAACAACCCGGCGGGCCCGGTCGGTGAACCGCTCGAACACGACACTCACGTCCTCACAGCGAGGTCCCACGCACCTCACCAGGCAGACGCGCACGGGCGCGCGGCAACGAAAATGGCGAGATGCGCTGAGTCAGAGCCTCTTGGCGTGAACACGAGACCCGCGTGGGAGGCCTCAGTACGCTCGTGCAGGCGCGGCTGCCTCTGCAGCCTACAACGCGATCTCGGCCTACGATGGGCACGGGAGGACCACATGACCGGAACTGAACGCCGAGCAGTACCCGACCGGGCCCGCAAACGGGCTACCCGGGCGCTGGCAGCCAAGCTCGGCGTGCCCTATTCCGTCGCTTCCCGCCTGCTCACGGCGCCGACGACGGCCCGCTCGGCGCATCTGCCGCCGGCCTTCCCGATCGGCACCGGCGACCACCGCGCGTGGATGTTCGCTGAGCGCGAACGCCGCCCGTTCCACACCCGGGTCGGTGACACCCGGATGGCCGCCGACCTACCGCTGGGCCGCGCCACCCACCTGACCGCCCGCTTCCCTCCCCTGCGCCTCCCGCCCGGCGCGATGTACGACGGGGAGCACCGCCGTACGGTCCTGGCGATGTTGTATGCCGTGGTAACCCACGAGTCGCCGGCGCTGCTGCCCGCCGCGGAGGAGCTCGCCTGGGCCGCCGAGCTCGGCGAGGAGGCCGCGGTCGACATCGCCTGCGCCGCCGCCGACCGGGCCGCCCGCTTCCTATTCGACGAGGACCGCTGGCAGTTCTGGACCCGGGTGGAGGCGGCGCTCGCCGCCGGTGAGGCCGGACCGGACCGCCACGCCCGGGACGCGGCGATCGCCCTCGGCGGCGAGTTGCGCTCGGTGAGCCTGCGTGACTCGCTCGACGGTGCCCGGCACATCCTCGACGCCCTGCTCGTCGAGACCCACGGCTGCCTACCTCCGGGGGCCCGGGTCCGCTTCGAGGGCGCCGACGCCACCGTGACCGGCGCGGTCTGGACCTCGGACGGACCACCCACGGGGTACGAGGTCCGCCTCGACACCGACCCGGCCACCCATGTCGTCGCGGTGGACGATCTGACCGCGGAGCCCACCGCCGAACCGGCCGGCGCCCCGCCCTCCTGACTCAGCCGCCGATCTGCACGGTGCTGACCGCGGCGATGGTGCCGTTGGGCAGTGGGATCGGGTCGGCGCAGGTCAGCTCCTTGTCCCCGGTCCGGGCCGCGGGCTTGCCGTTGATCAGGACCGTGGCGCTGCCGGCCGGCACCGTACCCCGGTTGGTCGGTGGGATCTGGAACGGACCGCCCGGTGGGATGTGCGGTGGCACGTTCGTGGTGCCGCTGCCGAGCGTGGCGGCCGGCTTGCCCTGGATCAGCACGTCGGGGCTGCACCCGGTGGGGTGCGTCGCGGCGAACGGGATCGGGGTCGGCGTGGGCGGCGACGACGACCTGCCAGGATCAGGGTGGCGCCGGCCGCGGCGGACGAGATCCCGGCGGTGGCGACGGCTGCCGCGGGGGTGCCGGTGATGGGCAGCGGAGCACCGGCTGGCACGGTCAACGGGATGAGCGCGTCCTGGGTGTCGTGATAGTTGCCGTTGACCGAGGTGGTGAGCGGCACCGTGGGCCGGATCAGCAGGCGGCCGTCACGGCCGAGGCCGACGTGCCGGTGGGTGCCGTTGCCCGGGCTCACGTTCACCACGATGTCGTACGGCCGGACCCGCGCCGCACCCCGGCCGGCGGCGACGCGGAACGGGTTGTGCCGGCCCCACGCGTCCGCCTGCCGGCCCGGCATGAGCCGCACCGGCAGGTAGCAGAGCAGACTGCCGCGCTCCCCCACGCACCTGCTGCCGCGGGGCCGGACGAGGCGGAGCGCGTCCACCTCGACGCGGACGTAGACCCCTTCCGCCGGGGCCTGCCCCTCGGCGCGGAACGTGATCGGCAGGTCGACGGTCCGGCCGGGCTCGACGGTGAGTGTCCTCGGCGACCTCGGGCGCACGACGGCATCGGGTCCTGCGATCGGGAACGAGCCGGTGGTGCCGGAGGCCACGACGGTGCCGGTCGCCGGGGTCGCGGTGCCGGCCGTCGCGGTGACGGTGCCCCGGGCCGCTTCGTCGTACCAGGCCGGGCCGGGCCTCGGGTGGACCTCCCAGGTGACCGTCAGCGTCACCGAGGACCGGGCGGGCAGGTCACCGAGCGCGCGGACGGCGCCGGCCCGGACCTGCTCACAGGTGACGTCGGCACCGGCCAGTGTGCCGGAGATGCCACGTTCGAGCTGCATGGCGAGCCGCACCGTGACGTGGCGTGCGGTGGCACCGCCGGCGTTGACGACACGCAGCTCGCCGGTGCCGCCCCGGGTGGGCGCATAGCCCAGGTAGGTGACCACGGACGAGACGGCGAGCCGCGGAGCCGCCGGCGCCACGGCCGGGGTCAGCCCGATCGCGGTACCAAGAAGACCAACGGCACATTTAGCCAATAACATGACAAAATGGTATGTCGCCACCCCGGGCCGTGACGGCTAGCCTGGGCCGCATGGTCACTTTCCGGGAAGCCGTGGAAGCACGTGACATCGACGCCATCGCCGCGACACTGGCCGGCACCGTGGTGTTCCGGAGCCCGGTGGCGTTCCGGCCGTACGAGGGCCGGGCGATCACCACCGCGATCCTGAGCGGCGTGCTGCGCGTGTTCGAGGACTTCCGCTACGTGCGGGAGCTGAGCGGTGACAACGGCCGGGAGCACGCGCTCGTGTTCGAGACCCGGGTCGGCGACGTCCGGGTCGACGGCTGCGACTTCCTGCACCTCGACGAGAACGGCCTGATCGACGAGCTGACCGTCATGGTCCGCCCGTTGTCCGCCGCGCAGGCCCTGGCCGAGGCGATGGCCGCCCAGTTCGAGCGGATCAAGCGGGAGGCCTCCGCCGCTTAGCGGGCGGCCTTGCCCGGGAAACGCTTGCCGACGGCCCGCCGGTGGGCGGGCCGGGGGGCGGCGGGCGTGGTCCGGGTGGCCGCCGTCGAAGGCTGGTAGCCGCGGGCCTCCTGCGCGACCGCCGGGTCCGCGTCGTTCTCGAGCTGCTTGCGGATGTGCTCCGGCGTGATCGACGACGACGCCAGCGAACGCCGGACCTCCGCCGAGCGGTCGGTGACCAGGGCTTTCAGGTCGTCCTCGGCGAGTTCGAGCGCCCGGACCAGCACCGCGCGCACGTCCGGCGACGAGTCCCGGGCCAGCGCGTGGCGCTGCTCCGGCGACGTACGCGTGTTGATGGCCAGGCCCTTGCGGACGCGGACGGTGCGGTCCTTCAGCATCGTCGCGATGACCTCGGGGTCGTTGGTGTGGCTGGCCAGGCGCTCGCGGACCTCGGGCGACACGTCGTTGATGAGCACCGCGGCGAGGTCCGGCTCGAGGGCCTGGGACTCCGCGAGCAGGCCGCGCAGTTCCTTGTCGTGGGCCTTGGCCATGACCTCGCGGACCGCGACGTCACAGGCCGGGTTCGCGGCGACCGCCCAGCGCACCCGCCGGTCGGCGTCGGCGACGAGGCGCAGCAGGTTGCCCTGCGAGGCGGAGGGGTTACGGGCGACGGCCTCGCGCACGTCCCGGTCGTAGTCGCGGGCGAGCGGCCGCAGCGCCTCCGCCGGGGCGTCCGGGCGGGCCGCCACCACGGCCCGGACCTGCGACGACGGGTCGGAAGCCAGCTTGTAGAGGACCTCGGGTGCGGTCTCGCTGTCCTGCGCGAGGGCGACCCGCACATCGATGTCGCCGGTTACCTGCTGGTTTTCCATGCCGCAGATCCTCTCATGACGGCTACCCGGCGCTGACCAGCGGTTCGCGCAGCAGCCCGAGACCGGACAGGCTGGTCGCCGTGTCGGCGATGGTGTCGGCCACCGGCCGGGGCTGCCAGCCGAGCACCCGGCCGGCCTTCTCGCTGGTGCCCTTCCGCACGACATCGAGGCTGGACGCCGACTGGGCGATCCGCCCGCTGAACCGGGCCGCGACCCGCACCAGCCAGTCCGGCACGGTCCGGGTGGGTACCCGCCGGGCCTGCTCACCGAGGCGTTCGCGCAGCACGCCGGCGATCTGCGGCAGCGTCATCTCCCCGGCGACGGCGAGGAAGCGCTCCCCGGCCGCGGCCGGATCGGTCATGGCCCGCACGTGCAGGTCGGCCACGTCCCGTACGTCGACGACGTTGAACCGCAACCGCGGCAGCACGGGGAGCTTGCCGTCGAGCAGGTCCCTGATCAGATCGATGTAGAGCGAATAGTCCGGCCCGAGGGCCGGGCCGAACACCGCGACCGGATTGACCGTGGCCAGCTCCATGCCGTTGCCCTCGGCATTGACAAAATCCCAGGCGGCACGCTCCGCGAGGACCTTCGATCGCACGTACGGGATGAGCGGCGTCCCGTCCAGATCGGTCCAGTCCTGTTCGGTGAACACCCGCTCGCCGTCCCGGTGGCCGTAGCCGACGGCGGCGAACGACGAGGTGAGCACCGTGCGCCGGACCCCCGCGTCGCGAGCGGCCCGCAGCACCCGCAGCGTGCCGTCGCGGGCCGGCACGATGATCTCGTCCTCGTCCTTCGGGATGGCCGCGGGGAACGGCGACGCCACGTGCAGCACGTGGTCACATCCCGCCGCCGCGGCCGCCCACCCGTCGTCGGAGGTCAGGTCGGCGACCGCGAACGACAGCGACTCCCCCGGCGTGACACCGCCCGCCTCGATCATCGAGCGCACCCCGGCCTCGCGCTGCGGCGAGCGCACGGTGGCGCGGACCCGGTATCCCTTCTCGAGCAGCCGCAGCACGCAGTGCGCCGCGATGAACCCGGATCCGCCGGTCACCAGGACAAGGTCATCATTCACATCGACAATCTTAGTTGCTCCACACCTCCGCTATTGCCCCGACGGTGTCGGTCCGATGGTCGTCGCCCCGGAAGCACTGGGCGGCGCACCCGGCGCTGGCCGCGACGCTCGCGTTGCCGGAGATCGTCCAGGGATTCGACAGCGGGGTGCTGGTGATGCCGTTGTGCTGGTAATCGGCGAGGCCGGCCCACGACCCCTCCCCCGCCGCAACCCGGAAGACGTCATCGAGCATCTCCGTTAAGGTAGATGCCATCTACGTAGATGGCATCTACCTGATCGGGGGACCTATGTTCGTTGGACGGCGCACCGAGTTGTCCCTCCTGACGAAACGAATCAATCACGTCACACGGACCGCGACCGGCCTCGCCGTTGCGATCCGCGGCCGACGTCAGGTCGGCAAATCACGCCTCGTCCAGGAACTCTGCAATCGCTCCGGCCTGCCCTACCTGTATTTCACCGCCGTCAAGGGTGCGTCAGTCACTGAATCAACTGGTCAATTCCTCTCCGCCCTGACCGAATCGGACCTGCCGAACGACCCAGGCCTGCTGCCCACGACGCCACCCACGGGCGGCTGGGGAGACATGCTGCGCGTGCTCGCGGGCACGCTGCCGGACCGGCCGTGCATCGTCGTGCTGGACGAGCTGCCGTGGCTGAGTGAGCAGGACGACGCCTTCGACGGACAACTGCAGGTGGTCTGGGACCGATTGCTCTCCCACCGGCCGATCCTGCTCCTGCTCCTTGGCAGTGACCTGCACATGATGCAGCGCTTCACCGCGTACGACCGGCCCTTCTACGGCCGCGCCGACAGCCTGGTCCTCGGTCCGCTGAACCTCGCCGAGACAGCCACCGCGACCGGGCTGACCGGCTCCGACGCCATCGACGCGCATCTGATCACCGGTGGCCTGCCCGGCGTTCTCCTGCGCTGGCCCACCGGGGCCAGCGCCGACGACTACCTACGCGACGAGTGCGCCGACCCGGCGGCGGCGCTGTTCACCGTGCCGGAGCAGTCCCTGGCCTCGGAGTTTCCCAACCCGGACGTCGCCCGGCGCGTCCTCGAAGCTGTCGGCGGCGACGCGCGCACCTTCGCGAACATCGCCGGTACCGCCGGCGGCCGCGAGGGACCGGTCACCTCGGGCACCCTGTCCCCGCTGCTGCGGCAGCTCACCGACGACAAGCAGGTCCTGGCGACCGACCAGCCACTCGCGACGACCAGCGGCAGACCGGGGTTGTACCGGGTCGCCGACACCAACCTGCGCCTCTACCTCGCCATCCTGCGCGACGTGCACAACCTGACCAGGAGGGGGCGGCCCGACGCGGGTTATGCCCTGTTCCAGAACCGGTGGACCAGCTGGCGTGGCCGGGCCGTCGAACCGCTGGTCCGCATGTCGCTGGAGCAAGCCGCGATCGGCGGAGCGCTGCCCTGGCCCGAGGCTCACACCGTCGGTGGCTGGTGGAACCGGCAGTTCGATCCGGAGATCGACCTCGTCGGCGCCGACCGGGGACCCGTCGCGTCGCGGATCCACTTCTGCGGGTCCCTGAAGTGGCTGGGAACCCCGTTCGACAACCACGATCTGCACCAGCTCCGGGAAGGTGCCCAGCAGATCCCCGGCTTCGACCCCGCGCACACCGGGCTGATCGCCGTCACCCGCTCCGGCACGGATCTACCGGCCGATGCGGTGGACGTGGTCTGGGGTCCCGACGACATCGTGGCGGCATGGCAATCATCTTCTTAAATGTCTGGAATTGCTCCAGGCGGCCGGGCTCGGGGCCCTGGTAGCGCCCGCCCTGGGAACAATCCCGGCGTAAGCAACGCCCGGGGGCGCGGTGCGTCCGTTCGCGCTCGGGCAGGTGCGGCTGACCGCCGGGCGCCGGCGGGACAATCAGAACCGGACGCCGAGCTGCCCGGCGGCGAACGGCTACCTCTCCGGTTTTCCGGAGGCCGACTTCGACGCTCTCGATGCGCGCACCCTGAGCAACGGCAACGTTCCCTACTACTGCGTCCACAAGACGATGGCCGGGTTGCTCGACGTGTCGCGGCTCATCGCGTCCACGGCGGCGCGCGACGTCCTGCTCAAGCTCGCCGGGTAGGTCGACACCCGCATCGCGCGGCTGGGCACCGCGCAGATGCAGGCGATGCTGGCCACCGAATTCGGTGGCATGAACGAGGTGCTGGCCGACCTGCACCTGCGGACCGGTGACGCCCGGTGGCTCACCGTCGCTCAGCGCTTCGACCACGCCGCCGTCTTCACAGTCATCGGTGCGGCCCGTTCCGCCCCCACACCCGTTTTTTCCGCCACGACCGCGCCCGATGCCGGGAGCAGAACCGATCCGGTGGCGGCCATGGCCACCCTCCCGGTGGCGGTCAGCCGCCGGTGATGGACCAGTGCCAGGGCTCGGAGGGCAGGTTCACGAAGCCGTACTCGTCGGCGTGCGCGGCCAGCCACGTGAAGCCGGCGCTGCCCGCGGTGAGGCTCCGGCCGCCGGACGTGACGTCGATGGCCATGCCGATCTCGTGCAGGGACTTGCCGGGGATCGCCGTCGGCACCCGGCAGGACGACGCCGGGGCGGTCCAGATGTCCGGGCAACCGTTGATCTTGCGGAGCTCGATCTGACGCTCCCTCGTGCGGAAACCGCCACCGGACAGCGGCACCCCGTCGGCCTTGGCGGCGTCGAGCATCCGCTGGAACGCGAACGCGATGCTGCGGTGCACGGTGATGCCGTACACGGTGGTGGCGTCGGCGACGGTGAACGTGGGCCGGACCCCGGTGACCACGTCCCGGCTGATCGCGGCGGCCTGAGCGGCGAGTTCGGCCGAGTCGTCCAGGGCGATGAGCTTCTGCTGGTTCGTCCGGACCGCGGTGGCGGCGGTCTGCCACACGGTGATCATGTTGTCCAGGTCGGTGGTCGCGGTGAGCGCGGTGGCCTGCGTGGTCCTCAGGGTCGCGGCGGCCGTACGCGCCTCGGCCCGGCGGGTGGTCACCGTCGCGGCCGCGTCGGTGACGGCCTTCTTCGCCACGGCCACCGCGGCGCCGCTGCGCGGGCGCTGCTGCGAGACCACGGTCAGGTTGTTCCGGGCGCTGGTCAGGGCCTCCACGGCCAGTGCGGACCGGGTACGCGCGGTGGCGTCGGCGGCCACCGCCGAGGTCAGCTCGGTCTGCGCGACCTCGTGCGCGACCCGCCCGGCGGTGACCTGCCCGGCCCGGGTGGCGAGGGTGGCCCGCTGCGCGGCGAGCGTCCTGCGCAGCGCGAGGTACTCCGGGCTCGGGGTGAGGCTGCGGTGCATCAGCGTGGCCCAGCGCTGGGCGACCGCCGGGACGGCCGCCGACGCGGGGGCGGGGGTGCCGGTGAACGGCAGGATCGCGGTGATTCCCGCGACGATGGCGGCGGTGAGAGTGGATCGTGTCGTCATCTGGCAAGCGCTCCTCGGCCACAGAACGGTCAGGAAGGTTGTCCGGACGACTCTGCCGACCCCGCGGTGCAGCCCCGGCCCCATGCCGTAGCGGCCCGGTTGCAGCGGTTACCGAAAAGTTCCTGAGTGTCGAAAAAGTGCCTTCTTCCCAGCTCAACCACGATCTCTTACGGTTACCCAGTTACCGAAAGTGATCGAATGAGGAGGCACCAACCATGGCCGTCACCCTCATCGACCCGAGCGGACTCCCGCAGGTCGGCGTCTACCGGCAGGTGTCGGTGGCCACCGGCTCGAAGCTGATCCACGTCGCCGGGCAGGTCGCCTGGGACGCGGACGGCACCACGGTCGGCGTGGGCGACCTCGCCGCCCAGGTCGAGCGGTGTTACCTCAACGTGGCCACCGCGCTCGCCGCCGCCGGCGCCGGCTTCGAGGACGTGGTGAAGCTGACCGTGCACGTCGTCGACTGGCGGCCCGAGCGGATGCCGGAGCTCCTGGACGGGATCGGCCGGGCCGCGGCCACGCTGGGCAGCACCCCGCTGGCCCCGGCCTCGCTGTTCGGCATCGTGGCGCTCGACGTGCCCGAGCACCTGGTCGAGGTCGAGGCCACCGCCGTCCTGGACTAGTCGCCGAACGTGCGGCGGGACTGCTCGATGTGACCCAGGTAGCGCTGGGTCCAGCCGCACATGCCGTCGACCACCCCGCGCAGGCCCTGGCCGGCCTCGGTGAGGGTGTACTCGACGCGGGGCGGGATGCTGGGGTGCACGGTGCGTTCGACCAGGCCGTTGCGCTCCAGCATCCGCAGGTTCTGGGTCAGCATCTTGTGGCTGATGCCGCCGACCTCACGGCGCAGCTCGGTGAAGCGCATGGTGCGCTGCCCGAGGAACTCGATGATCAGGAACGCCCACTTGTTCGCCACGTCCGAGAAGATCTCCCGGGCCAGCGAGTCGGCCCGCGCCAGGTCGGCCTCCGGCGGCAACAGGCTGATCTCGTGTCTGGTTCCCATGGAACTGGAGGATAGCCGCATCTCCCCGGCGCGAATGCGGTGTGATCAGTGCATGACGGGACGCGGACTGTACGCGGCGGCGGTCGTCACGGCCGTCGTCGTCTACGTACCGATGCCGCGCTCGCCTGGTGGGAGATCGCCTTCCAGGTCCCGATCGGCTGGTCGTGCGCCGTGGCCATGCTGATCGGCATCCGGCGGCTGCCCTGGACCGACCGCGTGCCGTGGTGGTTCCTGGTCGCCGGGGTGCTCTGCACGGCGACCGCTCCCCTGCCCGCCGAACGACGACATCGCCCGGCTGGTGCTGACCATCCAGACCGACACCGGCGACGCGGTCACCGCGATCGCCGAGATCGGGCACGTCGTCAACCGGATCAGCGACTACCAGACACTGATCGCGGCCGCAGTCGAGGAACAGACCGCGACCACCGGCGAGATGGGCCGCAACGTGGCCGAGGCGGCGCAGCGCAGCGACAACATCGCGATGACCATCTCCGGTGTCTCCGACGCCGTCAGCGAGACCACGACGGTGGTGCGGGAGGCACAGCGGTCCGCCGAGGACCTGGCCCGGACCAGCGGCGAGCTGCAGACCCTGGTCGCCGGCTTCACGGTCTGACCGGCGCCAGCTCGGCCTGGTTTCGGGAGATCATGAGTCGGTGACGGGGAGCCACACGCGCATGGTCGACGGACCACGCCGTCCCCAGCGGTGGTAGGGCTTCAACGGGATGTCCACGTCCGGGCCGGGCGCACCGGCCGCCGCGCCGTAGGGCCAGCCCGCGTCCGGCGGGCCGACCGGCCGGCCGGTGACGACGACCGTGCCGTCGTCGTCCTTCAGCGCGGTGCCGCCCGGCAGGAACAGCGCGTCGAGCGAGACCCCGGCGGGCAGGTCGACCGACTCGGCGCAGAGCACGACCGGGCCGCGCTCGACGGCCACGCACCCGCGGACCGCGTCGATCCGGGGGTCCGGCACGGTGAGCCGGGGCTGGACCGGCAGCTCCAGCACGACCACGTCGCCCACCGCGAACACGCGGTGCAGTCGCGCCCAGCCGGGGGTCACCGGCCGGCCGTCGAGCGTCGCCCCGGCGGCCCAGGGCGGGACACGCAGGCTCAGCGGCCACGCGGTGTCCGGGCTCTCGGTGACCCGTACCGCGATCCGGCCGTCCCGCGGGTACACCGTCTCGACCTCGAGGCCGATCCGGCGCCCGTCCGGCAGCGTGGTGCCCAGCCCGGCGGCGGTGTACTGGTGCAGCTGCAGACCGTCGTCGTCGCTGGTGGCCACGTACGCGGCGAGGCTCGCGAACGTCCGGGCCAGGTTCGTCGGGCAGCACGACACCGCGAACCACGGCGCCCGCAGGCTCGACGCGGCGCGTGGCACCAGGACGTCCGGCTCCGGTTCGCTGCCGGGGACCCGCTGGTGCAGCGTGTTGGTGTAGAAGAAGCCCTTGCCGTCGTCGGCGGGGGCCGTGGCGATCACGTTGAACAGCGTGCGCTCGATGAGGTCGGCGTACTCCGCGTCGCCGTGCGCCAGCAGCAGCCGCCAGCTCAGCATCACCGACCCGATCGCCGCACAGGTCTCCGAGTACGCGCGGTCCGGCGGCAGCGCGAAATCCTCCCCGAACGCCTCGTCCTGGTGCCGCGAGCCCATCCCCCCGGTCAGGTACGTACGCCGGGCCACCGTGGCCCGCCACTGCCCGGTGACCGCGGCGAGCAGCTCCGTGTCACCGGTCTCCACGGCCAGGTCCACCGCCCCGGACGCGAGGTACGTGGCCCGGACGGCGTGCCCGCGCAGCACGTCCGCGTCGCGTACCGGGATGTCGTCCTGGAAGTAGGAGCGGCCGAACTCGATGTCGGCGAGCACCTGGTGACCCCGCCGCTGCACGAACAGCTTCGCCTGGTCGAGGTAGCGCCGTTCGCCGGTCACCCGGAACAGCTCCACGAGCGCGGGCTCGATCTCCGGGTGCCCGCACACCGACGCGATCCCGTCCGGTCCGAACACCGCGCAGACGTGGTCCGCGGCCCGCACCGCGACCCGGACCAGCTCGTCGTCGCCGCAGGTGCGGGCCCGCGCCACCCCGGCCTGCACGAGGTGGCCGAACGAGTACAGCTCGTGCCCCCACTCCAGGTCGCTGTAGCGCGGGGCCTGGCCGGGCCGGCCGAAGTTCGTGTTCAGGTAACCGTCGGCCTCCTGCGCGGCGGCCACCCGGCTCACCAGCGCGCGGTACCGCCGGTCCAGCACGGGATCCCGGGTCCGGCCGAACTCCCAGGCCATCGCCTCGAGCAGCTTGTAGACCTCGGTGTCGGCGAACTCCCGGCCCCGGCGGTCACCGGGCAGCCGGCCGGCCACCGCGGCGTCGAAGTTGCCGAGCCAGCCGGACTTCTCCAGCCAGTGTTCGATGTGCGCCAGCGAGGCGGACCGGTTGGTCTCCTGCCGCTGCTGCCAGAAGCCGGGGCGCAGCGTCACCTCGCGCAGGCCGAGCGGGCGCAGCCGGCCCGAGCCGGGGGCGGCGGGGGTGCCGCCGCGCTCAATCCAGTCATTGATGCTCACGTGTGTTCTCAACCCTTGAGTGCGCCGGACATGAACCCGCGGACGTAGTGCCGCTGGAGAGCGAGGAACAGCACGATGCAGGGCAGCGCGAGCGCGACCACCCCGGCCTCCGTCGCGCCGTAGTCGACGATCCCCATGACCTGCTGGCGCATGTTCGCCACGGCCAGCGGCAGGGGCGCCTTGTCGGAGTCGTTGATCAGCACCAGCGGCGTGATGAAGTCGTTCCACGCGGCCAGGAACGCGAACAGGCCCACGGTCACCAGCCCCGGCTTGACGGCCGGCAACAGCACCCGCAGCAGCGCCCCGAGATTGCCGCAGCCGTCCACCAGAGCCGACTCCCGCAGTTCCCTGGGCACCGACTCGAACGAGATCCGCATCATGAAGACGGCGAACGGGAGCTGGAACATGGTGAGCACCAGTGCCAGCCCGACCAGGGAGTTCTGCAGGCCGAGGTCGTTGAGCAGGACGTACAGCGGGATCAGCAGGGTCGCGTACGGGACCATGAGGATCGCCAGGGTGACCAGGAACAGCAGGTCACGGCCGGGGAACGCGAACGTCGCGAACGCGTACCCGCCGAGCAGCGACACCCCGAGCGTGAAAGCCACCGTCATCAGCGACACCGCGGTCGAGTTGAGCAGGTACTGACCGATGCCGGCCTGGTAGTTCGCCAGCGTCCGATAGTTGCCAAGGCCCCACCCGGACGTCTGCGCGGTGCCGGCCTGCGGGCTGACCGACGCCACCGCCGCCCAGAGCAACGGGAACAGGAACAACAGGGCGAGACCTCCGGTGAGGACCCGGTTCGACGTACGCAGCATCAGCTCTCCCTGCCGCGCAGGCCGCGGAACTGTACGAGGTTGATGACCAGCAACGCGGCCAGCAGGATGATCGACAGGGCGGCGGCCCCACCGAGGTCGTTGCGCCCCTGGAACGCCATGTTGTAGACGAGCTGGACGATGGTGACGGTGCTGTTGTCCGGCCCGCCCTTGGTGAGGATGTAGAACTGGTCGAACGCCAGCAGCGAGCCGGTGACGCAGAGGATCGTGCACAGCGCCAGCGACGACCGCAGCAGTGGCAGGGTGATCGAGCGGAACGTCTGCCACCGGTTCGCGCCGTCGAGCCGGGCCGCCTCGTACACGTCACCGGAGATCGCCTGCAACCCGACGAGCAGCAGGATCATGTAGAAACCGGCGTAGCGCCACACGATCAGGGCCACCGTGGACCACAGGGCTTTCGCGGGCGTACCCAGGAACGTGGCGTCGAAGGGCCCGCTCTGCGGGGAGTACAGCGCGTAGAACAGCAGCGAGGCGGAGGCCAGGCCGAGGGCGGACGGGATCAGGAACGAGGTCCGCAGCAGGCCGGTCCAGCGGCTCGACTCCTGCACCAGCAGCGCCAGCCCCAGCGCGAGGGCCAGCAGGATCACGGTGGTGACGACGGTGTACGTCAGGGTGAACCACACCGCCGGCCACAGCAGCCGGTCGTCGAGCGCGGTGGTGTAGTTCTCCGGGGCGTTCCAGCCCCGGTTCCCGGTGAACAGACTCCAGTCGGACAGCGACATCCGGGTCACGATGACGATCGGGACGACGAAGAAGATCGCGACGAACGCCGCGGTGGGGGCCGCGTACGCCCAGCCGGTGAACCTCTTGTTCACTGCCCGAGCACCCGGGTCACGGCCTCGTTGTCCTTCTCCAGCGCGGACACGTCGCCGTACACCTGGTTGCGGAACAGGGTGACCCACGGGCTGCCGGGAGCGTTGAACGCCTGCTGGAAGTTGGCCGACACCGGCGTCCTGCTCCGTGCCGACCCGGCGACCGCGCTGATGGTCGCGACCCGGGGATCCTTGGCGGTGTACGGGTTGTCCGCCAGATCGGTGCGCGCGACCGTGCTGTTCCCCTTGGCGAGCACGTCGACCTGTGCCTTCTCCGACATCAGCCACGACAGGTAGTTCCACGCCTGCTGGGTCTTCCTGGAGTCCTTCGAGATGCCGATGCCGTCGCCGCCGACGAACGTCGACGTCCCCCCGGTCGCGCCCGGGATGCCGGTGACACCCACGTCCACCGTCTTCGCCGCGGTCGGCAGCAACGTCGCCGGGTACGGCATCACGCCGATCTTGCCCTCCTGGAACGCGGCGACCCAGGTGGCGCCGGTCTCGTCGCGGGCACCCGGGGCGATCGCGCCGGCGTCCTGCAGTTCGCGCCAGGTGGCGTACACCTTCTTGGCCTCGGCGCTGTTGAGCAGCGAGCTCCTGCCCTCGGCGTCCATGACGTCGGCGCCGCTCGCCCACACCATCGGGAACCACGTGAAGACGCCGCAGCCGCCGCAGTTGCCGCCGAAATAGGTGCCGTTGACGCCCGGCTTGTTCAGCTTCTGCACCGCGAGGGCCTGGGCCTTGAACTCGTCCAGCGTCGTCGGCCCCTTCTCCGGGTCGAGTCCGGCCTCGCGATAGAGGTCCTTGTTGTAGAACATGACCGACAGATCCAGGACGAACGGCAGGACATACTTCTTGCCCTCGTACGTGCCGGCGCCGACGTGGCCCTGGTTGATCGTGTCCGCGTACGGGAGCAGGGCGATACTGTCGGTCAGGTCCGCGAACAGCCCCGACCTCGTCCAGTTCGGCACGTAGACGATGTCCGCCGCGAACAGGTCGGGAAGCTGCCCGCTGCCGGCCGCCGCACCGACCTTCGAGACGTAGTCGTCGTTCGGGACGATGGTCAGCTTCACCTGGTTCTTGTGGCCGGCGTTGTACGCCTCCACCAGCTCCTTGGCCTGCAGCTCCAACGGCGCCCGGGTCCACAGTGTCAGCTCGGACCCGTCGTCCACCCCGTCCGCCCCGGCACCCGCGGGAGCCGCGGCCGACCCCTTGCCGCCGTACCCACCACAGGCGGCGAGCGCGGTCATCAACGCCACCGCGACGGCTGTCACTCTGAGGTTCCGCATGAGAATCTCCGTTTTCGGTGAGTTTCGGTCCTGGTGCCGTTCAGCTACCCTGGGAGCCGGGAAGATTCAGAGTTATCGCAGGCAGACAGCTTGAATAGCGGCGCGGCTGGCGTGCCTGGCCGCGACCGAAAAGGTTTTCAGAAACGTAATCCGGAGGAAATTCGTTGTCAATAGTTTCGACGGGGTCACCCTCCGCATCGGACGGTCCACAAGGGCGCCCCTCCCGCACGGTCACCCTGCGCGACGTGGCCAAGCTCGCCGGCGTCTCCATCGCGACCGCGTCCAAAGCCCTCAACGGCCAGCCCCAGGTACGCGCCGAGACCCGCGCCCGGGTCGTCCAGGCCGCCGAACACCTGTCGTTCTCCCCCAACACGCTCGCCCAGGGCCTCATCACCCAGCGCAGCGGCACGGTCGGGCTGCTCACGTCCGACCTGGAGGGCCGCTTCTCCATCCCCATCCTCATGGGAGCGGAGGACGCGTTCGGTTCCGACCAGACCTCGGTCTTCCTCTGCGACGCCCGGGGCGACAACGTCCGCGAGAAACACCACCTGCGAGCCCTGCTCTCCCGCCGCGTCGACGGCCTCATCGTGGTCGGCGCCCGCCCCGACGCCCGCCCCTCCCTCGGCCGCGACCTCCCGGTGCCGGTGATCTACGCCTACTCCCCCTCCGACGACCCGGCCGACCTGTCCCTGGTCACCGACAACATCGGCGGCGGCCGGCTCGCGGTCGACCACCTCATCCGCCACGGCCGGCGACGCATCGCCCACATCACCGGCGACGCCACGTACGGCGCGGCCCAGGACCGGGCATCCGGGGCCCTCGCGCGGCTGGCGGACGAAGGCCTCGCCCTCGCGGGCGACCAGGTCTGGTTCGGATCCTGGTCCGAGGCCTGGGGCCGAGGAGCGACCCGGATGCTGCTGCAACGCTCCCCGGACATCGACGCGATCTTCGCCGGCTCGGACGAGATCGCCCGGGGAGTGCTCGACGTGCTGCACCAGTCGGATCTCGAGGTGCCGTCACAGGTCGCGGTGATCGGTTTCGACAACTGGAACATCCTCGCGGCGAACGCACGGCCGCCGCTGTCGACCATCGACATGAATCTGGAGCAGCTCGGGCGGTTGGCGGCGCAGCGCCTCTTCGCCGCCATCGACGGGACCCTCGGGTCCGGGGTCGAGACCGTCTCCTGCCGGCTGGTCACCCGGGAGTCGGTCTAGCTCGGATACCCGGTTCGGGTGGGAGTCTTTTCAGATCAGCCGATCCGGTTTCGTGGCAGACCGGTGTCGGCCGATCGGATGACACGGCGGCAGCCAGGACACCACTTCCTGACGACGCGCGGGGGTGGCCCGCGCTGCGAATCTTGACGCAGTCGGCCGGAGCCGATCGGACGTCCGCACCGGGACGTCCCGCCTGCTACTGAAGGAACAGCGATGAACTACGCATCTTGGCTCACCCGGGTCGCCACCAACACCATCGACGGGCTCGTTGTCGTTCCGTTCTTCGTGGCCGCCGAGTTCCTCGACACTCCGGGCGCCCCGCGGGTCGTCGCCATGGTTGTGGGGGTGGCCTCGCTCGCTCTGTTCGCCTACGACCGCTGGTATCTGGCCGGCCGGACGGGTCAGAGCTGGGGCCGCAAGGTGCTCGGTGTCCGGCTGGTCGACGACCGTACCGGGCGGCCGATCGGGGTGGGCCGGGCGGTCCTGCGCGATGTGGCGCATCTGCTCGACGGTGCGCTGCTCTGCCTGGGGTACCTGCTGCCGCTGGTCACCGCGAAGCGCCAGACGATCGGCGACAAGGTCAGCCGGACCGTCGTGGTCAAGGATCTGCCGGTCGCGGAGCCCGCGCCGAGCCGGGCATGACCATGGCCCTGCGGGAGACGCTCTTCCTGCTCGCGCACCGTCCCTCGGGCCGGCCCCGCCTCCCGCGCTTCGTCCTCGAGTTCGGCCTGGCCGCCGCCGCCCTGATGGAACTGCGCCGACTCGGCCGTATCGAGGTGACCGGTGACGGCCTCGTCGCCGTCCGGAGCCCGTCCGCCACCGGCGATCCGCTGCTCGACCGGCTCCTGCACCAGCTGTCCGACGGGACGCCACGCCCACCGCACCAGGTTCTTCCGGCCTGCGGTGCTGACGTCAGACAGTCGGTCATGGCGGCGCTCGCCGCGCACGGCCACTGCCGCCTCGACCCCGCGGGACATGTCGTCGCGGTGACATCGGACGGCCACCGTGATGACGCACGCAGCGCCGTCCAGCATGATGGTGTGGTCTCCGACCTCGGCGCGCTGCTGTGGGCGACGGAGCTCAGCGGGGCCGTACTGGGCCGGGCCGTGCTGGGCCGGGCCGGGGTCGCCACCCGGCTACGACTCGGGCGGCAGGCGGCCAAGGACCCGATCGCCCTGGCAGTACGACAGGCCGCCCCGGTCCCCGCCACCGCTCTGCGCTTCAACGGTGGCGCCCCGTACTACTGACGTCAGCTGTGATGCAGGCCGGCCTGGTGGACCAGCAGGGCGGCCTGCACCCGGTTGTCGCAGCCCAGTTTGGTGAAGAGCCGGCTCACGTACGTCTTCACGGTCGCCTCGGTGATCCAGAGCTGCGCGCTGATGGCGGCGTTCGACAGTCCCTGGGCCAGCAGCAACAGGACCTCACGTTCCCGTTCGCTGAGCGTGGCCAGGCGCTCGGCGGCCGCGTTCGCGCGCGGCGGCACGGCGTGCGGCAGCCGGTCCAGGACCTGCCGGGTGACCGCCGGCGTCAGGAACGCCTCACCGGCGGCGGCCGCCCGGATCGCCCGGGCGAGTTCGTCGACCGCCGAGTCCTTGAGCAGGAAACCGGCGGCCCCCTCGGCGAGGGCCTCGGACACGTAGTCGGCCTCGCCGAACGTCGTCAGCATGAGCACCGCCGTCGCCGGTGCGGACCGGCGGATCTCCCGCAGCGCGGCGAGCCCGTCCATCACCGGCATCCGGATGTCCAGCAGAGCCACCTCCGGGCGGTGCCGGACAGCCGCCTCGACCGCCTCACGGCCGTTCGACGCCTCGGCGATGACCTCCACATCGGACAACGGTGTCAGGATGAGCCCGATACCGCCACGGACGAGCCGGTCGTCGTCGGCGATCAGCACCCGGATCGGTTCGGTCACGGCACCCACCTTAGGCCTCGGGCTCGTAGAAGATCTGCTTGGCCGCCAGCACCCCGCGGGCGAAGCAGAACCGGTAGTGCAGATCGCCGGGATGCGGATCCCTCAACTGCTCGACGAACGACCCCGGATAGTCGACACAGGTGGCGCCCGCCGGGGCGGGGCCGCCGCCGACGGCACCCACGGTCGCCGCATCCGGGTCCGGCAGGCTGTCGCGTGCCTCGTCCTCGCGCTGACCGACGGTGGCCGCGTCGTAGGTGTCCCGGTCGACGGTGAGCACCGTCTCGCCGAGGATCAGCACGCCGCCGCACAGCCCGGCCACGGCGGCGACGCCGACGCCCGCGGCGATGAGCCCGATCCGGGACCGTTGCACGGACCGGTACATCTGCTGGGAGTAGTCCCCGGCCGCTGCCACCGCCGGTGGCTGGCCGTCGGGGTTCTGGCCGTCGGAGGTCTGGCCGTCGTACGGGAGCATCGCCGCGATCCGGAACCGGCCGTCCGGCGTACGGCCGTGGTAGAGCACGCCACCGGCCAGGCGGATCCGTTCGCCGAGCCCGATCAGCCCCTGGCCGGAGGTCGGTCCGTCGTGCCGCCGCCCGGGTTCGTTGACCACCTCGGCGATCAGCGCGTCCGGTTCGTACCGCAGACTCACCTGGACCGCCCCGCCCCGGGCGTGCCGCAGGGCGTTGGTCACGCCTTCCTGGATCACCCGGTAGGCGGCATGCTCGGCCATCGGTGCGAGCGGCCGGGAGTCGCCGTCGCGGTGCAGAACCACCTCGGCGCCGGTCGAACGGGCGCTGGTGATCAGGTCGTCCAGGCTGCTCAACGGCTGGGCGACACTGCGCTGCCCGCCGTCCTCCTCGTGCAGGATGCCGAGGATCTGCCGCATCTCGCCCATCGCGGCGGCGGACGTCGCCCGCAGCAGTTCGACGGTCGAGCGCCGCTGCGCCTCGTCGGCGGTGGCCAGGGTGCCGCTGTACAGCGAGATCAACGTCAGCTGATGCCCCAGCGAGTCGTGCAGGTCCCGGGCGATCCGGGTCCGTTCCCGCTCCCGGGCCCGGCGGGCCACCTCGGCCTGCTGGTCGTGGAGCTGCACGTTCCGGGTGTGCATCGCGGTCACCAACCGGCGGCGGCGCCCGACGATCAGGGCCACCAGCCCCGGCAGCACCGCGAAGACCAGGTAGTCGGCGACCAGGAACACTATGGAACCGAGGTCGAACACGCCTTCGTACAACAGCATGACGCCGACGCAGAGCAGGCCCACCGTGAACGCCGCCGCGGTGCGCCAGAGGCGGGTCATCCGGTAACCGGCGGCGATGCCCAGCACCATCAGGACAATGCTGTTCTGCCCGCCGGTCACCGTGCCGGCGAGCGTGGCGGCCGCGAAGGCGCCCGCCGGATACACCAGCCGCAACGGGACCAGCACGAGCGCGGTGACGGCAACCACGACCGCGAGCAGGGCGGGCGCCGCCCCGGCACCGGCGGCCGACACCGCGGAGATCACACCGAGCAACAGCGCAAGGCCGATCTCGTACGTGAGCCGGGCCGGCCCGGCGCCCCGGACCGCCGCCCACCAGCGCTCACGGGCGGCTCGGATCGTCACGGCACCAGATTGCCACGCGCTCACTCCCGCGCCCGATCCGGGTCGGGAGGGAAAGCGTCAGGCGGAGGATGTCGTCCGACTGGCACCGGGGCCGGGTTCGGATTCCGGTTCGGGTTCGCGGCGATTCCTCAGTGCCCGCCCGTGAGTCGCAGTCGTCACGGACCGGCTTCGCCGGGTTGCCGAAACCCTTTTCGGCGCGCACGCTCAGACATCCAAGGATGTCGATCCATGGAGGAGACGTGCGTCTACTGCGAACCGTCCTGCTCGCCCTGGTGCTGGTCCTCGCGGGGGCGGGGGCCGCCAACGCCGCGCCCGCCACGTGGAGTCCACCGGCCAACCTGGTCACCCCGCTCGGCCAGGTCTGGCAACACCAGGAGCAGACCTACAACAACGGCAATCTGTACGGGTTCCGCAACTACGGCTGGGACCAGATCATGGCCAACGGCGGATACCTCAACTACTGCGTACGGTGGGACTCGACGGCCACCGTGACCACCGCCCAGCGTGATCAGATCCACGCGACCGTGGCCCGGCAGTACCAGAAGTGGATGGACGAACTGTCCGGGCACAACGGCTGGCCGTACGCGAACGTGCCGGTCAAGGTCGTCGGGTGGGCGGTGCGGAACCGGTCGCAGCTGCAGTGGACCGACACCTCGGTCGACATCACCGTGAACAACATCAACGAGAACGCCCCGCAGTGCGCACCGCCGTGCGGGCGCTTCTTCAACCAGAACGGGCAGTACCCGAACTGCCCCGGCGGCGTCGCCCGCCACTACGACCAGTCGCTGTGGCTGACCGACGGCTTCGGTGGCGGCGCGGGTGGCGACTGGGGGCAGCGGATCGGCCGCGAGTACTACATGGCCAACCTGAACACCGACAACATCCACATCCTGCTGCACGAGATGGGCCACACCTGGGGCCTGGACGACTTCTACGACTGGACCCCCACCGGCGTCGGCGGTTTCCTCATGCAGGCCGGCACCGCCACCTCGATCACCGCGTTCGACGCCTGGATGTTCCGGGACTGGTGGCGCCACCTCAAGAGCCGCTACGGATACTGACCATGTGACCTTCCGCTGGAAACCCCTCGCGATCGTCGCCGCGGGGCTGGTGGTCCTCGGCACGGCGGCGGTGTTCCTCGACCCGGTCCTGCGGCCGCCCGGGCCACGGCCGGCGTTCCAGCTGCCCGTGGCCTGCGGACAGACCTGGCAGCTCAACACCTATCCCGGCCACGACGACTACGACATCGACCTGTACCCCACCGAGGGTGAGCCCTGGGGTCAGCCGGTGCTCGCCTCGTTCGCCGGGACCGTGGTCGAGGCCGGGGTCAGCGGGCGACTGGGCAGTCGCACCCCGGACAACCCGAAGGGGCGGCCCGGGCGCGGCGGCGGGTACTGGGTGAAGATCGATCACGGCGGCCGCTGGGAGACGTTGTACCTGCACCTGCTCGAGGCGCCCGAGGTCGAGCAGGGCCAGCGCGTGGAGCGGGGGCAGCGGCTCGGCCGGGTCGGCAGCACCGGCGACTCCAGCGCCCCGCACCTGCATTACGAGCAGGTGCGGGGCGGCGACAAGGTGGAGAGCCACTTCGACGGCGTGCCGTCCGGCATCACCCGCGACGACAAGGAGTACTCGGTCAAGCGGGTGAGCGCGAACTGCTGAGTCAGGCCGCCCGGACCGCGTCGAGGCCGGACGGCCCGCGCCACCCTGGATCAGCGCGTTGTCCTTGACCACCGCGTTGCCGCCGACCGTGCCGCCGTTGACCCAGCCGAGCCCCTCGATGCGGGCGTTGCCGGTGACCGTCCTGGCGTGGACGGCCGCTTTCGGGCCGACGTACGCGGTGGCGGCGACGTTCGCGATTGGCGACCCACCCGCCGCCGTTGCTGTGCCGGTGGCCGTTCCCGGTGGCGGCGGGCTTGACGTGACCGGCTTCGCCTCGCCCTGGGGTAGCCGTCCAGGAAGGCACGGTGCGGGACCGCCGCCGGGGTGCCGGAGACCACGAGCCAGACCTCGCTGCCGCCGTTGTAGGCGTCGAGGAAGCCGGCACCGTCTGCATGGCCATGAACTCGGCGCCGGTCTCCCAGAACCTGCCCGCGCTCGGATCAGTGAGGCCGACACCGCTACGGGTCGTGGGACCTGGCACACGAGCTTGCCCACGTCTTCCAGAACTACACGTTCCTGGGCCGTGGCGCGGGGGGAACGGCGAGGAGGCAGGCGCGGGCGCTCAGGAACGTCGGCTACCGTACGCGTTTGTGCAGCGCTCTCGGGTACCGTCCGCCGTCCTGGCCCTCGCCTCCCTCCTCATGCTGGCCGCGTGCGGCGCGGAGGACCCGGCACCGACCGCCGCGGCGACCTCGGCCCCGGCCGCTTCGACCACGGCGAGTGACGTCAAGATCTGCACCTCGGTGCAGAAGCTCGGCAACGACCTCAAGGACGACCTGCTCGAACTCCAGCAGTCCAAGACCGGCCCCACCCCGGCCGCGCTCGCGGCGATCCTGACCAAACTCGAGGACCAGGTCGCCGTCGAGGCGTTCTCCGCGGGCGACAGCGCGGTGGCAGTGGCCGCCCGCGAACTCGGCTCGGAGGCCGCGAAGGCGGCCAAGGACCCCAGCCCGGCCGCCGCGATCGGCACCGGCGGTTTCGAGAAGGCCGAGACCACCCTCACCGGAGCCTGCAAGGCGGTCGGCGTCACCGTTTACTTCTGATCCTGTACGCGTCGCCATCCATCGGTGAAGATGGATGGCAATGACTACGCCGCCGCCGTCCTCCGCCGCCGTGGTCATCATCGGTGGCGGGGTCATCGGGCTGAGCACCGCCTACCACCTGGCCGCCGCCGGCGTGCGGGACGTCGTGCTGGTGGACAAGGGCGCGTTGGGGTCCGGGTCGACGTCGAAGGCGGCCGGTGGGGTGCGGGCGCTGTTCTCCGACCCGGTCAACATCATGCTGGGGGCGCGCAGCCTCGAGACGTTCGCCGGCTTCCGGGCGCGGCTGGGGCAGGAGATCGACTTCCGGCGGGTCGGCTACCTGTTCCTGCTCGGTGATCCTACGGCGGTCGCGTCGTTCGAGGCCGCCGTGGCGCTGCAGCACGAGCTCGGCGTCCCGGCCCGGATGATCGGCGCCCGGGAGGCACAAAAGCTCTCACCGCTGATCGGTACGGACGGCGTACTCGCCGCCGTGCATTCGCCGCTGGACGGGCACTGCACGCCGGAGTCGGTCGTGCTGGGCTACGCCACCGCCGCCCGGCGCGCGGGGGCCCGGCTGATCCCGCACTGCGCCGTCACCGGGCTCGACCCCGGGACCGTGCACACCGAGGGCGGCGACATCCGTACCGACACCGTGATCTGCGCCGCCGGGGCCTGGTCGGCGCGGGTGGGGTCGTGGGCCGGGGTCGAGCTGCCGGTCACCCCGCTGCGGCGGCAGATCCTGGTCACCGAGCCGGTCCCCGGGCTCGACCCGCACACGCCGTTCACCATCGACCTCGACACCACGTACTACTTCCACAACGAGGGCGCCGGCCTGCTGATCGGCATGTCCGACCCCGACGAGACGCCGGGGTTCAAGCTGGGCCGCTCCGACACGTGGCTGCCCCGGCTGGGCGAGGCCGTCGCGCGCCGGACGCCGGGGCTGGCCGACGTGGGGATCGCGGGCGGCTGGGCCGGGCTCTACGAGGTGACGCCGGACCACAACGCGCTCATCGGCCGGGCCGGGTCGTTCCTGTACGCGACCGGCTTCTCCGGGCACGGATTCCTGATGGGGCCCGCGGTCGGCGAGGTGATGCGCGACCTCTACCTGGGCCGGGAACCGTTCACCGACGTCTCCGGGCTGGGCGCCGACCGTTTCGCGCGCGCCGCCGCCCGGCCCGAGCTCAACATCGTCTGACGAGGGAGCACACCGTGACCGTACTGCCCAGCATCGAGGACCTGCGGTCGCGGGCGCACGCGGCCGCGTACCGCTGCGGGGTCGATCTCGCCGCGCTCGCCGGTGACCGTCCGGTGACCTCGCCGGTCAACGGCGGTTCGCTGGGTTCGCTGCGCGGGCACGACGCGGCGGCGGTGGCCGGGACGGTCGAGCGGGCGCGGGCGGCGTTCCTCGCCTGGCGGACGGTGCCGGCACCCGCGCGCGGCGAGCTGGTGCGGCGGTTCGGCGGGCTGCTGCGCGAGCACCTCGACGACCTCGCCGATCTGGTGAGCATCGAGGTCGGCAAGGTCACCTCCGAGGCGCGCGGCGAGGTGCAGGAGATGATCGACATCTGCGACTTCGCGGTCGGGCTGTCCCGGCAGCTGTACGGCCGCACGATCAGCTCCGAACGACCGGGTCACCGGCTCATGGAGACGTGGCACCCGCTCGGCGTGGTCGCGGTGATCAGCGCGTTCAACTTCCCGGTCGCGGTCTGGTCGTGGAACACCGCGCTGGCGCTCGTCTGCGGTGACCCCGTGGTGTGGAAGCCGTCCGAGCTCGCCCCGCTGTCCGCGCTGGCCGCGGCGGCGCTGCTCGACCGGGCCGTCGCCGAGAGCGGTGCTCCCGAGCATCTCAGCCAGGTGCTGATCGGCGGCGCTGACGTCGGCGAGGCACTCGTCGACCACCCCGGCGTCGCGCTGGTCAGCGCCACCGGCTCGACCCGGATGGGCCGGGCGGTCGGCCCGCGGGTGGCCGACCGGTTCGGCCGGTCGCTGCTGGAGCTCGGCGGCAACAACGCCGCCATCGTCACGCCGGCCGCGGACCTCGCCCTGGCCACCCGGGGCATCGTCTTCGCCGCGGCGGGCACCGCGGGCCAGCGGTGCACCACGATGCGGCGGGTCATCGCCCACGCGGAGGTCGCCGGCGAGCTCACCGAACGGCTCGCCGAGGTGTACGGGCGGCTGCCCATCGGCTCCCCGCTCGCGGCCGGGACCCTGGTCGGGCCGCTCATCCACGGTGCCGCGTACCAGGCCATGGGGGACGCGCTGGACGCGGCCCGGCACCAGGGCGGCCAGCTCGTCGCCGGTGGCGGGCGCCGTTACGCCGGCGAGGCCCCCGGCGCCTACTACGCCGAGCCGGCGATCGTACGGATGCCCGGGCAGACCGACATCGTCCGGCGGGAGACGTTCGCGCCGCTGCTGTACGTGCTGACGTACCGGAGCCTGGACGAGGCCATCGCGCTCAACAACGGCGTACCGCAGGGGTTGTCGTCCAGTATCTTCACCACCGACCAGGCGGAGGCCGAACGCTTCCTCGCCGCCGACGGCTCCGACTGCGGCATCGCGAACGTCAACCTGGGGACGTCCGGGGCCGAGATCGGCGGGGCCTTCGGCGGCGAGAAGGAGACCGGTGGGGGCCGGGAGTCCGGCTCCGACGCCTGGCGCGGTTACATGCGCCGGGCGACGAACACGGTCAACTACTCCGGTGCGCTCCCGCTGGCTCAGGGAGTGGAGTTCCCGGTGTGAGCTCGTCGTCGTCCGCCGCGAGCTCCTTGGTGAGCTGCTCGCCCTCGACGTCGACGTTCGGCAGGACCCGGTCCAGCCACCGCGGCAGCCACCACGCCGCCCTGCCGAGCAGGGAGAGCACGGCCGGGACGATGGTCAGCCGGACCAGGAACGCGTCGATCAGCACGCCGAACGCGAGCGCGAAACCGATCGACTTGATGATCGCGTCGTCGGCGAGGATGAAGCCCGCGAAGACGCTGATCATGATGAGCGCGGCGGCGGTGACGACCCGGGCGCCGTGCTTGACGCCACTGATCACCGCGTCGTCCGGGGAAGCGCCGTGCACGTACTCCTCGCGGGCCCGGCTGACCAGGAACAGCTCGTAGTCCATGGCCAGGCCGAACAGGATGCCGATCAGGAAGATCGGGACGAAGCTGACCAGCGGGCCGGTGGACTTGACACCGAGCAGGTCGGCGAGCCAGCCCCACTGGAAGACCGCGACGACCGCGCCGAACGCCGCGACGACCGAGAGCAGGAAGCCCAGGGTGGCTTTGATCGGCACGAGGATCGACCGGAACACGAGCATGAGCAGGACGAACGCGAGACCGACGATGACCGCGAGGTACGGCAGCAGGGCGCCGCTGGTCTTCTCGGAGACGTCGATGTTGATCGCGGCGGTGCCGGTGACCGCGAGGGTGGCGCCGCCGGTGGCCGCGGTGAAGGCCTTCTCCTGGGCCCGGATGGCGTGCACGAGGTCCTTGGTGTCCTCGCTGGTCGGGCCGCTGGCGGGAATCACCGACAGGATCGCGGTGTCACCGGCCTGATTCGGCGTCGGCGGGGTCACCACCACGACGTCCCGCAGGCCGGTGATGATCTTCTGGGCCTCGGCACCGGCGGTCGCGGCCTGCCCGGCCGCGGCTTCGATCACGATGATCAACGGGCCGTTGAAGCCGGCACCGAAGCCCTCGGAGAGCTGGTCGTACGCCTTGCGCTGGGTGGAGTCCACCGCGGCGGTGCTGTCGTCGGGCAGGGCGAGGCGCAGGTCCAGCGCCGGGATCGCGATGACGGCGATCGCGACGACCGGGACCAGCAGGGCCAGGACCCGATGCTTGACGACCAGACGCGCCCAGCGCTCACCGAACGGGGTGCCCGCGGGCTGCTCGTGCTTGCCGGCGATGCCGCGCTGGGCCTTGGGCAGCACCGTGACCCCGGCGAAGCCGAGCAGGGCGGGCAGCAGCGACAGGCTGATCAGCACGGCCACGAAGACGGTGGCCGCGGCGGCGAAGCCCATCGCGGCCAGGAACGGGATGCCGACCACCGCGAGCGCGGCCAGCGCGATGATGACGGTCAGTCCGGCGAACACGACCGCGGACCCGGCGGTGCCGGCGGCGCGCCCGGCGGCCTCCTCGCCGGCGCGGCCCTCGGCGAGCTCGTGGCGGTAGCGGGAGACGATGAACAGCGCGTAGTCGATGCCGACGGCCAGGCCGAGCATCAGCGCCAGCGCGGACGTGGAGCTGGACAGGTCGAAGAAGCCGGTGGCGATCTGGATGCCCGCCATGCCGACGCCGACCCCGATGATCGCGGTGAGCAGCGGCAGCCCGGCGGCGACCAGCGCGCCGAACGTGATCACCAGGACCACGGCGGCCACCAGCACGCCGAGCACCTCGGTCGCGCCGGCCTCGGTGCCGGCCACGGTGGCGTCACCGCCGAACTCGACCTCGATCCCGGCCGATGCGGCGCTCTCGCCGGCGGTGCGGAGCCCTTCCCGGGCCGCCTCGGTGAGGTCGGGGGCGGCCACCGCGTAGGTGACGGTCGCGTAGGCGGTCCGCTTGTCCTGCGAGACGGTCTGCGACTCGTACGGGTCGGCGACAGCGGCGACCTGGGGGGCGACCTTGAGCGCGGCGACCGCCTTCTCGACGGCCGCCTTCTGCGTGGCGCCGGTCAGCTCGGCGTCGTCGCCGACGGTGAAGACGACCCGGGCGGTCGCGGTGTTGCCGCCGCCGCCCATCTTCTCGGAGATGACGTCGAGCGCCCGCGACGACTCGGTGCCCGGGATGGAGAACGCGTTGCTGGTCGGCCCGGACAGGGTCGCCGCACCCACCCCCAGCAGGGCGAGCACCACCACCCACAGCGCCAGCACGAGCCGGCGCCGACGAAACGAGAACCGGCCGAGCCGGTACAGCAGAGTTGCCACGTTGTCCCCCTCGAGAAGCCGCTCACTATCCAATCGGCCCGATCACCGTAAGGCTTAAACTTGCCGCTCGGCCAGTTTTCAACCTGCCGTGCGGCCAGTATCAAACCAGCCGTTCGGCAAGTTACGGACAGGTGTCGATAGGCTGTGACCGTGACGACAGGAACCGGTCGGCGACCCCGGGGGGCCGGACGGCTGCAGCTGCACGACGTGGCGCTGCGCCTGTTCGCGCAGCACGGCGTGGAGGGCACCTCGCTGCAGGCGATCGCCGACGAGATGGGCGTCTCCAAGGCCGCGGTCTACTACCACTACAGGACCAAGGACGAGCTGATCCTCGGCGTGCTGGCACCGGTGGTCGACCGGCTCACCGCGATGGTCGAGCGGATCACCGCCCGGCGCGGGCGGCAGGCCCGGCTCGACGAGCTGGTCCGCGGCATCGTCGACCTCGCCGTCGACAACCACGAGCAGTTCGCCGTCATGCTGGGCGACCCCGCGGTCGGCCTCCTGCTGACGAACCACGCCCTCGCCCAGGGCTGGGACGAGCTGGCCGACCTGGTCCGCGACCCGGCCGACGTCTCCACCCGGGTGGCGTTGTCGCTGTTCGTCACCGGCCTGCTCGGCCCACTGCGCGACCCGGAGCTCACCACGCTCGGCCCCGAGGTGCTGCGCGCGCAGCTGACCGAGGTCGGCCGCCGGCTGCTGCAGATCCGGCGCCGCCCCACGCCGTGACGGCGGAATCCCCCACCATCACGACGGGGGCCCTGGGTCGGCTAGTTCCAGGTGTCGGTCAGCGTCTTGGTGCAGGCGCTGCCGGTGTTGAACGTCCGGTTCGCCCCCGACTCCCAGATGATCTCGGAGCCTTCCTTCTTCACGTACTTGTACTCGACGGTCGTGTTGGCCGGCAGGCTCACCCCGCCGGTCCACACCGGGTACGAGCCCGGCGACAGTGCCACGCCACCCGTGGTGTCCCAGGTGCTCAGCGCTGCCTTGTTGCCGAGGACGAACACGTTCTGTCCCCACTCGGTGGTGACCGTCGCGCCGAACGTGACCGCGACCGTCGTACACGCGGAGGTGGTCGGGGCCGGTGCCGTCGTGGCCGTCGGTGCCGTCGTGGCCGTCGGCGCCGTCGTGGCGCCACCACCGGCGGACTTCGCGTTGATGTCGACGGCGACCGCGCCGCCGGCCGGGATGGTGACCTTGGCCTTGCCGCCCGAGACGGTGACCGCGGTGCCGGCGCAACCACCGCTGGAGGCACCGCCGGTGACCCGGTCGCAGTACGTGCCGTCGGCCAGCCCGGTGGGGTACGTCGCGGTCGACGCGCTGCCGGAGGCGTTGAAGCCGGCCCAGCCCAGCGAGCCGCGGCGGAAGCCGATCACGCTGTCCGAGGTGGCCGTGAAGTCACTGGCCGTGGTGGCCGCTTTGACCGTGTTGTGCCAGGCCACCATGCCCTTGATGCCGGTGGACTGCGTGCTGCACTGCCATGCCCCGTTGCCGCAGCTGGTGTCGCTGACGTAGCCGTTCGCGTCGGCCGGCGGCGACTGGCCGGTGTTGCCGGTCGAGAACGTGAACCCGTCGTACAGGAACGGCTTGCCGTGCGGGTAGGCCAGCAGGAAGTAGTTGGCCAGCGTGTACTTGCCGCCGTCCTGGGTGCGCAGCGTGCTGCCGTCGCGCTCGAGGTCGTGGTTGGTGACCATCGCGGCGGTGTTCGCGCTCTTCAGGTCCAGACCCCAGGAGGGGATGCCGCCCAGGTCGCTGAGGTTCCCGTCGCGGAAGTGGTTGGTGAGGGCGTTCGCGTACGAGAAGCCGAGCACGTCACCGTTGGCGGTGAACGCCGACGGGGCCAGGGTCCCGGTGCCGCCCGCCATGACCTCCTGCGCGATGTAAGGCGCCCGGCCCTCGGCCGTGGTCTTCCTCAGCCCACCGATGATCTGCGCGAAATCGGCCTGCGCGATGTGCTTGGCGGCGTCCACCCGGAACCCGTCGACACCGAGCCCGACCAGGTCGTTCAGGTAGCCGGTGATCTTCGTACGTACCGTGCCGCTCTGGGTCTTGAGGTCCGAGAGGCCGGACAGCTCGCAGTTCTGCACCTCGGCGGGGTCGTCCCACGCGTCGATCTGGCCGTCCTCGTCATTGCAGGACCCGTCACCGGCGTGATGGAAGTCTCCGGTCGAGTACGGCACCGCGGGGTAGCTGAACCCCTTCGGGTCGATCGTGCCGCCGGCGTACCCGGTCTTGTACGTGTTGCCGCTGCCCGCGGTGTGGTTGATGACCGCGTCGACGTACACGCGCACGCCCGCGGTGTGACAGGCGGTCACCATGCTCGCGAACTGCTCACGGGTGCCGAGGCGGCTCGTGATCTGGTACGAGACCGGCTGGTAGACCTCCCACCACGGGTGCGCGCCCTGCGAGCTGGTCGGCAGCGTGATCGACTCCTGGGGCGGGGCGACCTGGACCGCGCCGTACCCGGCCGGGCCGAGCTGGCCGGTGCAGGCCTTCGCGATCGAGGGCCAGTTCCACTCCCACAGGTTCGCGGTGACGTCGCTGTCGTTGAGGTTCACCGCGGCGTCGGCCTGGTTGGCGAGCACGACCGCGGTCACGCCACCGGCGGCGAGCAGCGTCGCCACCCCGGCGCCGGAGAGCAGGGTGCGCAGTCTTCGTTTCTTGGGGATCACCCGAGCGAGGCTGCACGATGCATTCGACGCTCGTCAACGCGCTGCACACCTGGCCAGGCACATCGTGCCCGTTCTTGCGGTCGGAACCCGCTCTCTCCATGGTTCGTGCCACTCTGCGCCGCGTGCGCTCCGTGGGCGATCCACGGTGGTGATCCTGGTTCCTGTCACCGCCACATCTACCGGGAGGTCCTCCCATGCGGAACCGTCGCACCACCGCTCTGCTCGGCGTCCTGGCCGCCGGCGCCCTGCTGACCCAGCAGGCTTGCGCCGCCACCAGCACCTCCCCCAGCCAGGCCACCGCCCCCACCGCCTCCGGCGAGGTCGGCAATCTGAAGAAGAACACCGCGACGGAGGCTCCCGACGAGGCTGAGCCGACCCAGGAGAGCAGCAGTGGGGATCCGATCCTCGCGGGCAAGCGGCAGATCGTCATCAAGCCGATCCCGGGTTTCGAGTCGATCGTCGCGGTCGACGACAAGGGACGGCTCGGCCTCACCGACGGCGAGGCCGAGCACGGCCTGTTCGTGCTCACCCCGCACAACGGCAAGTACCTGATCAAGACCGCGAAGGCGGACAGCAGCGGCGAACCGTCCTGCATGGGGATCAAGAACAACGGCAGCTCCTCGCTGACCGTCGTGGCCACGGCCTGTGACGCCGGCCGGGCCGGGCAGCTGTTCACCATCACCGAGCAGGACGCCAAGGAGCAGGGCGACCCGACGTACTCGATCAGTGCCCAGGGCGCGTTCCTGCAGGTCTTCCCGGACGGCCTGATCGCCGAGGAGCTCGGTGACGCCCCGTTGGAGACGACCTACGCGTTCGTCGACAACGGCCCCAGCACCCTGCCGGCCCTGGACTGACCGGCCATGATCCGAGTCATCACGGCCCTGGCCACGGTGGGTGCACTGGGGCTGGCCCCGGCCCCCGAGGCCCCGGCCTCCGCGGCGCGGGCGCAGACCCCCGCCACGGTCGTCGTGACCCCTGACGCGCTCACCGTGCCCGAGGACGGCGGGGCCGCGACGTTCGCCGTACGCCTCAGCGCCCCGCCGGCCTCCCGGGTCGCGATCATGACGCGGATGAACGGCACCGGCGACTGGAGCACACCCCCGGTCATCGTCACGTTCGGGCCCACCGACTGGGACCAGCCACAATCCGTCACCGTGTACGCGGTGAGCGACCCGGACACGATCGACGACACCACGATCGTGACGCTGTCCGCGTCCGGATACCTCGCCGACCACGTGACACTCACCCAGCTCGACGACGGCCGGACAGGACTCCACCACTGACACACACCGCCGTGGCACCATCGTCTGGCACGACCACCACGACGACGAGGAGTGTCACGCGTTGAACCTGACGCAAGCGCGGGAGCTGGCCACCGCCCTGATGACCCAGCACCGGCTCACCGGCTGGTCCCTGGTGTTCGACGACGCCAAGACCCGGGCCGGCGTGTGCCGCTCGGACCGCCGGCAGATCGGGTTGTCCCGGTCGCTGATCAGCCTGTACTCCCCCGAACAGGTCACCGAGACGGTGCTGCACGAGATCGCCCACGCCCTCGCCGGCCCGCGACACGGCCACGACCGGGTGTGGCGGGCGACCGCCCAGCGCATCGGCTGCTCCGGGCGCCGGTGCATCCCCGAGGACGCGCCCCGGGTCGACGGATCCTGGGTCGGGACCTGCCCGGCCGGGCACCGCACCACGGCCCACCGCCGGCCGGTCCGGGTCCGCTCCTGCCTCGACTGCTCCCCCCGGTTCGACGTGTCCGCGCTGTTCACCTGGACCCGCGACGGCGACCCGGCCCCGATGCATCCGCGCTACGAGGCCGAACTGGCCCGCCTGCGGACCGCCGCCACCGCGCCCCCACCGGTCCGGCTGCAGGTCGGCGACCAGGTCCGGCTCACCGGCGGCGGCAAGTACGCCGACCTGACCGGCACCATCGTGAAGCGCGGGACCAGCCGGTACCACGTGCAGACCCGGGCCGGTGTGCTCAGCGCCTCGTTCACCACGGTCCAAGCGTTTACCCAGCCGTAACACGTCTGCACGGTTCGCGGCACTTCCGGTCACGGATGCTGGCACTACCCCAACAGGCGGAGTCACTCGTGAAAATTCTGCTCCTCGGCACCCCCGGCGACCCGCCGAGCGCCCTCGGCGCCCTCGACCTGCTCTCCCACGCGGTCGACCACGCCCCGCAGGACATGCGCACGTTCGCGTCGCTGTCCAGCCACGACGCGGTGCTCGTCGACGCGCGGCGCGAGCTCTCCCAGGCCCGGGCCACCTGCCGGACCCTGCGCGCCACCGGCCTCGCGGTGCCGCTGTTCGCGGTCGTCACCGAGGCCGGCCTGATCGCCATCAACGCCGACTGGGGCGTCGACGACGTGATCCTCGACGGTGCCGGCCCGGCCGAGGTCGAGGCCCGGCTCCAGTTCGCCGCGGGCCGGCTGGCCGACATGCCCACCGATGCCGGCAAGACCATCCGCGCGGGCGACCTCACCATCGACCCGGACACGTACGCCGCCAAGCTCCGCGGCCGGCCGCTCGACCTCACGTACAAGGAGTTCGAGCTGCTGCGTTTCCTCGCCCAGCACCCCGGCCAGGTCTTCACCCGGGCCCAACTGCTGCGCGACGTCTGGGGCTACGACTACTTCGGCGGCACCCGCACGGTCGACGTCCACGTCCGCCGCCTGCGAGCCAAACTCGGCTCCGAATTCGAGTCGATGATCGGCACGATCCGCCAGGTCGGCTACAAACTCGTCCTCCCCCCGGCCCGCCCGCTGGCCGCCCTGGAACAGGAATTCATGATGGTCTGACAATGGCCGGATAAATAGCGAGAACAATTCCCATTTGCATTCCTGCGTACCATCGGAAAATACATTGTTTCCGTAGGTGATGAACGCAGGTTGATTATCATGGGCGAAGCACACTCACGTCGGTCGTTCCTGGCCGGCGCGCTGATCTCAGGCGCCCTCGGCGCGGTGGCGAACCGGATCTTCGTCGACCGGGCCCCGGCGAGAAAACCGCTGCCCAACGCCGTCGCGCCGGTGATCGGCCTGAAGCTGGCGACCGGGACGGACAACACCGGGACCCGGGACCAACTCCTGCGGATCTGGAAAGAACTCCACCCCGAGATCCAGGTGCAGATCGTACGGGTGGCGGGCTCCACCAAGGATCAGCTCGCCACGTTCGAGGATTCCGGCGCCGACGTCCTCAACCTCGACCTGATCCACATCCCGCATTTCGCCGACGGCGGGACCGGACTGCGCACACTGACCCAGGCCAAGAATATGCGGTATCTCCCGTCGATCGAGAAAGCATGCACGGTGAAGGGTTCGAAGGAGCTCTGGGCACTCCCCTTCAACGCGGACGCCGGCATGCTGTTCCGCCGGGTCCCGGTCCGGCCCGATCCGGACCTGGCCACCGATCTGGCGACCGTCATGGCCCGGGCCGAGGCGGGCCGGCCGCGATTCGCCGGCCAGCTCGAATGGAGCGAGGCCGACGAGGAGGCCTTCGTCGTCAACGTCCTGGAGCAGGCCTACGCCCGGGACAGGGGCCTGTTGACCGACGACGGCGAGACGTGGGACTTCGACCACACCCGCTGGAACAAGGCGCTGACCCCCCTCCGGACGGCCCTCCAGGAGAAGTCGGTGGTGGCGACCCTCAACGAGGACAGCTCGGACAAGGCGTTCAAGACGGGCAACCTGCCCTACATGCGGAACTGGCCGTTCCGCCTCGGCGCCCTGGACCGCGGCGAGCGGGGTGGCGGCACGGAACGCATCGAGGTCCGGCCGATACCGTACGGGATCCTCGGCGGCCAGTTCCTCGCGATCACCGCACGGTGCCCGCACCCGGTGGAGGCGGAGCGGCTGATCCGATTCCTGACCGGGATCCCGGCGCAACGCATCCTCGCGCTCGCGGGGTTCGCGCCCAGCTGCACCGCGGTCTACAACGACACCCAGGTCACCAACCTGGTCCCGCAGCTCAAGGCCGTCCGGATCGCGGTGGACAACGCGATACCCCGCCCGGTGCACCGCAACTACACCGACTTCGCGTCCCTCTTCGCCGCCGACACGAAGGCCTTCCTCACCGACGGCACCGACCTGACCCCGGACTTCACCACCCGCATGGTCAAGGCGCTGCGATGATGGCCTGGCACGTCTCGGTGATCACCACGGCCGCGCTCATCCTCAGCGAGCTCGCGGTCTACCTCGCCGCCGACCGCCTCCGGGGAATGACCGCGCACCGCATGGCGGGCGTCCTGACCCTGGTCGCGCTCGTCAGCCTCGCCGGCACCGGGGTCTACTTCTTCGGCATGGCCGCGATGGACCAGCTGGCGAGCGTCGCCTCCGCCATCATGGCCGCCGTGGCGATCCGGCTCACCTACCAGTCCTACCGCGCCGCCCAAGCCTCCCCAACCGGCCAGCCCTCCCCAAGCGCCCAACCCTCCCGGACCGGCCTACCCTCCCGGACCGGCCAGCCCTCCCGGGAAGGCGGGGAACCCCCGGCTGAGCCCTGACCGACAGCAGCGCCGCCACCGGGCCGCCGCACTACCGGGCTACCGGGCCGCCGGGCCGCCGCTCGCTTCGACACCGGGCGGGCCGGGACCACGCTCACCCTCGCCGCCCCACCGGTTTGCCGATGATCGCCGTCGGGACAAGTCTTCAAGATCGTTTGCGAGTGTCACATCGAAGCTCGCTGTCGACAATGGATCCAGTGCGCTACGCACCGTGATCGAGTGGTGGACGGGGTGACAACCCCCGGTTTCCGGGCGTTCGCGCACGCGGGCGGAGCACCCGAGCAATTTTGGGAGCGTGTATTCCTGACCGCAATCAGATCACTGTGCGCGATGTTCCTTCATGGACCGCGCGATCAGTGAGGTCCATAGTCGCGCGTCGGGCCGAGCAGCGGTTATTGCGCTCAGGTAAACCTTTTGCCGCCCCATTGACCATGCCGGTGCGACACCTCAATTCTATGGCGGCGGTCAGCGCCCTCACCGCTCGGCCGGTGAGTCGCGGCACGGCGCCATGTGGAGGGAATCCTTGATGAGATACGCAATGTCGTTCCGGCTCGCCGCGGTGGCCACGACGCTCGCGATGGTGGCGGCCGGTTGTGGTGGCGCGAAGTCCGATGCCGGCTCCGGTGGACAGACGGGTTCCAAAGGCACCGTCAAACTCGCGATCAACCCATGGGTCGGTTATGAGGCCAATGCCGCCGTCCTGGGATATCTGCTCGAGCACGAGCTGGGTTACACCGTCGACAAGAAGAACCTGAAGGAAGAAATCGCCTGGCAGGGCTTCGAGACCGGCGAGGTCGACGCGGTCGTGGAGAACTGGGGTCACGACGACCTGAAGAAAACCTACATCGAGGACAAGAAGGTCGCCGTCGACCTCGGCGCGACCGGCAACAAGGGCGTGATCGGCTGGTACGTCCCGCAGTGGATGGCCGACCAGTACCCGGACATCACCGACGGCGCGAACCTCAACAAGTACGCGGACCTGTTCAAGACGTCGGAATCGGCCGGTAAGGGACAACTGCTGGACGGCGACCCGTCGTTCGTCACGAACGATGTCGCACTCGTCGAGAACCTGAAACTGAACTACAAGGTGGTCTTCTCCGGCAGTGAGGCCGCCATCATCAAGGCGGCACAGCAGGCGACCGCTCAGAAGAAGCCGTTGCTCTTCTACTTCTACGAGCCGCAGTGGCTGTTCTCGAAGGAGAAATACGCCCGGGTGAAGCTACCGGCATACACGACCGGTTGTGACGCGGATCCGAAGAAGGTCGCCTGTGACTACCCGGATTACGTGCTCGACAAGATCGTCAGTAAGAAGTTCGCGGACACCAACAGCACCGCGTTTCAGTTGATCAAGAACTTCACCTGGACCAACGATGATCAGAACCTGGTTTCCGATTACCTCACCAACCAGGGTATGACCGCGGAAGCGGCCGGCGAGAAATGGGTCAAGGAGCACGAAGCGACCTGGAAGCCCTGGATTCCCTCCGCCTGATCCACGTTCCGGCAGAAGAAGAGAGTCACGAGCCTGACGTGAGTCGTTCCGGTGGCACGATCGCGGCCGGGTGGTGCGTACCCTGGCGCTGCCGGTTGTCGCCGTGCTGGTCCTGCTCGGGGTCATCAGCGGGATCGAGGTCGACAAAGACCGAGCGCGGTCTCACGGCCGGTCTGCTCGGCGGCAACGTCGGTTTCCGCGACGAGCCGGCCCCGGCCCGCAGGCGGGTGGACGACCGGCGGGCCGCGGTGGAGAATCTGATCGCCGGTGGGGGCACCGCCCAGGACAGGGT